>NZ_JBIRVV010000008.1:0-331381 GCF_044387305.1 Lentzea sp. NPDC020367 | reverse complement strand
GATGTCAACTCGACACGCTTTTCGTCGAGTTGACATCCCTTCCTGGCTGTGGCCCGCTCTTGGCTCGGCTCGTGACGAAGCCACCCCACCAACGCAACCACCAAAGCAACGCGCCTCCGCCCAACGCAACAGGCGTGCCATCAACCCGCGTACGGCGTAGACCCCGGCTTTTGATCAGATTGGCGGGGTCTGGGGCGGAGCCCCAGGAATCAGCCGCCACATCCCCTCGCAAGGTGACCACCTACGAACTCTCAACGCGCAGCCGCCAACGCAACCGGGGGACGACCTACGGACCCGACGCGCCCTTCCGACGAGTAGGTATCGCAGTCAACAACGTGAACAACGCGGCCGCCGCCTGCCCCAACAGCAAAAAGTCCCGCAAGGTCGAAGACATCTCCACCCGAACCTCAGCAGCAGAACCCGGCAACGGCACCCCGACCAAGTGCCCCCAAGCCCGAACCACAGGCACCTCAGCCCCATCCACAAAAACCCGCCACCCAGGCTCGTCCTCCGCAGCCAGAACGAGCACCCGCCCCTCCCCACCAGGTGAAACCCGAACCGCAACCTCCGGCAACGACAAATTGACCGGCACCACCCCAGAAGCCGCAAGCTCCTCAGACGGCTCCCCACCGGTCCGAGCCCGCCGAGCCAGATCGGGCGCCAGCAACACCCCGGTGTCGGCAGCGAACCGCAACCGCAACACGGGCCGCCCATCAGAGGCACCAGGCGCCACCGACACCAACTCGCCGGCAGCAGCCCGAACCCGAGCAGCCACCTCCTCGGACGGCAACACCACAAAAGCCACCCCAGAAGCCGCGGCCTGAGCCAACGCGGTCTTCACAGCAGGCGCCGCCCCGTCCACCAGAGACGAGTTCCACCGCCGCAACCGAGCGGGCGACGACACAGTGGGCACCAGATCGTCGTCCCCAAAAGCCGGCATCCGCCCAGCAACCTGACGAACCGGCGACCCCAGGATCAACACAGACCGCCCGGTCCGCTCCAACTCAGCGGTCAAAGACGGCCCCAAAGCCACACCACCGTCAGCCTTCAACGGCCCAGAGCGCAGATCCAACAACCCGGCCACTCCGAGACTGACCAACGTCACCACACCAACGACGTAGACGGCCCGCCGCACCCGAGCCTGCCCAGCAACCCCAGGCGCCACCCCACGCTGACACCCGGCGAGCACCACACAAACGAGTCCCCAGGCCAGCAAGACCAACGGCGTCCCAGGCCAGGCCCCAACAGCAGCCACGGCAGCAAGCGCACCAATCGCCAGCACGATCACCAACAGCCCGGGCAACATCGACGCGTTGGGCCGCAGCACCGCGGCAGCGAACGCGGCCGCCACGAAGACCGAACACACGACCAGGTTCGGTGGCGGCGACGAGAACGCGGCGCCAAGCCCGTTGAGCACCATCTCCGGGTGCTGCAACAAGACGGCGGGCCACGGCAGAAGCAGCCCCATCGGCAAAAGCACGATCATGAACAGCGCCGCGATCCGCCGCGCACCGCCGGTGACGGCGATGAACCCGGCCAACGCGCCCACGATGATCACGACGTGGGTCAGCGGCGAGAAGGCACCCAAAACAGCAACACCGATGGCGGTGCCAGAAGCCATGGGCAGCCAGGCGTGCGTGGACGACGCGCGCAACACCGCGTAGATGCCCGCGAAGACCACGGGCGTCACGACGTGCACGACGATGACGTCCAGGCGGCCTTCGGCGACGGCGGTCGTGGCGACTGGCAGCAGGCCGTAGAAGGCGGCCACCACAGCGCGCACGGAACGGCGTACGCGCATGCCGCGTGACGCGATGTAGGCGGACAACGCGGCGAGGGGGATGTCGCCGAGCAACAGCAGTGCGACGGCGAAGGAAGGTCCGCCGGGGATCAGGCCCAGGACGGCCAGCGCGGCGGGAGCGGGGGCCGCGGTGCCGCCGAAGACCGGGTGCCACGACGACAGGTAGGTCGACCAGACCGACCCCGCCGAGCCGACCGGGAGCAGCCGGCCGCCCGCGAGGTTCAGGCCGAGCCGGGACCAGTTCGCGATCACGGCGACGGCCGAGAGTCCGAACAACAACAGGACCGGGGGCGCGAGCAGCAGCGAACGCAGCATCCGCGACTGGTCGACCTCGACGAAGACCATGCCGGGAGCGCCGCGCGGTCCGGGCGACGGACGGGGGCGCGGTGCCGGGCGCAGCGTGCCGGGCAGGGCGGCGTCCACGGGGACGACGACCGGTGGGCGGCGCAGGCCCGCGACGCGCGGGCGGCCTCGGGACGCACCGGCGGGCAACGCCGACGGGCCGACCGGGCGAGAGTCCACTTCGGATGGTTCGAGCCACGTCGAACCCGCATCGGTTGCGGGCAAACGACCCAGCGCGGCGTCCGCTTCGACGCGGCGGCGGATCAGGAAGGTGGCGCCGGCGCGGATCGCGTTGCGCAGCCGGGTGAGTCTGCTGGTGAAGAGGCCGCGCACGACGGCGGAACCGCGGCGGGCGCGGCGGCCTTGGAGCAGACGGCCTCTGGTCAGGAGGTAGCGGGCCGCGCCGACTTCGGCGTGTGCGTCCGCGAAACGCCGGAGGAGCAGGAAGCCCAGGGCGCGCAGCAGCGACAGGAACAGCAGTCGCGGAACTCCGACGAGAAACGAGAAACTTGAACAATTGACCAAAAATGTGCGCATGCCGTGCGCGCGGTCGACGCCACGAAATGACGGTCCCGGCCGCGCCATGGCCGCGTCCAAACGACGTGAGCCTTTAGTTGCGGCGCGTGCATGTCGCATGCGTGCGACCGGTACGCACAGGACCAAATGACCCGCGCGATTAGCGCGCCAGCCGAAGTCGAGATCGTCGCGCAGCAGCGGCATCGCTTCGTCGTAACCGCCGAGCGCGTGCCAGACCTCACGTCTGATCAACGATCCCGCGGACGAGACGGCGAGAACCTCGGTGCTCTGCTGAAACGATGCGGAATGCTCCGCAGAGGACAGACCAGTCTGTCGATGTCCTGAAGAATCCGTCGACAAACCCGCCTCGACGACCAGACGAGAATCCACCCAATCGAGGCACAGCGGGCCCAGCACGGCAGCCGACGGCGACACCTCGGCCGCGGTCAGCAGCGAGGCCAGGCAGTCGGGTTCGGGCGCGCTGTCGTCGTGCAGCAACCACAGCCATTTGCCGGGGTCACCCCACCGTTCGACGGCGTGTTCGACCGCGAGCCGCACGGCGGTGCCGTAGCCCGTGCCACGCGGCGCGGTCAGCACGCCGTCCAGCAGATCCCCCGCCTCCGCCAGCACCTTCGCTGTCCGGTCGGTTGATCCGGTGTCGACCGCGATCACGTGCCGAGGGCGAATTCGCTGACGCCGCAACGCGGACAGCGCCGTACTGAGCCACTGGTCTCCGTCGTGGCAGACCAGGACGCACAGCACCGGCGCTGTCCGGAGCCTCGGCTGAGGACTTGTCACGCCCCCAAGTTAGGGCACGAAGATCACGCTTCTAGACGGCTCGCTTCTTCAGCTTGCGGCGTTCTCGTTCACTGAGACCGCCCCAGATGCCGAAGCGTTCGTCGTGCTGGAGTGCGTACTCAAGGCACTCCGAACGCACCTCGCAGCCCAGGCAGATGCGCTTGGCCTCCCGAGTCGACCCTCCCTTTTCGGGGAAGAACGCCTCAGGATCGGTCTGTGCGCAGAGCGCGCGCTCCTGCCAGTCCTGCTCGTCGGCAGGGTCGAACAGGTACGACAGCTCGCCCTGCACGACCGGCTGCGTGACGTGATCTTCTTCGAGCTCTTCGAATTCCTGCATTTCGTCCGCCTCCTCGCCTTCCGCTCTCCCCGGTTGGCGGACGCCAGACGCCGTTCCCACAACGACGAATGACACCGATGTGATTACACCTGCGTCACAGCGGGCGGTCAAGCGGAGTCCACACGTCGGGGGATATTCGCGCGGATGGCCGCAAAAACCTTGACTGGCAGCACAGACAGTGATTCAGGTGTTGCAACGTGTCCCCGAACGGCCCACGACACCAGCCGACACGCCACACTGGAGGGGTGAAGCGATCAGCGGTTCGCCCCAGTCCACTGTTCCTAGGTCTGCTCGCGGCGACCGCCGCCGGAGCCGTCCTCACCCTGCTCGAAGGTGACGTCGCCATCATCTCGGGCACCATCCTGTTCGTGCTCGCCGGGTGGGCGGTGACGCTGTGCCTGCACGAGTTCGGGCACGCCGCCGTCGCGTACAAGGGCGGCGACTTTTCCGTACGTGACAAGGGTTATCTGACGCTCGACATCCGCCGTTACACCGACCCGGTGCTCAGCATCGTGCTGCCGCTGGTGCTGCTGGTCATGGGCGGGATCCCTCTTCCGGGTGGCGCCGTGTGGATCAACCACCACGCCCTTCGCTCGAAGAAGATCGAGTCGTTGGTCTCACTCGCGGGACCGCTCTCGAACCTCGTGATCGGTGTTCTGCTCGCACTGGTCGTCGCGATCTTCTCGCCGCCCGCCGCGCTCGGCGCCGCGATTTCGTACCTTGCTTTGTTGCAGGTGTTCGCGTTCGTGCTGAACATCCTGCCGATTCCCGGCCTGGACGGCTGGGGTGCCATCGAACCGTTCCTGCCCTACGAGGCACAGCGGTTCGGCGCGAAGGTCCGGCCGTGGGCGCCGCTGGTCCTGTTCGCCGTCCTGATCGGCTTCAGCGCCGTCAGCCAGTTGTTCTTCGAGGCGTCGACCTGGGTGTTCGAGCTCATCGGCGGCGACCCGTTCTCAGCGGTCAACGGCTCGAGGACGTTCTCGTTCTGGCGCTCCCTGTAGGCCACCCCCGGCGCTGTGGAAGCATGGGCGGGCGTGAAGGTCGTAGCACTGGTCGGCGGGGTCGGCGGCGCGAGGTTCCTGCAGGGACTCAAAGCTCTAGGGGCGGACGTCACCGCGGTGGTGAACACCGGCGATGACGTGTGGATGCACGGGCTGCGCATCACTCCTGACCTCGACACCTGCATGTACACGCTGGGCGGCGGGATCGACACCGAACGCGGCTGGGGCCGTGCGGACGAGTCGTGGACCGTCAAGGAGGAGCTCGCGGCCTACGGCGCCGAGCCGACGTGGTTCGGCCTGGGCGACCGGGACATCGCGACGCACCTCGTTCGCACCCGCATGCTCCGCGCCGGCTATCCGCTGTCCGCCGTGGCGGAGGCGCTGTGCGACCGGTGGAAGCCGGGCGTGAAGCTGCTGCCGATGTCGGACGACCGCGTGGAGACGCACGTCGTCGTGGAACTCGACGGCGAGACGAAGGCCATCCACTTCCAGGAGTGGTGGGTCAAGCACCGGGCCGCCGTGCCCGCGAAGTCGTTCGCGTTCGTCGGCGCCGAGACCGCCACCGCCGGGCCCGGCGTGCTGGACGCGATCAACGAGGCCGACGCGGTGATCCTGGCCCCGTCCAACCCCGTGGTGAGCATCGGCACGATCCTCAACGTTCCCGGCGTGCGCGACGCGTTGCGCAAGACCGAGGCCGGGGTCGTGGGCCTGTCGCCGATCATCGGCGGGAAACCGTTGCGGGGCATGGCCGACGCTTGTTTGGACGCGATCGGTGTGGAGACCTCCGCCGAAGCGGTCGGGCGGCACTACGGCTCCCGCAAGTGCTCCGACGGCATTCTCGACGCGTGGCTGGTGCACACCGGCGACCGCGCCGACGTGCCCGGTGTCGCGGTGCGCGCCGTCCCGCTGCTGATGTCCGATGTGGACGCGACGGCGCAGATGGCCCGTGCCGCGCTGGACCTGGCCGGAGTCGAAGTTGACTGATCACGCCGCAGCCGCACTGGAGCTGCTGCCTGTTCCGGGCCTGCCGGAATTTCGCCCCGGCGACGACCTGGCCGGCGCGATCGCGACGGCCGCGCCCTGGCTGCGCGACGGCGACGTGCTGATCGTCACGTCCAAGATCCTGTCCAAAGTAGAGGGACGACTCGTTCGGGTACCGGCCGATCCCGAGGAACGGGACCGGATCCGGCGCGAGCACGTCGACGCGGAGTCGGTGCGGGTGCTCGCCCGCAAGATGCGCACGCTGATCACCGAGAACAAGCTCGGCATCGTGCAGGCCGCGTCCGGCGTCGACGCCTCGAACGTGGCGGGCGACGAGATCGCGCTGCTGCCGGTCGACCCGGACGGCTCCGCGGCCTCGTTGCGCGGCGCGTTGAAGGACCTGCTGGGCGTCGAGGTCGCCGTGGTGATCACCGACACCATGGGCCGCGCGTGGCGGATGGGCCAGACCGACGCCGCGATCGGCGCGTCCGGCATCCGCGTGCTGCACGACTACGCGGGTGCGGTGGACGAGCACGGCAACGAGCTCGCGGTGACCATGGTCGCGATCGCCGACGAGATCGCCGCGGCCGCCGACCTGGTGAAGGGCAAGCTCGGCTCGGTGCCGGTGGCGGTGCTGCGCGGGTTCGAGGTGGTGGACGACGGCTCCACGGCCCGCGACCTGAACCGGCCGGTCGAGGAGGACCTGTTCAGCCTCGGCACGGAGGAGGCGCTGGCCCAGGGCCGCGCTCAGGCCGTGCTGATGCGCAGGTCCGTGCGGTTCTACTCGGACGAACCCGTTGATCTCGCCGTGGTGCGCAGGGCTGTCGGTGCGGCACTGACCGCGCCCGCGCCGCACCACACGAAGCCGCTGCGGTTCGTGCTGGTGCGGGAGAAGCGCTTGGCGCTGCTCCAAGCGATGCGCTCGCAGTGGGAATCCGATCTCCTTTCGGACGGCTTCACGCCCGAGCAGATCGCGCGCCGGGTGCGGCGTGGCGACCTGCTGGTGGAGGCGCCGGAGATCGTCGTGCCGTTCCTCGTGCGCGACGGGTCGCACACCTATCCCGACGCCCGTCGCGCCGACGCCGAGAAGACGATGTTCACGGTCGCCGGTGGCGCCGCCGTGCAGGGCCTGCTGGTGGCTCTGGCCGCCGAGGGCCTCGGCTCGTGCTGGGTGTCGTCGACGATCTTCTGCGCGGGCCTCGTGCGGTCGGTGCTGGGTGTTCCTGACGACTGGGAGCCGCTGGGCGCCGTCGCGATCGGGCACCCGACCGAGCCGCTGACGCCGCGCGAGCCCCTGGAAGGACTGATCGAGCTGTGACGCTGCACGCCGACGCCGTCTCGACGCTGAGCCGGTTCGCGGGCCAGGACGCCCTGCGCGAGGCCTACCTGGGCTTCCTGGCGGCCCGCGAGGACGCCTGCATGCGATCTTGCGAACCCGGGCACATCACGGCCTCTGCGTTGGTCCTGGACGCCACTGCGGAGCACGCGTTGCTGACGCTGCACCCGCGCGTGGGCCGGTGGCTTCAGCTGGGCGGCCACTGTGAGCCGGAAGACGTGTCGCTGGCCGGTGCCGCTCTGCGCGAGGCCACCGAGGAGTCCGGCATGCGCGGCCTGCGCATCGAGCCGACGCCGATCCACCTCGACGTGCACCCGATCACGTGCTCGCTCGGCAAGCCGACGCGGCACTTCGACGTCCGCTTCCTGGTGCGCGCTCCCGTCGGCGCGCAGCCGGTGCGCAGCGCTGAGTCCGTCGATCTGCAGTGGTGGCCGCTGGACTCGTTGCCGGACAACGTGGACGACCTGCACCCGTTGATCGAGAGCGCTCTCGCCCGTCTCCGTTAGAACTTGCGGTAGTCGCGCGGCGAGAACCTCGGTGCTCGCCGCGGCCGCCGCAGACCCGCCGCCTCCAGGTACATGACCGCGCGGTGGCGTTGCGGCTTGTAGGGCTCCAGCAGCTCCATCATGCCGTCGTCGTCGCCCGGCGTACCGGTCAACGCCCACGTGACGTTCTTGGCGACGTGGTAGTCGCCGACGCTCACGGCGTCCGGGTCGCCCCAGGACCGTTGCGCGACCTCGGCCGACGTCCACACGCCGATGCCGGGCACCTTCTCGAGCAGTTCGCGGCTGCGCATCTCCGCGGCCTTCTCCAGCCGGTGCGCGACCTGCGCAGCGTTGATCAGCGTCCTCCTGCGGCCCCCGTCGAGGCCGCACTGGTGCCACTCCCAGTCCTGCAGGCCCAGCAACCGTTGCGGCGTCGGCGGAACCTTCAGCGGCTTCGGTCCGGGAGCGCTCTCACCGAACCGCCGTCCCAGCTCACGCCACGTGCGGAAGGCCTCCATGCCGGTGACCTTCTGCTCCAGGATCGAGGCGAACACCAAGTCCCAGACCCGGTTCGTCGCCCCGAGCCGCAGCCCAGGTCGTTGTCTCCTGGCTTCGGCGATGATCGGGTGGTGCGCGACGAACTCGTCCACCGTGTCGTCGGCGCCGAGCAGGGCGGGCAGCCCGTCCAGCAGCCACTGCCCGCCCTCACCCCACGCTTCAGCCAGCACCTCGCCGCTCGTCCTCGTGACGTGCAACGTGCCGGCGCCGCACGGCGTGTTCGCCGCGAACCAGACACCGCCCTCCGCGCTGAAGGACGGATCGCCGGGCCCGCGGCGCAACCTGCCGAGCACCGCGCCCAGATCGAGTGGGAACGGTGGAGTCCAGGCTCTGCTAGGCATCCGTCGAGAAGCGCACGCCGGCCTCGGGCAGCACCACACCCGGCCACACCCGCGCTCCGCCGATCAGCTCACACCGCGCGCCGATCACCGCGGAGTCGCCGATCACGGCGTCCTTGAGGACCGCACCGGCCTGCACGAGCGCACCGGCACCCACGATCGAACGCTCGACCACGGCGTTCTCACCGACAACGGCACCGTCGAACAAAATCGCGCCATCGAGCACAGCACCGTCCGCAACCGTGCAGTTCGCACCGACCGCGGTCCCACCCTTGAGCGTCGCGCCTTCGTGCACGCTCGTGCCCTCGAGCACCAGGTAGTCGCCAGGCTGTGCAACAGCCGCCGACGGCGCAACACCGCGCACGAGGTCCGCGGACCCCTGCACGAACGCCTCGGGCTTGCCGAGGTCCAGCCAGTACGTGGCGTCCACGTGCCCCTGCAACCTCCGCCCCGCCTCGAGCAGCCCGGGGAACGTCTCGCGCTCCACCGACACCGGCCGCCCGGCGGGAATCGCGTCGATCACCTCACGCCGGAACACGTAACAACCAGCGTTGATCTGGTCCGTCGGCGGGTTCTCGGTCTTCTCCAGGAACGCCTGAACGCGCCCCTCGTCGTCCGTCGGCACACACCCGAACGCCCGCGGGTCCGCCACCTTCACCAGGTGCAGCGTCACATCCGCCTCGTGCTTGCGGTGCGTGTCGACGATCCCCGACAGGTCGACCCCCGACAGGATGTCGCCGTTGAAGACCATCACGTCGGGCTCACGCAGCTTGTCCGCAACGTTGCGAATCGCCCCCGCCGTGTCCAGCGGCACCTCTTCCACCACGTACTCGAGCTCCAGCCCGAGCCTAGATCCGTCCCCGAAGTACTCCTCGAACACCTCGGCCTTGTAGGAGGTCCCCAACACCACGTGCGTGATGCCGACCTCCTTGATCCGAGACAGGAGGTGTGTCAAAAATGGCACCCCTGCGGTCGGCAACATGGGCTTGGGAGCGGACAGGGTCAGCGGGCGAAGACGGGTGCCCTTGCCCCCGACCAGCACCACAGCTTCGACGCCGTGCACCTTTTTCCTCCTCCGCGTTACAGCGAGCCGTTCGACGGAATACTCTGACACGAAGCAGATCGTCATATGGGATCTGGTCCCGGCAAGGAGCTAAATCCGACATGGACCCCCGCGACCGGGCCGACGCCATGCTCGCCCGCGCCCGCGCACGTGGGCGGAACATCGTGACGCCGGACAACATGACGTCCCCGATGGACTCCTCGGACACGCAACAAATCCCTCGCTCGCTGGTCAACGCCATGGACCCGCGCCGAGACCCGGACTCGACGATGATCCTGCAGCCCGCGCAGATGGGCCAGATGGGCCAGCAACAGCAGCGCCCGCAACACCACGCGCCGGGCCAGCCGATGCCAACGCAACCGATGCACGCCCAGTCGAAGCAGGGCCAGCCGAAACAGGGCCAGCCGCTCCCGGCGCCGCAGCAGCCGGCAGATGACGCGGAGATCACTCAGGTAGTGCAGCCGGGCCTGATCCCGACCGTCTCGAACCACCAGCAGGCCCGCAACTCGCTGAGCCAACGGCTGAGCGGCGACATGTAGCCGTGCCCGGCGGATGCCGCCGGGCAGGCTCGCGCAAGGGTCCCCTTGGAAGCTGGATCCCCCGCGACCCAACTTAGCGAGCAGGTCTGACAGTCCCGCGAAGCGAAAGCGGGGCGAGGGCGAGCAGCAAGAGCGGGCGGGAACGGCAAGCACCTGATCCCCCCGCGACGCCGCAGGCGAGCCGTCAGAGCGCGCGATCACGCCAAGCACCTGATCACCCGCGACGCCGCAGGCGAGCCGTCCTTACCGTGCGGTCTGGGTGGGGTGGCTTCGTCACGAGTCGTGCCATAGCTCTTGCTGCATCAGAGGATGGGTGTCAAACGGACACGCTTTTCGTCCGTTTGACACCCATCCTCTGATGTGGCCCGCTCTTGGCTCGGCTCGTGACGAAGCCACCCCACCGACGCCACCAAACTAAGCAACGCAACTCCGCCCAAAGCAACAGGCGTGCCATCTACCTACGCGTGGCGTGGACCCCGGCTTTTGATCAGATTGGCGGGGTCTGGGGCGGAGCCCCAGGAATCAACGCAAGGCAACGCCCGCAACCCAACCACCTACGAACACGAAACAGGAACCCGCCAACGCACCAGGGAGACGCCCCACAGACCCGGCGCGCACGCCGAAGGCGTCAACTCTTCCGAGTAAGAACCCAAGCCCGCAACCCCAACCCAGCCTTCAACACCCCACGAAACGGCGCCCAAACCACCCCAGCATGCCGATCAGCCAGATACCGATAAGCACTCCGATGATGCTCCCTCAACATCCGATCCGAAGACCGAGCAGTCGAGTGCCCCCCGATGTGCACAACCTCAGCCTCAGGCACATAAACGTTGACCCACCCAGCCGCACCAACACGTTCCCCGAGGTCAACGTCCTCGAAGTACATGAAGTACCGCTCATCGAACCCGCCAACGGAGTCAAAAGCCTCACGCCGCATCAAAAAGCAGGACCCCGACAACCACCCGGCAGTCCGCTCAACGGGCGACTTCTCCTGCCGATAGGCCCGAGTCCAGGGATTGGACTTCCAAACAGCCCCAAAAAGAGCGTGCCCGACCCCACGCCCGAACGAAGGCAACAACCGAGCAGACGGGTAAACCTCCCCGGAGGGCTCCCGGATCAACGGCCCGAACATCCCACCCCGAGGCCACCGCTCACCGGCAGCGATCAACGCGTCCACACTGCCAGGCGCGAACTCGATGTCAGGATTGGAAATCAACACCCACCCGACATCGGGCCCAAGAGTGGCGACCCCGCGATTGGCCCCGCCGCCGTATCCGAGGTTCCCCCCGGTGGACAGGAACGTCACATGATCCCGAGTGGCGGCAACCTCCTCGGGAACCCCGTCGGTGGACCCGTTGTCGGCCAGGATCACCTGCACCGGACGGGAAGTTGCCTTCGAAAGGGTGTCCACAAAGGGAGCCAGCGTCTCGCCCGGCGAGTACGTGACCGTCACGACACCAAGTCCGTCGCCGTAGTTCACGCGCGCCACCCTAGCGCCGCCCGGTCAGCCGCCAACGCCAGACCAAGTCTCGGACCGAGCACCGGCAAGCGTCAGCGCCGGCGTCGCACCAACGCCGCGCGCTCGTAAGCCAGCCGGTGACGGTCGGCACTGACGGCCCACGAGAAGTCCTTGGCCCGCTGCTGACCGGAAGCCGCCAGAGAAGCCCGGCGAGCAGGATCGTCCAGCAGGTCGGCAACGGCGGCGGCGATGTCCCCGGCGCCGACACCGCAGTAGGCAACGGCCTCGCCGCCCACCTCCGGCAGCGACAGCCGACGGGTGGTCAGCACGCACGCACCGCAGGCCATGGCCTCCAGCACCGGCAGGCCGAAGCCCTCGCCCAAGGACGGATAAGCCACCAGCTGCGCGCCGCCCAGGAAGCCGGCGAGCTGTTCGAACGGCAGGTAGCCGGCGCGGATCACGCGGATGCGGTGCGGCACGGAGTCCAGGGCGCGCTCGACCTGGCTGTCCCAGCCCGGCTGGCCCGCCAGCACCAGGGCCGGCGGGTCGGCTCTGCCCACCATCGCCTGGGCGAAGCCGCGGATCAGGGCCGGGACGTTCTTGCGCGGTTCCAACGCTCCCAGGAACGCCACGTACGGGGTGTCGCCCAGCGACAGGGCCTTGCGGACTGCCAGGACCTCGTCCGGTGACGGCGGGTGGAAGCGTTCGGTGTCCACGCCGTGTTGCGCGATGTGCAGGACTCGGCGGTCGGCGCCGGCCACGCGGACCAGTTCGTCCGCCGTTGCCTGGGACGGGACCACGCACAGGTCCGCGCGTCTCAGGGAGGCTCGGGTCCAGGTGCGGAAGAAGCGGGCCTTCACCGAGGAGTGCAGCACCGGGTCGGTGAAGAAGGTGGCGTCGTGCAGCGTCACGACCGAGGCGGCCTTGCCCGCCAACGGGAGTGTGTAGTGCGGTGAGTGCACCACGTCGACGCCGAGGGTGCGGATCAGGCGGGGCAGCGTCGTCTGTTCCCAGGCCAGGCGGGCCGTCCTGGTGGCGACGGCGTCAGCGGCCCTGATGATCCTGGCGTTCGGCGCGATCTTGGTGAACAGGTCCTCGTCGCGTGGCTGGCACACGACGGAGAGTCTGGCCCCGTCCGCGTCCAGTGCCGCGACGAGCGAATCCACGTAACGGCCGACGCCGCCCCGGTCTGCGGGGATCGCGGTGGCGTCGATCAACACGCTGGGTTCGACGGTGGGCACGATCAGCTAGCGTAATGTCATTTGCTTATGCGTTTAACGGGAATGCACTAATCCGGTCGTTAAGCGTGTGTGTCCCAGACACCCTGCGCCGTCTTTTCCCAGGTGAACTCACTCGCGCGGGTGATTCCGGCCTCGACGGTGTGACGAGGATCAGCCAGCACGGCCCGCAGCCCTTCCGTCAACGAAGCCAGATCGCCCCGCCGCACGACGGTTCCGGCGCCTCCCGCGACCTCCACGAGAGCCGGATCGTCGGAGTGCACGACGGGTACGCCCGCGGCCATCGCCTCGAGCACCGGCAGGCCGAACCCCTCGGCCAGGCTGGGCGCGGCGAGCACGGTGGCGCCGGCCAGCACCGAGGCGAGCCGCTGGTCGGAAACCTTGCCCAGCAACGTCACGTGCGGCGCGCGCAGGTCGACGTCGCCCCAGCCCTGCTGTCCGATCACGACCAACGGCACCCGCAGCCGTTCGGTCGCGCGCACCAGCAACCCGAAACCCTTGCGCGGCTCCACGGTGCCGATAGCGAGCACGTAGGACGACGGCAGGTCGTCGGCAGGCGGAGCAACGAGTCGCGTCACGCCGTTGGGCACCACGTGCACAGGAACCTCAACCCGAACGCACGCAGCCAACTGAGACGCAACGGCGTGCGTCGGCACGACCAGAGCGCGCGCCTCGCGTGCCGCCCGCGCGATCACCTTGCGGTGCCAGGCGACCCCGCGCGGAGTCAAAGTCTCCGGGTGCGTCCACGGCACCACGTCGTGCACGGTGACGACGGCGCCAGGCAACGGTGCGAGCGGCGTCGGGGCGTGCACGTGCGGGCCGAGCTTCGGCGGAAGACCGCGCTCCCACAACGCCACCAGCGCCCGGCGCGGCACCCTGATCACGCGGTCGGCGCGGGCCGTCGCCGCGGTCACCACGGACCAGCCGTCAGGAACGCTCTCCCCCAACGCCTTGAGCAGCTCCGCCGTGTAGCGGCCGGTTCCGCCGGGGACCGGGGCGTTGAGTTGCTCGGTCAGCACTACTAGCTCGGGCACGTCGCGTACCGTCTCACGCCGTGTCGGCAGTCAGCACCGTGGTGGTCGTGACGTGGCGAGGCCGTGACCACATCACGGCGTGCCTGGACGCCCTCGCGGCCCAGAAGAGTCCACACAGGACGATCATCGTGGACAACGCGTCCGACGACGGCACAGCCGAGCTGATCAGCGGACATGAGGTCGTGCGGCTGCCGCGCAACCGCGGTTACGCGGGCGGGCTCGCCGCCGTTCTGGACATGGTGGACACCCAGTTCGTCGCGTGGCTCAACGACGACGCGGCACCGGAGCCGTCGTGGCTGGCCGAGCTGGAGAGCGCTCTCAACGGCGAGCCGGGAGCGGCGGCCGCCACCTCGTCGATCTTGCTCACGGACGGCTCGACGCAGTCCGTCGGCGTGGCACTGACCGCGGACGGCCACGGCAGGGACGTCGTGCTCGCCGGACGCGAGGTGTTCGGGTTCTGCGGCGGCGCGGCGCTGCTCAGGACCGACGAGCTCAGGGCCGCGGGCGGTGTCCCGGCGAGCTTCTTCTGCTACTACGAGGACACCGACACGGCCTGGCGGCTGCGGCTGGCCGGGCACCGGGTGATCTCGGTCGGACCGGCGCGGGTCCGGCACAAGCACGGCGCCAGCACACGTCCCGGCTCGACGCTCTTCCACCGCTGGAACGAGCGCAACCGGCTGCTGATGCTGCTCCGGTGCGCCCCGGCGGGAGTCGCGCTCACCCAGCTCGCCCGGTTCTTCGCGATCACCGCGGTGCTGCCGTTCCGCAAGAACGTCCCGGACGCCGCCAACTTCCGGCTCGGGCTCCGCGCCCAGGTCCTGGCGGAGGTGCTGCTGAGGCTCCCCGCGACGCTCGTCCAGCGTCTCAGGATCAAGACCGAGGTCCCGCGCAAGAGCGTCTGGCGGGACTGGGCCGGCCGCTGATGTCGCGCGGCGATGGAACCTCCTGCGGCCCACAGGCGTCCCCCGTGACGATGAACCTCAGGAAGCAGTCGTGAGGCGACCGGCGCCACTCATCGTGATCGGGCTCGCCGCGGTCGCCGTCGCGGTCGTGCTGGGTGCCGTCGTGCCCGAGCACTACGAGCTCGCGGTGCTGGTGCCGTGCTGCCTGCTGTCGATCGCGTTCGCGTGGGGCGTCGGCAAGCTCGGGCCGGCGTGGCTCGTGCTGCCCGCGTTCATGGTCGTGATCCCCGGCACAGCGGTGCTGGTCGGCGACGGTCACCGCGCGTTGATGGACGTCCTCGCCACGCCCCAGACGTGCGTGATCACCAGCGTCGAGGACGTGCCGGGGCCGGACAACCCCGCCTACGCGCACCGCGTCACCTGTCCGGACGGCGCCGAGCTGCGGATAGTCGTGCGGGGCGAGCAGGAGAAGAAGATGCGGCCGGGTCCGGCCACGGTTCTGCGGCATCCGCTGATGCGGCCGTTGCTCGCCGAGCGCAACGACTGGTCCGCCGAGTGGGTCTTCGGGGTACCTCTGGCTGTCTTGTTGCTGCTGATCTGTGCAACCACACTGCGGGCGCGCAGAGTGATGAGGCAGGCTTAGCGCGTGGATCGAGCCTCACTGCCCGTCGTGTCCGTCGTGGTCGTCAACTATCGCGGCGCGGAAGACACCGTGACCTGCGTCCGCGGGCTGGCCGAGGTGGACTACCCGGCCGAGCTGCTCCAGGTCATCGTCGTCGACAACGAGGCGCACGACACCGCACGGCTGAAGGCGGAACTGCCGGGCGTCGAGATCATCACCTCGCCCACGAACCTCGGCTTCGCGGGCGGCTGCAACCTCGGCGTCGACCACGCCACGGGCGGGGTGCTCGCGTTCCTCAACAACGACGCCCGCGCGGACCGGAACTGGATCAAGGCCGCGATCAGGGTGTTCCACTCCGAACCGGCGGTAGGCGCGGTCGCGAGCAAGGTCCTCGACTGGGACGGCGAGAAGATCGACTTCGTCGACGGCGGGCTGACCTGGTTCGGCATGGGCTACAAGCGGCACGCCGACCAGGACGACGACGGCAGCCACGACGGCCCGAAGGACGTGCTGTTCGGCACCGGTTCGGCGATGTTCGTGCGCACCGACCTCTACAAGAAGCTCGGCGGGTTCGACGAGCGGTTCTTCATGTTCTACGAGGACGTCGACCTCGGCTGGCGGCTGAACCTGCGCGGCTGGCGGGTCCGCTACGAACCGGCGTCGCTCACGTTCCACCGCCACCACGCGTCGATGAGCTCGATCCACGAGAGCCGCGAGCTGTACCTGCTGGAGCGCAACGCGCTCATGTCGCTGTACAAGAACTTCTCCGACGAGACGCTGGCGAAGGTGCTGCCGGCCGCGCTCGCGCTGTGCGTCAGAAGGGCCACGGCGCGCGGTGAGATCGATCCCACGCAGCTCGAGATCACCCGCCGCCCCGCCGACCCCGCGCAGGACCGCGAGCCGGTCGGGATGTCCCGCCAGGCGCTCGCCGGGTTCCTCGCGATCGACCAGTTCGTCGAGCAGATGCCGTCGCTGGCCAAGTCGCGCAAGATCGAACAGGCCGCGCGCCGGATGTCGGACACCGACCTCGTTCCGTTGATGCGCAAGGCTCTCGAACCGGCCTATCCCCTGCCGCGCTACCTCGCCGCGCACGACATCCTCGTGGACGTCCTGGGCCTCGACGACGTGTTCGGCAGGCCGCGCAAGATCCTGGTGATCACCGGCGACGCGATCTCGGACCGGATGGCGGGTCCCGCGATCCGGGCCTGGCACATGGCCGACGTGCTGTCCGGCGAGCACCAGGTGCGGCTGGTCACGACGAACCCGCTGTGCGCGCCGCCCGACGCCCCGTTCGGCGTCGAACGCGCCCGGCCGAAGGAACTTCCGCCGCACGTCGCGTGGGCGGACGTGGTCGTGCTGCAGGGCCACGCGCTGGAGATGGTCGGCGAGCTGAAGAAGGAGTCGTCGACCAAGATCGTGGTCTGCGACATGTACGACCCGATGCACCTGGAACTGCTGGAACAGGGCAAGGACAAGGCCGACGACAAGCGCGCCCTCGACCTCGCCGCCGTCACCAAGGTGCTGAACACGCAGCTCGAACGCGGCGACTTCTTCCTGTGCGCGTCGGAACGGCAGCGGCACTTCTGGCTCGGCCACCTGGCCGCGCTGGGCCGGTTGACGCCGACCTTGTACGACAACGACCCGACGACGGCGTCGCTGCTCGGGATCGTCCCCTTCGGACTGTCGGGCAAGCCGCCGCAGCGCACCGGCCCGGCGATCAAGGGCGTCGTGCCCGGCGTCACGGACGCGGACAAGGTCGTGATCTGGGCCGGTGGCGTCTACAGCTGGTTCGACCCGCTGTCGCTGATCGAGGCGATGGACCACCTGCGCAGGCGGCAGCCGTCCGCGAAGCTGTACTTCCTCGGCATGAAGCACCCGAACCCCGAGGTCCCGGACATGGACATCGCCGGCCAGACGCGGGCGCTGTCCGCACAGTTGGGGCTGACCGGCGAGCACGTGTTCTTCAACGACGGCTGGGTGCCGTACAACGACCGGCAGAACTGGCTGCTCGACGCGAACTGCGGTGTCACCACGCACTACGAGCACGTGGAGACCACGTTCGCGTTCCGCACGCGGGTGCTCGACTACCTGTGGGCGGGCCTGCCGATCGTCACCACGTCCGGCGACTCGTTCGCGGACCTGGTGGAGCGCGAAGGTTTGGGCGTCGTCGTGCCGCCGGAGGACCCGGAGGCACTGGCCGACGCGCTGGAGAAGGTGCTCTACGACGAGGAGTTCGCGGCCGCGTGCCGTGAGCGCATCGCCGTCGTCCGCGAACGGTTCACCTGGGAGACGGCACTCGCGCCGCTGGCCGAGTTCTGCCGCAACCCCAGGCCCGCCGCGGACCGTCTGCCCGGCTCGGCCCCCATGGTGCGCACACCGGGGCTCAGCACGACGGACAAGGTGAAGCGGGACCTGCACCTGGTGCGCGAGTACCTGGACGCGGGTGGCCCGACCGAGTTGGCCAAGCGGGCGACGGGGCGTCTGCGGAAAATCGCGCGTGGTGGCAGGTAAATGGCGAGATCCCCGAAACCCCTCAGGGTGCTGCTCGACGGCACCCCTCTGCTAGGACATCGCACCGGAATCGGCCGCTACACAGCGGCTCTGGCCGAAGAACTGGCGTCGATGTCGGACGACGTCGACGTACGGGCGGTGGCGTTCACGCTGCGCGGCTGGCGTGCGTTGCGCACCGTCCTCCCGCACGACGTGACAGCGCGCGGCCTGCCCGTCTCGGCGCGGGCGCTGCGCCAGCTGTGGCTGCGCGCCAAGTTCCCGCCGGTCGAGATGCTGGCCGGGTTCACCGACGTCATGCACGCCACGAACTTCGTGCTGCCGCCGACGATCCGGGCCGGCAAGGTCGTCACGATCCACGACCTCGCGTTCCTGGACGCGCCCGGTGACCTCCCGCCGTCGGATCGCCGGTTGCCGGAACTGGTCCGGCTGTCGGCCCAGCGCGCCGACGTGATCTGCACGCCGACCGCGGCCGTCGCGTCGGTCGTCGCGGACCGGTTCTCCGTGCCGCTGGAGAAGATCATGGTGACGCCGCTGGGCGTCGACCCCGCCTGGTTCGCCTCGCGGCCGCCGTCGCCGACGTTGCGAGGCCGGCTGGGCCTGGGCTCGGAGTACCTGCTGTTCGTGGGTGCGGACGGGCCGCGCAAGGGTCTCGAGTACCTGATCAAGGCGCACGCGTCCGACCCGTCGCTGCCGCCGCTGGTGATCGTCGGGCCCGGCCGGTCCGGTGTGGACGGCCGGGTGCTGCGGACCGGGTACCTGCCGGACGTGCACCTGCGTTCGGTGGTGGCCGGAGCGACGGCGCTGGTGCTGCCGTCGCGGGACGAGGGCTTCGGGCTTCCGGTGCTGGAAGCATTGGCCTGCAACGTTCCTGTGGTTTGCTCGGACGTGCCCGCGTTGCGCGAGGTCGCCGGTGGGCACGCACTGCACGTGCCGGTGGGAGACGTCGAGGCCCTGGCGGATGGAATGGCGCAGGCAGTCGCCGCGCCGACCACTCCGGAGGCGCAGTCCGAACGGCGTGCGCACGCGTCCGGGTTCACCTGGCGGCGGTGCGCGGAGAAGACCGTCGAGGCGTACCGGCGGAGCAGGGCCTGAGGTGCACGTCGGAGGGCGTCAGGAAACCCTGACGCCCCAACGACTTCACCGAGAGTGCGGCCTCGGTGCGTGCTTGTCCAGCTGACTCATCGACACCTGTCGCGAGCCCGTGACAACAGCAACGCACTTCAGGAAGCGCTGCCGATCGGAATCCGCTGTCGCGGGACGCTGAGGTGTGCGCCCGGAATCGAACATGCCGAACAGGCTCCCGCACTTGGGACTACCGTGCCAGACCGGTCACCCCAATGGCGCAGCACCGGCACGGGGAGCTACCACCCCGGCTCGCACTGCCTCCGAAAGGGCGCTGCGCCAGTGCGGCAACGGGCGCAGTCCCGCGGCTGCCCACGCGGCACCCGACAGCACCGAGTAGGCGGGTCGCGGTGCCGGGCGGGGGAAATCCGCCGTGGTGCAGGGCTGAACGCGTGCGGGATCGGCGCCGAGTTCCTCGAAAATGGCCTGTGCGAACCGGAACCACGTGGTCTCGCCGCCACCGGTCGCGTGCAGCAGACGCGTCTCCGGCAGAACCGAGGCGAGCTCGAGAAGTCCGGCCGCGAGGTCGTGCGACCACGTCGGCGAACCGGCCTGATCATCCACAACGGACAGTGAAGGCCTCGAGGATTCCAGTGCCGCCATGGTCTTCACGAAGTTCGAGCCTTGCGCGCCGTACACCCACGAGGTGCGCACGACGTAACCGCCCGCCGCCAGCACACGGCGTTCGCCTTCGAGTTTTGTGCGACCGTAAGCGGACTTCGGACCGACCTCGTCAGAAGTCTCGTACGGCCGCGTGCCGTCGCCGGCGAACACGTAGTCCGTCGAGACGTGGATCATCGGAATGCCAACGGAAGCGCACGCCTGCGCCAGCAGACCGGGACCGACGGCGTTGACCGCGAACGCGCGGTCCTCGTCGGTCTCGGCGGCGTCGACGGCGGTGTACGCGGCGCAGTTGATCACCGCGGAGGCACCGGCCAGGTCCGCGGCCGCGACCTTCGTCACGTCGAGCTCGGCGGAGGACACCGCGCGGACGTCGGTGGACAGGGCGGCGAGGTCGTGGCCGAGCTGGCCACGACCACCGGGAACGAGGATCACCTCTCTCAGCCCTTCGCCAGCGCCGCGCGCTCCTTGAGCGGCTCCCACCAGGCGCGGTTCTCGCGGTACCACTCGACCGTGTCGGAGAGACCGACGGTGAAGTCGACCTGCGGCGCGTAGCCCAGTTCGGAGGCGATCTTGGAGATGTCGACCGAGTAGCGGCGGTCGTGACCCTTGCGGTCCTGCACGGGTTCGACGGCCGTCCAGTCGCGGCCCGTCGCCTCCAGCAGCTTCTCGGTCAGCTCGCGGTTGGTGAGCTCGGTGCCGCCGCCGATGTTGTAGATCTCCCCCGGCCGGCCGGCCTCGGCGACGAGCTGGATGCCACGGCAGTGGTCGGCCACGTGCAGCCAGTCGCGCACGTTCAGGCCGTCGCCGTAGAGAGGCACCTTCTTGCCATCGATCAAATTGGTGACGAAGAGCGGAATCACCTTTTCGGGGAACTGATACGGCCCGTAATTGTTCGAACACCGAGTGATGCTCACGGGCAGGCCGTGAGTGCGGTGGAACGCACGCGCCAACAGGTCCGAAGAAGCCTTGGAGGCCGAGTAGGGCGAGTTCGGTTCGAGGATGTGCGTCTCGGTCCAGGAGCCGTCCTCGATCGAGCCGTAGACCTCGTCCGTCGAGACGTGCACGAACCGGCCCACGCCCGCGTTCAGGGCGCCCTGCAGCAGCGTCTGCGTGCCCAGGACGTTCGTGAGCACGAAGTCGGCCGATCCGGTGATGGACCGGTCCACGTGCGATTCGGCCGCGAAGTGCACGACGACGTCGATGCCGCGCATCTGCTCGGCGACCACGCCGGCGTCGCAGATGTCGCCCTGCACGAACTCGAACTTGCCCGCGACCGGCGCGAGGTTGGTCTCGCTGCCCGCGTAGGTGAGCTTGTCGAGCACCACCACTTCGGCACCGGCGAACGCCGGGTAGGACCCGCTCACCAACTCCCGCACGTAGTGCGAGCCGATGAACCCGGCCCCACCTGTCACCAGTACGCGCATGCCATTTCCTCCCGTGGTGTTCCCCGCTCGCAGTCTGTCACGTACCTAATCGCTGCAACCCACAGCAACGTCACGCCGTCTGACTTATAAAGAACTAAACTCGCGGTTGTGGGGGAGGAAACGGCTGTGGAAGGCAGAACTCTGCCGGTCAGGGTGGTGGGCACCCGACCGTCTGCGGCCTTTCGCGCTTTCCTGGTGACGGGGAAGATCTTCATCGCACTCGTCTCAACGGCTGTGCTTCTCGTCACGTCCTACGGCTGGAACAAGCTGCGCACGACGAACGACGGCATCGTCAAAACCGAGGTCATCTCGGAGGAACTCGCCAAGCAGGGGCCCAAGCCGCTCGACGGCGCGGTCGACATCCTGCTGGTCGGCATGGACAGCCGCACCGACGCGCAGGGCAACCCGCTGTCGGAGGAGGTGCTCGCCATGCTCAACGGCGGCATCGCCGACGGCGAGCAGAACACCGACACCATGATCCTCGTGCACATCCCGGTCGACGGCACCCGCGCGGTCGCCATCTCGTTCCCCCGCGACTCCTACGTCGAGATGGCGGACGGGTTCGGCAAGCACAAGCTCAACTCGGCGTTCGCGCGCCAGCGCAACACCGTCGACCAGCAGTTGCGCTCACAGGGCGTGACGGACGAGGCGCGGATCCGCACCGAGTCGATGGCCGCTGGCCGCAAGACGCTGATCAAGACGATCGAGAACATGACCGGCGGGTCGGTGCGCGTCGACCGCTACGCCGAGGTCAACCTCGCCAGCTTCTACGAGGTCACCAAGGCCATCGGCGGCGTCGAGGTGTGCCTGAAGGAACCGACCTCCGACCGCGACTCCGGCGCGAACTTCCAGGCGGGCCAGCAGACGATCGAGGGCGCGGCCGCGCTGTCGTTCGTGCGGCAGCGCAAGAACCTGCCCGGCGGCGACCTCGACCGGATCGTGCGCCAGCAGGTGTTCATCGGGGCCCTCGCGAAGAAGGTGCTGTCGACCGGCACGCTGACCGACCCCGGCAGGCTCAACAGCCTGGTCGAGGCCGTGCAGAAGTCCGTGATCCTCAGCTCCGGCTGGGACATCACCACGTTCGCCGAGCAGATGCAGGGCCTCGTGGGCGGCAACTTCCAGTTCAAGACGATCCCGGTGGGCGACCCGACGGACACCTACAGCGACGGCAACGTGCTGCCGGTGAACCCCGCGCAGGTGCGCAAGTTCCTCACCGACCTGGCCGCGGACAAGGACACGTCGAGCAAGGCCCCGGTGACGACCACCACGCTGCCCGCGCCGCCGAACTCCTCGATCACCGTGCAGGTCTTCAACGCCGCGGGCATCCAGGGACTCGCGACGCAGGTGATGAACACGCTGGCGGCCAAGGGTTTCCAGCGCGGTCCCGTGGCGTCGGCGCCGCAGAACAGCGACACCACCGTCGTGCGGTACGCGACCGGTGAAGAGGGCTCCGCGCGCAAGGTCGCGGCGGAACTCGGCCCCAACGTCGGGGTCGAGGAGGACGCGACCGTCCGAAAGGGACAGATCCACGTCTTCGTCGGCAGCGACTACCAGGCGCAGGGCGACGACTCCGAGGACATCGACCCGCAGGGCGTTCCCGGCACGTCGGCGCCCGCCAGCTCGAGCAGCACCCCGCCCATCACGGCGGGCGGACTGGTCTGCGTGAACTGAAACCCCCGGCGTAACGCGCTTGCGATAGTTACGCTGAGCACGCAGAACCAGCACACGAAGGGCCAACCCTTGAGCACTGCCGCACGCGTGAAGAAAACCGCACGGGTCATCGGCCGTACGGTGATCGCGCTTGTCGCCGTGACAACGTTGGCGTTCTCCGGCTACTTCTGGACCGCGCTGCGGCTGGTGAAGCAGAACACCAACACCACGCAGATCCTCCAGGTGCTGGAGGACATCCCGAACTCGCCACCCGTCGAGGACGGCGCGATCGACATCCTGTTGGTGGGCAGCGACAGCCGGACGGACGCGCAGGGGCGGCCACTTCCCGCGGACGTGCTGCGCAAGTTGCGCACCGAAGGCACGGACACGGTGAACACGGACACGATCATCGTGATGCGCGTGCCCCGCAACGGCGGCAAGGCGAGCGCCATCTCGATTCCACGCGACACGTACGTCCCGATCGCCGGCTACCGCGACGACAAGATCAATTCCGCGTACGGCGCGGTGAAGTACCTGACCGCGGAACGGTTGCAGGCCGAGGGCGTGAGCGACCAGCAGGAGCGCGAGCGCAGGTCGGACGAGGCCGGGCGCAAGGCGCTGGTGCAGGCGGTCCAGCACCTCACGGGGATGCGCGTCGACCACTACGCGGAGATCAACCTCTACGGGTTCTACCTGCTGACCGAGGTGATCGGCGGCGTGCAGGTCTGCCTGAAGGCCGGCACGTCGGACCCGAACTCCGGCGCGAACTTCCGCGCGGGCCCGCAGACGATCTCGGGCGGTGACGCGTTGTCGTTCGTGCGGCAGCGGAACATGCCCGGCGGTGACCTGGGTCGCATCGCGCGGCAGCAGGTGTTCATGTCGCAGGCGATGAAGCAGTTGCTGTCCGCGGGCACGTTCACCGATCCCGGGAAGCTGAGCGGGCTGCTCGACACGGTGTCGAAGTCCGTTGTCGTGGACCAGAACCTCGACCTCACGACGCTGGCGACGCAGGCGCAGGGCCTCGCGTCGGGCAACGTGGAGTTCGCCACGATCCCGGTGACGAGCATCGACGGCCGCAACGAACGCGGGCAGAGCATCGTGACGGTCGACCGCGAGGCGGTGAAGGCGTGGGTGGCGCAGCAGATCGGCGAGACCCCGAAGCCCGTTCCGTCGTCGACGACCCCGAGTACGCCCGCGCGGTTCGGCCCTGAAAAGCTGCTCTCGCTGGACGGCGCGCACGCTGTCGCAGCTCGCCAGGATGTGCCGTGCGTCGACTAGGGAGTACCGCGTGAGCGTGACCGAGATCCTCTTCACGCCGTTGCTGAAGGCCGATCCCGGTCGTCCGCTGATCACGCACTACGACGACGCGGCGGGCACGCGGATCGAGCTGTCGCGCGCGACCGTGAAGAACTGGGCCGCGAAGACGGCGAACTGGCTGCGGGACGAGCACGACGTCGAACCAGGCGACTCGGTGGCGGTGCTGCTGCCCGCGCACTGGCAGACCGTGGGCCTGCTGCTCGGCGCCTGGTGGTGCGGTGCCCGCGTGGTCGGCGCCGGAACTGACGCCAAGGTGGCCGTGGTGCCGCCCGGTGGCACGGCCGACGCGGACGTCGTGGCCGTGGCCTCGTTGCACCCCATGGGTTTGGGCTCCGGCGCCCCGGTCGACTACGCCGACGACGTGCGCGTGCACGGCGACGACTTCATGCCCTGGGAACCGGTCCCGGGTTCAACGTT
Source organism: Lentzea sp. NPDC020367 (assembly GCF_044387305.1). Lineage (NCBI taxonomy): Bacteria > Bacillati > Actinomycetota > Actinomycetes > Pseudonocardiales > Pseudonocardiaceae > Lentzea > Lentzea sp. NPDC020367. The sequence continues at coordinate 306,966 of NZ_JBIRVV010000008.1, read as the reverse complement.
GGCGCTGGGTGAGTCCACTGTGGACGAGGTGGTCGCGCAGGCACGGGAGCTCGGCGCGAAGCTCGGCTCCGACCCGCGTGTGCTGTCCACTGTGGAGTGGGACTCGCCTTCCGCTGTGCTGGAAGGCTTTCTGGCCGTGCTCGCGGCCGGTGGTTCACTGGTTCAGGTGAGCAATCCCGACGCGGGCCAGCTGGCCGCGCGCCGGGAGAGCGAGAAGGTCACCCAGGAGATCACACAGCTGCTGGGTTGAGCACCTTGTTGTTCTTGAACAGCACGCGGTCCAGCGAGTAGGCACCACCGTTGAAGCCGAGGGCGAGGGCGGCCGCGCCGAGCACGACGACCAGTTCGGCACCACCCTCGCCGAGCAGGCCGTTCGGCAGGTGCACGAGGACCCAGGCGCCGAGCATGTCGGCGGCGAGCAGCACGCCGACGACCGGCAGCGCCACACCGGCGATCAGCGCGAGGCCACCGGCGAGTTCGACGGACGCGGCGAACCACGCGGACAGCGTCGGCAGCGGCACGCCCATCTTGTCGAACGAGCCCGCGGTGCCCGCCATGCCGAACTCGGTGAACTTCTGCCAGCCGTGCGCGACGAACACGACGCCGACGGCGATGCGCCCGATGAGTGCGGCGATGTCCTTGACCATGTTTCCTGCTCCCCGATCCTGTCGTTCAGCTGTAGGTCGTTCAGCCTCGAACCAAAACTAGTGCAGGTTTGAACAACCTCATGATTTCGACAGGAAGCCAACAGCGAGTCCACAGGTTCGCTGGTCGCGCTACTTCTTGAGGGTCAGACCGGCGCCCTCCGCGTTGGTCAGGATCAGCGAGGAGCGGTTGATCTTGTAGGTGAACTCGCCCTTGCCCAACGCCTGCACGACGGCCTCTTCCACGGCGTTGACCTGCTCGCCACACCCCATGTCGGTGATGGGCCCCAGCGCGACCTTGATCGTCTGGCCGGCCAGTTCGTACGGCCGGTCGCCGCCCCTGAGATTGCAGCCGCTGACCACGGCCATGTTGCCGTTGCGGAAGGCGACCGTGACCCTCACTCCAGCGGGCAGGGACGAGACGGCGTCGCGCGTGACGAGCCCGTCGACGGTCCAGGTGCCCTCCAGGGTGGCGGGCTGTTCCGTCGCGAGCACGATCTCCGCGTCCGCCCCGGTGAGCACGAGGTTGGTGCCGTCGAGCTTCCAGGAAGGTGTCGCGCGGAGCAGGTTCGACAGCCACTCGTCCTGCTGGTGCAGCTCGGGTTTGGGGCAGCCCATCGCGGTCATGGCGAGGTCGCCAACGGAGAGCTTGCCGTCGTCGAGCTTGACCGGACTCTGCATCTGGTTGCAGCCGGCGCTCGCGATCAGCCTGTCGTCGTCGGTGAATCTCAGTTCCACCGTCGTGCCCTCGACCAGTGCGCGCGGCTTGCCCTGTTCGGTGACGGAGGTCGAGACGTACACCTTGCCCCGCAGGTTCGCCCCCTGACCCGCAGGCGAGGTGGAGCAGGCCGTTGCGGCGGCCAGCAACAGGACGGCGAAGGCGATTCGGGCGCTCATGCGACTAGGACGGAACGGTGTGGCCCTGTGGTTGCCCGAAGGCCGGGAGCGGGATTTCCGCGCCCGGCCAACGGAAAATTCGATGTCACGGGGACAGCGACTCAGCGAAGTCGTAGAGACTCTTGATGTCGTTGTCGAAGTACGGCCCGTCCATCTGGCTCGCGTCGGCGTGCCGGTGGCTGACCACGCTGTTGATGTAGCCCAGCCCGTTCTGGTCGTTGTACTCCTGCAGCCACGGTCCGCCCGACGATCCGCCGGTCATGTTGCACCAGGCCCGCACCTGCTGGCTGTGGCCGTTCCAGGTCGTGCCCTGGCAGAAGTACTGCAGCTCACCGGTGAACGGCGCACCCGCGGGGTAGCCGAGGATCGTGACGAACACCGAGTAGCCCCAGTTCCAGCGCAACCCGTTGCCGCCCACGACGTTCGCGATCGAACTGCCGCCGAGGGTCTGCATGATGACGATGCCCATGTCCTCGTCACTGTTGCTGGAGTTGATCCAGGCAGTGCGAGACGTGAGCTGGTAGGCACTCCACGTGCCGAAGGGGCGCGCGCCGTTGCGGTAGCGAGGCACGAACACCCAGTTGCTCATCCACTGGCCGCCGGCACCGCCGTGCACGCAGTGCCCCGCCGTCTGGACCAGCTTCCTCTTGGCGCTGCTCACGGTCGCGCCGGAGCAGACGTAGTTCAGGCCGTTGGCCGGGTTGGTGAAGAACACCTTTCCGACCGTCGCCGACTCGTTGAGCATCGTCCCGATGCCCTGCGCCTGCTCGGTCTTGACCTTCACCGAGGGTGCGACCCCTTCGATGCTGCCCGCACGACCCGAGGGCTGGCGTGGGGAAGCGGCCTGAACCGTGGCGGGTGCCTGTGCCGGGATCGCGGCGGCCATGCGCTCCGGAGTCCAGTAAGCCTCGGCCGCGGCGGCCGACTGGATCTTGTTGTCGGAGGTTCTGGCCAGGCTGGCAGCGCTGCCGTTCGGTGCCGCCTGCGCGGTCGGCACGAGCACGGAAGCAGCCAGCAAAAATCCGAACGCTAATGAAACAGTTCTTTTCGCTCTCATTCGAAATACCTCACTAAACGAGGTCAACTTGCGGCTTTGCGAACGTAGCGATGCCTCTGACCTGGTGTCCAGCCGTTTGTTGAAGTTGCTCTGTTCAGCCCCGCTTCCATTCCATGCCTGCCAGAAAAAGGTCCATCCGGGCCATTTCTTCGGCCGATGTGCCGGATCGGAAAGCGTTATCCGTCAGTCGATCTTGAACCTGGGGCTTGACAGACCGGACGCTCGTGGCTGTACTTAACCCAGAGGTTAGATAACCAAGTGGTTAGGTAAGAGATGGACCAGCTGAGCTCCACCTTCGCCGCGCTGGCGGACCCGACCCGCCGGGCGATCCTCGCGCGGCTCACGGAGGGCCCGGCGACGGTGAAGGAGCTCTCCGAGCCGTTCGACATCAGCGGCCCGGCGATCTCCAAACACCTGCGCGTGCTGGAGAAGGCAGGCCTGATCACCCGCGGCAGGGAAGCCCAGTGGCGTCCCTGCCAGCTCGATGCGACACCGCTGAAGGAGGTCGCCGTGTGGGCTGAGAACTACCGCCGCTTCTGGGATGCGAGCTACACGCGCCTGGACGCACTCTTGACCGAAATGAAGGAGAACGACCGATGACCACGGTGAAGTTCGGCACGACCGTCACCCTCCCCTCCGACACCGAGATCGCGATGTCGCGCACGTTCGACGCGCCCGCATCGTTGGTGTGGAAGGCCTTCACGACGCCAGAACTGCTCCGGCGCTGGCTGCTCGGCCCCGACGGCTGGGAGATGCCGATCTGCGAGGTCGACCTGCGCGTGGGCGGCAAGTGGCGTTACGGCTGGGCGCAGCCGGACGGCTCTTCCGCGTTCGAGATGTACGGGGAGTACACCGAGGTCACGCCGTTCTCGCGGATCGTCAACACGGAGATCTTCGAGGACAACCCGCCGTCCATCACGACGGTCGAGTTCGTGGAGGTGGACGGTCAGACGACGATGACCACCACGATGACGCTGGTGTCGCAGGAAGCCAGGGACGCGGTGCTCGCGACCGGCATGTCCGACGGCGCGGGGCGCAGCTACGAGCGGCTGGGCGAGGTCCTGGCCACGCTGTGACCCGTCCACCCGGCTCGAGGTTGGCGGACCGTAATCACCTTTGGTGACAACGGTTCCCCCGGTCAGGGTTCATGTGCGCGGTTACGTTCGGGCGCATGGGACGTTTTCTCGTGGCTCTGGCCATCACGCTCGGCTTCGCCGTGCTGTCCGCTCCGCTCGCTCACGCCGTTCCGGGCTCGCGCTGGGACGTTGTGCCGTGCGCGTCCGGCTCGAAGGCCCTGTGGCTGCCGCGCGTCGACAAGTTCGGCACGGATTTGTCGTGCACGACAGAGGAAGCCCGGTCCGCTGCGGTGAAGGCGGCGGTGGACAGCGGGAGTCCTACGCGGATGATGAACGTCGCCATCGCGTTCGCGCAGCAGCTCGCGGACAAGTCGCTCACCGCTACCTCGCCTTGCGTGCTTGGGGCGAAGGGGGCTGTCGGAGAGGCGATCGGCACGTGCGTGGCCGCCTGACTCGAACAACGATCGGCCTGGAGGACGAGCCTCCAGGCCGATCATCGGGTCGTTGCTCTAGCCGTTGAGCACGGCGCGCAACATCACGACGCGCTGGATCTGGTTCGTGCCCTCGTAGATCTGCGTGATCTTCGCGTCCCGCATCATCCGCTCGACCGGGAAGTCGCGCGTGTAGCCGGCGCCGCCGAAGAGCTGCACCGCGTCCGTGGTGACCTCCATGGCCACGTCGGAGGCGAAGCACTTGGCCGCGGCGGTGATGAAGCCGATGTTCGGCTCGCCGCGTTCTGCCTTGGCGGCGGCGACGTAGACCATGTGGCGGGCCGCCTCGATCTTCATCGCCATGTCGGCGAGCATGAACTGGACGCCCTGGAAGTCCGAAATGGACTTTCCGAACTGCTTGCGGTCCTTGACGTACGCGACCGCGGCCTCGAGGGCACCCTGCGCGATGCCGACGGCCTGGGCGCCGATCGTCGGGCGGGTGTGGTCCAACGTCTTCAAAGCCGTCTTGAGGCCCGTGCCCGGCTCGCCGATGATGCGGTTGGCCGGGATGGTGCAGTTCTCGAAGTAGATCTCGCGGGTCGGCGAGCCCTTGATGCCGAGCTTGCGCTCCTTCGGGCCCACCGAGAAGCCAGGGTCGTCCTTGTGCACGACGAACGCCGAGATGCCGGCGGACTTCTTCGCGGCGTTGGGGTCCGTCACGGCCATGACGGTGTACCAGGTGGACTCGCCTGCGTTGGTGATCCAGCACTTGGTGCCGTTGAGCACCCAGTCCGAGCCGTCCAGGACGGCGCGCGTGCGCATCGACGCGGTGTCGGAGCCCGCCTCGCGCTCGGACAGCGCGTAGGAGGCCATGGCCTCGCCGGAGGCGATGGACGGCATGACGAGCTGCTTCAGTTCCTCGGACGCCGAGAGGAGGATCGGCATCGTGCCGAGCTTGTTCACCGCCGGGATCAGCGAGGACGACGCGCAGACGCGGGCCACTTCCTCGATGACGATGCAGGTGGCGACGGAGTCCGCGCCCTGGCCGTCGTAGGTCTCCGGCACGTGGACGGCCGCGAAGCCCGCCTTGACCAGGGCGTTGTGGGCCTCTACCGGGAAGCGCTCGTTCTCGTCGACCTCGGCCGCGTACGGCTTGATCTCCTTCTCGGCGAGCGAGCGGACGGCCTCTCGCAGCGCCTCGTGCTCCTCGGCGAGCTGATAGGTGCCGAAGCTCGGGTTCACCTTGTTACCTCCCAGTAGCGAGTACTCGGCACGATGTTAGCGCCCGTTCACGTCGGGCGCTGCTGTGCTGTTGAGCACTCAGAGGGACTTCTGCAGCGCCGCGTCCTTGTCTAGTACGAGCTGCTCGAGTTCTGCCTGGAAGCGGGCCATGCGTTCCTGCAGTGCGACGTCCGAGGCCGCCAGCACGCGGACGGCCAGCAGGCCCGCGTTGCGCGCACCACCGACTGAGACCGTGGCGACCGGGACGCCCGCGGGCATCTGCACGATCGAGAGCAGCGAGTCCATGCCGTCGAGGTACTTGAGAGGCACCGGCACGCCGATGACCGGCAGCACCGTGGCCGAGGCGACCATGCCGGGCAGGTGGGCGGCGCCGCCGGCACCCGCGATGATCACGCGCAGGCCGCGGGAGGCAGCCGAACCGGCGTAGTCGAGCATGCGCTGCGGGGTGCGGTGGGCGGAGACGACGCTCACCTCGAACGGCACGTCGAACTCGGCGAGGGCCTCGGTGGCCGCCTTCATCACCGGCCAGTCCGAGTCGCTGCCCATGATCACGCCAACCTGAGTCACTCCGCACTCCGCTTCTCGCCGTGAATGTCGTATCCGTCTGACCAGATGCCCGTGGACAGCCAGTGAGCGGCAAGCTGCGCGCGCTGGCGGACCTCGGTCATGTCGTTGCCGAGGAACGTCACGTGCCCGACCTTGCGGCCCGGCCGTTCCTCCTTGCCGTACAGGTGCACGTGCGCGTCCGGGAACCGCGCGAACAGGTGGTGCACGCGCTCGTCCGGCCCCATCGCGGGCACGTCGGAAGCACCGAGGACGTTCGCCATCACGACGGCCGGCGCCATCAGGTCGGTGCGGCCGAGCGGGTAGTCCAGGACGGCGCGCAGGTGCTGTTCGAACTGCGACGTGCGCGCGCCCTCGATCGACCAGTGGCCGGAGTTGTGGGGGCGCATCGCCAGCTCGTTCACGACCACGCCGTCCGCGGTCTCGAACAGCTCGACGGCCAGCACGCCCACGACGCCCAGCGCTTCGGCGACCTTCAGGGCCAGCTCCTGGGCCTCGGCACCGTCCAGGGCGGGTGCCGGCGCGAGAACCTCGACGCAGATGCCGTCGGACTGCACGGTCTCGACGACCGGCCACGCCGCGCCCTGCCCGAACGGCGAGCGCGCCACGACGGCGGCCAGTTCGCGGCGCATCGGCACGCACTGCTCGACCATCAACGGCGTCCCGGCCTCCAGCAGCTCGGGGACGACGCGCTCGGCGCTCTGCGGGGTGTTCAGCATCCACACGCCGCGCCCGTCGTAGCCGCCGCGGATCGCCTTCAGCACGCACGGCCAGCCGTGCGCCGCGCCGAACTTCTGCACGTCGCGAACCTCGTGCACCTCGGCGAACGGCGGCACCGGCAGCCCCAGCTCGGCCAGCCGCACCCGCATCTTGAGCTTGTCCTGCGCGTACTGCAGCGCGTCCGGACCGGGGTGCACCTTCACGCCCTCGGCGACCAGCGCGCGCAGGTGCTCCTGCGGCACGTGCTCGTGGTCGAACGTGACGACCTCGCAGCCCTTCGCGAACGCGCGCAACGCGTCGAGGTCGGTGTGGGTGCCGAGCACCACGTCCCGCGCGACGAGGGCGGCGGGGTCGTTCTCGGAGACTGCGAGCACGCGCAGCGACTGTCCCAGCGGGATCGCGGCCTGGTGCGTCATGCGGGCGAGCTGCCCGCCGCCGATCATTCCGACGACGGGGAGACGGGTACGAGAGTCCACGGTTCAGGCATTCTACCTGCGGCTTCTCCGGCACTCACCAGCAGATCCAGCCTCTGGGCGATGACGCGGCCCTCGGGTGCGACGTGGATCACGAGCCGCTGGTCGTCGAACCGCACCAGCTGAACGGCCTCACCCCCAAGGAGGCCGTTCAGCTGGACTTCGACCCGTGGCGCGGGATCGTGTCGACGAACCACGCCCAGCGGGTGCTCGGCTTCCGCCCGCGCTACCCCTCGGCCTTGGCGGCGGCCGTGTCCGGCGCGCTCTGATCACTCGGAGCGGAATCGGACTCGGACTCAGCGACGGGCTCGGAGTCCGGCTCGGCAGCGACCTCCGGTTCTGCCTCGGCCTCGGGCTCCGGGGAACCGATGCGGCGGTGCGAGCGGGAGGGCTTCCACCCGCCGCCGTGCCGCATCAACCGGAACACCAGGAAGAACAGCCCTGCGGCGATCAGCGCGCACACGACGAACTCGATGACCTGGAACGTCGTGAGCCGCTCGATCGGCTGGTATTCGACGTACGTGCCGATGGCGGCCTTCTCGTTGCGCATGCAGGTGTTCGCGTTGATGCCCTGCATGCACTTGTCCAGCACGCGCACCGGTTCGAGGTCGGGGCCGATGAAGCCGTTGCCGAGCTCAAGTCCGCGCTCCGGCGCGACGGGGGTGTTCTCCCAGCGCACGATCACGCGTTCCGGCGGCAGGTAGTAGTCGCGCGCCACCACGGACACGAGCACGCGCGTGAGCGTGAAGAACACGAGGGTGCCCGCGATCGCCGTCATCACGTGCCTGGTCAGCAGGCCGACGAGCACACCGATCGCGAGCCCCAGGACGGCGTAACCGGCCTGCACGAGCGGGTTGGCCTCGAACGAGGACCACGACCTCCTCGTGCCGATGTAACCGTCGCCGGTTCCGACGAGCGCGCCCAGCATGACGGCCAGGACGCCGAACACGAGCAGCTTGCCGCGCAACCACTCCACGGGAGTGACGTCCTGGCCCCATGCCACGAAGTAGGTGCGTTCCTCCAGCTCACGGGCGATGAGCGGCGCGCCCCAGAACATGCCGATCACGCCGCCGAACCCGATCTGCACCATGAGGGCGTAGAAGCCGAAGATCGGCATCGAGGCCGACCCGCCCTCGTACTCCGTCGAGAGCAGGCCGTACACGGCGATCAGGGCGAGAGCGACGACGCCGGCGATGGACCAGCGGTGCTGACGCCAGGTCAGCCAGATGAGCGAGCCGAGTTTCACGCCGCACGCTCCAGGTGTGCCACGACCAGCTCTTCCAGCGTCACGTACCGCGCGGTCCACGGTTCGTCGATCCGCGCACCGCCGGAACGCACCAGGTACGACGACTGCGATCTGCCGTGCTTCGCGAGCACCACAGGGCCCTCCACGGGTGATTTCGAGGCGTGCGGGCCGGTGTAGAGAACGTGCTCTTCCAGCAACTCGTCCGTGTCGCCGTTCACCAGCAACCGTCCGCCCGACAGCAGCAGCAACCGGTCGGCCACGCCACCGATCTCCGCGACGACGTGCGTGGAGAAGACCAGCGTCATGCCGTTGTCGTTGACCTCGGTCAGCAACTCCCGCATGACCTTGTGGCGCGCGAGAGGGTCCAATTCGGACAGTGGTTCGTCCAGCAACAGGACGTCCGGGCGGGATCCCAGTGCCAGCGCGAGCGTCACGTGCGTGCGCTGGCCGCCGGACAGGTCACCGATCTGGAGCCTGCGCGGCACCTTGAACCGGGTGAGCCACTCGTCGGCGCGATCGTTGTCCCAGACGTCGTTCATGCGGCGGCCGAACTGCAGCACGTCCGCGACCTTGAACGACTTGTACATCGGTTTGTGCTGCGGCACGTACGCCACGCGGCCCGCGATCGACGCGTGCCCCGCATCCGGCGGTAGGTGCCCAGCCAAAACGTTGAGCAGCGTCGACTTGCCGGAGCCGTTGGCTCCCACCATCGCCGTGACGCTGCCAGGCGGTAGTTCGAAGGAGACGTTCCGCACCGCCCACTTCGACAATCCGGCCGCGACCACGCTCATTGCGCTCCCCCACTCAGCACTTCGCGCAGCAGCGCGTAGATGTCCTCGTCCTCCAACCCGGCGGAGCGTGCCTCCGCGACCCATGTGGCGAGCTTGGCGCGCAACGGGTCCAGGTCCTCGGGGGCGGCGGACCCCAAGGAGGCCTTGACGAAGGTGCCGGAGCCCTGACGGGCTTCGACGAGGCCGGCGAGTTCGAGCTCGCGGTAGGCCTTGAGCACGGTGTTCGCGTTCACGCCGCTCGTGGCGACGACGTCGCGGACCGTCGGCAGCCGATCACCCGGCTGCAACCAGCCGAGCCTCAGGGCCTCCCTGACCTGCCTGCCGAGTTGCAGGTAGGCGGGAAGACCACTGCCGCGGTCAACGTGGAACTCGACCACGCACGCTCCCCAGATTGTTCTAGTGAACTAGCACAATAGAACACTTCTCGGAGCGTTGGGAAGACACCCCCGGTGGGGACACGGGGAGAACCCGTGGGCGCGGGACAGGGGGTTCAGCGCCCAAGCGAGGTGAGGAGCGCACGCGCCTCGGCGTGCGTGTCCGGCAACTGCTCGACCCAGACCTTGGCGGGTCCGACCGGACGGACGTTCGGGTCGTCGGCGAGCCGGTCGGCCGCCAGGACTCTGAGGTTCGACACTCTTCGTGCCAGCAGTTCGTCCCGGCGAACGAGCACGGCGGCCACGCACGGCCCGAGGGTCGCCAACGTCTCGCCACCGTCGAAGACAGTGCGCAACGCGTCGGACGCGAGCGTCATCGCGACCACGCGGGACCAGCCGGTGGCCCGGTGCACGTCGAGGCGCAGCATCACCAGCGCGTAGTCGAGCGTCGCGACGGGTGTCTCCCGGTACACCTCGCCGAGCCTCGTGCGCAGGTAGGCGGCGGTCGCCAGCCCGGTCAGAGGGTCCTCGGCCGCGCACTCGCCGGCCTGCTTCGTCACCACGTCCGCCCATCCCAGCGCTGTCATGCGCAACATCCGTGCGGGCAGCGAGTCGACGTCCGGCGACACGACGTGCGACACGGCGGTCAGCACGGCGTGCAGCGCGGCCAGGTCCATCAGCGTCTCGCTCAGGCCCGCTCCCGCCTCGGCGCGAGCCCGGCCCAGCCGGACCAGCGCGTCGCCGGGGTCGGTGTTCTCCAGCATCGCCGCGCACACGTCGTCGACCTCGGCGAGCGGCCAGTCTGCGGGGAACGCCCAGCCGGCGGCCATGGTGGCGGTCCGCCACCTCGACTTCAGCAGGCGTTCCGCTTGTGCGACACCCACCCGGTCTCCCTTCAGTTCACCCGATTCCAGGTGGGAGACGCAGCCGTCGCTGATTCGTGACGCAACCCGCGCGGGGGATTGAGATGACTCTGTCAGGCGCCGTAAGTCACACTGAGCGCCGCGAGGGAGGGAAACGAAGACTGTGGCAATCGTTCCTGCAGACGTCCAGGGACCCAGCGACGCCGAACTGATCGAATCAGTGCGTGGTGGGACCATCGACGCCTACGGCCAGTTGTACGAACGCCACGTCTCGGCGGCCTACAACCTCGCCCGCCAGTTGGCGCGTTCTCCGGCGGAAGCCGACGACCTCGTGTCCGAGGCGTTCGCGAAGGTGCTGGACACGCTCCGTGCAGGGCGCGGACCCGACTCGGCGTTCCGCGCGTACCTGCTCACGGCGCTGCGGCACACCGCGTACGACAAGACCCGCCGCGACAAGAAGGTCGACCTCACCGAGGACATGACCGACGTCGCGCCCGCCGTGCAGTTCAGCGACACCGCGGTGGCCGGCCTCGAGAAGTCGATGGCCGCCCGCGCGTTCGCCGCGCTGCCCGAGCGCTGGCAGATGGTGCTCTGGCACACCGAGATCGAGGGCCAGTCGCCCGCCGAGGTCGCCCCGCTGCTCGGGCTGACGGCCAACGGCGTGTCCGCGCTCGCCTACCGCGCCCGTGAAGGCCTCAAGCAGCAGTACCTGCAGATGCACCTGACCGACACGGAGGCGGAGCGCTGCCGGGCGACCGTCGACCGGCTCGGTGCCTGGACCCGCGCCGGCCTGTCCAAGCGCGAGGCGACCCAGGTCGAGGCACACCTCGACGAGTGCGGCCGGTGCCGCGCGCTGGCCGCAGAACTCGCGGACGTCAACGGCGCGCTGCGGATCTTCGTCGCCCCGCTGGTGCTGGGCATCGGTGCCACGACGTACCTGATCGCCGCCGGAACCACGACGGCCGTCGTCGGTGCCGGAGCGGCCGCGGGTGGTGCGGGCGCCATCGGTGCCGCGATCCCCCGTCAGCTCGTCACGGTCGGTGGTTCCGCCGCCGCCGTGGCCGCGGCCGTGGCGATCGCGCTGGCCGCGGCCGGTGGCGAGCAGCAGGCGCCCGTGGTCCAGGCCGTCGAGCCGCCGCCCGCGCAGACGCAGGTCCAGCCGCCGCGACCGGTGCCGCCGGCACCCGTTCCTCCCGCCCCCACGCCCCAGCCCTCGGCGCCGCAGCCCACGACGGAGCCGCCGCCCGTGGCGACTCCGCCCGCTCCACCGGCACCGCCCGCTCCGCCGGCCCCCGAACCTCCCGCCCCCGCGCCGCCGTCGCTCACGCCGACCACGCCGAGCGGGTTCACGCTGACGCCCGGCGAGGAGCCCAAGGACTTCCCGATCTCCATCCGCAACACCGGTGGCACCGCGGCGCCGCCCGCGAGCATGGTGCTGAACCTGCCGCCCGGCGTCGTCTCGACCGGCGGGCCCGCGTCGTTCGGCGCCGCGCGCCTGCTGCAACCGGACGGCTCGGCCGACCAGACCGTGAACTGCCCCGCCGGCACCGGCACGATCACGTGCGTGACGCCGCAGGGCATCGCGCCCGGCGGGCAGGCGACGTTCCACTTCCTGCTGCGCGCGACCGACACCGCGGTGCCCGGCACGATCACCGGCGTCATCAGCGCGGGTGCGGCGATCTCCGTCAACGTCAGCGTCGCGGTCAACGTGCCGCCGGTGAACGACGACCTCGAACTCTTCGTGAAGACGTGGCAGGACGAGGTGTTCTGGGACCCGCGCGCGGACGTCGAGGTGCGCAACACGGGCCCACGCGCGGGCACGTTGAAGCTGGACGTGTCGACGTCGGAGAACCTCGTGCTCTACACGCCGTACCGCGAGTGCACGTCGTCCGGCAAGACGACGCTGCGCTGCGTCACCGACCTGGACAAGGGCGGCCGGTACCGGATGTCGGTCTGGGCGTTCGGGCATCGCGGCGGCAACATCACCGTCACGGCCACGCTGGGCAACGCGACGAAGTCCGTGACCGTGCCGATCAAGGCCTGGCCGGAGCCTCCGGGCGAGGAACCGCCGAACCCGCCGACGTCCACGACGACGGCTCCTCCGACGACCACGACGACGCAGCCCACGAAGCCGACCGAACCGACGCGGCCGACCGAACCGACGGTGACCAAGCCGACGGAACCGACCGTGCCCACCAAGCCGACCGAGCCGACGGTGACCTCGCCGACGGTGACCGTGCCGACGCTGCCGGAGCCGTTCGAGACGCCGCCGCCACCGTCGTCGACCACGCCACCGCCGACCTCGGAGCCGTGCGACCCGTGGCCGGGACTGCTGCCGTCGCTGATCCCTGACCTGTTCGGCCGGTCGTGTCCCGCCCCGCGAAGTTGATCAAAAGTTGATCTTTGGTCGTCACAGAACGTGCAGGTCACGTGCCTCTGAGTGGCAGAAGGTAACACCCGGAGGCAGTGACCGTTACCTTGATCCGTAAGCTGGTCCGGTGCTGCCAGTCGTTCGCCGTGCCATGAGCCGGTTGCCAGAACCACTCCAGTTCCTGCTGCACAAGCACCGCGAGATGATCAGGTTCGCCCTGGTCGGCGGCACGACGTTCCTGATCGACAACGGTGTCTGGTACGCGCTCAAGCTCACCGTGCTGACCGACAAGGTCGTCACGGCGAAGGTCATCGGCGTGCTGGTGGCGATCATCGCCTCGTACGTGCTGTCCCGCGAGTGGTCGTTCCACACCCGCGGCGGCCGCGAGCGTCACCACGAAGCCGCGCTGTTCTTCCTGGTCAGCGGCCTGGGCGTGGGGATCAACATCCTGCCGCTGTGGCTGTCGCGGCACCTGTTCGGCCTCCAGGCCCCGTTCGTCTCGGTGTTCACCGAGGAGATCGCGGACTTCGTCTCGGGCTCGATCATCGGCATGCTGCTCGCCACCGGCTTCAAGTTCTGGGCGATGCGGCGCTGGGTGTTCCCGGACGCCGACGCGCGGCCGGACCGGCGCGTTCACCCGATCTCCGTAGACTCGTCGCGTGTCCCTAGGCGAAACAGTGATCTCGCGGTTTCCGGAGCCGATCCGGTCGATCGCGCTGAAGCATCGTGAACTAGTCAAGTTCGCCCTGGTCGGGGGCACCTGCTTCGTGATCGACACCGTCCTGTTCTTCGGGATCAAGACGGTCGTCCTGCCGAACAACCCGGTGACCGCGAAGATCATCGCGACCCTGGTCGCCACGATCGTGTCGTACATCCTGAACAGGGAGTGGTCGTTCCGCACCCGCGGCGGCCGCGAGCGTCACCACGAGGCGTTGCTGTTCTTCCTGGTCAACGGCATCGGCATCGTGCTGAACTCGGCACCGCTGTACATCGCGCGGTACGCGTTCCACCTGCAGGAGCCGCACGTGTCGCGACTCACGGAGGAGATCTCGGACTTCCTGAGCGCGCAGATCATCGGCACGCTCATCGCGATGGCCTTCCGCTGGTACGGCTACAAGAACTGGGTCTTCCCCGAGGAGAACGCCCGCAAGAGCCGGTCGATCGAGGACGAGAAGGAACTCGGCCACTCCTAACGGGGTGTGCCCGGCGTCTTCCAGGAGATGCCCACCACGTCCTGAGCCTTCGGCACCGGCAGGAACACGGCGAACGTCGCCGGCCGGGCCGTGGACAGCTCCAACCGGCCGCCGTCCGCGTCGACCAGCGCCCGTGCGAGCGCCAGCCCCACCCCGGTCGAGCCACCGCCGGAGACGCCGCGCTCGAAGATGTGCGCCGCCAGGTCGTCCGGCACGCCCGAGCCGCCGTCGCTGACCTCGACCACGACCGTGCCCTCCTCGCTGCGCGCGGTGATGACGACGGACCCCTCGCCGTGGCGCAGGGCGTTGTCCAACAGCACTCCGATGGCCTCGCGCAGGCGGGCGGGGGTGGCGCGGGCCAGCAGGCCGTCCGGGACGCGGACGCGCAACGCCCTGCCCTGGCCCCTGACCTGCTCGCGCCACTCCTCGGCGATCAGGTTCAGCGCGGGCCGCAGCTCCAGCGGTTCGGCGCCGACGGCTCGGGCCGCGCGGGCGGCGGCGAGGAGTTCGTCCAGCACGGCGGCGAGGCGTTCGGCCTGTTCCAGGGCGGCGCGGGCCTCGGCGGCCGTGTCGGGTTCCGGATGCTCCGCCAGGGCTTCCAGACGCAGTTGCAGGGCCGTGAGACGGCTGCGGAGCTGGTGGGAGACGTCGCCGACCAGCTCGCGTTCACGCTGGACCAGGCGGGCCAGTGCGGTGGCGGAGGTGTCGAGGGCCTCGGAGACGGCGTCGAGTTCCTCGATGTTGTAGCGCTGGTCGTCGGCGCGGAAGTCGCCCGCACCCAGCCGGGACGCGCGGGCGGCCACGTGCCCCAGCGGGCGGGCAAGCGTTTGCGCCGTCACCAGGGCCACGACGGTGCCGGTGCCCACCGAGAGCGCCAGCAGGAGCAGCACCAGGCCCGCGACCTGGGCCTGCTGCGTGTGCATCGGTCCGGAGGGGATCTCCAGCCGGACGGTGCCCTGCTGGGCGATCGTCAGTTCGACGGCCAGCGGGTCGTCGCCCGGCGACGGTCCCGTGACCTTGGTGGTGCCCGCCGAGATCACCGTGAGGCGGCCGTCGGTCGGTATCGCGACCCGGACGGCCTCGATGTCGATGCTCTGCTGCTTGGCGAGCTGGTCGTCGAGCGTCGTCGCGATCTGCTGGGCTCGCTCGGTGAGGCTGCCGCGGGCGGTGTCCTCGACGAGCTGCAGCGCGGTGTAGCCGAGCGGCAGGCCGAGCACGAAGCCCGTGACGGCGACGGCGAGCAGGATCGCCCGCAGGATCCGGCGGCGCACTAGTCGGCGTTGAAGCGGAAGCCACGGCCCCGCACGGTCGCGATGCGCTTCTCGGCGGAGTTCGGCGTGCCGTCGCTGAGCTTCCTGCGCAGCCACGACATGTGCATGTCGAGCGTCTTGCTGCCCTTGAGGTCGGGGTCGTTCCAGACCTCGGACAGGATCTCGTCGCGGCTCACGACCTGCCCCGCGCGCTGGATCAGCACCTTGAGCAGCTCGAACTCCTTGTTCGCCAGCTGGATCTCGCCGCCGTCGACCGTGACGCGGCGGGCGGCCAGGTCGACGCGGACGCCGTTGACCTCCAGCGTTCCCGGTGCCCGGCGGCGCAGCAGGGCCCGGATGCGGGCCATCAGCTCGGCCAGGCGGAACGGCTTGGCGACGTAGTCGTCCGCTCCCGCGTCGAGGCCGACGACGAAGTCGACCTCGTCGGCTCGGGCGGTGAGCATCAGCACGGGTACGCCTCTGCCGCTCTGGCGCAGCCTGCGGCACACCTCCAACCCGTCCATGCCCGGCAGGCCGAGGTCCAGCACCAGGAGGTCGATACCCCCGGCGATGGCGGCTTCGAAGGCCTTTGGCCCGTCGCCCACGACCTGCACCGAATAGCCCTCCCGCGTCAACGCGCGGGAGAGAGGTTCCGCGATGGCCGGATCGTCCTCGGCCAGCAACACCACGCTCACGGGGCCCAGCGTATTCGTGGAACGATCGCCGCGTGTCACGCCACGATGCTGATCTCGAACTGGCCCTCCGCCTCGCCGACGCCGCCGACGCGATCACCGCGACCCGATTCCGCGCTCACGACCTCGCCGTGGAGCGCAAGCCGGACCGCACGCCCGTCACCGATGCCGACGTCGCGGTGGAGGACGCGGTCCGTGCCGTGCTGGCCTCCGAGCGTCCCGACGACGTCGTCATGGGCGAGGAACGCGGCGGCACGCTGGACGCGAAGCGCGTCTGGGTGCTCGACCCGATCGACGGCACCAAGAACTTCCTGCGCGGCGTGCCGATCTGGGCGACGCTGATCGCCCTGGTCGAGGACGGCGTCCCGGTCGTGGGCGTGGTGTCCGCGCCCGCCATGAGCCGCCGCTGGTGGGCCGCCGCCGGTGGGGGCGCGTTCGCTTCGGAGGCGTCCGGTGAGCGCGCGATCTCCGTGTCCGGCGTGCGTTCTCTCGAGGACGCCTACGTCTCCACGACGGACATCAAGTCGTGGGTCGAGTACCACTCTCGCGAGGCGTACCTGCGGTTGGTGGACGCGACCTGGGAGAGCCGTGCGTTCGGCGACTTCTACCAGCACTGCCTGGTGGCCGAGGGCGCGATCGACCTCGCGCCCGAGTGCGTCGCGAACCCGTGGGACATCGCCCCGTTCCAGGTCCTGGTGACCGAGGCGGGTGGCCGTTTCACCTCACTGGACGGTGAGGAGCGCTACGACGGCGGCAGTGTGCTGACGTCGAACGGCCACCTGCACGAGGCGGCTCTCAAGCTGTTGGAACGGTAAGACCTCCGCGCGCGACCTGGGCCCAGGCGAGACGGCCGAAGAGGTAGTGGCACGCCACGCTCTCGTCGTCGAACCGGGCCCAGTCGTAGCGGTTGCCCTGCTCCTGCCAGAACACCTCGTGACCGGTCTCGTCGCTGAGGAGGCACCAGCGCTGGTCCGTCTCCTCACCGATGCTCACGACGTCGTCCGGCACGCCGATCCTGGTCAGCCACTCGGGCAGCGACTCGACGTTCATGCGGTGATCTCCGTGAGGTAGCCGAGCGCGACGAGGTCCGCGACGGGGTAGGTGGTGCGGTACCGGCTCGCCCCGCCGGGCTGGCCGAACCAGGGCGCGCTGATCGTGCGGTGCACGGGCAGGTCCTTGGTGACGCGGTACTTCCGGTAGCCCTCCTCCGCTGCCCCGGGCGGCAGGGAGCGCTGGGCGAACGGGGTGCCCGCCGCGCTCAGGACGCGGCCTTCCGGAGTGCCGAACCTGTCCAGTTCGGCGCCTTCCTTCAGGATCTCGGCCTGGCTGTCCTCGTAGCCACCCTCACGTTCGAGCGGCCAGCGCGGGGTGCCGTCCTCGTGCTGGAACAGGCTTTCCCAGTCGCGTTCGTGCATGCCCGCGAGCGGGTCGTGGCCCTCCAGGAGCTCCTGCACGATCGGGTGATCTTTGCCGAGACCGCCGGACTGCGTGGACGGCCGCGGGGCGGACGTGTCGACCCGCTGCGGGTGGTCGTCCGGGGCGAACCTCGGGACGACCTGCTCGTCGGCCTGCGGGGGCGGCGGGAGCTGGCGGGCCGGCTTGCGGGCCAGGCGCGGGGCTCGGCCCGCGCTCAGGAAGATGGCCATGAACCAGCTGCCGGCGGCCGCGGCGGTGTAGGTGTGGCCGATGATCTCGCCGGCGATGCCCGTGCCCAGGGCCTGGTTCTCCCGGTTTTCGAGGCGGTCGCTCAGTGCGTGCGACGCCGGGTGGCCGCCGGGGTCGACGGTCGCCAACGGTCCCGAGGTGGTGATCTCGCGGGTGTCGGTTCCGGCGCCGGTGGCCCCGAGGTCGACGTCCGCGCCAGGAGCGGCCGGGGTGGCGATGGTGTCGCCGACCTTCTGCGGGCCGAAGCCCGTCTCGGGATCGAAGTCGACGGACTCCGAGTCGTGGTGCAGCGCGTCCTTGGCCGCCTGGTCCTTGGCCAGCGCGTCCTTGGTGATCGCGGAGGGCTGGCTCTGCTGGCCGGACTGGCTCTGGCCCGGTCCCTGGTTGCCGGACTGAGGCCCCTGCTGGGTGGCGATCTGGCTCTGCGCCTGGCCTGGCTGGTTGCCGACCTGGCCGCTCAGCGCCTGAGCTCCGCCCGGCGCACCGGTCTTGGCCACGCCCTGCGGCGCGCCCGTCTTGGCCTCGCCGACCTTGGCCTCACCGACCTTGGCCTCACCAGCCTTGAGCTCGGCGGCCTTCGCGTCGGTGGCCTTGGCGTCGGTGGCCTTGGCGGCCTGCTGGGCGGCCTGGCCCTGCTGACCCGCCTGTCCCTGCTGCGCGGGGACCTGCGCGCCGCTCTGCTGGCCCACGACGGCACCGACCTGGGAGGCCGCCGCCGGAGCACCACCGACAGCACCGCTCACGGCACCGCCGACAGCACCCACGGCGCCACCGATCGGGCCACCGGCCGGGGCCGCACCCATCGCCGGGGCAGCGGGAGCGGCCTGGGCAGCGGGTGCCGCTGCCTGGGGCGCGGAGGAAACCGGGCCGTGCGCGTCGGAACCGCGGACCAAAGTCGGGTCGAGCACGGCACCGGAGGCCTGGGTCGTGCCTTCGGCGATCGGGCCGAGGCTGCCGTGCACGCTCGGGATCACGTCCGCCACCGCGTGCGCGACGGGCGCCACGGCCGGGCCGGCCGCCTGTCCCGCGTCGGCCACGATGCCGGGCAGCAGCCCCTTGCCCTCACCGCGGCCGGGGGTCTCGCCGCGCGGGCCCTCACCGGCGCCGTTGTCGAACACCGGACCGGCGGCGTCACGGCCACCGGGCACCGCGTCGAGCACCGGGTGCACGACTGCGGCGGCGGGCGCGGTGACGGGAGCGGCGGCGTCGAGGATCGGCCCGGCCGCGTCGGTCACCGCACCGACGACAGGTGCGAGAGGTGCCGTCACCGCACCGACGACGGGCGCGACCGGAGCGGTCACCGCGCCGACGGCCGGGGCCACGGCTTCGGTCACCGGAGCGACCACGGCGGCGACGGGCTCGACGATGGGAGCGACGACGCCCGCCACCGGGGCCACCACGCCACCGACGATGTTCGTGACGGGCGACAGCAGGCCACCACCCCCGCCACCGCCGGGCCCGTGGGCGCCGGGTGCGGTGTTGACGGGCTGCGAGCCCTGGCTCATGTCGATGCCGCTGTCCAGCCGGATGGCGGAGCTCAGCGTGTTCTGGAGGTTCGCGACGTTGGCCGCGGCGCCCTTGGTCAGCGTGTCGAGGCCGAGCAGCGCGTTGGGGTTGCCGGCGTTGGCCGAGGCCGTCGCGGCGTCGTTGTTCTTGGCGAGCATCACGAGCTCGCGGACGATCTCGACCTTCGCGGCACCGACCTGCTGGGCGGCGTGGTCGAGGCGGTCGGCGGCGGCGTGGCACCCGCGGGCCGCGCGGTGGAAGTCGCCGTCCGGTGCCACGACCTTCGCCCAACGGCCACGCGCGGCGTCAGCGGTTCCGCCGGACATGCCGCCCAGGGCACGGCCCGCGGCACCGTCGGAGGACGTTCCGAGGTGCTTGATCTTGTCGCCCGCCTCGCGCCACGCGGTGGCGCTGGAACGCATGGCGTCCTCGTCGGCCTTGGGCCAGGAGACACCGGCCTTGGCGGCGATGGCGGTGAGTTCGGCGGGAAGCTCGATGCCCATGTCAGCCCTCCAACCTTCTCATCGCGGACGCGTTGCTCTGCTCGGCGTGCCGGTACGTCTCGGCCGTCGCGGCGAGCTTGTCGCCCACGTCCCCCAGCACGGTCGCAAGGCCGGACACCGCACCGCTGGCGTCCCCGGAAGGCTTCTCGTGCGAGGCGGCGAAACTGCGCCCGACGGCGTCGTCGCCCCAGCAGGCACCGAACGCGGCCAGCGCCTTGTCGAGCGTCCCCGCGATCTCGGTCGCCTGCCCGGCGAACCCCTTCAGGTCGCGTGCCCCGGCGTCCAAGCGCTCGAGGTCGGCCGAGTACCCGGTCATCGGACCCTCCTGTTGATGAGCTCGGAGTCGAGCCAGCTCTCCCGTTGCTCGTTGTCCTCGTCGTCGTCAGCGCGACGGCGAACGGGTTGCCGCCCCAGATCGACGGTCTCGTACTCGTCGGACGCGTACTCCGAAGGCCGCAGATCAGCGGTACCGGCGACCACCGCGGCAGGATCCGCGGCGGCGGGCAGCACCGTGCTCAGCGCCTGATAGGTGTCCTCGGCCGCACTGGCCGCGGCCGCGGCGACGGTCCGCACGATCAACTCGGCCAGCTGCTCTGGCCGATGCCTGCGATAGGCGAGTTCAGAGAGCTCAAGCCCGACGAGCTTGCCTCCGGGACCCACGGTCGCCTCGACCGTCCCGTCAGGACTGGAAGCCGTCGCGGACACGGCAGCGAGCTCGCGCTGAACCGAAGTCAGCTGCTCGCGGCTGCGCCGGTAGTCGGCCAGCAGCTCCTCGACCTGCGCACGGTGGTCGTCCACCGAGTCCCCCTCACACGCATAGCCCTGGGCTCGGGCTCTAGGACGCCGTCGCCCATAGATCGGTTCCCAGCGGATTCAGTTACTAGAGTCAACGACGTGATCGCCTTCGAGGATCTGCCCGCAGGCCGCATCATCCCGCTTGGCGAGGTAACCGTCGACCGGGACGACATGCTGGATTTCGCGAAGAAGTTCGACCCGCAACCGTTCCACCTGGACGAGCAAGCGGGCAAGAACTCGATTTTCGGCGGTTTGTCCGCCTCTGGCTGGTACACGGCCTCGCTGTGGATGCGCGCCTGGGTGGACGCGGTCCTCGGCGACTCCACCTCCCAGGGCTCGCCGGGAGGCCGCGAACTCTCGTGGCTGACCCCGGTCTACCCCGGCGACACGCTGACGTTCGCCGCCGAAGTTCTGAACGCACGGCTGTCGAAGAAGCGCCCGGATCTCGGCCTGGTGGAGTTCGAGGGAACGGCGAGGCGCGGCGACGAGCTGGTATTCCGGCTCGTCGCGACGGGCATGTTCACCGCGCGCGGCTGACCGTCTACTTCGTCAGCGCGCGCACCACGCGGGACGGGGACGGCCGGCCCAGCTGCTCCGCCATCCACGCCGAGGTCTCGACCAGCTTGTCCAGGTCGACCCCGGTCTCAATGCCCAGCCCGTCGAGCATCCACACCAGGTCCTCGGTGGCGAGGTTGCCGGTCGCCGACTCCGCGTACGGGCATCCGCCCAGCCCACCGGCGGACGAGTCCACAGTCGTCACGCCGCAACGCAAAGCGGCGAGGGTGTTGGACAGCGCCTGCCCGTACGTGTCGTGGAAGTGCACGGCCAGCCGGGAAACGTCGCGGAAGCCCTCCAGCAACGACTCGACCTGACCGGGGGTCGCCACGCCGATGGTGTCCCCCAGTGACAGCTGCGAGCACCCCATCTCCAGCAGCCGCTCGCCCACGGCCACGACCTGGGACCGCGCCACGGCCCCCTCCCACGGGTCGCCGAAGCACATCGACACGTACCCGCGCACGTCCAGACCCGCTGCCAGCGCACGGGAAACCGTCGGCTCGAACATCTCGAACTGCGAGTCCAGCGTCCGGTTCAGGTTCTTGGACGCGAACGTCTCCGTGGCCGACGCGAAGATCGCGATGTGCGTGACACCGGCCTCCAGGGCGCGGTCCAGCCCGCGCTCGTTCGGCACCAGCACGGGGTAGACGACACCGGGGCGTTGATCCAGCCCGGCCAGCAGTTCGGCGGCGTCGGCCAGCTGTGGCACCCACTTGGGGTGCACGAAGGACGTGGCCTCCAAAACGGACAGTCCGGCGTCGGCCAGCCGCGCCAGGAACTCCAGCTTCACCGCGACCGGCACGACGACCGACTCGTTCTGCAGCCCGTCCCGAGCCCCGACCTCCCAGATGGTCACCGCGGAAGGCAGCGACCCGGAGCCGACGACGTCGGGCAGACCGACCTCACGCGCGCCCATCGACCACTCCCGGGTAGAAGTCGTCGTCCGGGTTGTCGTTCACCTCGCGGTACAGCATGGTGTGCACCTTCTCCACGGACGGGATGTCGTCGAACTCGAGCGGCTCGTCCGAGGCCGACTCGATGATCAGCGTGCCGCAGCCGAGCACCCTGTCCAACAGACTGTGCTCGAAGCGGACGCTGTTCACACGAGCCAAAGGGATGTCCAAGCCTGTGCGCTTGAACACGCCCTCGCGGTACATCACGCGGTCCGACGTGATGATGAAGTGCGTCGTCCGCCAGCGCACGACCGGCGCCAGCGTCAGCCACAGGATCAGCACGACGCCGACGACGGCGAGCGCGATCCACGCGATGGCGGCCCACGACTGGTCTCCGACCAGCCCGGCCAGGTAGGTGCCGAGCGCGACCACCACCAGCAGCCAGAACACCGGGAAGATCAGCATCTTCCAGTGGGGGTGCTTGTGGATCACGACGTGCTCGCCGGAGCTCAGCAGGTCGTCGGGGTAGGCCATGGCGCAACCCTAACTACGCCGGGCGCAAATGCACCACGTCACCAGCGGACACGCCGTGGTCGGCACCGTCGGCGCCGCGCACGACCAGCGTGCCGTCGGTCTCGATGCGCTGCGCCACCCCGAGAAGCTGAACACCGTCCGAAAGTTCGACGCGAACCTGCGCGCCCACGGTCGACGAGTGCTCCTCGTACTCCTCCAGCACGCCGGACTCGACCGCGTCGCCGCCGTTCTTGCGCCACACGCCTTCCAGGCCCGCCAGTTCGACCAGCAGCCGGAACGCCAGCTCGCCGCGGTCCAGTTCGGCGGCGCCCAGGTCCTCCAGCGACGTCGGCGCGAGGCCGCCCGGCGCGGGCTCGACGTCGGCGGGCAGCTTCGCCACGTTGAGGCCGATGCCGACGACGACCGCGCCGTCGGCGGTGATCTCGGACAGGATCCCGGCGCCCTTGCCGCCGTCCGGGCCGAGCAGCAGGTCGTTCGGCCACTTCAGCGTCGCCTCGACGTCGACCGACTGGGCGACCCTGACCAACGCCAGCCCGGCGATCAGGTTCAGCCACGGAAGCTTCGCGGCGGGCACGCCGGCGGGCCGGAACAGCACGCTCACGTAGAGCCCGCCCTCGGGCGACGACCAGGAGCGGCCGCGGCGGCCCTGTCCCGCGCTCTGCTCCAGCGCGATGAGCACGGTGCGGTCGGCGGCACCGGAACCGGCCAGATCGGCGTTCGTGGACGCCGTGGTCTCCACGACGTCGAGAGCGGCGTACGGACCGTTGGGTGCGACAAGCCGTGAGCGCAGCTCTTCGGCGTCGAGTGCGGTGGTCATCGCGCCAGGTTATTGGAACGGAAGAGAGTACGTGCGATCAGAGATTGCCAACAGGTTGCCGTGACCTGGACAACTGCACGGGGCAGTTCAGCAATGGTCTCGTTAGGCTGCGAGCTCATGAGCAGTGCGACCGAGCCGATCGGGCACGTCCCCACCGACGCTTCAGGCGTCCCGGACGTCCACACCACCGCGGGCAAGCTCGTTGACCTCTACCGGCGCAACGACGAGGCGGTTCACGCCGGCTCGGAACGCGCGGTCGAAAAACAGCACGCGAAGGGCAAGAAGACAGCCCGCGAGCGCATCGACCTCCTGCTCGACCCCGGTTCGTTCGTCGAACTGGACGAGCTGGCACGGCACCGCTCGACGAACTTCGGCCAGGAGAAGAACCGCCCGTACGGCGACGGCGTCGTGACGGGCTACGGCACCGTCGACGGCCGTCCGGTGTGCGTGTTCTCCCAGGACGTCACGGTCTTCGGCGGCTCGCTCGGCGAGGTGTACGGCGAGAAGATCGTCAAGATCATGGATCTGGCGATCAAGACCGGCCGGCCGATCGTCGGCATCAACGAGGGCGGCGGCGCGCGCATCCAGGAGGGCGTCGTCTCGCTCGGCCTCTACGGCGAGATCTTCTCCCGCAACGTGAAGGCCTCCGGCGTGATCCCGCAGATCTCGCTGATCATGGGCTCGAACGCGGGCGGGCACGTCTACTCCCCCGCGCTGACCGACTTCGTCGTGATGGTCGACCAGACCTCGCACATGTTCATCACCGGCCCGGACGTCATCAAGACCGTCACCGGTGAAGACGTGACGATGGAGGAGCTTGGTGGCGGTCGCACGCACAACACCAAGTCCGGCAACGCGCACTACCTCGGCAACGACGAGGAAGACGCGATCGCGTACGTCAAGGAGCTCCTGAGCTACCTGCCGTCGAACAACCTCTCGGACTCGCCCGCGTTCGAGGGCACGCTGGCCGAGGGGTCGATCTCCGATTCGATCACGGACGAGGACCGCGAGCTCGACACGCTCATCCCGGACTCGGCGAACCAGCCGTACGACATGCACGAGGTCATCAACCGCGTGCTCGACGAGGGCGACTTCCTCGAGGTGCAGCCGCTGTTCGCGCCGAACATCCTCGTCGGCTTCGGCCGCGTGGACGGCCACAGCGTCGGCGTCGTCGCGAACCAGCCCACCCAGTTCGCCGGCTGTCTCGACATCGACGCCTCCGAGAAGGCCGCACGGTTCGTGCGCACCTGCGACGCGTTCAACATCCCGGTGCTGACGTTCGTCGACGTGCCCGGCTTCCTGCCCGGCACCGACCAGGAGTGGAACGGCATCATCCGGCGCGGCGCCAAGCTGATCTACGCCTACGCCGAGGCCACCGTTCCGCTGGTCACCGTGATCACGCGCAAGGCGTACGGCGGCGCGTACGACGTCATGGGCTCCAAGCACCTCGGCGCCGACATCAACCTCGCGTGGCCGACCGCGCAGATCGCCGTCATGGGCGCGTCAGGTGCGGCGAACATCGTGCACCGCAAGACGCTCGCGGCCGCCGCTGCCAACGGCGAGGACGTCGACGCCCTGCGCGCGAAGCTCCAGCAGGAGTACGAGGACGCGCTGTGCAACCCGTACGTCGCCGCTGAACGCGGGTACGTCGACTCGGTGATCCCGCCGTCGTACACCCGCGGTTACGTGGCGCGGGCGTTGTCGATGCTGCGGGACAAGCGGGAGACGCTGCCGCCCAAGAAGCACGGGAACATCCCGCTGTGACCGCGCCCGAGGAGAAGCCTCTGCTCAGGGTCGTCAAGGGCACGCCGGACGACTACCAACTGGCCGCGCTGACCGCGGTCGTCGCCGGGCTGGCCTCGGCCGCGCCCGCCGAGGAGAAGCCGAAGCAGCGCTCGGAGTGGGCGAACCCGGCTCGCCGGGTCCGCCGGCCGTTGCAGCACGGACCGGGCGCGTGGCGCGCCTCCGGTTTCCCCGTCCCCGGTTAGCAGTCCACCCGACGACTGGTGACGTTCAGGCCGACGGCGACCTCGCGACAGCGGGTCTCGCCGTCGACCTGCATCTTCAGCGTCCAGAACGCGCTGCCGTACGCGGAGGTCTGCCGCAGCACCTGCACGCCGGCGTGGTTGAGCGGCGAGCCGGACCGCACCGCGGGCACGATCTGGCTGAGCAGCGCGTTCTCGGCGCGGTCGGCGGTGTCGGCGAACGGCCAGATGGGCACTCCATAGCCGATCGGGTCACTCGCGAGCACGCTTCCAACGCCCCACGATCCAATGAGGCCGCCGAGCACGACGAGCAGTGCCGCGATCCGTCTGCGCTTGCCTTCGCGATCGGAACCGCGTTCGGTGAGGACAAGCACCCAGCGCTTCACTCTGCCGAGAGTGCCGATAGAAGAGGTGATCGCGCATCAGTAGTACTACTCGGACGGACCGTGAGAACTGGCGGACCGTGTACGCGCTGTGCATCGGCTTCTTCATGACGCTGCTGGACACGACCATCGTCAACGTCGCGCTGCCGTCGATGATCACCGACCTGAACGCCTCCCTGAACGACGTCATCTGGGTCGTGAGCGCCTACCTGCTCGCGTTCGCGGTGCCGTTGCTGCTGACCGGGCGGCTCGGTGACCGGTTCGGGCCCAAGCGGCTCTACGGGATCGGCCTCGTCCTCTTCCTCGGGGCCTCGCTGGCCTGCGGTCTCGCCACGAGTTCCGAGGCGCTGATCGCCGCGCGCGTCTTCCAGGGACTGGGCGCCGCGGCCATGACCCCGCAGACGATGGCGTTCATCACGCACCTGTTCCCGGCGGCCAAGCGCGGCGCGGCGCTCGGCATGTGGGGGTCGGTGGCCGGGCTCGCGACGGTCTCCGGGCCGTTGCTCGGCGGCGTGCTGGTCACGCACCTGGGCTGGGAGTGGATCTTCTTCGTGAACCTCCCGATCGGCGTGCTCGCGCTGGTGCTGCTGTTCCTGTGGGTGCCTGACCTGCAGCCGAACCGGGCACCGAGGTTCGACGTGCTCGGGGTCGTGCTGTGCTGCCTCGGCCTCGGACTGCTCGTGTTCGGGATCCAGAACGGCGAGCACTACCAGTGGGGCCGGGTGGCGGGACCGATCACCGTCGCCGAGATCATCGCGGCCGGTGTGCTGTTCCTGGTGGCGTTCGTGCTGTGGCAGGCGTCGGCGCGCAACCCGGAGCCGCTGATGCCGCTCAAGATCTTCCGCAACCGCAACTTCTCGCTCGGCAACGTCGCGAACATCATGATCGGCATCACGGTGACCGGCGTGTTCGTGCCGCTGGCGCTGTTCCTGCAGACCGTGCCGAAGCTGACTCCGCTGATGACCGGCCTGGTCACGGCACCCGCGTCGCTGATGTCCGGCGTGGTGGCCGTGTTCGCCGGGCGGCTGTCGAACCGGGCGGACGCCAAGTACCTGCCGATCACCGGGTTCGCGCTGATGGCCGCGGGCATCTTCGCGATGACGTTCCTGCTCGGCGACGGCTCCCAGTGGGTGCTGCTGCCGTCGATGGTCGCGCTGGGCATCGGCATGGGGCTCGTGTTCTCGCCGCTGACGAACATCTCCACGCGCACGCTCGACCGTTCGCTGCTGGGCGCGGGGTCCGGCATCTACAACACTTCGCGGCAGTTCGGGAACGTGCTCGGCAGCGCGGTGACCGGTGCGGTGCTGCAGATCGTGCTCGCGGCGACCGGCGACTTCACCACGGCCGTGCGAGCGACGTTCTACCTGCTGCTCGCGGTCACGGCGGTCGGGATCGCGGCGGCGTTCGCCTTTCGCCAGGTCGCCCCTCCAGGAGGCGTGACAGACTCCGCTCGTGCGTCTGATCCTGGCCTCCCAGTCACCCGCCCGTCTTAGCGTCCTGCGATCCGCGGGCATCGAACCCGTCGTCCGCGTCTCCGGCGTCGACGAGGACGCGCTGATCGCCTCGCTGGACAACCCGACGCCGGAGGAGACCGTCGTCGTGCTGTCGGCGGCCAAGGCCGAGGCGATCGAGCACGACGACGACTGCGTGGTCGTCGGCTGCGACTCGATGCTGCTGTTCGAGGGTGAGCTCGTCGGCAAGCCCGGCACGCCCGAGGTCGCGCTGGACCGGTGGCGGCGGGTCGCGGGCAAGAGCGGCGTGCTGATCACCGGGCACACCGTGCTGCGGGTCGTCGGGGGAGAGATCACGGGCCGCGCCTCGGCCGCCGAGTCGACCACCGTGCGGTTCGGCACGCCGTCGGAGGAAGAGCTGGAGGCGTACATCGCGACGGGCGAGCCGTTGCACGTCGCCGGCGGCTTCACGATCGACGGGCTCGGCGGCTGGTTCATCGACGGCATCGACGGCGACCACACGTCCGTCATCGGCATCAGCCTGCCGCTCACCCGAAGGCTGCTGAGCCAGGTGGGTGTTTCGGTGTCCACACTCTGGTAGACGCTGGTCACAGTTCACCCGATCGGGGAAGACTTGTCCCCAACGCCGGCGTTGGGGGCTAGCGGTGAACGAGTACTTGACGCGTCGCAGGAACATCGACCTGGCACGCAGGACGAGCACGGGTTGTCGGAGCTAACGCCTCCGCCACCCCTCACCCAGCTCATCCCTGCCCAGGAGATGTTCCAGTGTCACTCGTCCAGACATACCGCAAGCCCAAGGTCTTCGGACTGACAGTTCTCGGCGCGCTCGTCCTCGGCGCGCTGGCAGGCTGGCTCGGCAAGGGCACGTGGCTCGCGCCCGTCCTCGCCAAGATCGGCTCCACCTTCACGGCGCTGCTCCAGCTCACCGTGATCCCGCTCGTCTTCACCGCGATCGTCGTCGGCATCGCGTCGCTGCGGAACCTCGGTGGCGGCCGCACCGCGGCCCGGCTCGGCGGCAAGACGTTCCTGTGGTTCGCCATCACGTCGTTCATCGCGGTGCTGATCGGCATCGCGGTCGCCTCGGTCCTGCGGCTCGGCCAGGGCGTGCAGATCGAACCCGCCGCCGGTGCCGTCGACAAGCTCGCCAAGCGCGCTTCCGGTTCGTGGCAGGCGTTGCTCGACAACCTGGTGCCCACCAACATCTTCAGCTCGTTCACCGAGGGCGACGTGCTGCAGGTCGTGTTCATCGCGGTGCTGGTCGGCTTCGCCGCCTACGCGCTCGGTGAGAAGGCCGCGCCGTTCACGAACCTGGTCCGCTCGTTCTTCGAGATCATCCAGAAGGTCGTCGGCTGGATCATCCTGCTGGCCCCGATCGGCATCTTCGGCCTCATCGGCAACGCCGTCGCGTCCTACGGCAACGCGTTCGTGAAGCCGCTGTTCTCGTTGATCCTGGCCGTGTACGTCGGTTCCGCCCTGGTGCTGTTCGTCGTCTACCCGATCCTGCTGAAGTTCGTCGGCAAGACCTCGCCGGTCGAGTTCTTCCGCAAGGCGGGCACGGCACTGCAGTTCGCGTTCGTGTCGCGCTCGTCCGGCGCCACGCTTCCGTTGTCCCGCAAGGCCGCCACCGACCTCGGCGTGCCGCAGGAGTACGCGAACTTCGCCGTGCCGCTGGGCACCACGACCAAGATGGACGGGTGTGCCGCGGTCTACCCGGCCGTCGCGACGATCTTCATCGCGAACCTGTTCGGCATCCAGCTCTCGGTGTGGCAGTACGTCGGCATCGTGCTCGTGGCCGTGTTCGGCGCGCTGGCCACGGCCGGAACGACCGGCTGGTACACGATGCTCACCCTGACCCTGAGCGTCGTCGGCCTGCCGCCGGCCGTGATCGCGACCGGTGTGGCCGTGGTCTACGCGATCGACCCGATCCTCGACATGATGCGCACCGCGACCAACGTGGCCGGCCAGATCACCGTGCCGGTGCTGGTGGCGCGCAGCGAGAACCTGATCGAGGAGCCCGCTGCCGTTGAGGACAAGGAACTCGTGACCGCTTAGGAATCAGCGCACGGACGTAGTTGCGACAACTTCGGCACCGGTGCGGGCCAGCCTGGAAGCTGCTCCCGCGCCGGTGCCGGCGTCGTACAGCCGACGTTCGCGCCGAGGGCCGAGAACACCTGGACGAACGCGTCGTTGCACTGACCGTCGCAGGCGCGCTGGGCCGAGACGATGTCCGCCGTGCCGTCCTCGTTGACGTCGTGCAGCCCGAGGTACCCGGCACTGGACAGATAGGCGGCCTGCGCGCGCGACCACGTGCCGTCCTTGCGGAACAGCACCTCGCCGAGCACCTTGCCGCCGGCGTCCCCGCGCACGAGGCACACGCTGATCGCCGCCGCCTGGCACTCCAGCGACTCGGCCGTCACCGTCGCGCCGGACTCGGCGATGGTCATCTCGAAGATGAACGGGCCCGACTCGCCGGTCACCCTGATCCGCCCGCCGCCGGTTCCGGCGAGCAGCTCCACGAGGTCCTTGCCGACCGATTTGCCGATGACGACCTGGCAGACGGTGGTACCGCAGCGCATTCCGGGGTCGGTGCCGGATTGACCTGAATCGGTGTTGTTCGGTCTCCGGAAATAGGCGAACGTCAGCCCCGCGACGACGACCACGGCAGCGACGATGGCGATCACCTGCACGGACCTGGTTCCACCCACGTCGCAGATTGTTGCCGATGGGCTCACGATTGATGTGAAGTGAGCCGTCTCTCCCTCTCGGAGTTCGTCGATTTCCGTAGACTGCGGCACCAGCCAGAGCCGTAATTAACCGGTCCAGCAGGAGGTACGACGCCGTGTCGCTGCGCAAGGTCCTCATCGCGAACCGCGGTGAGATCGCCGTCCGGGTCATCCGCGCCTGCCGTGACGCCGGTCTGACGAGCGTCGCCGTCTACGCCGAACCCGACCGCGACGCCCCGTTCGTGCGGCTCGCCGACGAGGCGTTCGCGCTGGGCGGCAACACTCCCGGCGAGAGCTACCTGTCGTTCGAGAAGGTGCTGGCGGCCGCCGCCCAGTCCGGCGCCGACTCCGTGCACCCCGGTTACGGCTTCCTGTCCGAGAACGCCGAGTTCGCGCAGGCCGTGATCGACGCCGGTCTGGTCTGGATCGGCCCGACGCCGCAGGCGATCCGCGACCTCGGCGACAAGGTGACCGCGCGGCACATCGCGATGCGCGCGGGCGCGCCGCTGGTGCCCGGCACCAAGGACCCGGTCAACGGACCGGACGAGATCATCGCGTTCGCGTCCGAGCACGGGCTGCCGGTCGCGATCAAGGCGGCGTTCGGCGGTGGCGGCCGTGGCCTGAAGGTCGCGCGCACCCTCGAGGAGATCCCCGAGCTGTTCGACTCCGCGGTCCGCGAGGCCGTCACGGCGTTCGGCCGCGGCGAGTGCTTCGTCGAGCGCTACCTGGACAAGCCGCGCCACGTCGAGGCGCAGGTCCTCGCCGACACCCACGGCAACGTGATCGTCGTCGGCACGCGCGACTGCTCGTTGCAGCGCCGCCACCAGAAGCTGGTCGAGGAGGCGCCCGCGCCGTTCCTGACCGACGAGCAGCGCGCCACGATCCACTCGTCGGCCCGCGCGATCTGCCTGGAGGCGGGCTACCACGGCGCCGGCACCGTCGAGTACCTCGTCGGGATGGACGGGTCGATCTCGTTCCTGGAGGTCAACACGCGCCTGCAGGTCGAACACCCGGTGTCGGAGGAGACGACGGGCCTCGACCTGGTGCGCGAGCAGTTCCGCATCGCCGCGGGCGAGAAGCTGCGGTTCACCGAGGACCCGACGCCGCGCGCGCACTCCATCGAGTTCCGGATCAACGGCGAGGACGCCGGTCGTGGCTTCCTGCCCGCACCCGGCACGGTGACGACGTTCATCGCGCCGTCCGGTCCCGGTGTCCGCGTGGACGCCGGTGTCGAGTCGGGTTCGGTGATCGGCGGGCAGTTCGACTCGTTGCTGGCCAAGCTGATCGTCACCGGCGAGAACCGCGACGAGGCCCTGGCCCGTGCGCGGCGCGCGCTGGACGAGATGGTCGTCGACGGCATGGCGACCGTGCTGCCGTTCCACCGCGTGATCGTGCGGGACGCGGCGTTCACCGCCGAGAAGCCCGAGGGTTTCACCGTGCACACGCGGTGGATCGAGACGGAGTTCGACAACCAGATCGCGCCGTTCAGCGGAGCCGCTGAGGCTGCAGAGGACGAGACGCCGCGCCAGACCGTCGTCGTCGAGGTCGGCGGGCGTCGCCTGGAGGTGTCGCTGCCGGGCGATCTCGCGGTCGGTTCCCGTCCCGCCGCCGCGGTGAAGAAGCCCAAGACGAAGCGTGCCGGTGGCGGTTCCGCGGCTGTCTCGGGTGACGCGGTGGCGGCGCCGATGCAGGGCACGATCGTGAAGGTGGCCGTCGAGGACGGGCAGACCGTCGAGGCGGGCGACCTGATCGTGGTGCTGGAGGCCATGAAGATGGAGAACCCGGTGACGGCGCACAAGGCCGGCACGGTGACGGGTCTCGCGGCCGCGCCCGGTGACCCGATCACCCAGGGCACCGTGATCTGCGAGCTGAAGGACTGAGCTCGCAGGCTCGCGCAGGGGTCCCCCTGGGCGTTGGGTCCCCCGCGTCCCAACGTACTCAGGGGGTCTGACACTCGCGGTGGACCGAGGCGGCGGGCTTTGATCCGCCCTCTGCAGGACTGACCGGCCGGGTCGCTCACCTACGATTGATTCGTGAGCGACCCGAGCAGGGACATCCGCATCGGTGACACCGAGCGTCAGCAGGCGTTGCAGGTGCTCGGTGAGCACATGAGCGCGGGCCGCATCGACATCAACGAGTACGGCGACCGGTCCGCCAAGATCACCACCGCGAAGACCCGCGGCGAGCTGATGGCGTTGTTCTACGACCTGCCCGATCCGCGGCCGCAGTTCGTCGCGCCCGTGCCGATGTTCAACGAACCCTCCAGGGCGCCCGCGCGGCGGTGGGAGGGCGCGGTGGTTCCCGTGGTGGGCGTGGCCGTGGCGATCTTGTTCTTCGCCTTCGTCAAGAACCCGTTGATCTTCCTGCTCATCCCCGCGGTGGCGATCCTGTGGGGCCAGTGGAACGGACGCCGGCGCTGAAACCCTTGCTGTTGCTCGATCTCGACGGCGTGGTGCGCAGGTTCCCGCCGATGTCCGCTGAGCTCGCCGCGCGAGCTTTCGAGCCGTCGTTGCTGCACCGCGCGGTCACCGGGGAGATCTCCGACGAGCAGTGGCGGCAGGCGGTCGGCCCTGACTTCGCGGCCGACCCCGGCGAGGTGATCCCCGAGGCGCTGGCGTTGGTGCGCACCGCACGACGGCAGTGCTTCGTGGCGTTGCTGTCCAACGCGACCACGCGGCTGGAAGCGGACCTGGCGCTGCTCGGCCTCGACGCCGAGTTCGACGCGGTCTTCAACTCGTCCCGGCTCGGCCTCGCGAAACCGGATCCCGCGATCTACCGCAGGGTGCTGGACGAGCTCGGCCACGAGACGGCGGTCTTCTGCGACGACACCGCGGCGAACGCGGACGCGGCGACGGCGGCGGGGCTGGACGGCGTGCACGTGCCGGACACGGCGGCGTTGCGGACGGCGCTGGCCGTGCGGGGGCTGATCCCGCCGACCGTGCTGCTGATCCTGCCGGACCGCGACGAGGCCGAGGAGCTGGCCACGGAGTTGCTGGAGGCCGGCTGGGGCCCGTGTGCCGTGCACAGGGACATGCTGGCGGGCGAGGACGACGCCGAGGCCGTGGACTGGGTGGTCGAGCTGGTCACCGCACCGGACGGCCTTCGGGCGTCCGCACACCGCAACGAACTCGACGAACTGGCCGAGCGGCACGACGGTTTCACGGGCGACCACTAGCCTGCTGGCCGTGGAGCCAGTTGAGATCAACGCGGGCGAGTACTACCTGCGCGCCTTCCGCAGCGACGACCGCATCGACGACGTGCCGGCGTTGACCGAGGCCTTCGCGGACGCGGAGACCAAGCGGTACATGCCGCGCCTGACCGCGGACGGCGCGCCGTCCGCGGAGACGTTCGTCCTGCTGATGACCGACGGCTGGGAGAAGGACTACCGCTGGTCGTGGGCGGTCTGCGAGGCCGTCACCGCCGAGGTGATGGCCGGGATCGTCATCCACAACGTCGACCACCACCTCGGATCGGCCGAGGTGATGTGCTGGAGCCAGCCGCAGCACCGCGGCAAAGGCGTGCTGCCCGCCGCGCTGAACTCCGTGCTCGGCTGGGTCTACGGCGCGATGGACATTCACCGGGTCACCTATCGGCACGCGGTGTCGAACACGGCGTCGCAGCGGGTCGCGGAGAAGTGCGGATTCACCCTGGAGGGTCGACTTCGCGAGGAGGCGATGGTCGATGATCAGCGCGAAGACCAGTTGCTGTGGTCACGGCTGGCGTCGGACCCCTTCCCAGAGCAGCTACGGTGACCGGCCATGCGGACCACGGGGCTCCTCATCGTCGCGATGGTGCTGGCCGGGTGCACGGCGGCGCCCAAGCAGAGTTCGCTGACCACCCCGCCGCCCCCTCCGCCGCCACCCACGACGACCTCGCAGCTCGACTTCCCGCAGAGGCCGCGCGCGGTGCCGCTCGACCAGGTGGACCCCTGCGGGGTGCTGACCGCCGACCAGCGCATGTCGCTGAGCCTCGACAACCCGCCCAGCGCGTACGTCGAACCGAGCTTCGGCAGCGCGCGGGCGTGCACGATCCGGAGCACGACGAGTGGGAATGTGGCGAGGATCGCACTCGTGCTCGCCTCGGGCGCGGATGTGTGGCTCTCGGAGAACGCCCAGGTCGACTTCACGGTGGGCGCGATCGAGGGATTCGCGGCGATCACTGTCCGCACACCCGACGTGCACGACGTCTGCAATGTGGAAATAGACGTTGCCGATGGGCAGTTCCTCGACGTCATGTTCCGCGACGGCGGCAATTCGACTGCCGTGCAACAAGATCATCTTTGCCTCGGAGCCCAGCGCGTGGCAGAGGCCGCGATGGCCAGTTTGCTCCAGAAGCGCTGACCCACTCGGGCGGATGTCACTGATCGCACTCCCCAGCGTTACCTTCGGTGGTTAGAGTGTCGATGCGCTTGCACGTACAACCGCCGGAGGTTCCACCATGCCGCCAGGGGGACGCAGCGGGGCAGACTCCTCGCCGCCCGCTTCGCACGAGCTGAACGTGGAGCCAGAGGCGATCCCGGCGTTGCGCAGCACGTTCTCGGCCGCCCTGATCAAGCTGGACAAGCAGATCGAGATGGCGATCACCGAGTTCCGCGTGCGCCCGTGGGCGGGTGACCCGGTCAGCGCCGAGGCCGCGGAGAAGTTCAACGACCGTTCGATCTCGGACGGCGACTCGGCTCTGCAGGCTCTGCTGAACTACCAGCGGCAGCTCAAGACCGCGATGGACAACCTCAACCAGATCGAACGGCAGTACAACGTGGTCGAGGGCGACAACACCGGCATGATGAACAAGAGCGGGTGCTGACCATGGCAGATCACCGCTGGCAGGGCTACAGCCACAAGGAACTGTACGAGCGCATCCACGCGGGTCCCGGCGCCTCGGCGTCGTTCGCGTCGATGGAGCGCTGGCAGGGCGTGTCGGCAGCGCTGACCGAGATCAACGACGACCTGCACTCCGGCATCGCGCTCTCGGGCGCGAAGTGGCAGGGCAAGGCCGCCGACCTGGCTCAGGCGGGCCTGAACCCGATCGCCGCCTGGGCGGACAGCGCGCGCACCGGCTCGGACGTCATGCGCTACTCGGCCGAACTGCAGGCCGGATACGTCTCGAAGGCCCGCGCGGACATGCCGGCGCCGGTCAACGTGACCGCGGAGCAGCCGGGTGCCCTCGTCAGCGGCATCACCCACCTCTTCGGCGGACAGACCGACCACGAGAAGCAGGAGGCGGCCCAGGACGCCGCCGAGCGCCGCGCCCGTGAGGTCATGTCCACCTACGCGTCGTCCACGACCTCGAACACCTCGACGCTCGGCCAGTTCACCCAGCCCCCGCAGCTGCAGATCAGCGGCTCCGGCACCGTGCACGGCGGTGGCGCCCAGATCGGCGCGGCCACCGTCTGGGGCGCCGGCGCGTACGGCAACGGCGGCAGCGCGACCCGTGGCCGCACCTCGACGGGCACGCGCGGCACCACTGCCCCGCCGCCTCGTAGCGGCACGCCCGCACCGGGCTCCACGACGCGTACGTCGAGCACGGGCACCAGCACGGCGCCCGGTACCAAGGGCACGCACGGCTCGGTCACGGCGAGCACCACCGGTCCCGGTGGCACG
Source organism: Lentzea sp. NPDC020367 (assembly GCF_044387305.1). NCBI lineage: Bacteria > Bacillati > Actinomycetota > Actinomycetes > Pseudonocardiales > Pseudonocardiaceae > Lentzea > Lentzea sp. NPDC020367. The sequence continues at coordinate 271,651 of NZ_JBIRVV010000008.1, read as the reverse complement.
GGCACCGCGGGCGTCGGCCTGGCGGGTCAGCGCTCCTCCAGCCGTTCGGGCAACTCCGCCGGCCACGAGGTGAAGCAGATGGAGGACGGCGCGACCGCCGCCTCCGGTGCCGCCATGGGCACGGTCATGAACCAGGGCCACGCCGCCGGCGTCTCGGGCGCGGCGGGTTCCGCCATGGGCTCGATGGGCACCCTCGGTGCCGGGAACAACAACGGAGACCAGGTCCACCGCAGGGCCGTGCCGATGCCGCAGTCGTTCGACCCGTTCGGCGGCATGGGCGGCGGGCGCAAGGGCGAGGAAGAGGAGGACTTGGAACACAAGGCCGCCGACTACCTCCGCGAGCGCGACGACATCTACGGCGTGGGCAGCTACACGTTGCCCGTCATCGGGGAGAGCACGACCGACTGATGACTCTGTTCGGCTTGGACGTCGGGACGAGCGACACGCGCGACCCGGTGATCATCTCCACGCTGGAGTTCGACGTTCTCTGGGAGCACCTGGGCCTGGAGACGATGCCGCTGGTCCTGAAGGTCCCATCACCGGGCAAGACCACGGAGGAACGCCGCGCCATCGAGGACCGGGTCTGGCTGCAGCTCGGCGCCCGCGGTCTCGGCGGCCCGCGTTCCCTGGACCCGACCCTGGAAGACCTGCTGCACGTCCTCAACCGGCCGCAGCAGGAGATCGACGCCCGGATGTGGCTGCACGAGCGCAGCCTCCGGGTGCTGGCCGCGGGCAAGGGCCAGGCGGGAGTGCTGGCGATCCTCGACGGCACCCAGCTGATCCTGCGCCCGGCGGAGGCCGACGGACTCCCGCGCGAGGCGCTCACCGCCCTGCCCGCCGCTCCGGCGGGCGAGGGCCACTCGATCACCCTGCCCTCGGCCGACCTGGACGGAGCAGCGGCCTCAGCGGCGACTCCGGAGGACCTGGAAGCCGCGCTGAGCACGAAGTTGCGCGGCGACGACGCCCACACGCTGGCCGAGATGGTCCGCGACGCCTCGAACCGCGGCCAGTTCGGCGCGGCGGCCCGCGACAAGTGGGGCAAGCGCGTCCGGCCGGACCGGGTCGTGGCGTTCTACGACACGCCGAAGGGCCGCTACCTGCAGATGCGCCGCGCGGTGGACGGTCAGCCTCCGTGGTCGACCATCACGCCCGTCGACTACCGGCGCATGCACCACCACCTGGTGGAACTGCTCGCGGAGGCTGCGGGCTCCTGACCACCGGGTCAGGAGCCTCGGCTCGGGATCAGGGCCCGATGCCCTGGCAGGGCCGGGTCCGCAGGTCGTTCACGTAGTCGTCGGGCGCCCCGGCGGCCTCGGCCGCGTCGGCGACCACCCCGATGTAGCGGGCGGACGGCAGCCCGCCCTCGTAGGCGTCCAGCACGTAGAGCCAGGCGACCACGGACCCCTCGAGGGTCTGCACCCGCAACCGGATCTTCTTGTACAGGCCGAGCGCACCCTCCCACCGGTCCAGCCGCGACTCATCGCGTGGCGACACGTCGTAGAGCACGCAGAACGTCTGGTGGTCTGGCTCCTCGACGATCGTCGCGAGGGCACCCTCCCAGCCGAGGTCCTCGCCACCGAACGTCATGCGCCAACCAACGAGCCAGCCGGTCCCCGCGAGCGGGGAGTACGGGGCTCGCTCCATCATCTGGTTCGGATCCATGTTCGACCCGTACGCGGCATAGAGCGGCACGTCCGACAGCGTAGCGACCCGGCGATCAGCTTTCGGTACTGACGACACGGTCGATTCGGTCAACGCGTACGGTTGAGCCGCCCAGCAAGCACGCAGAAGGGAACTGATCGTGACCCGCATCGTCATCATCGGCGGCGGACCCGCAGGTTACGAAGCAGCCCTGGTCGCTGCGCAGCACGGCGCCGACGTGACCGTGGTGGAGAACGACGGGGCCGGTGGCGCGTGCGTGTTGTACGACTGCGTGCCGTCCAAGACCTTCATCGCGTCCGCGGGGGCCCGCAGCGCCTTCCGCAACGCCGGTGAGCTGGGCATTCAGACTCACAACGAACTCGCGACGGTCGATCTTCCGGTCGTGCACGGACGGGTGAAGGGCCTCGCTCTGGCCCAGTCCGCGGACGTCCGGGCACGCCTCCAGCGGGAGGGCGTGCGGCTGATCAACGGGCGCGCGAAGTTCGTCGACGACTCGCGCGGACTCGCCCAGCACCAGGTCGTGGCGACCGGCGCGGACGGGTCCGACGAGATCCTCAACGCCGATGTGGTGCTCATCGCAACCGGTGCGACCCCGCGCGTGTTGCAGGGCGCCGAGCCCGACGGCAAGCGGATCCTCACCTGGCGACAGATCTACGACCTGCCTGAGCTGCCCGAACACCTCGCGGTGATCGGTTCCGGCGTCACGGGTGTCGAGTTCGCCAGCGCCTACACCGAGATGGGCGTGAAGGTGACGATGGTCTCCAGCCGGGACCGCGTCCTGCCGCACGAGGACGCCGACGCGGCCGCGGTGCTGGAGGACGTGTTCGCCGAGCGCGGCACGGCCGTCGTCAAGCACGCCCGCGCGGACAAGGTCGAGAACACCGGCGACGGCGTTCTGATCCACCTGGAAGACGGTCGCACGATCGAGGCGTCGCACGCCCTGATGACCGTCGGTTCGGTGCCGAACACGACCGACATCGGCCTCGACAAGATCGGTATCGAGCTCGGGCGTGGCGGCTACATCCCCGTCGACCGGGTCAGCCGGACCAACGTCAGCGGCGTCTACGCGGCCGGCGACTGCACCGGCGTGCTGCTGCTCGCGTCCGTCGCGGCCATGCAGGGGCGCATCGCGATGTGGCACGCGCTGGGCGAGGGCGTCAGCCCGATCAAGCTCAAGACCGTCGCCGCGAACGTCTTCACCAACCCCGAGATCGCCAGCGTCGGCATCAGCCAGCAGGCGATCGACTCGGGCGAGGTACCCGCGCGCACGATCATGCTGCCGCTGGCCACGAACCCCCGTTCCAAGATGGAGGGTCTGCGCCGCGGCTTCGTGAAGCTGTTCTGCCGCCCGGCCACCGGCGTGGTCATCGGCGGTGTGGTCGTCGCTCCGAACGCGAGCGAGCTCATCCTGCCGATCGCGCTCGCCGTGCAGAACCAGCTCACCGTCGAGCACCTGGCGACGACCTTCTCGGTCTACCCGTCGCTGTCCGGCTCCATCACCGAGGCCGGCCGCCAGCTCATGCGCCACGACGACCTGGACTGACCAAGGCAACCTCTCCCCGGAGTCGCGCGTGTCCTGGGCACGCAGGACTCTGGGGAGGAAGTCGTGGGAAGAAAGATCGCAACACTGCTGGCCGGGCTGAGCCTGTTGGCCGTCATCCCGGCCACCGCGCAGGCGCAGGACGAGATCAAGCTCGTGCTCCTGGACACGGAAGTGCAGACGTACGACACCACGTACGTGTCGCTGACCGGCTGCACGACGCCGACGACCGCCAGTTCGCCCGGCTTCGCTCAACCCGCCCAACTGGACCGCACTGTCGGCGGCTTGGGCGGCATCGCCCAGATCGGCACGAAGGCGGGCAGCTTCACCGCGACGGCGGAGTGCGCGGGCAAGTCCTACTCGGCGCAGTTCACCGTGGTGGACCGGCCACCGCCCAACTGGTCCCTCTACCCCCTCGAACTCGAGCCGGGCGGAAGGATCGACTCCATCACCGAGAAGTGGTCGTGCCAGCCCACGCTGACCTCGCCCGGCTTCGCCCAGCCGTTCATGTGGACCCCTGGCGGTCCCAGGTTCATCGGGTACACCACGGTGGTGACGACGCCGGGCACCTACACCGCGACCTTGAACTGCGGGGCTGACCGGCCCCTTCTCACCAGGGACTTCACGGTCAAGGGCACTCCGCCCACGAGCACGACCACGACCACACCGCCTGCGGTGAAGCCCGCGCCCAAGCCCGCGCCCAAGGCTCCCGTCGTGAAGCCCAAGGGTGCCCCGCAGACCGGCGGTGGCGGTACCGCGTGAAGACTCTCGCCACCGCGCTGGTGGCGCTGGCGCTGCTGACCGGCTGCGTCGCGGCACCGGACGCCGTCCTGCCCACCGGACCGGCACCACCCACCACCACCGCGACCGCTTCGTCCACTTCGGACGCTGGCCTGCCCGCGTCGGAACCGACCGAGGTGCGGATCCCGAAGATCGGCGCCAAGTCCTCGCTCGTCCCGCTCGGCCTCAACCCGGACGAGACGATCGAGGTACCGCCGGTCGAGCAGCCGATGCAGGCCGGTTGGTACAAGCTCGCCCGCACGCCGGGTGAACCAGGTCCCGCCGTCCTGCTCGGGCACGTGGACGGCAACAAGCAGCCCGGCATCTTCTTCCGGCTCAAGGAACTCGTGGCGGGCGACGAGGTCGAGGTGTCCAGAAAGGACGGCACCACGGCCAGGTTCCGCGTGACCAGGACCGAGCAGATCGCCAAGGACAGCTTCCCGACCGAAGCCGTCTACGGCGACACCACGACGCCCGAACTCCGGCTGATCACCTGTGGCGGCAGCTTCGACACGGCCGCACACAGCTATCGGGACAACGTCATCGTGTACGCGAAACTGGTCTGAAGAAGAAAGCAACCACCCCCTCGGCACCGGCGTCTTCTGTGGGCAAGCGAAAAACTGGGGGATTTCGTCCACTTAGGACGATGTCCGAATTACCGGAGTATCCTGGGGGACAACGGAAATGAAGACCATCAACACCATCGTCGCCGTGGCAGCGCTGGCGGCGGCAGCGTGCGCGTTCGGACCGAGCGCGCAGGCACAGGAGGACGTGACGCCGAAGTTCCAGCTGGCGCCGAACGTCCTCATGAAGGGCCAGTGGTTCGAGGTGCAGATCGAGGAGGGGACCTGCCCAGGCGGGTCCGCGTCCATCACCTCGGCGGGCTTTGCCTCGCCGGTCGGTGCCGGCAGCATCCACGGCATGGCCGGCACCACGCCGGGCACGTACACGGCGACGCTGACGTGCAACGGCACCTCGAAGACCGGCACGACCGAGTACCAGGTCATCGACCGGAACATCCGGCCGCAGTTCAAGATCGAGCCTTCGACCCTCGAGCCGGGGCAGAAGTTCGAGGCGCGGATCGAGAAGGGCGACTGCCCCGACGGCGGCACGATCGACTCACCTGGATTCCGCACGGAGGTCCCGGTGAGCAGCCCGTACGGGGTCGCGGGCGACAAGCCCGGCAAGTACACCGCGATCCTGACCTGCGTGGGCGGCACGCGCGGTGCGGCGGAGTTCGAGATCGTTCCGCTGACGCCTCCGGTGACTCCGGTCGTGGTCGGGGCCGTGAAGGCTCCCGTCGTGACGACTCCCGTCGCGAAGGCTCCCGTCGTCAAGCCGAAGGGCGCGCCGCAGACCGGTGGTGGCGGCACCGCCTGATCATGATCACATTTCGATCCTGTCTTGGCCGGACGCGCAACTAACCCACGAGATGTGCGTCAATGGGTCCGTGGGGACTCGTGTCTTGATCGCGGTGCTGTGTGTGGCATTGGCCACCGCCTGTTCGCAGGGACCGGCACCGAAGCCGTCGGCGGCGACGAGCGACAGCGCGCCGCCGCCGGTGGTGTCACCGCTCGGCAACTCCGACCCGATGGAACTGCGGATCGAGCGGATCGGCGTGCGGTCGTCACTGGTCGCGCTGGGCCTCGACCAGCAGGGCGTCGTGCAGATGCCGCCCGCCAACGAGGGCATGCAGGCCGGTTGGTACCAAACGCAACCGCAGCAGTGGATCATCGTCGGCCGGATCGAGAGCAACAAGGCCAGAGGCGTCTACTTCCGGCTGAACGACCTGCTGACGGGCGACGTCATCGAAGTGTCCAAGAAGGACGGTTCGGTCGCCCGCTTCACCGTGACGCGCACGGAGCGGATCATCCGCGACGACTTCTTCGCGGAGGCCGTCGCGCGGGACAAGGACGAGCAGGGGCTGCGGCTGATCACGTGTGGCACCCGCGACAACGTGATCGTGCACGCCGCTGCTTCGTCCTGATTCGGCGAAGCCCTATCAGGACGAAGCAGCGGCCGCCTTCACCAGAAAATCGGAGTCTGCGGAGCAGCGACCAAAAACTCAGTCCTCGACCCAGTCGAAGGTCTTGGTCACTGCCTTCTTCCAGTTCGCGTACTCCGAAGCCCGGCGGGACTCGTCCATCTGCGGCTCCCACTGCTTGTCCTGCGCCCAGTTCTCGCGGATCTCGTCCTCGGTCTTCCAGAACCCGACCGCGAGACCGGCGGCGTAGGCAGCACCCAGCGCGGTCGTCTCCGCGACGACCGGCCTGATCACCGGCACGCCGAGGATGTCCGCCTGGAACTGCATCAGCAGCTCGTTCACGACCATGCCGCCGTCGACCTTCAACGCGGTCAGGTCGACGCCCGAGTCGGCGTTCATCGCGTCGAGCACCTCCCGCGTCTGGAACGCCGTCGCCTCCAGCACGGCCCGCGCGAGGTGGCCCTTGTTGACGAACCGCGTGAGACCCACGATCGCGCCGCGGGCGTCGGAACGCCAGTAGGGCGCGAACAGGCCGGAGAACGCGGGCACGAAGTACGCGCCGCCGTTGTCCTCCACCGAACTGGCGAAGTCCTCGATCTCGGCGGCGGAGCCGATCATGCCGAGGTTGTCGCGCAGCCACTGCACCAGCGAGCCGGTGACCGCGATCGAGCCCTCCAGGGCGTAGACGGCGGGAGCCTCACCGATCTTGTAGCAGACGGTGGTGAGCAACCCGTTCTCGCTCATCACCTTCTCGGTGCCGGTGTTGAGCAGCATGAAGTTGCCGGTGCCGTAGGTGTTCTTGGCTTCACCGGGTGACAGGCAGGCCTGGCCGAACGTCGCCGCCTGCTGGTCGCCGAGGATGCCCGCGATCGGCACGCCGGCCAGCGCGCCGCGTTCGCGCACCTGGCCGTAGACCTCCGACGAGGAACGGATCTCCGGCAGCATCGACATCGGAATGCCCATGTCCGAAGCGATCGACTCGTCCCACTGCAGCGTGTCGAGGTCCATCAGCATGGTCCGCGACGCGTTGGTCGGGTCGGTGACGTGCACGCCGCCGTCCGTGCCGCCGGTCATGTTCCACAGCACCCACGTGTCCATGTTGCCGAACAGCAGGTCGCCGGCCTCGGCCCTCTCCCGCGCGCCTTCGACGTTGTCGAGGATCCAGCGGACCTTGGGGCCGGAGAAGTAGGTCGCCAGCGGCAGGCCGACCTTCTGCCGGTAGCGCTCCTGGCCGCCGCCCAGCGCGCCCAGTTCCTGCACGATCTTGTCGGTGCGCGTGTCCTGCCAGACGATGGCGTTGTAGACGGGTTCGCCGGTGTTCTTGTCCCACACCAGCGCGGTCTCGCGCTGGTTGGTGATGCCGACGGCAGCGATGTCCGAAGTGGACAGATCGGCTTTCGCGAGCGCGCCGGCGGCGACCTGGCGGGTGTTCTGCCAGACCTCCTTCGGGTCGTGCTCGACCCACCCCGCTTTGGGGAAGATCTGCTCGTGCTCCTTCTGGTCGACCGAGACCACCCGCCCGGAGTGGTCGAAGATCATGCACCGGGTCGAGGTGGTGCCCTGGTCGATCGCGGCCACGTACTGCGTCATGCGAGAAGTCCTTTCAGACCGGGAGAACCAGGAAGAGCAGCGCGGCGAGCGCGCCACCCACGAGCGGGCCGACGACGGGGACCCACGAATAGCCCCAGTTGGCGTCGCCCTTGTTGTGGATCGGCATCATGAAGGCGTAGGCGATGCGCGGACCGAGGTCGCGCGCCGGGTTGATGGCGTATCCGGTCGGGCCACCGAGCGACGTGCCGATCACCAGCACGACGAACGCGACACCCGCGTACCCGAGCGCCGAGTTGCCGAACGTCGGCACCCCGTCCACCGACACCTTCGCGGCCGGCGACAGCAGGATCCACGCGACGAGGACGAACGTGCCGATGATCTCGGAGACGAGGTTCCACGGCTTGTTCGGCACGGTCGGGCCGGTGGAGAAGATGCCGAGCGTGCCCTGCGGTTCGTCGTGCGTGTCGAACTGCAGCTTGTAGGTGGCCCAGCAGAGCATCGCGCCGATGATGGCGCCGACCATCTGCCCGAGGAAGTACACGGGTACATCGCCCCACGGAGTCTTGTCCGCGATCGCGAGTCCCAGCGTCACCGCCGGGTTGAGGTGCGCGCCGCTCGGGGCGGCGATGCTCGCGCCGGTGAAGACCGCGAAGGCCCAGCCGACGTTGACGAAGAGGAATCCCGTGCTGTTTCCGAGGGTGTTCTTGAGCACCTGGTTCGCGACGACACCGGTGCCCAGGAGGATGAGGACCGCGGTCCCCAGCATCTCCCAGACGAAGATCGAGCCTGCGCTCATCGTCGACCTCCACTCGTTTGCGGCCAGGCAGGACGCGCAAACCCGAGGTCAGGGCCGCGCCGCCCGCCTACAACGTGATCGGACGCTATTACCGACCTGATCAGTTGTCCACGCCAAGTGCGTGCAGTCAGGCCATTTGCAGGCCATGTGGTTCTGGCCCGCGCGCCCGTGGGCGGGAGGCGGTCGCTGAAGGTAGCGTGAGGCGAAGTCGTAGCAGGGAGGCGTCAGTCGTGGCCACGCGCAAGAACGCAGCTGCACCACCGCGAACCCATGCCGAACCGCCGATCACCGGCCGGCTCGGTCCGGCCGAACGCGAGGAGGCCTGGCAGCGGCTGGGCGCCGAGACGTTCGACGTCGTGGTCGTCGGCGGCGGTGTCGTCGGTGTCGGCGCGGCACTGGACGCCGCCACGCGGGGACTGCGGGTCGCGCTCGTCGAGGCCCGTGACCTGGCGTCCGGCACGTCCAGCCGGTCCTCCAAGCTCTTCCACGGCGGCCTGCGCTACCTGGAGCAGCTGGAGTTCGGCCTGGTGCGCGAGGCACTGCGCGAGCGCGAGCTGATGCTGACCCGCATCGCGCCGCACCTGGTGAAGCCCGTCGCGTTCCTCTACCCGCTGAGCAACCGCATCTGGGAACGCCCGTACTCGGCGGCCGGTCTGTTCCTGTACGACACGATGGGCGGCGCCCGGTCCGTGCCGGGGCAGAAGCACCTCACCCGAGCGGGTGCGCTCCGGCTGGTTCCCGCGTTGAAGCGCGACGCGCTGATCGGCGGCATCCGCTACTACGACGCCCAGGCCGACGACGCCCGGCACACCATGATGGTCGGCCGCACCGCCGCCCACTACGGTGCCGTGGTGCGGACGTCGACCCAGGTGGTCGAGTTCCTGCGCGAGGCGGACCGCGTGTCCGGTGTGCGGGTGCGCGACGTCGAGGACGGGCGCGAGGTCGACGTGCGGGCGCACGCCGTGATCAACGCGACCGGCGTCTGGACCGACGAGTTGCAGCGGCTTTCTGGCTCGCGCGGGCGGTTCCGGGTGCGGGCGTCGAAGGGCGTGCACATCGTCGTTCCGCGCGACCGGATCGTCGCCGAGGCCGGCATGATCCTGCGCACCGAGAAGTCCGTGCTGTTCGTCATCCCGTGGCGCAACCACTGGATCGTCGGCACCACGGACACCGACTGGAACCTCGACCTGGCGCACCCCGCGGCCACCAAGCACGACATCGACTACATCCTCGAACACGTCAACTCGGTGCTCGCGACCCCGTTGACGCACGAGGACATCGAGGGCGTCTACGCCGGTCTGCGGCCGTTGCTGGCGGGCGAGAACGACTCGACGTCCAAGCTTTCGCGCGAGCACGCGGTCGCGCGGGTCTCCCCTGGCCTGGTGGCGATCGCGGGCGGCAAGTACACGACGTACCGGGTGATGGGCGCGGACGCCGTCGACGCGGCGCACGTCGACCTGCCGGGCCGGATCCAGCCGTCCATCACGGACAAGGTGCCGCTGGTCGGCGCCGACGGCTACCACGCACTGGTGAACCAGGCCGACCAGCTCGCGGCCAAGCACGGCCTGCACCCGTACCGCGTGCGGCACCTGCTGGACCGTTACGGCTCGCTGGTGCACGAGGTGCTGTCGCTGGCGGCGGACAACCCGGAGCTGCTCAAGCCGATCCCTGCCTCCCCCGACTACCTCCAGGTCGAGGCGGTGTACGCGGTCTCGCACGAGGGCGCGATGCACCTGGAGGACGTGCTGACGCGGCGCACCCGCATCTCCATCGAGTACGCCCACCGCGGCGTCGACTCGGCGGACGCGGTGGCGAGGCTGGTCGCGCCGATCCTCGGGTGGGACGAGGACGCGATCAAGCGCGAGGTCGAGATCTACAACGCCCGCGTCGAGGCCGAGCGCACGTCCCAGACCAAGCCGGACGACCAGGCGGCGGACGCGATTCGTGCCTCGGCACCGGAAGCACGTCCTCAGTTGACCGAACCCGTGAGCTGATCTTCGGCATGCTGTAGGGCATGACCGGGGTTGGCAGACGAACTTTCCTGATCGGTGCAGCCGTGGCCGGTGCCGCTTCGACCGGTACCGCCCACGCTGCCCCTCCTGTGTTCGAGCACGGTGTCGCGTCCGGCGACCCGTTGCCCGATGGTGTCCTGCTGTGGACGCGCGTGATCACGTCCGGGCCGATCCGGTGGGAGGTCGCTCGTGACGAGGACTTCCACCGGATCGTGAAGCGCGGTGTCACCCGCACTTCCGCAGCGCGCGACCACACGGTGAAGGTCGAGGTCCACGGCCTTCGCGAGAACACCCGCTACTGGTACCGGTTCCGCGTCGGCGACGTCGTGTCACCGGTCGGCAGGACCAAGACCGGCGGCTGCGGGTCCGAGCTGAACTTCGGCGTCACGTCGTGCGCGAACTGGTCGGCCGGGTACTTCGCCGGCTACGGGTACCTCGCCCGCCAGGACCTCGACGCCGTGATCCACCTCGGCGACTACATCTACGAGAACGTCGACGGCGAGGTCCGGGTGCAGGACCCGCCGCACAAGTGCCTCACGCTCGACGACTACCGGCGCCGGCACGCGAAGTACAAGACCGACCAGCACGTCCAGGCGCTGCACTCGGCCCACGCCATGATCGCGACCTGGGACGACCACGAGAGCGCCGACAACTCGTCCAGCATCGGTTCGCCGCAACACGATCCGGCCACCGAGGGTCCGTGGGGCGCACGGCTGGCAGCAGCGACGCAGGCCTACTTCGAGTGGATGCCCGTGCGCGAGGGCAGACTCGACCGGACGTTCCGCTTCGGCGAGCTGGCGACGCTGACCATGCTCGACCTGCGTTCGTACCGCACCGACACCACGATTCTCGGTGCCGCCCAACGGGACTGGCTGATCGACACCCTCACGACCGACCGCGCCCGCTGGCAGCTCGTCGGCAACTCGGTGATGCTCAGCCCGCTGAAGGTGCCGCCGCTGCCGGGGCTGCCGCAGACGAACCCCGACCAGTGGGACGGCTTCCCCGCCGACCGGGAGCTGGTGCTCAGGTCGTTGGGCGAGCGGAAGAACACGGTGTTCCTGACCGGCGACATCCACAGCTCGTGGGCCAACGACGTGCCGCTCGGCGACCAGTCGGTGGCCACCGAGTACGTCGTCACGTCGCTGACGTCGGACAACTTCGACGACCTGCTGAAGGTGCCGCCGCGCACGGTCGCGTTGCAGGTGGAGGCGCAGTTCCAGGCGCTCAACCCGCACGTGCGGTTCGTGGAGCTGGACTCGCACGGCGTCTCGACGCTGCGCGTGACCGCGGACGAGGTGCGGTTCGACTGGCACTACGTCGTGGACAAGAAGAACCCGGACAGCGCTGTGGCGCGTGCGCATTCGTACCGCACGCGCCACAACACAGCTCGAACTGAAAGGGTCGTCCTCTAGGCGAGAGCAGCCAGCGCGGTGTGCACCATCACGCGGACGCCCACGAGGAGCGCACGCTCGTCGAGGTCGAACGTCGGCTGGTGCAGATCGCGCTGCTTCTCCTGGCCGTTCCACACGCCGAGACGCGCGAACGAGCCGGGCACGTGCTCCAGGTACCAGCCGAAGTCCTCACCACCGGACGACTGCTCGGTGCCTGCGAGCGCGTCGTCGCCCAGTGCGGCCTCGATGCCGGCGCGCAGGATCTGGGTCGACTCGCGCTCGTTCACCACCGGCGGCACGCCGCGGCGGTGGTGCAGGTCGAAGCCGACGCCGGTGGGGGCCAGCAGGCCCGTCACCAGGTCCTTGACCAACGGCTCCAGCTCGGCCCAGATGTCGCGGTCGCCGGTGCGCAGCGTGCCGCGCACCAGGCCGTCCTGCGGCACCGCGTTGGGCGCCTCGCCCGCGTGCACCGCGCCCCACACGAGAACGGTGCCGGAGCGGGGGTCGACGCGGCGCGACAGCATCGTCGGCAGGCCGGTGATGACCGTGCCGAGCGCGTGCACCAGGTCCGCGGTGAGGTGCGGGCGCGAGGTGTGGCCGCCCGGCGACGACAGCCGCAGCTCCAGCAGGTCGGAGGCCGACGTGATGGCGCCGATGCGCGTGCCGATGCGGCCGACCTGCAGGCGCGGGTCGCAGTGCAGACCGAAAATTCGCTCCACGCCGTCGAGTCCGCCCGCGGCCAGCACGTCGAGCGCGCCGCCCGGCATGACCTCCTCGGCCGGCTGGAACACCAGCCGGATGCGGCCGGGCAGCTCCGTCGCCGACGCGAGCGCCAGCGCGGTGCCGAGCAGGACCGTCGTGTGGGCGTCGTGACCGCACGCGTGCGACACACCGTCCACAGTGGATCCGAACGGCAGGCCGGTGTTCTCGTGCAGCGGCAGGGCGTCCATGTCCGCGCGGAGAGCCACGCAGCGTGGGCCGTGACCGATGTCGCAGATCAGGCCCGTGCCGCCGGGGAGGATGCGCGGCTTGAGGCCGACCTCGCGCAGCAGCTTCGCGACGAGTTCGGTGGTGTTGTACTCGCGCCGGGAGAGCTCGGGGTTGGCGTGGATGTGCCTGCGCCAGGCGACGACGTCGGCGGAGTTCGCCTTCAGCCAGTCGTCGAGCCAGGCGGGGCCACGGCCTTCTCCCAGATCATCCACAGGAGACATGCTCACCCCGGTGGGGTCCACGAGCATCTCGGTGGACGTCTTCACAGTTGAGGAGCCCGAAGGCCGGGAGTCCAGAACCGTCATGCCGCACCTCCGCGGGCCAGCAGCCGTGCTCGCTGCTGGGAATCGGTGGCTGTCGCGATCGTCGTCCAAGCCATGGCTAGTGCTCCGTCGAGGAGCGCACGGTCGGCCGACGCCGAGGCACAGGCGGTCGCGAACTCTAGTTGGTGGTTCACCGCGTCTCCGCAGTCGATTGCGATGGTCGGGTGGATGGCGGGCAACACTCTGGTGACGTTGCCCATGTCGGTGCTCCCGATCTTCTCTCGTTGTTCCTGTTCGGGCGAGAGCGGTCGTCTTCCCAGCTCAGTGGCCGCACGCCGGTAGGCGTCCGCCAGCCACGGATCGGGAGTCAACTCGGCGTAGATCGGTGAGACCTGCACGACCTCATGGGTGCAACCGGTCGCGAGCGCGCCGGCCGAGAAGCAGTCGCGGATCCGGTTCTCCAGACGCTGCAACGATTCCAGGTTTTCCGCCCTCACATCGAACATCGCCGATGCGCGGGCGGGTATTACGTTCGGCACGGTGCCGCCGTTGGTGACGATGCCGCTCACCATCTGGCCCGGTTCGAAGTGCTGCCGCAGCAGACTGATCGAGATCTGCGCGACGGTCACCGCGTCCGCGGCGTTGATGCCCAGGTGGGGGGCTGCGGCCGCGTGTGACGGCTTGCCCGTGTAGCGCACCTCGAGATCGGTGATGGCGAGCGATTTGGCGGCGCACGACTCGTACGGCGCCGGGTGCACCATCATCGAGAGCGAGACGTCGTCGAACACGCCCCGTTCCAGCATGAGCACCTTGCCGCCGCCGACCTCTTCCGCTGGAGTTCCGATCACCTTGACGGTGATACCCAACTGGTCGGCGATGTCACGCAGAGCGAGCGCCGAGCCGACGGAAGCGGCGGCGATGACGTTGTGCCCGCACGCGTGCCCGACTTCGGGCAGAGCGTCGTATTCGGCACAAAGTCCCAGCACCAGCTCGCCGTCGCCGTACGTCGCGACGAACGCGGTGTCGAGATCCGCGACCCCGCGGTCGACCTTGAAGCCCTCGCGAGCGAGCAGAGAAGTGATCTTCTCGACGCTGCGGTGCTCCTCGAAGGCCAGCTCAGGCTCTGCGTGGATCGAGTGCGACAGGTCCAGCAGCGCGTCCGAGTACCGCTCGACGGTCGAGCGTGTGCTGATCTTCAAGTCGGTACCCATTTGCCACCATCCTGCATCACCACTCATAGGACGCAGCGCGCTGATGATGATCAACCGGACGGCCGGTCGCGGCGCTGCGCCAAGCGGCGAGCGAGTTTCGGTCTGACCGATCAACGATGACGCAAATGGTCGCGAGACACGCTTAATTTTGACTATTACGTCCCAGCATGTGGGACGTGCGGTCTCAACGCACCTACCGTTCGGCTAGCCCTTCTTGGCAGCCCGTTCCTTGCGCCACTTCGCCCACCGCTTCTTGTTGCGGTAGTAGACCAGCACGAACAGCAGCACGGCGATGCCGCCGATCCACAGCTTGCGCTTGGTCTCCTCACGACTCTCAGACGACGGCACCTGCGGTGCGTTCACGTCGGGAGCCGGGTTCACGGTCGTCTGCTGCGCAGCCGCCACAGGCGCGCTCGCCGCCTCTTGCGCGGACGCCACTCCGGCGATCCCGAGAACGCTCATCAGCGAGAACACGCAGGCCAGCAGCAACCTCGACATGGCCTGAACTCTACCTCGAATACCACGATCGAAGGTCACCCAAACTAGTTAAGCGCCTACCGTGAGTCCGATTGGAACGCCTTCAAAATCTGCTCGGCCGCAAGGGTGGCGGTGAGCTCTCCGAGGCGGACCTTCTCTTCCAAAGAGGGGGCAAGGGAACGCACGGCGGTGCTCTCGCGCACCTGCCGCCACAGTTCGTCGTGGACCATCATCCAGGTCCATTCGACCTGCTGACGGCGACGACGTTCGTCCAGTTCCCCGGCTGCTTCCAGGGTGCGCCGGTGTTCCATCACTCGGGACCACAGCTCGTCCAGACCGGCCCCGGTGAGACCCGAGCAGGTGAGCACCGGCGGGTGCCACAACGCGTCCGGCGGGCGCAGCAGCTTCAGCGCCCCGGCCAGTTCGCGGGCGGCCTTGCGGGCATCGAGCTCGTGATCACCGTCGGCCTTGTTGACCGCGATGACGTCCGCGAGCTCCAGGATGCCCTTCTTGATGCCCTGCAGCTGGTCGCCGGTGCGCGCGAGGGTGAGGAACAGCGAGCAGTCCGTCATGTTCGCGACGGCTACCTCGGACTGCCCGACGCCGACGGTCTCGACCAGCACCACGTCGAAGCCGGCGGCCTCGACCAGCACGATCGTCTCGCGGGTGGCCTGCGCGACGCCGCCGAGCGTGCCGGACGTCGGCGAGGGCCTGATGAACGCGTTCTGGTTCACCGACAGCCGCTGCATCCGAGTCTTGTCGCCCAGAATGCTGCCGCCGGTGCGGGTCGAGGACGGGTCGACGGCGAGCACCGCGACCCGATGACCCTGCTCGGTCAGCGTCGTGCCGAGGGCGTCGATGAACGTCGACTTGCCGACGCCGGGCACGCCGGTGATGCCGACCCTGATCGCGTCGCCCGACTTCGGCAACAGCTCGATCAGCAGCTCCTGGGCCTTGGCCCGGTGCTCGGCGCGCGTCGACTCGACGAGCGTGATGGCCCTGGCCAGCACGCCGCGATTGCCGTCGAGGACGCCCTTGGTGTACTCGGCGACATCGATCACCCTAGCCATGGTGCTCGAGTTGCTTCGCGAGTTTCACCAGTAGATCCTTCGCCGCGTCCGCGATCACGGTGCCGGGCGGGAAGATCGCCGCCGCACCCGCCGCGTACAGCTCGTCGAAGTCCTGCGGCGGGATCACGCCACCGACGACGATCATGATGTCCTCGCGGCCGAGCTTCGTCAGCTCCTCCTTCAGCGCCGGCACCAGCGTGAGGTGGCCGGCGGCGAGCGAGGACACGCCGACGATGTGCACGTCGGCCTCGACGGCCTGGCGCGCGACCTCGTCCGGCGTCTGGAACAGCGGGCCGACGTCGACGTCGAAGCCGAGGTCCGCGAACGCCGTGGCGATGACCTTCTGGCCGCGGTCGTGCCCGTCTTGGCCCATCTTGGCGACCAGAATGCGCGGGCGGCGGCCTTCCTCCACCGCGAAGGCCTCGACGACCTCGCGGCAGGCGTCCACGTTGGACACCGATCCGACCTCCTGCCGGTAGACACCGGAAATGGTGCGGATCTGGGCGGTGTGCCGCCCCCACACCTTGCCGAGGGACTCGGAGATCTCGCCGACGGTCGCCTTGGCGCGGGCGGCGTTGATCGCCAGCTCCAGCAGGTTGCCGCCACCGTTCGCCGCGTTCGTGAGGGCGTCGAGCGCACTGTCCACAGCGGACTGGTCGCGTTCCTCCCTGAGCCTGCGCAGTTTCTCGAGCTGCTGCGTGCGCACGCCGGCGTTGTCGACCTTGAGCACCTCGATCTGCTCGTCGGTGCCCACCAGGTACTTGTTGACGCCGATGACGGGCTGCCGTCCGGAGTCGATGCGCGCTTGGGTGCGGGCCGCCGCTTCCTCGATGCGGAGCTTCGGGATGCCTTCGTCGATCGCGCGGGCCATGCCGCCGGCCTTCTCGACCTCGCTGATGTGCTCCCACGCCTTGGCGGCGAGCTCGTTCGTGAGCCGCTCGACGTACGCGCTGCCACCCCACGGGTCGATCACGCGCGTCGTGCCGGACTCCTGCTGGAGCAGCAGCTGGGTGTTGCGGGCGATGCGCGCGGAGAAGTCGGTCGGCAGCGCCAGCGCCTCGTCGAGTGCGTTGGTGTGCAACGACTGCGTGTGTCCCTGCGTCGCCGCCATCGCCTCGACGCACGTGCGCGCGACGTTGTTGAACACGTCCTGCGCGGTGAGGCTCCATCCGGACGTCTGGCAGTGCGTGCGCAAGCTGAGGGACTTCTGGCTCTTCGGCTGGAAGTCGTTGACCAGCTTCGCCCAGAGCAGCCGCGCGGCCCGCATCTTGGCGATCTCCATGAAGTAGTTCATGCCGATCGCCCAGAAGAAGCTCAGCCGCGGCGCGAACGCGTCGACGTCCAGCCCGGCCTCTTTACCGGCGCGGATGTACTCGACGCCGTCCGCGAGCGTGTACGCCAGCTCCAGGTCGGCGGTCGCCCCTGCCTCCTGCATGTGGTAGCCGGAGATCGAGATGGAGTTGTACTTCGGCATGTTCTGGCTGGTGTAGCTGAAGATGTCGGAGATGATCCGCATCGACGCCGCGGGCGGGTAGATGTAGGTGTTGCGGACCATGAACTCCTTGAGGATGTCGTTCTGGATCGTCCCCATGAGCTGCTCCGGCTTCACCCCCTGCTCCTCCGCCGCCACCACGAACAGCGCGAGGATCGGCAGCACCGCGCCGTTCATCGTCATCGACACGGACATCTTGTCCAGCGGGATGCCGTCGAACAGCGTGCGCATGTCGTAGATCGAGTCGATCGCCACCCCGGCCATGCCGACGTCACCGGCGACGCGCGGGTGGTCCGAGTCGTAGCCGCGGTGGGTCGCGAGGTCGAACGCCACCGAGAGGCCCTTCTGGCCGGCCGCGAGGTTGCGGCGGTAGAAGGCGTTCGACTCCTCGGCGGTGGAGAAACCCGCGTACTGGCGGACGGTCCACGGCTGGTTGACGTACATCGTCGGGTACGGGCCGCGGAGGAACGGCGCCACGCCGGGGTAGGTCCGCAGGAAGTCGAGACCGTCCACATCGGACGGCCCGTAGACCGGCTTGACCGCGATGCCCTCCGGCGTCTCCCACGGCGCCAGGTCGGTCTCGTACTTCGCCTGCGGGAGCGGGCCGAGGTCGATGTCCGCGAAGTTGGGGATCATCGCTCCACTCCCAGAAAACCGTAGGTGTCGTTGAGGATCTCGAGCGCCGGGCATCCCGTGTAGACGAAGCCGTCGACGTCCGCGTCTGTCTTCTTGCCTGCCAGGAGTACCCGCTCGGCTCCGGCATGACGCAGCGCCTCGACGGTGGGGACGGCCTGGTCGGCGTAGCTGGTGTCGCTGCCGCACAGGACGGCGACCTTGGCGCCGGACTCCTCGAACCTCTGGGCCACGTCTTCGGGGGTCCTGGTCGCGCCCGCGTTCGGGGTGGCGAAACCGCCGGCGTTGAAGAGGTTGGCGGCGAAGGTGGCTCGGGCGGTGTGGGCGGCGACCGGGCCGAGGGTGGCAAGGAAGACCTGCGGCCGTTCGGGCTGGGCGTCGGCGAGGTCGCGCAGCTCCTCGAAGGCCTGTGCATAACGGACGCGCGGCAGCTCGCCCTCCGGTGTCGCGAGCGCCGACTCGCGGACGACCGGCTTCTCGCCGAGGTTCGGGAACTCGCTCACCCCCGTGATCGGGTCGCTCCGGTTCGCGAGCCGGGCCGACCGAGCCTCCCAGGTGGCAGCGATCCGCGAGGCGACCAGCGACCGAGCGGAGTCCAGCCCACCCGCCCGTTCGATCTCCTGGAACCAGGCCCAAGCGGCAACAGCCAGCGAGTCGGTCAGCTTCTCCACGTACCAGGACCCGGCCGCGGGATCGATCACCTCGCCGAGGTGCGACTCCTCCAGCAGCAGGTTCTGCGTGTTGCGCGCGATCCGCCGCGCGAACTCGTCCGGCAGCCCGATCGCCGCGTCGAACGGCTGCACCGTCACCGCATCCGCCCCACCAAGACCGGCGGACAGGCAGGCCACGGTGGTGCGCAGCATGTTCACCCACGGGTCACGGCGGGTCATCATCGCCGACGACGTCACGGCGTGCTGCACCTGCACGGCATCGGAAACGCCGGACACCTCGGCCACGCGCGCCCACAGCCGACGAGCGGCGCGCAGCTTGGCGATCGTCATGAACTGGTCGGCCGTCGCGGCGTAGCGGAACTCGAGCTGCGCGAAAGCCTCCTCAGCCGACAGCCCCGCACCGGTCAGAGCGCGCAGGTGCGAAACAGCGAGCGCGAGAGAGGCGCCCAGCTCTTCGGAGTCGGAGCCACCGGCGTCGTGGAACGGCAACGCGTCCACCACGACGGTCCGCAGCCCTGGGAACTGCGACCGAGCCTGCTTGATGACGTCGAGAGCCTCGCCGTACGGCGTCAGGGCCAGGTTGCCGCGCACCTCGTCGGCCAGCAGCGGCGCCTGGTCGTAGATCCGCAGCATCGCGCGTGCGGCGTCCACGGAACCGTCGAGCACGATCGGCGCGAGGTCGAGGTACACGCCGTCGAGCAGACGTTCCAGCGACGCAGCCGGCACGGCGAGCCACAGGGAGGTGACGCCGCCCTCCAGGTCGTTCATCAAGGCGACCGGATCGGGCACGGCGTGGCGCTGCCGGATGTCCCAGCCCTGCTTCACCGGAGCGAGCGCGTAGGGCTCCAGCGCGTCGTCGAGGGTGTAGAGCGGCTGGAGTTCGATGCCGTCGTACGTCTTCGTGACCAGGGAGTCGAAGCTCGCGCCGGTCTTGCGGAGCACGGCGTCGACCAGCTCACGCCACTGTTCCCTCGACGCTGAGGGGAACTCGTTCGGGCGGAATTCGGCGGTCAATGCCAACTCCATCATGCGTTGCAGTGTTACCGACCAGTACCGACACGGCTATGTGAGGTTCACCGCCGTTAACGATGCAGTCAGTGTGTCAGGAACAATTGAGGCGTGGACAAAGGTGACCTGAAGCGCCTGATCGCAGATCGATATCGGCTGCTGCACGTGCTCGGTCAGGGCTCGATGGGCACCGTGTGGGCCGCTCACGACGAGGTGCTGGGCAGGCAGGTCGCGGTGAAGGGCATCCTGCAGACGCCCGGCATGCCCGAGGTCGAGGCCGCTCAGCTGCGCGAACGGACCATGCGCGAGGCGCGGGCCGTCGCCGCGTTGTCCCACCCGAACCTCGTGACGCTCTACGACGTCCTGCAGCAGGACGGCGACCCGTACGTGGTGATGGAGCTGGTGCCGTCCCGCAGCCTCGGCGAGGTGCTGCAGGAACAGGGCTGCCTCACCGAGAAGCAGGGCGCGGCGGTGCTGGACGCGATCGCGGCGGCGCTGGCGTCGGCGCATCGGGCCGGCATCACGCACCGGGACGTGAAGCCCGGCAACGTGCTCATCGCGGACGACGGCCGGGTGAAGCTCACGGACTTCGGCATCGCGCGCAACGTCGCCGAGGCCACCATGACCGCGCGCGGCATCACGCTCGGCACGCCCGCCTACATCGCGCCGGAGGTGGCTCAGGGCGGCGACGTGTCGGCGGCCGCGGACAGGTGGTCGCTGGGCGCGACGATGTGGGCCGCGATGTCCGGCGAGCCGCCGTACGTGGGCCGCAACGTCATGCAGACGATCAACTCGGTGATCCACGGCGACGTGCCGGTGCCGGCGGGTGCCGGGCGGCTCGCGCCGGTGATCAGCGGGTTGATGCAGAAGGACCCGGCAGAGCGGCTGTCGCTGGTCGACGTGCGCAGGCGGGTCTACCCGCTGCTGCCGGAGCCGGGCACGGACGCGTTCGAGGTCCGCGAACCGGTGCAGGTGCCGATCGTCGTGCGTCCCAAGCCGAAGATCGAGCCGGACGCGCCGCTGGCGGACGACCCCGGCCCGTTGCCGTTCATGATCACGAAGCCGATGGCGCCGGAGCGGCGACGCGGACGCGTGGCCACGACGTTCGTGCTGGTGGCGGCGGTCCTGCTGTTCGTGGCCGGCTCCGGCGGCGGGTTCGCGCTGACCAGGCTGGCCGCGGGCGCGCCACTGCTGCCGCCGGCCGAGCAGACGCTGCCCACCCTGCCGACCCTGCCCACGTCGGCGACCCTGCAGCCCCGCACCCTCTCGGCCGTGCTGGCGAACGGCGACCAGGGCGGCAGGTTCACGCTGAACGTCGAGCAGAGCTGGTCGGTCTACACCGAGCAACGTGCCGCCGACCAGCGGTTCCCGGTCTCGGCGATGGTGCACCTCGTGTCGGGCAGCGGCGCGTACGAGGTGACCGTGCAGCGGTTCCCCGAGTACTACCCGAAGCGCGACATCGACACGTACGTGGCCGGCGTGCAGGGACGCTGGCCCGGCAGGTTCTTCGGCGGCGAGACGACCTCGACGCCGGACCTCCCAGGGCCGCGCAGCGAGAACAGCATCCAGTTCCTCTACAAGACGGTCGAGGGTGACGAGCCCACCGCGCTGCGCAGGTCGCACTTCTCCCGCCTGCTCCCCTACGGCAACGACCTGTGGGTGGTCGAGGTTATCGTGCCGACAGAGCAGGAGGACGAGGCCCGCGTGCGACTGTTCGACGCGATCGCCTCCACCTTCGCACCGGTTTAAGCTCTCGCGGTGACTCCAGAAGAGCTGGCCGGCAAGGCCGCGGAAGAGATCCAGAGCCGCACCGGCAACGCGAAGCACGACATCGCCATCGTGCTCGGCTCGGGCTGGCGGCCCGCCGCCGACGTGATCGGCGAACCGGTCACCGAGATCCCGGTGGGCGAACTGACGGGCTTCGAGGCGCCGACCGCGCTCGGCCACGGCGGCACCATCCGTTCCGTCGAGGTCGGCGGCAAGAAGGTCCTCGTCGTTCTCGGCCGCACCCACGGCTACGAGGGCAAGGGCGTCCAGAAGGTCGTGCACGGCGTGCGCACCATCGCCGCCGCGGGCGTGTCCACGGTCGTGCTGACCAACGCCGCCGGTGGCCTGCGTCAGGGCATGTCCGTCGGGCAGCCCGTGCTGATCTCCGACCACCTGAACCTGACGGCCGTGTCGCCGCTGGTCGGCGCGCGGTTCGTCGACCTCACGGACCTGTACTCGCCGCGGCTGCGCAAGGTCGCGCAGGAGATCGACTCGTCGCTGGAGGAGGGCGTGTACGCCGGACTCCCGGGCCCGCACTTCGAGACGCCCGCCGAGATCCGGATGCTCCGCACGATGGGCGCGGACCTGGTCGGCATGTCGACCGTGCACGAGGCGATCGCCGCACGCGCCGAGGGCGTCGAGGTGTTCGGTCTGTCGCTGGTCACGAACCTCGCGGCGGGCATCACCGGCGAGCCGCTGAACCACCAGGAGGTGCTGGAGGCCGGCGCCGCCGCCGCCCAGCGCATGGGAACGCTGCTGCGTGAGCTGGTGGACCGCGCATGAGCCTGCCGCCGGCACTGCGTGACGCGACGTTCCGGTGGATCGCTGACGACCCGTCGGACGCGACTCGAACCGAGCTGCAGGGCGTGTTGGCACGGGCGATGGGCGGCGACCCCGCCGCGCTGGAAGATCTCCAGGACCGCATGGCCGGGCCGCTGACGTTCGGCACCGCCGGGCTGCGCGGGCCGGTGCGGGCGGGCACCAACGGCATGAACGTCGCCACGGTGGTCCGCACGACCGCCGGTCTGGCGTCGTGGCTCGGTGGGACCGGCCTGGTGTTCGTGGGCCGGGACGCCCGGCACGGCTCGGAGGACTTCGCCGTGGCCGCCGCCGAGGTGATGGCGGCCGCGGGCTTCGACGTGCGCGTGCTGCCCGGCCCGTTGCCGACGCCCGTGCTGGCGTACCTGGTGCGCGCACATGGTGCGGTGGCGGGGATTCAGATCACCGCGTCGCACAACCCGCCCGCGGACAACGGCTACAAGCTGTACCTGACCGGTGGTTCGCAGATCGTGCCGCCCGCGGACGGCGAGATCGAGAAGGCGATCGAGGCCGTTCCGGCCGCGGTGTCCGTGCCTCGCAACGTCACCTACACCACGGTTTCCGACGCCGAGGTGGACGCATACCTGGAACGGGTGGCGTCACTGCCTCGCGGGAACTCCCGTTCGCTGAAGATCGCGTTGACGCCGATGCACGGCGTGGGTGGCGCGTTCGCCGTGGAAGCGTTGCGGCGCGCGGGTTTCACCGACGTGCACGTGGTGCGGTCACAGGCGGTGCCGGACCCGGACTTCCCGACCGTGGTGTTCCCGAACCCGGAGGAGCCCGGCGCGTCCGACGAGCTGCTTTCCCTTGCGGCGTCGGTGAACGCGGACCTGGCCATCGCGCTGGACCCGGACGCGGACCGGTGCGCGCTGGGCGTCAAGGACGGCGACAAGTGGCGGATGCTGCGCGGCGACGAAACGGGCGTGCTGCTCGGTTCGCTCGTGTTGTCGACCACCGAGTCCACAGATCCGTTGGTGGCAACGACGATCGTGTCGTCGTCACTGCTGAAGTCGATCGCGGCCGCACACGGTGCCCGGTACGCGGAGACGCTGACGGGCTTCAAGTGGCTGGCGCGCGCGGGCGAGGGCCTGGTGTTCGCCTACGAGGAAGCGCTCGGCAACTGCGTCGATCCCGAGCACGTCGCGGACAAGGACGGCATCTCGGCCGCCGTCGTCGCCGCTGATCTGGCCGCCGGGCTGAAGGCGTCGGGCCGCACGTTGCTGGACGCGCTGGACCAGCTCGCGACGGACCACGGGCTGCACCTGACCGACCAGGTCTCCTTGCGGTACACCGATCTGAGCCTGATCGGCGCGACGATGGCCAGGCTGCGCTCCGCACCGCCTGCCGACTTCGCGGCGGAAGACCTGCTGCCCAGCGCGGACGTGCTGCGGTGGACGGCGGACGGTGTGCGCGTGATCGTGCGCCCGTCCGGCACCGAGCCGAAGCTCAAGGCCTACCTGGAGGTCGTGGAACCGGTCACGGACGGACTGGAGTCCGCCCGTGCGTCAGGTAGGGCCCGGTTGGCTGAACTGCGGGAACGGGTGACTGCGCTCGTCAGCTAGCTCGGGAAGCTCAGCGCGATCGTCAGTGCGAGCGCGGCGAGGACGAAACCCCCGCCGGCCACGAAGTAGGCCCTTCTGGTCGGCGGGGACACCGCGTTGCGGCGTCCCTCGGTGACCGCCGCGACGGCGATCCGGCCGAAGATGTACGCGATCGTGCAGAGCCCCACGCCGAGTCCGAGCAACATCGTGTTGACGTCCCACGGGCTGTGGTCGAATCCGGGCCACAACGACGCGAACAGGGGCCCGATCCCGATCATCCCGATGCCGACCGCAAGGCCGAAACCCCAGGTGATGCGGCGCTGACGAGGACTGGTGTGCATAAGGGCAGTGGTCTTCATGGTCCCTCCTGTGTACACCCGTTAAGACGCGCTTCCGGCCGCGGGGTTCCGTTTGCTCATCAACAAGAAGGCCTGCGGCCCGCCTTCGTCCACACCCTTCTGACGTTGCAGGCGTGCCACTTCGTTGAACCCGGCTTCGGTCGCGTTGCTCACGGTCTCGTCGATGTCGTGCCAGTGGACGTAGAGGTCCACGTCGTGGCCGTACGCGTAGCTGAGGTGCTTCTTCTGGTCACCCAGTTTGAACCCGTGCAGCAGGTGCCCGCCAGGCTTGAGGACGCGGTGGAACTCCTGCCACGGCACCTCGTTCGCGGGCATGTGGACCGTGGAGTACCAGACGACGGCGCCGCCGAGGCTGTCGTCCTCCAGGTCCAGCTTCGTGATGTCTCCCTGGGTGAACGTGAGGTGCGGGTACAGCTTTCTTGCCTGATCGAGCATGCCGTCGGACAGGTCGACGCCGAACGCGTCGAGGCCGAGTTCGTGCAGGTGCTGGGTGATGCGGCCGGTGCCGCAGCCGAGGTCCGCGACCGGGCCCTCGGTGAGTTCGGCGAACGCGCGCATGATCGCGGCGTCGAGCGGGCGGCCGTCGTGCGCGTCCGGGATGAGCTGGGCGTAGCTGGCGGCGACAATGTCGTAGGAGGCGCGGGTCACGACCGTCTATGTTGCCGACTACGGACGGCGGCGCGGAAGCTTTTCAGCGAGGGTTTGGGATCGGGTCGCACGAAGAGCCTCAGCGGCGACCTTGAGGTCTTTCGCTCCGCCACGCTCGTAGACGCGATGCAGGAAGCGCAGCTCGACCCAACGCCAGATCAACGCGGAAACGGTTGGTACCGCCACCGTTGCCGCAGCCCACCAGACCGACATGACGACTCCACAACGAGGAAGCCCACCGTGAGCTTGGCGGGTCGCTGTGATGCCATCTGGTTCAACCAGCGCAAGGAGCGACTCCCTTAACGTCGTGGACCCCTGCTCACCTCGGCGTGCCAGCACCGAAAGAGTCCGCGTCGCCTTCGGTCCGCAGACCGACGCTCATTGCAGGCCGAGTATAACGATCAACGTCGCCCGATGTGGTTGCGGACCGCTAGATCACCCGTCAGCGTGTGGCGCATGCCCCGACTGTTGATCGTGCACCACACGCCGTCGCCCGCCGTCCAGGCGATGTTCGAGGCCGTGGTCGCCGGCGCGTCCACCCCCGAGATCGAGGGCGTCGAGGTGGTCCGCCGGGCCGCGTTGTCCACAACCGCTGTGGATGTCCTGGAAGCCGACGGCTACCTGCTGGGCACGCCCGCGAACCTCGGTTACATGAGCGGTGCGTTGAAGCACTTCTTCGACACCGTCTACTACCCGTGTCTCGACTCCACGCGGGGCAGGCCGTTCGGGCTCTACGTGCACGGCAACAACGACACGACGGGTGCGGTGCGCAGCGTGGAGACCGCCACGACCGGGTTGGGCTGGGAGAAGGCGGCGCAGCACGTGGTCGTCACGGGCGAACCGGGGAAGGCCGACCTGGAGGCGTGCTGGGAGCTCGGCGCCACCGTTGCGGCCCAGTTGTCCACATGAACCCGGGGTTGTCCACAGCCTCTTGTCCCCAACCTGTGGACAACCCTGGGGATATGCTCGAACGTATGTTCTAGCGGCCGATCGAGCTCATGTCCGGGTACCGGTCTCCGGCCACGGCCGACGCGGGCACGGCGGCCTCGATCGCGGCGAGGTCGTCGGTGGACAGCTCCAGCGAGGCCGCCGCCACGTTCTCCTCCAGGTACTTGATCCGCTTCGTGCCCGGGATCGGTACGACGTCCTGGCCGCGGTGCTGCACCCACGCCAGCGCCAGCTGACCGGCGGTCACGCCGCGGTCCGCCGCCAGAGCGCGCAGGGCCTCCACCATCTTGAGGTTCGCGTCGAGGTTCGAGCCGGTGAACCGCGGCTGTGCGACGCCGCGGAAGTCGCCGGCGCCGAAGTCCGCGGCAGAGGTGAAACGACCGGTCAGCACGCCACGGCCCAGAGGCGAGTACGGCACGATGCCGACACCCAGCTCACGGGCCGTGGGCACGATCTCGGCCTCGATGTCGCGCGACCACAGCGACCACTCGCTCTGCAGAGCGGTGATCGGGTGCACGGCGTGCGCGCGGCGCAGCGTCGAAGCGCCTGCCTCCGACAGGCCGAGGAACCGCACCTTGCCCTCGGTGACCAGCTCGGACATCGCGCCGACGGTCTCCTCGATCGGCGTGTCCGCGGGCACCCGGTGCAGGTAGTACAGGTCGATCGCGTCCACGCCGAGGCGCTTCAACGAGCCCTCGACCGCCGACCGCACGTAGGCGCGGTCGCCTCGGACCGAACGGCCGCCGCCCTCTTCGCGGACGATGCCGAACTTCGTGGCCAGCACGTAGTTCGAACGGCCGGCGAGCGCGCGGCCCACCAGCTCCTCGTTCACGTGCGGCCCGTACATGTCGGCGGTGTCGATCAGCGTCACGCCGAGCTCCAGGGCCCGGTGGATCACCGCGATCGACTCCGACTCGTCGCCGGCGCCGTAGAACTCCGACATTCCCATGCAGCCGAGGCCCTGCGGCCCGACCTCGAGCGATCCCAACAAACGGCTCACGCCGTCGCCTCCAAGTCCTGCTCGACCACCGCGTAGTGGTCGATCTTGTAGTCGAGCACCTCCAGGCACGTCTGCAGCTCCGCGATGCGGGCGCGGACGTCACCTCGGTGTTCGACGAGAATCTGCTTGCGGCGGCCTGCCGTGAGGTCGCCGTGGTGCCTGAGCTGCGCGAACTCGCGCATCATGCGGATCGGCATGCCGGTCGTGCGCAGGCGCGTCACGAAGGCCAGCCAGCCGAGGTCCTCCTCCGAGTAGCTGCGACGGCCGCCCGAGTCACGCGCTGGCGGGTCGACGAGCCCGATTCGTTCGTAGTAGCGCAAGGTGTCGATGGACAACCCACTGCGCTGCGCGGCTTGGGCTATCGAGTAACTCACGAGTTCGACGCTAAGACCTGGAGTGCACTCTAGGTCAAGCGGAATCCTTCGGGAGTCCCCACGCTTCGAGATGACCCGCCATCTCCGGGACGTCGATCTTGTCGCGGCCGAGGGATCGGACGAGGTCGAGCGCGTCGTCCTCGTCGGCGTCGATCCAGTAGCCGTTGATGTCGCACATCGTGACGGCGGCGACCCAGGCCAGCCGCCAGTTCCCCTCGACCAGGGGGCGGGTTCGGACGATCGAGTCGAGCAGAGCGGAGGACTTCAGCCACAGCGTGTCGTAGGCCTCCACGCCGAGCACGGTGGCGCGGGGACGGTAGGCCGCCGTGTCCAGCAGGCCGATGTCCCTGACGAGGAGATCGCCACCGGTCACGGCCGTGGCCAGCACTAAGAGGTCCCCGGCGTCGAGGTAGGAGATCACGGCACCCAGTTGATCACAGAGGTCTGACAGTTTCAGGAAGAACCGAGCCTATCCAAAAGACCTCGGTACTTCGGCAGGACTCGCCCAAGCACCTCGCCGAGCTTCTCCTCCTGCTGCATGCGCTGGTAGCGATCCGCGATCGCCAGCCGCACGACCTCCTGCTTGGAGCGCCCCTCGGACTGCGCCAGTTCGGCGAGCCGCAGGTTCTCCTCCTCGGTCAACCGCAAGGTCATCGCCATGGAGTGACGGTATCAACCTGATACCACTCAGGCCAGCGGCCGTTAGGATTGCGTGATGCCCAGGCCCAAGACCCACGACGACGCTCTGCGACGGCGTCTGCTCGAGCGAGCGGGCGAGTTGCTCAGCACCGAGGGCCCCGCCGCGGTGAGCCTGCGCAAGATCGCCACCGACGTCAACACCTCGACGACGGCGGTCTATTCCCTCTTCGGCGGAAAACCAGCGCTGCTCGAGGCGCTCTACGACGAGGCGTTCACCCAGTTCGGCAAGAACCTCGCGGCGGTTCCGGTCACCGACGACCCCGCGGAGGACCTGCTGCAGATCGGGCTCGCGTACCGGCGCGGCGCGCTGGAGGACCCGCAGTTCTACTCGGTGCTCTACTCGAAGGTCGTCGAACCGACGAAGGAGATGAGCCGCGCGGCGGGCAGGACGTTCGCGCCGGTGATCAACGCGGTGCGGCGAGCGGTGGAGCAGGGCGTCTACCTGGCGGAGGACCCGGAGCAGATCGCGATGTCGATGTGGGGCATCGCGCACGGCCTGGTGAGCCTGGAGCTCAACGGGAACCTGCCGCCCGGCATCGACGCGGCCGCCACGTACGAACTGGCGTTGCGCGCGCACGGCAGGGGCTGGCGGGCGGAGACCGGGAAAACTCTTTGAACACCACGGAATCCGGGGAGGCGGCCGCCGCGAAACCTCCCCGGACCCGCTGAACTGTCCGGTTAGGACAGTCCGTCTCGGTGGTGCGGCCTTACTTGAGAGCCCCGTCGAGCGCCTTGATCAGTTCGCCGTTGGCGGTGTCGCCGTCGAGCGACCAGATCATCGCGCCGCCGAGCTTGCGGTCGTTGATGTAGCGGGCCTTGCGCTTCATCTCGGTGGCGTCGTCGTAGGTCCACCACGTCTTGCCGTCGTAGATCCACGCGAAGCCGGCCTTCTCGTCGCGGTAGACCTTGTACGCGTTGCCGGGCTCGGAGAGCTTCGCCTTGATGCGGTGGAAGTCCTCGTAACCGGCCTCGTACTTGGCGGGCGCCGGCACACCGGTGCCGAACAGGCCGTTGCGCTTGCCGGGGGCGACGCCGTCCCAGCCGCGGCCGTAGAACGGAACGCCGAGCACGGCCTTCGAGCGCGGGGCACCGCGACGGAGCCACGCGTTGACCGTCACCTCGGAGCTGAACTCGAACTCCGACGGGTCACCCTTGGGCACCTTCAGCGCGGACTGCTGGTTCGCCGGGGCGTCCCAGGCGCCGTGGTAGTCGTAGCCCTGCAGCGTGCCGAAAGTGAGGTAGGTGAACACCTTCGCGACCTCGAAGCCCGCGTCGACCTGCTTGGGGTCGGCCGGCAGGAACGCCGTCAGGTCGCGGTTCCAGCCCATCTGCCTGCGGTACTCGGCGAGCAGCTTGGTGAAGTTCTGCTTGTCCTCGGGGCGAATGACGTTCGGCGGGGTCGGGTTGCCCGCGCTCGACGGCCACTCCCAGTCGAGGTCGACGCCGTCGAAGACGCCCTTCGCGGCACCCGCGGGCAGACCGGGCAGGTCACCCTTGATCCACATGTCGGTGCACGACTTGACGTGCGCCGCCCGCGACTCGGGCGTCAGCGCGGCGTTGGAGAAGTAGCGCGAGCCCGTCCAGCCGCCCAGCGAGATGTTGATCCTCAGCTTGGGGTACTTGGCCTTGAGCTGCTTGAGCTGGTTCAGGTTGCCCAGCAGGGCCTGGCCGGCTTCGTCGGCCTTGCCGCTCACGGACTGCTCCGCGGTGTAGGGCATCTGCCAGTCGGCCCACGGGTCGGCGCTGACGCACTTGCCCGACTCGTCGAGGAAACCGAAGGCGTAGTTCAGGTGCGTGAGCCGCGCGGCGGCCCCGCTGTCCACGAGGTTCTTGACGCGGAAGTTCCGGTCGTACACGCCCCACTGGATGAAGTACCCAACGGTGCGGGTCTTCGAGTAACCGTGGTGCCCATTGGTCTCGACGTCGGCGTTCGCGGGCGCAACGGCCAGCGACGCGGACAGGGCGCCGACCGCGAGAGCGGCGACACCCCATCTCCGTCTGGACATGAGTCTCCTAAGTCGTTCGCGGCAGCGGCGATGTGGTCCACAGCACGATAGGCCTGAGGTCTAGACCACTGCTACGTCCGATCGGAGGTATGTCCTAAACCGCCCCGTACAGTCGGTCACCGGCGTCGCCCAGACCGGGCACGATGAAGCCGGAGTCGTTCAGCCTCTCGTCCACCGACGCCGTGATGAGACGGCACGGCAGCTTCGAGTCCTCCAGGTGATTGATTCCCTCGGGCGCCGCGAGCACGCACACGGCCGTCACGTCGGTCGCGCCGCGCTGGGTCAGCAGGCGGATCGTGTACGCCATCGACCCGCCGGTCGCGAGCATCGGGTCGAGGACGAACACCGGGCGTCCCGCGAGGTCCTCCGGCAGCGACTCCATGTACGGCGTCGGCTGCAACGTCTCCTCGTCGCGGGCCAGTCCGACGAACCCCATCTGGGCGTCCGGGATCAGCTTGTGCGCCTGGTCGGCCATGCCGAGCCCCGCTCGCAGCACCGGCACCAGCAGTGGCGGGTTCGCGAGCTTGTAGCCGGTGGTGCGGGCTACCGGTGTGTGCGTGCGGTCTTCCTTCAGCGGCGCCTCGCGCATCGCTTCGTAGACCAGCATCACGGTGAGTTCCTGCAACGCGGCGCGGAATGCGGCATTGTCCGTGCGCGCGTCACGCATCGTTGTGAGTCTCGCCTTGGCGAGTGGATGATCGACGACCAGGACGTCCATGCTCGACACCGTAACCCGCTGGGAGGAGCTAGGGGTGTTCGAAGAGATCTACCGCGAGGCACGTCAGCGCATCGTCGGTCTGACGATGGGCTTGACCGCCGACGAGCTCGCACGGACCGTGCCCGCCTGTCCTGAATGGACCGTGCACCAGGTGATCGCGCACCTGTCGGGCGAGTCGTCCGATCTGGTCAACGGACGCATGGAGGGCGCGCCGTCGGACGAGTGGACGGCGCGGCACGTCGCCGAGCGCGCGGACGTCCCGGTGGAAGACCTGCTGGAGCAGTGGAACGCCTTCGGCGACAAGATCAGCGAGATGCCGCGCCTGCCGTTCCAGCTGGCTCTGGACGCGATCACGCACGAGGCCGACCTGCGCGCGGCGCTCGGCAGGGAGCGCCTGCCGGACGCCGTGTGGCAGCCGACCCTGGTGTGGATGGCGCCGCGCGTGCTGACGGACGTGACCGTGAAGACCGAGTTCGGCGACCTCGGCGACGGCCCGATCACGCTGGAGGTCGAGGGCTACGAACTGTGGCGCGCGTTCTTCGGCAGGCGCTCGCGCGCCCAGATGGAGTCGTGGAACTGGTCGGACCGGTCGCCGATCGAGAAGATCTCGTTCTTTCCGACGCGAGAGAGCGACCTGGTGGAGTAAACGCCGTTAACTGAAGAGGTGTAGGGTCGGCCGCGTGACAGACCACGTGCGCATCGGAGTGCTCGGCGCGGCCATGATCGCGCCACCCGCTGTCATCCGTCCGGCCCGCTCCTCGACGGTCGCCGAAGTGGTGGCGATCGCCGCGCGATCGGCCGACAAGGCCAAGGCCTTTGCCGACAAGCACGGCATTGCGCGCGTGCACGGCTCGTACGAGGACCTGCTGGCGGACCCGGCGGTGGACGCCGTCTACAACCCGCTGCCCAACGGCCTGCACGGCAAGTGGACGCTGGCCGCGCTGGAGGCCGGCAAGCACGTGCTGTGCGAGAAGCCGTTCACCGCGAACGCCGCCGAAGCCGCCACTGTCGCCAAGGCCGCCGAGGCGTCCGGCCTGGTGGTGATGGAGGCGTTCCACTACCGCTACCACCCGCTGGCCCTGCGGGTCGCCGAGATCATCTCCTCCGGTGTGCTCGGCCCGTTGCGGCACGTCGAGGCCTCGGTCTGCTTCCCGCTGCCGATGTTCTCCAACATCCGCTACGACTACTCGCTCGCGGGCGGCGCGATGATGGACGCCGGCTGCTACGCCGTGCACATGGCACGGCTGCTGGGTGCCGAAGAGCCCGAGGTGCGGTCCGCGAAAGCGTTGCTGCGCGGGCCTTCCATCGACCGCGCGATGCGTGCCTCGCTGCGCTTCCCTTCCGGCCACACGGGTTCCGTGCACGCCTCGCTGTGGTCGTCGACGGTGTTCAAGCTGTCGATGAAGGCGGTCGGCGAGAACGGCACGCTGAGCGTCTTCAACCCGCTCGGCCCGCAGGCGTTGCACCGCTTGTCGTTGAAGCTCAAGGACAAGAAGTCGTCGGAGACCTTCGGGAAACGCGCGACGTACGCCTACCAGCTCGACGCGTTCACCGACGCCGTGCTGCACGGCAAGCCGTTCCCGACGACCGCGGACGACGCGGTGAAGAACATGACGGTGATCGACTCGATCTACCGGGCGGCCGGACTGCCGCTGCGCCAGCCGACTCCGTGACCCAGGTCACCCAACCTCCCCTGCTCCGCGCCGTGTCCTGAGTGCGGACGGAAGGGGGAGGGTTGGCCGACAACATCGACGCGTACGTGCGGACGATCCTCGTGCGCACGTACGCGTCGAACGCAGGCGGCCGTGGAGCCGCGTGCGCCTGTTGGACCGGGTCGACGAGCTGCGCCGTCGCGAACCCGGACGTCGAGACCCGTGAGGAAGTCCGGGTCGCCCTGATGCGCGTGGCACCGGGCCAGCGCGCGGTGCTCGTCCTGCGATTCCTGTTCGACCTGCCCGTCGCCGAGGTCGCGCGTGCTCTGAAGTGCTCGGAGGGCACCGTGAAGAGCCAGACGTCGGACGGGGTCAGCGTGTCGCAGGCCATCAGGACCAGCAAGCGCACGAGGTCGTTGCGGGTGGCGGCGGCCGGGGTGCTGGTGCTGATCGTCGCCGGCGTGCTGCCGTTGCTGATCAGGCCGGTCGCGACGCCTCCCCCGGCGACCGCCGTGACGTTCGATCCGTTGGTGCGCAACATCAGCGTGGGTTCGGTTCCCGGGCTGAAGCCGGAGACCTACACCACCGAGCGCACGGCGCAGAAGATCGCGCTCGTGGGCACCGGTGGCCAGTCGGCCTACGTCACGGTGCCCAAGGCGGGCACGATCAAGCCGCTACCGGGTGACGCGGTCCCGGATGTGCAGGGCAAGCGCGCGATGCGGAACGACATGTACCTGGCGTTCGAGTGGGAGCCCGGCGTGTGGGCGACGGTCGAGGTGCGGGGGTTCCCGGACAACGAGGACCGGGCGCGCGAGCTCGCGGAGAGCCTGAGGTTCGACGAGCAGATCAAGGTCAAGACGACGTACACGGTCCAGACGTCGTGGGAACTGGAAGGCGTCCGCGATACTCGCGGCAACGTCGAACTCGTGTTCACCAACGGGGTGCGTCTGGGACTGCAGCGCGGTGTCCCCGTCACGCAGGGCGGAAGCGCATCAGAAGCGGAACTGGACGCGCTGAAGACGTCGGTACGACTGGCCGACCCTCCGGTGACCGATCCGTTCCGATGACCACCTGATCAGGGGCCCGCACAACCCGATCCGGGAGTAAAGAATCGCCGAAGCAGCTCCGAAGAGTCTCGTAGCCAGTTGAGACGCGGAGGTGCGAACGGTGACGATCGAACAGAAGCCCGTCCAGCAGTTGTGTGAATCCCCGCTGGTCATCCTGGGTGTTTCGGGGTCACTCGCCGTGTTGATCGGCGTGCTGCCGCTGACGTGGGGCTACAGCCCGGCGCTCGCGGCGGCGCTCGCCGCTCTCCTCGTGATCGCTTTCGCGATCACGGTCAAGTACGCACCGAACCGCAAGTGAGCGTTCTCGACCTCGTCGACGTTCAGGCCCGCTGACCTGCTGTGCAAGGTTGTTCCAACGTCGATTGGATAGCTCTTCCGGCATGAACACGTTCAACCGTCTCGCCACTGCACTGACCGCCGCCGGGTTGTTGCTGGGGGCCGCCGTCGTCGCCGCACCGGCCGCGTCCGCCACCGGTTGCAGCCAGGGCAGCGGGTTCCGGAACTGCCGCTACGACTACAACGGCGATTTCGTCAGCGTCACCGCTTACCCCGGGATCATCAAGGCCGGGCTGAACAACAGCCGCAACGTCGACGTGTGGATCGACAGCGACAGGACCAACCACCTCGCCGCCGGTCGCGGTTACGCCGAGTACCGCTACTCGGGCTCGCCGCTGCGCTGGCGCGGGTGCTCGTGGTTCTACAACCAGTTCGGCGACCGGTTCGTCGCCTGCACGCCCTGGGTTCAGGGGTACTGAGCAGTCGCCGCGTCTTTCGCCTCTCAGACGGGCGCATCGCGGTGCCCTGCCTACTGGCGAAAGACGCGGCGAAGAGCGCAGGCGCCGCACTAGACTCGATCGGGTGAGCGACGAGCTGGTACCGGCTGACCAGAGTCACATGCGGGCCTCCGACGCGGACCGGGAACGGATCGCGCAGGTGCTGCACAAGGCGACCGCCGAGGGCCGCCTCGACATCCACGAGCTGGACGAACGACTCGTGGCGGTCTACGCCGCGAAGACGTACGGCGAACTCGTTCCCATCACCGCCGACCTGGTGATGAGCGGCCTGCCGCAGACCCCGGCCGTGCCGCAGTACCAGCCGGCGACGAGCGACCGCATCGGCGGCCAGCCCGGCAGCGCGGTGTCCGTGGCCTTCTGGTCGGGCGTCAACCGCAAGGGCCAGTGGGTCGTCCCGCGCCTGCACAACGCCGTCGCCGTCATGGGCGGCATCGAGCTGGACCTCACCCACGCGAGCTTCGCCGAAGCCGAGGTCACCATCAGCGTCTTCGCGTTCTGGGGCGGCGTCGAGATCCGCGTGCCGGACGACATAAACGTGAAGGTCGACGGGTTCGGGTTCATGGGCGCCTTCGAGGACCACGCGCCTGGACGCCGGTACATCCCCGGCGCGCCGACGGTGCGGATCACCGGGCTCGCGCTCATGGGTGGCGTGGAAGTGAAGGGGCCGAAGAAGCCCAAGAGGAACATCCTGCGCGAGCTGCTCGACTGATGAAGGTCGCCGACCTCGTCGAACTCGCCGGTTTCGCAGGCGCCTCGATCATGCTCAAGATCGACGGGGAACGCGCCACCCACCGGTGGACCGTGTTGATCTCGTACCCGGACCTGGACTTCCGGTATCGGCGTGACGTCAACCGCATCGACCAGGTGCTCGGGATCCTGCGGAACGAACTGGCGAAGCTGCCGGGTGAGTGGTCCTGGCTGGACGACGAGATCGAGGACTTGGACGCGTTCGCCGAGCACTACGAGGAGCTGGGTCGCCGCGGCGCGATCGTCATCGTCGACGGCACTGGCGAACAGACCCTCAGACCGGCCGCAGACGTACCTTGATCTGCGCAAACGTCCTCACTTAGGACGGGCGTCCCATTCCGCTTAGACTCCCAGGCATGGCTGCTCCAACGACACTGCCGTCGGCCCTGGCTGACGCCGTGCGCGACGAATCGTCGCTGCGGCGTTTCCTGCACGGGCTCCCCGGCGTCGACCAGGTCGGCGTCGAGCAACGAGCCGCGGGCCTCGGCACGCGGAGCATCAAGAAGGCCTCGAAGCTGCACGCCATCGACCTGGCGATCAGCATGGTGGACCTGACCACGCTGGAAGGCGCCGACACCCCCGGCAAGGTGCGCGGGCTCGCCGCCAAGGCGAAGCGCCCCGACCCCGACCGGCCTGATGTGCCGAAGGTCGCGGCGGTCTGCGTCTACCCGGACATGGTGAAGACGGCGGCCGACGACCTCAAAGGCACCGGCATCAACGTCGCCAGCGTCGCGACCGCGTTTCCCAGTGGCCGCAGCACGATGGACATCAAGCTGGCCGACACCCGGTTCGCCGTCGAGCAGGGTGCGGCCGAGGTCGACATGGTGATCGACCGCGGCGCGTTCCTCAGTGGCCGGTACGGGCAGGTGTTCGAGGAGATCGTCAAGATCAAGGAAGCCTGCGGGGACGCGCACCTCAAGGTGATCCTGGAGACCGGCGAGCTCGTGACGTACGACAACGTGCGCCGCGCGTCGTGGCTCGCGCTGCTGGCCGGTGGTGACTTCATCAAGACGTCGACCGGCAAGGTGCAGCCCGCCGCGACGTTGCCGGTGACGCACGTGATGCTGCAGGCGGTGCGGGACTGGAAGGACCAGACGGGTGAGCTGCGCGGGGTGAAGCCCGCCGGTGGCATCCGCACGACCAAGGACGCGATCAAGTACCTGGTGGCCGTGCACGAGGTGGCCGGTCCGGAGTGGCTCGACCCGCACCTCTTCCGGTTCGGCGCGTCGACGTTGCTCAACGACCTGCTCATGCAGCGTCGGACCCAGTTGGACGGCCACTACAGCGGCCCGGACTACGTGACGGTGGACTGAAGACATGTGGGAATACGCCCCCGCGCCCGAGTCGCGGGACATCGCGAACCTCAAGCCGAGCTACAAGATGTTCGTCGACGGCAAGTTCGTCGAGGGCACCGGCGAGCCGCTCAAGACCATCAACCCGGCCACCGAAGAGGTGCTCGCCGAGGTCTCGACCGCGAGTCAGTCCGATGTGGACACCGCGGTCAAGGCCGCGCGCAAGGCCTACGACCGCGTGTGGTCGAAGATGCCCGGATCCGAACGGGCCAAGTACATCTACCGGATCGCGCGGCAGATCCAGGAACGCGGCCGTGAGCTCGCGGTGCTGGAGTCGCTCGACAACGGCAAGCCGATCAAGGAGTCGCGCGACACCGACATCCCGACGGCGGCCTCGCACTTCTTCTACCACGCGGGCTGGGCGGACAAGCTCGGCTACGCGGGCTACGGGCCCGACCCGAAGCCGTTGGGCGTCGCGGGCCAGGTGATCCCGTGGAACTTCCCGCTGCTGATGGCCGCGTGGAAGATCGCACCGGCGCTGGCGTGCGGCAACACCGTCGTGCTCAAGCCCGCCGAGACCACCCCGCTCACGGCGCTGGTGCTGGCCGACATCATCCAGCAGTGCGACCTGCCGCCGGGCGTCGTGAACATCATCCCGGGCGCCGGTGACGTCGGCGCCGCGCTGGTCGAGCACGCGGACGTCAACAAGGTCGCCTTCACCGGCTCGACCGACGTCGGCAAGATCATCCAGGGCCAGCTGGCGGGCACGTCGAAGAAGCTCACGCTGGAACTGGGCGGCAAGGCGGCGAACATCGTGTTCGACGACGCCCCGCTCGACCAGGCCGTCGAGGGCATCGTCAACGGCATCTTCTTCAACCAGGGCCACGTCTGCTGCGCCGGATCCCGCCTGCTCGTGCAGGAGTCCATCGCCGACGAACTGCTCGAGAAGCTGCACGCGCGCGTCAGCACGTTGCGCGTCGGCGACCCGCTCGACAAGAACACCGACGTCGGCGCGATCAACTCCCGCGAGCAGCTCACCAAGATCAAGGAGCTGACCGACGCGGGCGACGCCGAGGGCGCCACTCGCTGGACGTCCTCCTGCCCGTTGCCGGACAAGGGTTTCTTCTTCGCCCCGACCGTCTTCTCCGGTGTGTCGCAGGCGATGCGCATCGCCCGTGAGGAGATCTTCGGCCCGGTGCTGTCCGTGCTGACGTTCCGCACGCCGGAAGAGGCCGTGGCCAAGGCGAACAACACGCCGTACGGCCTGTCCGCGGGCATCTGGACGGAGAAGGGCTCGCGCATTCTCTGGATGGCACAACGCATGCGCGCCGGCGTCGTCTGGTCCAACACGTTCAACCGCTTCGACCCGACCGCCCCGTTCGGCGGTTACCAGGAGTCGGGCTTCGGCCGTGAGGGCGGCCGCACGGGTCTGGAGGCCTACCTCGATGTCTGATCGCATCACGGTCGAGAAGACCTACAAGCTCTACATCGGCGGCAAGTTCCCCCGCTCCGAGTCGGGCCGCAGCTACCCGGTGACCGACGCGAAGGGCACGTTCCTCGCCAACGCCGCGCAGGGCTCCCGCAAGGACGCGCGCGACGCGGTTTCCGCCGCCCGCAAGGCTTTCGCGAGCTGGTCCGGCGCCACGGCCTACAACCGGGGCCAGGTCCTGTACCGCGTGGCCGAGGTCCTCGAAGGCCGCCGCGAGCAGTTCATCGCCGAGGTCGGCACGTCCGAGGGCGTCGCGCTCAAGAAGGCGCAGTCCCTCGTGGACACCGCGATCGACCGCTGGGTCTGGTACGCGGGCTGGACCGACAAGATCGCGGCCGTCCTGGGTTCGTCGAACCCGGTGGCGGGCCCGTACTTCTCGTTCTCCACCCCGGAACCGACGGGCGTGGTCGCCGTCCTGGCGCCGCAGCAGTCGTCGCTGCTCGGCCTGATCTCGGTGATCGCACCGGTGATCGCGTCCGGCAACACCTGCGTGGTCATCACCTCGCAGGACCGCCCGCTGCCCGCGATCACGTTGTCCGAGGTGCTGGCCACCAGCGACGTCCCCGGCGGCGTCGTCAACATCATCACCGGCCGCACCGCGGAGATCGCCCCGTGGCTGGCCTCGCACGGCGACGTGAACGCGCTGGACCTCACCGGTGCGCCGGACTCGATCCGCGCGGACCTGGAGCGGAGTGCGGCGGGCACCGTGAAGCGCGTGCTGCGCAACAAGCCGAGCGAGGACTTCACCGCCACGCCGGACATGTCGCGCCTGCGCGCGTACCTGGAGACGAAGACGGTCTGGCACCCGATGGGTGTTTAGGGCAGCTAGTCGGCGGCGTAGGCCTTGCCCTGCGCCGCCAGCTCCTCGCCGAGGATCCTGATGGCCTTCGGGCCGACGCCGTGGATCTTCAGCAACGTCTTCGCGGACACCTTCGTCAGCGAGTCGAACGTCGTGTAGCCGTGCGATGCCAGTTCACGCGCCGCCACCTTGCCGATCGTGCGCGGGAACTCCGGCTCGGTCACGAGTTCACCAGACCCGCGCGCCACGCCCAGGAAGCGATCCCGACGCGGTTGCGCACGTTCAGCTTGGTCTGCACCGAAGCCAGGTGGGTCTTCACCGTGGACAGCGACAGGAACAGCGACGAAGCGATCTCCTGGTTGGAGAGCCCCCGCGCCACCTCACGGACCACGTCCTGCTCACGAGCGGTCAGCAACGACAGGTCAGGCCGCTGGGCGGGCCGGGCGAAGTGCTCCAGCATCCGCACGGTCACCTGAGGCGAGATCAGCGCGTTCCCCGCGGCGGCGGCGCGAACGGCCTCCACCAGCAGCGCCGGCCCGGCGTCCTTGGTCAGGAACCCGGAAGCCCCGTTCTCCAACGCCGTGTGCACGTACTCGTCCAGGTCGAACGTGGTCACGACGACCACCTTCGTCGTGGGCGACAGCTTCTTGGTCACCTCGAGCCCGTCCATCCCGGGCATGCGGATGTCCAGCAGGGCCACGTCGGGGTTGTGCTCCCGAGCGGCGGTGACGGCCGAGATCCCGTCGGGAACGTCGGCGACGACGGTGATGTCCGGCTGCTTCTCCAGGATCATCCGAAACCCGACGCGGACCATCTCCTGGTCGTCGGCGATGAGGACCGAGATCACTTCTTCCCTTCCAGGGGTAGCTCGGCGAGCACCTGCCAGCCGTGCTCGCGCGGACCCGCGGAGAACAGGCCGCCCAGCAGGTCGACCCTCTCACGCATACCTACGAGACCGTAGCCACCCTGGTTCAGCTCGTGCAGCTGACCGTCGTCGGCCACGATCACGCGCAACGCCCCACCGGACGTCCGCGAGATCTCCACGTCGATCATGGTGGGCCGTACGGCGTGTTTGTGCACGTTGGTGAGCGACTCCTGGACCAGGCGCAGCACCGACCGGCCGAGCTCCGGCGGCACCACGTCGGGCAGGTCGATGCGCAGGCGGGTCTCGAAGCCGAGCTCGCGGGTGCGTTCGACGGCCGAGATGACGTCGGCGGCCAGGTCCGTGGTGGCGGCCTCGTTCTCGCCCTGGCGCAACGTGCCGACGAGCCGGCGCATCGCGCCCAGGGCCTCGGTGCCCGAACGGACGATGCCGGGCAGCAGGCGGTGGGCGGCGTGCGGGTCGTCGTCGGAGACCTCCAGCGCCGCCTGGGCCTGCACGAGCATGCCCGTCACGTGGTGGGCGACGACGTCGTGCAGTTCGCGGGCCAGGGCGATGCGTTCTTCCTTCTGCGCGTCGGTGACGGCGGCGGCGATCAGGCGGCCGCCCTCGGTGTCGCGGGCGCGGAAGTACAGGCCGGTGCCGACGGCGGTGAAGCCCAGCACGAGCGAGCCGAGCATCTCGTTGTAGTTGCTCGACGAGATCCAGTTGTCCCGGACGATGGCGGCGAAGAAGCTCACGGCGACCAGCCAGCCCACCGACCACGTGGCGGCGCGGCGGGGCTCTTCTCGCACGACCACAGCCGTGATGACCAGGCACGCGGCGGTCTCGGCGACGGTGAGCGGGCTCAGCAGCGTCGGCAGGTTCACGTTGAAGAGCCGGATCACGAACGACGACAGGAAGATCGACGCGACCGCCACCGGGATGGTGAAGGCGCGCGACTTGAACGACATGACGGCGACGATGCACACCGGCACGGTCATCAGCCACACCAGCGCCTCGGGGCTGCCGCCCCCGCTCATCAGAAGGAGCTCGCCGAGCATCAGCAAGGCGAGAACGGCGGCGATCGGCCATTGGCCCCGATGACTGTCCACGGGAGACAACGGTAGGACCACCACACCTCTACGGCCTCGGTCATCCGGCTGATCCGGTGTGTCGTCAAGGCTGAGGTTTTGCGGTCCCGAACCCGGCACCTTGAGAAACATGAATTCGGTTCTGGCCGCTCGTGGCCTGGTCAAGACCTACGGCGACGTGCACGCGCTCGCCGGGGTGGACATCGACATCAAGGCCGGGGACGTGCTGGCGGTCGTCGGTCCGTCCGGGTCCGGCAAGACGACGCTCCTGCACGTGCTGTCCGGCATCCTGCGCGCCGACGGCGGCGAGGTGTTCCTGGACGGGCGGGCGATCGGCGAGCTGAACGAGACGGGACGCAGCGCGCTGCGGCGCACGGCGTTCGGGTTCGTGTTCCAGTCGGGCATGCTCGTGGCCGAACTGACCGCCGAGGAGAACGCGGCGCTGCCGATGCTGCTCGCCGGCGGTGCACGCGCGGAGTCGCTCGGCGCGGCCCGGCTGTGGCTGTCCCGGCTCGGCCTGCAGGGCATGGAGAAGCGGCTGCCGAGCGAACTCTCCGGCGGGCAGGCGCAGCGCGTCGCGATCGCGCGGGCCCTCGCGCACAGCCCGCGGGTGATCTTCGCGGACGAACCGACCGGCGCCCTCGACACGCGCACCGGCCAGGAGATGATGACCGTGCTCCTGCAGGCCGCCGAGGAGACCGGCGCGGCGATCGTGATCGTCACGCACGACAAGGCGATCGCCGACCGGGCGTTGCGCGTCGTCGAGATCCAGGACGGGCGCATCGCGGCGGGGGTGTCCGCGTGAGGATCGCTCTCGCGGTTCTGCGCAGGGACCGCCGCAGCCAGGTCGCGACGGTGCTGGTCGCACTGGGCGTGATGATCGCGGTGTCGCTGGTCCTCTGGCTGCTCGCCGCTCCGAACGGCCTGCAGGCGCGAGCCGACCGCACGGCGTGGCGCGACGGCATCGGCCAGAACGACAAGGGCGCCGTTTCCGTTGCCATGAACCAGGATTCGTACGACGGCAAGCTCATCGAACGGTTCGACGTCGCCCGCACCGAACAGGGCACCATCCCGGTCGCGGCCGGCATCGCCAGGTTCCCGGAAGCGGGCGAGGTGCTGCTGTCACCCGCGCTCGCGGACCTCGTGCGCGACACCCCTCCGGAGAAACTCGGCAACCGCTTCCCTGGCACGCGGATCGCGGAACTGGGGCCGGAGGCGCTCAAGTTCCCCGGCGAACTCGTCGCGATCATCGGCCACGAGCAGGTCGACAACGGCTACCCCGCGGCGGATCTGCGGGGCGGCGCCGGCTCGTACCGCGACGACTACCACGGCATGCTCTACCTGCTCACGCGCGTCGGGCTCGTAGTGCTGGTCGTGCCGTGCCTGGTGCTGGTCGCCTCGGCCGCCCGGCTGACCGCGGCGAAACGGGAACGGCGCCTCGCCGCGCTCAGGCTCGCCGGTGCCAGTCCGCGGCAGGTCGTGGTGATGACCGCCGTCGAGACCGCGATCGGCGCGGTCGTCGGCAGCGTGCTGGGTGTGGTGCTGGCGCGGCCGTTCAGCCACGTCACCGCCGAAGTCCCGTGGGAGGGCGGCACCTGGTACCCCGGTGACTTCGTGCCGGAACCCGCGGTCGTGGCGGCGGTGGCGGTGCTCGCGCCGCTGCTGGTCGTCGGGGCCGCGATCATGGGTCTGCGGCGCGTGGTGAACCAGCCGCTCGCGGCGGAGGCGAAGCGCAAGGTCAGGTCGTGGCGGCTGCTGACCATCGCCGGCGCGCTGGGCGTGTTCTTCCTCGGGATCATGTACGCGCAGGAGGCGAGCGGCGACGGCCAGTTCACCGTCGTGCTCCTCGGCCTCGGCGCGGTGGCGCTCGCGCTGGTGCTGGCGGGACCGGTGCTGACCGCGTGGGTCGGCCGGTTCTTCGTGGGGCGGTGGCGCAGGCCGTCGACGTTGCTGGCCGGACGCAGGCTCGCCGGTGACCCGGTGGCGGCGTTCCGCGGCTCGGCGGGCGTGGTGATCGCCGTGTTCACCGGCTCGATGGCGCTCACGATGCTGCCGGGGCTGGAGAGCCAGGTCCCGTACCGCGACTCGACGTGGCTGGAGAACGCGATCGTCGCGGAGCAGGTGACGCACGACATCACGCCGTTGCGCCTGGCGACCTCGGGACCGATCGTCACGATGCTCGACGGCACGATCAGGAGTGGCGACTACGGCACGTACGTCGTCGTCGGTGAGTGCGCCGAGGTCGCGAAGGTGCTGACCGGCCTCCACTGCCAGGCGGGACCCGCCGTCTACTCGCCAGGACCGTTGCAGGGCACCGAGTTCAAGTCGAGCGGCGGCAAGGACGTGCTGACCGCGCAGCTGCCGGCGCGGTACGAGACGCGGCCGTTCGAGGGCAGCGGCCGGGTGAGCGCGGTGATCGACCGCGACCTGCTGCCCTCACTGGCGGGCGAGGTGTCGATGGTCGGCGTGCCGACGACGCCGGAGAACCGCGACGCCGTGCACACCGCGCTGATCGGCACGCTGCCGGGCGTGCGGCTCGTGGACGGCGAGCAGCGGGGCCTCTTCGGCGACACGCTGATGGCGGACCTCCAGCGGGCCACGATCATCGGCCTCTCCATCGCGGCGGTGCTCGGCGGCATCGGCGCGGCGGTGGCCGCGGCGGGTTCGGTGATCGACCGCAGGCGCACTTTCGGCGCGTTGATCGCGGCTGGGACTCCGATTCGTGTCCTGGCTCACGCATTGCGGCGCGAAGTGATGTTGCCGGTGTTCGCCGTCACAATCGCGGCGTGCGGCGCGGGAATTGTCGTGGGCCTCGGATT
This sequence comes from Lentzea sp. NPDC020367, assembly GCF_044387305.1. NCBI lineage: Bacteria > Bacillati > Actinomycetota > Actinomycetes > Pseudonocardiales > Pseudonocardiaceae > Lentzea > Lentzea sp. NPDC020367. The sequence continues at coordinate 228,629 of NZ_JBIRVV010000008.1, read as the reverse complement.
GCTCACCCTGGCGCGCGGACTGGTGGGTCACGGCGAAATGCCGATCACGCCGTGGGTGATCGCCCCGGTGGGCGTCGGTGTCGTGGTCGCGCTGGTGGCGGCCCTGGCGTGCGGCCCGGTACTACGCGGCATCAGCCCTCGGGATTACGCGGCCGAGTAGTACTCGGCCGGAAGTACGAGGATGGAACTGGCCCTCAGCGCGATGTGCGCGGAGGGCCTTTTTCATAACTTGGATTCATGACGAATGCACAGCTCGCGAGCATCCAGTGGGGCGTTTTCCTCTCAATCGTTTTCCTGCTCCCGCAGCTGCTGTTCCGTCAGCTCACCTTCCGCGGCGCCACCATCACCGTCTACGCGAGCATGCTGTTCTCGGCGACGTTCCTGCCGATGCAGACCGCGCCGCCGCGCCAGTCCGTGCAGCTCGTCCCGTTCCAGTGGATCGCCGACACCTTTCGCGACGGGCAGATCGCGTTCGACCAGATGACGTTGAACGTGCTGCTGTTCGTGCCGCTCGGCGCGATGCTGATGTTCTGGGGGAAGCGCACGATCGGCCAGACCGCGTTGATCGGCTACGGCGTCTCGCTGCTGATCGAGGGCTCGCAACTGCTGTGGGCCAACCGGATCTTCGACGTCGACGACCTCATCACCAACACCACCGGCACCGCGCTCGGCTGGCTCGGCGCGCTGGCCGCCGTGAAGGTCTACGCCCGCGTGAAGACCGTTGTGCCGCAGCGCGAGCTCGTCAGCGCCCGCTGACCTGCGGATTCCAGAAAGCCTGCAAGACCCGTGTGGATGCTGGGCCGCATGCGAGCCAAGCGAACGATCGCGGTCACCGCCGCCCTTCTCGGCCTGACCGCGATGACGGTGAGCCCCGCCTCGGCCGCGGTGGGCAGCTGGAAGGCGTACGGGAACACGAACCCGATCACGTCCAGCCCGCACACGTGGGTCTGCGCCGCCAGCAAGGCGGTCACGACCAACGTCGTCGCGCAGGTGTGCGCGATCAGGTCGGCCAGCGGGGGCTCCGCCCAGGGCGCGGTGATCGTGCGCAACAACCAGTCCGGCCTCTTCTCCGCCACGGCGACGGTGGACCTGTGGTCCGAGGGGCGGAGTCAGATGGGCATCTGGGAGTGCCCGTCGTCCGGTGTCGGGGCGAACTCGTGGTCGGTGTGCTTCGGCCGCAGCCAGTCCGTCCCCTCCAGCGACCTGGTGAACTCCTTCGGCTGGGCCAAGGACAAGTACCTCGGCGTGACAGGACTCGCCTGACCCCACGTTCACCCGGCGGCGTGAGGTGACGCGCGCCGCCGGGCCCGTCCCCTGATCATGGCCGCCATGAAGTTCGTGGAGGCGTTCAGCATCCTGGTCGCCGTCGTCGGCCCGCCGAAGATCCTGCTGGCGTTCCTGATGGACACCGAGGGCGCCGACTCCCGCACGCGCTGGCGGGTGGCGTTCACCTCGACCGCGATCGCGCTGGGCGTCGGCCTGTTCGTCGTGGTGGCCGGACGGGCGTTGCTCTCGGTCTTCCACATCAGCGAGGGTGCGCTGTACCTGGCGAGCGGCGTCATCCTGTTCGTGCACGCGCTTGATCTCGTGCTCGGACGCAAGCAGGAACCAACGCACGACGACACGCGCGGCACACACGAGTTGGCCACCGCCTACTACGCGAACCCCGTGGCACTGGCCTACCTGTTCCTGCTCTCGGACACGAAGTCGGTCGAGACGACGTTCGTGCTGGCAGGCGGGTTCGCGGCGGTGATCGCGCTCGACCTGGCGGCGATCGCCGTGCTCGGCATCGCGATGCGCTGGGTCAAGATGACCTACGCCTGGGTGCTCGTGCGGGTGCTGGGCGTGCTGCTCGCGGCGCTGGGCGTCGACCAGATCGTCGAGGGCCTGATCACGCTCGGCATCCTCGAACGGGTCTAACTGGTGCGCCAGCCCAATTCGCCCGCGGAGTTGATCTCCGGGAAGCAGTGGCCGACCGCGCTGCGCGTCTCCAGGGCCGTCGCGACCTGGTCGAACATCTCCACGATCGACGTCCACTCCGGCTTGACCATCTCGTTGCGCTCCTGGTCCCACTCGACCACGCAGCCGCGCAGCACTCCGGGGCGGAGGTCCACCGCGAGCACGTCGCCGGTGCCGTCGAACGCGATCGGCAGCCACTCGGGGTGGAAACCCGAAGTCGGCGCGCCGGCCTCGGAGACGTCGACGGGCTTGCTCACGTGGGTGTCCCTGAGCACGAACGCGCGATCGGCGCCCAGCGGCGTGTAGAAGGGCGGCAGGATCTCGGCGAAGCGCCCCTGTTCGGTGCCGCCGTAGACGCTCCACCACAGCTGGAGATCGATCGGAACCCGAAGCTCCGGCAGCGCGTCATACCTCGGACGCAACACGGCACGGGTGGCCGGAGCGTGCTCCGCCAGCCATGCCAGGATCCGGTTCCAGTGCTCGATCACACCCACCGTTCCATGATCTTGGCGGAACGACGGGCGAGGTACCGCCCATCGGGGCAGGATCAACGCGAACAGGTCACTACTGGGGGAAGAGCTTTCAGATGGCGGAACAAGGCCTCAAGGTCGACTTCGACGCCTTGACCGGATACGCGTCCGCGGTGAGCGGTCTGGCGAGCGAGGTCGGCACCGTCGGCAGCGGCACGTTGAACGGCACGACCAGCCTCCCCGGCGACTGCTTCGGCAAGCTGGGCAACGAGGTCGGCCTCAACGCCGCCTTCCAAACCGCCGCGCAGGCGCAGCTCGACGCGCTCAAGGCCGCGTCGACGGGGCTCGCCGGTCTCGGCACCGCGGTCTCGAAGGCCCGCGAGTCGTACCTCGCCCAGGAAGAAGCGCACAAGGCGGCGATCACCAAGGCGGGCCAGGCATGAGCGTCGAGGGGCTGCTGAGCCAGTTCATCGCGCCCATGAAGGAGGACCTGGCCAAGCTGGACGGTGACACCGGCGGCGCCACGCGGGCCGGCGACGCGTTCGGCCGCGCCCAGACCGCGATGACCGACCTGGGCACGCGGCACGGTTCGGCCTCGACGGCCGTGCTGAACACGTGGTCCGGCGACAAGGCCAACGCCTTCACCGCCCGCGTCTCGACCTTCGCCTCGGCCGCGACCCTGCTGTCCTCCAACGCTTCCGCGCTCAAGACCGCGGCCTCGACCGGCGTGTCCGCCGTGACCGGCGGCCGCACCGCGATCCAGGGCCTCATCGACGAGTTCACGTCCAAGGCGACCCCGAAGCTCGCCGCGGCCCTCGCCCTGTCGCTCGTGGCAGGGCCCGGCGTCGTGCTGGCGGCCGTGGCCGACCTCGCCGGAATGGCGTCCGGGTACCAGGGCAAGACCTCCGCCGAACTGCAGAAGGTGCGCGACCAGCTCACGCAGCTCGTCGGGCAGATCAACGGCCTGCAGAAGCCGGACGCGGGCGCGCTCGCGAAGCTCGGCGACCCGCTGGGCGGCGACGAGGGCACCACCTCGACCTCCGGCGCCTCCGACACCCCGAAGCAGGAATCCGGTCCCGGCTCCAACAACGGCAGCGGCTCCGGCTCTGGCGGCGGTGGCGGCAGCGGTTCAGGAGGCGGCGGCGGTGGCGGTGGCGGCGGTTCGGGCAGCGGCGGAGGCGGCGGCGGCTCCGGCCCGCGCCTGCCCGTCGCGATCCCGCCGCAGCCCGGCGAGGGCGTCGGCGTGAACCTGCCCGACGGCAGCAGCGCGGAGGCACCGAACGAGACCGCGGCCAAGGCCGTGCGCAACGCGTTGTCCGCCCTCGGCACCCCGTACGTGTGGGGCGGCGCGAACCCGCCCCAGGGCACCGACTGCTCCGGCCTCACGCAGTGGGCCTACGGGGGCGCGGGCTTCGACATCCCGCGCCCGGCCTCGTCCCAGGCGATGGGCGCCTCGGTGCCCGCGGACCAGGTGCTGCCCGGCGACCTCGTGGTGTGGGACGGGCACGTGGCGATGATCATCGGCAACGGCCAGATGGTCGAGGCCGGCGATCCCGTGCAGGTGCAGCCGATCCGCACGTCGAACAGCGGGATGTCGTTCTACGGCTTCTACCGCCCCACGGGCTGAGCTACTTCGCGGCCTGGGCCGCGGCCTTCAGGTCGGCGAACTTCACGATCTGACCGCCCGCGCCCCAGGTCCCCTCCGGCTGCTCGTGGATCAGCACCCAGACCCGCAACGCGTCGGCCTCGCCCAGTCCGGCGGCCTCCAGCACCAGCGCCGTCGCCTCCTGCACGAGACCGGCCTTGCGCCGGTCGGACAGCGCGCCCACCGGCACCCGGACGTCCACCCGGAACCGCGGCGCGTCGTCCTCGGCGGTGGTCTGCGCGCCCGCGGGCAGTTCGTGCAGGTAGGTCCAGGCCACCGAGCGGAAGAACTCGTTGTCCGGCGCGCCCTCCCACTTCAGCAGCAACGCGGCCAGGTCGCGCTGCACGCTCTTGCGGCCCGCGTCCGTCAGCGATCCGGCCGGCGCGGTCAGTTCGATCATCGGCATGGCATTCCCCGATCTATGACGACTGTTATAACCCCCGGCGGACGCTAGTCTATGACGAGCGTTATAGCCAGAGAGGCCTGACATGTCCCGAGAGCAGATCGTCACCGGCGCGGCCGACATGATCCGGCGGCGCGGCCTCAACGCCACGAGCATCCGCGAGGTCGCCAAGCACGCGGGCACACCGCTCGGCTCGACCTACCACTACTTCCCCGGCGGCAAGACGCAGCTCGCGACCGAGGCGGTCCAGTGGGCGGCGGAGACCGTCTCGAAGGTGCTCACGGCGAAGCTCCGCAAAGGACCGGTCGACGGCGTGAAGGCGTTCTTCGCGCTGTGGCGGCAGATCGTCACGGAGACCGGTTTTCAGGCCGGTTGTCCCGTGCTCGCGGTGGCCATCGAGGAGAACGCGAGCCCGCAGGCGCTGATGGCCGCGGCGGACGGGTTCCGGGCGTGGTCGGCCCAGCTGGCCGCGTCGCTGGAGGAGCACGGGGTCTCGCCCGCCCGTGCGCGCAGCCTCGCCCACCTCTGCGTCTCGGCGGCGGAGGGCGCGGTCGCGCTGTGCAGGGCCCGGCGCAGCATCGAACCCCTCGACGACGTGGCCGCCGAACTCACCGCGTTGCTACATGCGGCCACCGAAGATCCTGGGATGCGGCACACTGTCCCCATCAGGGGGTGATCGGAGTGGACGACGACGTCCAGCGCGCCGCGCGGAAGGTGCGCGAGGTCGAGCAGGCGGTGTCGGAGCACGTCACGCGCAGTGGTCCCATCACGGGACGAGCGTCCTCTCCGGACGGCGCGGTGACGGTGGTCGCCACCCCGGGAGGCCCGCCGCAGCAGATCGCGGTGAGCCCGGCGGCGCTGCGGATGGGCCCGCACGGGCTGGCCGCCGAGATCATGCGCATCGCCGACAAGGCCCGGCGCGACGCGAACACCCGCCTGCACCAGACGCTGGACCGCGTGGTCGACCCGCGCGAACTGACGGCCGTGGGCCTCGAACGCGGCCCCGACGAGGACGAACTCGGGTGGCGGCGGTGAACGAGGAACGCCTGCAGGCCACCGAGCGGCTCCAGCGCGAGCTCGCGACACTCACCGCCACGGTCGAGCACCCGAACGGCACGTGCATGGTCACGGCGTCGCCGAAGGGCGAGATCAAGGCCCTGCACCTGCACCCCGCGCTGCTCACGCAGGGCGCGCAGGCCGTGGGGCAGGTCGTCACCGAGACCGTCCAGCTCGCCACGAACGCGGCCGTGCAGATCAGCTTCAACAAGATGGCGCTGGCACTCGGTGACGGGATGGCGATCGACGTCGAGTCCGTCGCGGGGGACTCACCCTTCCGGTCGACGTGGAACCCCGTCGTGCCACCGAAATCCCCCGCTGAGCAGGCACCACCGGAGCGCAGGCAGAGGGCGCCGCACATCGAGAACCCGGACGACGACGCGTTCTTCGAGAACCCCTCGTGGCTCCGGTGATCAGCACCGTTAGGCTCGTCGACGGCATCAGGCAGGCGTGACCGGGAGGTCAGGATGGCGCAGGACATCGTCCCCATCGAGCTGGGGCTGACGCAGGGTGACGTAGTCACCCTGTGGGCACCCCGCTGGCGCGAGAAGGGCGAGGAGTGGGAGGCGTTCCTCGGCGACGAGGAGGACCTGTTCGTCTTCCCCGACGCCGCGCATCTCGCCGCCTTCGTGCGCACCGCCGAGGAGCACGACCTGACCGATCACCCCGCGTGGCCGGTCGTGCCGTCGCTGGGTGTCGCGGACCTCTCGCCGGACGACAACCACCAGTTCGACCTCGTCGGCGTGCCCGAGCTCGTCGCGGAAGACCCGGACACCTGGACGATCGGCGAGCTCGCCGACGTCATCGCGATCGTGCGCGCCCTCGCGGACGTCTGCGACCTGGAGAAGGTCCACGAGGTGCTCGACAGCGCCGAGGGCTTCTCGCTGCTGCCGCAGGGCACGCTGCCGTTCAGCGGCCGTGACGGCGGCAAGCTGTGGGGCGAGCTGTCCGAGGTCGTCTCCGAGAAGTGGGACGAGGTCCTCGACGCGATCGACAGCGTGGTGAACACGCCGGAGGTCCCCGAGAAGGAGCTCTCCGTCGCGCAGGACGAGCTCGCCGCGCTGGAGGCCGCCGCGGCTGCCACGGCCGCGGCCGCCGTCGACTCCCCCGCGGACGAGGACTCCGACGAGGAGAAGGCCGAGCCCACGGGCTTCTGGGCCGAGGTCGGCGTCGACCCCATCAAGATCATCACGTCGGCCGGCGAGTTCTACACGCTGCGCTGCTACCTGGGCGACGACCCGGTGTTCCTGGGCCGCCGCGGCAAGATCGAGGTCTTCACCTCGCACCGCGCCCTGAGCCGCTTCGTCGCCGAGAACGACGAGCACGACCTGGCCGAGGTCGAGACCTGGAACGACATCAAGGTCAAGGCCACCGCGGGCGAGCTCGACGTCGACGTGGACGACGACAACGTCTACGTGCTCACCGGCATCGCCGAGGACATGGAGGAGGGCCCCGACTCCCTCGACCCGCAGCAGCTCGACCTCGCCGTCGAACTGTTCGAGGACGCGGCCGAGTGGGCCGAGGACGAGTCCGTGAAGGACGCGCTCGCCTCGTCCGAGTCACTGGGCTGGCTCGTGTCGTTCGTCGTGTCGCCGGACCCGACGCGTCTCGCGCCGTCCGCCCCGTACGACGCCGAGGTGGCCGCGTTCCGCACGCTGCAGGCCGCGTTCGAGGACCGGCTCAACACCAACTGAGCTCTGGTGTGACGAGGGGCCGCTCACTTCTGGTGAGCGGCCCCTTTTCGTTGTCGTCTAACGGACTCGGTAGCTCACGGCGGGGAACGGGAAGTTGCCCTGGTGCAGGCTGCCGAGGACGTAGTAGGTGTCGCCGGACTGGCCGGGCAGACCCGTCGCGCAGTTCGCGTTGAAGAAGACGTCGATGTTCGCGGACGAGATGTTGAGGCCGGAACGCACCGGTGCCACGTTCACGCACTCGCCGTTCGCGAGGTCGACCGCGGACTTGGTGCCGGACAGGTTGGAGCCGCTGTAGAGCACGGCGTGCTCACCTTCGGCGCTGGCGGGCAGGGCGAGGGCCATCGAGGCGAGGACGGCGAGTCCTCCGGCGATCAGTGCAGGGCGCATGAGATCCACTTTCCCAGCCGCAGCTGTCGATCAGCTGTCTTCCAGGACCGGAACGACATCCGGTTGCACCCGCCTGTATGATACAGGTTTATGACAGGTTCTCGGTCGCAGCGCCTCGCCGTGGAGTTGCGGGAACGGATCACGCTCGGCGACTACGGCCCGGCGGGGTCGATCGAGAGCGAGGCCGAACTGGGCCGCCGCTACGAGGTCAGCCGCGTGACCGTGCGCCGGGCTTTGGAGCAGCTCCGCGACGAAGGCCTGCTGGCGTCGCGAAAAGGCGCCGGCTGGTACGTGGTGTCGTTCGCCCAGCCGCTGGCGCTCGGCTCGTTCCAGCACGCGCAGTCGGCAGTGGCCGAAGCCGGTGTCTCACTGGTGCGCACGGTGCTCGAATACGGCTACCGCGAGGCACCTTCGACCGTCGCCTCGACACTGGGACCGGGCGAGATGCTGCGCGTGCGTTCGTTGCGCCGCACCGGGGACACACCGCTGGACGTCGTGACCGAGTGGGTGCCGCTGGCACTGGCCGCGCCGGTCAGCCGGGCCGACGCCGAGTCGCCCGGCACGTGGGAGACGTTGCGGCGCAACGGCAACCAGATCGCCGTCGTCCGGCAGAGCATCGCGGCCGTCGCGGCGGGCGACCTCGGCACACTGCTCGGGGTCGCCGCCACCACACCCGTGCTTCTGGTGCGCCGCATCGCGTTCGACGGCGCCGAGCAGCCCATCGCCCTGTCCGAGCACCACTACCTGGGCCACCGGTTCCAGCTGGAGGTCGAGTTCCGCGGCTGGCCCGGCGCGGAACCTCCCGGCGTCGCCGCGATCCCCTCGGAGGACTGATCATGCGCGTGCTCGTCACCGGCGCGGCCGGGTTCATCGGCTCGCACTTCACCCGCTACTGGCTGCGCGAACACCCGGCGGACGAGGTCATCGCCCTCGACGCGCTGACCTACCGCGGCAACCGCGCGAACCTGCCCGCCGACGTGCCGTTCGTGCACGCGGACATCGCCGAGGCGGACGTCGAGGGCATCGACGTCGTCGTGAACTTCGCCGCCGAGTCGCACAACAGCCTCGCCGTGCTGGATCCCGGCCGTTTCTTCCGCACGAACGTCCTGAGCACACAGGCGTTGCTGGAGTCCTGCCGTCGCGCGGGCGTGCAGCGGTTCCACCACGTGTCGACGTGCGAGGTGTACGGCGACCTCGCGCTGGACGCCACCGAGGCGTTCCACGAGGACTCGCCCTATCAGCCGCGCACGCCCTACAACGCGTCCAAGGCCGGCTCGGACCACGCCGTCCGCTCGTACTTCGAGACGTTCGAGCTGCCGGTGACGATCACCAACTGCGCCAACAACTACGGCCCGAACCAGTTCCCCGAGAACGTCCTGCCGCTGTTCACGACGCGTGCTTTGGACGGCGGGCAACTGCCCGTCTACGCGTCGAGCGACAACCGCCGCGAGTGGATCCACGTGCTGGACCACTGCCGTGCGATCGACGCGGTGCTGCGGGACGGTGTCGTCGGCCGCACCTACCACGTGGGCACGGGCGTCGAGGCGAGCGTCGACGAGATCGCCGACCTGGTGCTGGACGAGCTCGGCCTGCCGCGGTCGCGGAAGTCGGTCGTCGCCGACCGACCCGGCCACGACCGCCGCTACCTGCTGGACTCCGGCCGGATCGGCCGCGAGCTCGGATGGCGCCCGGAGATCGGCTTCGAGGCCGGAGTCCGGGACACCATCCGCTGGTACGCCGCCAACCGCGCGTGGTGGGAGCCGTTGCTGCGGCTCAGCGCGATCGACGAGAGCGCGTGGGCGGTTACGACCGGGCGGTGAGGGCTGCGTAGCCCGGCTTGACCAGTTCGTTGATGATCGCCAGCCGCTCGTCGAACCCGAGGAACGCCGACTTCATCGCGTTGATCGTGAACCACTGCAGGTCCGCCCACCCGTAGCCGAACGTCTCGGCCAGCGCGGCGAACTCGCTCGACAGCGTGCAGTCGCTCATCAGGCGGTTGTCGGTGTTGACGGTGACGCGGAACCGCAGCTTCGCGAGCAGGCCGATCGGGTGGTCGGCCAGCGTCGGGGCGGCGCCGGTCTGCAGGTTCGAGGTCGGGCACATCTCCAGCGGGATGCGGCGGTCGCGGACGTACGCGGCCAGGCGGCCCAGCTGGACGTCGCCGTCGCCGGAGACCTTGATGTCGTCGACGATCCGCACGCCGTGGCCGAGTCGTTCGGCGCCGCAGTGCTGGATCGCCTCCCAGATGGACGGCAGGCCGAACGCCTCACCGGCGTGGATGGTGAAGTGCGCGTTCTGCTGGCGCAGGTACTCGAACGTGTCGAGGCCCCTGGTGGGAGGGAAACCGGCCTCGGGGCCCGCGATGTCGAAGCCGACGACGCCGAGGTCGCGGTAGCGGACGGCGAGCTCGGCGATGCGCAGCCAGCCCTCGTTCTGGCGCATCGCGCACAGCAGGGTGCCGATGCGGATCTTGCGACCGGTGGCGGCGACGCGCTGCTCGCCGACGCGGAAGCCCTCCTGGACGGCCTCGACGACCTGTTCCAGCGTGAGGCCCTTGTCGGTGTTGAGCTCGGGCGCGTAGCGGATCTCGGCGTAGACGACGCCGTCCGCGGCCAGGTCCTCGACGGCCTCGGCGGCGACTCGCACCAGCGACGCCTCGTCCTGCATGACACCGCACGTGTGGGCAAAGCCCTCGAGGTAACGCACGAGGGAGCCGGAGTTCGCGTTGTCGCGGAACCAGCCGCCGAGGACGCCCGCATCGGTGGTGGGCAGGCCCTGGTAGCCGGTGGCATCGGCGAGTTCGATCACCGTCTGCGGGCGGAGGCCACCGTCGAGGTGGTCGTGCAGCAGCACCTTCGGCGCGCTGCGGATGGACTCCAAGGTAAGCGGCGTGGACATTGCTACACGTTACTCCAGGCGCCACGCCGCTTCGGGTGCTGGCGCGCAGCGCCAGCACGGCAGTCGCCGACACGACCTGTCTCCTCCACTGAAGTGGGAACGGCCCGCGCGCAACCCGCCCCGCACGGCCGAGCCAGGCGCTTTCGGCCCGGCCTTTTCCGGCCGTCCGAGCATCCCGCCAGAGGCTCGAGGTCAAGCCCACGATCGGCCGACTCCAGGCGACACGCCGCTTCAGTGCTGGCAAAAATGATCTTGCCCTCGATATGATCATTTGCTGCGTCAACGTCGTTGCAGATCCGTGATCAGCAACTTTCTGCAACCAACGCGAGGCTTGAGTCACCCCAAGGTAGGAACATCATCGGTGGCTACTGCCTGCTTTCGGCCGGTCACTTGGCGTTCAGAGTAGTCAGGTAGCCTGATCGGGTTAGTTGGCCATCCGCACCCGGCCATTTTCTGGCGGGGGTGGTACAGCGACGTCCCGTGACGCGGATAGGCTCCCGTGGTCTCCCCCTCCCCTGGACGAAGGCACTCAGCCGTGACAGAGAACAACAACTCCACGATGTCCTTCGATCGGATGCGCAACATGCTCACGCGCGCCGCGGAGATCCGTGAGAGCGAGCAGCAGCAGATCTTCGACGCGCTGGACGAGATCCACGCCCGGATGTCGCCTCTGGAGTCGCTGGGTTCGGTTCGCAAGCGCCTGTCGGAGCTGCCGGACCGCACCGAGGTCAGCGTTCTCGCTGAGCGCCTGGACGAGGCCCTCGCCAAGCTGGAGGCCCAGGACAACGCCGTCGCCGACATCGGTCGCGCGGTCGACTCCCTGGTGGACAAGCTCGCCAAGCCGTTCGCGCAGCTCGACGGTCGCCTCGACGGCGTCGCCGGCCGCTTCGAGGGTGTCGCGGGCCGCATGGACGGTCTCGAGGACAAGCTCTCGAGCATCCACAAGCGCATCGACGACCTCGACGGCCACCTGGACAAGCAGGACGGCAAGGTCGACGCGATCCCGGCCGCCGTCACGAACCCGCTGCGCGAGCGCGTCGAAGCGCTGGAGGCCGCGCTGCGTGGCCGTCTCGACGAGGTGGACGAGGGCGTGCACGAGCACCTCGACGGCACCCGCGAGGCCCTGCAGAAGATCCTCGCCGAGTCCTTCTCCAGCGTGCACGGCCGCGCCGACGAGCAGCGTGACGCCCTCGCCGCTGCCCGCAGCGAGCTGGTCACCGCGATCGCCGAGAGCCGCGGGGAGCTGGCCGGAGCGATCAACGACAGCCGCGAGAAGCTGACCTCGACCGTCACCGACCGCCACAACCAGCTGGCCGCGTCGCTGACCGAGACCCGCACCGAGCTGTCCGGCGCCGTGGCGGAGACCCGCGGCGAACTGGCAGGCGTCGTGGCGGAGACCCGCGACTCCCTGGCCGGCTCGCTCAACGAGACCCGCGAGTCGCTCGTCGGTTCCCTCAACGAGACGCGCGAGTCGCTCGCCGGCTCGCTGGCCGAGACCCGCACCGAGCTGACGTCGGCCGTCGCCGACACCCGCGAGGTCGTCAACGGCAAGCTCGACGAGGCCCGCACCGCCCTGTACGCGGCGATCGAGCAGTCCCGCGACCAGGTCGACGCAGCCGACCGCCTCGAGTCCCTGGCCCGCCGCCTGGAGCTCGTCACCTCGCAGCTCGACAACATGACCAACCGCCTGGACAAGGTCGAGGACGGCTTCGCCAGCCGCATCTCCGAGCTCGGCGGCACCGTCGACGCGAGCCTCACCAAGGTCGCCGAGACCGTGGGCGCCCGCCCGGACGCCGACGCGCTGCAGTCCCTGGTCCGCAAGTCGAACCAGGAGTCCGAACTGCGCATCGGCGGCCAGCTGGACGAGGCCATGGCCACCTTCGCCGAGCTCATCCTCGGCGGCGGCTCGCCCACGCCTCCCCCGCCGCCCACCGCCCTGCCGCGCCCGCAGCGCCGCACCCGCAAGAACGGCGGCCCGAAGCCGGCCAACGGCGGCAAGGACATGGACGACGACGACCTGGCGGCCGAGGGCGCCTGATCGTCACTGCGTGAGAACGGCCCCGGGGCAACGTCGCTCCGGGGCCGTTCTGCGTCCTGAGGTGAACCCGCGCGACGTGACACACGTGACCATGACGAGAGCGCTCACACGACCGTCGTTATGCTCGCCGGAATCTGGGGGCGTCCAGAAGGGATAGTCCGTGCAGCAACAGCGACTCGTCGCCAACCGCTACGCACTGCTCGCGGAGCTCGGCCGCGGTGCGATGGGCATCGTGTGGCGTGCCCAGGACCAGGTGCTCGGCCGGGCCGTCGCGCTCAAGGAGCTGCACCCGCCCCAGGGCATGGCAGCCGCGGAGCGCACCGTGCTGGAGGAGCGCATGCTCCGCGAGGCGCGGACCGCCGGCCGGCTGAACCACCCCGCCGTCGTGACGGTCTACGACATCGTCCGCGAGAACGACCGCACCTATCTCGCGATGGAACTGGTCGACGCGCTCGACCTCTCCACGATCGTGCAGCGGCACGGGCCACGTGACTCGACGTGGATGGCGAACGTGGCGTTGCAGGTGCTGGGGGCGCTGGAGACCGCGCACCAGGCCGGCATCGTGCATCGGGACGTCAAGCCCAGCAACATCATGGTGCGGCCGGACGGGGCCGTGAAGCTCACCGACTTCGGCATCGCGCAGGCCATGGACGACCCGCGGCTGACGCACAACGGCGGCATCGTGGGCTCGCCCGCGTACATGTCACCGGACCGGCTCAGCGGCTGGGAGGCCTCGCCCGCGTCGGACCTGTGGGCGCTCGGCGTCACGATGGCGCACGCGGTCGAGGGCATCAGTCCGTTCGAACGCACCTCCACGGCGTCGACGCTGCACGCCGTCATGAACGAGCCACCCGTGCTGCAGCGAGCCTCGCCCGCACTGGCCCAGGTGATCCGCGGGTTCCTGACCGTCGACGTTGCGCGCCGGCTCACCGCTCCCCAGGCGCGGCAGATGCTGACCGCGATCAGCCAGGGCGCCACGCAGGTTTCGTTCCCGCAGAACAACGGCGGTCAGAAGAAGGGCGTGGCGGTCAAGATCGCCGCTGTGGTCGTGGGCATCGCCGTGCTCGCGGGAGTCGCGTTCGCCGGGTACCAGGTCCTCAAACCGAAGGACTCGACCACGAACAACGCGGGGCCGAGCACCAGCCAGACCAGCGAGAACTCCAGCGAGTGGACCGAGGCCTCGTCGCTGCCGGTGGGTGCTCCGCTGCCGTCGCGCCGCATCGCCACGTTCGGCCGCGGCGGCGACGTGCCCGAGTGGAACCTCTCCGGCACGCAGTGCGCCAAGGACTTCCTCACGCAGGGGTCGCCGGTGCGGACCGAGGTGCCGTGCAGCGGACCGCACGGGATTCAGCTCTTCTCCGCCGCGACGCCGCTGTGGGACAAGCCGAAGGACATTGCCTACCCCGGCACGCAGTGGCTGGCCGACTTCACCAAGAACTACTGCACCGAGCAGTTCAAGGCCGTCGAGCCGAACTCCAAGGAGGTCCTCGGCTTCACCGGCCTCGTGCCCACGCAGAAGGAGTGGGAGGCCTACAACGACGCCGCGTCGCCGGGCCGCCAGGAGGTCCTGTGCGTGCTGTGGAAGCAGGACAGGTCACCCCTGGCGGGCTCGCTCGTCAACTAGCCGCGGATCGTGTCGATGACCAGCGGCGAACGCTCCAGCGCGGAATCCTCGACGCTGTAAGCACCTTCCAATGCCTGCAGCGCTCCGGAGACCGCGTCCGGGGTGTCGGTGTACAGCTCCAGCAACGGTTGCCCGGCCTCGACGTGGTCGCCCGGCTTGGCCAGGCAGAGCACGCCGGCACCGAACTGCACCGGGTCCTCCTTGCGCGCACGGCCGGCACCGAGCCGCCACGCCGCCACGCCGACGCCGTAAGCGTCCAAAGTGGACAGGACGCCGGTGCTGGGCGCGACCACGACGTGCTTGTGCGAGGCGACGGGCAGTGCGGCATCGGGATCGCCGCCCTGGGCCCGGATCATCCGCGCCCACACCTCGTAAGCCTCACCCGAAGCCAGAACAGCGGCCGGGTCGGCGGAGATCCCGGCCAGCGAAAGCATTTCCGCCGCCAAGGCCACCGTCAGCTCGACCACGTCGGCAGGTCCGCCGCCGCGCAGCACGTCGACGGACTCGGCGACCTCGACCGCGTTGCCGACCGCCCGTCCGAGAGGCACGGACATGTCGGTCAGCAGAGCCGAGATCCGCACGCCGTGCTGGACGCCGATGGCCACCAGGGCCTCGGCCAACGCGCGTGCGGACGCCAGGTCCTTCATGAACGCGCCGGAGCCGACCTTCACGTCCAGCACCAACGACTCGGCGCCTTCGGCGATCTTCTTCGACATGATCGAGGACGCGATCAGCGGAATCGCCTCGACGGTGCCGGTGACGTCCCGCAACGCGTAGAGCTTGCGGTCGGCCGGAGCAAGTCCTTCAGTAGCAGCACAAACCACGGCGCCGACCGAGGACAGCTGCGACAGAATCTCCGAAGTGGACAGTGCGGCCCGCCACCCCGGGATCGACTCCAGCTTGTCCAGGGTCCCGCCGGTGTGGCCGAGACCGCGGCCCGAAAGCTGCGGCACGGCGGCACCGCACGCGGCGACGAGAGGTGCCAGCGGCAGCGTGATCTTGTCGCCGACACCGCCCGTCGAGTGCTTGTCCACTGTCGGGCGGTCGACGTGCAGCGAGAGCCGCTCGCCGGACGAGATCATCGCCTGCGTCCAGCGTGCCGTCTCGGACGACGTCATGCCGTTGAGGAAGATCGCCATGGCCAGTGCGGACATCTGCTCGTCCGCGACGGCGCCGTGCGTGTAGGCGTCGATGACCCAGTCGATCTGCGCGTCCGACAACGCCAAGCCGTCGCGCTTGGCGCGAATGACGTCCACGGCGGAGAAGCTCATGGCAGATCCTCCGGTCCGAACGCGTCCGGCAGCACCGACGACATCGGCAGCACACCGGACGGCGTGTCCACCAGGCAGTCCCGGCCGCCCAGTTCGTAGAGAACCTGACGGCAGCGACCGCACGGCATCAGCAGGTCACCGGCACCCGAACGACAGGCCACCGCGACGAACCGGCCGCCACCCGTCAACTGCAACTGGCCCGCCATCGCGCACTCGGCGCACAGACCGACGCCGTACGAGGCGTTCTCCACGTTGCAGCCCACGACGATGCGGCCGTCGTCGCACAGCGCGGCGGACCCGACCTGAAGCCCCGAGTACGGGCAGTGGGCGAACGACGCCGCTTCCACCGCCCGTGCCCGCAGCAGGTCCCAGTCGACCTCAGCCACGGCGGTACACCAGACCGTCGGCGGCCGGCATTCGCAACCGCTGCGACGCCACGGCCAGCACGGCCAGCGTCACCATGTGCGGCGCGTAGGACACGAACTCGCCAGGGATCTCGTCGAGGCTGATGTACAGCAGGTACATCAGCACGGCCACGACGATCGCCGACGCGGCGGAGAACCACTTCTGGCGGATCAGCTGCCACACCACGATCACGGCGAGCAGGATCACCACGCCGTAGACCAGCGCCAGCACCGTCTCGCCGCCCGAACGCAGCTGCAGGCCGTCGGCGTAGCCGAACAGCGCCGCACCACCCAGCAGGCCACCGGGCCGCCAGTTGCCGAAGATCATCGCGGCGAGACCGATGTAGCCGCGGCCGCCGGTCTGACCCTCCAGATAGGACAGCTGACCGGGGTTGAGCACCAGCGCGGCGCCGCCCAGGCCGGCGAGACCACCGGAGACGATCACGGCGACGTACTTGTGGAAGTACACCTTCACGCCCAGCGAGTCCGCCGCGTGCGGGTTCTCGCCGACCGAGCGCAGGCGCAGGCCGAAGCGGGTGCGCCAGAGCAGGAAGTACGACAGCGGCAGCAGCAGGATCGCGATCATCGTCAGCGGCGAGACGCCGGTGACCAGACCGCGCAGGATGCCGGCGACGTCCGAGATGAACAGGCGCTGGCCCGCTTCGAGCTCACCGAGCCAGTCACCGAGGCCCGCCGCCGAGAACGTGTCGAACGGCTGCACCGGCGGCGACTGCCGCGGGTTGTGCGACACCGGCAGGAAGATGAGCGTCGACAGGTACTTCGTCAGACCGGCGCCGAGCAGGTTGATCGCCACACCGGAGACGATGTGGTTGACGCCGAACGTGACCGTCGCGATCGCGTGCAGCAGCCCGCCCAGCGAACCGAACACGACGGCCGCGACAAGAGCGGCCCACGGACCCCACTGGTAGCCGGCCCACGCCGCACCCCAGGTGCCCATGATCATCATGCCTTCGAGGCCGATGTTGACCACGCCGGCGCGTTCCGCCCACAGGCCGCCGAGACCGGCGAGCAGGATCGGCAGCGCGAGCCGGACCGCGGTCTGGGTCGTGCCGGACGACGTGAGCTGCGGGAACCCGGTCTGCATCGACGTGATCGACAGCAACGCGATCGCGCCCGCGACACCGAGCATGGCCACGGCCCAGCCGGGCAACTTGCGCTTGCGCGGCGCCGCCGGGACGTGCGGCTTCTCTTCCAACGTCGAGATCACGCGGCACCTCCGACAGTTCCGAGCTCACGGCCGACGCGGCGCTGCTCGGAGGCGAGCTCGAAGCGGCGCACCACCTCGTAGGCGACGACGACCGACAGGACGATCGAGCCCTGCATGATGGTGACGATCTCCCTGGGCACACCGACGTTGTCGAGCGCGAGGCCCGACTTGTCGAGGAACGCCCAGAGCAGCGCGCCGAACGCGATGCCACCGGGGTGGTTGCGGCCGAGCAGCGCGATCGCGATGCCCGAGAAACCGATGCCGGCACTGAAGTTCAGGCTAAAGGTGTGGTCGCGGCCGAGCAGTTCCGGCAGCGAGATCAGGCCCGCGATGGCGCCCGAGAGCAGCATCGAGACCAGCACCATCTTCTTGGCGTTGACGCCACCGGCCGACGCGGCGGTCGAGGACTCGCCGGAGGCGCGCAGCTCGAAGCCGAACCGGGTCTTGTTCATCATCACCCAGTAGCCGATGCCGAGGGCGATGGCCACGAAGATGAAGCCGAACATCGTGCCGCCGCCACCGAACGAGATGCCGGGCATCCAGCCGCTCTCCGGGATCTCGGCGGTGCGGATGTTGTTGCCCCGCAGCTCACCGAAGACGTCGCGGCGGATCAGGTACGCGGACAGGCCGATCGCCAGGCCGTTCATCATGATCGTCGAGATGACCTCGTTGACGCCGCGCGTCACCTTGAGGATCGCGGGGATCGCGGCCCAGGCGGCACCGGCGATCGCGGCCACGATGATGATCACCAGCGTGTGGATGCCGGTGGGCAGCGCGATCGAGCCGCCGACGACCGCGGCGACCACGGCCGCGACGCGGTACTGACCCTCGACACCGATGTTGAACAGGTTCATCTGGAACCCGATCGCCACCGCGAGCGCCGCGATGTAGTAGATGCCCGTCGAGTTGAGGATGTCGACGAACGTCGTGCCCTTGCCGACCTGCGTCACCATCGCACCGAACGCGCTGAGCGGGTTCGCGCCGGAGATGACGAGCGCCACGCCGCACAACAGCAGTGAGAAGACGATCGCCAACGCGGGCGGCAGGAGTTTGCCGCGCAGGTGTCCCATCAGTTCTCGCCTTCCTCGACGACAGCGGTCTCCTGGACCGCTGCGCTCGTGCTGCCCGCACCGGTCATGGCGCTACCGAGGTCTTCGGGCGTCACGGTGTTCGGGTCGGCGTCGGCCACCAGGCGTCCGCGCAGCATGACCTTGATCGTGTCCGACAGGCCGATCAGCTCGTCCAGGTCGGCGGAGATCAGCAGCACGGCGAGGCCGGCGGCACGGGCGCGCTTGATCTCGTCCCAGATCAACGCCTGCGCGCCGACGTCCACACCGCGGGTCGGGTGCGAGGCGATCAGCAGCACGGGGTTGCCGGACAGTTCGCGTCCGACGACGAGTTTCTGCTGGTTACCACCGGAAAGCGCGGCCGCGGGCACGTCGATGCCGGGCGTGCGGACGTCGAACTCGGTGACGATCCGCTCGGTGTCCTTCTTCGCGCCGTCGGTGTCGAGCCAGATGCCCTTGGCCGTCGGCTTGCGCGTCTGGTAGCCGAGGATCCGGTTGTACCAAAGGGGTTGCGTGAGCAGCAGGCCGTGGCGGTGGCGGTCCTCGGGGATGTACCCGATGCCCGCCTCACGCCGGGCGAGCGTGCCCAGCTTCGTGAGGTCCTTGTCCTGCAACGTGATCGTGCCGCTGCCGGCCTTGCGCATGCCCATGATCGTCTCAACGAGCTCGGTCTGGCCGTTGCCCTCGACGCCGGCGATGCCGACGACCTCGCCGGAACGGACCGCCATGTCGACGTCGTCGAGGATCGGCCGCGAGCCGTCCGGGGTCATCAGCTTGAGGCCCTTGACGTCCAGCACGACCGTGTCGGTGACCGTGGACTCGCGGGTCTCCGGGCTGGGCAGCTCGCTGCCGACCATCATCTCGGCGAGTTGCCGGGAGCTGACGGTCTTCGGGTCGGCGCTGCCCACGGTCGTGCCGCGGCGGATCACCGTGACGGAGTCCGCGATCGCACGGACCTCGTCGAGCTTGTGCGAGATGAACAGGAACGTGTAGCCCTGCTCCTGCATGCCGCGCACGGTGTCGAAGAGCTCGTTGACCTCCTGCGGCACGAGCACGGCGGTGGGCTCGTCCAGGATGATCACCTTGGCGCCGCGGTAGAGCACCTTGAGGATCTCGACGCGCTGCCGGTCCGCGACACCGAGCTGCTCGACCAGAACGCCGGGGTCGACGTTGAGGCCGGTCCTGCCGGAGAGCTCGATGATGCGCGCGCGGGCCTTCTTGCCGATGCCGTGCAGCGCCTCGGCACCCAGGACCACGTTCTCCTGGACGGTGAGGTTGTCGGCCAGCATGAAGTGCTGGTGCACCATGCCGATGCCGGCCTTGATGGCGTCGGACGGGGTGCGGAACCGCACCTGCTCGCCGTTCACCTCGATGGTGCCCTCGTCCGGCGGCTGCATGCCGTAGAGGATCTTCATCAGGGTGGACTTGCCGGCGCCGTTCTCACCGCACAGGGCATGTACCTCGCCACGGCGGACGGTCAGGTGCACGTCGCTGTTGGCGACCACACCGGGGAATCGCTTCGTGATGCCGGTGAGCACCACAGCGGGGGGATCGTCCGTCCGTGCGGACGTGGAACTGCTCATCGTCGAGTGCTCCTCCTACCACGCACCAGGCCCTGTGAGGGCAGATCCTCACAGGGCCCGGCACGTGCAAACGACTTGAACGACTGACGGACTACGGCTTGTCCGCGACCTTGATCTTGCCCTCGATGATCTGGGCCTTGTAGCCCTCGAGGATGCCCTGCAGCTTCGCGTCGATCTTGCCACCCGACGTGGCGTAGCCGACACCGTCCACCTTCAGGTCGAAGACCTTGGGCAACGAGGCGAGGTCGTTCTTCGCGACGGCCTTGATGAAGTCGTAGACCGCGACGTCGACGCGCTTGAGCATCGAGGAGACGATGACGTCCTTCGTGTCGGCGACGGTCGCCTGGTTGTACTGGTCGGAGTCGACGCCGATGGCCAGCACGCCACCCTGCTTGGCGGCCGAGAAGATGCCCTTACCGGACGCGCCCGCGGCCTGGTAGATGACGTCGGCGCCCTTGTCGATCTGACCCTTCGCGGCTTCCTGACCCTTCGGGGCGTCCTGGAAACCGGTGAAGTCACCGGCGGGGGTGATGTACTTCTTCTCGATCTGGATCTTCGGCGCGGCGGCCTTGGCACCCTGGAAGTAGCCGGCCTCGAACTTCTGGATCAGCGGGATCTCGACACCGCCGACGAAGCCCACGTGGCACTTCTTGCTCTGGTACGCGGCGATGACGCCGGCCAGGAAGGAGCCCTCCTGCTCGGCGAACACCAGCGGCGTGACGTTCGCGGCGCCGTCGACGGCCGAGTCGACCAGGCCGAACTTGACGTTCGGGAACTCCGCGGCGACGAGCTTCATCGACTCGGCGTAGGCGAAGCCGACACCGATGATCGGGCTGAAGCCCTCGGAGGCCAGCTGGCGCAGACGGGTCTGCTTGGCCGACTCGTCCTCACTCGGAGCCGCGGACAGCTCGCGGGTGTTCTCCTTCTTCACACCGAAGTCGGTGAGCGCCTTGTCCAGACCGGCGGCGGCGGAGTCGTTGAACGACGCATCGCCACGGCCACCGATGTCGTAGGCCAGACCGACCTTCAGCGTGCTCGCGTCCACCTTGTCACCGTTGGCGGCGCTGGTGTTCGAGGTGGCAGGCGCGGTCGGGGCCTCGGCGAACTCGCAAGCGGCGCCAGTGCCCGTGCCCGAGCTGGTGTTACCGCCACCCGAGTCCTTCGCGCAGGCGGCCATAGTCATCACGCTGGTCAACGCGATCGCGGCGACCGCGACACCACGCATACGACGACGCACGGCTCGTCTCCTCCCTGAGGTTCCTCCCCAACGACGTTGTTGGGTCCTAGAGGCGGCACCGTACCTCTTAGTAACCAACCCCGTTGCCGTCAGCACCTACAAAGACCCCTATCGGTTACGCATTCGACGCTTTGGCCGTACCTGTGGTGATCACTCGTGTTCGGGGCGTGGCGAAAACTCCTCTTCGACCGCTTCCTCGCTCCGATCTTCGTCCGTTCGGCCCAGTTCCGCGCGCCAAGCCCACCGCTCCAACGCCCCCGACATGCCGGAAACCGGGCCGCCCGCAGGCCAGCCCGACGAGTTGTCCCTCCCCATGACGCCCAGGATGGTTCGGCGCGCTGCCGTGCCGCTGACTCCGGAATGTCATTCCGCGTTGAACCGGTCGCGGGCCTCCCGACGTGTACGAGGTGGCAAGTGCCCTTGCCGACGACGGCGGCCCGGACCAAGGCGGAGGTCCTGGCCGCCGTCCTTCGTCGTCGTTTTGTGGCGTGGACCGCATTTCAGAATCGATCAAGACCGCTTGGTGGATCGACAGCGTGTCTCATCGATCACAGAGCGGGTGCGCCTGCTGGGTCGGTTCCAACGTGCGGGACTAGGATTTTCCGGTCATGGTCGGGAAGAACTGTTGCCGACCCACCACCACTGACGTTGGAGGTCGCGGCGCATGACCAGCGCAGGCGCACCCGAGCGGTCGGGCACCACCCGAGGGGGTGGGACGCTCTACCGCGGTGATCTGGGCATGTGGTCCTGGGTCGCCCACCGGATCACCGGTGTCCTCACGTTCTTCTTCCTCTTCACCCACGTGCTCGACACCGCACTCGTGCGGGTGTCCCCGAACGCGTACGACGCGGTGATCGAGACCTACAAGAACCCGATCGTCAACCTCTTCGAGGTCGGCCTCGTCGGCGCGGTGCTCTACCACGCGCTGAACGGCATCCGGGTCATGCTGGTCGACTTCTGGGAGAAGGGCGCCAAGTACCAGAGGGTCATGCTCTGGACCGTGCTGGCCGTCTGGGTCGTCGTGATGATCCCCGGCTTCTACTTCATGATGGAGCGCACGATCTCCGACCTGGTTGGGGGTCACTGACCATGTCACTCGCACTCGACAAGCCCCGCCAGCCGCGCCGCCCCGCGGCCCGCCGCAGCAACGGCGAGCTCTACAGCTGGCTGTTCATGCGCCTCTCCGGCCTGCTGCTCGTGGTCCTGGTCCTGGGCCACCTGTTCATCATGAACATCCTCGACGGCGGCGTGCACAAGATCAACTTCGGCTTCGTCGCCGGCCGCTGGGCGTCCCCGTTCTGGCAGTTCTGGGACCTCGCGATGCTCTGGCTCGCGCAGATCCACGGCGGCAACGGCGTGCGGACGGTCATCAACGACTACGCCCGCAAGGACTCCACCCGGTTCTGGTTGAAGATGCTGCTCTACGTGTCGATGGTCCTGATCATCTCGCTCGGCACGTTCGTGATCTTCACCTTCGACCCGAACATCTCGAACTGACCCGCGCGGGGAGCCCACCACAATGCAGTTCCACAAGTACGACGTAGTCATCATCGGCGCTGGTGGTGCCGGAATGCGCGCGGCGATCGAGTCCGGCCAGCGCGCCCGCACCGCGGTGCTCACCAAGCTCTACCCCACGCGTTCGCACACCGGCGCGGCCCAGGGCGGCATGTGCGCCGCCCTCGCCAACGTCGAGGAGGACAACTGGGAGTGGCACACCTTCGACACGATCAAGGGCGGCGACTACCTGGTCGACCAGGACGCCGCCGAGATCATGGCGAAGGAGGCGATCGACGCCGTTCTCGACCTCGAGAAGATGGGCCTGCCGTTCAACCGGACGCCCGAGGGCAAGATCGACCAGCGCCGGTTCGGCGGCCACACGCGCAACCACGGTGAAGCCGCCGTGCGCCGCGCCTGCTACGCCGCGGACCGCACCGGCCACATGATCCTGCAGACGCTCTATCAAAACTGCGTCAAGCACGGCATCGAGTTCTTCAACGAGTTCTACGTGCTCGACATCTGCCTGACCGAGACGGAGAACGGCCCGGTCTGCACCGGCGCCGTCGCCTACGAGCTCGCGACCGGCGAGATCCACGTCTTCCAGGCCAAGTCCGTCGTGTTCGCGACCGGTGGTTTCGGCAAGGTCTTCAAGACCACGTCGAACGCCCACACGCTGACCGGCGACGGCATGGGCATCGTCTTCCGCAAGGGCCTGCCCCTGGAGGACATGGAGTTCTACCAGTTCCACCCGACCGGCCTCGCCGGTCTCGGCATCCTGCTGACCGAGGGTGCCCGCGGCGAGGGCGCGATCCTGCGCAACGCCTCGGGTGAGCGGTTCATGGAGCGCTACGCCCCGACCATCAAGGACCTGGCGCCGCGCGACATCGTGGCCCGTTCGATGGCCCTCGAGGTGCTGGAAGGCCGTGGCGCCGGCCCGAACAAGGACTACGTGCTGCTGGACTGCACGCACCTCGGTGCCGAGGTCCTGGAGACGAAGCTGCCGGACATCACCGAGTTCGCGCGGACTTATTTGGCCGTCGACCCGGTCGTCGAGCCCGTCCCGGTGTACCCGACCGCGCACTACGCGATGGGTGGCATCCCGACGAACATCCACGGCGAAGTGCTGCGGGACAACGACAACGTCGTTCCCGGGCTCTACGCCGCCGGTGAGTGCGCCTGCGTGTCCGTGCACGGCGCGAACCGCCTCGGCACGAACTCGCTGCTGGACATCAACGTCTTCGGCCGCCGCGCGGGCATCGCCGCCGCGGAGTACGCGCTGTCGCGTGAGTCCCACGTGGACCTGCCGGAGAACCCGGCCGCGTCCGTCGAGGCCCAGGTCGCCCTGGCGCTGTCGGAGCACGGCCACGAGCGCGTCGCGGACATCCGCATCGAGCTGCAGGCCACCATGGACGCCAACGCGTCCGTGTACCGCACCGAGGACACGCTGAAGAAGGCGCTGCACGACGTCCAGGCCCTGAAGGAGCGCTACGCGCACATCCAGGTGCAGGACAAGGGCAAGCGTTTCAACACGGACCTGTTGGAGGCCGTCGAACTCGGCTTCCTGCTGGAGCTGGCCGAGGTGCTGGTGCACGGTGCTCTGGAGCGCAAGGAGTCCCGCGGCGGTCACGCCCGCGAGGACTACCCGAACCGCGACGACACGAACTTCATGCGCCACAGCATGTTCTACAAGCAGGGCGACGGTCTGGCCGCGGACATCCGCATGGACTACAAGCCCGTGACCTTTACCCGGTACAAGCCGATGGAGCGCAAGTACTGATGACCGCCACCGCTGAAACTACTGCTGGCTCGCGCGGCTCGCAGCCGCCGGTTCCGGACGGCGCTGTCACGGTCACCGTCAAGATCCGCCGGTTCAACCCGGAGATCGACGACGAGCCGCGCTGGGACTCGTTCGACATCCCGGCGCTGCCGTCGGACCGCGTGCTGAACCTGCTGCACCACATCAAGTGGTACGTGGACGGGACGCTGACCTTCAGGCGCTCCTGCGCGCACGGCATCTGCGGCTCGGACGCGATGCGCATCAACGGCGTCAACCGCCTGGCGTGCAAGGTGCTGTTGAAGGATTTGCTGGAGAAGGGCGACAAGCACACCACGATCACCATCGAGCCCATCAAGGGCCTGCCGGTGAACAAGGACCTGCTTGTCAACATGGAGCCGTTCTTCGAGGCTTTCCGCGCTGTCAAGCCTTACCTCGTGACCTATGGCAACGAGCCGACTCGCGAGCGCATCCAGTCTGTTGCTGACCGTGAGCGGTTTGATGACACGACCAAGTGCATTCTGTGTGCCTGCTGCACTACGTCGTGCCCTGTTTACTGGTCTGAGGGGTCTTACTTCGGGCCTGCGGCGATCGTCAACGCGCACCGGTTCATCTTTGACTCTCGGGATGAGGGTGCTGAGGAGCGGTTGGACATCCTCAACGACATCGACGGGGTTTGGCGGTGCCGGACCACGTTCAACTGCACCGATGCTTGTCCTCGTGGGATTCAGGTGACCAAGGCTATTCAGGAAGTTAAGCGGGCTTTGCTGTTCAAGCGCGTTTGATCTGGTTTTGGTGTTGAGGCGCCGCGTTCCCGTTGGGGGGCGCGGCGTTTTGGCGTTTGTTGGGGGTGCGGTGCGGGTTGCGTGCGGGCCGTTGCGTTCCAGCGGGGTTGGTCGCGTTCCGTGCGGGTGGTCGCCTTGCGAGGGTGCTTGCGCAGGTCGTGACGAAGTGCGGGGTTGCGATTGGGGCTTGACCTTGAGCCTCTAGCTGGGCGCGTTGTCGGCCTCAAAGCCGGGGTGAAAAGCGCCCCGGCCGAGCCCAGACAGGGTGGCACCCAGCCCCTCAAGGTCAAGCCCCAATCGCCATGAGCGGGGTGCACCGCTACCCGGCGCTCTAGGTTCAGACGGCTCGCTTCGCATCGCCACGCCCGGGCTCGTACGTGGTCGCCTTGCGAGGGCCGCGCCTGTTGGCACCGCGCGCCGGGCCCTCGTATGTGGTCGCCTTGCGTTGGCGAGTGCGGGTGGCACCGCGCGCCGGGCGTGCGTCGTGGTTGCCTTGCGTTGGCGAGTGCGGGTGGCATGCGCGGGTCGGAGGCTGCGTTGGAGTGCGTGCTTGCTTGCTTGTTCAGGTCGCCTCCACCACGTGCACCGGTGGGCGGGGTCTGGCCGCTGCCGCGCGATGTGCCGCCTTCAGTTCGCGTGCCACCGCTTCCGGGGTGTCGCGCAGCCTCGTCGGCAGGGTTTGGAGGACGAGGATTCCCGCTGCCGCGTAACGGCTGTTCCGGGCGAGGGTTCGTTCGTAGTCGCGCGGTCCGAAGTGGAATGCCTTCGAGTCGATCTCCCACGCCAGGCCCACGTCGTCGTACCAGGCGTCCGGTTTGCCGATGAGCACGCCGTCGGCGTTGGCGATCGTGGCGTTCCAGTGCGGGGTGGTGAGGCGGATCTTGCGGGAGAGGCGGCGGGCGTCTCGTTCTGCGATTGATTCGGCGCGGCCCAGTTCTTTTAGGACGGTGCGGACCAGCTTGGTGCCGAAGCGGTTGGTTCTGGCCTCTGCCGCGAGGTCTTGTGGGGTGCAGCGGCCTCGTTGGACTGCTGCGGCGATCAGGGTGGTGGCCTCGTCTTCGGAGCGCAGGAAGCGGCAGGCGTCGACTACGGCTCTGGCTGCGGACACCACCGGGTAGCCGCCGACGTCTGTTGACGTGGGCATGGGTGAGGCTCGTTCGAGGATCAGCGTGCCGCTGCCTCGGGCCGTGCCTGGGATCAGGACGTGGATTTGCTGGGCGCGGGCCGGTAGGCCGTGGCGGCGGCAGGCTTCGGCGCCTGTCACCACGGCTCCTGGGCCTGCTCGCAGGAGGGCCGCGGTCAGTTGTTGGTCCGGGGTGGGCGGGCCGTTGTGCAGCAGCACTACGCCTGGGTACATGCGCTGCCACGGCCCGCCCGCGATACATCGCCGCCACGGGTTGGTGACGCCCAGTGACTTCAGGGCGCCGGCACTGATCACGCCGAGATCGCTGCGTTCGCGCAGGTGTTCGATTCGCACGTCACCAGTGTGACGAGGGACACCGACAGTTTTCGGGGGGTC
This sequence comes from Lentzea sp. NPDC020367, assembly GCF_044387305.1. NCBI lineage: Bacteria > Bacillati > Actinomycetota > Actinomycetes > Pseudonocardiales > Pseudonocardiaceae > Lentzea > Lentzea sp. NPDC020367. The sequence continues at coordinate 202,090 of NZ_JBIRVV010000008.1, read as the reverse complement.
AGCGCCTGGAGGGTCGCCTGGCGCGGTCGATCAGCATCAGAGCGGTGCCTCCTACGAGGAGCAGAACGCCGAGCAGGAGCAGCCACGTGGTGGAGGCGCCGGTGTTGGCCAGGCGGTTGTCCTGGTGGACCGGGGGCTTCGTGACCGGCGGAGTCGCCACCAGCGGCTTCGTCGGCGTGGACGGGGTGGTGGTCTTCGGCGTGGTCGTCGTCGACGTGGTCGAGTCCGGCGGTGTCGTGGTCCTCGAGGTCGTCGTCGAGGTCGTCGAACCCGGCGGCGTCGTGGTCGTCGACGTTGTCGAAGTCGTCGTGGTCGTCGAAGTCGTCGTGGTGGTCGAGCTCGGCGGCGTCGAACCCGGCGGCTTCTCCGTGGTCGTGGTCGTCGTTGGCGGAGTCGTGGTGGTGGTCGTGGTCGTCGTGCATGGGGTGGTGGTCGTTGTCGTCGGAGTGGTCGTGGACGACGTCGGAGGCTCTTCACCTCTCGGCGACGGCGCGCGCCAGTCTGGGCGTACTTTCGGGCACCACGCAGCGGCGCACACCTGGCCATCCCCGGAGGCCGAAGCTTCCGGGGCGGCACCGTGCAGTGCGACGAGCGTCAACACTGCTCCGGCGGTGAGCACACCGATATAGGCGATACGTGACATGCCACGGATGGTTGCGCGCGGGTACAGCCTGTCGGGTCAAAAGCAGGCCCACGTCACCCGCCAGAGCGGGCGACATCGCCCGATCAGGTCCAGAAGACCGCGATGCCCACGTTCAGCACGACCAGCGACGCGGCGGTCGGCAGCAGCCAGGACGGGGCCTTCGGCTTGCTGACGTTGATCGCCACGACGGCGGCGATGGCCACGACGACCAGCAGCTTCACACCGATCTTGACGTGGTCGTACTTCACGGAGTCGACCAGCGGGTCGATGGCCACCAGCGCGACACCGGTCAGCAGCTGCAGCGCCGCGCCGTGCAACCAGCCCTTGTTGACCGGGGCGTCCTTGCCGGCCCTGGCCTGCAACATGATCATCGCGACGAGCATGCCCATGCCGAGCAGGTGCAGGAACACCAGCAGCAGGCGTACGAACTCCACAGCGTTTTCCTTATCGACGTCGAGTGGCCAGGAATCCCCGCACGCCCAGCACGCCGATGACGGTGCCGAACACGAGCGAGGCGATCACGAGCACCAGGTGGACCGTGAAGAACGCGGTAGGTCCGTCGCTGAACGAACGGGGGTCCTTCCAGATGTTCTTCAGGAAAGTGGGCCAGATCACCCACGACCACAGTCCGAAAGCCACCAGGAAGAGTGACATCGGGCGCGAGAGCTTCACGTTCCCCAGTATCAGACGTGGCGCGTGCAAGCCGCTAAACGGGGGTGGATAGCCTGAACGTGTGCCCTTCCCAAAACGGCTCATCGTCGCCCTGGTCCTAGCAACGGCCACCGCCGCGTTCGCCGCACCGACGAGCACCGCACAGCAGGCCGCCGGCTCGGCTCAGTGTGAGAACCGCGAGACGCCGCCTCCACCGGTGGACACGTCCGAACAGCCGGCGCCCGGTCAGAAGGCCCCGCTGGCGCTCGAGGTGCCGGAGAAGCCCGTCGGTGGCGACCGGCTGGGCGAGTGCGGCCTGATCCTGCCGCCGAACTCCGGCCAGCCGCCCAGCGGCATCACCGCCGCGTCGTGGCTGCTCGCGGACATGGACAGCGGCGCGGTCATCGCCGCGTACGACCCGCACGGCCGTCAGCGTCCCGCCAGCGTCATCAAGGTGCTGCTCGCGATGGTCGTCGCCAAGGAACTGCGGGGCGACCTCGTCGTCACCGCCAGCGCCGAGGACACGCAGCAGGAATGCACCTGCGTGGGTCTCAAGGACGGCGGCCAGTACACGGTCCGCCAGCTGCTGCACGGCCTGCTGCTCACCTCGGGCAACGACGTGGCGCACACGCTGGCCCGTCAGCTCGGCGGCGTGCCGAACGCCCTGCGCAAGATGAACGCCATGGCCAAGGAGCTCGGCGCCCTCGACACCCGCGCCGTGACGCCGTCGGGCCTCGACGCCCCCGGCACCAGCACCTCGGCCTACGACGTCGGCCTGATCTTCCGCGGCGCGATGAAGTACGAGGAGTTCGCGACGGCCATCAAGCTGCAGCAGTCGCAGTTCCCCGGCCGCAACGGCGGCACGATCATGCTGCAGAACGACAACCGCCTGCTCACGAACTACGAGGGCGCGCTCGGCGGCAAGACCGGCTTCACCGACGACTCCCAGCACACCTACGTGGGCGCCGCCGAACGCAACGGCCGCCGTCTCGTCGTGGTGCTGCTCCGCGGCCAGCAGACGCCCACGCGCATCGACGCCCAGGCGTCGAAGCTGCTCGACTACGGCTTCTCCATGGGCCCCGGCGGCGTCGGCAAGCTCGTCGACGGCGCGCCGCAGCCGAAGCCGAAGGTCGTCCCCACCCAGGACAGCCCGGACGCGCAGGACGTGGCGGTCACCGACCCGCGCACCGGCCGCCCGACGCCGACCGCGTTCGGCACCGTCGGCCTGCCCATCACGGCCGTCGCGGTGCTCGGCCTGCTGGCCGGTCTGGTGCTCTTCATCCGCAGCAAGCGCGCCAAGGCGGCCAGGGCACGCCGCCAGGCCGCGCAGCAGGCGGCACAGGGCGTCTGAGACCCCCAAGAAGACGGCCCCAGCGCACGTGCGCTGGGGCCGTTCTCGTTCTGAACGCTACTTGCGGCGCCACCGGAAGCCGAGCAGCGCACCGGCCACCGCGCCTGCGCCGAGCATCAACGACGGTGACGGCCCGGACCGCACCGAGACCACGGGCTGAATCACCGCGGGTGGGGGTGCCTGCACGACCTCGGGCTCGCGGTTCTCCCTCGCGGTGGCCGTCCAGGCCGCGATGAACAGGATGAACTGCGCCACCAGGTTCGCGAACACCAGCACACCGATGACGGACCCGAACGCGGCCGAGGTCGGCGACTTGGTCGTGAACGACAGGAAGATCGTCGCCGTCTGCTTCAGGATCTCGAACCCGACCGCGCCGGCGAACGCCCCGCGAATCGCGCTGCGCCACCCGACGGGCTTGCGCGGCAACCGCGAGAGCACCCACAGGAACACGAGCCAGTTCGCGAGCAGCGACAGGATGATCGTGCCGATCCGCAGCAGGACGTGTGCCCAGCCGGCGTTCTCCAGCCCCATCCACCTCAGGATCAGCTCCGCGAACCCCGTGCCCACCGCCGTGATGCCGAACGACAGCACGATCGCGAGGCCCAGGCCGAGCAACGCCAGCAGGTCGCGCCACAGCGTGCCGAGGAACGGCAGTTCGCCCTTCGCCTGACCCCATTGCGCGGTCAGGGCGTCGCGGAGGTTGCTCATCCAGCCGAGACCGGAGTAGGCGGCACCGAGCAGACCGATGATGCCGACGGTGCCCTTGGACTCCAGAGCGGTGTCCACGGCCTCGTTGATCTGGGTGCGCAACTGCTGGTCCGGCACGGCCTCGGCGATGCTCCCCCGCAGCGACATCAGCAGATCCGGCTGCGACTGCAGCACGAAACCGGCGACCGCGAACCCGATCATCAGGATCGGCACGAGGGAGAGCACGCTGAAGTACGTGACCGCGGCGGCGTGCTGGGCGCCGTACCGCTGGTCGAAGCGCTCATACGCACGCATGATGTGATCGAGCCACGCGTACTTCTGCCGCCACTTGTCCACGCCCAAGACGCTAGTGCACTTGCACTACTCGGGCAGATCAGGCCAGCACGAAGCCGATCTTCTCGTACGTGCGGCGCAACGTGCCGGAAGCGACCTCACGGGCGCGTTCGGCACCGGCGGCCAGAATCTTGTCCAGCGACGCCACGTCGTCGAGGTACATCTTCACGCGTTCCTGCACCGGCGTGACCCACTCGGTGAAGACCTCGCCGAGGTCCTTCTTCAGGTCCCCGTAGCCCTTGCCGTCGTAGTCGGTGACCAGCGACTCGACCGTCCGGCCGGTCAGGGCCGAGTAGATCGTCAGCAGGTTCGAGACGCCCGGCTTGTTCTCGACGTCGAAGATGATCTCGCGACCGGTGTCGGTGACGGCGGAGCGGATCTTCTTGGCCGACCGCTTCGGGTCTTCGAGCAGCTCGACGACACCGCCGGGCACCGACTTGCTCATCTTCGCCGTCGGGTCCTGCAGGTCGAAGATCTTGGCCGTGTCCTTGACGATGTACGCCTCCGGCAGGCGGAACGTCTTGCCGTAGCGCGAGTTGAAGCGCGTCGCGAGGTCGCGGGTCAGCTCCAGGTGCTGGCGCTGGTCCTCGCCGACCGGCACGTAGTGCGCCTGGTACAGCAGGATGTCCGCGGCCTGCAGGATCGGGTACGTGAACAGGCCCACGCCGACGGACTGCTCCTGACGTGCGGACTTGTCCTTGAACTGCGTCATCCGCGACGCCTCGCCGAAGCCGGTCATGCACTGCATGACCCAGCCGAGCTGGGCGTGCTCCGGCACGTGCGACTGCACGAACAGGGTCGCCCGATCCGGGTCGATGCCCAGCGCGAGCAGCTGCGCGGCCGAGACGCGCGTGTTCTGACGCAGTTCCTTCGGGTTCTGCTCCACGGTGATCGCGTGCAGGTCGACGACGCAGTAGAACGCGTCGTGCGCTTCCTGCAACGCCACCCACTGCCGCACCGCACCCAGGTAGTTGCCGAGGTGGAACGACCCGGCCGTCGGCTGGATGCCGGACAGGACGCGGGGGCGCTTGACAGCCTCTACAGGCGCGTTCTCCGTGGACACGACCGAAATCTTCTCAGACCCGGCTCGATCAGTTCTGCGCGGAGTCCTGCTGGACCAGGTCGATGCGCTGGTTGGCCGCGACGACCGGAGCGGGCTTGCGCCGCTTCACCAGGCCGTACACCAGACCACCCACGCCCGCCGTCACCGCGATCAGACCCACGGGACCGGCAGCGGTGCCGGTCATGCTGCTTTCGACCGCAGCGCTCAGAACCAGACTCATGCCGTGCACTTGCCGAGCCTCCCCAAGGCACAGATCCACCCCGGAACGGGTGAACCTTGCTGACTGATTGGCCGCCAAGCTACCGATCGCCGGTAGCGTCGATGCGCCGAATCAGACTATCGGTCACTCGTGATCAGATAGCACTCGCCCATATGTCGTAGTCCGCTGACGGGCGTTACGCCCTGCGAGCGAAGCCAGGGATTCGAGCTCACGCACAGTACGCGCCGAGCCGTGTTCGGACCCGGCCATGCGGCTGATGGTCTCCTCCATCAACGTGCCGCCGATGTCGTTCGCGCCGCCGTTGAGGATCTCCGCGGTGCCCTCGTCGCCGAGCTTCACCCATGAGCACTGGATGTTGTCGACGCGCCCGTGCAGCGCCAACCGTGCGAACGCGTGCACGGCACGGTTGTCGCGGCGGGTGGGGCCGGGGCGGGCGACTCCTGCCAGGTAGATCGGGGCGTTGCGGTGCACGAACGGCAGCGCGACGAACTCGGTGAGCCCGCCCGTGCGGTCCTGGAGCTTCGCGAGCACGCGGAAGTGCGTGAGCCAGTGGCCGGGGTGGTCCACGTGGCCGTACATCATCGTGCTGGACGAACGAATGCCCAGCTCATGGGCCGTCCCGACGACGTCGAGCCAGGTCGCGGTCGGCAGCTTGCCCTTGGTGAGCACCCAGCGCACGTCGTCGTCGAGGATCTCGGCCGCCGTGCCGGGAATCGTGTCGAGACCGGCTTCCCTGAGCTCGGTCAGCCACTCGCGCACGCTCACGCCGGCCTTCGCCGCGGCGGAGACGATCTCCATCGGGCTGAACGCGTGGACGTGCATCTGCGGAATGCGCTTCTTGATCGCGCGCACGACGTCGGCGTAGTAGGTCACCGGCAGCTTGGGGTCGATGCCGCCCTGCATGCAGACCTCGGTGGCGCCGTCGTCCCACGCCTCCTGCGCGCGGTCGGCGACCTCCTCCGCGGACAGCCGGAACGCGTCGGCGTCGCGCTCGCGCTGGGCGAAAGCGCAGAAACGGCAACCGACGTAGCAGACGTTGGAGAAGTTGATGTTCCGGTTGACGACGTAGGTGACGTCGTCGCCGACCACCTCGCGCCGCAGGTCGTCGGCCAGGCGGGTCATCACCTCGAGCGCGTCACCGTCGGCCGTCAGCAGCGCCATCGCGGCCTCGGTGTCCTCGAGCAACGCGGCCGGGTCGTTCTCGGCGATCTTCAGTCCACGTTGGACGTCGTCGGGAAGTCGTTGCGGGGCAACGGGGATCTTCAGCTCGTCCCAGTCGCCGTAGACCTCGTCGAAGTCGCCGCGGCGGTCGTTAGTGCGGCCTTCGGTGTCGATCGAGGTGTTGAGGTCCGCGCGTCCGTAGGTGTCGGTCCCGCCGTCCGGTTCCTGCCACTCGCGACCGACCACCTCGGCGTCCGGGTTCGCGAGGCCGCTTTCCAGTGCCAGCGCGGAAACGTGCGCGGTGAGCCGGGTGTCGATCCACTGCCCGACCGTCGCGCGGACGAAGCGCGGGTAGACGTTCAGCCGTTCCTGCAAGGAGAAACCGGCCTGTGCGGTGATCTCCGCGAGCTGGTCGACCTGGGGCCACGGCTTCTCGGGGTTCACGTGGTCGGGCGTGATCGGCGAGACGCCGCCCCAGTCGTCGACGCCCGCGCGCAGCATGAGGTCGAACTCGCCGCCGACCAGGTTCGGCGGCGCCTGCACGCTCACGGTCGACGGCATCACCAGGCGTGCCACGGCGATCGTGGCCGCGAGCTCGGTCAGGTCGGCGTCGGGCATGCCGCGCATCGCCGTGTCCGGCTTGGCGCGGAAGTTCTGGATGATGACTTCCTGGATGTGCCCGTACTGCTTGGCGATCTGCCGCATCGCGAGCAACGACTCGGCGCGCTCGGCGATGGTCTCGCCGATGCCGATCAGGATTCCGGTGGTGAACGGGACGTTCACGCGGCCGGCGTCGGTGAGGACGCGCAGCCGGACGGCGGGATCCTTGTCGGGGCTGCCGTAGTGCGGGCCGCCCTTCTCGCTCCACAGCCGTTCGGCCGTGGTCTCGAGCATCATGCCCATGCTGGACGCGACGGGCCGCAGCCGCGTCAGTTCCTCCCAGCTCAGCACGCCGGGGTTGAGGTGCGGCAGCAGCCCGGTCTCCTCCAGCACCGCGATGGCACTGGCCCGCACGTAGTCCAAAGTGGACTCGTACCCGCGTGCCTCCAGCCACTCCTTCGCGGCGGGCCAGCGGTCCTCCGGCCGGTCGCCGAGCGTGAAGAGGGCTTCCTTGCAACCTTGGGCGGCCCCGGCCCGTGCGATCGCCAGCACCTCGTCGCGTTCGAGGAACGCCGCGGGCACCTTGTGCGGCACGGTCGCGAACGTGCAGTAGTGGCACCGGTCGCGGCACAGCCTGGTCAGCGGGATGAACACCGACCGGCTGTACGTGACGATCCCCGCCCGCCCCTCGGCGAGCAGGTGCGCGTCCCGCACCTTGCCCGCCGCTGTCAGCAACGCTTCCAGGTCGTCCTCACGCGCGTGGAGCAGCACGGAGGCTTCGGTCGCGTCGAGCACCGCACCGTCGGCGGCCCGGCGAAGCGCACGCCGCATGGCCGCCGCACTCGGACGGGGCTGAGGTGGGGTTAGCGAGATGTCCACTGCCACGTCAACGACCTTAGGCCGCCGAAATTCCTGATCAGGTGTGACTGGCTGTGGGACATCCCACTCAGCGGACGGCGACGAGCAGCTCCGTGTTCCGGTCGAGCGGTGTGCCCAGCGGGTTCGTCCGCGAGTGGATGTCGTTGTAGGTGAACTCCCGGCACAGGCTCGCGAGCCCGGTGTCGCTGCGGTCGTCGTAGTCGACCTGGTAGGGCGCATCGGCTTCGAGCAAGGTCGTGAACAGCGACAACGTGCCGTCGCCGTTGTCCGCGACCTCGATCACGCGGGCGTGCTGCGGGTAGTCGACGTGCGCGGCGGTGTTGATCTCCCAGAAGCTTCTGCCGGGTGTGTCGTGCCGGTGCGGCGTGATCACGTTGCGGTGCGTGTGGCCGTTGACCCACGCCAGCACGTTCGGAAAGCGGTGCAGGAGATTCACGAGCGCGTCGCCGTTCATCCGCGGGTCGAGCGGCCGGCGCTTGTCCGGCAGAACGTTGCCCATCGTCGTGCTCGTGTGGTGACTGAAGAGCACGAACAGCTCGTCGGTGACGTTCTGCCGTTGCGGCAAGCCCAGCCAGTCGTAGTAGAGCGAGCTGTTGCGCCTGAGGGTCTTCTCGATCCAGTTGAGCTGATGCAGCCCTATCGAGCCCGTGGAGAACCCTGCGAGGTTCGTGGTGTCCATGCTGATGCCCGTGACACCAGGCGCCATCCGGAACGTGTAGAAGACGTCCACGCCATCCGCGTTGGCGTCCGTGTAGCCGTGCCCACCTGACGGCAGATGCTTGCGCACGAACTCACCGGTGTCGAACAGCCTCCGACGGCTGTCCGGCGTCACGGTGCGGACGACGCCGCCACTCGCGAGGATGGCCATCGCTTCCGGGATGGCCTTGGGATCGTTGAACGCCTGCGCGACCTTGGCGTTCTGCACGGGGTCTCCGAACCCGACGATCTTCTTGCGTCCCGTGTACCAGCTGTCGAGCAGCCCGTCCGGCAGAGCACCGACCACGCTGTCGTCGTGGTTGCCGATCGTGGAGTACCAGGGGATGTTCAGGCCAGGGCTGGTGAACTCGCGGACGGCCGCGTCGAGCAACCCGGTGAGCTGCGGGAAACCCTTTGCCTTGTAGTCGTCGCCGCCGCTGAGGTCGGGCTGCCAGAACGTGCTGATGCCCGCGTTCTGCACGCCTTCGTACCGCGCGTCGCCGGTGTTCGGGGTGATGCGGCCGCCGTTGAGGATCGTGAGGAACCAGTCGAGCTCGACGTTCTCGTGGTTGTCGGTGTTGTCCCCGGTCGTCATGAGGAAGTCGAACGGCCTGCCGGTCAACGGCCCTTGGCGGACGGCGTTGACGCGACGGACGAGTGAGGTGGAGCCCTGCGTGGTGAGCGCTTCCTGCGGCCGGTGCGCGCTGGAGCCCATGATCGGGTGCAGGTACTCGAACCGGAGCGGACTCTGGGCGTCGCAGATGTGCATGTCGCTGAACTGCACGAAGCTGGCGAGCGCTCGCCGCCTGGCTTCCCGCTTGGGTTTCGCGGCGATGAGGTCGCCGCGCACGACCGTCGGCCAGCCCGGACCCGCGGCGAGCCTGCGATAGCCGCTGGTGCCGATCGGCGCGGCCGTGACGTCGAGCGTGGTGCCCGCCGTGGACGCAAACGCTTGGCGGTCGAGGAGCGGGACGCCTGCGGCACCCACACCCATCGCCAGGAGGAACGAACGCCGGTTGAAGCCTGTCATGAGCCGCCCCCGATTCATCGATGGTGAATCGTGTTCATATTCGGGGAACGGGTGGGTGGAATCGAGCCGTCAGGTGGGCGACAAGAGCGATAAAGGCTGTTCGGGCTGGGTCAGTCGGAGTACTCGACGGTGACCGGGGCGTGGTCCGACCAGCGCTCGGCGTACGTCGCCGCCCGCTCCACCACCGCGGTCCGAGCCCGAGCCGCCAGCCCGTCCGTCGCGACCTGGTAGTCGATGCGCCAGCCCGATGTCTAGGGTTCTACTAACCGAACGGTTCGCCGACCGGGAGGCACCTTGGCCATAGCACCCACGAGCCGCGTGAAGCACCATCCGCCTCGACTCCAGCTAATGACCGCCCGCGTCCAGACGAGGCTTTGACCCGAGCAGAAGAAGATCTTGAAGAGACCGAAGCGGTGCGCGTCAAAGGAACGGTGACGATGCCTGAGTACCGCGTGGTTTTGTGCCCTCGTCGGCCCACCCTGAGGATGTGGATGCAGGCCTTGCCGCCGTCCTCACAGATGTGATCAACGAGCACGTCAGGTTCGGCTGGAGCTTTGTGTCCTTCACCCCATCCCACCATCAAGCAGGCGCGTTCGTGACGTTCGTGGCAGTGGTTGAAGCCTGAGCGGATCTCCGCCACGGCAGGCGGAACCGCCCACGAGATTTCTCAGGCAACGCAACAGGTTCAGTCGCCAACCCGGCTAGTTCGGCGCGGTAGACATCGCGAAGTTGACTCATGGCGATTTGAACTTGAGTGGTGTCGACAGGAGGACCAGGACACCAGGCAGGCCCTATCGCTCGGGTCATCTCAGTTTCACGAGCCGCCTCCCACGCTCGGTGGTGGAAATGAGTCAGAGCGACCAAAGCCTTCTTGGTCACTTCGTCAGCAGCATCTGAGCACACCAACTCAACGGTTGTCAGGGCACTGTTCGCCTGCGCCATGTGTTCTGAGAACGCAATCACCCGTGGCCTGGGTTCCTCTGGGAATGTCACCCATAGCACGACATCACGCAAGGTGCGGTGCCACTCGTTCAACACCGTCAGCGCCTCGGTGAACGCCGTCTTCTGCAGGTCGAACTGCCGCTGTTGGCGCTCCTGCGCCCACTTGAGCTGATCACGCTGAAACTCTCGCCGGTTGGTGAGCCACTGAGTCACCCACACGCCGATCAGTGCCGCTAGTGCACCGATGAGAGCAGACCAGACAGGAGCCATGTCGGCAGGCTAGGGCTTGGGGTAGTCGAACGTGCACGTCACGGGAGCATGATCGGACCATCGTTCCTGGTAGGTGGCCGCACGCTCAACGACCGCACTCGTCGCCGAGTTGGCAATCCCGTCAGTCGCCACGACGTAGTCGATCCGCCAGCCCGAGTCGTTGTCGAAGGCCTTGCCGCGGTACGACCACCACGAGTACGGCCCGACCACATCCGGGTGCAAAGAGCGCATCACGTCGTTGTAGCCCGACGCGAACACGGACGTGAGCCACTCCCGCTCGTACGGCAGGAAGCCGGACTCCTTCTGATTCGTCTTCCAGTTCTTCAGGTCTGCCTGCTGGTGCGCGATGTTCCAGTCGCCGCACACGAGCACCTCACGGCCCGATACGGCCGCCTTCTCCCGCAACGACACCAGGTACGGCAGGAAGGCCGCCATGAAGCGGTCCTTCTCGTCCTGCTTCTCGGTGCCGACGTCGCCGGACGGCAGGTAGAGCGACGCCACGACGACGCCGGGCAGTTCGATCTCCACGTAGCGGCCGCTCGCCTCGAACTCGGCGGTGCCGAAGCCGATGCGGACCGAGGTGGGCTCTACGCGCGAGAGGATGCCCACGCCTGCGCGGCCCTTCAAGGACGACGGGGCGTACACGCCGTGCCAGCCCTCGGGCGAGTGGACGTCAGGGGTCAGCTCGGCTGGTTCGGCGCGGACTTCCTGCAGGCACACCACATCCGCGGAAGTCGAGGCGAGCCACGAGAGGTAGCCCTTCTTCGCGGCGGCGCGCAGACCGTTGACGTTGACCGTGGAGACCGTGAGCACGACGGGGGAGCCTACTGGGAGGCCAGGCCCCAGGGCTTCGGGTACTCGGCGCCGCAGCCGGCGCAGTGCGCGGTCAGGTCGAGGTAGCCGACGAGGGTGGCCATCTCGTCGCGCGGCAGGGCTAGCTGGCGCTGGCCGTCGATCTCGGTGTAGAGGCCCTGCCACTCGGGGTCGCAGGAGCACTGCGTGACGCCCTTGGCTCTGCCCCACCGAAACATGTTCCGCAGCATGCCCGCAAGTTTGCCACACGCCACCGAAGTCGTTGCCCAATGCAAAGCCGCAGTTCGGTGAGAACGAACTGTTGAAACCGACCACTTGAGCGTGCGGATCATCGGAAGACATTCTTTTGGCGGGCCCAGGAAATCTCCCCGAAGCACGAAAGCACCAAGGAGAAGCAATGAACTCGATCAAGGGTGTTCTCGCCGGTCTCGCCGCCACCGCCGTGCTGTTCGGTGGTGCCGCCCAGGCTTTCGCCGCGCCGGCGCCGGCTCAGTCGGCCGAGGTGTCCGCGGACCTGACCGGCGAGGTCGTCGCGGTCGTCAAGGGCAAGTCCATCAAGGTCAGGGTCGACGCCTCGACCACGGTGGACGTGGACTACGACTTCGTGAAGACCATCATCTCCGGTGAGCTGGAGGTCGGCGCGAGCGTCGACGTCAAGGGGCTGAAGCTGGGCGGCAAGATCTTCGCGCTGGGCATCATCGTGCTCAAGTAGGACGAGCGGAAAAGGCCGGCGCCGCCCTCACGCGCCGGCCTTTTCCAACGCGGCGGCCAGATCTCGCCGCCCGGAGATCCCCAGTTTTCGATAGACGCGGGTCAGGTGCAGTTCAACGGCCCGTGGCGTCACGAACAACTCCGCCGCGATTTGCCGGTTCGTCAGTCCGTGCACCGCGCGCCGCGCGATGTGTTGCTCCTGCGCGGTGAGCACCGAACCCGACGGCACGCGCGCCGGACGTCCGCCGGCCGCGCGCAGTTCCCGTGCCGCGAGGCCCATCAACGGGATCGCGCCGCACCTCTTCGCCACGTCGTGGCCCTGCCGCAACGCCGCCAGCGCCTCCGGGCCGCGGCCGAGCGACCGCAGCACCACTCCCCAGTCGATCAACGCCCGTGCCAGTTCCAGCCGGGCCGGAGTGCCGCGCAACGCCGACACGGCCTCCTCCAGCAGCAGAACATCCGACGCCACGACACCGGCGACCCTCGCGGAAACCCCGATCGGCACGGCGAGACCCCAGTCGCGCGCCAGTTCCAGCTCCTGGAAAGCCAAGCGGAAAGCCTGATCCCGCTCCCCCAACGCCAAGTGCGCCAACGCCGCGTGCGAGCGCCACGGTTGCAACGACGGATTGCGCGCACCACGGCGTTCCATCCGCTGACCGCACAAGAGGTGGTCGCGCAACGCCGAAGCCGGATCTCCCGAAGCCATGTGCAGACGGCCGCGCTGGTGCAGCAACGCGTTGTAGTGCGAGTACTCGGGCACGTCACCGTCGAGCGAGCGCTCGCGCACGAGCCGCGACGCCGACGCCGTGTCGCCCGTGTCCACCCACACGCCGGCCAGCCCGGCGACGGACACCACGATGTTGCCGTCCTGCCCCGCGCCCACCGAGTCCAGCCGTGCCAGCGACGCCAGGCCGAGTTGTTCCGCCACGGCCAACGAACCCAGCCGGCGCGCCACGTGACACCGCAGCCCCTGCACCAGAGCCGCGCACAGGGCGAGATCGCGTTCGGACGTCACCCGTAGCGCCTCCTCGCACTGCCGGTCCGCCAGCTCGTACTCGTCGATCCCGAGCAACGCCACGATCATGTGCGCGAACGAGAACTGGTCGATCAGGTCCCGCCCGACGTGCAACGGCAGCGCGGCCTGCACGCGACGCCGCGTCTCACCGGGGTTCGCGCCGATCGTCGCGCCCCGATAAGCCAGCAGGGTGTTCAAGAAACGCGCGTTGCGGGCCGAGGTCATGCGCGAACCGAGCAACCGCGCGATCCGCGTCTCCACCTCGCTGGAGAAGAACGACTCCTCCAACCCCAGCGACAGCGCGTACAGGTCCAGCCGCTGAGCCAGATCCGGATCCGCACCGCAGACGCGCGCGATCACCGACTCGACCTTCGCGACCGCGTCCCGGTACAGCCGCCGCCCGGCCAGGTCGTAGGCGAGCAGCAACGCCATCCGCCCCTCGGCCGGCACGTCCATCGACGCACCCGCGGCCTTGTGCAACGACGCGCGAGCCGCGCCGGGATCGACCAACGACTGCGCCTCGCTCAGCTCGACCAGCACCTCGCCGCGCAGGTCGTCCGGCAGCGGTTCGCGCAAAAGCCTGCGCAGACAGGCGATCGCTCTGTCCGAAGTGGACTTCCGGGCCGCCGCGCGCAGCACGTCCCGCACCCACTCCTGCCCGATCGGCGCGGCCTCGAGCAAATGCGCCGCCACGACGTCGACGGACGCCTGGTCGTCGTACCGGAACCGGGCGGCTCGCGCGTGGATCGCCGCCCGGTCCAACGATGTCGTGCTCTGCGCCAACGTCGACAGCACCATCGGCACGCCCGCGAAACCCAAGCCGCCCAACGCCCGTGACGCGTCCACGGCGTCAGCAGGAGCCAGCCCGGCCGCCGCACCAGCCAGCGCCAGATCGGCCTCGCCGAGCACGGCGAACGCCCGCGCCAGCGCCACGACCGAGGAGCCGGCAGACGACAGCCTCGCGACCAGTTCGCCGGCACGTTCCCCTAGGTCACGAGGACGCAGACCGAGCAGGTACGGGTTGCCGCCGGTCGCCACCCGCCAGTCGGCGACGACCTCGTCGGTGACCCCGGAAGCGAAGAGCGTCCTCAGAAACCGCGCACACCCCGCCTGGTCAAGACCGACGAGCCGGACGCGAACGGCGTCACCGACGACCTCGCGCAGCAACGGCGCGTCGACCACGAACCCCCGCGTCACCACGAGGACGACCGGCAGGTCGCTCAGCCGCCTTCGCAGGTAGGACAGGAACTTCAACGACGGCGCGTCGGCCAGCTCCACGTCGTCGACGGCCAGCAGCACAGGAGAGCCGAGGGACATCTTGCGAACCAGCCGGTGCAGCCGGTGCATCGCCGCCTGATCGGCGTCCCCCGCCAGGATCGCGTCGGCTTCGCTCTCGAAGAGCTGCGCCACCACACCGAAGCGGAACCCGGACTCCGAGGCGGAGCACTGTGCGCGGAAGACCTGGAAGCCCAGCTCACGAGCGATCCGCACGGTTTCGGCGAGCACCGTCGACTTGCCCGTGCCCGCGCTGCCCTCGACGCACACGACAGCGGGAGCGGCCTCCAGCGCCTCGCGCACCACCGTCAGTTCGCGCCTGCGGTCGGACACCGCGGAACTCGCGACCGCCACCGGAGACGTCCCTTCGCCGCACGCACTTCGAACACGTGGCGGCGCGTCCGGCCGACCTCACTGGGCCAGCCGGACCAATCCTATTGGGGGTCGATGGGGTGTTTCCCTACTTGCAGGTGGAATCGCTGGTCAGCGCGACGAACGACTGGCTGACCCAGCGCCGGTCGCTCAGCATCCGGTAGCCGTTCTCGACGCGGCCCTGCGCGTCGGTGACCGCGTCACGCGGCATGGTCGAGACGATCGGCTGCATGTCACCGGGCCCCGACCGGACGTTGAGGATGTCCGCCGTCACCGTGATCTTGCAGATCTCCGACCCCTTGTCACTGCCCATCGGCTTGCCGCCGTTCACCGCGTACATGACGCCGGCGACCCCGAGCACACCAATGACGATCATTCCCCGAACCGGAACACCCAGCATCGCGACGCCTCCGCACAACACAAGCCCTGGAACAGCAGATATAGCGGCTGGAGGGCTGGAGTGGACGGCTCGGCGCGGCAACCACCCGCAAGAGGAACCGACCGGGTGACGCCCAACGCGAAAGGCCACCCCGGTGTGACCGGGGTGGCCTTCTCACGTACTCGAATCAGGCGACCGTCAGAACGACGCCATCTTCTTCTTGAGGTTCTCGTCGAGCGCGCCGAGGAAGTCCTCGGTCGTCAGCCACGCCTGGTCCTTGCTGATCAGCAGGGCCAGGTCCTTGGTCATCTGACCGGCCTCGACGGTCTCGATCACGACCTCCTCGAGCGCCTCGGCGAAGCGGATCACCTCGGGGGTGTTGTCCAGCTTGCCGCGGTGCATGAGGCCACGGGTCCACGCGTAGATCGACGCGATGGGGTTCGTGGAGGTCGGCTTGCCGGCCTGGTGCTGGCGGAAGTGACGCGTCACGGTGCCGTGCGCGGCCTCGGCCTCGACCGTCTTGCCGTCCGGCGTCATCAGGACCGACGTCATCAGGCCGAGCGAGCCGAAGCCCTGCGCGACCGTGTCGGACTGGACGTCACCGTCGTAGTTCTTGCACGCCCAGACGTAGCCGCCCTCCCACTTCATGGCAGCGGCGACCATGTCGTCGATCAGGCGGTGCTCGTAGGTGAGGCCCTTGGCGTCGAACTCGGCCTTGAACTCCTCGTTGAACACGCGCTCGAAGATGTCCTTGAAGGCGCCGTCGTAGGCCTTCAGGATCGTGTTCTTCGTCGACATGTAGACGGGGTAGCCCCGCTGCAGGCCGTAGGAGAACGAGGCGCGGGCGAAGTCCTCGATGGACTTGTTGTAGTTGTACATGCCCATCGCCACACCGCCCTCCGCCGGGAACTCGGTGACGACGTGCTCGATCGGGTCCGAGCCGTCCTCCGGCTGGAACGTGATCGTGAGCTTGCCGGCGCCGGGCACCTTGAAGTTGGTGGCCTTGTACTGGTCACCGTGGGCGTGACGGCCGATGATGATCGGCTTCGTCCAGCCCGGGACCAGGCGCGGCACGTTCGAGATGATGATCGGCTCGCGGAAGACGACACCGCCGAGGATGTTGCGGATCGTGCCGTTGGGCGAGACCCACATCTTCTTGAGGCCGAACTCCTCGACGCGCGCCTCGTCCGGCGTGATCGTGGCGCACTTCACGCCGACGCCGTGCTTCTTGATGGCGTTCGCGGCGTCGATCGTGACCTGGTCGTCGGTGGCGTCCCGGTGCTCGATGCCCAGGTCGTAGTACTCCAGAGTGACGTCCAGGTACGGGTGGATCAGCTTGTCCTTGATGAACTGCCAGATGATCCGGGTCATCTCGTCGCCGTCGAGTTCGACGACGGTGCCCTGAACCTTGATCTTGCCCATAATCCTGGGCGCTCCTCTCGCGACGATGCAAGCAGGACAAGCGTACTGGTAAACCGCCGTCCTGTGCCTGCGACCCTGGTTACATCGATTCAATCGGCGCCACGCACTGCGCCATTGGTGTGAACCGTAGTCCTCTCGCGCACTGGTCACCACGAGAGAGGGCCCCACCAGGCACAAGTCGATCTTCTTCGCCGTTGAACGAGTTTCGCTCCGGCGGCGTTGAAGCAACGACTACTGTCAGCACGGTCGGGTGATCACCGGAAAGGGCGTAAGTGTCAACTGGGCCAACACATGCGATGAGCGGGCTGCTCGCCTGGAGCGCCGTCACCGCGATCGCGTCAACTCACCCGATCGGCCAACTCTCGCCGCAGAGCTGGGCCGTTGGCGCGGTTCTCGCCACTGGCGCGGCACTTCTGCCCGACCTGGACCACCCCGGATCGACCATCTCGCGCACGTTCGGAGCGCTGAGCAGCGGGCTGTCCGCGGGCATCAACGCGTTGAGCAGCTTCGTCTACCGGACAACGCGGCTGAAGCGGGATTCCAAGCGAGACGGCGGACATCGCGGTCTCACGCACACGCTCGTCTTCGCGATGTTCGCCGCCGTCTTCACCGCCGCGGTCATCCAGAACAGCCAGAAGTGGGCGCTGCCCGTGCTGATGTTCGTGTTCGCCGGTCTGGCGGTGCGCGGCATCATGAACGACTGGTGCCCCAAGCAGGACGCGTTGCTGATCACCGTGGTGTCGGCGGGGATCACCTGGGCGATGATCGCGTGGACCTCGCAGACGGACGCGTCCGCGGCGGCGTGCGGGATCGCGGTCGGCATCGGGTGTTTCGCGCACTACATCGGTGACGCGATCACCGAGCAGGGCTGCCCGATCCTGTGGCCGATCCCGATCATGGGCAAGACGTGGTTCCCGGTCGCGCCGCCGAAGATCCTGCGGATGAAGACCGGTGGCGTCGTGGAGATGGCGATCGTCGGGCCGATCGTGACGATCCTGTCGATCTGGCTGGGACTCGCGGCGTTGCAGGGCACGGGCGCGCTGCCGTTCCTGGACTGGGTGGACCTGCTTCCGATCTAGTTCACTTCGCGTCCACCTGCACCTCATCCGATCGGCCTAGCCTCCACGGACCCCGACCCGTCGTGTGGAGGATCAGCCATGTCCGAAGTAGCCCGCAGACGCTTCCTGCAGGGAGTCGGCGTGCTCGGCGTGGCGGGAGCGCTGGGCACGGGAACTGCTTCGGCGACGTCGCGCTACCAGTGGCTTTCCGGTGATCACCACACGCACACGCAGTACTCGTACGACGGCATGTACAGCATCGAGCAGCAGATCCGCGGTGCGTTGCGGCACGGCACGGACTGGCTCGTGATCACCGACCACGGCCACGCGTCGCACGAGGCGCACTCGGTCGAGGCGACGGCGGCGGATCTGCAGCGCGCCCGGCGGAAGTTCCCGCAACTGCTGCTGTGGCACGGGATGGAGTGGAACGTCCCCGGCGCGGAGCACGCGACGCTGTTCTTCGAGGACTGCCGGGACGAGGCCGGGGTGCTGCGCGACTTCGAGCGGCAGTTCGACTGGCGGCTGAACGGCGCCGAGGCCTCGACCCCGGCGAACGAGAAGAAGGCGCTCGACGCGATCCGGTTCCTGCAGACCAAGATTCGCAACGGCACGATGAAGTCCGCGCTGGTGTTCGTGAACCACCCGATGCGCAACGGCCGGGTGGCGCCCCACGAGTTGCGGAACATGCGTGACCTGGCTCCCGACATCGTTGTCGGGATGGAGGGCGCACCGGGAGCGCAGGGCGACGGCGACCCGTTGCGCGGTCCGGGCGGCCACCGCGGCGGGTACGCGAACAGCCCCGGCTCGAACTCCTACGCGCCCTATCCGCCCGAGGCCTACAAGACCTACGGCGGCTTCGACTGGATGACCGCGAAGGTCGGCGGTGTCTGGGACTCGCTGCTCGCCGAGGGTCTCGGCTGGTGGATCACGTCGAACTCCGACTCGCACTTCAACTCGCGGGACACGATCGTCCGCGTGCCGGAGCCCGGCGACCAGTTCGACCTGACCGGCAAGCACCTCGACGCGATCGAGGGCGAGGTGCCCCAGGTGCTGCCGCCCTACGTCGACTTCTTCCCCGGCGAGTTCTCCCGGACCGTCGTCGGCGCCACCCGGCGGACGCGCGGCGCCGTGATGGAGGGCTTGAGGGCGGGTCGAGCGTGGGTTTCGCACGGCGGGCTGGTCGATGATCTTCAGTTCCACGTTTACGCGTCCGGCGGAACCCAGACGATGGGCGGCCGTTTGCGCGTCCGGCGCGGCTCTGACGTGACCGTGCTGGTCAAGGCACGTTTGGCAACCCGCCCCAACAGCGCCGGATTCGTGCCACGATTGCGCCGTTTGGACCTCATCAAGGGCGCGGTAACCGGACGATCATCATCTGAAACGTTGGCCACGCCACATGTGAAGGTCGAGCGATCCTACGAGCCGCGCTGGCACTATGCGGTCTTCACGCACACGTTCCGCAACGTCCGGGAGCCTTTTTACCTCCGATTGCGCGGAACCGACGGCAACCGCGGCGCGTTCGAACCGCAGGCGGACACACCCGGAGCCGCGAACCCGTGGGAGGACCTGTGGTGCTACACCAACCCGATCTTCGTGGAGGTCAGGTGACCAGCACCTTCGTCGGCATCGACGCCGGCTATGAAAACCGCTGGGAAGCGGAGAAGATCGCACTGGAGCTGCACGACACCGTGCTGACCACGGCCCGAACGGTCGCGGTGCACGAGGTCGACAGCCATTTCGCGATGTCCTTCCTCCTGCCGGTCCCCCCGTCCGACGCAGTGGTGAACTCACTAGTCGCGCAGGGTTTCGGCGTCTCCGTACGCGGTGCTTCCTCAGCACGTCAGGTAGGCCCGGAGGCGCTTCGAGTAGGCGCCTCCACTGCTGCTGAGGCCCACCAGTACCGCCGCGAGGGGCGCGCTCTGCGGTACCAAGGCCAACGGTCGTTGCGCGGCCGTCATGGCGTGTCGGACATCCTCGCGTTCACGGCCATAGAGGTCGTTCTGCCGCGCGGAACCCACACGGTCGACACGCGCGGGAACCTGACGCCGTTCTTCCGCGACGGCAAGTTGGTGCTGGTCATCGACTAGGTTTCGGGGTGTGCGTGACATCGCTGTCTTCAGTGGTTCTGCCCATCCCTCACTCGCCGCGGAGATCTGTGGCCATCTCGGTGTCGAGCTCTCACCCAGCCGCTTGACGCGGTTCGCCAACGACTGCCTGGAAGTGCAGTTGCAGGCGAACTGCCGGGAGCGGGACGTGTTCCTGATCCAGCCGCTGGTACCCCCGGTGCAGGAACACCTCGTCGAACTCCTGCTGATGCTGGACGCTGCCCGTGGCGCCTCCGCCGCGCGCACGACCGTCGTCCTGCCGCACTACGCCTACGCGCGTTCGGACAAGAAGGACGCGCCCCGGATCTCGATCGGCGGCCGCCTGGTCGCCGACCTGATGGTCGCCGCGGGTGCCTCACGGGTGCTGGCGATGACGTTGCACTCACCGCAGGTGCACGGGTTCTTCTCGGTGCCCGTCGACCACCTGCACGCCCTGCGCGAGCTGGCCGCGCACTTCTCCCAGTACGACCTGTCGAACACCGTCGTCGTGTCGCCGGACCTGGGCAACGCCAAGGAGGCCGCGCACTTCGCCCGGATCCTGGGCCTGCCGGTCGCGGCCGGCGCCAAGCAGCGGTTCGCCGACGACAAGGTGCAGATCCAGACCGTGATCGGCGAGGTGGCCGGGCGCGACGTGATCGTGCTGGACGACGAGATCGCCAAGGGCTCGACCGTGGTCGAGCTGATCGACAAGCTGCGGGAGCGCGGCGCCGGGCCGATCCGGGTGGCCTGCACGCACGGGCTGTTCTCGTCCGGGGCCCTGGACCGGTTGCAGGCGTTCGAGGACGTGCTGGAGATCGTCGCCACGAACACCGTGCCGATCCCCGCCGACAAGGCCGTGCCGAAGTTGAAGGTGCTGTCGATCGCGCCGGCGATGGCCGAGGCGATGCGGCGGATCAACGTCGGCGAGTCGGTGTCGACTCTTTTCGAGGCTCCCTGACCGTTTGGCATGTAACGGGCGGTTCCACGCGGGCGACTTGCCGATCGGACAGTGAGCGTCAACGCCGCCCGAAGGGCAGGTCCCCGCGTGAGCACGCCTGATTCCGACTTCACACCCGAATCGTTCACGTATGCCGCCCAACAGATCGTCGCCGGACAACTCCTTTCGGACCCGGCCTCTATCTTCCTCTTCAGCTTCCTCCAGAGCATGTCCGCGCTTTCAGGACCTTTCAGTGAACTGCTCGCCGTGGCTTACCTGGGGCAGATCATGCCTCCCGCCGAAGCACATGACGTCGTACGAACGTTGAACGAACTTCACCTGATCCACGAACACCACGATCCAACGGCCGCCGATGTCGTCCACTACAAGATCGACGAGCGGTTTCTCGGCCAGACGAGCCTGTTCACCCGGCATGGGAACCGCGTGCAGATCTCGTACGAGGATGAGTCGCTCAATGAGCGGCGGGAGGAGATAGCGCTCCTCCGAACTCACCTGGCCATGCTTCTCCTTGAGCGCGATCAGATGGCGGCCCCTTCCGAAAGCGACACGGCGTGGCCGACCCGACTGCGGAACTGGTTGGCGACGAAGCTCGACGCTGGGGGTGGTCCAGGCGCCGAAGCACGGCTCATGGGCTCTTCGATCGACCGGACCACCGACTCGTTCAACGAGATCCTCAACATGCTCGGTCCCCCGCCCGAGGCGACCGGCCTACCAGTCGTCACTCCGATCGCGCCAGTAGGTGTGTCGTGACCACGCCAAGTGCCAAGAAGAGTTCTTGGACAGATCTCTCCCCGTGGGACAAAGCTGCGCAGTGGCACGCCAAAGCACCCCACATCTCGGACAAGCTCATCGAACTCGCCGAGGAGCACGCGCGAGCTCAGTGGGAACTCGAAAAGGTGCGCGAGCAACACGCGCAGCGGATGGACCTGCGCCGCTGGTGGGCCCAGATCGCGATGCTGGGGATGGGCCTCTGCAACGTCGTCGTCCTCGCCTTGGTCGCATGGCACTACGCCGACACGGGAAACGTGGTGCCGGGCCTGACCATCTTCGGAGCCGGTGCCGGCCTGACCGCAGGTGCGTTCGGCGCCGGTCACGCGCTGAGTCGGCGCGCACCTACTTCAGGTGCGCGAGTGCCCTGATCAGCCGGTCCCCCACGTCGGCGGGTCCTGGCATCTTGCGCACCACGGCCCGCTGGTGGGCGAGGCCGTGCAGCCCGAGCCACAACGCCACCGCGTCGCCGAAGAGGTCGTCGCTGCCGTGTGCGATCCCCTGCTCGACGCACGCGCCGAGCACCTCGACGAGCAGCGTGAACGCCGCCACGCCCAGTGAGTCGAGGTCGGCGTCGGTGATCGACGTGTCCTCGACCGACGGGGTCCAGAGGCCGCCGAACATGATCCGGTAGCGCTGCGGGTGCGCCTGCGCGAAGTCCAGGTAGGCGTGGCCGATCGCGAAGAGCCGTGCGCGCGCGTCCGGGCCCGCGTTGTCGTTGGCCTCGCGCAGGACCGCGGTGAGCTTGTCCATCTCCTGCTGGACGACGGCCAGCATGATCGACGGCTGGTCCGCGAAGTGCGGGTAGATCGACGGTGCCGCGATCCCCGCCTTGCGGGCGACCGAGCGCAGCGTGACCGCGCGTTCGTCGCCGCCTTCGTCCAGCAGCGCGACCGCCGCGGTGATGATCTCTTCGCGCAGCTTCCCGCCTTCGCCCCTGCGGTTGCGCCTGCGCGGTTCCGTGTTCGTCACGGCCGTAACCATACACCTGAAAGTTTATAGGTGTTAGGCCTTGCGCTCTTAGACTTACGGGCGTTAGCTTATGTCCGTAAGCACAACCGAGACGCCAAGGAGCACACGATGAACGCCACGACCTCCACCACCCGCGCCACCGAGATCGTCCTGCCGGGCGTGGTCGAGCCCGCCGGCCTGCACGTCCAGGTCCGCGACCTGCCCGCGCCGGGTGCCGGCCAGGTCGTCCTGCGCATGGAGGCCACCGGGGTCTCGTTCGCCGAGCAGCAGATGCGCCTGGGCAAGTACTACGACCAGCCCGCGTTCCCGTTCGTGCCCGGTTACGACGTCGTCGGCACGGTCGTCGCGGCAGGTCCCGGCGTCGACCGCGACCTGCGGGGGCACCGGTTCGCCGTCGTCACCAAGGTCGGCGGCTGGGCCAGCCACCTGATCGTCGAGGCCGCCGACCTGGTGCCGGTGCCGGACGGCGTCGACGCGGCCGCCGCCGAGACCGTCGCGGTCAACGGCGTCACGGCGTGGCAGATGATGTACCGGACCGCGAAGGTGAAGCGGGGCGACACGATCGTCGTGCTGGGCGCGAACGGCGGCGTCGGCTCGACGCTGGTGCAGCTCGCCCGCCACGCCGGCATCAAGGTGATCGGCACGGCCTCCGCCCGCCACCACGACGCGGTCCGTGAGCTCGGCGCGATCCCCGTCGACTACCGCGACCCGAACATGTACGACCGCATCCGCGAGCTGGCGCCCGAAGGCGTGGACGCCGTGTTCGACCACGTCGGCGGTCCCGGCGTGCACGAGTCCTGGAAGCTGGTCCGCCGCGGCGGCACGCTGGTCAACTACGGTTCGGCCGCGACGAAGGACGAGCAGGGCAACGGGACGCTGCCGGTGCTCAAGAACTTCGGCCAGCTCGCACTGTGGAACCTGCTGCCCAACGGCAAGCGCGCGGGCTTCTACAACTTCTGGGCCGGCAAGCGCTTCCGCACGGCCACGTTCCGCGCTCGTCTTCGCGACGACCTCACGCAGGTGCTGCAGCTGGTCAAGGCCGGCGCGCTCAAGCCGCAGATCGCCGCGCGCATCCCGCTGTCGGAGGCCGCCTCCGCACTGGTGCTGGCCGAGTCGCGCACCGTGCTGGGCAAGGTCGTCATCGTTCCGGAGCCGTGAGCAGGCAGGGCTGCCGCCAGTTGATCGTGGCGGCGGCGACCGCCCTGGTCGACAGGGACGACGCCGTGACGCTGCGGGCCGTGTCCCGCGAGGCGGACGTCCCCACCTCGGCGATCTACCAGCAGTTCCCCGACGTACCGGCGATCCTGCTGGCCACGTGCCACGAGGCCTTCCGCGAACTCGAAGCCGCCGTTCTGGCCGCACCCGACGCCTACGCGGCAGGCCTCGCCTACCTGGACTTCGCCGTCCTGCACCCCCGCCGCTACCGCGTGATGTTCGGTGCGGCCGATCTCTCCGAGCAGGCGTGGCGGCTGTTCACCCGAGTCGTCGCCGATCCCGACCGCGCCATGACGTTCTGGCTGGGCCTGCACGGCCTCGCCGACCAGCGCGCCTCGATCCGCCGCTCGCCCCAGTTCCTCGTCATCGCACCACGCCTGATCAGTTCACTCATCTGAGCTCAGCCGACTTCCGGGAGTCCCCACCATGAACGCCACCGCTGTCCGCACCGCCACCGTCGCGTCCACCGAGGTCGACAACCGCGCCGCCTACCTGGGTTTCGCGTTCGCCTACGTCTTCGGTCACGGCGCCGCGGTGCTGTCGAAGTCCGGCGCGGTCCTGATGCCCTCGTGGCTGCCGATCGCGCTGCTGGCCACCGGCCTGCTCGCCGGCACGGTCTTCGCCATGACCGCGTCGCTGCGTGCCCAGCGAGCGGCCTCCGACGTGCGGCGACGAGCCGAGAAGCTGGTCGGCACTGCCTGGCTCACCGGCTTCACCGCGCTGGCGTTAGCGGTCACCGGCGTGAGCACGGTGTTCGACAAGCCAGAGCTCCAGACCGTGCTCTGGCCCGCCGGCTCGACCATCGTCGTCGGCCTGATCTACATCGCCGAGGGCGCCATCCGCGGCAACGCCCTGCACTACAACCTGGGCACCTGGCTCATGCTGGTCGCCGCCGCGACGCTGTTCGTGCCGGGAGCCGGTTTCTTCGGCGTGCTGGCCGTGCTGGGTGGCGGCGCCTATCTGGTCGCCGCGTTCCTGGAGCCTCGCCGCCTTGCCGCGTAAGGCTTTTACAGCTGCACTCGCACCGTGACACGACCTTTGTCGTCACGGTGCGAAGTCGCGTGTCCGGTCCGTTCGCCGCCATCGAGTTCGAGCGTCAACGGACCGCCCTCGTCTTCGAAGTTGCGCCACCACACCTTCGCTTCCGGCATCATCACGCGGATCTCGACGACGTCGCCTTTGCGTTGGTAGCCAACGGGTGTGCTGATCGTCCGGCCGGACCGCCTGCCCGTGTAGGTCACAACCGTGAGCCCCTTGCGCACGAGCTTCCCCACGAGCGGCGCGTCACGCAGTCCGACGATCCACTTGTTGACCGTGCGCACCATCGGTCCCTGAACTCTCATGTGTTCCAACGTAGCCTGGTAAGTGGAGACCCCCGTCCACTTGAGGCGAAGTGAGAAGAAGTGACCGCTGAACCGTCTCAGATGCGCGCCGACGCCCGCGAGAACCGGGCAAGGGTGCTGGCCGTCGCCCGCGACCTGTTCGCCGAACGCGGGCTGGAGGTGCCGATGGCCGCGATCGCCCGCCGTGCCGGAGTCGGCGTCGCCACGTTGTACCGGCGCTTCCCGACCAAGGAATCGCTGGTCATGGAGGCCTTCACCGAACAGTTCGCGATCTGCCAGGGCGTCATCGACGACGCTTTGCGCGACCCGGACCCGTGGCGCGGGCTCTGCACGGTGATCGAGAAGGTGTGCCTGCTGCAGGCGGCCGACCGCGGGTTCACCGCCGCGTTCACGGCCTCGTTCCCCGAACTGCACTCCGAGGTGCGCCACCGGACCTGGGAGGACTTCGGCGCGTTGGTGCAGCGGGCGAAGGACAGCGGGCAGTTGCGCGCAGACTTCTCGCCGCACGACCTGACGCTGGTGCTCCTGGCCAACGGAGGGCTTTCCGGCGTACCGGTGGAGGTCGCGACAGCCGCGTCCCGGCGCCTGGTCGCGTACCTGCTGGAGTCGTTCCGGAGTGGCACGGACGTGCTGCCGCCGCCCGTGCCGCTCAGCCTGGACCTCGTGCTCCGTTAGCCGGGGTGGGCGCCGACGGTGTCGCGGATCATCGCGCCGAGGTCGGCGGAGCCCATCCGCGCGCAGTGGGCGCAGCAGAAGAACTTGCCCTCCACCTCCACGCCGTGCCCGATCACGCGGCAGTCGCAGTGCTCGCAGCGCGGCGCGAGCCGTTGGATCGCGCACTCGAAGCTGTCGAACGTGTGCACGCCGCCGCCGACGGTGCGCACCTCGAAGGCCATCCAGTACTCGTTGCCACAGACGTCACAGGTCGCCATGCGCGGAAGACTGCGACAGGTCGGCCGGGTCGGCAACTCGAACGTCGAGCAGCGCGACCAGCGTCTTCGGGGCAATCACCCGATAGGCGTCCTCGACGAGATCGGCGACGACGTCCCAGTCGACCGGCACGTCCAGGTACACGCCGAGCCAGCCGCGGTGGCCCACGTAGGGCGGGCGGAAGTAGTTCTCGGGAGCCTGGGCGATCAGGGTCTCCTGGACGCCGGGGCCCGCCGCGCACCAGAACGCGCTGCGGTCGTCGTGGTGGTGGTCGGCCGAGGTCACGAAGGTCTTCTTGCCGCGGACGAACCAGGTGGGTTCGCCGTGACTCAGGCGTTCGGTCACCTCTGGCAACGCGACGCAGAGGCGGCGCAGGTGTTCGAGTGCGTCCACCCGAACATCCTGCGCCATTTTCGGTGTGTCAGCCGGTGCCGGCGCGAATCGCGCTGATCAGCTCACCGTTGGCCGTGTCACCGGAAAGCTCCCAGAAGAACACGCCGCCCATGTTCTGGCCGCTCGCCCACGAGATCTTGCTGCGGACGGTGGCCGGGGTGTCGTAGCTCCACCACTGGCTGCCGCACTTGGCGTACGCGGTGCCGGCGACGGTTCCGTTGGCGGGACAACGGGTCTTGAGGACCTTGTAGTCCTCGATGCCCGCCTCGTACGTGCCGGGTGCGGCGCCGGTCGCCGTGCCGCCGGGTGCGGCCTGGGTGACGCCGGTCCAGCCGCGGCCGTAGAAACCGAGGCCCAGCAACATCTTGCTCGCCGGAATGCCCTTGCCCTTGAGCTTCTGGATCGCCGCGTCGGTGTTGAAACCGGCCGTCGGGATGCCGGGGTAGGACGTGAGCGGCGAGTGCGGGGCGGTCGGGCCCTGCGGGTTGAAGGCGCCGAAGAAGTCGTACGTCATCGGGTTGTACCAGTCGACGTACTGCGCCGCGCCCGCGTAGTCGGCCTTGTCCAGCTTGCCGCCGGCGGACCCGTCCGCGCTGATCGCGGCCGTCACCAGGTTGCCGCTGCCGAACCTGCTGCGCACAGCCTGCATCAGCGTCTTGTAGGAGTTGAAACCGCTGGTGTCACAGGTGAGTCCGCACGCGTTGGGGTACTCCCAGTCGATGTCGATGCCGTCGAACACGTCCGCCCAGCGCGGGTCCTCGACGAGCTTGTAGCAGGAGTCCGCGAACGCCGCCGCCGCGCTCGGGCTGCTCGCCGCCTGCCCGAACCCGCCGGACCAGGTCCAGCCGCCGAAGGAGAACAGGACCTTGAGTCCCGGGGTGACCGCCTTGAGCTTGCGCAGCTGGTTGAAGTTGCCGCGCAACGCACCCGCGTCCCACTTGTCCGCCGTACCGTCCACAGAGGACGCGGCATCGTAGAACTTGTCGTAGTCCGCGTAGGCGTCGCCGAGCGCGCAACGGCCGCCGCTCACGTTGCCGAACGCGTAGTTGATGTGCGTGAGCTTGCCGGCCGAGCCGGACGAGCGGATGTTCTTCACGTGGTAATTGCGCTGGTAGACGCCCCACTGCACGAAGTAGCCGACGACGCGTTTCGCGATCGCCTGCGAGCCGATCTCCTGCTGTGGTGCGGCTTGTGAAGCCGGTGCCGCGAGCGTGGCCGCCGTCAAGAGTGCCGTTGCCGCCGCGATGATTCTGCGCCTGAACATAGCGGTCTCCTCGATGGGTGACTGCGCGGCGGCGCTGCTCTCAAGCTAGGTGGACTAGACCACTGACGTCAACAGCTGAACCGGCGACACGGCAGAGCCGTACGAGGAAGAGGAAAGGCGGGAGCCAGTGAACGTTCCGAGCGGGACCGGCCGGATTCGAACCGGCGTTCTCCCTCCGTTCGGAGGGCGCGTCAACCACTGCGCTACAGGCCCCTCGCCACCGCGCTCTTCACACTAGTCGGCGAACTGCGGGCCGTATGCCCTGCGAAAGTGTTGGACCCAATAAGGTTCACGGACCAACCCCGAACTGGACGGTGTCGTGCCCGGGATCGACTACTACGAGTTGCTCGGTGTCAACCGGGGCGCCAGTGCCTCGGAGATCAAGTCGGCCTACCGCTCTCTCGCCAAGGTCATGCACCCCGACGCGGGTGGGACGTCTGGCGGCTTCCGGCTGCTCCAGGAGGCCTACGAGACGCTGAAGGACCCGGTTCGGCGCGCCGACTACGACCGCCCCGCCAGGCCCGCGCCGACGGTCGTCCGCCCGCAGACACGCCCGCGACCTCGCCGAACAGGCCACACGGGCCGTCTGCGCGACTTCGGCGACGACCCGAACTACGCCGCGCCACGCCCCCGCGTCGACCTCGGCTCGATGGAGTGGTGGCACCGCATCGACCTCGGCGCACGCGTCCGCTACGTGCCCGCCACAGGCCTCGGCCACGCCCCCGCGGCGGCCGCGATCGGTGGGTGGTTCGTCCTGCTCATCCCGTTGGCGATGCCGCTGTCACCGCTGCTCCTCGTCGTCTGGCTGCCGCTCGTGGCGGGCGCCGGTTACGGGGCGTTCCGACTGGTGCGCCGCTACATGACGGTCGCGCGGGCCGAAAGGGCGTTCGCCGGCGAGTACGACGGCAACACGATTTTCGGCCGTCCGGGTGAAAACAGACGCGAACGGCTGACCGCCGGATTGCTCACGGAGTACATGACGCAGCTACCGGGCGTGCGCATCTTCCACGGCCTCGCCTGGCCGGGCTCGGTCTTCACCGACGTCGACCACGCCCTGCTCTGCGGCCGCCGCCTGGTCCTGATCGAGTCGAAGTCGTGGCTGCCCGGCCACTACTACTGCGACGAGGACGGCGAACTCTGGCGCAACGGCCACCCGTTCCGCGGCGGCGGCTCACAACTGCTCGACGGCGTCGAACGCTTCGCCGAACTCCTGCCGTGGCTGGAGATCCGCGGCGCCCTGATCGTCTACCCGAGC
The DNA here is from genome assembly GCF_044387305.1 of Lentzea sp. NPDC020367. Taxonomy (NCBI): domain Bacteria; kingdom Bacillati; phylum Actinomycetota; class Actinomycetes; order Pseudonocardiales; family Pseudonocardiaceae; genus Lentzea; species Lentzea sp. NPDC020367. The sequence goes on along the minus strand of NZ_JBIRVV010000008.1, from coordinate 173,316 downwards.
CGCGCCGGCGAGGTCACCTGCGACGACGACCTCGACTTCGAGGTGCCGCCGATGACCCCGGAGCAGTTCGTCAGCGAGATCGGCGACTGGCTGGCCGACGACCCGGCCACCGTCGACCGCGAGGCCCTGCGCGCCCTGGTGCGCCAGGTGATCTCGGAAGTCCGTGTGGCCGGCGCCTAGCTCCCGGACGACCCACCGGCGTGAGGCCGGACGGAGCAGTTCGTGTCAGGATTGCCGCCATGACCCGCACGTTGTGCCTCGCGCAGAACCCGGACGCGGACGCACTCCTCGCGTCGGACATGTTCGCCCTGCTGACGGGGATGCTGCTGGACCAGCAGATTCCGATGGAGAAGGCGTTCTCCGGCCCCAAGGTCCTCGCCGACCGCATGGGCGGCCTGGACGTGCACCGCATCGCCGAGGCCGACCCGGAGGCCTTCGCCACCGTCATGGCCACGCCGCCCGCCGTGCACCGGTTCCCTGGTTCCATGGCCAAGCGGGTGCAGGCGCTGTCGCAGTTCGTCGTCGAGAACTACGACGGCGACGTGACGCGGATCTGGGCCGACGGGGACGGGGCCGCGGTGTTCAAGCGGCTCAAGGCGTTGCCGGGGTTCGGGGACCAGAAGGCCAAGATCTTCCTGGCACTTTTGGGCAAACAGTTCGACGTGACGCCCGCTGGGTGGCGTGAGGCCGCTGGGCACTACGGGGACGAAGGAAGCCGACGTAGCGTCGCTGACGTGCGCGATCAGAAGTCGTTGCTCGAGGTTCGCGACTTCAAGAAGGCCGCGAAGGCCGCCGCCAAGAAGTAGCACGGACTGTTCATCGTCTGGTGCACTGGACGTCCGCCGCCTGTCCGCACGGGGTGCCATCTTGCCCTGTGAGAGAAGGGGCGGTTCCGTTGCGCATCAAGGCGATTGGCGTTTTCACGGTCCTGGCGCTCGGTCTGGGCACCACCGCGGCCGACGCTGCCACCACGTGGCCTGGGGACTCGGCGAGCAAGACGGCTGACGGCACGAACGTGTTCGGCAAGAACCTCAGCGGGTTGTCGTTCGAGAGTGCCGGCGTTGTGTGGGCGGTGAAGAACGGGCCGTCCACGCTTTATCGGCTCGTGCCGAGCGGCAGCACGTGGAAGGTCGACTCGAAGAGGTCGCTCAAGTTCAAGAACGGGAAGGGCGACCCGGACGCCGAGGGTGTGGTGAGCACGCCGGACGGGCTGTTCGTCATCACCGAGCGGGACAACGACAACGGTGATGTCAGTGCGCCGGCGGTGTTGAAGTTCGGCAGTGGCAGCAACGCGGTGGCCGAGTGGAAGCTGCCGGGGATGCCGTCGGTCGACCCCAACGAGGGGCCCGAGGCGATCTCGTGGATTCCGGACTCGTTCCTGACCGCACAGCAGTTCAAGGACGACACCGGCAAGCTCTACAACCCCGCCGACTACCCGGCGCACGGGACCGGGTTGTTCGCGGTCGGGCTGGAGTCGACCGGCGGGATCTTCCTGTACGCGTTGCAGGACGGCGGGGCGAAGCTGGTCTCGAAGTTCGCGAGCGGGCAGGCGCAGGTGATGGACCTGGAGTGGGAGACCAACAGGCTCTGGGCGGCCTGCGACGACCACTGCAGCGGGCGGGCCACGACGCTCGCGATCAGTGACGGGAAGTTCAAGGTGACGGCGACGTACGACCGGCCGTCGAAGCTGCCGAACGTGAACCTCGAAGGCTTCGCGATCTCGCCGAGCTGTGTGAGCGGCAAGAAGGTCGTGCTGTGGTCGGACGACGACAACACGAGCAGTCACGCGCTCAGGAGCGGTTCGCTGAACTGCACGGTCTAGCAGAGGATTGTCGGGGTGCGGAACTATGCTCCCGCGCGTGACCGCACCCCACATCCCCGGCCTGACGAACCTGAGACCGTTGGGCGCGGGCGGTTTCGCCACCGTCTACACCGCGCACCAGGCACAACTCGGTCGTGACGTCGCCGTCAAGATCGACAACCGGGTGCTCGTCGACGAACGCGACCGGAGGCGGTTCCTGCGCGAGGCGCAGGCGGCGGCCAAGTTGTCCGGCCATCCGCACGTCGTCGGGGTGCACGACGCGAACATCACCGGCCAGGGCACGCCGTACATCGTGATGGAGCTCTGCACGGGCGGCTCGCTCGCCGACCAGCTCGACCGGCAGGGGCAGTTGCACCCCGACCAGGTGCGGGACCTCGGCATCAAGCTCGCCGACGCGCTGGCCGCCGCGCATCAGGTAGGCGTGCTGCACCGGGACATCAAGCCCGGCAACATCCTCGTCGACCGCTACGGCACGCCGAAGCTGGCCGACTTCGGGCTCGCGGCGCTGCTCGACGCGCAGGGCGGCAGCACGGTCACGCGGGACGCCCTGAGCCCCAGCTACGCGCCGCCCGAGGCGTTCGCGATGGCCGAGCCGACGCCGCAGGCCGACGTGTACAGCCTCGCCGCGACGCTCTACACGCTGCTCGCGGGCAAGCCGCCGCGTCCGGTGCCGTGGCCGATCACGTCGTTCGACCAGCTCGGCGAGATCCTGCGCCGGCCAGTGCCCGCGGTGCCGGGGGTGCCGCCCGCGTTGCACGAGGCTCTGGCGAGGGCGCTGCACCCGGACGCGAACCTGCGCACGCCGAGTGCCGCCCAGCTGCGCGACGAGCTGGTCGACCCGATGCGGATGCCCACCGTGCCGGTTCCTCCCCCGCCTCAGCGCAAGAAGTGGCCGTTGGTCGCCGCGGCCGGGCTGGTCGTCGCGATCGTGGCGGGCCTTCTCGTGTGGAACCTCGTCGACAAGGACAAGGCGACGGCCCAGGGGCCTGGACCGGCGACGACGCAGCCGGGCGGTGCGGAGGACGTCCCGCCGTTCCTCAAGAAGTGCGACAGCTCGGGGTTCTGCGTCGACAAGTCGACCTGCTACCGAGGGGTCACCACCGTCGGCGGTTCGGCTGCCACCGCGCGCAAGGTCGGCAGCTGTGCGGACGAGCACTACTGGGAGGCGTTCGGAGGCGGCTGGCTGTCCGGCGAGATCCCGGCGGTCGACTCCGACGAGCTGCTGGCCTCGGCGGAGGTGAAGAACGTCTGCACACCAGCGCTGATGAAGGCGAACACCAGGCCGACGGTCGACACGACAGGCTGGGAGATCACCGCTGTCGGGTTCAAGGACGGCACCCGCAACTACTTCCTCTGTCTCGGTGCGGAGCCTGAGGCCGGCGAGGTCGTGAACAGCGCTTTCGGCAGTTGAACAAATCCACTTGCGACGGTCACTAATGTAGATCGACGTGCGTGTTCACGCCGATTTGATCATTGCTGGATTCCGAAGGTACTCGACCTACCGACAAGCGATGCTGGCCGGAATGACCGCGAACGTGGTCTTCGGCCTGCTGCGGGTCGCCGTTCTCGTCGCCGCTCTCAAGGCGGCGAACGGTGAGATCGCCGACTACGGCATCGCTGCCACCAACACGTACGTCTGGATCGGGCAGGGGCTGCTCGGGTTCATCCTGTTGTGGGGAACCAACGAGCTCGCCGAGCGCGTGCGATCCGGTGACGTCGTCGTAGACCTGTACCGCCCGTGGCACCTGCAGAGCGCTCTGCTCGCGCAGGACGTCGGCCGCGGCGGGTTCGCGTTCCTGACCAGGCTCGCGCCGCCGATGGTGTTCGGCATGCTGCTGTTCCCGTTCCAGTTTCCGGCCAGTCCGGTGCAGTGGCCGCTGTTCCTGGTCAGCGCGCTCATCGCGCTGGTCATCAGCTTCGCGTGCCGGTTCCTGATCGACGTCAGCGCGTTCTGGCTGATCGACAACCGGGGGCTGTACGGATTCTGGAACGTCACGTCCGGCCTGCTGTGCGGGCTCACCGTGCCGATCGCGTTCTTCCCCGAGTGGGCTCGGGACGTGCTGTGGATGACCCCGTTCCCCTCATTGATGCAGGCGCCCATCGACGTGTTCCTCGGGCACGGCGACCCGGTGCGAACCATGCTCAACCAGGTGTTCTGGGCCGTGGCGCTGCTCGTGGCCGGTCACCTGCTCCTCCAGCGCGCGGTGCGCAAGGTGGTGGTGCAGGGTGGCTGACACCATCTATCCGAGGCTCATCGCCGCACGGCTGAGAAGCCAGATGTCCTACCGCGCGTCGTTCGCGATCGACATCGTCACGCAGGTGCTGGCGCAATGGATCGAACTGGTCGTCATCCTCGTGCTGTTCGATCACGTCAGCGCGCTCGGCGGGTTCACCAAGAACGAAGTGCTGCTGATGTACGCGTTCTCGGGTATCGCGTTCGGCATCGCAGACCTCTTCGCGGGACAGCTCGACAACCTGCCGACGTACATCCGCAGCGGCACTTTCGACGTGCTGCTGATGCGACCGCTCGGCACGCTTCCGCAGATCATGGTGTCGGATGTTCGCCTGCGCAGGGTCGGGCGCATCATCGGCGCGATCGCCGTGATGGTCTACGCGCTGACGCACAGCAGCATCGCCTGGACACCCGCGAAGGTCGCGCTGTCCATCGCCACGCCGCTGGCCGGAGCGGTCATCTTCGGCGCGATCTGGGTCGTGATGTGCTCGGTGTGCTTCTGGATCGTGGAGGGCCGTGAGTTCGCCAACGCCTTCACCTACGGCAGCAACACCTTCACCTCGTACCCGGTCAACGTCTACAGCGCCCCGCTGCGCTGGGTGATGGCGTTCATCGTGCCGGGGGCGTTCGTCGCTTACTACCCGAGCCTCGCGCTGCTCGGGAAGCAGGATCCGCTCGGCCTTCCTGGCTGGGTCGGCTGGACATCACCGCTCGTCGCGGTCCTGGCGGCCACGGTTGCCGGGTTCGTGTGGCGGTTCGCGGTCAGGCACTACCGGGGAACGGGATCATGATCGAGGTCAGGGAGCTCCGCAGGGAGTTCAAGGTCGCCACGTCGAAAGGCCTGCGGCGCAACTACAAGACGGTCACGGCGGTCGACGGCGTCACGTTCGGCGTGCAGGCCGGGGAGGCCGTCGGGTACGTCGGGCCGAACGGCGCCGGCAAGTCCACGACGATCAAGATGCTGACCGGGATCCTGGTGCCGACCAGCGGGCACATCGAGGTGGGCGGCGTGGATCCCTCGAGGCAGCGGCGGGATCTCGCGAAACGCATCGGGGTCGTGTTCGGCCAGCGCAGCCAGCTCTGGTGGGATCTGCCGCTCAAGGACAGCTTCGACCTGCTCAGGTCCATCTACCGGGTGTCGGCGGAGGACTACCGCAAGCGGCTCGACGAGTGCGTCGAACTCCTTGGCCTGCAAGAGCTTCTGATCACGCCGGTGCGGCAGCTCTCGCTGGGGCAGCGGATGCGCGGCGAGATCACCGCCGCCCTGCTGCACGCCCCCGAGCTCCTGGTGCTGGACGAGCCGACGATCGGCCTGGACCTGGAGTCGAAGGAACGCCTCAGGGAGTTCCTCGCGGACATCAACGCCCGCCGGGGCACCACGCTTCTGCTCACCACCCACGACCTCGACGACATCGAACGCCTCTGCCCGCGGCTGATGGTGATCGACCACGGCCGGGTGCTCGCCGACGGCCCGCTGGACGAGCTGCGCGCCGAGGTCACCCCGGACCGCGAGCTCGTCATCGACCTCAGGGAACCCGGCCCGGCGCCGGACGTCCCCGGAGTAACGGCGGTGCGCAGCGAGGCCAACGGGTTGCGACACCACCTCACGTTCAGGAGGGCGGAGACGACGGCGGCACAGTTGATCACCCAGGTGGTGCGGCAGGTGGAGGTCCACGACCTCGCCGTCGTGGAGCCGGAAATCGACGACGTCATCCGCAAGCTCTACCAACGGCAACTCGATCAAGACGTACATCGGTAGAGTCATAAGCAACGAATCCGGACACATCGGGCACAAGGAGAGCGAATGCGCCTAGTTGGACCGCTTGCCGCGGCTGTCATCGCGTTGGGCAGCTTGACGGCGTGCGACACGATCCAGGGCGTCAGCGACACCGCGGACAAGGTCAAGCTGTGCGCCGACGCGATCTCGCTCCTGGGCTTCTCGCCGGACATGAGCGACCCGCAGAAGGCTCTGGAGGACACCCAGGCCAAGGCGAAGGAGCTCGAGAACCTCGCGAACTCCTCGCCGGACGAGAACGTGAAGAAGGCTCTCGAAGAGGCCGCGAACGGCATGCAGAACGTGAACTCCGCGGCGGACTGGGTGGCCCAGAAGGCCGACCTCGCCGCGAAGGTCTCCTCGGCTTGCGGCGGATGAGCACTTGAGCCCTGTTGCGCGCCTCCGGTGTGCGCCTAGGCTTTGACGCGTTCGACGCGCCAAGCCTCGGCCGCACACCGGAGGTGTTGCAGCACCATGCAAGCAACAGTGGGTGACAGGCTCCACGTCCACAGCCGCTCCATCGGCCTCGAGGAGCGCCTGGGCGAGATCCTCGAAGTGCGCGGGAGCGACGGACATCCGCCGTACCTCGTCCGCTTCAACGACGGTCACGAGGGCCTGGTGTTCCCCGGCCCCGACTGCGTCGTCGAGTCGCGGGGCTCCGTCTAACCCAGCACGGTCGCGATGAGCTCCTCAGCCAGCTGAGGAGTCGCTGCCGCCACGCCTGACCACCGGTGGGTCAGGTCGGGTTCGAACGTGAACGGCCGCCCGTGCAGGTCGACCAGCACCCCGCCCGCGGCGGGGACGGTGACCAGCGCCGTCGCGAGGTCCATGATCCGGTGCGTGTCGCTGCCGGGGTCGATGAACGCGTCGACGGTGCCTTCCGCGACCAGCATGGTCTCCAGGCACGTCGTGCACAGCACACGGATGCGGTCGGCACGGTTCGCGATGCGCAGCCACGCGTCCTGAGTGGCCGTCTTGGGGCGCATGATGCACACGGACGCGCCGTCCAGCGTCGTGCGTCCGGTGGTGCGGAACGACGTCGGCACTCCTGCGAGCGCATGCCACGCACGACCCGTGTCGAACCATGTCGTCAGCGCTTCTTTGGCCGTGCCGTCTTCCACGAGCGCACCGGCGAAGCAGGAGAGAGGGACGCCGAAGGCGGCGTTCGCGGACCCGTCGACCGGGTCGATGACGAGGGTGATCGAGGAACCGTTGTCGACGAACCCGGCTTCCTCGGAGAGCAGGTTCACGCGACTGCGGTGGATGGACTCCAGGATCGCGTCCTCGACGATGCGATCGACGCGCATCGTCGGTGTTCCGTCGGCGCCGTCCGCCACTTCTTCGCGGAGTTCGAGGCGCGTGTGCAGAGATCGGGCACGCCCGTACGCCGCCGACGCCGCGCGAGCGGCATCAGCGAGCGCAGGGTGCACGTCATCGGAAAGCTGTGGCTGGGGCACGTCCCACGGGATCAGCACGTGCCCCACACTGCCACGGATCAGATCAGGCCGAGGCCCTTGACCGCGTCGCGCTCCTCGACGAGCTCGGCGACCGAGGCGTCGATGCGGCCGCGGGAGAACTCGTCGATCTCCAGGCCCTGGATGATCTCGTAGGAACCACCCGAGGTGCGGACGGGGAACGAGGAGATGATGCCCTCGGGCACGCCGTACGAACCGTCCGACGGGATGGCCATCGAGGTCCACTCGGTGCCGTTGACCCAGTCGTAGATGTGGTCGATGGCGGCGTTGGCGGCCGAGGCGGCCGACGACGCGCCACGGGCCTCGATGATCGCCGCGCCGCGCTTGGCGACGGTCGGGATGAAGTCGTTCTCCAGCCACGCCTGGTCGTTCACGGCCTCGGCGGCGGTCTTGTCGCCGACCTTGGCGTGGAACAGGTCCGGGTACTGGGTGGCCGAGTGGTTGCCCCAGATCGTCATGTTCTGGATGTCCGTGACGGCGACACCCAGCTTCTTGGCGAGCTGCGACAGGGCGCGGTTGTGGTCCAGGCGCGTCATCGCGGTGAAGCGCTCGCGCGGGACGTCCGGCGCGTGCTGCTGGGCGATGAGGGCGTTGGTGTTGGCCGGGTTGCCGACCACGAGCACCTTCACGTCGTCCGCGGCACCGGCGTTGATCGCCTCGCCCTGCGGCTTGAAGATGCCACCGTTGGCCTCGAGGAGGTCGCCGCGCTCCATGCCCTTGGTGCGGGGGCGGGCGCCGACGAGCAGGGCCACGTTCACGCCGTCGAACGCGGTCTTCGCGTCGTCGGTGATCGTGATTCCCTTGAGCAGCGGGAAGGCGCAGTCGTCCAGCTCCATCGCGGTGCCCTCGGCGGCCTTCAGCGCGGGGGTGATCTCCAGCAGCCGCAGGTTGACCGGGGTGTCCGGGCCGAGCAGGTGGCCGGAAGCGATGCGGAAGAGCAGTGCGTAGCCGATCTGGCCGGCTGCACCGGTGACAGTGACGTTCACGGGCGTGCGGGTCATGAGCCTTCCCGAATGACGGTCCTCGTTGACGTCGGGCGGGTCTGCCCGGCGACCCGCACGTTACCAACACGTGGCCGATGGCAGAGTGTGAGAGTGGACATCCCCGACGAAGAGATCGGCGAGGACTACTCCGACGCCGTCATGCCCGGTCAGCACTGGGAGAAGCGCTCTTTCACCGACTGCGACTTCACCGAGGCCGACCTCCGCGAGCTCGTCACGACGGGGTGCACGTTCACCCGGTGCGACTTCACCCGGACGGATCTCGGCGAGTCCAAGCACCAGGCGACGGCGTTCCGGCAGTGCACGTTCGACCGCACGGTGCTGACGCGGTCGTCGTTCAACTCGTGCAGCCTCATGGGTTCGAACTTCGTCGACTGCGTGCTGCGGCCCATCACCTTCACCGAGGTGGACTTCACGCTGGCGTCGTTCGTGAAGGCGCCGCTGTACGACCTGAAGCTGGCCGGCCAGCGGTTCCGCGAGACGAACCTCAGCGAGGCGGACCTGCGCAACACAGACCTGAGCAAGGCGGACCTGCTGGGCGCACGGCTGCTCGACGCCAAGCTGGAGGGCGCCGACCTGCGCGGGGCGGTCGTGGACGCGAACGGGCTCCGGCAGGCCAAGCTCGCCGGAGCCCTGATCGACATCGACCAGGCGATCGCCTTCGCGGCCGCCTACGGCCTAGTGGTGTCGTGAAGTGATGCGCACGGACGGGTGGATGCGCACGGACAACTCTTCGCCGCCGAAGTCCACCGCGACATGCGACTCGCCGTCACCGGACCACACGCGCAGCCGGCTCGCGCCCTCGCGGTAGAGGTCGACGACCGGCTCGTCGTGCTGGAACCACCGCACCCGCACGGATGCGGCGTGCGCATCGAACGAGAGCAGCACGTCCTCGACCTGGACGACCTTGATCCACGGCTCGTCCTCGGTTTCGGGGGTGACGCCGAACGCGTCGAGGACCTCGTCGTCGGAAGGCACCTGCATCATCGCGCTAACCCTTCGGGATGATCGTGGTGAGCCGCAGACCGCCGGATGGCGCGCGGGCGTAAAGCACACCCGGCCCGGCCGCGACGATCAGGTTGTAGCGGTCCCAGCCCTTGGCGATCTCCTGGCCGTCGACCGCCCACTTGGCACCGTCGTGCACGAATCGGCGCAGCGTGCCGTCGGTGTCCACGCGGTAGATGTCACCGGCGGCGTCGACGGTGACGAGGTCGCGGCCACTCGTGGCGAACCGCCCCAGATCTGAACACGGCAGGAATATAGAACTGAATCGTCTCGAAACAAAACCGCTGCTCACATGGCTGTGGCCGGGATCGCACGGATCCCGGCCACTTCAAAGCCCGCGGTCAGTGGTCGGTCGAGATCTCCACCAGCACGCCGTCGGCGATCATCTCCTCGACCGCCTTCGGCAGCAGGTAGGCGGTGCCGCCACCCGGCTGCTCGAACCACGGCACGGCCACGCCCGTCAGCACCTCGAGCGGGCGGCGCAACCGGTACACGCGGTACGGGCGGTTGATCCACGACGGCACGAGGCTGCGTTCCGGGAACGGCGTGCCCGCCACGTAGACGAGGTTGCCGCTCTGGTCGCCGTAGCGGTCGATCTCGGTGCCCGCCGGCAGCTCGAACATCTGCTTGTGGCGGAACAACGTCAGCGGCGGTTCGCCCGCCAGCGGTGAGATCGGGAACTTCCGCTTCGACGGTTCCTCCTGCGCCACGGCGGCGGCGACCGGCGAGGGTGCCGGGGCCTGCTGCGGCGCGGGTGGCGGAACCGGCTGGACCTTCGTCGGAGCCGCGGCCGGGGGCAGCGGTGCCTGCTGGACCTGCGTCGGCGCCTGTGCCTGGGGCTGTGCCTGCGGCATCGGCGGGCGCTGTGGCGGAACGGGGCGGCGCGGCTCCTCGCGGAAGCCGTTGGTGATCGGCCGCTGCTGCGGTGGCGGGGGCGTCCGCGGAATCGTGCGGAAGTTGCCCAGCACCAGCTTGCCGACCAGGTAGGCCGACGCGTCCTCGACCTTGTCGAACCGCACGGGGTTCTTCGGGCCGTGGTCGAACCAGCACACCTCCCAGCTGTCGCCGTCGAGGCGCAGCGTCCAGGTGCGGTCGGCGGGCTCGCCGCCGATCCGGAACACGCCGTGCGGCACGTTGAGGTCGTCGAGCGCGCGGCGGGTGCCCGCCAGCTCGCGGTCCTCTTCCTTCGTGACCTGCCGCGGCGGCTTGACCGGTTCGGGCTCCGGTTCGGGTTCCGGCTCGCTGAACAGCGCCGCGTCGAACTGGGTGGTCTCCTCGGAGCGCGTCGGCGCCGGCGGGGACACCGGAACCACGGGCACGACCGGCAGGACCGGCGCGGCCTCGGCGACGGGCTCCGGTTCGAAGTGCGAGTCGAGCTGCGCCTCGAAGCGGTCCTCGAACTCCGGCTCGAACTCGGTCGTCTCGAAGGAGGTCGTGGACTCGATCTCCTCCTCGGCGAGGTCGGGCTCGTCCTCGGTGACCGCGACGACCGGGTGCTCCTCGGTGACCTCGGCCGGGCTCTCCCGCGGCTCGTCGAGGACAGGGCTCCACGCCATCGTGTCCTGCATGACGTCGCGCGGACGTTCCTCGGTCTCGGCGACCAGGTGGTCCGTGAGCTCCTCTTCGCGGTGGTGCGTGAGGAGCTCGGGCTCGTCCGGCCCTGCGGTGGGGATCTCGGGTTCCTCGGGGACGTCCACGTCTACGTGTTCGTCCTGGAGGTCGTTTTCGTTCGGCTTCTCGGCGACGAACTCCGCGACCGGTTCCGGAGCGGGCTCCCGGACGATCTCCCTGACCGGCTCCGGCGCCTCGGCCTCCGCGACCTCGCTCGGGTGCGGGGCGAAGAGGTCCATGCCCGCGCCGTACGTGTCGCGCAGGGTCCGGTCGTCGACGGTGCCGGGTACGCCGTCCGAGTCGAAGACGACCCGGTAGGGAGGGCCGTCCGCGCCCAGCGGCGGTGCGGCGACCGCGAGCGTCTCGCCGAGGTCGTCGACGGGCTCGGGCCTGCGCTCCTCGACCGCCGGCGGTTCGGGGTACAGCGGCTCGAAGTCGTACTCCTCCTCCGCCTCGTCCGCCGTCTCCGCCTCGGGAGCCTCGAACTTCGTGGCCTCGAACTTGGGGGCCGTGACGAACTGCGTCGCGTCCACCGAGGGTTCGGACGCCGGTTCGGGCTCGACCGGTGTCGGCACCACGGTGCCGGGAGGCGCGGCGGGAGCGCCCAGGTTCGCCGCGGCGGCGAGCCTCGACTCCTCACTCACCTCCGGCAGGCTGAAACCGGCGGCACGCGCGCGTTCGACCAGCTCGGGCTCGGGCGGCACGCCGTACTTGCGCAGGTAGTACGCGACTCCGGCGGGCCAGATCCACGCACCGTCCGTCTGGAACCCCGACGGCACGACCGGCGGCGCGTCCGGGTGCAGCACGTCGTTGTCGAAGCCACGACCGGCCACGGCGACCGGCGCGTTCGACAGGTACGCGAGCAGCGGCGCGACCTCGGGCTCCGGCACCGGCGGCCGGTTGACCGACGGACGACCGTTCGGTCCGGCGCCGTCGAACACGCGGACGGTCCGGAACACCGGCGTCGGCGGGTTCAGCCTGCGGCGCAGCCACTCCGGGACGTTCTCCTCGGCACGCGGGAAGAACCGCATCTCGTCGAAGTACGCCTGTTGCGGAGGCGGGGTCTGCCAACTCGGCTCCGCGCGGTCGAAGTCGAGGTTGTAGCTGGAGGGGTGGTCGAGCTGGTACCGGGCGTTGGTCCAGCTGCCCCGGCCCTCGCGGTGCATTCCGGCCCGCAGGCGCGCGAACAGCGACGCCGCGTCCTGCGGCACCGCCCACGCGCGCTTCGAGCCGTCCTGCAGCTTGAGTTCGGCCTCCAGTTCGAAGTACCGGCCGGTGGCTCGGTACTGCGCGATGACACTGCGCCAGTCCTCTGGTGCGGCCCGCATCAGAGTCAGGCCGATCTGCTTAACCAGAGCGTCCTGCTCGGTAGGGTTCAACGGCTTCGGCTCGGACACGCCAACATCTTCCCCCGCAACTCGCCGGATCGCACACGTCCCCCGCCACTGCGCCGAACGGTGGAGGCCCGACCATAACGTGGTCGACGTGCATGGTTAAAGCTGATCAAGAACACTTTTGTGGGGTCTGGAGGCCAGGTGACGCGGTCCGCGCAGGTGACCGGCGGTCTGCTGGCGGCGGCGGGTGGAGTGGCCATCGCGGTCCAGGCGCGCGTCAACGGATCGCTCGCGCAGTCGCTGGGCAACGGGCTGCTGGCGGCGTTGATCTCCTTCGGCGGCGGGTGGTTCGTGCTGCTCGCGGTGGTGCTGTCCCGGCAGTCCGGACGGGACGGGCTGCTGCGGCTGCGGGACGCGCTGCGGCACCGGCGCATCCGGTGGTGGGAGTGCGTCGGCGGCATCAGCGGCGCGGTGCTCGTCGGCTCGCAGGGCCTCGCGGTCGCGACCATCGGTGTGGCGGTGTTCACGGTCGCGGTGGTGATCGGGCAGGTCGTGAGCAGCATGGTCATGGACAACCTCGGGGTCGGTCCCGGCGAGTCGAAGCCGATTACAAAGACACGTGTCGTCGGAGCGGCCGTCGGCGTTATCGCCGTCACGATCGCGGTGTCGGACCGGTTCGCCTCGCCCGGCGGGTTGTGGCTCGCGGTGCTGCCGCTGGTCGCGGGCCTGCTGATGGGCTGGCAGCAGGCGGTGAACGGGCTGGTGCGCGAGGCCGCGGTCAGCTCGGTGGCGACGATCCTGGTGAACTTCAGCGTGGGCACGGCGGCGTTGTCGCTGGTCAACGCCGTGGCTTGGAGTGGCGTGCCCGGCGCGTTCCCCTCGCAGTGGTGGCTGTACCTCGGCGGGTTGCTGGGCATCGTGGGCGTCGGTGGCGCGATCACGTCGGTGCGGTTCATCGGCGTGTTGATGGTCGGGTTGTGCGGCGTGTGCGGGCAGCTCATCGGGGCCGTGCTGCTCGACGCGGTGAGCGGGCACCTCGCGTTGCCGACGGTCATCGGCGTGGCGCTGACGCTGGTGTCGGTGGGCGTCGCGGCCCTGCCCAATGGGAGGATGAGGACGTGACTGCGACGCTGCTCAACGGCAACGAAACCCGGAACGCGCTGTTCGAGGACCTCAAGGCGCGGGTCGCCGCGCTGCCCGGCTCAGTCGGTCTCGCCACCGTGCTGGTCGGCGACGACCCCGGCTCGCACTCGTACGTCAAGGGCAAGCACCGGGCGTGCGAGAAGGTAGGCATCAAGTCCATCCGGCGCGACCTGCCCGAGTCGACCACGCAGGAGGAGCTGGAAGCCGTCATCGACGAGCTGAACGCGAACCCCGAGGTCACCGCGTACATCGTCCAGCTGCCGCTGCCGAAGCACCTCAACGCGAACGCGATCCTGGAGCGCATCGATCCGGCCAAGGACGGCGACGGCCTGCACCCGGTCAACCTCGGCAAGCTCGTGCTCGGCGAGGACGCGGCGCTGCCCGCGACGCCGCGGGGCATCGTGGAGCTGCTGCGCCGCTACGACGTGCCGATCGCCGGCGCGAACGTCACCGTCGTCGGCCGCGGCGTCACCGTGGGCCGCCCGATCGGCCTGCTGCTGACCCGCCGCAGCGAGAACGCCACCGTGACGCTGTGCCACACCGGCACCAAGGACCTGGCGGCCGAGGTGCGCCGCGCGGACATCGTGATCGCCGGTGCCGGCAGCCCCGGCCTGATCACCGCGGACATGGTCAAGCCGGGCGCGGCCGTGGTCGACGTCGGCATCACCCGCACCGAGGCCGGTCTCGTCGGCGACGTGGCCCCCGAGGTCCGCGAGGTCGCCGGCTGGCTCGCCCCGATCCCCGGTGGCGCCGGCCCGATGACCGTCGCGATGCTGCTGACCAACACCGTCGAAGCCGCCGAGCGCGCCAATGCAGCGGTCTGACGCGGAAGCGCTCATGGGCGAACAGCGCTGGCGTTCGGGCCCCGGGAAGCACCTGCCGTTCGCGCTGGTGCTCGGGGTCGGCGCGCTCGGGCTGGTGCGGATCTTCCAGTACCACTGGCGGCAGGGCGCCGTGCTGCTCGGCGTGTCGTTGCTGGTCGCGGCCGTGCTGCGGATCCTCGTGACCGACGAGCAGGCGGGTCTGATCAAGATCCGCGGCCGCGGCATGGACGCGTTCCTGTACTCGACGCTGGGCATCGTGGTGATCGCCGTCAGTCTGACGATCACCGGCGGCCCGCTCAGCCGATAGCCCGGTCCACCATGACCTCGACGAGTTCGTCGAGGTCCATGGTGGCCACCACGTCCGGCAGCGTCAGCCGTTCGTAGATCAGCCCCGTCATCGCGAAGTACAGCGAGACGACGGTCATCCGGTCGCCCGGCAGCTTCGACTCCTCGTTGAACGCGACGTTGGCCTCGATGTTGTCGGCGATCGTCCTCGTGAGCGCCTGCCGGATCTCCGGCCTCCTGGTGGCCTCGAGCCGCAGCTCCATCATCGCGAGGTAGCAGGCCTTGTCGGCGTCCGCCCGCTTGATGATGTCGTGCATGAACTTCACCGTCAGCGACCTGTCGCGCGGCATCGCGAGCGACTCCGCGACCGACTCGTCGGACGGCATCAGCCGGTCGTGCACCCGCGTCATGACGTTCGACATCAGTTCGTCGCGGTTCGCGAAGTAGTTCGACGCCGTGCCCGCCGGCACCTGCGCCTTCGCGTCGATCGCGCGGTAGGTCAGCCCCCGCGCGCCTTCCTCGGCCAGGACGTCGATCGCCGCGTCCAACAGAGCAGTTCGCCTTGCCTCGTTCCGGACCACGCCGCCTCCTTGACAACCACTACACTCATAGTACTACAGTTGTCGTGGTTGAACGAGATCCCAGGGGGTTCGCATGCGAAAGCTCGTCTACTACGTGGCCGTCACGCTCGACGGTTACATCGCGGCCGAAGACGGGACCTTCGACGGGTTCGTCTTCGAAGGCGACCACATGGAGGGCATCAACGCCGTGTACGCGGACACGCTGCCCACCCAGTTCCGCGAGGCACTCGGCCTGCAGGACGCGCCGAACCGGAACTTCGACACGGTCCTGATGGGCCGCAACACCTACCAGGTGCCCGGCGGCCTGGCCTCGCCGTACGCGCACCTGCGCCAGTTCGTCGTGACGTCCCAGGCGCTCGACACCCCGGACGACGTCGAGTTGATCGGCGAGGACGTGCTGGGGCGCGTGCGCTCGCTGAAGGCGGAGGACGGCCTCGACATCTGGCTGTGCGGCGGCGGCAAGCTCGCGGGCGAACTCCTGTCGGAGATCGACAAGCTGCTGCTCAAGATCCACCCGGTGGTGTTCGGGCGCGGCATCCCGTTGTTCGACGGGAAGGCCGACATCACGAAGTTCCAGCGCACGAACGCGCAGCTGTTCGAGAGCGGAGTCTCGTTCATGACCTACGAACGCCCCTGAGGCCCGTGCAACCTGCTGCAGGACCGCGCGTCCTGTGGTTTGTTGCATTGGACAGAATCTGGGGGATTCTCGATGACCAGCATCAGCCGACGCACAGTGCTCGTCGCAGGTGCCTCTGCCGCCGCCGCGACCGCGATCGCCAACTCCGGCATCGCGTTCGCCGCGGCACCAGGCACCAACGCCCTGCCCGGCCAGGGAAGTTTCGTCAACATCGTCGCGCACACGGACGATGACCTGTTGTTCCTCAACCCGGACATCCAGCCGTCCGTCCTTTCCGGACTGCCGATGCGGACGATCGTCCTCACGGCGGACCAGAACAAGGGGTTCGGGGACATGACTCGCGAGGAACTGGCCGCGAGCGTGCGGGAAGGCCAGCGCTCCGCCTACGCGAAGCTCGCGGGCAAGCCGAACAACTGGAACCGCGAATCCAAGCAGGTCGCGACCATGTTCCTCGAGGTCGACACCCTCGTGGGCGCGCCGAACGTCCAACTGGTCTACCTGAGCCTGCCGGACGGTGGCGACGACGACCCGAACTTCCCCGACCACACCATGGCTCTGGAGAGGCTCTGGAACGACCCGAACTTCGCCGCCCCGACGATCATCCCGACGGGCGGACCGGTCCAGGCTTCCCAGTGGTACAACCAGGCGGACGTGAACAACGTCCTGCTCGCGTTGCTCGACGAGTACCAGCCGACGGTGATCCGCGTCCAGGACCCGGAACCGAACTACGACTTCCCGAACGAGGGCGGCGAGCACACCGATCACATCCACGCGGCCAAGTTCGCGACGAAGGCCGTCAAGTCCTACGAGGGCACCAACGAGCGCGGGTTCGTGCTGTTCACCCGCTACCGCTGCTACAACATCGCCGCGTCTCCCGCCAACGTGCCGGACGCGTTGCGCGGGCCGAAGTCCGAGGCCTACCAGGCGTACGCCGAGCACGACCCGGTCACCGGCCCCGCCTTCGACGAGCACGTGTTCCGCAACTACCACCGATGGCCTGTCGTCGCGCCGTGGGCGATCGTCGACAGCACGGGCACGCTGCACGCGTTCGTCGCCGCCGGTGACTCGATCATGTGGTGGCACCAGCCGGTCAACGGCGCCTGGGCCGGCCCGCAGATGCTGCGCGGCGGCACGTTCGCACCCGGCGTCGCCGTCGCACTCAACGGATCGGGTCTCGTGCACGTCGCCGTCCTGGACCTGGACACCGGTTCGATCCTGATCACCGGCCAGACCTCGCCGGGCGGCGGGTTCGGCACCTGGACCGACGTCGGCAACCCGGACGGCGCCACGCCCGCGTTCGGCACGCCGGGCCTCGTGCTCAACGGCGACGGCGGCCTCGAACTGTTCGCGATCAACCAGGCCAACGGCGTGAGCAACGCCTGGCAGAACGGCGACGGGTCGTTCAGCGGCTGGGAGGCGCTGTCCACGGGTGGCGTGGCGAGCATGATCGTGTCGCCTCCTGTCGGCTTCACGTCGTCGACCGGCCGCCTGCACCTGTTCGCCGACAACAACGGCCAGGTCGCCCACTGGCAGCAGAACCCCGGCGCGTCGACCGGGTACAAGTCGATCGGGTCCGTCGAGTGCACGCACGCACCCGCCGTCGCGATGGACGGCAACAAGGTCCGCGCGATCGTCCGCGAGCACGGCGACGGCGCCGTCGGCACGGTCGCCGAAGGCTCGAGCAACGGCACGTTCGGCGCGCTCGCCCACCTCGGCGGGCAGGGCGGTGTCGGCCCGGTCGCGGCGGTGACCTCTGGCGGTGGTGCTTCCGCGCGCGTGCTGGCGTTCGCGCGCAACGACAGCTA
Source organism: Lentzea sp. NPDC020367 (assembly GCF_044387305.1). Lineage (NCBI taxonomy): Bacteria > Bacillati > Actinomycetota > Actinomycetes > Pseudonocardiales > Pseudonocardiaceae > Lentzea > Lentzea sp. NPDC020367. Next base: position 155,786 of record NZ_JBIRVV010000008.1, on the reverse strand, counting down.
CGGCATCAGCGTGGCGCGACAGACCAACGGCACCACGTTCAGCCCGTGGGAGGACCTCGGCGGCTACGCGGAGGTCGGCCCTGCCGCCGTTCGTGACGCCTCAGGTTTCGTGCGGGTGCTCGTCGTCGGCGCGGACGCGAAGCTCTACGAACGCAAGCAGAGCGCGGCCGGCCCGACCAACCCGTTCGGAAGCTGGCAGGTCGCCGGGAACTAGTTCAACAATTGAATTCGTTCGAAAAAATGATTGACGGCGGACATCACCCGCCGCAATACTTGTGCCACACACCAAGCCGAAGGGGAACGTCATGAAGAGCCAGGACATGCGACGCGGACGCTCCAGCAGCGTCGTCGCCTGCGTGCGCTCATCACGGCTCCCCAGCTCCTCGCGACCGTTTTCGCAGGTGAGCTCCTTGTAGTGGCCAAGCTTCAGGTCACACGGGGAGCCGCCCATCGGGAAACCGATCAGGGCGGCTCTCTTTGTTTGCCGTGCATTTAATACACACCCTTGTAGCTCAATGGACAGAGTGCGGCGCTACGAACGCCGAGATTCAGGTTCGACTCCTGGCAGGGGTACTCACGGGTGCGAGGGAGACGGCAACCCACCTCATTTGGGATGAGGACACACCGCGTTCGACTCGCGGGCATCCGACGAAAGGCGTTCTTCGGAACGCACCGGTTTTCAGGGCGAAGGAGGGCTGGCCGAGTGGGAAGGCACCGGATTGCTAATCCGAGGTCCGGGCAGCACGCCTGGCGCGCGTTCGATCCGCGCGCCCTCCGCGTCCTGGGGAGGATTGGCCGAGCCCGGTAAGGCAGCTGTCTCGAAAACAGTGGTCAGCGCGCGAGCGCTGCGCAGGTTCGAATCCTGCATCCTCCGCTCCACCGTGTCCTCTGAAGTGCTGATGGCAGCACGCCCGACTGTTACGCGGGAGGACCAGGTTCGAATCCTGGCAGGGGAACCTCGCCTACTCTTCGCTTCGTGCCCGAGGTGGAAGAGCGGCTTGCCGAAGTGATGACCGCACCGCTGGATTCGATCGTCGACGCCGGCGCGCAGGTGCGCCCCTCCGAGCAGGTGATGCGGGAGTGGCGGCTGCCGGAGACTGATCTCAGCGCCCTGTCCAGGTGGGGGCTTCCCACCGACCTGCTGCAGACACCTGACTTCCAGTCGGAGTCCGAACCAGTGCTCGTCCCCAACGTGGCGGGACCGCTGGAAAGCCGCCTGATCACCCGCGAGGACCGGCTCTACCGGCTGGGGAGGTGGGGCTCGCACGACCTGACGCCGTGGGTGGGCGCAGTCGCCGGTGACGGCAGGGTCATGGCGATCCGCGAGGAACCTGTGACGGCGCAGGACGTTCACCCTGATCTGCGGGAGTACTACCGCGACCTCTACCACCCCTCGGTGGACTTCATCAACTCGTCGGTGGCACGGCTGGTCGAGATCAGCTGGCGGTGGCGCGCGGTCGCGCGAATCCTCACCGGACTGGAGCACTCCCTCTTCGGCGCACCGCGTGAAGTCGCCGAGGCGTTCTACGACCGTGTCCGGGAGTACGAGCGGATCGTCCTCGGGCACGTGGAGAGGATCGACGGGCACCTCCGCGCCGACGACCCGAGTTCCCTGTGGGGCGAGGTCGTCACCGACACAAGCCACTGATCCCCGACCTTCAGCGGAAGTCCCGTGACTTCGACGGGATCCGCAGGTCCAGGTGCTGCAACCGGTCCGCCAACAGGCTGACCACGCCCTCCGCCGACTCGACCACGCCCCGCACGAGCATCGCGCCGCTGCCGCGCGCCACCCGCCGGTACCGCGCCCACAAACCCGGTGAGCACACGACGTTCACCATCCCGGTCTCGTCCTCGATGTTGAGGAACGTGACCCCGCCTGCCATTGCCGGCCGTTGCCGATGTGTCACCGCGCCGCCGATCAGCACCCGCGTGCCGGGTTCGACGGACGCGAGGGCAGTCACCGGCAGTGCGCCCATCGAGTCCAAAGTGGACCGTACGAACTGGGTCGGGAAGCTGTCCGGGGACAGGCCCGTGGCCCAGACGTCCGCCACCGCCAGTTCGACGTCGTCCATGCCGGGCAACGCTGGTGCGTCGACGCCGACCACGGTGCCGGGCAGGCGGTCTGGCCTGATGGCGGCCACCGCGCCGGCCGCCCAGAGTGCCTCGCGGCGCTCCAGGCCGAAGCAGGAGAAGGCGCCCGCGGTGGCGAGGGCTTCCACCTGGGCCGCGGTGAGCTGCACGCGGGTGCCGAAGTCCTCCATGTCGCGGAACGGTTGTGCGGCAACGATCCGCTCGGCGTCCGCGTCGCCGATGCCGCGGATGGCGGACAGGCCGATGCGGACGGAGTTCTTGCCCTCGAACGGTTCCAGGCCCGCCCAGGGAAGCGAGCGGTTCACGCACGGGCTGTGCACCGTCACGCCGTGGCGGCGGGCGTCGATCACCAGCGACTGCGGTGAGTAGAAGCCCATCGGCTGGGCCCTGAGCAGGGCCGCGCAGAACGCCGCCGGGTAGTAGAGCTTGAACCACGCGCTCACGAACACCAGGTGCGCGAACGACAGGGCGTGCGACTCCGGGAAGCCGAAGTTGGCGAACGCCAGGAGCTTCGCGTAGATGCGGCCGGCCAGTTCCTCGTTGATGCCCTGAGCCGCACAGCCCTCGTAGAAGCGGTCGCGCAGGCGTTCCATGCGGGCGGTCGAGCGCTTGGCGCCCATCGCGCGGCGCAGTTCGTCGGCCTCGGCGGCGGTGAAGCCGGCCACGTCCACCGCGATCTGCATGAGCTGTTCCTGGAACAACGGCACGCCGTAGGTCTTCTTGAGCGCGTTCTCCAGCAACGGGTGGTCGTAGTCCCACTTCTCGACCTCGTTGCGGCGCCGGATGTACGGGTGCACCGAACCGCCCTGGATCGGGCCGGGCCTGATCAGCGCGACCTCGACGACCAGGTCGTAGAACTTGCGCGGTTTCAGGCGCGGCAGCGTCGCCATCTGCGCGCGGCTCTCCACCTGGAAGACGCCGACCGAGTCGGCTTTCTGCAGCATGTCGTAGACGGCGGAGTCGGTGAGGTCGATCCTGCCCATGTCGACGTCGACGCCCTCGTGGTCGCGGACCAGGTCGATGGCGTAGTGCAGCGCGGAGAGCATGCCGAGGCCGAGCAGGTCGAACTTCACCAGGCCGATGGACGCGCAGTCGTCCTTGTCCCACTGCAGGACCGTGCGCTTGTCCATGCGCGCCTTCTCCACCGGGCACACCTCGCTGACGGCGCGGTCGCAGATCACCATGCCGCCGGAGTGGATGCCGAGGTGGCGCGGGAAGTTCTCCAGCTGCGCGGACAGTTCCAGCACGTCCCGCGGGATGTCGCAGTCGTCGGTGGTGGTGCCGAGCGGGCCCCACCTGTCTATCTGCTTGCTCCACGCGTCCTGCTGGCCCGGCGAGTGGCCGAGCGCGCGGGCCATGTCGCGCACCGCGGACCGGGCGCGGTAGGTGATCACGTTCGCCACCTGCGCCGCGTGCCTGCGGTCGTACTTGGCGTAGACGTGCTGGATGACCTCCTCGCGCCGGTCGGACTCGATGTCGACGTCGATGTCGGGAGGGCCGTCGCGGGCGGGCGCCAGGAACCGTTCGAAGAGCAGGTCGAAGCGGACCGCGTCGACGTTGGTGATGCCGAGTGCGAAGCACACCGCGGAGTTCGCGGCACTGCCCCTGCCCTGGCAGAGGATGTCGTTGCGCTTGCAGAAGTCCACGATGTCGTGCACGACGAGGAAGTAGCCGGGGAAGCCGAGCTGTTCGATGATCCGCAGTTCGTGCTCGATCTGCCCGAACGCCTTCTCGTCGCTCTCGGCGTACCGCCGGCGCGCGCCCTCGTAGGTGAGGTGGCGCAGCCAGCTGATCTCGGTGTGGCCGTCCGGCACGTCGAACGGCGGCAGCTTCGGCGCGACCAGTCGCAGGTCGAACGCCAGCTGCATGCCGAGCAACGCGGCGTTGTGCACGGCGCCGGGAAAACGGCGGAACCGGTGGAACATCTCCTCACCGCTGCGCAGGAACGCGGCGGGCGACGGCGGCAGCCAACCGGCCATGTCGTCGAGGCTGCTGCGCGCACGGACGGCGGCCATCGCGGCGGCGAGCCTGCCACGGCTCGGCGTCGCGTAGTGCACCGCGTTCGTTGCCACGACTGGGAGTTGCAGCTTCTGCGCCATCGCGTTGAGGACGTCGTTGCGCCTGCTGTCCTCGGGCAGGCCGTGGTCGGTCAGCTCGACGTAGACGCGGCCCCTGCCGAACAGGTCGGTGAGCCTGACGATCTCCTCGAACGCCGCCTCCGGGCCTTCCCTCACCAGCGCCCGGCGGACGGTTCCCTTGCGGCAGCCCGTGAGCACCACGACGTCGCCCTTGGTGTCGGCCACGATCTGGTCGACGTCGTAGACGGGTTTGCCCTTCTCGGCACCCTCTTCCAGATGGCCGGTGGTGAGCGTGCGGCACAGCCCGTGGTAGCCGTCCTGCTTGCGAGCCAGGAGAAGCAGGTGGTCGCCCTCGGGATCCGGTTCGCCGTTGGCGGGTCTGCTCAGACCGATGCTCAGCTCGGCGCCGAACACCGTGTGCATGCCGAGTTCCTTGGCGGCCTCGGCGAAGCGGACCACGCCGTACATGCCGTCGTGGTCGGTGATCGCGATGGCGTCGAGCTTGAGCCGTTGTGCCTCCTCGACCAGTTCCTCTGGGTGGCTCGCGCCGTCGAGCCAGCTGAAGTTGGAGTGGCAGTGCAGTTCCGCGTACGGCACGCGCTTGCGGGTGACCGCGAGCTCGTCCGCGTGCATCTCGAACCCCGGCGGTGCGGCGTAGCGGTCGCGGTGTCTTCCCCACCCCGGACCGTCGCCGCCGTCGGGTTTCTGCTCGTAGGGCTTGCCGGAGAGAGCCCGCTCCAGCTCCCTCCAGCGGACCGGCGGGTTATTCCAGCCCATCAGGTTCCTTGCGCGGCAACGGAATCAGGGTCTCCAGCAGATCCCAGTACTCGTCGTACATCAGTCGTACACCCCTTCCAGAAACCACCTCTTGTTCCTGCGGATCAGCAGGAACGCCTGCTCGTTCGTCTGCACCTGGATGCGCGCGGCCCGGTGCGGGTCCGGTGCCCACCACCGCTCGTCGACCGGCCACGGCCCGGCCCACGCGGTGATCTCCCGTGTCTTCCCTTTGACCGTCAGGCTTTTCGGCTGTGCGGTGAGCTCGAGGCGGCCGGTCACGCCGACCTCGTCGCCTGCCTCGTCCTTCAGGTCCGCGGGGTCGTCGGCGAGGGTCGCGGGCGCCCTGGTGAGCCGACCGGGCCACGGGTGGTCCGGATTTCGAGCGGGTACTCGTTCGTCGCCCCACGGCACGAGCCTGACCTGCTCCTTCGGTCCCCTGCCGCCGTCGATGACCCCGGTGAGCACGCCGTCCGGGCCGAGCAGCCCCTGGACGTGCAGCAACGCCCGCACCGCGCGTTCGTCGTCGTGGCCCCACAACCCGAGCTGGAGCGCGGTGCCGTTGACGACCTCGACCGGTTCGAGGGTGAGCGTGCGGATGCCGGAGGTGAGGCGTTCGCGGGTGAGCCACCCGTCGAGCTGCCAGCGCACCCGGTCCGCGATTCCCCGTGGTGTCAACGGTTCCGCGGCCCGCCACACCCGGTGCAGCTCCTCGTCGTTCTCGGTGCGGGCGTGGATGCCGAGCCGCGTGCACGCGAGGCTTCTGGCCGCGAGGTTCTCGTGCAGCCGTTCCGACAGGATCTTCGCGGCGAACGCGGCCGCGTCGATGCGCTCGACCGGTTCGTCGAAGGTCTCGCTGACCGCCAGTTCCGGCGCGGGCCTGCGCTTGTCGAGCGGACGTTCCGGCAACCCGCGCGCCAGCCGGTGCTGCCGGGTGGCCGGGCCGCCGAACCTCGACGCCACCGAGTTCTCCGGCACCTCCGCGAACGCGCCGAGCGTCTTCAGGCCGAGCCTCCTGAGCAGGTCGACCAGTTCTGGTGCGTCAAGCTCGTGCACGCCCAACGGCCTGAGGAACTCCGGCGTCCGGTCCGGCGGCACGATCACGTTGCGGTGCGCGGCTTTCGTGGCCGCGAACAAGCTGTCGGCCATGCCCACCTGGGCCTCGGTCCCGGTCCGGGTCGCGACGTGGTCGACGATCCGTTCGGCCGCCTGCTCCTCAGACCCGAAGTAGCCGACCGGCCCCTGCGCCGGCACCGCGACCAGTCCGGGCAGCACGACCTCGATGCCGGGCGCGAGTTCCTCGACGGCCTCCGCGACCGGCTCGAAGAACCGGGCGTCGCGCTGCGGATCGCGCTCGAAGGTGATCAGCTCAGGACACATCGCCTCGGCCGCGCGCTTGCGCATCGCCTTCCGGATGCCCTCGGCCCGTGCCACCGCGGAGGTGGACACGATCTCGTTGCCGTCGACCACCGCCACGGGCACGTGCGGGGCGGTGCCGGTGGCGGTGCAGGCGGCGATGACGGGCCAGTCGGGGCACCAAACGGCGAGCAGCCGTGTGTCCTTCACGCCGATGGACCCTTTTGCGCGAGCCTGACCAGGCGTTCCACTGCCTCCGTCCGCCTGGTGACGGCACTGTCCGCCCGTCTGGTGGCCAGCTCGTCGGCCCGGCCCGGACCGGCATCAGCCGGCTCGTCGGAGCGGGCCGGTTCACCGGCCACCAGCGGGAGCTCGATTTCTTCCGCACCAAAGGTCAGCAGCACGTTCTTGGCGCGCCCGGCCGAGCCGCGACCGCCACTGCGCACGCTGATCTCCTGGCGCCGCAACGTTTCCGCCCCGTCGTCCAAGGCGTTCCAGCTCACGGACTCCGCGGTCAGTTCCACGTCGGCAGAGGGCCAGGGGCCGAAGGCGATGAGCACGGAACGGCGTTGGCGGGCGCGGGCCGTCAGACGGCGGGCCAGTGAGGGAGGGAGCGGGCAGGCGACGGCCACCAGGTCGATGCCGTCCAGCAGGGCCGCGATGACCGGGCCCGGGTCAGCACCCGGACGTGGGACCAGTGCCAGGCGTTGCACCGCGACGCCCAGTTCGGCCGCGGCCAGCACTCCCACCTGGGGCAGGCCGACCACGGCGGCCCAGCAGCCGTCCGCGGTCGCACCCGCCAGCAGGGCGAGCAGCAACGATGTCGATCCGCCCACCGACACCGTGCTGCCACGCCGCAAGCCGCCCCACGGGAGCAGGCCCGCCAGTTCCCCGCGAACCGGCAGGACCCGCCCCGTGGTGTGGTCGGTGGTGGTGCTGGTCAGCTCGCTGGCCGGGTTCACCCCGAGCGCGGCCAACGACGCCGTTGCCGACCTGGACACTCCACCCACCTCCCGTCACGGACCGTGCGCACCCCTGTGCACGACCGCCGAGGGAAGTTCGGCGACTTGCTTATTCGAACTCTTGTTCGAACGAACGGGATGATCGTAGCGCGCGGGCGCACCCCTGTGTCAATCCCAGAGCGTCACCCTTTTGGTGGACACGGCCACACGAGTCCGGGAGGTCCTCTACCGTGCCTTCAGCACTACTGGGAACTGGGGAAATCGTGAACCAACCACCTCCGCACGGCTGGCATCAGCAGCCGCCACCTCCACCGGGCCGGCAGCAGCCACCTCCACAGCAGGGGTGGCAGCAACCGCCGCCGGGCTGGGGTCCGCCGCAGCCACCCAAGAAGAGCAAGGCTCCGCTGATCATCGGCATCCTCGTCGGCGTCCTGGTGCTCGCCGGTGGCATCACCGGGCTCGTGCTCCACCTCAACGTCAACAAGGACGGCGGCACCAGCAAGCGCGCCGACAAGATGCCCGCGTTGTGCGGCAACGTCTCCGAGGCGGCACTGGCCAAGGCGCGCACGACGAACCCGAACGGCCTCGGTTCGCACGAGACGAAGGTGTCGGACGGCACGCGGACGATCTGCTCGTGGAACCAGACCAAGGGCGTCGACGGCAAGGGCCACCGCAGCACCGACGTCTACGTCTCCAGCGACGACGTGAAGACCGACTTCGACCGGCTCGTGGCGCAGCACATGGACACCAGGGGCGTCCCCCAGCGCAAGCAGCTGGATGACCTCGGCGACCAGGCCACGGCCGTGCTGGTGGAGGACGACTCCGCGTTCACCGACATCTGGATCGTCGTGCGCAAGGGCGACACCGTGATCGAGGTCGACTACTCCGGCTGGGACGCGGGTCTGTTCGCCAACGCCAAGCCGGACGTCGCGGAGTTCGAGGCCGCCGCGAAGGGCATCGCCCAGGAGATGGTCGCGAAGCTCTGAAGCCGAAAAGGGCCGCTCCCCCAACGGGAAGCGGCCCTTCTTCAAGCGGTTCTAGTGGGCGAAGTGCCGCGTACCCGTCAGGTACAGCGTGATGCCCGCTTCTTCTGCCTTGGCGATGACCTCGGGGTCGCGCACCGAGCCACCGGGCTGCACGACCGCGCGCACGCCCGCCTCCAGCAGCACCTCGAGACCGTCCGGGAACGGGAAGAACGCGTCGGACGCGCCGACCGCACCCTTGGCCCGCTCACCGGCGCGCTTCACCGCGAGGTGCGAGGAGTCGACCCGGTTGACCTGGCCCATGCCGACGCCGACGGTGGCACCGTTGTCCGCCAGCAGGATCGCGTTCGACTTCACCGCGCGGATGGCACGCCACGCGAACTCGAGGTCCGCCAGCGTCTTCTCGTCCGCGGGCTTGCCGGCCGCCAGGGTCCAGTTCGCCGGCGAGTCACCGGACGCGTCGATGGCGTCGCGCTGCTGCAGCAGCAGGCCACCAGACACCGGACGCATCTCCGCGCCGCCGCGAGCAGGCGCCTCGGCCACGAGGATGCGCACGTTCTTCTTGCGCTGCAACACCTCCACCGCACCGTCCGCATAGGACGGAGCGATGACGACCTCGGTGAAGATCTCCGAGACGAACTCGGCCATCTCCACGGTGACCTCGCGGTTCGCCGCGATGATGCCGCCGAACGCGCTGACCGGGTCGCACTCGTGCGCCTTGCGGTGCGCGTCCGCGATGCTCAGCTCGGACACCGCGATGCCGCACGGGTTGGCGTGCTTGATGATCGCGACGCACGGCAGTTCGTGGTCCCACGCGGCACGCCACGCGGCATCACCGTCGAGGTAGTTGTTGTACGACATCTCCTTGCCGTGCAACTGCTTCGCCGACGCCAGGCCCACGCGGCCGTCGCCCTGCGTGTAGATCGCGGCGCTCTGGTGCGGGTTCTCGCCGTAGCGCAGCACGTTCGACCGGTTCCAGGTCGCGCCGACCCAGCCGGGGAAGCCGCTGCCCTCATCGTCGGGCGCCAGTGCGCTGCCCATCCACGAGGCCACGGCGACGTCGTAGGAAGCGGTGTGGCGGAACGCGTCGGCGGCCAGGCGCTGCCGGTCGGCCAGGGTGAAGCCGCCCTCGCGGACGTTCTCCAGCACCCAGTCGTAGCGGGCGGGGTCGACGACGACCGCGACGTTGGCGTGGTTCTTCGCCGACGCGCGGACCATCGCGGGGCCGCCGATGTCGATCTGCTCGACGCAGTCGTCCTGGGAGGCACCGGACGCGACGGTCTGCGTGAACGGGTACAGGTTCACGACCAGCAGGTCGAACGGCGCGATGTCCATCTCGCGCAGCTGCTGGACGTGCGAGTCCTTGCGCAGGTCGGCCAGCAGACCGGCGTGCACGCGTGGGTGCAGCGTCTTCACGCGGCCGTCGAGGCACTCGGGGAACCCGGTGACCTGCTCGACCGGCGTCACGGGGACGCCCGCGTCGGCCAGCACCTTCGCGGTGCCGCCGGTGGACACGATCTCGACTCCGGCCGCGTGCAGGCCGGTGGCCAGTTCCAGCAGGCCGGCCTTGTCGGAGACCCCGATCAGGGCCCGGCGGACCGGTCGCCTCTCGGCAGGAGTGCTCACGGAATGCTCACCTTTCGTCCGTTCACGGTGCAGCCCTCACGGGCGAGCCGGCCGACTGTCTCGACGAGCAGCCGGCGTTCGACGACCTTGATGCGTTCGTGCAGGGTGTCCTCGGTGTCGCCGGGTTCGACGACCACGGCCTCCTGCGCGAGGATCGGCCCCGTGTCGACGCCCGCGTCGACCAGGTGCACCGTCGATCCGGTGACGTGCACGCCGTAGGCCAGGGCGTCGCGCACGCCGTGCGCGCCGGGGAAGGCCGGCAGCAGCGCGGGGTGGGTGTTGATCATGCGGCCGCCGAAGCGGGCGAGGAACTGCTCGCCGATGATCTTCATGAAGCCGGCGGACACGACCAGGTCGGGCTCGTACGACGCGACGGCCTCGGTCAGGGCGGTGTCCCAGGCCGTGCGGTCGGCGTGGTCGCGCAGCTTCACGGCGAAGTGGGGCACCCCGGCGCGTTCGGCGCGCTTGAGGCCCTCGATGTTCTCGCGGTCGGCGCCGACCGCGACCACCTCGATCGGGAGGTCCGCGTCCAGCAGGGCCTGCATGAGGGTTCCGGAACCGGAGACGAGTACGACGACGCGCGCCGGTGTGGGAAGCCGAAGTTCGGTGCTCAGCGTCTACTCCTGGTCGTTGCAGCAGCTCAGGAGCAGCCTAGGACGTCACCGTCCCGGCTTGCCGTCCAGGTCCTCCTCCGGCTCCATGCCGAGCATTTCGTCGAACTCCGCATCAAGGTCCTCTTCCTCTTCGAGGTCCTCGTCCGCGTCGTCCTCCGGTTCGTCTTCCTGTTCGTCCTCAACGTCTTCGGCCTCGACGACGTCTTCAGGCTCTTCCTCGTCGTACTCGTCCTCGTCGTAGTAGTCGTCGTCCTCGAGGTCCTCTTCGACCTCGAACTCGTCCTCGTCCACGACCTCGAGCTGTTCGAACTGGTCGGTGAGCTCGTCGTCCTCGAACACGACGTCCGGGTCGACGGCCTCCGCATCCTCGTCGTAGTCCGGCTCGACGAACTCGGCGTCGTCCGCCACCACGGTCTTCTTGCGGTTCCCCGCGAGCCAGGCCACCAGGGCGCCCGGCACCAGCACCCACAGCGCCACGAGCAGCGCGAGCAGGCCCGCGGGCACCGTCACGGGGTCGAACGCGCCGCCCGCCAGCCGTCCACCGGCCGTCGCGGCGAGAACCAGGCTGCCCACGGCCGCCGTGATCGCCGCCACCAGCACCGCGCGCAGCCGCGAGGTCGGCCGGTCGGACACCTTGCGGCAGGTCCAGCCGACCAGCACGCCGATCACCGCGCCGCCGGCCAGCACGGCGGGGCTCCACACGAACGCGTTCTCCGGCATGGCCGCCAGCAGCGGCACCGGGGGCACCGGACCGCCGACGAACCGCGTCGGCGCGACCTCGACCCCGCCCAGCGAGAAGCCGGCGCCCACGACGTACGAGAAGCCCGCGATGATCGCGTTCGGCAGGTAGCCGAGGCACAGCAGGAACACGCCGAGACCGACGCCGAACGACGGACCGGCACCCGCGAAGAGCCCGCTGGTCGTCGGCCAGGACGCCGCGAGACCGGCGGCCACCGCCAACGCACCCATGCAGACCAGCGTGAACAACGCCATGAAGCCGGAGCGCAGACCGTGCAGCGCCACCGGGTCGAGCTTGTCGAACACCACCTCGACCAGGCCACAACGGCGAGCCACGCCGATGGTCGCGGCGAGACCGGACACCGCCGCACAGCCGAAGAACGCCACGGCCGGTGTGGCACGCACGACGCCCTCGCCCATGACGAGCGCGATCGTGCCGCCGACGACCGCGTGCGATCCGGCGATGCTGAGCACGACCCCACGGGCCTGCAGCGGTTCGTAGAGGCCGAGACGGTCGGCGGCCCCCGCGGCGGTGCGGCCGACCAGCAGCATCAGCAACGCCGTGGGCAGCAGCGGCAGCACGCCGAGCTGACCCGACTCGAAGCGCAACGGCACGTGGTGTGCCGCCAGCCAGGCGGGCGCGGCGGCGCTGAGCACGCCTGACGTGGAGAACTCCGCGTACGTGGCCGTCGCGGAGACCAGCGCGAGGACCGCGGCGACAGCGGCGTATCCGACGACCACCGATCCGACCGCGGAGGCGATGAGCACGCGCGTGCGTTCGGACCGCGAGAACTCCGGTGGGCGCACGGTGTTGACCTCGCGGGTCACATCGCGTTGCAGCACGGGCACTTCTCCACTGTGTCAGGCCGCCTGAGCCATTCGGGGCAGGCACGCCGGGTCATACGACAGGGGTGGTGCCGGAGAACCGGCACCACCCCTGAGGTCGAACGGTGTGCGGACCTTACTGCTGCGGTCCGCCGAAGCCACCGGGCGGCGTGCCCGGCGAGCCGAACTGGCCGGGCTGCGGCATGAAGCTGGTCTGCTGCGGCGGCTGACCCGGCTGTGCGGGCTGCTGCGGCTGCTGACCGAACTGCTGCTGCTGGCCGAACTGCTGTGGCGCCTGCTGCTGCGGGGCCTGCTGGGGCGCGCCGTGCTGCGGGTGCTGGCCCTGCTGCGGGAACGCGCCGGACTGCGGGTTCCAGCCGCCCGGCTGCCCCTGCTGCTGACCCGCGTACGGGTTCGCGGGCTTCGGCTCGAACTTCACGATGCCCTCGGCGAGCAGGAACGCGAGCACGACCGCGGCCGTCTCGAGCAGCGCGACGATGAGCAGCACGATGTCGAGGCCCTGCACGGACGGCGACTTGATGATGCCCTGCAGCTGGAGCAGCGTCTGGACGCCCGCGAGGACCGCGGCGACCGGGACGAAGCCCTTCGGGATGCTGGGGAGCACCGAGAGGCCCGCGAGCATGCCCGCGGCCAGCAGGTACGTCACGCTGCCGCTGACGTCGTCCGCGAACGCGACGAGGTACGCCACGAGGCCGAGACCCGCCGCGACCAGCGGGAGGATCAGGGCCAGGTTGATGTTGTTGGCGCCGGGGGCCCCGTGGGCCGGCGGCGGAGCCTGGTGCTGTGCCGGACCCGGCGGCTGCTGTTGGGGTGCGCCGTAAGGCACGGACATGTCGAGGTCTCCTCCTCAAACCAGGGTGCGTCGATTGACGCTAGCAGTGCTCTGCACCCGCTACTAAGACGATGGACCGATCATGCCGGTTCCGCCATACGAGCGAGGGCTGGACTCCGAAAGTACTCGGAATCCAGCCCTCGTATCGCGCTGAGTGCCTGAGATCAGAGACCCTGCATGATCTCGCGCATCAGAGCGGCGGTCTCGGACGGCGTCTTGCCGACCTTGACCCCGGCGGCCTCGAGGGCCTCCTTCTTCGCCTGCGCGGTGCCCGCCGAGCCAGAGACGATGGCGCCGGCGTGGCCCATGGTCTTGCCCTCGGGAGCGGTGAAGCCCGCGACGTAGCCGACGACCGGCTTGGTCACGTTCTCCTTGATGTACGCCGCGGCGCGCTCTTCAGCGTCGCCACCGATCTCACCGATCATGACGATCGCGGTGGTCTCGGGGTCCGCCTCGAACGCCTCGAGGGCGTCGATGTGCGTGGTGCCGATGATCGGGTCGCCACCGATGCCGATCGCGGTGGAGAAACCGAAGTCCCGCAGCTCGTGCATCATCTGGTAGGTCAGCGTGCCCGACTTCGACACCAGGCCGATCTTGCCGCTGCCCGCGATGTTGGCGGGGATGATGCCGGCGTTCGACTTGCCGGGGCTGATGATGCCGGGGCAGTTCGGGCCGATGATGCGGGTCTTGTGGCCCGTCGCGACGGCGTGCGCCCAGAAGTAGGCGGTGTCGTGCACCGGGATGCCCTCGGTGATGACGACGGCCAGCTCGATCTCGGCGTCGATCGCCTCGACCACGGCGGCCTTCGAGAAGGCCGGCGGGACGAAGATCACGGTCACGTTCGCGCCGGTGGCCTCCATGGCCTCCTTGACGGTGCCGAAGACCGGGAGGACGGTGCCGTCGAAGTCGACCTTCTCGCCCGCCTTGCGCGGGTTCACGCCACCGACGATGTTCGTGCCGGACGCGAGCATGCGCTTGGTGTGCTTGGTGCCTTCGGCACCGGTCATGCCCTGGACGATGACCTTGCTGGTCTCGTTGAGGAAGATAGCCATCTTGGTCAGACCCCCGCAGCCGCGAGCTCGGCGGCCTTGGCGGCCGCGTTGTCCATCGTGTCGACAACGGTCACCAGCGGGTGGTTGGCCTCGGCGAGAATCGCGCGGCCCTCCTCCACGTTGTTGCCGTCCAGGCGGACGACGAGCGGCTTGGTGGCCGAGTCGCCGAGGATCTCCAACGCCTTCACGATGCCGTTGGCGACGGCGTCGCACGCGGTGATGCCACCGAAGACGTTCACGAACACGGAACGGACGGCCTCGTCGCCGAGGATGACGTCCAGGCCGTTGGCCATGACCTCGGCGGACGCGCCGCCACCGATGTCGAGGAAGTTCGCGGGCTTCACGCCGTACTGCTCACCGGCGTACGCGACGACGTCCAGCGTCGACATGACCAGACCGGCACCGTTTCCGATGATGCCGACCTCGCCGTCGAGCTTGACGTAGTTGAGGCCCTTCTCCTTGGCCTTCGCCTCGAGAGGGTTCTCCGCCGCCTTGTCGACCAGCTCGGCGTGAGCCGGGTGGCGGAAGTCGGCGTTCTCGTCGAGCGTGACCTTGCCGTCGAGCGCGACGATCTTGCCCTGCGGGTCGCGGACCAGAGGGTTGACCTCGACCAGCGTGGCGTCCTCGGAGACGAAGGTCTCCCAGAGCTTCACGATGGTGTCGACGACCTGGTCCTTGACCTCGGCCGGGAAGTTCGCCGCGTCGGCGATCTCCGTGGCCTTGGCCACGTCGACGCCCTTGATGGCGTCGATGGCGATCTTCGCGAGGGCCTCGGGCTTGGTCGCGGCGACCTCCTCGATGTCCATGCCGCCCTCGACGCTCGCCATGGCGAGGAAGGTGCGGTTGGCACGGTCGAGCAGGAAGGAGAAGTAGTACTCCTCCGCGATGTCGGAGGCGGGCGTCACCAGAACGCGGTGAACGATGTGCCCCTTGATGTCGAGGCCGAGAATGGCGGTCGCCTTCTCCTCGGTCTCCTCCGGGGTGGAAGCGAGCTTCACACCACCGGCCTTGCCGCGGCCGCCGGTCTTGACCTGGGCCTTGACGACGACGGCCTGGCCGAACTTCGCGGCGATGGCCTTGGCGTCGGCGGGGTTGGTTGCCACATCGCCCGGCAGAACCGGGACGCCGTGGGCGGCGAAGAGATCCTTCGCCTGGTACTCGTACAGGTCCACTCGGGTCTCCTGCGACGTCGGTGTCGGAACACCGCGCCTGGGTGGTCCTCAAGGGGCCGTGCGAACCCACTTGACGCGGCTGGGCCCAGACACTATCGAGCTGCAGGTACCGCTCGCACGCCACCACCGGTGAGGTCGGTCTCAACGGCGGTGAGGTCGATCACGCGTGCGCGCGCGTTATCGCGCGTTATAGGGAAAAGCAGGGGCCACGAGACGTTCAAGAGTCTTTTGCGACACGTTTCAGCGGGTCGCGCGAGTCCCCATCAAGCCGGCCGCGATCAGCAGTGCCGCGATCGACGCCAGCGCGAGCCACGTGCCGGGCGCCGCCACCGCTCCCTCGACGCGTCCGCCGGTCAGCGGCAGTTCGAGCGCCCGCACGCCGAGCAGCAGCGCGCCGCCCACGAGCGTGGCCGCGCCACGAGCGGGCTTCGACCGGAGCGCGAGCACGAGGGTCATGATCAGCACGATGAGGGAGATCAGCAGGACCGCGGAGACCGTCGGGTCGTTGTCCGGCACCAGGGTCGGTGACGTGTACCTGTCGCCGCGCAGGGTCGGCAGCGCGAAGGCGCCTGCCGCGAAGAGCCCGGCGAGCAGCACGGCGCCCAGCTCGGTCACCGGCACCTGCTCCTTCTTGGTCTCACCCGCGTTCTCCCGCTCGATCGCGCCCGCGAGGCCCGCGCAGGCCAGTGCCAGCAGGCCGAGCGGGAGTTCGACGGTCATCAGCCAGAACCCCGCGCCGGGCTGCGCGACGCCCAGCTGACTCGCCGCCAGCACGGGTTCGGTCGCGCCCGCCGCGGCGAACTGCATGGCGAAGTAACCGCCCACCAGCGCCGGGCGCACCACAGCGGCCGTGGACGGCAACACCAGGAGAAGGCCCAGCCCGGCGAACGCGAGTCCGGCCGCCCAGAGCAGGTTCACGGACGCCAGATCGGGTGCCACACCGCCCGTGCTGAGAACGAGCTGCGGCAGCAACGCGCCGATGAGCATCGCGGCGGCCGAGAGGACGGCGAAGACACCGGCGGCCAGGTGCATGCGCCGAAGAGAGGGCAGCGCCGGGTCGCGCGTCTCGTCGCGCTTGCCGCGCAACAGTCGCGCCGTCCGGCCGTAGAGCGGCGTGATGGGCAGGATGAGAGCGGCGACCAGCGCGATCATCGATCCCACGCTGATGCTCAGCCCGGCCGCGACGGTGCCCGCCACCAGCGGTGGCAGCACGACGGCCAGCAACGCGAGCGTCACGCCGATCGTCCCGCCCTGGCGGGTGTCCGGGTCGGGGGAGCTGGCCGCGAGCGCGGTGGCGAGCGGCGCGGCCAGTGCGATCAGCAGACCGCCGGTCAGGCCGAGCACCGGCAGGTCCCACGGGCCGCGGTCCAGCTGGAACGGGTCCGTCGAGATGAACGGCTTGCCCAGCAACCCGATCGCGGCCCACGCGGCGATGATCACCGGCAGGGCCACCAGGGTCGGGGGCTCCGACTCGTCCGCGGGCATGCCGGCGCGACCGGCCGCGAGCGCACCGCCCGCGATCACCAGCAGGTGCCCGGCGATCAGCAGCCAGACTCCCGCCGACGGGACGACCGCGACGAGGGTCGTCGGCCGGAACAGCTCCGGCCGCGCCACCTTCATCGCGTCGAGGACGATCTGGAAGTCGCTCAGCAGACGTCCGACCGCGAAGACACCGACCGCGGCGATCAGTCCCGCCGCCACGAACGGACGGCCGCGCATCAGCAGCACACCCGCGACGACCGGCGGCAACAGCGCCAGCAGGGCGAGCAGCGGCCACGACGTGAACGCGGGATCCGCGCCGTCGACCACGCCGAGCAGCGGACCGGCCGCCAGTAGAAGGGAGCCTGCCGCGGCGAGTGCCCACGACGTGCGCAGCCTCGCGGCCGCCGGGGTCTGGTTCTCGAGCTCGGTGCGAGTCATCGCGGGCGAACCTAGCAAGACCGGTGTGTGCCCGTGTGTGGCCCGTTGTGCCTATCAAGACGAAATTCGTTCGCATGTGGAAAACGTCCGGCGGGTACTCCTAGCCCGTGACTTCATCACTTACCGTCGCTCATATGAGCGAGAGCGGCCGGTCGTGGATCACGCGTCTGACGGACGCGGCTCTCGACCGTGCCGGCTGGGGCGTGCACACGGCCCGTGACGTGGCGGAAGAAGTGAAGGTCGCGCTGCGGGCGATGGCCACGCCCGGCGGAGTGCGCGGGGTCGCGATGGAAGCGGCCTGGCTGACGGCCCACGCGGTGCTCTACCCGTGGGGTGCGATCACCGAACAGCTGCGCACGGACGGCCAGTACCGGCACTACCGCACCGACGGCCTGCCCCCGCGCCAGCGCGGGCTGATGGTTTCGGCGATGGACGCGGCGGGAACCCCGATCGTGTTGGTGCATGGCATCGGGGACAACCGTTCCGCCTTCGCGGTGCTGTCGGGGGCGCTGCGAAGGCGGGGCTTCGGCGTAGTCCACGCCATCAACTACAGCGTGCTGACGGCGTTGACCGGAGACGTCCGCCGTTCGGCCGCGTTGCTCGGCGCGCACATCGAGCGGATCTGTGAACAGACCGGATCCGACCAGGTCCACGTCGTCGGTCATTCGCTGGGCGGGCTCATCGCTCGTTACTACGTACAACGGCTACATGGCGACGCACGCGTTCGCACACTCGTAACGCTGGGAACGCCGCACAGGGGCACGCTCGCCGCCTATCTGCTGCCGACCCCGCTGACCAAGCAACTGCGACCGGGCTCCGAGTTGCTCGAGGAGCTCGCCGAACCGTGCCGGCCGTGCCGCACGCGCTTCGTCGTCGTCTGGTCGGAGATGGATCAGATCATCGTGCCTCAGCGCAACGCCCGGCTGGAGCACTCGTCGTTACTCGTCGAAGAGCACCAGATACGTGATTCAGGTCACCTTTCTTTGCCTGTTGACACGAGGACTCTTCATGTAGTTGTGACGGCCATCACCCGATCGGATGACTTGTCAACTCACCCCATCGCCGCTGGCGGTGAGGCGTGTCGACCGCCTGGCATGACCGACAGTCACAGTTGACAGTTGAAACCCGCTGGTCGCCGCCCATTGGGAGGACATAACGAACTGGGGTTTGCCCTCCGAGGCTCCCAGCCGTTACCTTCCCCCGGTCCGTTGTCACGGTCTGATCACAGAAGGACACCGAGTCAGAACCCCGAATCCTGACTCACCGGGAATCCCCCGCCCGGCAGTCCACAAGATCAGGCTCCCCGAAGGCGGAAGGGCAAGCTTTGAGTCACCACCGCTCCCCCGGCGGCCATGAACGCAGTGCTGCGCTTGAAGAGGCAGTCGACCGCGCCAATGCGCGCACGGTCAGCTCTCACCGGCTCCCCCCGCCGCCGTCGGCGCTTCGCGGACGCATCGTCGTCGCCGCCGTCGCAGTAGGCGCGTTCGCAGCAGCAGGCGCAGGACAGATCGGCCAGGCCGCAGCGGACGACAGCAGTGACGTCCAGCTCGCGAACCACTCCGGTGGCGCCGCCACCTTCGACGGCGTGGGAGGCGACACCGCCCCCGCCCCGCAGATCCTCGCGGTCTCCAAGACGACGGCGGAGGGCTCCGCCGAGGCCGCCAAGCTCCTGCGCAGCCAGCAGCTCACCACCGAGCGCGAGGCCGTCGAGGCCGAGAAGAAGCGCCCGAAGTTCGTCCGCCCCGCCGCCGGTGACTTCACCTCCGGCTACGGCGGCCGCTGGGGCACCATGCACCTCGGCATCGACATCGCCGGCCCGATCGGCACCCCGATCCTCGCCGCCGCCGACGGCAAGGTGCTCGAGGCGGGTCCCGCCTCCGGCTTCGGCCTCTGGGTCCGCGTGGAGCACGCCGACGGCACCATCACCGTCTACGGCCACGTCGACACGTTCAACGTCCGCGAGGGCCAGGTCGTCAAGGCAGGCGAGCAGATCGCCCGCATGGGCAACCGCGGCTTCTCCACCGGCCCTCACCTGCACTTCGAGGTCTGGAACCCGGGCGGCCAGAAGATCAACCCGCTGACCTGGCTGAACGCTCGCGGTGTGACTGTCTGATTCACCGGACCTCCGGGTCCTCGGGTTCGCCGGGCTTTCGGGTTCGCCGGACCTTCCGGGCCACGTGGTTCGAGACTTGTTGAACTACGGCTCAGTAGCTTTCTGACGGGATTTCGCGGCTGACCCACCTCGCGGTGTGGGTCAGGGCGTTTGAGAAGCCTCAGAGGGCTCGTGCGGCCCAGGAGCCTCTAGCGTCGCTCCAGTCGCACCCCAGTCGCACCCCAGCCGCGCTCCTGCGGGATCTCGCCCGGCTACTTCGCGCCGGGAGGCCGTCCGGCTTCACACCGGACGAAATAGTTGGCCGCTACGCGCCAGACCGAGCACATGTGTCTGCGCCAGCGTGGGCCGCACGCCTTGCAGGACCCGCTCTCCGTTGGTTCGTGGTGGCGGAGCAGGGTGCGCCACGCCTCGACCAGGTTGGTCGTTTCCGGGGATTCCAGCTGGCTGAGGATTGCGAACACACGTTCGTGCAGGGCGCCGGCCAGTACGTGATCCATCTTGAGCTCTCCCGCTGGGGTTGTGGCCTCATGCGGTCGATGATGCTCCGGGGGTCTGACAATTTTTGGACGCGGTGGGGATGACCTGCGTCGATCTTCTGGGTTGTGGGGGCAGCGGGAGCCGTGTGTGGGCTGTGGCGGGCACTAGCCGGGTAGATGCCGGGACTGTGCCAGGCAGACGCCTGGGCTGCGCCGGGCAGAAGTTGGGGCTGTGTCGAAGAAAGCCTGGGCTGCGCCGGGCAGATGCCTGGGCTGCGCCGAAGAAGGCCGGGCCCTTGGCTGTGCCGTCCGGGCCCCGTGCCGGACTGGGCAGTCCCCAGACGACAGTCCCCCGAAGACAGTCCTGAGAAGACAGTGCGGCCGGACCGCTCTCCCGTTCGGTCCGGCCGCACCTCGCCGCGAAGTTCGGCCCCCGCCGTTCCTTCGCTCCCCTTCGTCTGCAGGCTGCTTGGTTGCCTTGGATCGCCCCGAACGTTCCCTGGCTGTGCTGCTTGCGACACCCACATAGACGCACGTTGTGGCAGTCCGTTGCGCTGGTTTTGAGGAAAATTGGGGGATTTCTTCGGGGGTGGGGAAAGTGCTGGTCAGGGGGGTGGGGGTGGTCCGGTTTGGGTGGGGATGTGGCTTGTGTCGTGCACCCGGATGGTGGGTCTCTGGCGTTCCGTAAGTGCGTTGGGGGGCCGCCTTCGGCGTGCGCGTTGGTTTTGTTGGTCGTCCCCCTGGTGCGTTGGCGGGTGCCTGTTGGGTCGTCCGTAGGTGGTTGGGTTGCGTGCTGGTGTGGCGGCTGATTCCTGGGGCACTGCCCCAGACCCCGCCAATCTGATCAAAAACCGGGGTCCACGCCGTGCGTAGGTAGATGGCACGCCTGTTGCTTTGGGCGGAGTGGCGTTGCGTAGATGGGCGCGTTGGTGGGGTGGTTTCGTCACGAGTCGCACCAAGAGCGGGCCACAGGCAGAAGGGGATGTCAAACGGACGAAAAGCGTGTCCGTTTGACATCCCCTTCTGCCTGCAGCAAGAGCTGTGGCACGACTCGTGACGAAACCACCCCACCCAGACCGCACGGTAAGGACGGCTCGCCTTCGGCGTCGCGGGTGGGCGGGTGCTTGCCGTGACGCGCGCTGGCATGCTGTTTGGCTTGGGCTTGGGGCGTTAGAGTTTTGTCATTGGGACGCTGCCGATCAGCATCAGGCGGACTGTGCCTGAGCCGCCGAAGTCGATCGTCGCGGTGGCTCGCAGGCCCTCGCCGTCCACTGCCATCACTCTGCCCAGGCCGTACTTGTCGTGGGTCACTCGGTCGCCCACTTCCAGCTTCATCGCTGGGCCGTCCTTCCAGCCCGCTTTGCCCGGGGCCGGGCGGGAGAGGCCTCGGGAGGCTATGCCGCCTGAGGCTGAGCGGCCCCACGTCGTGGCTGCCGCTGGGCCTGAGCGTGAAGGCTCTACTCGGCGCCAGTCCAGGAGGTCCTGCGGGATTTCGCCCAGGAAGCGGGAGGCCGGGTTGGCTGATGGTTGGCCCCAGGCCGACCTCACCAGTGCCCTGGAGAGGTAGAGGCGGCGTTGGGCCCTGGTGATTCCCACGTAGGCGAGGCGGCGTTCTTCTGCCAGCTCGGCTGGGTCGCCCAGTGCTCGCATGTGCGGGAAGACGCCGTCTTCCCAGCCCGTGCTGAAGACGACCGGGTATTCGAGGCCCTTGGCCGTGTGGATGGTCATCAGGGTGACCACGCCGTCCGAGTCCGCGTCTGGGATCGAGTCCGCGTCTGCCACCAGGGAGACGCGTTCCAGGAAGGCTGGGAGCGACGGGATCGGTTCGGCGCCTTCGGGGAGTTCCAGTTCGGTGAACTCGCGGGCCACGGTGACCAGCTCGTTGAGGTTTTCGATCCTCGTGTGGTCCTGCGGGTCCTCGCTGGCTTCCAGCTCGGTGCGGTAGCCGGTTTTTTCCAGGACCGATTCGAGGATGTCGGCCACGTCGTCCTCGCGGGCGACCATCTCGCCCAGTTGGTCCATCATCTCCACGAAGCCGGCGATGGCGTTGCGGGAGCGCGGGTTCAGCATCGGGACTCGGTCGTTCACGGCCTCGCGGAGGGCTGCGGCGAAGCTGATTCGTTCGCGTTCCGCGTAGGCCGAGACGCAGGCTTCCGCTCGTTCGCCGATGCCCCGTTTCGGGACGTTCAGGATTCGACGCAGGGAGACCGTGTCTTCCGGGTTGGCCAGGGTGCGCAGGTACGCGAGGGCGTCGCGGACCTCTCGGCGCTCGTAGAAGCGGACGCCGCCGACCACTCGGTACGGGAGGCCGAGGCGGATGAAGATCTCCTCGAAGACCCGCGACTGGTTGTTGGTGCGGTAGAAGACGGCGATCTCGGAGTTGTTGACCTCGCCGCCGTCGACCAGGCGGTCGATCTCGTTGGCGACGAAGGCCGCTTCGTCGTGTTCGTTGTCCGCGACGTAGCCGACGATCTTCTCGCCCTCGCCGAGGTCGGACCAGAGCGACTTGTCGCGGCGGTTCGGGTTGCGGGAGATCACCGCGTTGGCGGCCGTGAGGATGTTCTGCGTGGAGCGGTAGTTCTGCTCGAGCAGGATCGTGGTGGCGTCCGGGTAGTCGCGCTCGAACTCCACGATGTTGCGGATGGTGGCGCCGCGGAAGGCGTAGATGGACTGGTCCGCGTCGCCCACCACGCAGAGTTCCGCCGGGGGGATCTCGCCGCCCGCCTTGCCGACGAGTTCGCGCACCAGGGTGTACTGCGCGTGGTTCGTGTCCTGGTACTCGTCGACCAGGACGTGGCGGAAGCGGCGGCGGTAGTGCTCGGCCACGTCCGGGAAGCGCTGGAGGAGTTCGACGGTCCTCATGATGAGGTCGTCGAAGTCGAGCGAGTTCGACTCGGCCAGGCGGCGCTGGTAGACGGTGTAGACCTCGGCCACGCGGCGTTCCAGGTCGTTCGTGGCCTGGGCGGTGGCGGTCTCCGGGTCGACGAGCTCGTTCTTGAGGTTCGAGATGTGCACGGCGAGGGTGCGGGCCGCGTACTTCTTCGGGTCCAGGTCGAGGTCCCTGGCCACGAGCGTGACGAGGCGGCGCGTGTCGTCGCTGTCGTAGATCGAGAAGTTCGACGACATGCCGAGGGTCTTCGCGTCGCGGCGCATCACGCGCACGCACATCGAGTGGAACGTCGACACCCACATCGAACGGGCGCGCGCGCCCACCATGTCGGCGACGCGCTCCTTCATCTCGGCGGCGGCCTTGTTCGTGAACGTGATGGCCATGATCTGGCCGGGATGCACGTCACGTTCCGCGAGCAGGTACGCGATCCGCCTGGTGAGGACGCGCGTCTTGCCGGAGCCGGCGCCCGCCACCACGAGCAGCGGTGAACCGGCGTGCTCGACGGCACGGCGCTGCGCGGGATTCAGGTCGTCGAGCAGGTGACCCGCGCGGGAAACGGGGGGACTTGAGGGCAAGTCGAACAAGGCGCTCATCGTCCATCCACGGTACCGGGCGGCACCGACAAATCCGGTACCGCCCGACCATGTGTTCGATGAGCAGGAGCTATCAGGTGCTGGTGTCGATCCTGAACGGCTTCGCCGCGTGCACGGCCGCGTGGTCGCCTGCCTCGGCGTACACGTCGATGGAGTCCTGCGTCCAGACGGCCTCGGCCTTGGTCTCGACCGTGAGCGTCGGCCACGCCTCCTTGTGCACGATCAGGTGATCCTGCGTGCACCTGAGGCCTTCGGCGCCGATGCCCTCGTTGACGTCACGGCAGTCCCAGCCGTCGCCCTCGAAGCCCGTGACCTCGAGGCGGTCGGTCGGGAACGAGATGAAGAGGTTCAGGCCCCGCTCGTCGTGGCCCACGACGTTCGTGATGTCGACGCTGAACTTCTGCCTGGGGACGAACCCACCCCTGGTGGTCCAGAAGTCCTCCTGGCCGAACCAGCCGGAAACCCTGGATATCTTGATGGTGGCGAAATCCGGCTCCGCTGCCGTTGCTGCCGGCGCGACCGAAGAGGACAGCGCCAGAGCGGTCGCCATCCCGAGTGCGTACTTCACATGACCCCCAGGTCTTGGTCTCAGCACCGGACGACTGTATGTCCACTCCTCTGCCGAGGAGCTAGGGCAGAAGAGGGAACTTCGAACGGTGGGTTCCCACTTGGTGAGCCCTTCAACCGCGCGGGCTTGGCGAGTGCGGGAGGTTCTGTGCAACACTGAATCCATGCGCGCGACGTTCTTCGAGTTTTTCTACGGGACCCGGACTCCGGCTCCCGTGGTCGTCTAGCGCTGAAAAGCCACCACGAAGCCCCGGAGTCCTCGGACACCGGGGCTTCGTCGCTTCCGGGCCAGGACTCGAAGAGTCGAGAGGTCACACCACGATGGACGCCACCACCACCGAACCCGACATCAACGCGCTGCGCGAGGAGATCGACCACCTCGACGCGGAGATCCTTCGCCTCGTGCAACGACGCGTCGAGGTGTCCAAGATCATCGGCGCGGCCCGCATGGCGGCCGGCGGCACGAAGATCGTGCACAACCGCGAGATCGACGTTCTCAACCGCTACCGGCCGCTCGGCACCGAGGGCAAGGACCTCGCGATGATCCTGCTCAAGATGGGCCGCGGCCCGCTCGGCAGGTAGCAGCACCCCACGGGCCCGGCGTCACAGCACGCCGGGCCAAAAAGGCTTCAGGGCGGCGCGCACGCGTTCGAGGTCCGCGTCCGCGAGCTGGGAGTCGTCCGGCACGTAGGCCAGCGGGTCCTCCAGCAACGGCTCCGGCAGCCGCAGCAGGCCCTCCACCAGCGCGTGCAGGCACAACGCGGAGTATCCGCGCAGGTAGCCGCCCTCCTGGGTGAGCACGGCGCGCGGTCCGAACGACGCCACCCGGCGGCCGATCTCGCGGTACCCGTCCGCGGTGAGGTTGTGGCGCCCGTTGGGGTCGAACGCCGACCCGTCGAACCCGGACGCGCACACCAGCAGGTCCGGCTCGAAGTCGCGCAGCAGCGGGAAGGCGATCTCGTCGAGCGCGCGCAAGTACGTCGTATCGCCCGCACCGAGCGACAGTTCGATGTTCACGTTCCTGCCGTTGGCGCCCACTTCTGATGGTGCACCCGTCTGCGGGTGGTTGGTGCCCCACGACCCGTGCCGCATGTGCACCGAGATGGTCAGCACGTCCGTGCGGTCGTAGAAGACCTCCTGCGTGCCGTTGCCGTGGTGCACGTCCCAGTCCAGGACGGCGACGCGCATCCCCTGGCGTCGCGCGGTCTCCGCCACCAGCGCCGCGTTGTTCACGAAGCAGTAGCCGTCCGCCATGTCCGGCTGCGCGTGGTGCCCCGGCGGTCGTACCAGCGCATATGCCACCGGTGCACCGGACTCCAGCGCCGCCAGCGCGGTGCCTGCCGCCGCGGACGCCGCACGCCACGTCTCCGGCCCCACGATGGTGTTCACCTCCAGCGCCACACGCTCCGATACGCGCAACGAGTCCAAGTACCCCGCCGTGTGCACGCGCAGAAGCTCGTCAACGGACGCGTGGCGCCCCTCGTGCCACTTCAAGTGCGGCGCCACCGGGCCGTGCATCAGCGCGTGCCGGAACGTGCGCAGGCGCGCCGCGGTCTCCGGGTGCGGTTCGGCGACGTCCAGCCACGGCCAGGAGCCCGGCAGCTCCCACAGGCCCTCACCGGCGTCGTGCTCGAGGCAGTCGTCGTGCCAGAACATGTCCACTCGAATCGGATATCAGGGCGATCACGGATGGTCCACCGAAAAGTTCTGGGGGCACACTGGACACATGGGCCTCATCGCCGCACTGATCGCCATCGCCGGCCTGCTCGCCGCCTTGGCGCACGACGCTTACCTGGGCTTGCTCGGTTCGGCCGCGAACAAGAAGGGCCTCGCCGGAGCGCCCGTCTCGCAGTTCGTCCGCAGCCGTTGGAAGACCGCGATCATCACGACCGCCGGAGCGGTGATCGGCCTGCTGATCACCAACGGCGAATCGCTGGGCGCCGACGTCATCGGCGCGCTGATCGCGGGTGGCAGCGGTCTGGCCGCGCTCAACGGCGTCCAGAACACGCGCAAGCAGCTGAACAGCGGTCAAGCTCAACTCCCGCCGCGCTGACAAACTTCACACAAAAGAGTGTCACTCGTCCTGAACACCCCCTTTTGGTTGGTTCGGTACCTCCAGACGGCCCTACGCTGATTGCGTCGCAGAGGGGTGTCGGGATGGACGAACTGCCGGGCAAGCATCGTCTCGACGACGGGGTCGCGCTGCCGCCGGAGATGCAGCCGCGGTCCGTCGTCGGGGGCGACCGCATCCCGCTGCCGCGCCGCCGCCAGATCGACCCGCTGCAGGACACCGACGGGCTGCGCAAGTTCAACATCGGGCTGGTGCCCGCCTCGGTCACGCCGCCGCGCACCTGGAAGCGCGCGGCCTGGTTCGCCGTCGTCTCGTCGGTGCTCGTGCTGGTCGGCCTGAGCGTCGCCGCGGCCAAGCTGGTCGGCGGTGGCGGCGCCACCGAGACGGTCGGGCTGCCCGGTTACCCGTCGGACGTGCCGCTCATCTCCCAGCTGCCCACCGGCGGCACCACGCCGTC
This sequence comes from Lentzea sp. NPDC020367, assembly GCF_044387305.1. NCBI lineage: Bacteria > Bacillati > Actinomycetota > Actinomycetes > Pseudonocardiales > Pseudonocardiaceae > Lentzea > Lentzea sp. NPDC020367. Next base: position 129,575 of record NZ_JBIRVV010000008.1, on the reverse strand, counting down.
CGCCACCACGGGCACCGCGCCGTCGGCCGCGAAGACGGGGAAGGGCGCTCCTGTGCCGGGCACGGGCTCCAGCGCACCCGCCACGAGCGGCCAGGCCTCCGCGCCGAACCCCAAGCCGTCCGGGACGGCCCCGCCGGTCATCACGACCGTGCCGGTCACCCAGGCCCCCGTGGTCGACGGCGGCAAGATCGCCCAGCAGACCGAGACCTTCTACCGCGCGATGGCGACGAACGCGGACACCGCGCTCGCCATGACCACGGACACCGTGCGCTCGAACGCCGACGCGTTGCTGGAGGGCAGGCTCGCCGACATCTCGCTGATCGAGGTCAAGGAGATCGCGGTCGACCCGAGCAAGGGCCTCACCGTCAGCCTGCTGCAGGTGACGAAGAAGGACGGCTCGGTCAGCACCGAGAAGCGCGAGCTCAGCTTCACGCTCGGCGACCTGCCGCTGATCAACAGTGAACGGTTGAAGGCCGGCGGCTGAAGTGGCTAAAGGTCACGGCCGGAGCTACCGAACGTAGTAGGTAGCACCTTCGAGCGAATCCTGAGCGCCGCTGGCCGCCACGAACGAGTGAAGTTCACCAGGACACTGGCATCTTCACGCGTGGCCACGGTACGTCTTCAGTCGAACACGGACAGTACGGAGGACCAGAGCAGTGCAGCGTCCCGCGGCGACGACCGGACGGCGGCACACCCGCGCCGGCTCGATCAGCGTGGCCGAGCTGATCAAGCAGCAGCCGACCCCGATGCGCATCCTGTCGAACGAGGAAGCCGCCACCGACGCTCTCGTCACCTCCCTGCTCGGTCCGACCGAGAACATGACCGCGACGACGACCGTGATCCCGGTCGTGCCCGGTCGCCGCCGCACGAAGTCGGGCACCCTCGCCAGGGCCGCCGGCCTGCTGACCGGCGCGATCGTGCTGGTCTCCTCGATCGCGGGCGCGGCGGTCCTCGCGAACAAGCGCCCCGCCAACAACGGCGTCCCGGTCACCGAACGGCCCGTCGCGCTGTCCGGGTCGAGCGCGCTGCGCCCGGACGTCCTGTCCGCCCAGCTGCCGAACGAAAACGCGCCGGTGCAGACCACCGCCGTCCCGATGCCGCAGCCGTCCGCGCTGCTGCTGCAGACGGCCGACCCCGAACCGTCCACGCCCGAGGTTTCGGTCGGCCCTCAGCCGCAGGTGGACGTGGTGAAGAGGTTCTACGAGCTGCTCACGACCAAGCCCGCCTCGGCGGCCAAGCTGCTCTCGCCGGAACTGGTCGGCGCGAACCCCGCGGAGTTCGTGAAGTCCTGGGGCAGGGTCAAGACGGTGAACGTCGACCAGACGTCGGTGCGGCCGGACGGATCGGTGCTCGCGGTCGTCTCCATGCAGGAGGTGGACGGCAGCTGGCTGCGCATCGAGCAGCTCTTCTGGCTCACCAGCACGAGCCAGCCGCGCATCGTCGGCACCGAGGTCCTTTCGGCGCAGCGCAGCTAGGTCGCGAACTTAGGTCGCACCCAACTGATTCGCCGTTCGCAGTCGAACGGTGACCGCTCGTCGCGAAAACCTAGGTTCGATCGTGAAAATTCCCCCATAGGGGTTACATCTCCGGTCACGATTCGGTATCCATATCCCCGCCAGTGCGCGTACGCGAACTTGGAAGGGTGAACGAGCGGTGTCGATTGAGGACCATCGTCGGCGGTTGACCGGGTCGGCTGAGTCGACCGGCCAGCTGTCCGTCGCCGAGCTGATCGCCCGCCGCGAGGCGGAAACCGTGGAGATCCCGGTGATCACCGCCGACATGCTCGCCGACGACGTCACCCCCGAGTCGTTCGAGCCGACCGTCAAGTTCAAGCCGGTCAAGGCTCCTGGCGGCAAGAAGAAGCAGCCCATGAAGGAGCTGCACATCACGGAGCTGCTGCGCCGTGAAGGCCTCGCCGACGACACCCACCGCGGCGGGTTCACCGTCGGCAAGCTGGCCGCGGCGGCCAGCGGTGGCGTGATCATCTGCGGTTCGGTGGCGTTCGCCGCCTCCTCCTGGCTGTCCTCACCGGACGAGCGCCCGCTCGCCGAGGTGCGGTTCGACGAGCGCGCCCAGGCCCGTGGCGCCAGCTCCGGCACCGAAGGCGTCGTGAAGCTGCCGTCGAACAAGACGCAGCAGGCCGACGCCACCGAGACCCAGCAGGCCGACCCGACGACCACGAGCCCGACCAGGCGCGTCGAGCCGAACACCCAGGTCAAGCAGCAGCAGCCGACGCAGCAGACCCAGCAGCCGACGCAGCAGCCCACCTCCGAGACCTCGACGCAGACCCCGCCGCCGTCGTCGTCCACCGAGACCAGCCAGCCGAGCACGCCGCCGTCGAGTGAGACTCCTCCTCCGCCGCCGAGCTCCTCCACGGTCACCCCGCCGAGCAGCAGCACGTCACCCACCACCCAGACCCCGCTGCCGTCGTCGTCCAACCCGGTCGACGTGAGCGTGGACCTCGGCATCCTCGACCCGGTGCTGAACACCGTGGGCGACACCGTCGGCGGATTCGACTTCTTCGCCCCGGCGAACTGACGTACGACAGGTAGCTTCAGCGGCAGCCCTCGACAGGTACCCTGTGCGGGCATTCCGGACGACCCGCTGACTACCGCACGAGGAGCACGAGCGTGGGATCTGCTGCCGCAGCCGCAGTCACGCCTTCGAGCACCCCTGAGGTGAGCCCGTGACGACGTCCGGCACCTCGGACGGCCGTCTGATCGCCGACCGGTACCGCTTCCTCGACCGCATCGGCTCCGGCGCGATGGGCATCGTCTGGCGAGCCCACGACGAACGCCTCGGCCGCGAGGTGGCGATCAAGCAGCTGCTGCTGGCTCCCGGTCTCGACGAGGCCGAGCAGGACGAGGCCATCCAGCGCGCCATGCGCGAGGGCCGCATCGCCGCCAAGCTGCACCACCCGAACGCCATCGCCGTGTACGACGTCGTCGAGGAAGACGGCGTCCCGTGCCTGGTCATGGAGTACCTGCCGTCCTACAGCCTCGCGGACGCGCTGGCCGAGGGCGGGCCGATGGACCCGATCGAGGTCGCCAGCATCGGCTCCCAGTGCGCGGCGGCGCTGGCCGCGGCCCACGCGGCGGGGATCGTGCACCGCGACGTGAAGCCCGGCAACGTGCTGATCGCCGAGAACGGCGTCGTCAAGATCACCGACTTCGGCATCTCGCGCGCCTCCGACGACATCACGGTCACCAAGACCGGCCTGATCGCCGGCACGCCCGCGTACCTCGCGCCGGAGATCGCGCGGGGCCAGGACCCGACGCCGGCCTCCGACGTCTACTCGCTCGGCTCGACGCTGTTCGCCGCGATGGAGGGCGAGCCGCCCTACGGAGTGAGCGAGAACACTCTCGGTGTTCTGCACGCCGTCGCGGCCGGGCGGATCAACCCGCCGACCGTCGACCACCCGCTCTCCGACACGCTGCTGTACCTGCTGAACTTCGAACCGGACGACAGGCCGACCATGGCCCAGGCGCGCGAGGTGCTCAACGCCGTCGCGCACGGCCGTTCGCCGTCGTTCAGCGGCCTGGCGGTGACCGCCGGGCCCGACCCGACGACGATCGTGGAACCCGATCGGACCCGCGTGGTCCGGCCGGTGGCCCGAACCGCTCCACCACGCACCGCACCGCCGATGGCTCCCGCCAGGGGCCAGGACAACCGGCCGCTGGTGGTCGCTGCGGTGGTGCTGGCGTTGTTGCTGGTCATCGGTGGTTTGATGGTCGCGCTCGGGGTGTTCAACAAGGAACCGCAGACCCCGTCCGCGCCGCCTGCGAGCTCGTCGCAGACGGTGGAACCGACGAGTTCGTTGCCCGAGGTGACGACAACCACGCCCGAGGCAACGACCACACGCGAAACGACGTCTACAACGACGACGACTACAACTACGACCACCACGACGACAACGACGAAGTCGTCGCCGCCCCCACCGTCCTCGTCGACAACCACGACGACTACGACGACAACGACGACGAGCGCGCCGCCCCCAGCGGGCTAAGCGTCATTACGCCGTTGAAATCTCGTAAGGTGGGTACCCGCACCGATGGGTGATCTGAACCCGAAGGTGTGATCAGCCGTTGAACAGAGAGCAAGTGACCGCACAGCGGGGAGCAACTGTGACCGACGATGGCCGATTGGTCGCTGGTCGCTACCGATTGAGCCAGCGGATCGGCAGCGGCGCCATGGGCGTCGTTTGGACGGCACATGATGAACGCCTGCACCGCACAGTCGCGGTCAAGCAACTCCTCCTGCAGCCTGGACTAGCCGAAGCTGACACGGACGAGGCCAAGAGACGTGCCATGCGCGAGGGCCGTATCGCCGCGCGCCTGCAACACCCCCACGCCGTCGCCGTCTACGACGTCGCCGAGGACGACAGCCAGCCGTGGCTGATCATGGAGTACCTGCCGTCGAAGAGCCTGTCCGCGGTGCTCTCCGAACGCGGCACGCTCCCGCCGCGTGACGTGGCGTCGATCGGCATGCAGGTCGCGTCCGCACTGGCGGCCGCGCACAACGCCGGCATCGTGCACCGCGACATCAAGCCCGGCAACGTGCTGCTCGGCGACGACGGCACGGTCAAGATCACCGACTTCGGCATCTCCCGCGCGACCGGTGACGTCACCGTCACCGCGACGGGCATGCTCGCGGGCACCCCCGCCTACCTCGCGCCCGAGGTGGCCAAGGGCTACGACCCCGGCTCGCCGTCCGACGTGTTCTCGCTGGGCTCGACGCTGTACGCCGCGATCGAGGGCGAGCCGCCGTTCGGTCTGAGCGAGAACACCATCGCGCTGCTGCACAAGGTCGCGTCCGGCAAGGTCAACCCTCCGCGCAACGCGGGGCCGCTGACCGCGCTGCTGATGCGCCTGCTGCGGGCGGAGCCGGAAGACCGCCCGACCATGGCCGAGGCCCGCGACGCGCTCGCCGCCGTCGCGAACGGCCAGGCAGCCCCCGCCTTCACCCCCGCCGTGGTCGCCCCGACCCACCCGCCGTCGTGGCGCGGTGTGCCGGTGCAGCAGCCGCAGCAGCAGGCCGCCACGCGGGCCCTGACGCCGCCGCACGGGCAGCAGCAGGCACCGCCGCCGCCCAACGCGACGCGGGTGGACATGCACACGCCGCCGCCGCGCACCGCGCAGCAGCAGCAACCGTCGAACCACCGCCCGGCCGCCGCGCCGCAGTACTCGCAGCGCCCGAGGCCGGCAGCGCAGTCCTCGTCGTCGAAGAGCAAGAAGTCGACGATCTACACCGCACTCGCCATCGTGGCGGCGGCGGTCGTGGGCATCATGTTCGCGAGCATGCTGTCGAACAGCGGCGACGGCGGGAACGACAACAACGCGGGCGCGAACACCTCGACGCAGCAGACCCAGGGCAACGACCCGACCAAGCAGTCGACGCCGCCGAAGTCCGCGGGCAAGGCCGGCCAGTGGACGAGTTCGCCCCAGCCAGAGGACATGAAGGCGTTCCTGGAGGAGTACTTCGACACCGCGCCCAAGTCCCCGGAAGAAGCCTGGAAGCTCGGCAACGGCAACTTCCAGGGCAGCTTCCCGGGCGGCTACAGCGGTTTCCAGAGCTTCTGGTCGGGCATCAAGGAAGCCAAGATCATCAAGGCCACCGAAAAAGAAGGCTTCTACTGGGAAGTCGACGTCGAGTACACGAAGAAGAGCGGCGGGACGACCACCGAACGCCGGGGCATCTCGTTCGAGTGGAAGAGCCCGAACTTCCTCATGCACAACGACAAGTCGCTCGGCTCCTACTGATCGCGGCCCTGGTCAGGAGGCCCGTGCGGCCTTCTCCAGGGCTTCCGCGAGAGTGAGCACAGCGGGATTGCGCGCGGCATCTTCGCGATAGACCACGTGAATGTGCCGAACGGGTTCGGGATTGCGCACCTTGCGCAGAACAACGCCGGGGTGCGCATATCCCAGGCCGAGCCGGGGAATGATCGTGACGCCCAGTCCGGCCGCCACGAATCCCTGCGCGGTCGCGTAGTCGTCACTTTCCACGGCCACCTGCGGCGAGAATCCGGCGCCCGCGCAGGCATTGCGCACGAGGTCCGCGCACGGGCCGGCGGCGCCGCAGTCCGCGTCGATCCACGGCTCGTCGGCCAGTTCGCCGAGATCGAGCACGCGCTTGCGGGCCAGGGCGTGGCCACGCGGAAGCACGGCGTAGAACGGGTCGGCGAGCAGGTGCCGCGCGACCATGCCCTCCGGTGCGGGCGCGTCGGGTTCGAGGACGGTGATCGCCACGTCCGCGCGGCCCGCCGCCAGTTCGACGAACGGGTCGGTCGGCTCGGTCAGCTTCAGGTCGAGCTCCACGCCCGAGCGCTCGGCCCGGAACGTCGCCACCGCGGGCGGCACGAGCGCCGCTCCGGCCGTGGCGAAGTAGCGGACGCGCAGGGTGCCCGCGCAGCCGTTGCGCAACGCCGTCAGGGCGCTCTCGGCCTCGGCCAGCTGCTCGGCGAGGCGGCCGGCGTGCTCGGTGAGCAGGCGCCCGGCCGCGGTAGGCCGGACTCCCCTGCCGACGCGCTCCAGCAGCGGCAGTCCCGCCTGCTTCTCCAGGCCCGCGACCTGCTGCGAGATGGCGGACGGGGTGTAGCCGAGGTTGGTCGCGGCCGCGGTGATGGAACCCGTGCTCACGACGGCCCTGAGCACCTGCATTCGTCGCACGTCCAACATGCCTCGACCTTACAGCGGTGCTTAAAGGTTAAGCACAACAATTAAATTGTCATTAGGTGTCGGCGGGCGCATGGTTGACACGTGAACCAACGCGGAACGTTGATCAGGATGGGCGTGCTCGCCCTGCTGTGGGGATCCAGCTTCCTGTGGATGAAGCTCGCGCTCGGGAGTCTCGCGCCACTGCAGATCTCGCTCGTGCGGACGTTCTTCGGGGCGCTCGTGCTGTTCGTCGTGCTCGCGCTGGCGAAGATGAGCCTGCCGCGTGACCGCAGGATCTGGGGTCACATGCTCTTCGTGGCCCTGTTCGGCAGCGCCATCCCGTTCACGCTGTTCGCGTTCGGCGGTCAGACGGTCGACTCGGGTGTCTCCGGGGTGCTCAACTCCACGACGCCGCTGTTCGCGCTGGCCATCGGCCTCGTGCTCGGCTCGGAGAAGATCAGCAACGTGGTCCGCGTGCTCGGCCTCGCGCTCGGCTTCGCGGGCGTTCTGGTGATCTTCGCGCCGTGGCAGTCGGCCAACAGCATCGCGAGCTGGGGTGCGGTGCTCTGCCTCATCGGCGCCGCGAGCTACGCCATCGGCTACTCCTACGCCGGCCGCTACCTGGTCAACACGGGCGCCACCTCGACGCAGCTCGCCGCCATGCAGCTGACCACCGCGATGGGAATGCTGATCCTGGCGACGCCGTTCGGCGGCCTGCAGACGCTGCACCTGCACTGGGTCGGCGTCGTCGCCGTGATGATCCTCGGCGTCTTCGGCACCGGCGTCGCGTTCATCCTCAACTACCGCGTCATCGCCGACGAGGGCGCCACGACGGCAACTACCGTCGGTTACCTTCTGCCCGTCGTCTCGGTACTCCTTGGAGCGATCTTCCTCGGAGAGCAACTCAACGCAAGGGTCGTCGTCGGCATGCTGGTGGTTCTCCTGGGCGTCGCGCTGACCCGGAGGAAGCCCGTCGCGGCAGGTCAGACCATCTCACCAAACGAGACACGCGACCTGGTCAAACGCTGAAGGGTGAGACGCACGTCTCCCCCAATAGGATGGTTCCGAGACGAATCGCGTCCTTAACGGGCTGGTTGGCCGTCTCCTCTTTGTGAGCGGACATGGAGACCAGCCTGGGAAGGACATCGACATGAACAACGAGAACCTGAAGGTCACCACCCGGACGACTTTTCAGCTCTTGGCACCAGGAGCCGCGCCGGCTCCGGTCGAGGCCGAACTCGTCTACGACCCGGAGGACCCCTACGCGGTCGCCGTCATCTTCTTCACGGGCTCCGGCCGCGTCGAGTGGATGTTCGCCCGCGACCTGCTGGCCGACGGTCTGCTGACGCCGTCCGGCGAGGGCGACATCCTCGTCCGGCCCGCGTCCGACGACCCGGAGCGCGTCCTGGTCGAGCTGAACGCGCCGACCGGGTTCGCCATCCTCAGCGCCGTCGCCGAGGACGTGGCGGAGTTCCTGGACAGCTCCTACGACGTCGTGCAGCCGGGCGAGGAGGACCTGTGGATCGACTTCGACCGTGAGCTGCAGAAGCTGGTCTCGACGATCGACTAGTCCCCTGGCGAGGTTCCGGGGTGGTTCTACGGGCGCGGGACGAGGTGCCGGCACGCGGGGCAGCGTTGCCGACCAGCTCGTCACCGGAGACCACCGGGAACGGCGCCGTGCGACGTCGTGGGCAGCGACGAACGCACGTCTCAACAGGTCGAGCGGGTCACAGAGGCAGACAGTCCCCACCGGTGACTTCGGCTCGGCATGACGCACTTCACCGATCACCGACGGGCAGACCGGATCATTCGATGCTCGTCTGCGCGATTGATTAGTCTCAGGGTGTGACAACCATCGGGGGCCGCTACACGCTGCTGGAGCGCATCGGCAGCGGGGCGATGGGGGTGGTCTGGCGGGCACGGGACGAGGTGCTGGCCCGCGAGGTCGCGGTCAAGGAGCTCGTCACCGGTGACCACCAGCGCGCGATGCGGGAGGCACGCAACGCCGCGCGGCTGCACCACCAGCACGCGATCGCGGTGTTCGACGTCGTGGGCAGCGACGACGAAGAGCCGTGGATCGTCATGGAGTACCTGCCGTCGCACAGCCTCTCGGCGCTGATCGCCGAGCGCGGGCCGCTCAAGCCGGCCCAGGCCGCGAGCATCGGCGGCAAGGTCGCCTCGGCACTGGCCGCGGCGCACGCCGCCGGACTGGTCCACCGCGACGTCAAGCCCGGCAACGTCCTGATCGGCCACGACGGCACGGTCAAGCTCACCGACTTCGGCATCTCCAAGGCGACCGGCGACGGCACGATGACCGACACCGGCATGATCTCGGGCACCCCCGCCTACCTCGCACCCGAGGTGGCGCGCGGCGAGCAGCCCGGCGAGGCGTCCGACGTGTTCTCGCTCGGCGCCACGATCTACACGGCCATCGAGGGCGAGTCGGTCTTCGGGCCCAGCGACAACAGCTTCGGCCTGCTCTACCGCGCCGCCAGCGGCCAGCTCCGCGATCCCAAGAACGCGGGCGAGCTCACCCCGTTGCTGCTGCGGCTGCTCTCGCAGGCCCCCGAGGACCGGCCGAGCATGCAGGAGGCCGCCGACCTGCTGGCCTCCGAGCCGCAGCCGTCACAGCCGCTCGAGATCCCGCGGCCACAACGCAGGCTCAAGGCGCCGAACCGCCGGATCCTGGTGATCCTCGCGGTCATCGCGGTGCTGGCGATCGGTGGTGGCGCGGCGGCCGCGTACTGGGGCGGCACCGGCAACGGCACCACCCCGGTCAACCAGGCGGACTTCACCCAGCAGCCGGTCTACTACACCGCGGACCAGGCGAACAGCTTCGTGCAGGACCACTACCGCCTGCTGCCGAGCAACGCGGAAAGGGCGTGGCGGAACCTCTACGGCCAGGCCGCCGAACCGCAGGCGGACTACCTGAACCGCTGGAGCACCTACACGAGCGTCATCATCACGGGACCGGGGACGGTGCGGTCGGAGGGCCGGAACTGGGTGGTCAACATCGGCCTCGTGACGATCAGCAACGGCGTCACCGAGAACGGTGTCTACGACATCGAGGTCGCCGCGGTCGACAACCAGATGAAGATCGTCAGCACCAAGCGGGTCAGCTGAGCAGCCAGAAGCTGCCGCCGCCCACGACCACGCCCATCACCGACCCGGCCAGCACCTGCGCCGTCGTGTGGTCACCCAGCTCGACGCGGGACCACGCCACCAGGGCGGCAGGCAGCGCGAGAAGCAGCCACCACGGCCCGTAGACGGTCGCGAGCGTCACCACCGCGGCCCACGCCACGGCGGCGTGCAGCGAGATCTTCCACTTCATGCCGAACGTGATCGCCATGCTGACGACCAGCGAGGCGAACATGCTGCCCGCCAGCGCGAGCATGTTCCGGGGCGCGTCGCCCAGGACCATGATCACCGTGCCGGCGGCCAGCGACGCTCCCGCCGTGACCAGTGGAACGAGCCTGCCCTCGCGGTTCGTGACGTGGTGGCCGTCCCACTTGCCCTTGCGCGCGCCACGCACGATGACGGCCATGGGGATGACGGACGCCGTCACGGCGACCACGAACCCCCACAGCAGCGTCATCCAGACGTTCTCCGTCGCGGCGGCAACACCGAACGGCAGCAAAATCACCCAGACCCACGGCGCCAGCACCTCGGTGGCACCGCGGGCGACCTTCTTGATCAATGTCCCCTCAGACCAGTCTGCGATCAGTGGCCCAGCGGGAGAGCTCGTACCGGTTGGAGAGCTGGGTCTTCCGCAGGACGCTCGACACGTGCGTCTCCACCGTTTTCACGCTGATGAAGAGCTCGGACGCGATCTCCTTGTAAGCGTAACCACGCGCCAGCAGCCGCAGGACGTCGCGTTCGCGCGGCGTCAGCAGGTCGAGCTCGGGGTCGCTGATCGGCGCGGCGCCGGGCCTGTCGGCGAACGCGTCCAGCACGAACCCGGCCAGCCGCGGCGAGAACACCGCGTCTCCCTCGGACACCCGCACGACGGCCCTGACCAGCTCCTGGCTGGAGATCGTCTTCGTCACGTAGCCGCGCGCACCGGCGCGGATGACGTTGATGACGTCCTCGGCCGCGTCGGAGACCGACAGGGCGAGGAACGTGACCTCGGGGATCTTGGTGCGGATCTGCCGCAGCACCTCGGCGCCGCCACCGTCGGGCATGTGCACGTCCAGCAGCACGACGTCCGGCTTGTGGTGCGCGATGCCGGCCACCGCCTCACCGACGCTGCCGGCCTCGCCGACCACGTCCACCTCGTCGGTGATGGTGTCGAGCTCCGCCTTGACCCCTGCGCGGAACAACGCGTGGTCGTCCACCAGGAACACCCTGACGCTCATGTCCTGGCCTCCGTCTTCCTCGGCATCTCGAGCTGCACCTCGGTCCCCTCTCCCGGAGCCGTGCGCAGTCGCACCTCCCCGCCGTGCCTCGTCATTCTCCCCCTGATGCTGCCCGCCAGGCCATGCCGGTCGTCCGGAACCGCGTCGGGGTCGAAACCCTTGCCCCGGTCGCGCACGAACACCGTGACCTTCTCCGGCTCGACCTCGGCGTAGACGCTGACCTCGGCCACCCCCGCGTGCTTGGCCGCGTTGACCATCGCCTCCTTCGACGCCTGGACCAGCGCGAACATCCCGTCCTCCAGCTCGGCGTCCCCGACGACGACCTGCGAGACGGCGATGGCGAACCCGTCCTCGACCTCCGCGCACACCTGGGCGATCGCGACGCTGATGGAATGCGGCTGCTCGCCGACCTCACGGCCGTAGAGCCAGCCGCGCAGCTCGCGTTCCTGGCTGCGGGCCAGCCGCTTGACCTCGCGCGGCGACTCCGACTGCTTCTGGATCAGGGCAAGCGTTTGCAGCACGGAGTCGTGCAGGTGGGCGGCGATCTCGGCGCGTTCCTCGGTGCGGATGCGCGCACGGCGTTCCGAGTCGAGGTCGCGCACCAGCCGCATCCACAGCGGCACGGTCAGCACCGCGACACCGATCAACGTGGCCAGCACGGAGAGGATGACGGTCGAGAGGTTCTGGACGGTGTCGTTCACCACGAGGAACGCGGCGACCCCCGCCACGACCAGCGCGCCTCCCGCGACCGTTCGCACGATCCCCGTCTTCCCCTGCGCGAACGCCCCGTCCTTCCAGCGGCGTCGCTGAGCCTCGTCCGCCTCGCGCCACACGACCGCGGCGCCCACGAGTGCGACGGCGATCGGACCGGTGATCCACCCGCTCCAGGTCCCGCCGATCAGGCCGGTGAAGACCGCGACGCCGACCCCGAGTGCCGCGAGGCCGACGGCCTGCTGCCACTCCTTGCGGTCCTTGTCGGTCTCCGGCTCCGCCACCGCGGACTGCGGCACGAACATCCAGAGCAACGCGTAGGCGATGATCCCGACCCCGCTGAACGCGGCGAACACGGCGAAGATCGCGCGCACCCAGAAGACAGGTGCGCCGAGATGGTCGGCCAGTCCGCTCGCGACGCCCGCGACCACCCGGCCGGTGCGTCGACGGCGCATCGGCTCAATGCGTGCACTCACGGTCCGATCGTCACACGTCCCGGCGAGTTGTTCATCAGGGATGACCCCGGTTCCGTGAATCAGGGCTGGTCCCTGATGTGGTTCCAGGCGTGACAGCGCAACCTTGTCATCGTGAGCGGGACTGAGAAGGCGATGCAGGGCGTGGCGGACACGCTCAGAGAGTTCTGGGCCCACCGTCCGGTGCGGCCCCGTGCAGGACGCAAAGCCGGCGGCGTGGCCACCGGAATCGCCCTGCGCTTCCAGATCGACCCGGTGATCGTCCGGATCGCGTTCGTGGCACTCGCGTTGTCGGGTGGCGTGGGCGTTCCGCTGTACCTCGCGGGCTGGCTGTTGCTGCCGGAGGAGGGCGACGCGGTCTCGCCGCTGGAGTCGTTGATCAACAAGGGCCACAGCTCGATGCCGCAGGCGCAGACCGTGCTGCTGGGCTTCCTGATGTTCCCCGCGCTCGCCTTCACGTTCGGGAGCGGCGGGTTCCAGGTCGTGGTGACGCTGGCCGCGGCGGTCGCGTGCGTCTACCTGCTGCAGAAGAACCGTGGGCACCTGCAGCCGGCAACGACGCTCGCCGACTCCGTGACACCCGTGACGCCACCGGTGCCGGGGGCACCGGCCTGGGACCCGCTGGGTGCCGCGCCGTTCGCGTGGGACCTGCCGGAACCGACCCCGAAGCCGCAGCCACCGGCCCCGAGGCCGCCTCGCGGACCGCGCATCGGCCTGATGACGCTGGGCGTGGCGACGCTGGTGGTCGCCGGTTCCGCGATCGCCGGTGCCTGGGCGCCGTGGTTCACCGTGCCGCACGTCATCGGCCTGGTGCTCGCGGTGCTGGCGGCGGGCCTGCTGATCGGGTCGTTCACCGGCGGCGGCCGAGGCCTGATCTGGCTGATGATCCCGCTGTCCGTGGTGGGCTTCGGCGTGACGGCGATCGACTTCGACGGCAGCCCGTCCAACCTGAGCAGCTACAACGAGAAGCCGAAGTCCGTGACCGACGTGCGCGACCGGTACGAGACGAGCGTGGGCAGCGTGCAGCTCGATCTCCGCGACCTGCCCGACTCCGGTTCGGTGAAGACCGCGATCGAGGTCGAGCTCGGCGAGGTGCAGGTGCGCGTGCCCAAGAACGCGGACGTGACGTACCGGTGCGAGGCGTCGTCCCTCGGCGAGCTCGACTGCCTGGGCAAGCGCGCGGAGGGCAGCAGCGTGGACGTCAGCGGTCGCGACCTCGGCGAGAACGGCGAGGGCGGCCTCCAGATCGAGCTCGACGTGCAGGCCAGCGTCGGAGAGGTGAAGGTGCTCCGTGACTGAGCAGGTGATGCGCAGGCGGATCGACCCGGTGACGCTGGTCTTCGGGATCGGCGGCGGGCTGATGGCGGCCTACGTGCTGAGCAACGGGTCGTTCTGGTTCGACTTCCGATGGGCGCTGGGAGGGACGGCCATCGTGGTCGGGCTGGTGCTGCTGACGAACTCGATCAGACGCAAGACCCGCGAATGAGAAAGGGCCCCGGTCAGCTGACCGGGGCCCTTTCTTCACGTCTCTACTCCCACTCGATGGTGCCCGGCGGCTTGGACGTCACGTCCAGCACGACCCGGTTGACCTCCGCCACCTCGTTGGTGATCCGGGTCGAGATCCGCTCCAGCACCTCGTACGGCAGGCGGGTCCAGTCCGCGGTCATCGCGTCCTCGGACGACACCGGGCGCAGCACGATCGGGTGGCCGTAGGTGCGGCCGTCGCCCTGCACGCCGACGCTGCGGACGTCCGCGAGCAGCACGACCGGGCACTGCCAGATCTGCCGGTCGAGACCGGCCAGGGTCAGTTCCTCGCGCGCGATGGCGTCGGCCTGGCGCAGCGTGTCGAGGCGGTCCTGGGTGACCTCGCCGATGATGCGGATGCCGAGGCCGGGGCCGGGGAACGGCTGGCGCTGCACGATCGTCTCGGGCAGGCCCAGTTCGGTGCCGACGCGGCGGACCTCGTCCTTGAACAGCGCGCGCAGGGGTTCGACCAGCTCGAACTGCAGGTCGTCCGGCAGGCCGCCGACGTTGTGGTGCGACTTGATGTTCGCGGTGCCCGCGCCGCCGCCGGACTCGACGACGTCCGGGTAGAGCGTGCCCTGGACGAGGAACTTGTAGTCGCCCTCGGCCTTGAGGTCGCGCTCGGCCTGCTCGAACACGCGGATGAACTCGCGGCCGATGATCTTGCGCTTCTCTTCGGGGTCCGTGACGCCGGCCAGGGCGTTCAGGAAGCGCTCGCGGGCGTCGACGGTCACCAGGCGGATGCCCGTGGCGGCCACGTAGTCGCGCTCGACCTGGGCGCGCTCGCCGGAGCGCAGCAGTCCGTGGTCGACGAAGACGCACGTGAGGCGGTCGCCGATGGCGCGCTGGACCAGGGCGGCCGCGACGGCGGAGTCGACGCCGCCGGACAGGCCGCAGATCGCCTTGCCGTCACCGATCTGCTCGCGGATCCGGGTGACCTGCTCGTCCACGATGGACGACGTCGTCCACTGCGGACGGATGCCCGCGATCTCGTGCAGGAACCGGCGCAGCACCTCCTGGCCGTGCGGCGAGTGGTGCACCTCGGGGTGGTACTGCACGCCGGCGAACCGGCGCTCCTTGTTCTCGAACGCGGCGACCGGCGCGCCCTCGCTGGTCGCGGTGACGGTGAAGCCCTCTGGCGCCTTGGTGACGGCGTCGCCGTGGCTCATCCACACCGGGTGGCTCGCCGGGAGCTCCTGGTGCAGCGCGCCGCCCTCGGTGGGCACGCTCAGGTCCGTGCGGCCGTACTCGCGGGTGCCCGTCTGTTCAACCGCGCCACCAAGTGCGCGCGCCATGGCCTGGAAGCCGTAGCAGATGCCGAAGACCGGGACGCCGGTCTCGAACAGCTTCGGGTCGACCTGCGGGGCGTTCTCCTCGTACACGCTCGACGGGCCACCGGACAGAACGATGGCCAGCGGGTTCTTGTCGAGGATCTCGCTCACGGTCGCGGTGTGCGGGACGACCTCGGAGTAGACCTGGGCCTCGCGGACGCGGCGGGCGATCAGCTGCGCGTACTGGGCGCCGAAGTCGACGACGAGAACAGGGCGGTTGCTGGTGTCGGACACGTCGCCAAGGATCTCATGCGTGAACGAGGAACTGCTGACCGGTGGCGGGCTGAACCAGGTGTTCAGGGTGGGTGACGCGGTGCGCAGGCCGGCCGGGCCGTGGGCTCCTCGGGTGCACGATTTGTTGCGGCGCTTGGCACCGCTGGGGATCGCGCCGGTTCCGCTCGGGCTCGACGCGGAGCACGAGCTGCTCAGCTACCTGCCCGGTGACGTTGGCCACGTGCCCCCTTCGAGCGACGCGACGTTGATCGAGTCGGCACTGCTGCTGCGGCGGCTGCACGACGCGACGGCCACTCTCGTCGGCGAGCTGAACGGGTGGCAGTTCGCCGCCCGCGAACCCGTCGAGGTGGTGCTGCACGGTGATTTCGCGCCGTACAACATCGTGTTCCGCGACGGGTCACCGAAGGGCGTGTTCGACTGGGACGGCGCGCATCCGGGTCCGCGCTGGTGGGACGTCAGCTGGGCGATCATCCAGTTCGTGCTGGCACTGCCCGATGACCGCGAACGGCGCACCCGGCTGTTCTGCGAGACGTACGGGATCGAGTACGACCGCGAGCACGTGCTGATCCGGTTGGACGACATGATCCAAACGATTCGGGAGGATCCGAGGTTCGTGCTCCAACGCGCAGAAGGGCATGTTGACCACTACTTGGATCTCAGCCGGTACGTGCAGGCCAGTAGGGCTTAACGTGATCCCCATGGACGCGTTCACACCGCAACCCAGGCCGTGCTGGGTCGCCGGCCGCCCCGAGCAGGGCGAGCAGGCGTTAGAGGTCCTCCACCCGTTCGACGGCACCGAGGTCGCCTCGGTGGCCGTACCGGGCAGAGATCAGGTGGAACGCGCGATCGCGGCGGCCGCGGCGGTCGCGAAACAGTTCCGGCGAACACCCGCGCACGTGCGCGCCGAGGCACTGCTGCAGGTGTCGCGGACGCTGGCCGAACGCGCGGAGGAGATCGCCGAGACGATCACCGCCGAGAACGGCAAACCGCTGAAGTGGGCCGAGATCGAGGTCTCGCGGGCGGTCAACACGTTCCGCTTCGCCGCCGAGGAGGCGCGCCGGTTCACCGGCGGGTTGCAACGGCTCGACACCGAGGCCGGTGGCGTGGGGCGGATGGCGATCGTCCGGCACGTGCCGCGCGGGCCGGTGCTGGCCGTGGCGCCGTTCAACTTCCCGCTGAACCTGGTGGCGCACAAGGTCGCGCCGGCGCTCGCGGTCGGTGCGCCGGTGATCGTGAAGCCCGCTTCCGCCACGCCGTTGAGCGCGTTGCTGCTCGGCGAGATCCTGGCCGAGACCGATCTGCCGGAGGGCGCGTTCTCGATCCTTCCCGTGCGCGGCAAGGACATGGACGTCCTGGTGCGCGACGAACGGCTGCCGGTGATCTCGTTCACCGGGTCCACGAAGGTCGGCTGGTCGCTGATGGAAGCCGCGCCGCGCAAGCACGTCGTGATGGAACTGGGGTCCAACGCGGCGGCGATCATCTGTCCTGATTGGACGGACCTGGACCACGCGGCGCAGCGCATCGCGACGTTCGGCAACTACCAGGCCGGGCAGTCGTGCATCGCCGTGCAACGGGTGATCGTGGACCGGTCGAAGGCCGACGAGTTCGTGCCGAAGCTCGTGGAAGCGGTGGGAGCGTTGAAGACCGGCGACCCGCACGACCCCGAGGTCGAGGTCGGGCCGTTGATCGACGAGGACAACGCCCGCCGCGTCGAGGAGTGGGTCAACATGGCCACCGACGTCGGCGCGAAGGTGCTGCTCGGCGGCAAGCGGACCGGGGCGACGGTCGAGCCGACCGTGCTGACGGACGTGCCGAAGTCCGCCAAGGTCTGGACCGAGGAGATCTTCGGACCGGTGCTCGTGGTGTCGGTGGCGGACGGCGTGGAGGACGCGTTCGCGCAGGCCAACGACTCCAAGTACGGGCTGCAGGCCGGGGTGTTCACGCGCGACGTGCAGGTGGCGTTCGAGGCCGCGGCCGAACTCGAGGTCGGCGGCGTGATCATCGGCGACGTGCCGTCCTACCGCGCGGACCAGATGCCCTACGGCGGCGTGAAGGGATCGGGCACCGGACGCGAGGGCGTCCGCTCGGCGATGGAGGACTTCACCGAAGAACGCGTGACCGTGCTGACGGGCATCCAGCTATAGGCC
Source organism: Lentzea sp. NPDC020367 (assembly GCF_044387305.1). NCBI lineage: Bacteria > Bacillati > Actinomycetota > Actinomycetes > Pseudonocardiales > Pseudonocardiaceae > Lentzea > Lentzea sp. NPDC020367. Next base: position 112,147 of record NZ_JBIRVV010000008.1, on the reverse strand, counting down.
CTGCGGGAACGCCAGCACGCGATCGGGGTCGTACCTGTCCGCGACTTCCCTGAGTCGCGCGAGGTTGCGGCCGTAGTAGGCGGTCGGCCAGTCGGGCATCTCCGGGTCGATGTAGTTCACGTACCCGGTGGTGCCCGCGCCGAGCCCGTCGCGGACACCGGCGAGCAGCGCCCGTGCACGTGCCTCGGTCAGGTCGCCGAGGTGGACGAAGATCTGGACGCTCGCGGTGGCGTCGCGGTGCGGGAACGCGGTGGCGTCGGACGCGACCCGTCCGATCGCGCCGCCGAACGAGTCGAACTGGATCATGAACGGCGGCTGCCCGTCCATCAGCGCGGCGACCTTCGACCCCGGCACGGGCGCGTGCGGCATCCGCGACGACGCCACGTAAGGTTCACCGGTTTCCGCAGGTCCCGCGTAGTGGCGCATCGCCTGCAGGTAGGGCATCTCCTCGACTTCGCGCTCAGCCGGTGGCATCCGGTCCAGCAGCCGGTGCAGGTCCTTCGCCGGTCCCACGTACGCGCCCCTGACGCTCGGCACCGACTTCGGGCCGGAGTCGACGCGCAGGCTCGTCCACAGCTCGTCCGGCGCGTCCGCGATCCACTCCTGCCAAGCGTCGACCACGTCCGCCGTGCCCTCGGGGTAGTCGAGGCCGAACACGGTCAGGCCCGGCGCGGGATCCGTGCGGAACGTGAACTCCGTGACGACGCCGAAGTTGCCGCCACCGCCGCCTTTCAACGCCCAGAGCAGGTCCGGCTCCTCCGAGGCAGTGCGCAGAACGCCGTCCGGGGTGACGATCCGCGCCTCGACGAGGTGGTCGCACGTCAGGCCGTACTTGCGCGCGGTCACGCCGATGCCGCCGCCGAGCGCGAGTCCACCGATACCGACCGAGCGGCACGTGCCGGCGGGCAACGCCTGGCCCGCGGCACCGAGCGCCTCGTAGACGTCGTACATCCGCGCCCCGCCGCCGATGACCGCTGTCCGGCCGTCGATCCGCACGTCCGACAACCCCGCGAGGTCGAGGACAAGGCCTCCGTCGGGCCACGAGTAGCCCGCGTAGCTGTGGCCACCGCTGCGTGCGGCGACCGGAATGCGTTGGCGTGCCGCACGTTCCAGGCCCGCCTGGACGTCCTCGACCCGTGCGCACCTCACCACCTCAAGCGGTTTTCGGTGCGCATAAAGGGTGTTCTGCGGATCACCAGCCGAGTGCACGGCGTCTCGTCTCCTCGTCGTCCGGTCCGGCGACGTGGCCGTCCGGCCGGATCAGCAGGCCGTCCCGGACCGTGAAGCCAGGGCCCGCCGTGCGGGATCCTTCGACCAGCACGCCGCCGTTCTCGTAGGCGAACGGGGTGAAGAGCTTGCCCGAGTCGATGCCCTCGCCGGACTCCAGCGCGCGCTGCCGGTGGGCTCGTTCTTCCGGGGTGCCCGGGACGAGGAACCGCATGGTGTCACCGGTGATGCGGAGGTTCTCGTCGGCGGCGGCACCGCGTTCGGCGTCGTAGGAGGCGAGGAGGTTCGGACCTGCCTCGCCGGACCGGTCGGCGGCGATCTTCCAGGCCGCGTTGTCGGCGTCGCAGATCCCGGAGTTCAGGCCGCGGGCACCGAACGGGCTCATCACGTGCGCGGCGTCGCCGACGAGCAGGACTCTCCCTGATCGCAGAGTCGCGGCTTTGCGCTGGTGGAAGCGGTAGGTGGACTGCCAGACGATCTCGTACGGCCGGTCGCCCACGATCGCGCGGACGTGGTCGTCGGTGAGCTGGACGTCCTCGGCGACCTGCCAGTCGATCCGCCAGACGCCCTTCGGTTGCGGGTGCAGGAGGACCTGTCTGCCCGGGTTCCAGGGCGGGTCGAAGTAGAAACGGCGTTCGGGCGTCTCGAAGTCCAGGTCGACCCGGACGTCGGCGATGATGAACCTGTCGTCGAACGAGAAGCCCTCGAACGGGATGTCCAGCAGCTGCCGGACGGTCGAGTGCACGCCGTCCGCCGCGATGCAGTGGGTCGCCCTGATTCCGTCCTGTGTGGACACTCCGTCGTCGTCCTGAGTGAGGCTTTCGAGCGCGTGCCCGTAACGGAGTTCGATGAGCGGTTCGGCGCGGACGCGTTCCTCCAGCAACTGCTCGACGACGGTCTGCGGGGTGTTCACGAACGGCGGGAAACCCTTGGCCTGCGGAAAGGTCAGGGTCAGGACCTCGCGGTCGCGGTGGTAGGTGCGGCCGGTGTACCAGGTGACGCCCGCGTCGGCGACGGCCTGCCCGACGCCGATCCGTTCGAGGATCTCCAGCACGTCGCGCTGCACGCAGATCGAACGACTGCCCGTCTGCGCGCGCCCCGGTTCCTTCTCCAGGACGACGCTCGGCACACCGGCTCGCGCGAGGAACAGCGCGGCGGCGAGGCCGACCGGTCCGGCACCCACCACCAGGACCGTCACTGCAGGGCGTCCCACACGGCGCGGTCGCGTTCGGCGGTCCAGATCTCCGGCCAGTCCCTGCCGTCGCACTCGTCCCAGTAGCGCTTCACGTCGAACGGCAGGCAGTGCTCGAAGATCGGCCAGCGCCCGTAGCGGTCCACGAGGGTCTTGTGCGCCAGTTCGAAGGCCTGCTTGAGCGTGCCGCCCTCGGCGTGGACCCCGCCGACCGTGCGGCGCAGTTCGTTGAGGAAGTGCCTGCTCTGGTTGATGGCGGCCTCGACCTCGTACCGGTCACGGGCGACCTTGCCGCGCCCGCCGACCAGCACCTCGGCGCCCAGCTCCTCGATCTCGTCCAAAGTGGACGTCGCCCACTCGTCGTGGAACGCGTCACCGGTGTAGAGCGCGGCCTGCGACTCGACCAGGTCCCCGGCGAACAGGATGCGCTGCTGCGGCAGCCACGCCACGATGTCGCCCGCGGTGTGCCCGCGCCCGAGGAACTGCAGCACCAGGTCGCCGCGCTCGTCGCCGAGCGGGATCGTCATGCGGTCGGAGAACGTGAGCGTCGGCCACGTCAGCCCGGGGATCTCCTCCGGCGACTCGAAGAGCCGCGGCATGCGGCCGAACTCGCTCTCCCAGTCCTGCTGCCCGCGTTCGGCGATCAGCACCCGCGTCATCTCGTGCGCGACGATCTCCTGGGCGTCGAACGCGCTGGCCCCGAGCGTGCGCACGGCGTGGTAGTGGCTGAGCACGAGGTACCGGACCGGCTTCTTGGTGTGCTTGCGCAGCTGTGTCAGCCACCTGCGCGCGGCCGCGGGTGTGGCGCGCGCCTCGAAGCAGATCAGGAAGTCCTCGGCCTCGATGGCCGCGACGTTGGGGTCGCCTTCGGCGGTCAGGGTGTAGACGCCGTCGGCGAGTTCGACGAAAACCTCGTCCTTGGGGGCGAGGTCGGCGCTGGAGGCAAAAGGCTTTTTGGCCATGCCTCCACCGTGTCAGGACGCCTTCACGATCGGCAACCGCAAAGCGGCTGGAGCTTGATCGGGAACCGCCGGGTTCTTCGGCTTCGTCGGATTGATCCTGCGGTAGGGCAGGCTCTGCTCCGGTCGCTGGTCCTGCTCGCCCTTGTTCGGCCACAGCGAGAACGCCCGCTCGGCCTGCGCGGTGATCGTGAGGCTCGGGTTCACCCCGAGGTTGGCGCTGATCGCCGCACCGTCCACAACGGACAGTCCGGGGTAGTTGAAGACCCGGTGGTACGGGTCGATCACACCCTGCTCCTCGTCGCTCGCGATCGCGCAGCCGCCGATGAAGTGCGCGGTCAGCGGGATGTTGAACAGCTCGCCCCACGTGCCGCCGGCCATGCCGTCGATGTGCTTGGCCGCCAGCAGGTTCGCCTCGTGACCGGCCGGGATGAACGCCGGGTTCGGGTCGCCGTGCCCCTGCTTGCTGGTGAGCTTGCCGCGCTTGAGGAACGTGGTGATGGAGTTGTCGAGGCTCTGCATGACCAGCAGGATCACGGTCCGCTCGCTCCACCGGTGCACGCTGAGCAGCCGCAGGAGCCGGAGCGGGTGCCTGACCGCCTGCTTGATGAACTGCAACCACCGCGGGGTGCTCAGCGCGCCGTCCGTGGCGAGGGTCTGCAGCATGCCCATGGCGTTGCTGCCCTTGCCGTACCGGACGGGTTCGATGTGCGTGATCTCGTCGGGGTGGATGGAGCTCGTGATCGCGACGCCCTGCGTGAAGTCGGTGTCCGGGTCGACCGTGTAGCGCGCGGCCCCGATGATCGACTCGGAGTTGGTGCGGGTGAGCTCGCCGAGCTTGGCCGAGATCCTCGGCAACGTCGTGGCCTTCGCCTTGTGCAGGAGCTGCTGGGTGCCCCACGTGCCGGCGGCGATCACGACCTGGTCGGCGGTGAAGGTGGCCTTGGCCTTGCCGCCGGTCATCCTGGTGTCGATGGTCCAGGTGCCGTCGTTCTCGTTGAGCTGCGTGACCGTGGTCAGCGGGAAGACCTTCGCGCCGAGCTTCTCCGCGAGGTACAGGTAGTTCTTGACCAGCGTGTTCTTGGCGCCGACCCGGCAGCCCGACATGCAGCTGCCGCACTCCGTGCACCCGGTGCGTTCCGGTCCAGCGCCACCGAAGTAGGGGTCTGCCGCCTTCTTCCCCGGCTCGCCGAAGAACACGCCGACGGGCGTCGCGTGGTAGCTGTCCTCGACCCCCATGTCCTTCGCGACCTTCTGCATGACGACGTCGCTCGGGGTCGTCGTGGGGTTCGTGACGACGCCCAGCATCCTGCTCGCCTGGTCGTAGAACGGCTCCAGCTCGTCCTGCCAGTCGGTGATGTGCGCCCACTGCCGGTCCTCGTAGAACGGCTTGAGCGGCCGGTACAGCGTGTTCGCGTACACGAGGCTGCCGCCACCGACGCCCGCACCGGCGAGCACCATGACGTTGCGCAGCAGGTGGATGCGCTGAATGCCGAAGCACTTGAGCTGCGGCGCCCACAGGTACCTGCGGAGGTTCCAGCTGGTCTTGGCGAACTCGTCGTCGGCGAACCGGCGCCCCGCCTCCAGGACGGCGACGCGGTAGCCCTTCTCGGTCAGGCGGAGCGCGGCCACGCTTCCGCCGAACCCGGAGCCGACGATGACGACATCGAAGTTACCGGCGAGTTCACCCATGAACCGGAGAGTAGGCGTTACTTCCGGTAACGCCTAGTCCCCGATCGGTTCAGAAGGACGAGGCACACTCGCGAAAGCGGTCCAGAGGTCCACCGCCTGCTCCAGGTTCAGCGCCGCGACCTGCTCCACGACCACGTCGCCCACGAGGCGACCGAGCCTGCCGATGACGTCGGTCAGTTCGGCCAGCGTGGAGTCCTCGTCAGCCATCGACGTGACCGGTAGACGATCCGCCAGTGGTTTCGTCCCACCACCAACTTGCTCAGCGATCGAGCGCCAGGTCCCTCAGGTCAGCCGCCGCTTCGTCGATCTCAACGAGACGGCTCACCGGAACAACCGCGGCAACCGGACGGCCGCGCCGGGTGACGTTCAGCGCGCGTACATCGCGCAATGCAGCCGTACGCAGAAATCCAACCAGAAGGTCGAGGGTGCGCGGGCAGGCGCACCCGTCGACTCAGAGCACCAGGCCCTCGATCACCCACACCATGAACGCCACGGCCAGCGCCGTGATCACCAGCCCGCCGCAGACGAACAGGGTCAGCATCTTCCAGCCGATGCCGCCTACTCGCTCGTCCTCCTCGGGCACTTCCTCCAACTCGAACTCTTGGACTTCGGCGTCCGGGTCGATCGTGTCCACATCACTGTTCTTGCCGTCGCCGAACAAGGCATCCAATTCCACGCACAAGAGGACGCGCGGAGCAGTCGTTCGGTTGCAAGATCAGCTCTGCGCCCAGGCGGCGATCGGGAGGCTGAGGTAAACGCCCACGTCAGCGAGGCCACAAGCGTCGACGACGGCCTTGCACAGGTCGTCGACGCGATCTTGGCGGTTGGTGGCACGGCTTTCGAACCACTTCGAGCGGACCTCGACAACGATGTCCATGCCGCTGACGTCGAACGGGCCGCGCGGGCGGAAGCGCAGTTCCACGTCGCCGGGCTGGAGGTCGCCGTCGTAGGGCTCTTCCGGGCACTCGACCGCGACCGAGACGGCGTGCGGGAGCATTGCCGCCAGTTCCTTCAGCACTGCGTGGGGGACGTGGGGTGCGTAGGTGATCTCGACGAGCGGCACGGCGTCCAGCAAAGCAGAGGGGCGCGTCCCGGCTGAAACGCGCCCCTCGACCAGTTGATCTCTAGCCGCGGATGGTCAGGCCGACCTTCTGGAACTCCTTGAGGTCCGAGTAGCCGGTCTTGGCCATGGCCCGCTTGAGGGCACCGAACAGGTTCGTCACGCCGCGCGGGTCGGCGGACGGGCCGAACAGCAGCTTGCGCAGGTCGAGCTCCTGGTCCACCGCCTCGGCGACGAGGCTGCGCGGCACGGACGGGTGCGCGGACGACGCCGTCCAGTACAGGCCCTGGCCCGGTGCCTCGGTCGCGGCGGCCAGCGGCTCGCCGAGCATCACGGCGTCGGCACCGCAGGCGATGGACTTCGCCACGTCGCCCGACGTCGTGACGCCGCCGTCCGCGATGACGTGCACGTAGCGGCCGCCGGTCTCGTCGAGGTAGTCGCGGCGCGCGGCCGCGGCGTCGGCGATCGCGGTGGCCATCGGCACGCCGATGCCCAGGACCGAGTCGGTGGTGGTGACGCCGGGCGTGTAGCCGTAGCCGACGATCACGCCCGCCGCGCCGGTGCGCATGAGGTGCATGGCGGTGCGGTAGTCGCCGACACCGCCCGCGATCACCGGGATGTCGAGATCCGCGATGAACGACTTCAGGTTCAGCGGCTCGCCGTCACGCGACACGTGCTCGGCCGAGATGATCGTGCCCTGCACGACCAGGATCTCGACGCCGGCGGCCAGCAGGTCCGGGGTCAGCTCGGCAGCGCGCTGCGGGCTGACGCGGACCGCGACCGTGACGCCCGACTCGCGGATCTGCTTGACCGCCTCGGCGATCAGGTCCATCCGCAGCGGGGCGGAGTGCAGCTCCTGCAGGACCTTCACGGCCGCCGCCGGGTCGTCGCTGTCCTCGGTCGCCTGGACCAGGCGGAACAGCGCCTCGTCCACGTCGCCGTGGCGGGCCCAGAGGCCCTCGGCGTTGAGCACACCGAGGCCGCCGAGCTCGCCGACCGCGACCGCCGTGCCCGGCGACACGATGGCGTCGGTCGGGTGGGTGATCAGCGGGATGTCGAAGCGGTAGGCATCGATCTGCCACGTCGTGGAGACGTCCTTGGACGACCTCGTCCGACGCGACGGGATGATCTCGATGTCGTCCAGCTCGTAGGCCCGCCTCGCGGTCCGGCCCATCCCGATCTCGACCAGATCGCGCACCAGTCTTTCCCTTCCAAAGCTCGTTGAACTGCCCGCAAGACCCTAACGGGTGGTGTAGTTCGGGGCCTCGACGGTCATCGTGATGTCGTGCGGGTGGCTTTCCTTCAGACCGGCCGCCGTGATGCGCACGAGCTGCTGGTTCTGCAGCTCGGCGATCGTGTGGGAGCCCGTGTAGCCCATCGCCGCGCGCAGGCCGCCGTTGAGCTGGTGCACGACCTGCGACAACGGGCCGCGGAACGGCGTGCGGCCCTCGATGCCCTCGGGGACGAGCTTGTCCTCGTTGAGCACGTCGTCCTGGAAGTAGCGGTCCTTCGAGAACGACTTGTTCTCGCCACGGGACTGCATCGCGGCCAGCGAGCCCATGCCGCGGTAGGTCTTGAACTGCTTGCCGTTGACCAGGATCAGGTCGCCGGGCGCCTCCTGGGTGCCCGCGAGCAGCGAACCGAGCATCACGGCGGACGCGCCGGCCGCGATGGCCTTGGCGATGTCGCCGGAGTACTGGATGCCGCCGTCACCGATCACCGGCACACCGGCCGGGGTGCAGGCCAGCGCCGCCTCGTAGATCGCGGAGATCTGCGGCACGCCGACACCGGCGACGACGCGCGTGGTGCAGATCGAGCCGGGACCGACACCGACCTTCACGCCGTCCGCGCCCGCGTCCACCAGTGCCTGGGCACCGGCCCGCGTCGCGACGTTGCCGCCGACGACGTCCGTCGAGTCGCCGAGCTCCTTCTTGATGCGGGCGACCATCTCCAGCACGCCGCGCGAGTGCCCGTGCGCCGTGTCGACCATCAGCACGTCGACGCCGGCCTCGGCGAGCGTCATCGCGCGGACGAACGAGTCCTCGCCCACACCGACCGCGGCGGCGCACAGCAGGCGGCCGTCCGGGTCCTTGGTGGCCATCGGGTACTGCTCGGTCTTGACGAAGTCCTTGACCGTGATGAGGCCCTTGAGCTTGCCGTCGCCGTCGACGATCGGCAGCTTCTCGACCTTGTGGCGGCGCAGCAGGCCGAGCGCGGCCTCCGCGGACACGCCCACCTGGGCCGTGACGAGCGGGCCCTTGGTCATGACCTCGATCACACGCTTGGAGTGGTCGAGCTCGAACCGCATGTCGCGGTTCGTGATGATGCCCACGAGCTTGTTGTTCTCGTCGGTCACCGGCACGCCGGAGATGCGGTAGCGGGCGCACAGCGCGTCCACCTCGGCCAGCGTGGCCTCGGGCGAGCACGTGACCGGGTCGGTGACCATGCCGGCCTCTGACCGCTTGACGGTCTCGGCCTGGCGGGCCTGGTCCTCGATGCTCAGGTTGCGGTGCAGCACACCGATGCCGCCCTGACGTGCCATCGAGATCGCCATCCGGCCCTCGGTGACCGTGTCCATCGCGGCGCTGGCCAGCGGAATCTTGAGGGAGATGTTGCGCGAGATCCTGGTGCTCGTGTCGACGCCACTCGGAACGACGTCGGACTCGGCAGGCAGCAGGAGCACGTCGTCGAAGGTCAGTCCCAGCATGGCGAACTTCTGCGGGACTCCATCAGCGTTGAGCTCGCTGGTCATAGCGGGTGACATGCCTTCCGTCGTGCGGTCTGCGCTCTGCCTGCCCTTTTGGGGTCCTGCGTGTCCAGTTTCCGCAGGCGGAGGCGGTGCGACCCATGGTATCTGGACGACCGAGGGGGTACGGCGGGTACCGTGCGGGGTCGTGCCGCACGACGCGTTGCCACCAGACCCCTTCGCGGATGACCCAGAAGACCCCGCACTCTCCCTGGGCGAACCGCACCACGACCATCCCCCGATGGATGACGACGAGCGAACAGAGCTGGTCAGCGACCTGAGCGACCTCGCCGTCTACCAAGCGCTGCTGGAACACAGAGGCGTGCGCGGCATCGTCGTGGACTGCGGCGAGTGCGAGGAACCGCACTACCACGACTGGGCACTGTTGCGAGCCTCACTCGAACAACTCCTCGCCGACGGCCGCATGCGCCCGCACGAGCCGGCCTTCGACCCGAACCCCGGCGCCTACGTCAGCTGGGAGTACTGCCGGGGGTACGCCGACGGCGTGACGGCCACCGAGTCGGCCCGCTGACCGCGAGACCGGTCACATTCCACCTGACGTGTGAACACCTGAGCATGTGAACGGCCCCTGACCTCGAAAGATCAGGGGCCGTTCACAGTGCGTCTCAGTTGGAGCCGGTCGTCTGCCCGACGGTCTCACCGTTGGTGCCGGTGCCAGTGGAACCCGTCTCCCCGGTGCCGGGGTCCGGCGGCGGAGGAGGCGGCGGGTTCTCCTCGCCGTTCGACGTCGGCGGCGCCGGAGTCTCCGACGAGGGCGGCGTGGACGGCTGGGTGGTCGACGGCTCGCTCGACGGCTGCGTCGAGGACGGCGTCGTGGGCTCCGACGACCTGGTCGGCTTCGTCGGCTTCGGGTTCGTCGTGGACGGCGGCGTCGAGGTGTTGGTGTCGAGCTCCTTCTCGAGCTCCTTGTGCTTCTCCTCGAGCTTCTGCTTGCCGTCGGCCGTGGACACCGACTCGAGGCTGGCGCCGACCTTGTTCAGCTTCTCGCGGGCCTCGTCGACCTTGCCCTCGCGCAACGCCAGGCGTGCGGCGTCGAGGTCGGTGTTGATGATGGCCGCTGCCTCGATCGACTTCGCGTGCTCGGAGTACAGCACTCGCGTGAGACCCCAGAGCGCGTCGCCGGGCTGGGCGTCACGGGCGACGAGGCTCACGCCGGTGAAGGCGATGGCCAGGACCGCCGCGGCGCTCGCCAGCGGGATCAGGAAGCGGTGCCTGCTCACCGGCTGCGGACGGGCAGCCTGGATCGTGGCGATGGCGGTGTCGGTGTCGACGAGCTCGCCGAACGGCTCGGTCTCCACCTCGTTGCGCCATGCGAGCAGCAACGCGTTCAGCTCGTCGTCGACCAGGTTGCCGGCCGCGCCCGGTGTCGCCGACCCCAGCGCGTCGAGCAGCCTGTCATCGGCCTGTACAGCCGAAAGATCATCTGCGACGGGTTCGTGCGGGGCTCTATCGTCCTGTCCGCGCACTTCCTCGTCGTCCTTCCCGTGTTCGTCGGCCACTCAGACCACCTCCTCCGCTGCCAGCGACTTGCGCAGCCGGGCCAGCGCACGGTGTTGCGCCACCCGAACCGCACCCGGAGTCGAACCAACCGCCTCGGCAGTTTCCTCGGCGGAGAGTCCGACCACCACCCTCAACAGCAGGATCTCCCGCTGCTTCTCCGGCAGGACGCGCAGTAGGACGGCCATCCGGTCGGAGAGTTCGCCCTGCATCGCCCGCTGCTCCGGACCAGCTTCGGTCTCCGGCGCGTCGGGAACTTCGGGAACGGGCTCGGAGCGGTTCCTGGCGGCAGACCGATGTGCATCGGCGACCTTGTGCGCCGCGATCCCGTACACGAACGCGAGGAAGGGCCGACCCTGATCGCGGTAGCTGGGCAATGCCGTGAGCACCGCGAGACACACCTCCTGGGCCACATCGTCCGCCGAAGCGAAGCTTCGCTCCTGCCTTCCAACTCTGGCGCGGCAGTACCGCACCACAAGAGGACGAATGGAGGCCAGCAGGCGTTCGATCGCCTGGCGGTCGCCGTCGACGGCCGCGCCCACTTCGGCGTCCAGTCCGTCCCCCAAGTTGGTCATCGCAGACAACAGCCCTGGTGTTACTTGTTGGCGTACCGACACAGAACAACACGAGTCACTCACAGCGACTCGTTACAGCGCCTTCACCGTACCGGTCTTCAGGCCTTCTGTTCATAGGTGGGGTATGGACACCCCGCGTGAACAGCAGACACGCCCGAACGGCTGACAGCCCGGCGACATTGTCACCGGGCTGGGCTAATTGCGCGACCTGAAAGATCACCGGCCGCACGGGTGAGCCCTCTCACGCCACCGGCCCCGCTTCCCCACATGCGGCATATGAGGACGCGGGGCCGGTGCGGCGAGAGCGACTACTGAACGAGGCCTCGCCGGAAGCCGTGCGCGACCGCCTGAGCACGGTCACGAACACCGAGCTTGCGGAAGAGACGACGGGCGTGCGTCTTCACCGTGTCCTCCGACAGGTAGAGCTCGCGGCCGATCTGGCCGTTGCTCTTGCCCTGGCTCATGCCACGCAGCACCTGGAGCTCACGCTCCGTGAGCTGCACGCCGGGGTCGGAGGGCTGACGAGGCGCCGGCACCGAGGTGCTGGCGAGCGTGTGCGCGAGGGCCGCCACAAGCTCGGGACGCGACGCGTCCCACCTCAGGTAGCCACGAGCACCGCCGGCGATCGCCGCGGCGATGCTTCCGGCGTCGTCGGGGGCTCCGAAGACGATGACGTTTGCCTGCGGATTCGCGGAGACGAGCCGACGGGTAGCTTCAACCCCGGTCGGGACAGCGCGCTGAGTTCCCACCAGCACGACGTCGACCGGCTGCCTTGAAAAGCGAGCCAACAACTCGTCACCGTGCGCTACGCAGTCGATGCGGCTAACCCCGGGGACAGCCGACATCACGCGGGTGAGACCCTCCCGCACACTGCGCCGGTCGTCGCAAATAAGGACCGTGGTCACGGGGACTCCTTTCCTGCAGCCGAGTGACGTTCCATCTCCCCTATCGGACGCTGGCGGCCCAACCTTGACACGATCCGGTGCTTAATCCGTCAAGAAGTTCATCTGAGGGTCTGCGTTCGGGGGTTCCCCGGAACGGAGCAGCCCGGTGGGCACCCACGGGGACTCAAGGGCGACCTGTCGGCTGACGGCATCAGCTCTGCGTAACACGCAGCTCAGGGCCTCCGTCGCCCGGTCGATGGCGACTGCGCCCACCGTGGGGGCATGACCCACCAGGACAAGAGCGCTCGGCCAGATCAACGGATGAAGCCCCTTCGCAGCGCTGTGATTTAGCTCACACTCGACCAGTTCAACTCCGCGGTTCAGGCCGTCGGGTGTCCCCCACACGACCAACGAGGTGCCCAGAACGAGTGCCGACTTGAGCTCGTGCCGGAGCGCCTTTCTGCTCGTCGCCACGCCGTAGGCCGCCTCGGCGGGTGCCACCGCGGCCTCCGCGTGGCCGGACGCCAGCTCGATCTCGGCGGTCACCCAGCCCCTGCGGACCTCACTCCTCCACGAGTGCGTCTCAACTCGTGCGAGCAACCCGCGGGCCTCTCCCAGGCGTTGAGCACCCAGCGAATCGGCCGCGAGACCGAGCAGGGCGTCCGTCCTGGCACCTGCGGCGTCGATCCCGTCCTGGTCGCCGCGGTCCGCTGACTGGACGCGGGCGAGCGCCGCGCCGTCGAGCCGACGAGCGAGGTGATGGGCCCCTAGCTGACGGTGGTGCGACGCGCGAGTCGAGAGGGAGAGGGACGCGATCACCGGGTCGAGGTCATGACGGAGCGCGTCCAACGTGGTTGCTGCCGCCGCGTAGTGCCCCTGACCACCGAGAACGACCGCGGCGAGCCACCGGGACCGCGAGTCGGGCGCCGAGAGCGCGGACCAGACGTCGAGATCGGGTGAATCACCGAACGCGGCCCGGCGCAGCTCCTCTTCGATCACGGTGACGGAGTCTGTCAGGTGACCGCGGCCTCAACGGCCTCGACGGCGGCGGCGAGATCCTCGACCCGTTCCGCCGGAGACGTCACCACACCCCGCCGCCAGCCGGGCCCGCCGACGAACAACCTCACCTGCTGCCGGGTGCGCGGCAAGGCGGTGATCACCCCCGGATCGGCGTAGCGCGGCAACTGCGCCCACAGCACCACCGCGGCGGGCGCGGTACGGCGCACAGCGGCCGCCAACGCGTCCACGGGCAACGCCGCTCCGAGCTGCCGGACGACGACGCCTCGGTGCGCCAGCTCCGCGGCCAACGGATAGAGGGGAAGGTTGTGCCTCTCCTCCGGCATGCACGCCAGCAGCACGGGCCGATGGTTGCGTCCGGACGTGACGAGCGGTGTCGCGCGCACGAACGCCGCGAGCACGCACTCGTTCAACAGGTGCTCGACCTCGACGCCGGCACCGGAGAGCTGCCACCGCGCGGCGACGGCCGTCAGCACCGGCCGCACGACCTCGTTCCAGGTGGTGATCACGCCGTCGGACGCCAACGAGTCGGCGAGCATCTCCTGGACGGCGATGGAGTCCATCGCGACCGCCGCACGACCCAATCCGCGCGCCAATCGAGACGCTCCCGGCAATTTCAGTCCACGTCCACCCGATGGTGCGACGGGAACCACTCCGTGTGTCATCGACGATTTCGAGTCGAGCGCGAAACGGGCCGCTTCCGCGGACGACGCGCCACGAAGAAGAGCGCGTTGCATCAATTCGAGCCGGGCCACGTCCGGAGGCCCGTATTTCCGGTGCCGCCCCACGGTGTGGCCGGTCGGACCCAGCCCGTAGCGACGGTCCCAGGTGCGCAGGGTGGCGGGTGCCACGCCGAGTCGCCTGGCCACCGCGGCCACTGAGAGAAGGGGCTCACTCGTGTGACTCCCGGCAGAGGTGTGCTCCGGCGGTGTCATCACGAGAGCCATGTTCCGTTCACCTCATCCGGGCGGCAACTCCGGGCGGTGAGTGATCGAACACGCGTGCCGTCACCCATCAGTTGATAAGGGTCTTCAGCCTCTTGAACAAGTTTTGACGCGGTTCTACGGTGGATCATCGTTAAGCCGAATGGAGCAGTCGTCACGGAGGCGGTCTCGATGGCGGACACCCGAAGGCTCCCCGGTCCCAACGCAGACCTGTGGGACTGGCAGATGCGCGGTTCGTGCCGGGGCATGGACAGCGCGTTCTTCTTCCACCCCGACGGTGAACGGGGCCCGGCGAGATCTCGGCGGGAAGCTCGCGCCAAGGCCGTCTGCCTCGCCTGCCCGGTGTTGGAGATGTGTCGCAGGCACGCGCTCGCGGTGCAGGAACCGTATGGAATCTGGGGCGGGCTCTCGGAATCGGAGCGCGACCACATCATCAAGGCACGAAAGCGACAATTGGCAATTGTGTAGACAGTAAAACCGGGGCGGCACCAAACGAAATGGTGCCGCCCCGGTTTTATTTGAGTTCGAAGAACTCGGTACGTCTCAGTGGCCGTGCCCGTGGCCGTGGCCGTGGCCGGCCGCGGCGGAAGCGGGCTCGTCCGCCTTCTTCTCGACGATGGCGCTCTCGGTCGTGAGCACCATGCGCGCGATGGAGGCGGCGTTCGCCACGGCGGAACGCGTGACCTTGACCGGGTCGATGATGCCCTGCTCGAGCAGGTCACCGAACTCCAGCGAGGCTGCGTTGATGCCGAAGCCCCACTCGCCCTCGCGGACCTTGTTCACCACGACGGCGCCTTCGAGGCCGGCGTTCGCGGCGATCCAGAACAGCGGCGCGGAAAGGGCCTTCGCGACGAGCGCGACACCCGTGGCCTCGTCACCCGACAGGCCGAGGCCACCGTCGAGCACCTTGGCGCCGTGCACGAGAGCGGAGCCACCGCCGGGGACGATGCCCTCCTCGACCGCGGCCTTGGTAGCGGCGACCGCGTCCTCGATGCGGTGCTTGCGCTCCTTGAGCTCGGTCTCGGTGGCGGCGCCGACCTTGATCACGGCGATGCCGCCGGAGAGCTTCGCGAGGCGCTCCTGGAGCTTCTCGCGGTCCCAGTCGGAGTCCGTGTTCTCGATCTCGCGACGCAGCTGCTCCGCGCGACCGGCGATGTCGGCCTTGGTGCCGCCACCGTCGACGATCGTGGTGTCGTCCTTGGTCACGACGACGCGGCGGGCGGTGCCCAGCTGCTCCAGCGTGGTCTCGGACAGCTTGAGGCCGATCTCCGAGGAGACCACCTCGCCACCGGTGACGACCGCGAGGTCGTCCAGGAACGCCTTGCGGCGGTCACCGAAGAACGGCGCCTTCACGGCGACGACCTTCAGGGTCTTGCGGACGGCGTTGACCACCAGCGTGGACAGGGCCTCGCCCTCGACGTCCTCGGCGATGATCAGGAGCGGCTTGCCGGACTCCGCGACCTTCTCGAGGATCGGGAGGACGTCGGCCAGCGCCGAGATCTTCTCGCGGTGCAGCAGGATGCGGACGTCTTCGTAGACGGCCTCCTGCGCCTCGAGGTCGGTCGAGAAGTGCGTCGACACGTAGCCCTTGTCGAACTGCACGCCCTCGGTGATGACCAGCTCGGTCGCGAGCGTGGACGACTCCTCGACGGTGATGACACCGTCCTCGCCGACGCGCTCGATGGCCTCGCCGAGCAGGGCGCCGATGGACTCGTCACGCGAGGAGACGGTGCCGACCTGCGCGATGTTCTCGCGGCCCTTGACCGGGGTGGCCTTGGCCTTGAGCGCGTCCACGACGGCGTCGGCGGCGGCCTGGATGCCACGGCCGAGCGCGGTCGGGTTCGCACCCGCGGCGATGTTGCGCAGGCCTTCCTTGACCAGCGCCTGCGCCAGCACGGTGGCGGTGGTGGTGCCGTCACCCGCGACGTCGTTGGTCTTGGTGGCGACCGACTTGGCGAGCTGCGCGCCGAGGTTCTCGAACGGGTCGTCCAGCTCGATCTCACGAGCGATGGTCACACCGTCGTTGGTGACCGTGGGGCCACCGAACTTCTTGTCGAGCACGACATGCCGCCCACGCGGGCCAAGGGTGACCTTGACCGTGTCGGCGAGCTTGTTGACGCCGCGCTCGAGGGCCCGACGAGCGTCCTCGTCGAAGCTGATCTGCTTGGGCATTGAACTCAAAGCCTCTCTGGGTAGCGAAACGCCCCGGACACCCCGGATGGGGCGCCGGGGCGTCAGGCATGACAGCCGAGCGTCGACTAGTTGACGACGGCCAGCACGTCGCGAGCGGAGAGGATCAAGTACTCCTCGCCGTTGTACTTGACCTCGGTGCCGCCGTACTTCGAGTAGATGACGACGTCGCCGACAGCGACGTCCAGCGGGACGCGGTTGCCCTTGTCGTCGATGCGGCCGGGGCCCACCGCGAGGACCTTGCCCTCCTGGGGCTTCTCCTTCGCGGTGTCCGGGATCACGAGGCCGGAGGCGGTCGTCGTCTCGGCCTCGGAGGCCTGGACAACGATCTTGTCCTCAAGCGGCTTGATGTTCACGCTCACCGGGATGACCTCCACGGGTCGTTGGCAGGTTCGTTTGTTTAACGGCTCCTGCCACCCCGCCGTCGCGGGGGTCGGGGCGGTACTGGTGCCGTGCAATTGGCACTCTACCCACGAGAGTGCCAAGCCTTCAACGAGACCCCCGAACCGATCACCATCCGGGAACCGTATTCAGGGCATGTCCACGTTGACGCGCCGAACGCTGCTGCTCGCCGGGGTGGCGGGAGTCACAGCGTTCTCGGTCGCCGCCTCGGCCCGGCCGAGCGACCCTTTCACACTCGGTGTGGCCTCGGGCGACCCGGCACCCGACGGAGTGGTTCTGTGGACCCGGCTGGCCGTCGATCCGCTCGCCGACGACGGCCTGGGAGGCATGCCGGCCCATCCGATCGAGGTCCAGTGGCAGGTCGCGCGGGACGAACGATTCACCCGAATTGTTCAGCGCGGCTCCACCACGGCTCGACCTGAGGAGGCGCACAGCGTCCACGTGGAACTCGTCGGGCTGGAGCCCGGCCGCGAGTACTTCTACCGCTTCAAGGCCCTCAACCACCTCTCGCGGACGGGCCGTACGCGCACGACACCTCCTCCTGGTTCGTTGCAGGTACCGCTGACGATGGCCTTCGCGTCGTGCGCGCAGTACGAGCACGGCTACTTCACGGCCTACCGAAGACTCGCGGAGGACGAGCCCGACCTGGTGCTGCACCTCGGCGACTACACCTACGAGTACGAGAGCGGCATCCACGTCGCTCCGAGCGGCAACGTCCGGCACGTCGAGGGCCCGACCACCACGACGCTCGCCGGCTACCGGCGGCGGCAGGCCCAGTACAAGACCGACCCCGACCTGCAGGAAGCGCACGCCGTGGCGCCGTGGTCGGTGATCTGGGACGACCACGAGATCGACAACAACTGGGCGGGGCTGCTGCCGGACCAGTCGCAGCCGGACTTCCCCGCGCGGCGGGCCGCGGCCATCCAGGCGTACTACGAGAACATGCCTTTGCGCAGGTCACCAAGGCTGTACCGGCGGATCGGCTGGGGCTCGCTCGCGACGTTCCACATGCTCGACACCCGCCAGTACCGGACCGACCAGGCCTGCGGCGACGGGTTGCAGCTCTGCCCGGAACGGCTGGAGCCGGAACGCACGATGCTCGGCGCCGCGCAGGAGGAGTGGCTGTTCAACGGCTTCCGCGGCTCGCGGGCGCGCTGGGACGTGCTCGGGCAGCAGGTGTTCTTCTCGCAGTACGACTACATCCCCGGCGAGGTCGACAAGTTCCTGCTCGACGCGTGGGACGGCTACGTCGCCGACCGGGACCGGGTCGTGGCGGCGCTCGCGGACGTGCGGAACCCGGTCGTGCTGACCGGGGACGTGCACGCGGCGTGGGGTGCGGAGGTCAAGGAGCGGTGGGACGACCCGTCGTCGAAGACCTTGGCGACCGAGCTCGTGACCACGTCGATCACGGCCGGTGGCGACGGGTCGGAGGAGTACGCCGAGACACCGCTGTGGCTGCGCGAGAACCCGCACGTGAAGTACTTCAACAACCGGCGCGGCTACACCGTGAGCCGCTTCACGCCCGATGAGCTGCGCACGGACTTCCGCGGGCTGGACTACGTGACGCGGCCGGGTTCGCCTGTCCGCACCAAGGGATCCTTCGCGGTGGAGGACCGGAGGCCTGGGCTTCACCAGGTCTAGCGCAGCTGACCTGGTGAAGCCCAGGCCTCCCTCAGCGTCTTGGGAATATCACTGTCCAGGGCTTCACAGGCTCTAGGGGAAGCGTTCACCTCACCGCCACCCTGGTGCGTGAGGGTCGGACCATGACTCGAGTGACGCGACGCACGCTCCTCGTCGGAGGACTTGCGCTCACCACCGTCGGCGCGGGGTCGGCAAAGCTCGTCGACCCGTTCACTCTCGGCGTCGCTTCCGGCGACCCGACCTTCGACGGCGTGGTCCTGTGGACCCGCCTGGCACCCACCCCTCTCGCGGAGGACGGAGCGGGCGGCATGCCGTCCCGCGTCGTCGAGGTGAAGTGGGAGATCGCACTGGACGAGCGGTTCCGGCTCGTCGTTCGTCGCGGCAAGGCCTACGCACGGCCTGAGGAAGGCCACAGCGTGCACGTGGACGTGCGTGGGCTCCTGCCTGGCCGCGAGTACTTCTACCGCTTCTCCGCCGAAGGGCACGTGTCGAGGACCGGCCGTACGCGCACGGCGCCGGCACCGTGGGCGTTGGGCAGCGGGCTCACGATGGCGTTCGCCTCCTGCTCGCAGTTCGAGCACGGCTACTTCACCGCGTACCGGCGGCTGGCCGAGGACCAGCCCGATCTGGTGCTGCACCTCGGCGACTACCAGTACGAGTACACGAAGGGCGCGTACGTGGCGCCGGGTGGCAACCCGCGCGACCACGAGGGACCGGAGACCGAGACGCTGGCCAACTACCGGCAGCGGCACGCGCAGTACAAGACCGACCTCGACCTGCAAGAAGCGCACGCCGTGGCGCCGTGGGCGGTCGTGTGGGACGACCACGAGGTCGACAACAACTGGGCGGACGAGGTCTACGAGAAGCCCCAGATCCCGCAACCGAACTTCCTGGCGCGGCGGGCGGCGGCGTTCCAGGCCTACTACGAGAACATGCCGATCAGGAACAAGCCTTCCGGGATCGACCTGCAGCTCTACCGGCGGCTGCAGTGGGGTGGGCTGGCGAACTTCCACCTGCTCGACACCCGGCAGTACCGCGACGACCAGGCGTGCGGTGACGGCGTGAAGGCGTGTCCGGAGCGGTTGGAGCCGACGCGCACGATCACCGGTGCCGCGCAAGAGAAGTGGCTGTTGGACGGACTGAAGCGCTCGCACGCGCGTTGGGACGTGTTGGGACAGCAGGTGTTCTTCTCGCAGCTCGACTTCACGCCTGGTGCCGGCGAGACCAACAACATGGACGCGTGGGACGGCTATGCCGCGAACCGTGACCGTGTGGCGGCCGGGTTCTCCCGCACGCGCAACACCGTCGTGCTCACCGGTGACGTGCACGCGGCGTGGGCGGCCGACGTCAAGGAACGCTGGAACGACCCGACCTCGCGCACGGTCGCGACAGAGCTGGTGTCGACGTCGATCACGTCCGGCGGTGACGGCTCGGAGACCCGTGCGGAGACTCCGGCGATGCTGGCCGAGAACCCGCATGTGAAGTACTACAACAACCGGCGCGGGTACGTGCGGACCCGCTTCACCGCGCGTGAGGTGCGGGCGGACTTCCGCGGACTCGACTACGTGTCGAAGCCCGGAGCTCCGGTGACCACGAAGGCGTCCTTCGTGATCGAGGACCGGAACCCCGGGCTTCAGAACGTCTAGAAGATCTGGACCGTGCTGACCGGAAGGCCCGGCGTGGTCGAGATGTCCATCGGGGACGGCTTGGCGCCCGCCGCGACGAGGTGGGCGCCGAGCGCCGCGATCATCGCGCCGTTGTCGGTGCACAGCCGTGGCCTCGGCACGCGCAGTTCGATGCCCGCCTCGGCGCAACGTTCGGCGGCGAGCCCGCTCAGCCGCGAGTTCGCCGCGACGCCGCCGGAGATCACCAGCGTGCCGACGTCCAGGTCCTTCGCGGCGCGGATCGCCTTGGCGGTCAGCACGTCCGCGACGGCCTCCTGGAACGACGCGGCGACGTCGGCCAGCGGGATCTCCTCGCCGGCCCGCTCGGCGCGTTCGACCCAGCGGGCGACCGAGGTCTTCAGACCGGAGAACGAGAAGTCGTACTTCGCGTCGCGCGGGCCGGTGAGGCCGCGCGGGAACGCGATCGCGCAGCCGTTGCCCTGCTTGGCGAGCTTGTCGATGGGCGGGCCGCCGGGGTACGGCAGGTCGAGCAGCCGCGCGACCTTGTCGTACGCCTCGCCGGCCGCGTCGTCCACCGTGGAGCCGATCTCGGTGATCGAGTTCGCCAGGCCGCCCTCGATCAGCAGCAGCTGCGAGTGGCCGCCGGAGACCAGCAGCGCGAGACAGCGCTCCGGCAACGGGCCGTGCTGCAACGTGTCCGCGGCGACGTGGCCCGCGAGGTGGTTCACGCCGTAGAGCGGCTTGCCGAGCGCGGCCGCGTACGCCTTCGCGGCGGACACGCCGACCAGCAGCGCGCCGGCGAGACCCGGCCCGGCGGTGACGGCGATGGAGTGGATCTGGGAGAGCTCGACCTTCGCGGTGTCGAGCGCCCGGCGCATGGTCGGGACCAGGGCTTCGAGGTGGGCGCGCGAGGCGACCTCCGGCACGACGCCGCCGAAGCGGGCGTGCTCCTCGACGCTGGAGGCGACCTCGTCGGCGAGCAGTTCGAGCGAGCCGTCCGGCCCGAGGCGGACGATGCCGAAGCCCGTCTCGTCGCAGGAGCTCTCGATGCCCAGAATCAAGCGATCAGACACTTTGTGCGGGCCTTCCCATCGTGTACGCGTCGGCACCCGACGGCTGGTAGTAGCGGCGGCGCAGGCCGAGTTGTTCGAAGCCGTGCGTCTTGTACATCGCGATCGCCGGCTCGTTGTCCGTGCGGACTTCCAGGTAGACCGGCACGTTGATCTCGTCGACGCGGGCCAGCAGATCCCTCAGCAGCGTCTTGCCGACGCCCCTGCCCTGCCAGTGCCCGATGACGGCGATCGTGTGCACGCTGGCCTCGTACTGGCTGACGGCGAGCCCGGCGTACCCGATCAGCTCGGCGTCGGCGTACGCGCCCATGTAGTAGTTGCCGTTGTCGAGCTCGCTGTGGAACGCGTTCTCGCTCCACGGGTCGTCGCCGGGGAACAACGCCAGCTCGATCTCGTGGCACCTGGGCACGTCGGCGTGCTGCAAGGGCGCGAGCGTGACGGTGCCGGTGGTCATGCCCTGGTCACCCGCTTGCGCCCGGTCGGCTCGACGGCGTCGGGACGGCGCAGGTAGAGCGGGGTGAGCGCGGCCGGGCGGGCCTTCGCGAGCACCTCGGCGGCCGCGGCGGCGACCAGGCCCTCCGGACTCGGGTGCTTGGCTTGGAGCAGCTCCAAGCCGAGGATCTCGGCGTAGATCTCGGCACCCTCACCGGTCGCCTGGCGCACGCCCAGGGCGGGCAGCTTCTCGGCGAGGTCCTGCGGGCGCTCGACGTGCGGGCCGTCCGTGCGGCGACCGGCGGCGTCGTAGGCGGCCCAGTAGACCTCCTTGCGCCGAGCGTCCGTCGCGACGAGCAGCGGGTGGCCGCTGGCGGCGTCCTTGGCGATGGCGTCGGGGGTCGCGACCGGGTAGACCGGGCGGTTGAGCGCCTGGCCGAGCGCGGCGGCGGTGGCGAGGCCGACCCGCAGACCGGTGAACGGCCCCGGACCGGCGCCGACGACGATCGCGTCGAGATCGGCGAACGTCTTGCCGGCCTCCGCGAGCGCGGCGCTGATGTGCGGGGTGAGCAGCTCGCCGTGCGCCTTGGCGTTGAGCGTCACCCGCTTCGCGAGCAGGCGCGGCGGGGAGTCTGGCGCGAGTTCGACCACACCGGCGGTGACTGCGGGGGTGGCCGTGTCGACGGCGAGCACTAGCACGATTGTCCAGAGTAGTACGAGGTCGTGTCGGTCATCCGGTCACCTCTTGTTGTCAACCGCCGGAGGCGATTCGGCGACAAGCGGTGGCCGGATGACCGACTTCCCGACGGCCTCGTCGCCATCTGCGGAGCAGGGGCAATCAAACACGTGTGGCAGACCACACTTCCGATGCGTCCTCAAGGCACTCGTACAACCCTGGATCCATGTTCGCTGAACCGAGTGACCGCGAGGCGTTGCGCTTCGGTGAGAAGTCCCTGACCTACGCCGAGCTGCACCAGGCCGCGGGCACTCTGGCCGCACGGCTGCGAGGCCACACTCGCGTCGCCGTCTGGGCGACCTCGACGCTGGAAACGTGTGTCGCCGTCGTGGCGGGACTCCTGGCGGGCGTGGCGATCGTGCCGCTCAACCCCAAGCTCGGCGAACGCGAACTGGACCACATCCTCGGCGACAGCGAGCCCGACCTGGTGCTGCGCGACGAACCGATCGCGTTCGGCGAGCCCGGCACGTTCGACGAGCCGGGTCCGGAGACTCCCGCGCTGGTCATCTACACCTCGGGCACGACCGGACCGCCCAAGGGCGTGGTGCTGCCCCGCCGGTCGCTGACCTCGAACATCGACGCGCTCGCCAAGGCCTGGCAGTGGACCGCGGACGACGTGCTGGTGCACGGGCTGCCGCTGTTCCACGTGCACGGCCTGGGCATCGGCATCCTCGGCCCGCTGCGGCTCGGCGGAGCGGTGCGGCACGTGAAGTTCTCGCCGGAGGCCATCGGCCAGGAGTTCGCGACCGGCGCCACGATGATGTTCGGCGTCCCGACGATGTACCACCGGATCGCGGAGGCCGTGGAGAACGACCAGGAGCTCGCCGACCGGTTCCGCACGGCCCGGCTGCTGGTTTCGGGCTCCGCCGCGCTGCCCGCGAGCGACCACGAGCGGATCGCGAAGGCCACCGGGCAGGGCATCGTCGAGCGGTACGGGATGAGCGAGACGCTGATGAACGTCAGCGTGCGGTTCGACGGTGATCGGCGGCCGGGCGCGGTCGGGCTGCCGGTGGACGGCGTCGACGTGCGGGTGGTGGACGAGCAGGGCCACGAGGTGAGCGGCGACGCGATCGGCGAGATCGAGGTGCGCGGGCCGAACCTGTTCCTGGAGTACCTCAACCGTCCGGACGCGACCGAGGAAGCGTTCCGGGACGGGTGGTTCAGGACCGGCGACATGGCGGTGCGCGATCCCGACGGGTACGTCCGCATCGTCGGGCGGCGGGCCACGGACCTCATCAAGAGCGGTGGCTACAAGATCGGCGCGGGCGAGATCGAGAACGTCCTGCTGGAGCATCCGTCGGTGGCCGAGGTGGCGGTGACGGGCGAGCCGGACGACGACCTGGGCGAGCGGATCGTGGCGTGGGTGGTTCCAGCGGGCGAAGCGCCGGAACCATCAGCCCTCAGCGATCATGTCGCGAAGTTGTTGTCGCCGCACAAGAGGCCGCGAGTGGTGCGCTATCTGCAGGCCTTGCCGCGCAACGAGATGGGCAAGGTCCTCAAGCGGGAGTTGTCCTGAAAGGACGGTCTCAGGGGATGGCCGACGGGCTCGTCCGGCCATCCCCCGTGACGCTCCGGACTAGCGACCGGACGTGTTGCCGTTGCAGGCGACGTAGGACGGCGAGTGGTCGACCGTGAAGACCTCGAGCGGGCCGTTCCACTGCCACGGCGCGACACAGGCGTTGTTCAGCACGCTGATGTCGGAGCCACCGGCGGCGTGGTTGTCGTTGCACGCGGCGTAGCCGGGGGCGTGGCCCTCGTGCAGCAGCGAGATCGGGCCGTTCCACTGCCACGGCGCGGCGCAGAGGTTGTCGGCAACGCTGATGCCACCGTGGCGGTCGTGCTCGCCGGCGGATGCGGGAGCAGCGGCCGCGAGGAGCGCGCCACCGATGACTGCGGTTGCGAAGAGCGTCTTCTTGATCATGCGGATCTCATCGGCCCGTCACGCTCTGTCCTTAATGGACGTCACCCCATGCGTCAGAAAACGTCACACAGGCAGGGGACGTGAGCTCCACTCGCCGTGCGGGATCAGCTGAGCTGTGCGAACGTCGTCGATTCCGCGCTCGAGCCGGATCAGCAGATGATCTTCGTTCAGGCGTTCCGCGACGCCCTCGCCCCACTCGACGGCGACCACGGCGTCGACCAGGTCCGTGTCCAGGTCGAGGTCGTCCAACTCGTCCAGGTGACCCCCGAGCCGGTACGCGTCGACGTGCACCAGCCGCACGCCACGCCCGTCCTCGGCGGGCTCGTGGACACGGGCGACGACGAACGTCGGCGAGGACACCCGGCCCTGCACGCCGAGGCCGCGCGCGAGCCCGCGCACCAGCGCCGTCTTGCCCGCTCCCAACGGCCCGGCGAGCAGCAGCAGGTCGCCCGCCCGCAGCACTTCACCCAGCTTGCGGCCGAACTCCTCGGTGTCCTCCACCAGGGGCAGTTCGACGGTCTTCACGCTCGGCGCCACCACTTCTTCCGACTCTCTCCGCGATCGGTCGCGCAGCGTTCGACGAGCGCGACCAGGTGGTCGTTGACGAGATCAGCCTGCTCCATCATCACCATGTGCCCGGCACCGGGGGCCCGCACGAGAGTGGCGTGCGGCATCTCCTCCGCCATCCGCTCGGCGTGCGAGAACGGCGTGAGCTTGTCCGCGTCACCGCTCAGGATCAGCACCTCGCAGTGCCGCAACCCGGCGAGCGCCTTGTAGCGGTCGTGCGTGCCGAGGGTCTCCAGGAAGTCGGTGAGCACCTTCACCGTGGTCCCGTTGATCATCTTCTCCATCAGGTCCACCAGGGACGGCGCGACCTTGCGGTCACCGAACGCCAGCGCGCGGATGCCGCTCCACGTCAGGGTTTTCGTGCCCTTGCGGACCCACTCGACGAGTCCGGGCTGCAGGCCCGCGAGCCGGCCGACGCCCAGCGTCACCGGGTTGTACCGCGACAGCACGGACTTCGGCAGCCCCGCACCGCCCACGGCCCCGGCGGCCGTGCCGATCAACGCGACGCCGCGCACCCGTTCCTCGAAGAGCCCGGGCTCCTTCTCGGCCAGCGCCATGATCGTCATGCCGCCCATGGAGTGGCCGACGAGCACCAGCGGGCCGTCCGGCACGACCGAGCGGATCACCGAGTCGAGGTCGAGCGCGAGCTGGTCGATCGTGCTGTTCTCGGGGGAGGACTTCCCGGAACGGCCGTGGCCGCGCTGGTCGTAGAGGACCTGGTGGACGCGCGGGTCGAGCAGTTCGGCCAGATCCCGGCGCTGGAAGTGGAAGCAGCGGCGGTCCAGCGCGAACCCGTGCACCAGCACGACCGTGATGTCCGGCTCGCCGCCGTCCGCCGGGTCGACCTCCTCGACGGAGATCGGCACGCCGTCGTCGGCGGCCACCGTCGACTCGCGATCGGGCCTCAGCTCACCGAGCGGCTCGTCGGAGAGGCTGTCGGTCGCGTTCTTGCGCTCGTGCGAGACCTTCGCGGTCTGCGCCACGGCCGCGCCGGCGACGACGGCACCGACCGCGCCACCGACCCACCCGACGACCTTCCACACCGGCTTCACGTGTAGATCCTCCGCACCCGAGGGCGGTACATCCCGCAGACGATCTCGTAGTCGATCGTCCCGGTCAGCTCCGCCCACTCCGTCGCCGTCGGCTCCCCCCGGCGCCCGTCGCCGAACAGGACGACCTCGGCACCCTCCGCGATCTCGTCGTTCCCGCAGTCCACGACGATCTGGTCCATGCAGACACGGCCGACCACCGGGCGGCGTCTCCCGTCCAGGAGCACCTCCATCCGGCCGGAGAGCGCCCTCGGGACACCGTCCGCATACCCCGCCGGCACCAGTGCCAGCGTCGTGTCGGTCCGCGCTGTCCATGTCATCCCGTAGGAGACCGACTCACCTGCGGGGATACGTTTCGTGAGCGCCACGTGCGACCGGTAGCTCATGACCGGCCTCAGGTCGTGCTCGGTCGGCACCGGGTTCAGCCCGTACATCGCGATGCCGGGCCGCACGATGTCGAAGTGCAGATCGGGCCTGGTCAGCAACGCCGCCGAGTTCGCGATGTGCCGTTTCGGGGTCAGGCCGAAGCTCCTGGCGACCTCGTAGGCGTCGTCGAACCTCTTGGCCTGCAGGTCGATCGACGGGTCGCCGATCTCGTCCGCGGACGCGAGGTGCGACCAGACGGCCACCACCTCGTGCCTGCGCGCGGCCTCGACCAGCTCCGGCCAGTCGTGCGGCTGGCAGCCGTTGCGGCTCAGCCCGGTGTCGATCTTGAGGTGGATCCGCGGCCGGGCGTCGGCCTCCTCGGCGGCGGCCTCGACCCGGCGCAGGTCCGAGAGCGAGGACACGGACATGTCGACGTCGGCCGCGAGACCGGCGGCGAGATCCTCGTCCGGCGCGTCGAGCCAGGCCAGGATCCGGGCCTGGATGCCCGCCGAGCGCAGGGCGAGGGCTTCCTGCGTCGAACAGGAACCGAGCCAGGTCGCGCCGGCTTCCAGGGCCGCGCGGGCGACCTCCACCGCGCCGTGGCCGTAGCCGTCCGCCTTGACGACGGCCATCGTCTCCGCACCGGGGGCGAGGCCGGCGAGCAACGCGACGTTGTGCCGCAGCGCACCGAGGTCGACTACCACTTCTGAACGGGCCATAACCTGTTCATCGTGCCATGACTTCGCAGCTCACAAGTGTGAGCGAGCGCTCAGGACCGGCGAAGTGCCCTGATGGCGTCAGGAATGGCCGCCATGAGGCCGGACGCGGGCACCGGAGCACCGTCCGCGCCCAGTTCCGCGGCCCGCACGTGCAGGTAGGCCCCGTAGCCCGCGGCCAGGAACGGATCCACCCCGGCCGCGAGCAACGCGCCGATGATGCCCGACAACACGTCGCCCGACCCGGCCGTCGCGGGCCAGGACGAGGTCGCCGAGTTGACCAGCGCCCGTCCGTCCGGCGCCGCCACGACGGTGCGATGGCCTTTGAGCAGCACCACCGCGTTGAACCGCTGAGCGGCCTTGCGGGCCGCCGCGACGCGGTCCGGGCCCACCGGACCGGCCAGGCGCGCGAACTCGCGGTCGTGCGGCGTCAGCACCAGGGCGGCGTCGGGATCGCGGGCGTCCCAGAGCGACGGGGTCGAGGCGAGCAGCGTGATGGCGTCCGCGTCGGCGATCACCGGCACCCCGGCGTCCAGCACGAACCTCACGACCTCGGCGGACGAACTGCCCGTGCCCATGCCGGGGCCGACGACCCAGGCCTGGACGCGACCGGCGTCGGTGGTCGATCCAGTGCAGATCGTTTCTGGCCAGCGGGAGCGGATGGCGTCGGCGGCCGGACCGGCGTAGCGGACCATGCCGGACGTCGCGAGCACGGCGGCACCGGTGGAGAGCACCGCGGCGCCGGGATAGGTCGCGCTGCCGGCCGCCACTCCCGTGACGCCCTGGGTGTACTTGTCGTCGGACGGGCCCGGCACCGGCCAGGCGATGTCCTCGCGGTCCAGCAGCACGAAGTCCGGATCTGTTGGCCTGAGCCCGATGTCGACCAGATGCACGTCGCCGCAGTCAGCCAGCGCGTGCACCGGCTTCAGGCAGCCGAACGTGACGGTGGTGTGCGCGCGGACGTGCGGCCCGGAGATCTCGCCGGTGTCCGGGTCGATGCCGGAAGGCAGGTCCACGGCCACAATCGGAGCTGTGACCGTCTCGACCAGTGCCGCCGCGTCGGGCCGCAACGGACCCCGCGCGGACAGCCCGACGATGCCGTCGATCACCAGGTCCGGAGCACCGACCTCGGAGACGATCCGCCCGCCTGCCCGCCGGAAGGCCTGAAGCCCCTCGGCGTGCGCCTTGGCCGGGTTGAGCAACACCGCGGACACGGCGATTCCCCTGCGGCGCAGGAAGTAGCCGGCCCACAGGGCGTCGCCGCCGTTGTTGCCCGCACCCACGAGCAACGTGATGCGGCGACGTCCGGAAAGAAGCCTGAGGGCGTGAGTGGCCACACCGAACGCGGCCTTGCGCATCAAGGAACCCGGCGGGACGACCGCCATGAGCTCCTCTTCAGCGGACTTGACGCGTTCGGTGTGCCAGACGCCTCTCACTCACTCGACGGTAACGGACTTCGCCAGGTTGCGAGGCTTGTCCACGTCGTAGCCGCGGGCGGACGCGATCTCGGCCGCGAGGATCTGCAGCGGCACCGTCGAGATGAGCGGCTGCAGCAGCGTCGGGACGGCCGGGATCTCGATCAGGTGGTCCGCGAACGGGCGCACGGTCTCGTCGCCCTCCTCGGCGATCACGATCGTGCGGGCGCCACGGGCCTGGATCTCGCTGATGTTCGACACCAGCTTCGAGTGCAGGACGGCGCGGCCCTTCGGCGACGGCATGACCACGACGACCGGGAGGCCCTCCTCGATCAGCGCGATCGGGCCGTGCTTGAGCTCACCGGCCGCGAAGCCCTCGGCGTGCATGTAGGCGAGCTCCTTGAGCTTGAGCGCGCCTTCGAGTGCCACCGGGTAGCCGACGTGACGGCCGAGGAACAGCACCGCCTTCGAGTCCGCGAGCTCCCGGCCCAGGGCCCGGACCTGGTCGGCCGTGGCGAGCACGCGGCGCACGGCCTCGGGCATGGCCTCGAGCTCGTGGAACTCGCGGGCGACCTCGTCCGGGTACTTGGTGCCGCGGGCCTGCGCCAGGGCCAGGCCGACGAGGTAGTTCGCGGCGATCTGCGCGAGGAACGCCTTCGTCGACGCGACACCGATCTCCGGACCGGCGTGCGTGTAGAGGACGGCGTCGGACTCACGCGGGATCTGCGCGCCGTTCGTGTTGCAGACGGCCAGAACGCGGGCCTTCTGCTCACGGGCGTGGCGCACGGCCTCGAGCGTGTCCGCGGTCTCGCCGGACTGCGACACGGCGACGACGAGCGTGTCGCGGTCGAGCACCGGGTCGCGGTAGCGGAACTCGGAGGCCAGCTCGACCTCGACGGGCAGGCGGGTCCAGTGCTCGATCGCGTACTTCGCGACGAGTCCGGAGTGGTAGGCGGAACCGCAGGCGATGACGAAGACCTTGTCGACGTCGCGCAGGTCCTGGTCGGAGAGGCGCTGCTCGTCGAGGACGATCCGGCCGTTCGCGAAGTGGCCGCGCAGCGTGTTCGCCAGCGCCTCCGGCTGCTCCTCGATCTCCTTGAGCATGAAGTACTCGTGGCCGCCCTTCTCGGCGGCGCTGAGGTCCCAGTTGACCGTGAACGGCTTGGCCGCGGCGGGCTCACCGTCGAAGTCGGTGACCTCGTAGCCGGAGCGGGTGAGCACGACCATCTGGTCCTGACCCAGCTCGACGGCTTCCTTGGTGTGCGCGATGAACGCGGCGACGTCGCTGGCGACGAAGTACTCGTTGTCGCCGACGCCGACGACCAGCGGCGAGTTGCGGCGCGCGGCGACGACCTGGTCGGGCTCGTCGGCGTGCGTGATCACGAGCGTGAACGCGCCTTCGAGCCGGCGCGCGATCTTGCGCACGCTGGCAGGCAGGTCACCCTTCGTGTCGCCCTCGGCGTAGGCGAACGCCACGAGGTGCGCGACCGTCTCGCTGTCGGTGTCGGACGCCATCTCGACGCCGAGACCTTCGATCTCGGCGCGCAGCGCGAGGAAGTTCTCGATGATGCCGTTGTGCACCACGGCGACGCGGCCGGTGGCGTCGCGGTGCGGGTGCGAGTTCTTGTCGATCGGCGCGCCGTGCGTCGCCCACCGGGTGTGGCCCATTCCGACGGTGCCCACGAAGTTGTCGCGGCCCACCTCGTCGAGCCTCGTCTCCAGGTTCTGCAGCCGTCCGGCCTTGCGTTCGACGGCGAGGTCGTCGCCTGTCACGACCGCGACGCCCGCCGAGTCGTAACCCCGGTACTCGAGGCGCCTCAGCCCGTCCAGAACGACGTCGAGCGCCGACTGGTGACCCACGTATCCCACGATTCCGCACACGGAAAACAGACTAGCTAGACCACGCCGCTAACCCTAATGAGTGAGGGGGCTCTGTTTGCGCAGGTCACACGCCCATGTGGTGTAGACCAATCTCAGGTGTGGTGCGCGCGACAGGATCGACTACGGTTCACGGCATGGCTCGCCGCGTGATCACGCTGACCGCGAAACAGGCCCTTGAGCAGCTCAGCAGGCCTGGCCCGCACCCCGTGCTGCGCGGCGACCTCGCGCTCGTCGGCCTGCCGGGCGTGATCTTCACGCCCCAGTCCGGCCTCGGTCTGCCCGCCGTCGCGTTCGGACACGGCTGGATGCAGCCCGTACGCCGCTACCACGGCCTTTTGCGGCACCTGGCGTCGTGGGGCGTGGTCGCCGCGGCACCGGCCGTGGAGCGCGGCCCGCTGCTGTCGTCGCGGGTGCTGGCGGCGAACCTGCTGACCACTTTGGACATCTCCACCGGCGTGCGGCTCGGCACCGGGGAGATCAGCGTCGACCCGTCGCGACTGGCACTGGCCGGGCACTCGATGGGTGGCGGCGCGGCGGTGCTGGCGGCGTCGGGATCGGACCGCATCAGGGCCGTTGTGACTTTGGCCGCAACGGAGACGCGACCCTCCGCGCTGGACGCGGCGCGGGAGGTGCGCGCGCCCGGACTGCACCTCGCGGCGGGCGAGGACCGCATCGCACCGCCCGTCGGCCACGCCGAGGCGATCGCCCAGGCCTGGGGCGGCCCCGTGCAACTGCGACTGCTGCCCAAGGCCTCGCACCTGGGGTTCACCGAAGGCAGGCACTGGAGCGAGCTCATGCTCGACGGCAGTGCCGAGCGCGGATCGCAGAAGCTCGGGCGCGCGTTCGTGACGGCGTTCCTGCTCCGCGTGCTGACCGGCGACAAGACCTACGACGAACTGCTGGACACCGATCTGAAGAACGCGAACCTCGTCTTCCAGCGCGAAGCCCTGCGCCAGCGCTGACGGCGAGAGGCCCGCACCGGCGTCGGCGCGGGCCTCTCGGCCGGAGAAATCCGGTCAGCTGAGCCAGGTCTGGCCGCTCAGGTCGTCATCGTCGTCCACCGGGGCAGGCCTGCGCGGCCGGGCCGGCGGAGGCGGCGGAGCGACCGGAGGCGGTACGACGGGCATCGGCGTGGTCGGCGGAGTGGACGCCTGCGGCGAGTAGCCACCGTCGTCGTCCTCCGGCCCGAACGCCATCTCGCCCGCACCACGCTCCGGGCGTTCCCACTGCGGCTTGCGCGGCTGCTGCTTCTCGCCCTGCTTGACGATGTCCTCGGCGCTCTTCTGAGCGGCCGCGACGTCCTGCTTGTGCTTTTCCTCGCGAGCCGCGATGTCGGCGGCCACCTTGTCCTGGCTCGCCTTGAGCTCCGCCGAGACCTCCGCGGTGGCACGGCGGGTCTTGGCGATGTTCTCGTCGAACAACGCCTGAACGCGCGGGTCCGTTTCCCCGATCATCGCCATGGGTTGGCGGCCTCTCCTCGGTCATCGCCCAGCGTGGTCTGCATGGCGCTCAACGGGTTGCTGTTGTCGTCGTCGAACAACGTGCCCGTGGTGCGCCACTGGCTGGCTCCGCGCTCGGTGTCGCCGCCCTGCTGACCGCCGGCGCCGGCTCCGGCACCGCCGCCCATCATTCCGCCGCCACCCATCATGCCGCCGGAGGCCGCACCGCTCGGCGCCTGGCCCTGGGCGTCCTGCATGGACGGCAGGTTCGCGGAACCAGCCTGACCGGCCTCGGAGGGGTTCGTGTTGAACGAGCCGCCGCTGCTGTCGCTCGAGTTCGGGCTGCTCCACGCGCTGTCCGCGTTCGAGCCGCCGAGCACGGACTCGCCGCTGCCCGCGCCGCCGGTGAACGAGACACCGGACGTCGAAGTGCTGTCGGAGGCCTGGGCGAACTGCGGGGTGCTCTCCGCGGAGATCCTGGGCTCGCCGACGTTCGGCATGATGCCGTTGTCCTCGATGTAGCTGCGGCCCATCGACTCCTGGAAGCGCTCCGCCACGTTCGGCGTCGTCTCCCCCGGCGGGCTCCAGACCTGGTCGCCCGCGGGTGCGGGCATCGTCTGGAAGTCGGCCTCGGCGGGCAGCGTCGTGACGACGTCCTCGACGGCCTGCGGGAAGTCCGACTCCGGCGTGCGCAGGCCGTCCTCGAGCCTGCCGCCGTCGGCACCGCCCCCGCCGGGACCGGACTCGGAGCCCGGCGTCTGCGCGGCCGGGTTCTCGTCCTCGCCGAAGCCCACACCGATCTTGTCGGGCGTGCCGTCGCCGTTGTCCGCGGTCAGGTTGATCTCGCCGGTCTGGGTGTCGACCTCGGCCGTGAAGTTGACGCCGTCCTGCTCGATGTGGATCTTGCCGTCCGCGCCGACCTCGACCGGGATCGGGTTCGACTCCGACCCGAGCGGGCCCGTCGTCGGGGCCGCGCCGCCACCGGGCGCCGGCGTGCCACCGGCGGCAGGCGTCTGCCCGCCGGGAGTCTGGGCGCCCGCGGTCGGGTTCGAGGCGGTGAGCTGGTTGGCCATGTTGGTGATGGCCTGCGTGCCGTTCTGCCCCATCAGGGCCTTGGCGGCCTCGGGGTTCTTGCTGAAGTCCAGGTCGTAGGTCTTCGGCTCGCCCTTCGGCGTGTCGATCGTCATCTTCACGTGCCCGTTCGAGTCGGGCTCCGTGACCTTGATCGTGTTGTCGCCCGCCGTGACCGTGACGGTCTCGAGCTCTTCCTCCGGCTTCGGCTGGTCCGGCTTGCCGTCGCCGTCGAGGTCGTCGGGCTTGCCGTCGCCGTCGGTGTCACCGGGGACGTCGGGCTTGCCGTCGCCGTCCTTGTCGAGCGGGTTCTCCGGCGGCTTCGGCATCTCCGGCGAGCCACCGCCACCACCGCCGCTCGGGCTGCCGCCACCGCCGCCACCGTTCGGGCTGCCGCCACCACCGCCGCCGTTGTCGACGTTCTTGCGGCCGCCGCCCTGATCGGAGAACGCCGGGGGGTCGCCAATCGGGCCGAACGTGTCCTTGAACGCGTTCTTCAAGCCCGTGAACATGGCCTTGTAGTCGGCGTCGACACCGGCCTGCACGGCCTGGCAGTAGCCGTCGAACGCCTTCTTCTTGCCGTCGAACTCATCGCAGAGCGCCTTCAGCTTCTGCTTGGCCTCGTTGATGATGGATTCCCGCCGGCCCTTGACCCAGGAATCCCAGCCGAGGCCCGCGAGAACGCCCGACAGGATGCCGCCGGTGAGAGCGCCCACGACACCGCCGACGACCCAACCGGGCAGGCCGGAGAGTCCGTCGAGGATGCCCGCGTCGTTCTCGTAGATGTCACCGTTCGCCTGACGGATCGCGGTCTCGGCCTCCTCGACCGTCAGACCGCCGCACTTCTCCGAGTACTGGTCGTGGATCTGCTGCGCGAAGTCCTTGACGTGCTTCTGCACGTTCGTCACGCCGGCGGTGATCGCGCCGGGAGCCGTGCCCGCCTGCTGCACGAACGTCTTCGAGGCGCCGGCGAACTTGGTCCGGTACTCGCCCGCGGCCTTCGCGGCGGAGCCCTCCCAGGAACCGAGCCCGTTCCAGGCGGAGCCCAGGGCGTTGTCGTGCGCCTCCGCCTTCTTCACGTTCTCGGTGAGCTTGTGGGCGTCTTCGCGGAACTTCGCGAAGTCGATGTCGCGAACCTCGTCGTACTGCCGGTAGATGTCGTTCTGCAGGTTCGGCGCGGCGCCACCATGACCGCACGCCTGCGCGGCCTTCGGGTAGATCGGGATGAACTTCTCGAAGAACCTGAGACCGGGGGCACCGGCGTCGAGCAGCGTGTTGCTGTTCGGAACGTCACCCTGCTCGTTCAGGACCTTCTGGGTGGAGCCGAGCTCGCGCTCCACCTTGGCCTGGTCGACGAGCTTGTCGGCGTCGCCGCCCTTCTTCTCCCACTGGGCGCGGTCGACCTCCTTGCCGGCGACCACCCCCATGCTCAGGCCGGCGGTAGGAACGGCCAACGCCGCGCCGAGCAGGTAGCTGCCGACGCCAGGATCGCTCGGAACATCGACTCCGTTGGCCTTCGCATACCGCTCGACGTCCTCGTCCGAGGCGCCGGCACCGGCGAGCGCGGGTACGAGCTGCTTCTTGGTCTCCGGAGTGACGTTCGGGTCGTCGAGGAGCTTCTTGATCTCGGTCTGATCCGCCACGACTCGTTACCCCTTGAACTGGCTCGAGGTCTGCGCCTCGTTCGACTCGTACGTCTTGGCGACGTCCTTCAGGCGAGTGGCGATGCCGGTCGCCTCCTTGCCGAACTTCTCCAAGTCCTGGCCGAAGAGGTCGAAGCAGGCCTTGTACTCGGCGGCGACGCCCTGGAACTTGCGGCCGACCTGCCCGGCTCCCACACCCGGCACGGCCGCGGCCTTCATCTGGATCAGGGCTGATCCCTCTGCCTCGTACGTCCCCGCAGCCTTGGTCAAATCGCCGGACTGAACGCCGAACCCGGACATCTGCTCGCCTCCCCTAGTCCCCGATCTGACGCAATTCGGCCTCATCGGGTTCCGCCATACAGTGCCAGCTCGGATCACGCGGTGACCGGAGCTCCAGGATGTCGGTTGCCTTAGTAAACAGCCATTCGGCGCAAGATGCCGATGATCACCACTGAACGGGTGGCGCCTGGTCACCAGCCGCCGGGCGCGGGCGGCTGTGCGCCGGGCGGGGGCTGCTGCGGGTACCCGTGGGACGGGTACGGCTGCTGGGGGAATCCCTGCTGGGGAGGGGCCTGCTGCGGAAATCCCTGCGGGTACTGCTGCCCGTACGGCTGCTGCGGATGACCATGACCGGGCGGGAACGGGGGCTGGGCGACGGGTTTGCGCTTCGACGTCGTGACGACGGCGATGACGACCGCTGTCACACCTCCCAGGAACACCAGGAGTACGAGCAACATCAACATGGTCATTCCCCAGCCCCCGTCCGACCTCAGTGCACCGAGGAAACCACACCCGCGAGGCGCTGCGCGGCCGACTCGGCCTGTTCGTGGCTCGTCGCCTCGACCATCACCCGCACGAGCTGCTCGGTGCCGGACGGGCGCAGCAGCACGCGGCCGGTGTCGCCGAGCTCTGCCTCGACGGCGGCGACGGCCTCGCTGACCGTGGCCGCCTTGGCGACGGCCGCCTTGTCGGTGACCTTCACGTTGATCAGGACCTGCGGCAGGCGGCGCATCACCGAGGCGAGGTCGGCGAGCGACTTGCCGGTCTCGGCCATGCGGGCCATCAGGCGCAGCGCGGTGAGCAGGCCGTCGCCGGTGGTGGCGTGCGCGGGCAGCACGACGTGGCCGGACTGCTCGCCGCCGAGCGAGAAGCCGCCGGCCTTGAGGTCCTGCAACACGTAGCGGTCGCCGACGGCGGTGGTGCGCAGCCGGATCTTCGACTCGCGCATGGCGATGTGCAGGCCGAGGTTGCTCATCACGGTGGCGACGAGCGTGTCCTCGAACAGCTCGCCCGCGTCGCGCATCGCGAGCGCGAGGACCGCGAGGATCTGGTCGCCGTCGATCGGCTCGCCCTGGGCGTCCACGGCGAGGCAGCGGTCGGCGTCACCGTCGTGCGCGATGCCGAGGTCGGCACCGTGCTCGCGGACCGCGGCGGCCACGACGTCGATGTGAGTGGAACCACAGCCGGCGTTGATGTTGAGGCCGTCCGGGTTCGCGTTGATCGCGATCACCTCGGCCCCCGCGCGGCGGTAGGCGTCCGGTGCGGCCACCGACGCGGCACCGTTCGCGCAGTCCACCACGACCTTGAGGCCGTCCAGGCGGTGCGGTGTGACCTTGAGCAGGTGCTCGACGTACTGGGTCTCGGCGTCGGGAACATCACGCACCCGGCCGATCGCGGCACCGGTCGGCCGGTCGAAACCGGCGCCCATGTGCTGCTCGATCTCGTCCTCGACCGAGTCGGGCAGCTTGTGGCCACCAGCGGCGAAGATCTTGATCCCGTTGTCCGGCATGGCGTTGTGCGACGCGGAGATCATCACGCCGATGTCGGCGCCGAGGGCTGCGACCAGGTACGCGACGGCGGGCGTGGGCAGGGCGCCGACGCGCAGCACGTCCGCACCGGCCGAGGTGAGGCCGGCGGTGACGGCGGCGTCGAGCATCTCGCTGCTCGCCCTGGGGTCGCGGCCGACGACGGCGACGGGGCGGTGGGAGCGGTCGTGCTCGGCGAGCACCCGCGCGGCCGCGGAAGCGACGGACATCGCGAGTTCAGGGGTGAGATCGGCGTTGGCGAGACCGCGTACACCGTCGGTGCCGAACAGGCGGGCCATGGAACCTCCGAAGTGGACTGCAAGGCGGCGGGGACTGACCCGGAAAACCCGGAAACCCTGGAAAACACTGCGGGAGCAGCAGTTCGTAGTGAACTGCTGCTCCCGCAGGTACAGCTGTGACGCGCTCGGGGTGCGGGGTGTCCCCGCAGTCACCGGGTTCGAGCAGTGGTCTGACGAAGCAGACAGAGCTCGCCCAGCGACTGACCCGTCAACGCTTGGAGTACTGAGGCGCCTTGCGGGCCTTCTTCAGACCGTACTTCTTGCGCTCCTTGACCCGCGGGTCACGGGTGAGGAAGCCGGCCTTCTTCAGGACCGGGCGGTCCTCGGCGTCGATGGCGATCAGCGCACGCGCGATGGCGAGACGCAGCGCACCGGCCTGGCCGGTGATGCCGCCGCCGTGCAGGTTGCCGATCACGTCGAAGGTCTCGGGCTTCTCCGTGGTGACGAGCGGCTCCCTGATGAGCTGCTGGTGCACCTTGTTCGGGAAGTAGGTCTCGAGAGACTTGCCGTTCAGCGTGAACTTGCCGGTGCCGGGCACGAGGCGGACGCGGACGACGGCCTCCTTGCGGCGGCCGACGGTCTGCGCGAGGTGCGCGGCGCCGTTCAGCGAGGGCGCGACCACCGGCGCGGAGGTCTCCTCGACCTCGGCGTCGTCGGCGTCAGCCTCGACGGCCTCGGCCTCAACGGCTTCGGGAGCCTCTTCGGCCTCAGGAGCGTCGACGACCTCGGCCTCGACAACCTCGGCCTCGACCTCGGGGGTCTCGACCTCAGGGGTCTCGTTCTCAGGGGTGGTCACAGGAACTTCCTCGGTGTACTCGTCGCTCACTGGGCGATCTTCTTGATCTCGAAGGCCTGAGGCTGCTGCGCCTCGTGCGGGTGGCTCGGGCCTGCGTAGACCTTGAGCTTGTTCGCGATCTGGCGGCCGAGGCGGTTCTTGGGCAGCATGCCCTTGATCGCCTTCTCCACCAGGCGGTCCGGACGGGTGTCCAGGACCTCGCCGAAGGACTGCTTGCGCAGACCACCGGGGAAGCCGGAGTGGCGGTACTGGAACGCCTGGTCGCGCTTCGCACCGGTCAGAGCGACCTTGTCAGCGTTGATGATGACAACGAAGTCACCGGTGTCAACGTGAGGTGCGTAAGTCGGCTTGTGCTTGCCGCGCAGCAGCGTCGCGGCCTGGGTGGCGAGCCGGCCGAGCACCACGTCCTGGGCGTCGATCACGTGCCAGGTGCGGGTCACCTCACCGGGCTTCGGGCTGTACGTGCGCACGGATCTACCTCGTCGTCACTTGCGTCTGGGGTCACTGCGGCGGTTGCCCCAGACCGATCTTGGACGAACCAAGCGGTGGTTCCGAGACAGGCGCGACACATAGGGGTGCCAGCTACCGCACAACAACGTCAGAAGATACCGGATGGGTGGCTCCGGGACCAAAACGGCCCCTCCGAAACCACCTCACCATGGACATACGCGAGCCCCGGACCACGTGGTTCCGGGGCTCGCGAGAGTTCTTGCGATCGTGCTGAGTTACCAGCGCGCGGCGTTCATGCGCTCGGACGACTCGTAGGCCTCGCCGGCCTGCTGCACGGCGGTACCGATGGCGGCGAGCACGGCCTGCAGGTCGGCGGCGGCCGTGTCCCACTTCTGCTGCGCGGCCTGGTACTGGGTGGCGGCGTCACCGGTGTAGCCGGAGAGCGTGCTCGTCACCTTCGAGCGCAGGTCGTCGAGCTGCTGGTCGACGCTCTTGGCGGCGCTGCTGATCTGCGAAGCCGCGTTCGCCACCTCGGCGAAGGTAACCTCAATAGGACCGGTCATTGCTATCTCCCCTGGGATGTCTTTGAAGTCTGGAAACGCGAGAAGCGACTGACGAACGAAAGCAAGATCAGCTGAGGCGGCTGGTGATGCCGGTCATGCTCTGCGACTGCTCTTCCTCGTTGCGGGCGTAGACGTCCGCGGAGCTCGAGATCTGCTCGGCGATGGCCATCAGCGCTTCCTGCACCTTGGCGGCGTCGTCGTGGAAGCGCGACATCAGGTTGGCGAACGCGGTGGCCGCGCCGCCCTTCCAGGTGCCGGCCAGCGTGTCGACGGTGCTGCCGACCTGGCGGAGCGTGCCCTGCGTCTGGTCGTTGACGTCGGCGATGTGCTTCGCCAGCGCGTCGAGCTCTTCAGAAGTAACGGTCAATGCCATTGGGAGATGCCCCCTTCAGAGAACTTCAAGGCGTACTTCTTGGTTCGTACGTCTCTTCCGACGAGGACCCTGCCACGTCGGTTCCGCCCTGTCGCGATTTCTTTCGAAGTAGTTGCGCTAGTAAACGGCTCCGGGTGAAACCAGGCGTCAGTAGAGGATTCGCGACTGCGAAAAGTCCTCGTCATCGTCACTCACACGGGGAAGCTGACCACTCGGACCGGCGACGGCGGAAGAACCGAGAGTCACCCGCTCCGTCTCAACTGGAGCGGGCGCGGTGAGTTCGGCGGCACTCGGCACCTGCTCGACGGCCAGACCCCGGTCCGCGCGGAAGCCCGCGGCGGTCTGCCGGACCTCGCCGGGGGTGGCCTGAGCACCGGGCTCGACCTTGCGCTCACGCGCCTGCGCGGCGAGATCACGCGTGCGTTCCCGCAGCTCGGCGTTGCGTTCACCGACCTCACCCGACGCGCGACGGGCACGGGTGACCGCGGCTCCTACCTCGGCGCGGAACCGGGCGAGGACCTCGGTGGCGGACATCGGCGACTCCCTGAGGTTGCGACTGTCACTTGATGACGAGCGAGCTGACGATCCGCTCGCAGGCGGTGCGGACCTGGGCCCTGGTGGCCTCCGTCGCCTGGCAGCCCACGCTCACCTGGACGTCGCCGGCGAACTGGATGTACCACTCGACCCCGGTCACTTCGACCACTTCGCGATAGTGAACAACAGACTTGCCCGCGAATGTCGTGTTGTCGACGAAGTCGGCGACCTCGTCGCCATTCTCCTTGCGTTGCTGATACAGGCCCTTCAACTCACTCAACGCGCGAACTCGGTCCTGGTCGCTGTTGTACGTGAGAGTTTGCTCCTGCACAGCAATACGCGCTTCCGGTTGTTTGCTATCGGAATTCTTGCGCTCAATCGGTTGCAAAAGCACCTGTCGATCACCGGCCGCGCCGCCGGTCTGCTCCCACCCGTCCGGCCGGGTGAAGCTGTAGTCGTAGACCGCGATCTGATCGCCGGGCGGAGCCGGCTGCTGCGGCGGCTTGCGGTTCAGCCAGAGGTAGCCACCGGCACCGGCCGCCGCGAGGACGACCACGACACCGATCGTGATGAACAGCGGAGCCCTGCTCTTCTTCCGCGGCGGCGACGGCGAGGCCGTGGCGAACGACACGGGGAACTGCCCGGGAGGCGGCGGCGTGATCCGGCGGGTGATCTTGCGGGTGGTGTCGTCGCCGACCCTCAGGTTGTGAGTCACCTCACCCGACGGCCCCTTCGGCTGCTGGGCGACACCGCCGGTCCGTTCCGGATCGAGGCTGACGGCCCGCAGCGCGCCGCGGGCCACCACCGTCTCCGGCTGGTCGATGCTCGTCGGCACCACGCGGATCTGGTCGTGCACCAGGCGCGCGACGAGAGGGATCCGGCTCGACCCGCCGACCAGGAACACCCCGGCGAGCTGCTGGGGCCGCAGACCGGCGTCGCGGACGGTGGCGGCGGCCAGCGCGGCCGCCCGGTTCAGCGGCGCGGTGATCAGCTGCTCCAGGTCCGACCGCGTCACGTGCGCGTCGGGGAACGGCTGCGGCATCGGCACGTCGGTGTAGGCGTGCCGGGACAGCGTCTCCTTGGCACCCCGCACGTCCTGCCGCAGCACCCGCCGCTTGCGCCGGTCGGCCATCTCGCGGCCCTCGACGAGCTGTCGCCACGCCTCGGGGTCCTTGGCCGCGACCAGCCCGCCGACGTGTTCGAGCAGCGCCTGGTCGATGTCGGCGCCACCGAAGCTCGGGTCGCCCTTGGCGGACAGCACCCGGAAGCTCTTGCCCGCGCGCGCCACCACGCTGGCGTCGACAGTGCCTCCGCCGAGGTCGAGCACGGCGAGGGCGGCACCGTCCGGAATGGAGTGGCTCGCGGAGTGGAAGACGGCGGCGGCGACGGGTTCGGGCACCAGCACCAGCTCGCGGCCGAGCCCTCGTGCCGCCTGCAGCAGGACGCGGGTGCGGACCGTGCCCCAGTCCGCGGGGTGAGTGAGGACGAGAAGGTCTACCGGTGCTCCGCCACCAACGCGCCGTGCTTCCCCCACGGCTCGCGACAGCACTGCGCGCACAACGTCCACAACGGGCAGCACGGTGCTGCCGAGCAGCAACTCCCCCTCGTCGACGCGGCGCTTCGGGTGCGGCTCGTAGCGGGCGGGGTCGACCGCGGCCTGGCGCTCGGCCTCCTGACCGACGAACAACGTCCCGTCGGCGGCGGCGAACACGGCGGACGGCACCAGCGGCTGGCCGTCGAACACGACGACCTGCGGCTCCCGGCCGTGCGCGGAGATCGCCACGCAGGTGCTCGACGTGCCGAAGTCGACCGCGACGTGCAGGCTCATGCACCTTCCCCTCTTCCGCGCACATGCTTACCCGATGCGACTGGGCAGGACGACACGGATGACGAAGGTCGCCGTGACGAGTTCAGCGCATCGCGCCACCCACGTCCGTCCCGGGGGTCGTTCCGCCTACTCCAGAGCGGCCAGCCTGGCGGCGAGCGCCTCAGCCTGGCCCCCGTCCAGTTGACGCAGAAGGTCCATCGCACGTCGCCAGGCCGCGGTGGCTTCCTCGCGCTCATCCAGCTCGACCAAGGCGCTGCCCAGGTCCTGCAGGGCCAGAGCTTCGTACTCGGAGTCGCCGAGCCCGGCCAGGGCCTTGGCAGCGGGTCCGAGCACGGCCACGGCTTCGGCGTGCCGTCCGAGTCGGGTGAGGGCTCTGCCCCGCACAGCGTGAATCCGCGCGAGAACGTGCTCGTCCCTGTCGTCGAACTCGGTCGCGATGACGACGGCACGGTCGATCGCGACGAGAGCCTCGTCGTGGCGGCCGAGCTCGGTCAGCATGAAGCCGATGTTGGAACGCGCGGCGCCCTCCATGTACCTGTTCTCGATCTCGGCGCTCACCTCGGCCGCCAGGCGCGAGGTGCCGAGGGCCGCCTCCACCTGACCGAGCCTCTCCTGGTGCGCGGCCAAGTTGATCAGACCGGCCGCCTCCGCGGTCCGTTCCCCCGACTCGCGGACGAACCGCAGTCCCTCCTCGAAGCAGGCCAGTGCGTCGTCCTGGCGTCCGACGTCCGAGTAGAGACCAGCCAGCTTCAGCAGCAGGAACCCCTGCTCACGAGCAGTCCCGAAGGTCTGGACCGCCTCGAACATCTCGATCGCCTCCGACCAGCGCGGCTGGTTGTAGACCAGGAACCTCTGCACGTGCGTCGGGATCAGCAGCGCGAGCCGGCCCCACCCGCGTGCCGCGGCCTCGCGCAGGATCGCGTGGAGGTTGTCCCAGTCCTGCCGCACCCATGCCAGCGCGTCGAACCGCGAGGCGAACTCCCGCGGCACCACGCCCGACGTGATCTCACCGGCCCGCACCAGCGCGATCGGTTTCTCCACCAGAGCGGCGTTCTCGAGGGTGTGGACGTACCACTCGGTGATCCTCAGCGAGGCCGCCTCGTCGTCACCGCACAGCTCGACCGCATAGGCGCGCAGCAGGTCGTGCAGGCTGTAGCGCCCAGGGGAAGGCGTCTGCACGAGAGCATCGGCGACCAGCCGCTCCAGCAGCCGCCTGGCCTGCGTCACCGACACCCCGGCCAACGCGGCGGCGGCGCTCACGTCGAAGTTCTGACCGGGGTGCACCGACAACAGCCGGAACATCCGTGCCGACTCGTCGTCCAACGCCCGGTACGACCACGAGAACACCGCACGGACGTCCACGTCGTAGAAGTCGCTGAACGCGTCGAGCCGCTCGTCGCGCAGCTCGGCCACGAACTCCCGCAGCGGAACGTCCGGGAAGCGCGCCACCCGTTCGGCGAACACGCGGAGCGCCAACGGCAGGCCGGCACAACGTTCGACGATCTCGCGCGCGGCCTCCGGTTCGGCGTCGAGCCGCTGTTCACCGAGCACGACCGCGAGCAACGACCGTGCCGCGTCGAACTCCAGCTCCTGCAGCCCGATCGCGGTCGCGTCGTGCTGGGAGACGAGCGCGCGGAGCTGGTTGCGACTGGTGATCAGCACCCGCACCCCGGCCGCGGCGGGCAGGAGGGGAAGGACCTGGCGCGCCGACGCGGCGTTGTCGAGCAGGAGCAGCAGCCTCAGGTCGACCAAGGTGGTGCGCAGCAACGCGAACCGGGCGTCCGCGCCGGCCGGGACCTCGTCCACGCCGAGCCCGGCCAGCAGCGTCTCCGCCACGGCAGCGGGATCGACCGGCTGCACCTCGGGATCGAACCCGCGCAGGTTCACGTAGAGGTCGCCGTCCGGATAGTCCTCACGAACAGCGCGAGCCCAGTGCAGCGCCAGCGCGGTCTTGCCGACGCCACCGACGCCGTGCACGACGGTGACGCCTGTCGCCGTGCCGAGTTCCCCGAGTTCGTCCTCACGGCCCACGAAGTTCCGCACACCGTGCGGGAGCTGACGTGGCACCTGCACGCGCCTCCCAGGTGCCACCTCGGCTCGCAGGATCTGCTGGTGCAGCTCCTGCAGCGCGGGACAGGGATCGACGCCCAGCTCCTCGGCGAGCCTGGTCCGCAGGTCCTGGTACGCGTTCAACGCCTCGGCACGGTTGCCCGACCGGTACAGCGCGAGCATCAGGTGCGACCAGAACGGCTCCTGCAACGGATGATCAGCGACCAGCGACCTCAGTTCCGCCACCAGCTCGCCGGAGAGCCCGCTGTCCAGATCGGCGTCGATGCGCCGCTCCAGCACCGTGAGCCGCTCGTCGACCAGCCGCGG
This sequence comes from Lentzea sp. NPDC020367, assembly GCF_044387305.1. Classification (NCBI taxonomy): domain Bacteria; kingdom Bacillati; phylum Actinomycetota; class Actinomycetes; order Pseudonocardiales; family Pseudonocardiaceae; genus Lentzea; species Lentzea sp. NPDC020367. Next base: position 69,145 of record NZ_JBIRVV010000008.1, on the reverse strand, counting down.
CACGTCCTCGCGGTGCAGGACGTCCGACGCGACGTTGCCGAGCACCGCCCCGCGCCACAACGCCGCGGCCGCACCGAAGTCACCCGAACCCGCGAAGGCGCGGAACCGCAGCAGGTCCAGCTGGTCCGGTTCGACCACGGCGACATAACCACCGGTCCGGGTCTGCACGCAGTCCGCCTCACCCAGCGCGACCCGCAGCCGCCGCACGACCATGTGCAGCGTCTTGTGCGCGCGGTCGGCGTTCGGCGGGGCACCGTCCCACAGCCGGTCGACCAGCTCATCCACCAGCACCAACTGGTTGGGGCGCAACAACAACACGGCCAGCAACGTCTGCACCTGCCCGGCCGGCACCGCGACCGGCTCGCCGTCGAGCAGCACTTCCAGCGGACCCAGCACCCGGAACTCGACGCTCACGTTCACCTCATTTCACGACGAGTGTGGCAGTTCATCAGGCATCAGGAGAGTTCAGCGACGCGAGCCCGCAGCTTCTCCGCCGCCTGCTCGTTGCCCATGTCCTCGCGCAGCAGCAACGCCTCCTTCAACGCGGCCACGGCGTCCTCCGCCCGTCCGGCGCGGGCGTGTGCGTCGGCGAGGTTCTCGAGCGTCACGCTCTTGATGGCGTCCGGCAGCTGGTCGCCGGGCAGCGCGAGCACCCGCTGGAACGTCGCGACGGCCTCGGCGAGGTGGCCGCGTTCCAGGTGCAGCAGACCGCGAGTGTCCAAAGTGGAGGCCGCGAGTTCGGCCATGCCCTCCTGGGTGACGACGGCGTACGCCTCGTCGTTCGCGGTGAGTGCGGCGTCGAACTCCTTGAGGCCCACCAACGTCATCGAGTAGTTGTTCAGCGCCATGGCCAGCCCGGACGGCGAGCCCTGTTCCTGGCGCTTCTCGATCGCTCGTTCGTGCAGGGCCTTCGCCGACTCCAGGTCGCCGCTCATCGCGTGGTTGACGGCCCACTGGTCGAGGGTGACCGCGATGCCGTGCAGGTGGCCGATCTCCTCGCGCACCCGCAGCGCCTCGGCGTAGTGGACGGCGCCGTCGGCGAACGCTCCCAGGGCGGAGAAGGCGTTGCCGAGCGAGTGCAGGGTGATGCCCTCGGCGTACCTGTCGGCACTCGCGCGGGCGGCCGCGAGTGCGACGCGGTACAGCGCGATCCGTTCCGACGGCCGCCCGCGCAAGTAGAGATAGCCGAACATGACGGTCGCGAGCTGCCAGGCGTGCTGGTGCAGGCCGCACTCACCGGCCAGCCCGACGGCGGCGAGGAGGTTCTCGTGCTCGGTCTCGCACCAGGCGGCGGCGACCGCCGAGTCCTCGAACAGCACCGGCTGAACGCCGTCGGAGAGCGGGCACAACGTGATGGCGACCCGGCTGTGGCGCAACAGCCGGTCGGCGCTGTCCACCGAGTGCAGGTAGAACTCCAGCAGCCGGCGGACGGCCGTGAGCCGCTCGGCGGCCGGATCCGTCTCCCGCAGCGAGCGCGCGTACGCGCGCAGCAGGTCGTGGGACGTGTACCGGCCCGGCGAGCGTTCGATGACGAGGTGCATGCGCGCCAGCGTCTGCAACGACCTGCGCACCTCACCGCGGCGGCGGCCGTCGAGTGCGGTGGCCGCGTCCAGCGAGATGTCCGGGCCCGTGGTCAGGCCGAGCAACCGGAAGAGCCTCGCCGTGTCGTCGTCCAGGCGGCCGCAGGACGTGGCGAAGACCGCCTCGACGTGGGTCATCAGGCCGTCCGCGGCCCTGAGCTCGGCGACGAGTTCGCGCAGGCCGAGACCGGGATCGTCGGCCGCCCTGGAGGCGGAGACGGCGAGGGCGAGCGGCAGGCCGCCGCAGAACGCGACCAGGTCGGCGACGGCGTCCGGTTCGGCGGCCACGCGCCCGGCACCGAGGCGGGCGGTGAGCAGCGCGACGGCGTCGTCCTCACCGAGCAGGTCGAGCGTCACCGGGACCGCGCCCTCGCGGACGACGAGTCCGGTGAACCGGTTGCGGCTGGTGATCACGACCAGGCAGCCGCGGCCGGCGGGCAGCAGCGGCCGGACCTGTTCGACGTCGCGGGCGTTGTCGAGCAGCACGAGCACGCGGCGATCGGCGACGACGCTGCGGTAGAGCGCCGCCCGTTCGGGCAGGTCCACCGGAACCCGGCTGCCGGACACCCCGAAAGCGCCGAGGAACGCCGCCAGCACCTCGGCCGGGTCGGCGGGATCGGCCGACGGCTCGAAGCCGCGCAGATCGACGTAGAGCTGCCCGTCCGGGAAGCGGTCCGCGACCGAGTGCGCCCACCGCACGGCCAGTGCCGTCTTGCCGATCCCCGCGGTGCCGTCGATCGCGGTGATCACCACCGCCGCCCCGCCCGTGGTGACCTCGGTCAGCCTGGCCAGCTCGGCGTCGCGGCCGGCGAAGTGCACGGCCCCGACGGGCAGCTGCCGCGGCACACCGGCCCGCGCGGCCGGGTCGAGCAGCCGGGCGTGCAGGTCGCGCAACGGCTGACCGGGCTCGACGCCCAGTTCGTCGTCGAGGTGGTCGCGGATCTGCTCGTACGCGGCGAGCGCCTCCTGGGGCCGTCCCGCCTGGTGCAGCGCGTGCACCAGCTGCGCCCAGAACCCTTCGCGCAACGGATGCTCGCCGGTCAGTTCGCGCAGCTCGTCCACCAGTGCGGCTCCGCGCCCGCGTGCCAGATCGGCCTCGACGCGCCGGCCGTGCACCACGAGCCGTTCCTCGACGAGCGGCGGCACGTCCTCGCGATGCAGGTGCGTCGACGCGACGTTGGACGCCACCTCACCACGCCAGTGCGCGAGCGCGGCGGCGAACTCGCCCTCGGCGGCGAACCGGCGGAACCGGGTCAGGTCGAGCCGGTCCGGATCCACCTCGGCCAGATAGCCACCGGTGGCCGTGCGCACGCAGTTGGCGTCCCCCAACGCCATCCGCAGCCGCCGCACGACCATCTGCAACGTCTTGTGCGCGCGATCGATCGTGGGCGGCTCACCGTCCCACAGCCGGTCCACCAGCTCGTCGACGGACACGAACCGGTTGGGCCGCAACAGCAACGTGGCGAGCAGCACGCGCCCGCGCCCGGCGGGAACCTGCACGCGCACGCCGTCGCACAGCACCTCCAACGGCCCGAGGACGCGGTACTCGACGTTCATGGGCTCCTTCACCTGCTCGTCCACAGTGGATTCTTGAGGGGTGTGACCGAAGTGTGAGCGCCGGTCGGCAAGCTCATCATCAGCCGGGGACGACAGCGACAAGTGGCTTCGCCTGGGGGGTCGCAGTCGTCTCCGGCTACTCCAGTGCCGCGAGCCTCCCGGCGAGCCCCTCCGCCCGCTCGCCGCCGGGATCACGCCAGATGCCTGTCGCGCGTTGCCACGTCTCGGGTGCTTCGTCACGCCGATCCAGCCGCACGCGGTACTCGGCTCGCACAAGTCCCCCCAGGTCGCAGCCAGTTTAGCGGCGTGTGATCGCGGTGTGAGCAAAGTGTGAGCGGGGCCGGGCAGAGTAGTTCTCAGCGGTGCTGGTGGCTGAGTTACCTGGGGGGCCACCAGCACCGCTCATCAGTTCCCGGGCCGCCGCGCCCGTGACCGAAGTGTGAGCGCGATCAGCGACTCTGTGAGCGGCCGGCCTCTCCGCGGTTACCTCCCTCTTCACCGTGGAGGGGCCGGCCTCAGTTCAACGAGGCCAGCAGTTCGCGCACGTCGTCGGCCTGCGCGTTGCCCAGGTCGTCGTAGACGTCGAGCGCCGCGAGGTAGTAGCCGCGGGCCGCGTCCAGTTCGCCCAGCTCCCGTTTCATGTCGGCCAGCCGCACGAGCGTGTCCGCCTGGTAGTGGCGGTACGACAACGTCGCCTGCAGCTCGACGGACCTGAGGTAGTTCGCCTCCGCCTCCTCGTAGCGGCCCAGCGCGCGGTAGATGCTGCCGAGGGTGTCGCGGTTCGAGGCCACCACGGTGTCCCGCTCGTCCGGCACCAGGTCCAGGTACATGTCCCGGGCCTGTTCGGCGTGCGCGGCCGCCTCGTGGTGGTCGCCGAGCTCGTGGTGCACGAACGCCAGCGACGCGGAGACGCTCGCCAGTTCGATGCGGTCGCCGCTGCGCATCGCCACGTCCAGGGCCTGCAGCAACGGGCCGAGCGCATGCCGGTGCCTGTCCTGCCTGGCCAGCAGGTAGGCGAGGCCGCGCAGGTCGTTCGACAACCCGATGAGGTCGCCCAGCCGTTCGTCCAGGGCGACGGCCGCGCGGAGCTGGCGCTCGGCCTCGTCGAACTCCTGCCCCGGCACCAGGCAGGACACCAGGCCGCGGCGGGCCCGGCACTCCCCCTCGAGATCACCTGCCCGGCGCGCGGCGGCCACGGCCAGCCGTTGCAGGCGTTCGCCCTCGCGCCACCGGCCGGTGGCCAGCAGGAAGTGCCGGATCGCCCACACCGTGCGCCACACGTGACCGTCGAAGCCCGCCTCGCCCGCCGCGACGACCGCGGGACCGAAGACCGCGCGTTCCTCCGCGTACCAGCGGTCGGCGTCGGTGCTCACCTCGAACGCCAGCACGACGGCGCCGGGAGCCGGGTCCGGCGTGGTGATGGGCTGGCGCAACGGGTCCGACCTCACCGCGGCGGCCAGCGCGGAGTGCATGAGGTGGTCGAAGAACCGCCGTTGGGCAGCCTCGCGCTCAGCAGGCGTCAGGCACAGAGCCGCCTCCTCCGCCGCGTACGAACGCATCAGGTCGTGCAGCCGGTAGCGGCCGTTCTGGCTGTTGATCAGGCTGTAGCGGACCAGCTCGTCCAGCGCGTCGGCCGACGGCCGCGCCATGAGGCTGGTCGCGGCGGGCTCGGTCACGTCCGGGCCGGGGTGCAGGCCCAGCAGCACGAACAGACGCGCCGCCACCGGGCTCAGCCATCCGAACGTCCACGAGAACACCGCCCGCACGCTGGTCAGCGGATCGTCGGTGTCCAACGCGTCCAGGGCAGCGTGTTCGAGTTCCTCCACGAGCACGCCGAGCGGGTGCTGGTCGAGCATCGCCCGTGCCGCCACCACGGCGAGTGCCAGCGGCAGGCCCGCACACAGCTCGACGAGCCTGGCGGCCGCCGCGGGTTCCTCGGCGACCCGGTGCGCGCCGACCCTGCCGCCGAAGAGCGTCATCGACTCCTCCGGTCCCAGCACGTCGAGCTGGAACGTCCGGTCCTGCGTGACCAGGCCGCGCAAGCGGTTGCGGGACGTGATCACGGCCAGGCTTTGCGACCCGCCCGGCAGCAGCGGCCGCACCTGCGCCACGTCCCGGACGTTGTCGAGCAGCACCAGCACCCGCCGCCGCGACAGCAGCGTCCGGTAGCTCTCCAGCATCGCCTCGGTACCGGCCGGGACCTCGTCCGCGGGCACGCCGAGCGCCAGCAGGAAGTCGCGGGCCGTGCTGATCGGGTTCACCGGGGATCCGGTCGGATCGAACCCGCGCAGGTCGCTGTAGAGCTGCCCGTCCGGGAACCGGCCGGCGATCCGGTGCGCCCACTGCACCGCGAGCGACGTCTTGCCGATGCCACCGCTTCCGTTGATCACCAGCTGCCCGGGCGCGAGCACGGCGTCGAGCCGGTCGAGTTCCCGCTCCCTGCCCACGAAGTGCGGCAACGCGGTCGGCAGCTGCCGGGGAACGTGGTGGTGCGACGGAACGAGCACCGCCGTCGCGGGGACCTCCCCCGCCAGCACCTGCTGCTGCGCCTCCCGCAGCCGCGGTCCCGGCGTGACGCCCAGTTGCTCGCCCAGCACGACCGCGACCTCCTGGTAGGTCGCGAGCGCGTCCGCCTGCTGTCCGCCGCGGTGCAGGGCGAGCATCAGCTGCGCCCAGAACACCTCCCGCACCGGGTGCTGGTGGGTGAGCGTTTTGAGCTCCGGCACCAGTTCGGCCGCGACACCCCGCTCCAGGTCGTCGTCGATCCGCTTCTCCAGCGCTGCCAGCCATTCCTCGACCAGCGCCGGCACGAGATCGCGGTGCAGCGACTCCGCCGGGACGTTCGCCAGCACCGGCCCGCGCCACAACGCCGTCGCCTCGGCGTGCTCACCGGCCCTCAGGTGGGCGCGGAACATGAGCAGGTCGAGCTGCTCCTGCCCGACCACGGCCGCGTAACCGCCCGCACCCGTCCGCACGCAGTTGGCCGCGCCGAGCGCCTGCCGCAACCGGGTCACGACCATGTGCACCGTCTTGCCCGCGCGGTCCGCGCTGGGCGGCGCCCCGTCCCACAGCCGCTCGACGATCTCGTCCACGGAGACGAACTCGTTGGCGCGCAGGAGAAGTGTGCCGAGCAGAACCCGGCACCGGCCGGCCGGAACGGTGACCGGGGCACCGTCGAGCAGGACCTCGAGCGGCCCCAGCACGTGGTACTCGACTCGCACGTCGCCCCTCTCCCGCTCGGTGGCCGAGCGCCGAGTGTAGGGGCGAGAACTGGGTGTGACCGAAGTGTGAGCACAGCCGGGCAAAGTAGTCATCAGCCGGAGCGATGAGAGTGACAGCGAAGTCTTGGGGGGCTGTCACGATCGCCGCGCTCCCTCCGGGCCGCCCCTCCCCAGTGGTGCGGTCCGGGAGGAAATCCGGTCATGGGGGGAACCGGACAGTCCCCTGCTGTTCGGTGAAGGCCCGCGGCTTCGGCTGCGGGCCTTTTTATTGCACCGGAAACCGGTGTCATCGAGATGCCGGCGGCGCGTGAGCGGTGTCCCGCAGAGTCCTGCCCAGCCGGTTCGGAAGAGTCAGCACTGGGGGTGACTCGACGGACCCGGTGCCGCCTCCCTCCCTCTTGGGCGCACCAGGTTCCGAGCCTGCGAACCGGAAAGGGCCCGCGGCTGATGCCGCGGGCCCTTTCCGTGCAACTGTTCCTAGTCCGACGGGAGCCAGGCGAACTGGATGCGCTGCTGACCGTGCTTGCGGGTCACCATCGTGCCCCGGCCGGGAGGCTGCGGCGACGGCTTCAGGTTGCCGATGATGTTGCCCTCCTCCTTCGAACCGGAACCGACGAAGATCGGCGCCGAGATCTCCTTCAGCTTGCCGATGATCGGGTCGTACATCGCGCGGGACGCTCCACCCATGCGGCGGACGACGACGACGTGCAGACCGACGTCCTTCGCCTGCGGGATGAACTCGGCCAGCGGCTGCATCGGGTTCGCGGCACCCTGCGGAGCGACCAGGTCGTAGTCGTCGACGACGACGAAGACCTCCGGGCCCTTCCACCAGGAGCGGTTCTTGAGCTGCTCCTGCGTCACGTCCGGGCCGGGCATGCGGTTCGCGAGCGAGCCGCGCACCTCCTGGACGTTCTGGGTGAACTGCGTGCCCGACACCGCGTAGCTGAGCAGGTGGTCGGTGTCGATGAAACCGAGCATCGTGCGGCGGTAGTCCGCGAGCAGGATCAACGCCTCGGACGAGGTGTAGCTCTGCATGATGCCGCGGACGATCGTGCGCAGGATGTTCGTCTTGCCGGACTCGCCGTCGGCCAGCGCGAGGAAGTGCGGGTCCGCGTCGAAGTCCAGGTAGACCGGCGCGAGCTCGTCCTCGTTGACACCGACCGGGACCAGGTGGCCTCGGTTGGGGAGGATCTGCTGGACGTGCGCCATGAACTGCGCGTGGTCGAGCAGGTCGGGCAGCATCCGGACCTGCGGGGCGCGCGGGCCCTGCCAGGCCTGGTTCAGCTTGTGGCTGAGGTCCTGGACACCGGAGACCACCGTGCTCGCGTCCTGCGAGGTGTCGATGCGGGGCAGGCCGACGAGGTAGTGCAGCTTGCGTCCCGTGGCACCGTCGACGGTGATGCCGCGGCCGGGCCGGCCCGGCGGCACGTTGACCGCCACCTTGCGGTCGACCTCGGACTCGCTCGGGTCACCGAGCCGCAGCTCGAAGCGCGTGCCGAGGAGGTCCTTCATGGCGGGCCGGATCTCCGCCCACCGGCTCGCGCCGACGATCACGTGCACGCCGTAGGACAGACCCTGCGCGGCGAGCGCCTGGATCTGCGGCTCGACCATCTCGAACTCCTGGCGGAAGTTCATCCAGCCGTCCACGATCAGGAACGCGTCACCGAAGGAGTCGTCCTTGATCTCACCGCGACGCTTGCGGTTGCGGAACTCGCCCAGCTCGATGCGCTGGTCGCGCCAGCGGAGTTCGCGTTCCGCGATCAGGGTCTGCAGCTCGGCCACCATGCGGCGGACCTTGTCGACGTCGAGACGACCGGCGAAGCCACCGACGTGGGGCAGGTCCTCCATCGCGGCGAGCGAACCACCACCGAGGTCGATGAGGTAGAACTGCACCTCCTCCGGCGTGTGGGTGAGCGCCATCGACGCGACGAGCGTCCTGAGCATCATCGACTTGCCGGACTGCGGGCCACCGACGACCGCGCCGTGACCGGCCGCACCGGAGAAGTCCGCCCACAGCAGGTCGCGGCGCTGCTCGAACGGCTTGTCGACCACGCCCAGCGGGACCTGCAGCGTGCTGTTGGCCGGGTAGCCCGGCGACGTGAGACCGCGGTCGGGGGTCACGTCGAGCGGCGGCAGCATCGTGTCCATCGTCGGCGGCTCGTTGAGCGGCGGCAGCCACACCTCGTGCGCGGGCGGGCCCTGGCCGACGAGGCGGTCGACGATGAGCTCGAGCTGGGTCGGCTCGTTCGCGTCCTCCTTGACCGGCGCGGCCTCGACCTTGACCGGCTCGATCGGGCGCTCGGGCTCCTTCGGGATCTCGATGAAGTCCGGCACGAAGAAGCGCGGGCGCTTGTCACTGCGCACGGCCACCGACTCACCGGCGGACTGCATGCCGGCGGGACGGTAGGTGCCCGAGACGTAGAGCGCCTTGAACCTGGTCAGCGGCATGCCCTGCACGCTCAGGTAACCCGAACCCGGGATCGGCGGGAGCTCGTACGCGTCCGGCACACCGATCGCCGCACGGGACTCCGCCGCGTTGAACGTCTTCAGACCGATCCGGTACGAGAGGAACGTGTCCAGACCGCGCAGCTTGCCTTCCTCGAGTCGCTGCGACGCGAGGAGCATGTGCATCTGCAGCGACCGGCCGACACGACCGATCTGCAGGAAGATGTCGATGAAGTCCGGCTTCGCCGTCAGCATCTCGGAGAACTCGTCGATGCAGATGAACAGCGCGGGCAGCGGGTCGAGCTGGGCGCCGTTCTCACGGGCCTTCTCGTAGTCCCAGACGTTCTTGTAGTTGCCCTTCGCCAGCACCTCCTGGCGACGCGACACCTCGCCCTCGATGGCGTCCTTCATGCGGTCGACCAGGCTCAGGTCGCCGGCGAGGTTGGTGATCGTCGCGGCGACGTGCGGTGCCTTGTCCAGACCGAGGAACGTCGCACCACCCTTGAAGTCGACGAGGATCATGTTGAGCGCCGTCGACGAGTGCGAGGCCAGCAGGCCGAGCACCAGGGTGCGGAGGAACTCCGACTTGCCGGAACCGGTCGCGCCGATGCACAGGCCGTGCGGGCCCATGCCGTCCTCGGCCGCTTCCTTGATGTCGAGCTCGACCGCCTGGCCGTGCTCGCCGATGCCGAACGGGATGCGGTAGCGGTCGCGCTTGGGCCGCGGCCGCCACGCCTGCTGCACGTCGAACGTGATCGGGTCGCCGGGGATGCCCATGAACTCGAGCAGCGGCGGGTTGTTGGTCATCGCCAACGGGTCCTCGCCCGAGTCGCCACCGGCCTCACCGGCGGCGCCCATGCGGTAGGGCGACAGCCTGCGGGCCAGCGCCTCGGACTCCACGACGGTCAGCCGGTCCGGCGCGCCGAACCACTCGACACCGCTCGCGGAACGGGCGCCCAGCTGGTTGTTCTCGACGACCAGGCGCAGGCCGCGCCGGGCCGTCAGGTTGCCGAGGCACTCGTTGAGGTCCAGCAGCGTGACGCCGACCAGACCCTCTTCGAGGATGATCATCTCTTCGCGGCTGATGTCGCCGTCGTCGATGACGATCACGATGTGCGGCTGGTCGGGCGGCGGCGGGGCGTTGCGGGTGAACCGCTGGCGGTCGCGCAGGTTCTCGTCCAGCATCGCCTCGATCTCGGCGAGCGAGTTCGCCATCATGCGGCGCTGGCCGATGCCGTCGATGTCGGTGGGGTGCTGCGCGTGCGGCAGCCACTTCACCCACTCCCACAGCTGCTTGGTGCGGCCCGCGCTGACGACCGCGATCAGCAGGTCGTCCGGGGCGTGGAAGGTGACGAGCTGGGCGAGGAGGGCGCGCGCGAGGTCGCGGCGGTCCTCGATCTCGCCGAGCAGGCCGACCGCGGCGAACCCGCGCAGTGCGATGGAGATCGGGAGGTCGGGCACGAGCGAGTGGGCGCGCACGAAACGGCGCAGCGCCAGCGTCGCGATCGGTTCGAGCTCCTCGACGGGACCGGTCTGCGGCGGCACCAGGCGGGTGGCGAGGCGCTGCGAGCCCCGTCCCGCGCGCAGGTGGCAGAAGTCCGGGTCGTTCTGGCGGCGTTCCCACATGCGGCGGGTGGTGGCGAGCGACCACAGCATCTGCGGGTCCGGGTGCACCCACTCGCGTTCGGCGCGCTGCTCGTCGGCGGCCTCGCGGGCGCGGTCGCGCATCTGGCCGAGGTACCGCAGGTAGTCCTTGCGGTCCTCGTTCATCTCGGCTTTCTTCTGGCCCTTGCCCGAGCCCATGCCGCTCGCCATCATGCCGATGGTCGAGATCATCATCATGCCGGGCATGATCATCGCCGCGGGCTGCCGCGGCATGAACACGAGCATCATGCCCATCATGCCCATGGACGCGACGATCATGACGACGGGCATCGCCTTCATCATGATGTTGCCGGGGATGATCCGGGGGACCTCGGGTGGCGGTTCGAGGTGTACCTCACCGCCAGGAGGCCGGGGAGCAGCAAGGCGTGCCGTTCGCTTGAACTGCAGCGTGCTCAACTGACAGGCACCTCTTCGACTCGTTACGCCACCAGTAGCAACCGACACTATTGCGCATCCGCGCGCGTCACGAAGGTGGGTCGGGAAAAAACCCAGTCGAACGTGTTCTGCAAACGACACGTGCAAGAGACGTCGGTGCGGCCATACTAGGGCCGCCCGGCAACCGTCCGAGTGGACCAATAAGGTCGGGCACATTGTTTGCAAGGCTGATCTGACTTAGGGGGCCCTGGTGGCGACCGGTACGACGGTGTTCAGCCGTGTCACGGTGGTGGCACCTCGGACGCGTATCGACGTCGCGCTGCCTGCCGATGTGGCGGTGGCCGATCTCCTGCCGATGCTGCTGGACATGGCGAGAGAGGCCACTCCGGACGGTGGCGTCCGGCACGGTGGCTGGTGCCTCGCCAAGCTCGGCGACAACCCGCTGGACCCGGCTCGCACGCTGGCATCGCTGGGCGTCGTCGACGGTGAGCTGCTGCAGTTGCGGCGCCGCAACGAGAATCCGCCGCCGCCGTTGTACGACGACGTCGTCGACGCGATCGCGGAGTCCGATCCGGACTCGTTCCGGCCGTGGACCAAGGAGACCGCGCAGCGGTTCGGTCACCTGGCCGGCGCGCTCGCGCTGATCGCGTCCGCGGTGGCGTTGTTCCTGTCCGGTCCGGTCACGCAGGCCGGTTCCGGCAGCGGGCTCGCGGCCGCCATCGCCGGTGGTGTCGGCGCGATCGCCATGCTGGCGGCGGGCGCGACCATCGCGCGGGCCTACAGCTCGGCGTCGACCGGTGTGCTGATCGCCGCGTGCGGTTCGCTGCCGCTCGCGTTCGTCGCGGGCTTCCACGCCGTGCCCGGTGTGGGTTTCAGCCCGAAGATGCTGCTCGCCTCCGCGCTGATGATGATCTTCGCGTGGGGCGGGATCCTGCTGATCGGGCAGGGCATCACGGTGTTCATCGCCGCGTCGACCGGCGGCACGCTCGTGGCGCTGGCGTTCCTCGTCTCGACGTTCGTCGAGCACCCGCTGTCCGGTGTGGCCGCCGCGACCGGTGCCGTGGCGCTCGCCGCGCTGTCGATGCTGCCGGGTCTCACGCTGCGGCTGGCCAAGATCCCGCCGCCCGTCGTGCCGACGAACGCCGAGGACCTCAAGGAGGACAGCGGCTTCCCGGAGTACGCGGTCATCGAGCGTCGCACGGCCGTCGCGCACGAGTACCTGACGGGCATGATCATCGGCACCGGCGTGGTCGCGGCACTGGCCGCCATCGTCGCCGCGTCCGCCGACACGGTCTGGGGCCCGATCTACGGCGTGGTCGTCGCGATCGTGCTGATGATGCGCGGCCGGGCGTACGCCAACGGCGCGCAGGCCGTCGCACTGCTGTCGACCGGCATGTTCGCCAGCGCAGGCATCCTGATCGGCTGGCTGATCTCGTCGACCTCGTTCAACCGCATCGCGTTCGTCTTCGGCGCGCTGCTGGTGCTGGGCGCGCTCGCGCTGGTGCTCGGTGTGATCTTCCCCGGCCAGAAGTTCTCGCCGCCGTTGCGCCGCACCGTCGACATCATCGAGGCGATCCTGATCGCCTCCGTGCTGCCGCTGGCGCTGGCGGTCATGGACATGTACCAGGTGTTCCGAGGTCTGATCACGCTATGAGGGCCGGCATCAGGCGCACCACGGCGGCAGCGACCGCCGGACTGCTTCTGCTGACGGGGGCGCTGCCACAGGCCTCCGCTCAGCCGTCGTCCACACCGGCGACCGCGCGGCCGAACTCGGTGCCGCCGGACCTGCCGGCCGGCACCCCGCCGCCCAACGACGAGGGCAAGCCGGACGTCAAGTACGAGCGCACCTCCAAGGGGTGCGTGGAGTCCGACACCAAGAGCGAACTGATCGAGTACATGCCCTGGGGCCAGGTCTACCTGAACCTGGAGCAGGCGCACCGGTTCGCCAAGGGCAAGGGCATCAAGATCGCGATCATCGACACCGGTGTCGACCCGCGCAACCCCCGCTTCGGCGGCAGGGTCCAGGGCGGCGGCGAGTACGTCTTCGGCAACGCCAACGGCACGGACGACTGCGACGGCCACGGCACCGAGGTCGCCGGCGTCGCCGCCGCGGCCAAGACCGAGGGCGACTTCGTCGGCGCCGCACCGGAGGCGACGATCCTGGCGATCCGCCAGACCAGTGACCGCTTCGAGTTCAAGGGCGACGCGAACAACGAGAAGCGCGCGTCGGCCGGCAAGGTCGGCACGCTGGCGCAGGCGATCGTGCGCGCGGCGAACCAGGACGCCAAGGTCATCAACATCTCGCTGACGAACTGCAGCTCTCCCAAGCTCTTCAGCGATGACGACAGGAAGCTGCAGGCCGCGATCCGGTACGCCGTGGACGTCAAGGACGTGGTGATCGTCACGGCGGCCGGCAACCTGAGCGACCAGGGCACCGGCTGCGCCGCCCAGAACAACAACCTGGACCAGGCCAACGTCAACTCGGTGTCGTCGCCGGCGTGGTTCGCCAACGACGTGCTGTCCGTGGGCTCGATCGCGCGTTCCGGCGACGTCTCGTCGTTCAGCGTCTGGGGCCCGTGGGTCAGCATCGCCGCGCCGGGTGAGGAGATCATCTCCGTCGACCCCAAGGGCACCGGCCTGACGAACGCGAACGTCACCGCGCAGGGCGTGCAGGACATCAAGGGCACGAGCTTCGCGTCCCCGTACGTCGCGGGGATCACGGCGCTGGTGCGCGAGCGGTTCCCGAACCTCAAGGCGCGCCAGGTGATGGAGCGCCTCAAGGCCACGGCGCTGCACCCCGGCGGGGTGACCGGCAAGGACAACAAGGCCGGCTTCGGCATGATCAACCCGGTGGCCGCGCTGACCGCGGTGCTGCCCGCCGAGGCGGCCGGTTTCAAGGCGCAGGAACCGAAGGAGCTGACCACCAGCGTCACTCCGCCGCAGGGGCTCGACTGGCCGCCGATCATCGTGGCGCTCAGCGGCATCGGTGCCGGTGGCATCCTGCTGGCGCTGACGTTGTTCGTCCGCAACTCGCTCAACCGCAAGCGCAGAAGCACCGCGTAGCGTTCGAGACATGACGAGAAGGGCCCCGCCGGAATTCACCGGCGGGGCCCTTCTCGTTGTCGGGGAAGACTTTCAGTCGTCGTCACCGATCGTCTTCGGCGCGGCCTTCTTGGGTTTGCCGAGCAGATCGTCGATCGAGCCGGAGAGCCGCTGCTTCGGCTTGTGCTCCTTGTCGCCGCCCTGCTGCCCGCCACCGCCCATGCCACCCATCATCGGTGCCATGCCGCCGCCCATCATGCCGCCGGAAGAGGCCCCAGGACGGCCACCAGCGGCCGCTGCGGCCTGCCCGACCCCAGCACCCCTGTCGGCCAGCGGAACCTGCTCAGCGACGCCTGTGGCGCCTCCGAACTGCATCGGCTGCTGGGCCGCGGCGGCAGGAGCGCCGACCGAGCCGACTCCACCGGCGCCCACACCGCCACCGACAGGGCTGCCGCCGGGCGCGGCACCACCTGACGCAGCGCTGCCCGCGGCGGCCGTGGCCGAGGCCTTCGCCGGTTCGGGCGTCTTCGTCTCGGACTTGGCCGGCGCCGTGTAGGTCCAGTTCTGCTCGGGGTACTTGTGTTCCATCCGCACGGCCTCGAAGCCGCCGGCCTCACCGGACACCCCGTCGCACAGCTTGAGAAACGCCTCCAGCACCTGCCGCGCGGACTCGTGCAGCTCGCGGACCGGGTGCTTGAGCTCCTCGATGTGCTTGATCGCGCGCTGGTCGCCCTCCATCGGCAACGAGGCCGTGCCGGACACCGAGTCGGCGGCGTCGGCGAGCACGTGCGCCATGTCCTGCACGATGACACGCACGCCGTCCGCGGTCTCCTCCAGCGCGTCCGCCATCGCGTTCATCGCGTCGGACAGGTCACCGCCCGCGAGGCCCACCTTGCGCATGTGGTCGAGGAACGCGTCGGCATCCTTGCCCTCCCACCGCGCGTCGACCCCGCCCAGCGGCCCGGAGACGTGCTTGTTGACCGCCTCGGTCACCTTCGCGGCCTTGCGCCAGCGCTCGGCTTCCTCGCGCAGGTCGTTCCAGTCGCCCACCAGCGGGTCGAAGAAGTCGTGCACGAGGTCCACGACACCGAGCTTGCGGCTCAGCCGCGAGAGGTAGTCGAGCTCGGGACCCACCTCGGCCGCGATCTGCCTGCCGTCCTTGGCCACAGCTCCCCCTACCGCCGGTCGGCCTTCTTGATGGCCTGCAGACTTTCCTCGTCGCCCTGCCCGTGCTGCCGGGCGACGGCGTGCAGGCCCTTGGAGGCCGCGTCGAGCGCCTCACAGGCGCGGCCGAGCTGCGAGTTGAGCAGTTCGGCCGCACGCGCGTAACCCTGGGCGGTACCGACGGTTCTGCCGATCTCGCCGAACGACTGGGGGCGCAACGGGGACACCTTCATGGCGTCCCGCACCCGCCTCAGATCGTCCGTCGTCCCGTCGATGCGGTCGGCGTACTTCTCCAGCCACTCCGCATCGACGCTGATCCGACCGGCCACGACTCTGTCCCCCTACGAAAACTCCGGGTGCATTTCGTCGCATTTGACGGTGATGCACCCGGAGCGGTTCCGCTACTTCTGAACGGCCGCCTGCGGATCCTTGAAGGTGCCCTTGGGCGCCGGGATCGAGTCGTAGCTGCGGTTGGCCTCGTTCTTGTTGAGCTGCGGTCCCATCGGCAACAGGCTCAGGATCTGGTTCGGTGCCGGCGGGAACGTCCCGTCGAGACCCAGCGCCGACGCGGTGCCGCCGTCCGGCACGCCGTAGCGCACGCCGCGACCCGTGACGACCTGCACCGGTCCGGTGCCGAAGTCGCCCTTGCCCTGGCTCGCCCGCACGACCGCGGCCTTGCCCGGCAGCATCAGGAACTGGTCGATGATCTCGCCGGCCGCACCCGGCGCGTTCAGCTCGACCGGGGCCATGTCCTTGGGGCCGGGCAGCTTCGAGCCGATCGTGACCGTGGTGTGCTCGGCCTTGGTCTGCTCGGTGTAGTTGTCGGCCTTCCAGCCCAGGCACAGCACGGTGTTGCCGGCGTTCGCCTCGAGCGTGCCGGGGATCTGCTTCGGGAAGGAGTCGAGCTTCAGCGGGTTCTTCGGGTCCTTGTGGTTCGCGATCGCGCTCGGCGAGAGCCGGACCGACTTGTTGTTGTTCGAGTACGCCCAGCGCAGCAGGTCGCCGACGGTCTCGTCGACGGTCTGGAAGCCGTCCTCGAGCGCCACCATGGACTCGAAGCCGTTCTGCCGCTCGACCTGGACGACCTCACCGATCTTGACGTTGGTCTCGGTGACGTAGGTGGCCTGCTTGCCCTGGTTCGGAATGATCGGCGCGGCCAGCGGGGCGACCTCGGGGATCGTGGTGAGCAGCGCCGTGCTGATCGACCGCGCCTGCTTGCCGCCGAGCTTCAGGGCGTTGACCACCTTGTCGTTCTTGAGGTCCACCTCGGCGCGGACCGTCGACGACGAGATGTCGGTGCGGCTGTCGGGCTTCTTGTAGATCAGGTAGGCCTTCTTGGCGCCGGTGCGCTGCTGCACCAGCACGGCCTCCTCGCCCAGCTGGGAGTTGCCCTCGCTGACGCCCGCGATCACCGAGGTCTTGATCTGGTTCTCCGCCGCCTGGTTCTCGCGGAACTCGTCCAGGTTCAGGGTGTCGCAGACGGACCACTGCGCGTCGATCCGCAGGTTCTGCTTCGGCAGCACGTCCGGCGCGTCCGGCAGACCGGTGAGCCTGCCGCGCGGGAGGCTCGCCAGCGCCGACTCGCTCACGAGCTTCGGGGTGCCGCCGGCCGCCTCCTGAGGAGCGCCCGCGGTGCCGGCCGGTGCGTCGCCGCCGCCCTGACCCTGCTGCGCGTCCGGGTTGTTGCGCGAGTACCAGAGCAGCCGGGCCGACGCGAGGTTCGTCATCGGGATCAGCCGCCGCGGCGCGCTGTCGACGACGTAGACCTGGCCGGTCTCCTTGCTGATGGCGATCTGCGTCTGGTCGTCCAGCCGCGGTGCAGGGCTGAAAAGACCGACCACGAGGAAGCCGATCAGACCGACTACGCCCAGCACCACACCCACCGCTGTCGCGCGCGAGTGGTTGCGCATGGGGTCGTGCAGCATCACAGCGTCTCTGCGGACAAGCGCTGACTGCATCCGCCGCAGGACGAATTGGTAGGCCTGGACCTGTGACTTGGTGGTGGGTGTTGATGCCATTCTCGGCTCGCTGCTCTCCCAGTCGCGGTACGGTTCGGCAGGATAGCCGGACGCAGGTTGCTCCGTGGGCCGGTTCGCCAAGCCCACCGACCATCGAGGGGAAAGAGACCACAACGGATGTCCGTGACCACTCCACATCCGCCCCGGCCCAACCCAGGGATGGCACGGCCGCCGCAGGGACCCGCGGGTCCTGGCCAGCAGGCACCCGCGCCTCCGCGTCCGGTCGGGCGTGTCCGTCGCAGAGCCGCAGGCGTGAGCCTCGGCTCGTTGCCCGTCTCGAACGTAGTCACGATCGAGGTCGGTCTCGCCATCGCCCTCCTCGTGCTCACGATCATGGGCGTGAAGGAGGCCGGCGGCGCGCTGAACGTCGTCTCCGTCTCGATCGCCGGCGGTGTGCTCCTCGTCGCACTGATCCTCGCGTTCACCCGATCGCGTGGCCGCTGGCTCACCCAGTGGATCGGTGTCCGGCTGCGCTACAACTTCCGGTCGCACAGCCGCACCGCGAAGCGTCAGGAGCCGACGGAGTCCAAGCTCGGTGACGACGAGCTGCAGGTGCTCGGCCCGGAGGACCCGCGCGTCGCGTTGCTGCGCCTCGCGATCCCGGATCTGGTGATCGCGAAGGGCGTCGACCACGAACGCCGTCCGCTCGCGCTGTCGTGGCACGACGGCGTGTGGACCGCGGTGCTGCTGGTCGACCCGACGCCGCCGCTGATCTCCGCGGTCGGCTCGGCGCCGTCACTGCCCCTGGGAGCGCTCACACCGTGCCTGGAGGACCGCGGTGTCGTGCTCGACGCGATCACGGTGATCTGGCACTGCTACCCCGGCAGCGCGGCACTTCCGCCGAACTCGCCGGCCATCAGCTCGTACATGGAGGTGCTCGGCCCGCTGCCCGCGGCGGCCAGGCGCACCACGTGGATCACGGTCCGGCTGGACCCGCGCCGCTGCGGCGAGGCGATCCGGGAGCGCGGCGGCGGCGTCGTCGGCGCGCACCGCGCGTTGATCGGCGCGTTGTCCCGCGTCCGCAACGCGCTGGAGTCCGCCGGTGTGACGATCCGCCCGCTCGACTCGGACGAACTGCTGCGCGCGGCGATCTCGTCGGCCGAGCTGACCGCGGCCGTCGGCAACACGAACCCGGTGTCGCTGCGGGAGAAGTGGAAGGGCGTCACCGCGGGTGGCGTCGGTCACGCGAGCTACGCGATCACCGGCTGGCCGTCGAAGGGCCTCAAGGGCAACCTGAACTCGCTGACCGGTGTGCGCGCTCTCTCGTCGACGCTCGCGATGTCCATCTCACCGTCCCGTGAGGACGGTCAGGTCTCGCTGCGCGGCCTGGTGCGGGTCTCGGCCCGCACGCCGAGCGAGTTGGACCGGGCCGAGGACCAGCTCTCGAAGCTGGGTGACAAGCTCGACATCACGCTGACCCCGTTGCGGGGCATGCAGCTCGCGGGTCTCGCCGCGACGCTGCCGCTGGGAGGTGTGGCATGAGCTCGTCGTCCCGTCTGCTCGACACGCGCGGCCGAGGCGCGGTGGCACCGGAGTTCCTGGTGTCGCCGAACATGCTCGACCTGGTCAGCCCCAGCGGCGACCGCGGCGGCATGATGCTCGGCCAGGGCACGCAGGGCGAGCCGCTCAGCGTGTCCGTCCTGCGCCCGACGCCGACCCGCATGGTGGTCGTCGGCGGCCTGTACCTGGCCCGCCAGATCGCGTTGCGCGCCATGGCGACCGGAGCGTGGATCATCATCGCGACGGGCCGCCCGCAGGCGTGGCAGCCGGTCGTGCGCGCCGCGGGCCAGGGCCCGGACGGCCGTCCGTCTCAGTTGGTGCAGCTGCGCCGACTGTCCCCGGCGGACCTCCCGCGCCCGACCGAGGACATGCCGCTGCTCGTGATCCACGACGGCGGCCACGTCCCGCAGGAGCTGTTCCCGCCGCGCGCGGCGTGGCAGACCACGATGTACGTGCTGCCGTACCTGCACCCGCAGGCGTCGTCCACGGCGAACAACGCGGACCTCGTGCTGCTGCAGCGCCTCCCGATGGGCCAGGCCCAGCTCGCCGGCCAGATGTGGCGCCTGCGCCCGCAGATGTTCCAGCAGCTGACCCAGCTCAAGGACGACCAGGTCATCGCGATGGGTCAGGACATGTGGGCGCACCTGCGCCTCTACACGACCCCGGCCGAACAGCAGATCCTCGGAGCAGTGCGCCGAGGCGATTGAGAGAGCACTCGATCGCCTGCTCCAGGCGGATTGAGACGCTCGGCAATATAGGCGAAACTTGCGCCCCGAACGGACAACCGTTCGGGGCGCAATTGTTTTGTAAAGAGATCAGCTGCACCAACTAATTCACATCACTGAGCAAATCTGTTGATTCGCCATTCGAAGGCAATTTCGTGGACCTTCTTGTGCGAAATCAGTCCGCGCCACTAAGAAAACTCTCACCTGCACAACCCTGCGACGAGGGAGCTTGCTGCTATGGGAGAATCGTGGGCCAGACGAGCGGCCGGAATCGGACTGGTGGCGGGCACTGCGCTCGTCCTGTCGTCCGTCTCCGCCACCGCTGCGCCCGAGGGGGAGATTCGCAACCTCGGTGCGTCCAACGCGGTGAAGGACAACTACATCGTCGTCCTGAAGGACATCAGCACGTCAAGCGCGGAGAACCTCAGCGCTAAGTACGGCGCGCAGGTGAAGCACACTTACAAGTCCGCTTTGCGCGGTTTCTCGGCGCAGATGTCCGAGACCCAGGCCAAGCGCCTGGCCGCAGACCCGGCCGTCGCCTACGTCGAGCAGGACGGCCAGGTCCGCATCTCGGAGACGCAGACCCCGACCCCGTCCTGGGGCCTCGACCGCATCGACCAGCGCACACTCCCGCTGGACAACAGCTACACCTACCCGAACCGCGGCGCGGGCGTCACCGCGTACATCATCGACACCGGCATCCGCCTCACCCACACGGACTTCGGCGGCCGCGCCGTGTCGGGAACCGACACCGTTGACAACGATGCCGACGCCACGGACTGCAACGGCCACGGAACCCACGTCGCGGGCACCGTCGGCGGCACGAAGTTCGGCGTCGCGAAGGACGTGAAGCTGGTAGCCGTCCGAGTCCTGAACTGCTCGGGCTCCGGCACCTTCGCGGGCGTCATCGCCGGCATCGACTGGGTCACCGCGGACGTCCAGGCCAACCCGGCCCGCAAGCCCGCGGTGGCCAACATGTCCCTCGGCGGCGGCGCCAACCAGACCGTCGACGACGCCGTGGCCCGCTCCATCGCCGCAGGCGTCACCTACGGCCTGGCAGCAGGCAACGACAACGGCGGCAACGCCTGCAACACCTCCCCGGCCCGCACCCCGGAAGCCATCACCGTGGGCTCCACGGACCGCACCGACGCCCGCAGCTCGTTCTCGAACCTCGGCACCTGCCTCGACATCTTCGCCCCAGGCCGCGACATCACGAGCGCCTGGCTCACGAACGACGAGGCCACCAACACCATCAGCGGCACCTCGATGGCCACCCCTCACGTAGTCGGCGCGGCGGCCGTCTACCTGGGCTCGGCCCCCACCGCCACCCCGCAGCAGGTCCGGGACGCCCTCGTCGACAACGCCAGTTCCGACGTTGTCACCTCCCCCGGCACCGGCTCGCCGAACAAGCTCCTCCAGATCACCGGCACGGCCCCCGGCAACCCCCCGGGCCAGTGCCCGGCAGTCACGAACGACACCGACACGGCCATCCCGGACGCCAGCGAGGTCAAGTCGGCAATCACCGTCGCCGACTGCAACGGCAAGGCCAGCACGACCGGCTCCGTGAAGGTGGCCATCAAGCACACCTACCGGGGCGACCTGGAAGTGTCCCTCATCGCCCCCTCGGGCACCGTGAAGGTCCTGAAGGTCTCCAGTGGCTCAGACGCAGCTGACGACGTCAACGCCACCTACGCCGTGAACGTCGCAGCCGAGGACGCCAACGGCACCTGGCAACTGCGAGTCCGCGACCTCTACCGCCAGGACACGGGCTACATCGACTCGTGGACGCTCGACATCTAAGCCAGCCGCACCACCCCTCGGAGCCCCCGGTCCCCCCGCCGGGGGCTCCTCCCTTGCTCCAGCAGAGCGAAACAGGCCGCACGCCTGATCGCCCGCGATGCCGAAGGCGAGCCGTCTTTACCAAGCGGGCTGGGCGGTGGGTCCCGTCACGAGTCGCGCCACAGCACTTGCTGCATGCGAGAAGGGGTGTCAACTCGACACGCTTTTCGTCGAGTTGACACCCCTTCTCGCATGTGGCCCGCTCCTGGTGCGGCTCGTGATGGGACCCACCGCACCCCAAACACCAAAGCAACGCGCAGCCGCCCAAAGCAACAGGCGTGCCATCTACCCGCGCGTGGCGTGGACCCCCTGATCAGATTGCCGGGGTCTGGGGCAGAGCCCCAGGGGAAGCACGCAACCGCAAGGTCGCCGCCCGCAAGGCAACCACAGCACAAAGCCGCGGCCCGCAAAGCGACAGGCCGCCCGCAAGGTCACCACTCACCAAGCCGCGGCCCGCAAAGCGACCAAGGCCGGCAAATCCCAACGTCACGAACTCAGAGGATCCGACAACGTCCGAACCCGCCGAGTCGCCTCAGCCCGAGCCGCCAACTCCGAATCCCCAGGAAAATCCACCCGCACCAGCGACAACCCATGAGCAGGAGCCACGGTAACCCCGCTAGCCCGCCCACTGAGCGACAACAACGAGGAAGGCCACTCAACCGCCTTCCTCCCCTCCCCAACAGCCAGCAACGCCCCAATGAGCGACCGAACCATCGAGTGACAGAACGCATCAGCAGACACAAACGCCGTGACCACTCCATCAACCTCGGATCGCACCAGCTCAAGCCGCTGCAGCTCCCGAATGGTCGTGGCCCCCTCACGCCGCTTGCAGAACGCACAAAAGTCGTGTTCCCCCAGCAACAACCCAGCAGCAACGTTCATAGCGCCAACGTCCAGCGGACGAGGCCAGGCCAGGGTGTCCAACCGCCGCAACGGATGCGCTCCAAAATCAGCATCCGACACGCGGTACTCGTAGTGCCGCCGCAAGGCAGAAAACCGAGCGTCAAAGGCAGCAGGCACCACCCGAGCACCGAACACCCGAACATCCGAGGGCAACGCCCGAGCCAACCGCTTGGGCAGCCCAGCGACATCCACAGACAACGGCAGATCAGCGTGAGCAACCTGCCCAGACGCATGCACCCCGGCATCGGTGCGCCCAGCAACGGTCAGCGAGACGTCCTCCCGCAGCACCATCGAGAGCGTGTCCTCGAGAACGCCGCAGACGGTCCGCCGCGAGGGCTGCCGAGCCCAGCCGGAGAACTCGGTGCCGTCGTAGCCCAGGTCGAACCGCACACGAACAAGCCCGCCGCCCCCAACAAGGGGAGCGGCGGGCTCGTCAGCGGTCGAACCGGTCAGGACTTGTCCTTCGAATCGTCCTTGGCCTCGTCGTCCTTCGCCTCTTCAGCCTCAACGGCCTCAGCGGTCGGCTCGCCGTCAACCTCGACGGCGTCCTCGGCCTTGGTCTCGTCGGCGTCAGCCTCGACGACAGCGGCCTCGGCCGGCTTCTCGTCCTTGGCGAACTTGGTCTTGCGCGCAGCCTCGGCCTCGGTGGAGACGAGCTTCTGCTGCACCAGCTCGATGATGGCCATGGGGGCGTTGTCGCCCTTGCGCGCCAGCGTCTTGGTGATGCGGGTGTAGCCACCGGAGCGGTCGCTGAAGAACGGACCGATCTCGGCGATCAGCTTGTGCACGACGTCCTTGTCGCGGATCACCTTCATGATCTCGCGACGGTTGTGCAGGTCGCCGGCCTTGGCCTTGGAGATGATCTTCTCGGCGTACGGACGCAGCCGCTTCGCCTTGGCCTCAGTGGTCTTGATCCGGCCGTGCTGGAACAGCGCCGTCGCCAGGTTGGCGAGCAGCAGCCGCTCGTGCGCCGGAGACCCACCGAGCCGGGGGCCCTTGGTAGGGGTGGGCATCGCTTGCTCCTGTAGTAACTAAAAGAGATCCTCTAGCTCTGAATCAGAGCGTCAGAGCTGCTCGGTCTCCGCGTAGTCCTGACCGTCGTCGTGCGGGTCCAGGCCGGTACCGGCGCCCCAGCCCGTGTCACCGGGGTGGTAGTCGGCAGCAGCCGCGGACGGGTCGAATCCAGGAGGCGAGTCCTTCAGGGCGAGACCGAGGCCGACGAGCTTCATCTTGACCTCGTCGATCGACTTCGCACCGAAGTTGCGGATGTCCAGCAGGTCCGCCTCGCTGCGCGACACGAGCTCGCCGACGGTGTGGATGCCTTCCCGCTTCAAGCAGTTGTAGGAACGGACCGTGAGGTCCAGATCCTCAATAGGCATCGCGAACGCGGCGATGGTGTCGGCCTCGGCCGGCGACGGGCCGATCTCGATGCCCTCGGCGTCGATGTTCAGCTCGCGAGCGAGACCGAACAGCTCGACCAGGGTCTTACCCGCGGAGGCAACGGCGTCCCTCGGAGTGATCGAGGGCTTGCTCTCCACGTCGAGAATCAGCTTGTCGAAGTCCGTCCGCTGCTCGACACGCGTGGCCTCGACCTTGTACGTCACCTTGAGAACCGGCGAGTAGATCGAGTCGACGGGGATGCGGCCGATCTCGGCGCCCGCCTGCTTGTTCTGGACAGCCGGGACGTAGCCGCGACCGCGCTCGACGACGAGCTCGATCTCCAGCTTCCCCTTGCCGTTCAGGGTCGCGATGTGCAGGTCGGGGTTGTGCACGGTGACACCGGCCGGAGGCACGATGTCGCCCGCGGTCACCACACCAGGGCCCTGCTTGCGCAGGTACATGGTCACCGGCTCGTCCTCCTCGGACGAGACGACGAGCTCCTTGAGGTTCAGGATGACGTCGGTGACGTCCTCCTTCACCCCGGGAACCGTGGTGAACTCGTGCAGCACGCCGTCGATGCGGATGCTCGTGACAGCAGCACCGGGAATCGACGAGAGCAGCGTGCGGCGGATCGAGTTGCCGAGCGTGTAACCGAAGCCCGGCTCCAGCGGTTCGATGACGAACCGGGAACGGGTCTCGGAGACCGCTTCCTCGGCGAGCGAGGGGCGCTGGGAAATCAGCACTGGATTCAACCTTTCGACAACGACGCCCGCTATTTGACGCCGTCAACAACAGCCAGCCACGAGGACCGGCAAACGCACTCGGCACACCCTTCGCGCCGATGCGGGACCCGACCTCGGCGACCGCCCAGAAGGGACGGCCGCCGAGAGAGGATCACTTCGAGTAGAGCTCGACGATGAGCTGCTCGGTGACAGGCGTGTCGATCTGCGCGCGCTCGGGCAGCTGGTGCACGAGGATGCGCAGGTTCGAGGCGACGACCTGCAGCCAAGCGGGAATCGGGCGGTCACCGAAGGACGCGCGAGCAGCCTCGAAGGGCAGCGTCGGCATGGACTTCGGCTTCACGTCGATGATGTCGAACTTCGACACCTGGTAGCTCGGGATGTTGACCTTGTGGCCATTCACGATGAAGTGCCCGTGGCTGACCAGCTGGCGAGCCTGGCGACGCGTGCGGGCGAGGCCCGCGCGGTACACCACGTTGTCGAGGCGGGCCTCGAGGATCTGCAGCAGGTTCTCGCCGGTCTTGCCGGGGCGACGAACCGCTTCCTTGTAGTAGCGGACGAACTGCTTCTCAAGGACGCCGTAGGTGTAGCGAGCCTTCTGCTTCTCCTGGAGCTGCAGCAGGTACTCGGACTCCTTGACCCGGCCACGGCCGTGCTGGCCGGGCGGGTACGGACGGCGCTCGAACGCCTGGTCCCCACCAACGAGGTCAACCTTGAGGCGACGCGAGATGCGCGTCGCGGGTCCCGTATAACGAGCCATGAGTTCTTACTCCTCCCCGTGCCTCAGACCCGGCGCCGCTTGGGCGGGCGGCAGCCGTTGTGGGGCTGCGGGGTCACGTCCTGAATGGTGCCGACCTCGAGACCGGCGGCCTGCAGCGAACGGATCGCGGTCTCGCGGCCGGAGCCGGGACCCTTCACGAACACGTCCACCTTGCGCATGCCGTGCTCGGCGGCCTTGCGGGCGGCGTTCTCGGCAGCCATCTGCGCCGCGAACGGCGTGGACTTGCGCGAGCCCTTGAAGCCCACGTGGCCGGCGGACGCCCAGCTGATCACGTTGCCCAGCGGGTCCGTGATGGACACGATGGTGTTGTTGAACGTGCTCTTGATGTGCGCCTGGCCGTGCGAGACGTTCTTCTTTTCCTTGCGCCGGATCTTCTTGACCCCGGCGCCCGTGCGGGACTTCGGTGGCAAAACGAGCTCCTAAGTTGAGGGCAGTAGACGCGAGGTCTTACTTCTTGCCGGCCTTCTTCTTGCCGGCGACGGTCTTCTTCGGACCCTTGCGGGTACGGGCGTTCGTCTTGGTGCGCTGACCGCGAACGGGCAGGCCGCGACGGTGCCGAAGACCCTCGTAGCAGCCGATCTCCATCTTGCGACGGATGTCGGCCTGAACCTCACGGCGAAGGTCACCCTCGACCTTGTAGTTCGTCTCGATGTGGTCCCGCAGCTTGGCGAGGTCGTCGTCCGTCAGATCCTTCACCCGGAGGTCCGGGGAGATCTCCGTGGCGGTGAGCAGCTCCTTGGAGCGCGTACGACCGATGCCGAAGATGTAGGTGAGCGCGATCTCCATCCGCTTTTCGCGGGGGAGGTCGACGCCAGCGAGTCGTGCCATGTGGCGGTTAACTCCTGTCGATTACTTCCAGGTCTGCTCCTCGCCCAATTCCGGTGACTGACTCGCTATGTCGTTCCGGCTGCTCTCACAGCCGGTGTCCCGGCCCCGGCCTGGAATCCGGGGGTGTCCGCACACTTGAAGCCCTGTGTGCGGTAGGTGCGAGGAGATTCTCGTTACTGCGTCATCGAGGATCTCGACGAGCGCGCGGTGGAGCTGCTCAGCCCTGGCGCTGCTTGTGGCGCAGGTTCTCGCAGATCACCATGACCCGCCCGTGACGGCGGATCACCTTGCACTTGTCGCAGATCTTCTTGACGCTCGGCTGGACCTTCACGCCTGAGATCTCCTGCTACTGGAGGTCACTTGTAGCGGTAGACGATGCGCCCGCGGGACAGGTCGTAGGGCGAGAGCTCCACGACAACCCGGTCCTCAGGGAGGATGCGGATGTAGTGCTGTCGCATCTTGCCGCTGATGTGCGCGAGTACCTTGTGACCGTTCTCCAACTCGACCCTGAACATCGCGTTGGGGAGCGGCTCGACTACGCGGCCCTCGACCTCAATGGCCCCGTCCTTCTTGCCCATGTCCTCCGCGTTTCGTGACAGTTGTAATAACCTTTGGACGCGCGTCAGCCCGGTTCGATCTCACCTGCAAGGGCATGACTGAACCGGCGCGACTGGTGCGCCACCTGACCAGTGTACGCAGTTCACAGCGGCAACCCAAATCGGGTCCGTTCAGGGCCAGAGTCGGAGCGCGCGCCCCGTTCGAGCACGGGCCGCAGCCGCACGATGTCGTTGATCTCGGACTCGTGTTTGCCGAGCACGGACTTCAACGTCCGCAGCCGTTGGACCGCGGTCCTGGTCCCGTACGCGGTGTCGTCGGAACACCTCTGAGCTGCGTTGTTGAGCGCGACGTCGCCGGATCCGATGCCGTAGCCCGCCAGACTCGGCTCGCCCGGTTCGCGCTGGATGAACCCCGCCCGGTCGAGGCAGTGCAGCAACGCCGCCCCGGTCGCCCGCGTCTCCGCGGCCTCCGGACCGGACTGGAGCAGGGCGTCCCACTCCCGCACGACGACGTCGTGCAGGACCGTGATGCGGCTCACGGCGTCGACGTACTCCCGCGGCGCGGAGGCACGGACGCTGCCCCCGCACCCACCATCGACCGGTGGCGGCGGGCTGATGAAGTTCGGGCGCCAGACGACGACGTCGGAGAACGGCGGCGAGCAGCCCTCGGTCGCCGCGATGGTGTCGGCCAGGAAGATCCGGTCGGCGATCCGATCCGCCGGCACGTCCTGGTAGGTGAAATCGGTGGCCGGCTTAGAGGCAGCACAGCCTGCAAGTGGAATCAGTAGCGCGGACAGGACGAAACGGGTTACCCCCACAATGCCCCCAAGCATTGGACTCGTTCGTCACCACGACCGTATCGAGGCTGACAAACGAATAACCCCGCTCACCGGGCAGGTGAGCGGGGCCATGTCCAAAACCGTTGGGGCGCTTAGCCTTCCTCGGGCGCGGTGAGCACCCAGGGGCCGTCCTCGGTGATCGCGACGCTGTGCTCCCAGTGCGCGGCACGCGTGCCGTCGAGCGTGATGACGGTCCAGCCGTCCTCGAGCTCCTGGGAGTCGTCGGTGCCGAGCGTCAGCATCGGCTCGATCGCGATGGCCATGCCGACCTTGAGCCGCGGGCCCTTGCCCGGCTTGCCGAAGTTCGGCAGGAACGGCTCCATGTGCATCTTGGAACCGATGCCGTGGCCGCCGTAGTCCGCCACGACGCCGTACTCGATGCCGTCGCGCTCCCCCGACTCGATGGCGGAGGACTCGATGGCGAACGAGATGTCCGTGAGCCGGCCACCGGGCACCGCGGCCTCGATGCCCGCGAGCATCGACAGCCTGGTCGCCTCGGAAAGCTTGTGGTCCGCGGGAGACAGAGTGCCGACGCCGACCGTCACGGCCGAGTCGCCGTGCCAGTCGTCGAGGATCGCACCGCAGTCGATGGAGATCAGGTCCCCTTCGGCCAGCACCTGCGTCCTGCTCGGAATCCCGTGGACGATCTGCTCGTTCACCGACGCGCAGATGCTCGCCGGGAAGCCGTGGTAGCCCTTGAACGACGGGATGGCGCCGGCGTCGCGGATGGTCTGCTCGGCGATCTCGTCGAGCTCCCACGTGGAGACCCCGGGCTTCACCGCGTCGACGACGTTGCGCAACGCCCGTGCCACGACCAGGCCGGAGGCGCGCATGGCCTCCAGCTGGCCGGGGGTCTTGATCTCGATCTTGCTCATGCCTTCACTACCTGTTGCACCTGAAATGACGGAGCGGAGCCGGTCAAGCAGTCCACCTGTCACTTCTCGTCGCGCAACGAGGCGAGCGCGGCGAGCGCCCGCTCGCTGATCTCGTCGATCTCGCCGACCGCGTCGATGGAGATGACCTTGTCCGCGTAGTAGCTCAGCAGCGGCGCGGTCTCGTTGCGGTACACCTGCTGGCGGTGCCGGATGACTTCTTCCTTGTCGTCCGTGCGCCCGCGGGCGAGCAGCCGCTCCACCACGACGTCCTCGTCGACCCGGAACTCCAGCACCGCGTCGAGCGAGTGGTCGTCGACAGCGAGGAACTCACCCAGCGTGTCGGCCTGGGCGACGTTGCGGGGGAACCCGTCGAGCAGGAACCCGTCCGCGGCGTCGGACTCGGCCAAGCGCTTGCGCACCATCTCGTTCGTGATGGAGTCCGGCACGAGAGCGCCCTCGTCGAGGATGCTCTGCACCTCCAGCCCGAGCTCGGTCTGGTTGCTGATGTGTGACCGGAAGAGGTCGCCCGTCGAGATGTGCGGCACGCCGAGCTTGCGGCTCAGAACTTCGGCCTGGGTGCCCTTGCCCGCACCGGGCGGGCCAACGAGAACGAGTCGCATCTAGCGGAGGAACCCTTCGTAATTGCGCTGCATGAGCTGGCTCTCGATCTGCTTCACGGTGTCGAGACCGACACCGACCATGATCAGAACCGCGGTGCCGCCGAACGGGAAGTTCTGGTTCTGGCCGTCACCGGTCAGGTCCAGGAACAGGTTCGGCAGGATCGCCACGATGCCGAGGTAGAGCGAACCGGGAAGCGTGATGCGGCCCAGCACGAACTTGAGGTACTCGGCGGTCGGGCGTCCAGGACGGATGCCGGGGATGAAGCCACCGAACTTCTTCATCTCGTCAGCGCGCTCGTCCGGGTTGAACGTGATGCCGACGTAGAAGTACGTGAAGAAGACGATCAGCAGGAAGTACGCGGCGATGTGCACCCAGCTCGACTGCTTGACCAGGTAGGTCTGGACGAACGTGGAGAACCAGTTCGTCTCGGTCGAGGAGCCCTGGGTGAGACGCACGATCAGGTCCGGCAGGTAGAGCAGCGACGAGGCGAAGATGACCGGGATGACGCCGGCCTGGTTCACCTTGAGGGGGAGGTACGTCGACGTGCCGCCGTACATGCGGCGACCGATCATGCGCTTGGCGTACTGCACCGGGATGCGACGCTGGGCCTGCTCGACGTAGATGACGCTCGCGATGATGATCAGCGCAGCCACGATCACGAGGGCGAACGTGAGCTTGTCCTTGTCGAGGATGTTCTTGCCCTCGGCCGGGATGCGGGCGGCGATACCGGTGAAGATCAGCAACGACATGCCGTTGCCGATGCCCTTCTCGGTGATCAGCTCACCCAGCCACATGATGACCGAGGTACCGGCGGTCATGGTGATGACCAGCACGATGAGGGTGAAGATGCTGTCCTTGCCGGGAATGACGTCCTGGTCGCACTCACCGAACAGCTGCCCGCGCACCGCCAGCGCCACGAGACCGGTCGACTGCAGGATCGCAAGACCGATCGTCAGGTACCGCGTGTACTGGGTCAGCTTGCCCTGACCAGCCTGTCCTTCCTTCTTCAACTGCTCGAACCGCGGGATGACCACGGTGAGCAGCTGGATGATGATGCTCGCGGTGATGTAAGGCATGATGCCCAGCGCGAACACGGACAGGTTCAGCAGCGCGCCACCGCTGAACAGGTTGATCAGCGAGTAGATGTTCTGACCTTCGAGCGCTTCAGCACACGCCCGCACGTTCTTGAAGGACACGCCCGGCGCGGGCATGGTCGCACCAAGCCGGTACACAATGATGATCCCGAGCGTGAACAGGATCTTCTTGCGTAGATCCGGCGTCGCGAGAGCCGAGCGGAATGCGCCGAGCACGCGAACCTCCTGAGCGTTGCCGACCCCCAGGGACCGGCACATGCGGTAGTTGGCAGGCCGAGTCAGGTAGCCACGACCAAGCAACCCGGAGGACATCCGGGTTCAGCAGGCAACACTAACAGCCCCCAACGAGCTGGTCGTACCCAGTGGCCAATCACAGGTTTCAACTCGTTGATCTCTGACCACACCACTAGGCCATCCGGGTCAGTTCCCGCTGCAAATCCGTGCTACGACCCGCTTTTACGCCGTCCGCGAACGTCCGCCGGCCCCTCAAAGTTCCCCCGAGAAATACCCGCAAAGCGAACCCCGGAACGCGGGGCGCCAACCGGCAACCGGCAACGCGACTCGACCAGCGCGGTGCCATCCGCCACCCGCAATCGCAAGCCGACCCGCGCGGCCCCCTTGGTGCCATCGCAACCGGCACCGCGCGGTGCCATCCGGCGCCCGCCCTCGTAAAGCAACCACGTACGAAGCCTGGCGGCGCAATGCCGAAGGCGAGCCGTGTGAACCTCTGCCGCCTGGGTAGCGGTGCACCCCGCTCATGGCGATTGGGGCTTGACCTTGAGGGGCTGGGTGCCACCCTGTCTGGGCTCGGCCGGGGCGCTCTTCACCCCGGCCTTTGAGGCCGACTACGCGCCCAGCTAGAGGCTCAAGGTCAAGCCCCAATCGCAACCCCGCACTTCGTCACGACCTGAGCGAGCACCCTCGCAAGGTGACCACTCGCCCGGGAACGCGACCAACCCCGCTGGAACAGCAACGTCCCGCACGCAACCCGCACCGAGAAACACAACCCCCGCCAGACACGCCAAAGGGCCCCGAGGCAAAGCCTCAGGGCCCTTCAGACACGTCCTAAATCAGAACGTCAGGACGACACGGTGGAAGACCCACCAGCAGCGGCCAGCTTCTCCACAGCGGTCTTGGAGAACTTGTCAGCCGTGACGTCCAGCTTGACGCTGACGTCACCGTCACCCAGCACCTTGACGAGCGAGCCCTTGCGGACCAGCCCGGCCAGCACCAGCGCGGGAACGTCCACCGAGCCACCCTCCGGGAAGGAGGCAGCGATCGAGGAAACGTTCACGACCTGGTACTCGGTGCGGAACGGGTTCTTGAAGCCCTTGAGCTTCGGAAGCCGCATGTGCAGCGGCATCTGGCCACCTTCGAAGCGCGGCGAGACGTTCTTGCGAGCGCCCGTGCCCTTCGTACCGCGGCCGGCGGTCTTGCCCTTGGAGCCTTCACCACGACCAACGCGGGTCTTGGCGGTCTTGGCACCGGGGGCGGGACGCAGATCGTGGATCTTGATGGTCACGACTGGACCTCCTCAACAACCACCAGGTGGCGCACGGCGTTGATCAGGCCGAGAACCTGGGGGGTGTCCTCACGCACGACCGACTGGCGGATCTTGCGCAGCCCGAGGGTGCGCATCGACTCGCGGTGGTTGTGCTTGGTACCGATGGTGCTCTTCACCTGGGTGATCTTGAGCTGAGCCATGATCACACCCCCTGACCCGCGCGAGCGCGGATCATGCCGGCGGGAGCGACGTCCTCGAGGGGCAGGCCACGACGGGCCGCGACCTCTTCGGGACGCTGCAGGCCCTTGAGGGCCGCCACGGTCGCGTGCACGATGTTGATCGCGTTGTCGGAGCCCAGGGACTTCGACAGCACGTCGTGCACGCCGGCGCACTCGAGGACGGCGCGGACAGCGCCACCCGCGATGACACCGGTACCGGCCGAGGCCGGACGCAGCAGGACCACACCAGCGGCCTTCTCACCCTGGATCGGGTGGGGGATGGTGCCGGCGATGCGAGGCACGCGGAAGAAGTTCTTCTTCGCTTCCTCGACACCCTTGGCGATGGCCGCGGGAACTTCCTTGGCCTTGCCGTAGCCGACGCCGACCATGCCGTCGCCGTCACCCACCACGACGAGCGCGGTGAAGCTGAAACGACGACCACCCTTGACCACCTTGGAGACGCGGTTGATCGCAACCACGCGCTCGAGGTGGGGGGTCTTCTCCTGGGCCGCGCCGCCGCGGCCGCCGTCACGACGGTCGCGGCGCTCTCCGCGCTCGCCCCCGCCGCCTTCGCGACGCGTACGTCCTGGCATCAGGCGTCCCTCTCAATTCCGGTGATGATCATTGTCAGAACTCCAGCCCCGCCTCGCGAGCGGCGTCAGCCAGAGCCGCGATGCGGCCGTGGTACGCGTTGCCACCGCGGTCGAAAACGACCGCCGTGACGCCGGCGTCCTTGGCGCGGGCCGCGGCCAGCTGGCCGACCTTGGCCGCACGGGCCTTCTTGTCGCCGTCCAGGGCACGGACGTCGGCCTCCATGGAGGAAGCGGACGCGATCGTGTGGCCCTTGAGGTCGTCGATGATCTGCACGGTGATGTGCTTCGACGAACGGTGCACGGCCAGGCGCGGACGCTCGGCAGTTCCGTTGACCTTCTTGCGGAGGCGGAAGTGGCGACGGGCCTTCGCAACACGACGCCTGGTGGAGATGTCCTTGCCCACCGGCTTGCGCTTCGTAACAGTCGACTCGCTCATGTCACTTACCCGTCTTTCCGACCTTGCGACGGATCTTCTCGCCCGAGTAACGGACGCCCTTACCCTTGTACGGGTCGGGCTTGCGCAGCTTGCGGATGTTGGCGGCGACCTCACCGACCAGCTGCTTGTCGATACCCGAGACGGAGAACCGGGTCGGGGTCTCGACCGCGAAGGTGATGCCCGCGGGGGCCTCCACCTTGACGGGGTGCGAGTAACCGAGCGCGAACTCGAGCTCAGAGCCCTTGAGCGCGACGCGGTAACCGACGCCGTGGATTTCCATCTTCTTTTCGTAGCCCTGGGTCACGCCGACGACCATGTTGTGCACGAGCGTGCGCGACAGGCCGTGGAGCGCGCGGTTGCGGCGCTCGTCGTTCGGGCGCTTGACCTCGAGAGTGCCGTCTTCGGCCTTCTCGACGATGATCGGCTCAGCGAGCGTGAGCGTCAGGAGACCCTTGGGGCCCTTGATGCTGACGTCCTGGCCGGCGATGTTCACGTCGACCCCGGAGGGGACAATGATCGGCTGCTTACCGATGCGCGACATGTCTACTCCCCCTTACCAAACGTAGGCGAGGACTTCTCCGCCCACGCCTGCCTTGTTGGCCTGACGGTCGGTCATGAGACCGCCAGAGGTCGAAATGATCGCCACGCCGAGGCCACCGAGAACTCGGGGCAGGCCGGTGGACTTCGCGTACACGCGCAGACCGGGCTTGGACACGCGGCGGAGGCCGGCGATGCTGCGCTCACGGTTCGGGCCGTACTTCAGCTCGACGACCAAGTTCTTGGCCACCTCGCCGTCCTCGTCGCGGTACGAGGCGATGTAGCCCTCGCGCTTGAGGATCTCGGCGATGTTCGCCTTGATCTTGGAGTGCGGCATCACGACCTTGTCGTGGTAAGCCGAGTTCGCGTTCCGCAGACGAGTGAGCATGTCTGCGATGGGATCGGTCATCGTCATGGTGACCTGGTCAACCTTTCTCGCTGCGGTTCACCGGCTCAGGGTCCAGACCCGCCCTCCCGGTGAAGGGAGGGACAGGACGGTCGTGTGCGGGCCTACAGCGAAGTAATGGAGCTTTGAATTACCAGCTGGACTTGCTCACGCCAGGCAGCTCACCGCGGTGAGCCATCTCGCGCAGGCAGATCCGGCAAAGGCCGAACTTGCGGAACACCGCGTGAGGGCGGCCGCAACGCTGGCACCGGGTGTAACCCCGGACCTTGAACTTCGGCTTCTTCGCGGCCTTGTTGATCAACGCCTTCTTGGCCATCGACTCAGTTCTCCTTGAACGGGAAGCCCAGGTGCTTCAGCAGCGCCCGGCCCTCCTCGTCGTTCGTGGCGGTGGTGACGACGGTGATGTCCATGCCGCGAGGCCGGTCGATCGCGTCCGGGTCGATCTCGTGGAACATCGACTGCTCGTTCAGACCGAACGTGTAGTTGCCGTTGCCGTCGAACTGCTTGCCCGAGAGGCCGCGGAAGTCGCGGATACGGGGCAGCGCGATCGTCAGCAGACGGTCGAGGAACTCCCACATGCGGTCGCCGCGCAGCGTGACGCGCGCACCGATCGGCATGCCCTCACGCAGCTTGAACTGCGCGATGGACTTGCGGGCCCGACGAACCTCGGGACGCTGGCCGGTGATGATCGAGAGGTCCTTGACGGCACCCTCGATCAGCTTGCCGTCACGGGCGGCGTCGCCGACGCCCATGTTGACGACGACCTTCACAACGCGCGGGATCTGCATCACGTTGTCGAAGTTGAACTGCTTGTGCAGCTCGCCGGCGATCTCGGCGCGGTAACGCGTCTTGAGCCGCGGGATGATCTTCTCTGCGGTGGTCATGATCAGATGTCCTTCCCGTTACGACGGGAAATGCGGACCCGCTTGCCCTCGTCGTTCGTCCGGTAACCAACACGGGTCGGCTTGCCGTCCGCGTCGACCACCATCACGTTGGAGACGTTGATCGGAGCTTCCTGGGTCACGATGCCACCAGACTGCGCGCCCCGCTGGGTCTGCGTGATCTTGGTGTGCTTCTTGATCCGGTTGACGCCCTCGACCAGGACCTTGCCGTTCTCCGGGTAGGCCTGGATGACCTTGCCCTTCGCGCCCTTGTCCTTGCCGGCGATAACGACGACCGTGTCGCCCTTCTTCACCTTCATGGTCAGAGCACCTCCGGAGCCAGCGAGATGATCTTCATGAACTTCTTGTCGCGCAGCTCACGGCCGACCGGGCCGAAGATGCGGGTACCGCGGGGCTCGTTGTCGTTCTTGATGAGCACGGCGGCGTTCTCGTCGAAGCGGATGTACGAGCCATCCGGACGGCGACGCTCCTTGACGGTGCGGACGATGACGGCCTTGACGACGTCACCCTTCTTCACACCGGCACCGGGGATCGCGTCCTTGACGGTCGCGACGATGATGTCGCCGATGCCCGCGTAGCGGCGGCCGGATCCACCGAGAACACGGATGCAAAGGATTTCCTTCGCACCAGTGTTGTCGGCGACACGAAGCCGCGACTCCTGCTGAATCACTTACTTGCTCCTTGACCATTCCTGGCCCGCCGGATTTCCGACCCGACGGGCTCGGTCTGTCTAGATGAGACTTACTTGGCCTTCTCGAGGATCTCGACGAGCCGCCAGCGCTTGGTCGCCGACAGAGGCCGGGTCTCCATGAGCAGCACGCGGTCACCGATGCCCGCCGCGTTCTCCTCGTCGTGCACCTTCACCTTGGTGGTGGAGCGCATGATCTTGGAGTAACGCGGGTGCTTCTTGCGGTCCTCGAGCGCCACGACGATCGTCTTGTCCATCTTGTCGGACACGACGAGGCCCTCGCGGACCTTGCGGTCGTTGCGCTTCTCGGTCTGGACTTCGTTGCTTTCGGTCATGCCGCACCCTCACCAGTGGAATCCGGCGAAACGGAGAGCCCGAGCTCCCGCTCCCGCATCACGGTGTAGATCCGGGCGATGTCATGCCGGACCGTGCGCAGCCGCCGGTTGTTGTCGAGCTGGCCCGTGGCCATCTGGAAGCGAAGGTTGAACAGCTCTTCCTTCGATTCCTTCAGACGCAGCACGAGCTCTTCCTCGGTGAGCTCACGCAGCTCGGAAGCGGTGGTACCCGCTGCCATCAGAACTCACCACCCTCACGCGTAACGATGCGGCACTTCATCGGGAGCTTGTGGATCGCGCGGCGGAGAGCCTCGCGAGCGACCTGCTCGTTCGGGAAGGCCATCTCGAAGAGGACGCGACCCGGCTTGACGTTGGCCACCCACCACTCCGGCGAACCCTTACCGGAACCCATGCGGGTCTCGGCCGGCTTCTTCGTCAGCGGACGGTCCGGGAAGATGTTGATCCAGACCTTGCCGCCACGACGGATGTGTCGCGTGATGGCGATACGAGCGGACTCGATCTGCCTGTTGGTGACGTAGGCGGGCTCGAGAGCCTGGATGCCGTACTCACCGAAGGTGACCTTCGTGCCGCCCTTGGCAGCACCCGACCGCTTGGGGTGGTGCTGCTTGCGGTGCTTGACCCTACGAGGGATGAGCATGACTCAGCTCTCCGTCTTCTCTGCAGAAGCCGGGGCCTCGGCCGACGCGGTGGCGTCAGCGGCGGCGCGGCCGGCCTCGGTGCTCGTCGCGGTGGTGCCACTGGCACCGGAGCGGCGGGCACGGTTCGGACGCTCGCCACGGTCGCGGCGCGGGGCGCGGTCAGCACCCTGGGCCGGGGCCGCGTCGAGTGCGCGCTTGGCCGAGATGCCACCGACGATGTCGCCCTTGTAGATCCACACCTTCACGCCGATACGGCCGAACGTGGTGCGGGCCTCGAAGAAGCCGTAGTCGATGTTCGCGCGGAGGGTGTGCAGCGGCACGCGGCCGTCGCGGTAGTGCTCCGAGCGGGACATCTCGGCGCCGCCGAGGCGACCGCCGCACTGCACGCGGATGCCCTTGACCTGCGGCGAACGCATGGCCGACTGAATGGCCTTGCGCATCGCGCGCCGGAAGGCGACGCGGTTGGACAGCTGCTCGGCGACACCCTGTGCCACGAGCTGCGCGTCCGACTCGGGGCTCTTGACCTCGAGGATGTTCAGCTGGACCTGCTTCTTGGTGAGCTTCTCCAGCTCACCGCGGATGCGGTCCGCCTCGGCACCACGACGGCCGATGACGATGCCCGGCCGAGCGGTGTGGATGTCGACGCGCACCCGGTCACGGGTCCGTTCGATCTCCACCTTGGAGATGCCGGCACGCTCCATGCCCTTGCTGAGCAGGCGGCGGATCTTGACGTCCTCCGCCACGTACTCGGCGTACTGCTTGTCTGCGTACCAGCGGGACTTCCAGTCGGTGGTGATCCCCAGCCGGAAGCCGTGCGGGTTGATCTTCTGGCCCACTACCGCGTTCCCTTCACGCTGGTCTTCTTGGGACGAGACTCCACCTCGATGGTGATGTGGCTCGTCCGCTTGCGGATCCGGTACGCGCGGCCCTGGGCACGCGGGCGGAAACGCTTGAGGGTCGGACCCTCGTCCACGTAGGCCACCGACACCCAGAGGGTGGAGGGGTCCAGGGACAGGTTGTTCTCGGCGTTGGCCATGGCGCTGGCGAGCACCTTCGCGACCGGCTCAGAGGCGGCCTGGGGCGCGAACTGGAGCACGGCCAGGGCCTCGCTTGCGTTACGACCCTTGATGAGCTCGATGACGCGACGCACCTTCATGGGGGTGTCGCGAACGTAACGAGCCCGAGCCACGGCGCGCGGAAACTCCGCTGCCTCAGCGTCCTTACGGGCGTTCATCGCTGCTTTTCCCTTGCTCTTCTCAGTTCGGCGCCTAGCGGCGACGAGACTTCCGGTCGTCCTTGATGTGGCCCTTGAAGGTGCGGGTCGGGGCGAACTCGCCCAGCTTGTGCCCGACCATGGCCTCGGTCACGAACACCGGGACGTGCTTGCGACCGTCGTGCACCGCGATGGTGTGGCCGAGCATGTCCGGGATGATCGTGGACCGGCGGGACCACGTCTTGATGACGGTCTTCTTGCCCGCTTCGTTCTGAACGTCCACCTTCTTGAGCAGGTGGTCGTCGACGAAGGGACCCTTCTTA
This sequence comes from Lentzea sp. NPDC020367, assembly GCF_044387305.1. Classification (NCBI taxonomy): domain Bacteria; kingdom Bacillati; phylum Actinomycetota; class Actinomycetes; order Pseudonocardiales; family Pseudonocardiaceae; genus Lentzea; species Lentzea sp. NPDC020367. Next base: position 31,582 of record NZ_JBIRVV010000008.1, on the reverse strand, counting down.
AGGCTGCGAGGCATCCTTCACTCCCTCCCTGCTCAGCGCTTCTTACCGGTGCGACGACGCCGGACGATGAGCTTGTCGCTTGGCTTACGGCGGCGGGTGCGACCCTCGGGCTTACCAGCCGGGTTCACCGGGTGGCGACCACCGGAGGTCTTACCCTCACCACCACCATGCGGGTGGTCAACGGGGTTCATGGCGACACCACGGACGGTGGGCTTCTTGCCCTTCCACCGCATGCGGCCTGCCTTGCCCCAGTTGATGTTCTGGTGCTCCTTGTTGCCGACCTCGCCGAGCGTGGCGCGGCAGCGCACGTCCACGTTGCGGATTTCGCCCGAGGGCATCCGCAGCTGGGCGTACGGTCCGTCCTTCGCCACGAGCTGAACCGAGGCGCCGGCGGAGCGGGCGATCTTCGCGCCGCCACCGGGGCGGAGCTCGATCGCGTGGATCACGGAACCGACCGGGATGTTGCGCAGCGGCAGGTTGTTACCCGGCTTGATGTCGGCCTTGGGGCCGTTCTCAACCGTGTCACCCTGCTTGAGCTTCTCCGGGGCGATGATGTAGCGCTTCTCGCCGTCCGCGTAGTGCAGGAGCGCGATGCGCGCGGTGCGGTTGGGGTCGTACTCGATGTGAGCGACCTTGGCCGGCACGCCGTCCTTGTCGTTGCGACGGAAGTCGATCAGGCGGTATGCCCGCTTGTGACCGCCGCCCTTGTGACGCGTGGTGATCTTGCCCGACGCGTTGCGCCCACCCAGCTTGTGCAGCGGGCGGATCAGCGACTTCTCCGGAGTCGACCGAGTGATCTCGGCGAAGTCGGAGACGCTCGCACCGCGACGACCAGGCGTCGTCGGCTTGTACTTGCGAATGCCCATCTCTACGCAGTCCTCGTCATCAGGCGGCAGGGCCGCCGAAGATCTCGATCGCCTTGCTGTCAGCCGACAACGTGACGATCGCGCGCTTCGTGTCCTTGCGCTTGCCGAAACCGCTCTTGGTCCGCTTGCGCTTGCCCTGGCGGTTGATGGTGTTGACGCTGACGACCTTGACGCCGAAGACCTTCTCCACGGCAATCTTGATCTGGGTCTTGTTCGAACCCGGCGCCACCAAGAAGGTGTACTTGTTCTCTTCGAGCAGCCCGTAGGACTTCTCCGAGATCACCGGCGCGAGCAAGATGTCCCTGTGGTCGGGGATCACTTGGAACCCTCCTCGTCCACGACGGTCGCCGTGGCCTCAGCCGAGCCAGAACCCTGCTGGGCCTTGCTGGCGAGGAACACGTCGAGCGAGTCCTTGGTGAACACCACGTCGTCGTTGACGAGCACGTCGTAGGTGTTGAGCTGGTCGGGCGCGATCACGTGCACGTGCTGAAGGTTCCGCACGCTGACCCACGCGACCTCGTCGGTGCGGTTGAGCACCACGAGAACGCGACGAGCCTGGGTGACCGACTCCAGGACCTTGCGCGCGGTCTTGGTCGACGGGGTGTCCCCGTCCACCAGGCCGGACACGACGTGGACCTGGTTGGCGCGAGCCCGGTCGGAGAGGGCGCCACGCAGAGCGGCGGCCTTCATCTTCTTGGGCGTCCGCTGCGAGTAGTCGCGCGGCTGCGGGCCGTGGACGACGCCACCGCCGGCGAACTGCGGCGCACGCGTCGAACCCTGGCGGGCACGACCGGTGCCCTTCTGGCGGTACGGCTTCTTGCCGCCACCACGAACCTCGCCGCGGGTCTTCGTCGAGTGCGTGCCCTGGCGAGCCGCGGCCTGCTGGGCCACGACGACCTGGTGCAGCAGAGCGACGTTCGCCTGCGCGTCGAAAACGGAGGCAGGCAGCTCGACCGAACCGGCCGACTTGCCATCCGGGGTGCGGATCTCAACCGTCGACATCAGGCACCGCCCTTCGCAGCAGTCTTGACGAACACCAGACCGCCCTTGGGACCGGGAACCGCGCCCTTGATGAGCAGCAGGCCGTTCTCAACGTCGATCTTGTGCACCTTCAGGTTCTGGGTCGTCACACGCTCGTGGCCCATGCGGCCAGCCATGCGCAGACCCTTGAAGACGCGACCAGGCGTGGCACAGCCACCGATGGAACCCGGCGAGCGGTGCTTGCGCTGGGTGCCGTGGCTGGAGCCGAGGCCCTTGAAGTTGTGGCGCTTCATGACACCCGCGGTGCCCTTGCCCTTGCTGGTGCCGGTGATGTCGACAACAGCGCCGGCCTCGAACACCTCAGCGGTGATCTCCTGGCCGACCGTGTACTCGCTGGCGTCCGCCGTGCGCAGCTCCACCAGGTGGCGACGGGGCGTGACCCCGGCCTTGGCGAAGTGCCCAGCAACGGGCTTGTTGACCTTGCGCGGGTCAATCGCGCCGGCCGCCAGCTGGACGGCGGTGTAGCCGTCCTTCTCTTCGGTGCGTACCTGGGTCACGACATTGGGCTCAGCCTTGACGACCGTCACCGGGACAACCCGGTTGTTCTCGTCGAAGACCTGAGTCATGCCGAGCTTGGTGCCCAGGATGCCCTTCATCTGCCTGTCAGACATTGGTCCGTTACTCTCCGCGCCCAACGCTTACTGGATGTTGACGTCGACGCTGGCCGGCAGGTCGATGCGCATGAGCGCGTCAACCGTCTTCGGCGTCGGGTCGAGGATGTCGATCAGCCGCTTGTGCGTGCGCATCTCGAAGTGCTCGCGCGAGTCCTTGTACTTGTGCGGCGAGCGGATGACGCAGTACACGTTCTTCTCAGTGGGCAGCGGCACGGGCCCGACAACCCGAGCGCCGGTGCGCGTCACGGTCTCAACGATCTTGCGCGCAGACGCGTCGATCGCCTCGTGGTCGTAGGCCTTGAGCCGGATGCGGATCTTTTGTCCCGCCATAATGGCTTGCCGTTCCTCTGCTTCTCGTAACCGCTGCGGTGCGGTGCCTCGGATGAGGCCTTTTACAGCCTCTTGGCGCGCTCCGCCCCTGTTGAAGTGTCATGGTGCCCGGTCCACGCGGTCGGGCGTGTCGCGCCCGGTGCGCATACCGGTCCCACTCAAGGTCTCCCCGGTGGGATTGGGCCTACCACAGCCCATGCACCCTGATGCCCATCTCCGCAAGGAGGCGTTCACTAACAGGGCGCGGACGCTCAATCGAAAACGCGGGCACGCATGACGCGGGTCCGGCCTTCATCGAGCAACCCGTAAAGGATGCCACACGGAAGCGAGGCGATCCAAATCGGGGTGGGTGACTTGGACCCAGATCACGTGCGGATCTTGGCCGGTGAGCCGCTGTCCTCCGTCGCATGTGGAGCGACGGGCGCGCCGGTTCCATTGTCCGGCAACAGAATCCCGGCGACGGCTCTTCACCCGCGCGTCGGCGACAGTTCCACGTGAGCTGTCGCACAATTTCCTCTGAACGACGAAAGCCGGGCCAACGAAGATCGTTGGCCCGGCTTCACGCCGAACTGGGTGCTGCTAGGTCACTTGAGGATCTTGGTGACCGAGCCGGCGCCGACGGTGCGGCCACCCTCGCGGATCGCGAAGCGGAGGCCCTCGTCCATGGCGATCGGCTGGATGAGCTTGACGTCCATACCGGTGGTGTCACCCGGCATGACCATCTCGGTGCCCTCGGGCAGCGTCACAACGCCGGTCACGTCCGTCGTCCGGAAGTAGAACTGGGGACGGTAGTTGTTGAAGAACGGCGTGTGGCGGCCACCCTCGTCCTTCGACAGGATGTAGACCTGCGCGGTGAACTCGGTGTGCGGGGTCGTGGTGCCCGGCTTGACGATGACCATGCCGCGCTCCACCTCCTCGCGCTTGATGCCACGGAGCAGCAGCGCGGCGTTGTCGCCGGCGCGGCCCTCGTCGAGGAACTTCTTGAACATCTCGATCGAGGTGACGGTCGTCTTCTTCGACGTCTCCTTGATACCGACGATCTCGATTTCCGAGTTCACGTTGATGATGCCGCGCTCGATACGACCGGTCACCACGGTGCCGCGGCCGGTGATCGTGAAGACGTCCTCGACGGGCATGAGGAACGGCTTCTCGGTGTCGCGCTCCGGCTCCGGGATCGCCGTGTCAACGGCGGCCATGAGCTCGAGAACGGACTTGCCCCAGGTCTCGTCGCCCTCCAGCGCCTTCAGCGCCGAAACGCGCACGACCGGGAGGTCGTCGCCCGGGAACTCGTACTCGGAGAGCAGCTCGCGGACCTCGAGCTCGACGAGCTCCAGGATCTCCTCGTCGTCCACCATGTCGGCCTTGTTCAGGGCGACAACGATGTAGGGAACGCCGACCTGGCGGGCCAGGAGGACGTGCTCCTTCGTCTGCGGCATCGGACCGTCGGTCGCCGCGACCACCAGGATGGCGCCGTCCATCTGCGCCGCACCGGTGATCATGTTCTTGATGTAGTCGGCGTGACCGGGGCAGTCAACGTGCGCGTAGTGACGGTTCTCCGTCTGGTACTCGATGTGCGCGATCGAGATCGTGATGCCGCGCTGCTTCTCTTCCGGCGCCTTGTCGATCTGGTCGAACGCGAAAGAGGCGTTCACATCGGGGTACGCGTCGTGCAGAACCTTGGAGATCGCCGCGGTCAGCGTGGTCTTGCCATGGTCGATGTGACCGATGGTGCCGATGTTGACGTGCGGCTTCGTCCGCTCGAACTTCGCCTTGGCCACTGGATTGTCCTCCTGGACTTCTTTTTGCTGGTCCGGCGGGCATCTGTGGCCACCCGCCGGACTTACACGTCAGGGTCTGAAAGTAGCGGACCCCAGGGAGAGACCCCCGGAGAGCCCGCGGTGGAACTGCGGTGCTCCGGTGGGGAATTACTCCCCGGTCGCCTTCGCGATGATCTCCTTCGAGACGTTCGCGGGAACCTCTGCGTAGGAGTCGAACACCATCGAGTAGTTGGCACGACCCTGGGTCTTGGACCGCAGGTCACCCACGTACCCGAACATTTCCGACAGCGGAACCAGTGCCTTGACGACACGGATGCCGCTGCGCTCCTCCATGGCCTGGATCTGGCCACGGCGGGAGTTCAGGTCGCCGATCACGTCGCCCATGTACTCCTCGGGCGTCGTGACCTCGACGGCCATCAGAGGCTCGAGGATCGCGGGAGACGCCTGACGGGCGGCTTCCTTGAGGGCCATCGAACCAGCGATCTTGAACGCCATTTCCGAGGAGTCGACCTCGTGGTAGGCGCCGTCGAGCAGCGTCACCTTCACGCCGACCAGCGGGTAACCCGCCAGCACGCCGTACTGCAGCGCGTCCTGCGCACCCGCGTCGACCGACGGGATGTACTCGCGAGGGATGCGACCACCGGTGACGGCGTTGACGAACTCGTAGAGCGCGCCGTCTTCCTTCTTCTCCAGCGGCTCGACGGTGACGAGCACCTTCGCGAACTGGCCGGAGCCACCGGTCTGCTTCTTGTGGGTGTAGGAGTACTTCTCCACCGCCTTGCGGATGGTCTCCCGGTACGCCACCTGAGGCTTGCCGATGTTGGCCTCGACCTTGAACTCGCGGCGCATGCGGTCCACCAGGATGTCCAGGTGGAGCTCGCCCATGCCGGCGATGATGGTCTGGCCGGTCTCCTGGTCGAGGTTGACCCGGAACGTCGGGTCCTCCTCGGCCAGCTTCTGGATCGCGGTGCCGAGCTTCTCCTGGTCCGCCTTCGTCTTGGGCTCGATGGCCACCTGGATGACGGGCTCGGGGAAGGTCATCGACTCGAGCACGATGGGGTGCTGCGGGTCGCACAAGGTCTCACCGGTCGTGGTGTCCTTTAGACCGATCACGGCGTAGATGTGGCCCGCGATGGCCTCGGTGACCGGGTTCTCCTTGTTGGCGTGCATCTGGAAGATCTTCCCGATGCGCTCCTTGCGGTCCTTGGTCGCGTTGACGACCTGGGTGCCCGCGGCGACCTTGCCCGAGTAGACCCGGATGTAGGTCAGCTTGCCGAAGAACGGGTGCACGGCGATCTTGAACGCCAGCGCGGAGAACGGCTCGTCCGTGGACGGGCTGCGCTTCACGATGGTCTCGCCGTCCTGCAGCGTGCCCTCGACCGGCGGGAGGTCGAGCGGCGACGGCAGGTAGTCGATGACCGCGTCGAGCATGGGCTGAACGCCCTTGTTCTTGAACGCGGAGCCGCACAGGATCGGGTACGCGGTACCCGCGGCGACGATCTTGCGGAGGCCGGCCTTGATCTCCTCGACCGACAGATCGCCGTTCTCGAAGAACTTCTCGGTCAGGTCGTCGTCGGTCTCGGCGACGGCCTCGAGCAGCTGCTCGCGGAACTCCTGCGCCTTCTCGAGCAGATCCGCGGGGATCTCCTCGATGGCGTAGTCCTCGCCCTTCTGGACTTCGCCGCGCCACGTGAGGGCACGCATCTCGATCAGGTCGACGACGCCGATGAAGTCGCTCTCGGCACCGATCGGGATCTGGAGCGGCAGCGGCTTGGCGGCCAGCCGGTCCTGGATCGTCTTGATCGTGAAGTAGAAGTCCGCGCCGAGCTTGTCCATCTTGTTGACGAAGCAGATGCGCGGGACGTCGTACTTGGTCGCCTGCCGCCAGACCTGCTCGGACTGCGGCTCGACGCCCTCCTTGCCGTCGAAGACGGCGACGGCGCCGTCGAGGACGCGCAGGTTGCGCTCGACCTCGACGGTGAAGTCGACGTGGCCGGGCGTGTCGATCAGGTTGATCTGGTGGTTCTTCCAGTAGCAGGTCGTCGCGGCCGACGTGATCGTGATGCCGCGCTCCTGCTCCTGCTCCATCCAGTCCATCACGGCCGCGCCGTCGTGAACCTCGCCGATCTTGTAGCTGATCCCCGTGTAGAAGAGGATCCGCTCAGTCGTCGTGGTCTTGCCCGCGTCGATGTGCGCCATGATCCCGATGTTGCGGACCATGGAGAGATCAGTGAGCACGTCCTGTGCCACGGGTCTTTCCCCTGTCTTGAGCTTGTGAGCTCACTAGGGCTGGGAGCGCCCGGCTCCTGGTGAAGCCGGGCGGCACATCACCAGCGGTAGTGGGCGAAGGCCTTGTTGGACTCGGCCATCTTGTGCGTGTCCTCACGGCGCTTGACGCTCGCACCGAGGCCGTTGCTCGCATCGAGCAGCTCGTTCATCAGACGCTCGACCATGGTCTTCTCACGGCGCTGCCGGGAGAAGGTGATCAGCCAGCGCAGCGCCAGCGTGGTGGAGCGGCCGGGCTTGACCTCGATCGGCACCTGGTAGGTCGCACCACCGACGCGGCGGCTCTTGACCTCCAGCGACGGCTTCACGTTGTCCAGCGCGCGCTTCAGCGTGACGACCGGGTCGGTGCCGGTCTTCTCGCGAGCGCCCTCGAGGGCTTCGTAAACGATCTTCTCGGCCACCGAGCGCTTACCGTCGACCAGCACCTTGTTGATGAGCTGGGTCACGAGGGGCGAGCTGTAGACCGGGTCAGAGATAAGCGGCCGCTTCGGGGCCGGTCCCTTGCGGGGCATTAGCTCTTCTCCTTCTTCGCGCCGTAGCGGCTGCGAGCCTGCTTGCGGTTCTTGACACCCTGCGTGTCGAGAGAGCCACGGATGATCTTGTAACGAACACCCGGCAGGTCCTTCACACGACCACCGCGGACGAGCACCATCGAGTGCTCCTGGAGGTTGTGACCCTCACCGGGGATGTAGGCCGTGACCTCGATGCCGCTGGTCAGCTTCACGCGAGCGACCTTGCGCAGTGCGGAGTTCGGCTTCTTGGGGGTGGTGGTGTAAACGCGGGTGCACACACCGCGCCGCTGCGGCGAGCCCTTGAGGGCCGCCGTCTTCTGCTTGGCCACCTTGTCCTGGCGGCCCTTGCGGACCAGCTGCTGGATCGTTGGCATTCGCCGGCTACTTCTTCCGTCTTTGTGGGTTTCCCTTGCGGTTCACCCACGTTGTTTCTTGATCCCTCTCTGCACCCGAGGTCGGGCGTGTCGCCCGCTCCTCAGGTCCGCAAGCAACAGTTCAACTGCCACTGCGAGTGGAGGACACCGCTGCCTCACGGGCACGCGGAGCGGCCCGACATGGGTCGGGCACGAGTAGCAAAGATACCCGCCCACGTCTACCTGGGTCAAAACGGGGGTACCGCACCCGCGCCTGCAGTAGACATTGCCCTCGGCACTCAGGCTACTCGTGTGACGGAGAACTCGCCTTGAAGCTCAACCTGCTGGTCTACGGCCTCATCGCGCTGGTACTGGTCGTGCCCGGCTACTTCATCGTCAGCGACGTGTTCTCGGAGCCTGAGGTGGGCGACTGCGCCGAGCCGATCGGCACGTCGGACGGCGGCTTCGACATGGACGAGACCAGCTGCGCGTCCCCCGAGGCGGCATATCGGCTCGTGAAGCTCGAGATGAAGAAGTCGTGCCCGCAGGGCGACTACCTCGTCCAGACGGCCAGCAGGGCCGGCAAGCCGGCCGGCCTGAAGCACTACTGCTTCGTGCTCAACGCGAGGGAAGGCGACTGTCTCAAGCGGGGCAGCGCGTTCCACGAGCGCGTCGCGTGCGGCACGAGCGGCTCCCAGCGGGTGTCGAAGATCACCGCTTCCGCCGACCGATCGCTGTGCGGTGACCACGAGGCCCGCACCTACCCCGAGCCCGCCATGACCGTCTGCCTGGAGAAGCCGTGAAGGTCGTCCTCCTCACCGTGACCCTGATCCTCGCCCTGGCCGGATGCTCCGGCTGGCAGGAGCAGGCCGGCGTCGGCGAGTGCGCGAAGCAGGTCGATCTCAACGACACGAACGTCGAAATGGCCGAAGTGGACTGTTCGTCGCAGGAGGCCGTGTACCGCGTGTCTTCCCGTGAGCGACGCACGATGTGCCCGACCGGTGACTATCTGACGGAGTCGTCAGGACGGTCGAGGACGAACGGCAAGACGCGGCTCTGCTACGTCCTCAACGTGCAGGAGGGCGACTGCCTCAAGCCGGTCAACCAGTACTTCGAACGCGTGGCGTGCGGCACCGAGACGCGGAAGGTCACGAAGGTCGTCGACGGCAAGTCCGACCGTGCGCTGTGCAACGGGGACGACGCGAAGACGTACTCGCAGCCGGTGAGGACGATCTGCATCTCCAACTGAGCGACGTCGTGGTGACCGCGGCGGCGCACCTCGTCGGACTCGTGCGTCCGCGGGCCTGATTCACTTGTGCGCGTGGACGACCTGATCGCGGCAATGGCCTCGCTGACCGGCTCTTCGGCCACCCCCGAGGTGCTCGGCGGTGATCGCGGCGACGTCGTGGTGGTGCGCGTCGGTGACGTGGTGGCCAAGGCGCATCCCGCGGACACCGACGTGGACGCGTTGCGGCAGCGGGTGGAGATCGCGGCGGCGTATCCCGAGTTGTTGTTGCCGCCGTTGAAGCCGTTGCAGTTCGTGGACGACCGGCCGATCACGGTGTGGCCGTACGGGACGCCGGTGAGTCAGGCCGATGCCGATGCGGCGCCGTGGGAGGAGAGCGCGGCACTGCTGGCGAAGCTGCACGCATTGCCCGTGCAAGGGCCCGTGGCCGGTACACCCGAACGGATTGTTCGGGCTATTCGGGCGTTGCCACCGGAGTTGCCGCACGCCGATGTCGTGTTGCGCGCGTTCGAAGTCTTGCCGCCGTTGGACACGAACGGCCGTGCGTTGATCCACGGCGATTGGCATCTCGGACAGCTCGTGCACCGGGGTGCCTGGCGACTCATCGACGTGGACGATCTGGGGGTCGGCGATCCGGTGTGGGACCTGGCCCGACCTGCGGCTTTGTTCGCCGCGGGGGTGCTGCCCGGTGACCTGTGGGCGCGGTTCCTCAACGCCTACCGTGAAACGGGTGGTGTGGCTCTGCCGACAATGGAATGGGAAGCACTCAACATCCCGGCTCAGGCGTACGTTGTGCAGATGGCAGCGCGGGCACTCGTGTCCGGGTTGCAGGCAGTGGAACCGCTGGTTGAAGCCTGTCGTCGGATCGCCACGACGCACGAGAGCAGTGACCGCGGCTAATATCGTATTTGTCCGGTCCCACCGCAGGAGGCTCACCACGATGCAGTGTCCCAAGTGTCATGCGAACATGCGCACGTTCGACCGCATGGGCGTTCACATCGAGCAGTGCGACGGCTGCCGCGGGGTCTTCCTCGACTACGGCGAGCTCGAGTCGATCACGCGCCTCGAGGCCCAGATGCAGGCCCCGCCGCCCGTGGCCGCGCCGCCGCCCGCCGCGTACCCGCAGCCGGCACAGCCCGCCTGGGGCGCCCAGCCGCAGCAGATCCACCACCACCACGGCGGTCACGCGGCCCCGTACGGCTACGGCCACCGCAAGCACCGCGGCCTTGGCGGCCTCTTCTTCTCCTCCTGATCGTGCGACGGCCCCGGATCACTGCTCCGGGGCCGTTGACGACTACCGAAAAAGTAGTGGATAATCGGTAGTCAACGGGAGGAGTAGCCATGTCTGTCGCGACCGAGGCCGCCCACATCCGCGACCTCTTCGACACGATCGAGGAACTCGAAGCCGTCGCGTCATCCCTGTCAGCAGACGACGAACGCCGCCACCGCCTCGACGGCGTAGTGGCCAAAACCCTCCGCCAGGCCCCACCGGTACGTCCCGTGGTGGCAGGCGAACTCCTCGACCTCACCGAGAAGACGGTGAAGGCCTGGGCCAGAGAAGGCGTACTGGCCATCCACAGCCAAGAACCACGCATGCTGCTCGACACCGTGCGCCTGCACGAAGTCCTGCACCTCGTGTCCGACCTACGCCGCGCAGGCAAGACCCGCGGCCTGATCGACGAAGTCCACCGCCGCCTCAGCGACCAGTCACTGCTGGACCGCCAAGACCTCGCCAACTCCCTGGACGAGATGCGCAGCGGCAGAGGACGCGTGGTCCGCCCGGTTTGATCGAGGTAGTAGAAACCCCCACCGCACACGCCCAGGCCAACGGCCTGCGCGGCAGAGCCCGCGTGGCCTACGAACGTTTCCTGGACGAACTGGCGCACTCAGGCTGCGCCGCCCTGGGCTACCGCGTAACGGGCCCAGAACCACTCCCCCGCCTGTGCGTGAAGCACCTACGGGGCCCAGACCGAGTAGTAGTCGCCTTCCCCTCCCCAGAAGTCGTGTGGGTGCTCCTGGTGGGCCCACACGACGACGACCCGGGCCTGGACCTCTACGAGGCCCTGTACGAGATGGCCGGCGTAAGACCACGCCTCTCGGAGAAGCGCACCAAACCCCGCTGCTGCACCGACGAGTCAGGCATCCCACCCCTCGTCGACGAGCACCTCGTCGACGACCTGGTAATCCGAGCCAGAGCCCTGGCCAGAGCCCGCCGCCGCTGACAACACCCGCCCTGCCTACCTCCACAAGACCCCACCGACAATTTTTCTTGTCAAGACAGCCGGAGTTGTCCTACGCTCTGTTCACCAGACGAACGGAGACCACGATGTCCTTCCAGGCCTACCTCGACGGCGCGGAGAAGAAGACCGGCAAGACCCCGGCCGACCTGCTGACGGAGGCGGCGGGACGCGGGTACGACGGAACCACCAAGGCAGGCGTGTTCCTGGAGTGGCTGAAGACCGACTACGACCTGGGCAGAGGCCACGGCATGGCGCTCTACCACGTGCTGAAGAACGGCACGCAGATCAGCGAGAAGCACGTGGGCACCACGGGCAGCCACCGAGACGAGTCGACAACACTCCGCCTGGACGGCATCGCCAACCGCTAAAACGGCAGGCCAAGGCAGGGGTCCCCTTGGATTCAGCGTCCCCCGCGACCCAACGTACAGAGCAGGTCCGACACTCCCGCGAGAGCGAAACGAAGCGAAGGTGGGGGCGGGAGCGAGCGAGCCGTGCTTGGTGCGAAGCGGAAGCGAAGGTGGGGACGGGATCGGGAGCGGGAGCGAGCGAGCCGTACTTGGTGCGAAGCCGAAGGCGAGCCGTCCTTACCAAGCGGGCTGGGCGGTGGGTCCCGTCACGAGTCGCGCCATAGCTCCTGCTGCACCTGGGGATGGGTGTCAACTCGACACGCTTTTCGTCGAGTTGACACCCATCCCCAGGTGTGGCCCGCTCTTGGTGCGGCTCGTGACGGGACCCACCGCCAACGCAACTCTCTAAGCAACAGGCAGCCGCCCAAAGCAACAGGCGTGCCATCTACCCGCGTATGGCGCGGACCCCCCGATCAGATTGCCGGGGGTCTGGGGGCAGAGCCCCCAGGGGAAGCACCCAACGCAACCAGGCCGCCCGCACGGTGACCCACCCGCAAGGCCGCGGAACACAAGCCAGCAAACACAAAACGGCCCCCAGAGCAAAAGCTCCAGGGGCCGTTCAGCACTAACTCTTAGCGGTAATCCCGACCGAAGTCGTAGTCATCCAGCGGCACCGCGGCACCAGTCCCAGTACCGAAGACGTCAGGCGTGTAGTACCCGTCGTCGTAAGAAGGAATCGCGTAAGCCGCAGCCCGCGCCTCCTCAGTCGGCTGAACCTGGATGTTGCGGTAGCGGTTGATCCCAGTACCAGCCGGGATCAACTTACCGATGATCACGTTCTCCTTGAGACCGATGAGCTTGTCCGAACGCCCGTTGATAGCAGCGTCGGTCAAAACGCGAGTGGTCTCCTGGAACGACGCCGCGGACAACCAGGAATCGGTAGCCAGCGAAGCCTTAGTGATACCCATCAGCACCGGACGACCGGCAGCCGGCTCGCCACCCTCGGCGACGACAGCGCGGTTACCCGACTCGAAGTCCGCCCGCTCCACAAGAGAACCAGGCAGGAACTCGGTCGCACCGGAGTCGATGATCGTGACCCGGCGGAGCATCTGCCGGACGATGACCTCGATGTGCTTGTCGTGGATCGCCACACCCTGGGCGCGGTACACCTTCTGCACTTCGCCCACGAGGTGCAGCTGCGCCTCGCGCGGGCCCATGACACGCAGGACCTCGTGCGGGTCAGGAGTACCTTCCAGCAGCTGCTGGCCGACGGACACGTGGTCGCCGTCCTGCAGCGGGCCGGTGGCCGTGTTGGCGAGACGCTGACGCTTGGACAGCTTCTCGAACACGATCTCCTCGGAGCCGTCGTCCGGGATCAGCGTGATCTTCCAGAAGCGGTCGCCGTCCTCGATGCGGACGCGACCGTCCACGTCGGCGATCGGCGCCTTGCCCTTCGGGACGCGGGCCTCGAAGAGCTCCTGGACACGGGGCAGACCGGTCGTGATGTCGTCACCGGCCACACCGCCCTGGTGGAACGTACGCATCGTCAGCTGCGTGCCGGGCTCACCGATCGACTGGGCGGCGACGATGCCGACGGCCTCGCCGACGTCGACCAGCTGGCCGGTCGCCATCGAGCGGCCGTAGCAGGACGCGCACACACCGACCGGGGACTCGCAGGTCAGCACCGAGCGCACCTTCACGCGGACGATGCCGGCCTCGACCAGCGACACGAGTGCCGGGTCGCCGAGGTCGTCGCCGCGGTTCAGGACCAGGTTGCCCTGGGCGTCGGTGATGTCGTCCGCCACCGTGCGGGCGTAGACCGAGGTCTGCGCGAACTCGTGCATGCCGACCTTGTCGCCGAGCTGCTCGCCGACGGTCATCTGCACACCGCGGGTGGTACCGCAGTCGACCTCGCGGATGATGACGTCCTGCGAGACGTCCACCAGACGACGGGTCAGGTAACCCGAGTCGGCGGTACGCAGCGCGGTGTCGGCCAGACCCTTGCGGGCACCGTGCGTCGCGATGAAGTACTCGAGCACCGACAAGCCCTCGCGGAACGAGTTCTTGATCGGGCGCGGGATGTACTCACCCTTCGGGTTGGTGACGAGACCACGCATACCCGCGAGCGAACGGACCTGCGTCATGTTGCCGGCGGCGCCGGACTGCACGATGACGCGGATCGAGTTGTCCTCGGGGAAGTTGTCTTCCATGATCTCGTGGACCTGCTCGGTGGCCTTGGTCCACACCTTGACCAGCTCGGAGTTGCGCTCGTCGTGCGAGAGCTGACCGCGCTGGTAGCGCTTCTCGACGGCGTCCGCGAGGCGCTCGTGCTCCTCGAGGATGTCCTGCTTCGCAGCCGGCACGAGGACGTCCGAGATCGCGACCGTCACACCGGAGCGGGTGGCCCAGTGGAAACCGGCGTCCTTCAGCTTGTCCAGCGTCCGGGCGACGGTGACCATCGGGTACCGCTCGGCGAGGTCGTTGATGATCACGGCCTGCCGCTTCTTGGGCATGACCTCGTTGATGAAGGCGTAGTCCTGCGGCAGGATCTCGTTGAACAACACGCGACCCAGCGTGGTCTCCGCGAGCCACGGCTGACCGGGCTCCCAGCCTTCGGGCTCCTGGCCCTTGGGCGGGTTCTTGTCGGAGACGCGGATCTTCACCATCGACTGCAGGCCCAGGACCTTGCGGTCGAACGCCATCAGGGCCTCGGCGGGCGACGAGTACGAGTGACCCTCGCCCAGGTCGCCGACCTTGTGCCGGGTCAGGTGGTACAGACCCGTCACCATGTCCAGACGCGGCATGGCCAGCGGCTTGCCGGACGCCGGGGACAGGATGTTGTTCGACGACAGCATCAGGACGCGGGCTTCAGCCTGCGCCTCGGCGGACAGCGGCAGGTGGACTGCCATCTGGTCACCGTCGAAGTCGGCGTTGAACGCTTCACAGACCAGCGGGTGCAGCTGGATGGCCTTGCCCTCGACCAGCTGGGGCTCGAAGGCCTGGATGCCGAGGCGGTGCAGCGTGGGTGCGCGGTTGAGCAGCACCGGGTGCTCGGTGATGACCTCTTCCAGCACGTCCCACACGGCCGGGCGCGCACGCTCGACCATCCGCTTGGCGGACTTGATGTTCTGCGCGTGGTTGAGGTCCACGAGCCGCTTCATCACAAACGGCTTGAAGAGCTCGAGCGCCATCTGCTTGGGCAGACCGCACTGGTGCAGCTTGAGCTGCGGGCCGACCACGATGACCGAACGGCCGGAGTAGTCGACGCGCTTGCCGAGCAGGTTCTGGCGGAACCGGCCCTGCTTGCCCTTGAGCAGGTCGGACAGCGACTTCAGCGGGCGGTTACCGGGACCGGTGACCGGGCGGCCGCGGCGGCCGTTGTCGAACAGCGCGTCGACGGCCTCCTGCAGCATCCGCTTCTCGTTGTTGACGATGATCTCGGGCGCGCCGAGGTCGATCAGTCGCTTCAACCGGTTGTTGCGGTTGATGACGCGGCGGTACAGGTCGTTCAGGTCGGACGTCGCGAAACGGCCACCGTCGAGCTGCACCATCGGGCGCAGGTCCGGCGGGATGACCGGGACGCAGTCCAGGACCATGCCCTGCGGGTTGTTGCGGGTCGCCTGGAAGGCGGCAACAACCTTGAGGCGCTTGAGCGCACGCAGCTTCTTCTGGCCCTTGCCGCTGCGAATGGTCTCGCGCAGGATCTCGGACTCGGCGTCGACGTCGTAGTCACCCAGGAGCTTCTGGATGGCCTCCGCGCCCATGGCACCGGTGAAGTAGTCGCCGTAGCGGTCGTACAGCTCGCGGTAGAGCAGCTCGTCCGCGATCAGCTGAGCGCGCTCGAGCTTGGTGAACGTGGACCAGATCTCGTCGAGGCGGTCCAGCTCGCGCTGGGCGCGGTCGCGGAGCTGGCGCATCTCACGTTCGCCACCCTCCTTGACCTTGCGGCGCACGTCGGACTTGGCACCCTCGGCCTCGAGCTCGGCCAGGTCGGCCTCGAGCTTCTGGGCGCGGGCCTCCACGTCGGCGTCGCGACGGTTCTCGACGCGCTTGCGCTCGACCTGCATCTCGCTCTCGAGCGTCGGCAGGTCGTTGTGGCGCAGCTCCGCGTTCACGCCCACGATGACGTAGGCGGCGAAGTAGATGATCTTCTCGAGGTCCTTGGGGGCCAGGTCGAGCAGGTAGCCCAACCGGCTGGGGACGCCCTTGAAGTACCAGATGTGCGTGACGGGAGCGGCGAGCTCGATGTGGCCCATGCGCTCACGACGCACCTTCGCACGGGTCACCTCGACGCCGCAGCGCTCACAGATGATGCCCTTGAAGCGAACGCGCTTGTACTTGCCGCAGTAGCACTCCCAGTCCCGGGTGGGACCGAAGATCTTCTCGCAGAACAAGCCGTCCTTCTCAGGCTTGAGCGTGCGGTAGTTGATGGTCTCGGGCTTCTTGACCTCGCCAAAAGACCACTGGCGGATGTCGTCCGCGGTCGCGAGACCGATGCGGAGCTCATCGAAGAAGTTGACGTCGAGCACGTCTACTCTCTTCCCCTTTTTAGATCGGTGGCAAAGGAGCTGGTCGGAGGGCCGGTGAGAGGGACGCGGGAGGCATCCCTCTCACCAGCCGGCGAGGTGACTAGTTGACGACGTCGTCCACGGAGGGCGACTCGGACCTCGACAGGTTGATGCCGAGGTTCGCGGCCGCGCGCTCCAGGTCCTCGTCGTCGCCGTCGCGCATCTCGATCGCGGCACCGTCCGAAGACAGGACCTCGACGTTGAGGCAGAGCGACTGCAGCTCCTTGAGCAGCACCTTGAAGGACTCCGGGATACCGGGTTCCGGGATGTTCTCGCCCTTGACGATGGCCTCGTAGACCTTCACGCGGCCAAGCACGTCGTCGGACTTGATGGTGAGAAGTTCCTGCAGGGTGTATGCGGCGCCGTACGCCTGCATCGCCCAGCACTCCATCTCACCGAAGCGCTGACCACCGAACTGCGCCTTACCACCCAGCGGCTGCTGCGTGATCATCGAGTACGGGCCGGTGGAACGCGCGTGGATCTTGTCGTCCACCAGGTGCAGCAGCTTCAGGATGTACATGTAGCCGACCGACACGGGGAACGGGTACGGCTCGCCGGAGCGGCCGTCGAAGAGCTGTGCCTTCCCGTTCTCCTTGACCATGCGCTCGCCGTCGCGGTTCGGGATCGTCGAGCCGAGAAGGCCCGTGATCTCCTCTTCCTTCGCGCCGTCGAACACGGGGGTCGCGGTCTTGGTGCCGGGCTCGACATCCATCAGGTCCTCGGACAGGTTCTTCGCCCAGTCCGGGTCCCCGTTGATGCTCCAGCCCTGCTTGGCGATCCACCCGAGGTGGGTCTCCAGCACCTGGCCGATGTTCATACGACGCGGCACACCGTGCGTGTTCAGGATGATGTCGACCGGCGTGCCGTCCTCGAGGAACGGCATGTCCTCCGCGGGGAGGATCTTGCCGATGACGCCCTTGTTGCCGTGGCGGCCGGCGAGCTTGTCACCGTCCTGGATCTTGCGCTTCTGGGCCACGTAGACGCGGACGAGCTCGTTCACGCCCGGAGGCAGCTCGTCGTCGTCCTCACGCGAGAAGACGCGGATGCCGATGACCTTGCCGTACTCACCGTGCGGCACCTTGAGCGACGTGTCGCGAACCTCGCGCGCCTTCTCACCGAAGATCGCGCGGAGCAGGCGCTCCTCCGGCGTCAGCTCGGTCTCGCCCTTGGGCGTGACCTTGCCGACGAGGATGTCGCCGGGCTGGACCTCGGCACCGATGCGGATGATGCCGCGCTCGTCCAGGTCGGCCAGGACCTCTTCGGAGACGTTCGGGATGTCCCGGGTGATCTCCTCGGCGCCGAGCTTCGTGTCGCGGGCGTCGATCTCGTGCTCCTCGATGTGGATCGAGGTGAGAACGTCGTCCTGCACGAGGCGCTGCGACAGGATGATCGCGTCCTCGTAGTTGTGGCCTTCCCACGGCATGATCGCCACGAGCAGGTTCTTGCCGAGCGCCATCTCGGCGTTCTCGGTGCAAGGACCGTCGGCCAGAACCTGACCCGCCTCGATCCGGTCGCCCTCGTTGACGATGGGCTTCTGGTTGATGCAGGTGCCCTGGTTCGAGCGACGGAACTTGTGCAGCGCGTAGGTGTTGCGCGCACCGTCGTCGGCCATGACGGTGATGTAGTCGGCGGAGACCTCCTCGACCACACCGGTCTTCTTCGCGACGACGACGTCACCGGCGTCGACGGCGGCGCGCAGCTCCATGCCGGTGCCGACGAGCGGCGACTCGGAGCGGAGCAGCGGCACTGCCTGACGCTGCATGTTCGCACCCATCAGGGCGCGGTTCGCGTCGTCGTGCTCGAGGAACGGGATCATGGCGGTCGCGGCCGACACCATCTGGCGCGGCGAGACGTCCATGTAGTCGACGTCGGTCGGGTCGATGAACTCGACCTCGCCGCCCTTCTTGCGGACCAGGACGCGGTCGTCGGTGAAGTTGCCGTCCTCGTCGGTCGGCGAGTTCGCCTGCGCCTTGACGAAGCGGTCTTCCTCGTCCGCGGTCAGGTAGTCGATCTGCGCCGTGACGCGACCGTCGGTGACCTTGCGGTACGGCGTCTCGATGAAGCCGAACGGGTTGACCCGCGCGTAGCTCGAGAGCGAACCGATCAGGCCGATGTTCGGGCCTTCCGGCGTCTCGATCGGGCACATGCGGCCGTAGTGCGACGGGTGGACGTCGCGGACCTCCATGCCGGCGCGCTCACGGGACAGACCACCGGGACCCAGCGCCGACAGGCGGCGCTTGTGGGTCAGACCCGCGAGCGGGTTGGTCTGGTCCATGAACTGCGACAGCTGCGAGGTGCCGAAGAACTCCTTGATCGCCGCCACGACGGGACGGATGTTGATCAGGGTCTGCGGCGTGATGGCCTCGACGTCCTGCGTGGTCATGCGCTCGCGGACGACGCGCTCCATGCGGGACAGACCGACGCGGATCTGGTTCTGGATCAGCTCGCCGACCGTGCGGAGGCGACGGTTGCCGAAGTGGTCGATGTCGTCGACCTCGACGGGCACGTCACCGCCGGCGGCGGCGTCCATCATCGTCTCGCCGGCGTGCAGGCGAACGAGGTACTCGATCGTCGTGACGATGTCGTCCTCGGTCAGGACACCGGTGTTGATCTCGGTGTCCAGGCCCAGCTTCTTGTTGACCTTGTACCGGCCAACCTTCGCCAGGTCGTAGCGCTTGTCCTTGAAGAACAGGTTCTCCAACAGAGCCTGCGCCGACTCCTTCGTCGGGGGCTCGCCCGGACGCAGCTTGCGGTAGATGTCGAGCAACGCCTCGTCGGTACCCGCGGTGTGGTCCTTCTCGAGCGTGGTCAGCAACGTCTCGCTGAACGCGAACCGCTCGCGAATCTGCTCCGTGCTCCAGCCCAGAGCCTTCAACAGCACCGTCACCGGCTGGCGACGCTTCCGGTCGATGCGGACACCGACGGTGTCGCGCTTGTCGACGTCGAACTCCAGCCAAGCACCCCGGGACGGGATGATCTTGACGCTGAAGACGTCCTTGTCGGTCGTCTTGTCGACCGCGGTGTCGTAGTACACACCGGGGGACCGCACGAGCTGAGAGACCACCACGCGCTCAGTGCCGTTGATGATGAACGTGCCCTTGTTCGTCATCATCGGGAAGTCACCCATGAACACCGTCTGGCTCTTGATCTCGCCAGTGGTGTGGTTGGTGAACTCCGCCGTGACGAACAACGGTGCCGCGTACGTCATGTCCTTGTCCTTGCACTCTTCGGTCGAGGCCTTGACCTCGTCGAAGCGCGGGTCGGAGAAGGACAGTGACATGGAGCCGGAGAAGTCCTCGATCGGCGAGATCTCGTTGAGGACCTCTTCGAGGCCGCCCGTCGGAGTCTCGTCGCCGGCGTCGACGCGGCGCTGGAACCACGCCTCGTCGCCGGTGAGCCATTCAAAGGACTGGATCTGCAGGTCAAGCAGGTTGGGCGTCGAAAGCGGCTCGTTAATCTTCGCGAACGAGACCCGCTTCGGCGCTCCAGGGATCCCCGACGTGGAGTTGGTCGCAGCAGTGGCCTTGGTCGCGCGAGAGATCGCCAAGATGCGTCCTTCCAGGGACAGGTAGCTGGCTAGAGCGAACTAGCACGGCTGTCAAGGGTGCGGCGATGCCCGCATAATCCACGCTCTCGGCGAAGGGCAAGCGGAAAATGGGCAGCGCAAAGGGGCAGTCTAGCCACGCGCACGGCGACTGTCGAGAGGCACCTGGAAGGACCCTCCTCTTGCTCACCGACAGAGTGACCCTGCATGAGCGCGCAGTCAAGATGTTGCGGGCCGATCCACCCTCTGGATGGAGCGCTGTTTACTTGAAGTCACCCATTTGACCTGCACAAACACGTGTACGGCCGATTTGGTGGGAAGTTGGCGGCTTCAAGTGAACTTACAGAGCGCCACAGGATTTGGTGTGACCGAGATCACGCGTGTCGGGGCTGGCGGAGGGGGTCTCAGCGGTGCTTCTAGGGCTGATCTGACGACCTCACGGCGGTGTTGATCTTAGGGGACGAAGATCAGGTACCCGCCACCGGCCCGCCCCAAACGACTGGGTCGGGTGGGGACGGAGAGCGACGTGAGGTGGGTGCGGCGCGAGGGGTGCGAGTTCGCGGCTTGTGAGTCAGCAGCCCTGCATCTGGCGGTTCTGCTCCGCCGTCGCCCCGAACATCTCCATGTTGTCGATCTTCCAGCGGCCGCCGTCGTCGATCGCGCTCACGCGGAGCATGGCGGTGCCGCCGCCCGACTGGTTGTCGGTGGTGCGGGTGGTGACCTGGTCGGCGAAGACCAGGACGGTGGCGTGGCCGTCCTTGAGGGACGACACGGCCGAGGACACCACACGGACCGTCACGACGAGCTTCTGCTGCGGCGCCACTTCCTTCACCGGGCCGAACACGGCGTTGTACTGGCACAGGGCCTTGCCGGTGAGCAGTTCCTTGGCCGCCTTCTCGGTGGACTCCACGTCGGCGAAGTTGTACGAGAACGACTTCTCCACGGCCTCGCGGACCTGGCCGTTCACCGCCGAGGTGCCGGCCGAGTCGACCAGGGCGGCGTCGTAGGACACCGACCGCGACTTCACCAGGAAGAACGTGCCCAGGCCCGCCATCAGGAGCCCCACGAGCACCAGCGCCACCGGAAGCACCCAGCCGGCCGCACCGGTCTTCTGGGCGGCCTTCTCAGCGGCCGGTTCGGTCTCCGCCACGGCGGGCTTCTCGACCGCGTCGGACTTCTCGGCGGCGGCCTTCTTCTTCGGCGCGGCCGGCGGCGCCCAGTCGACGGCTTCCGGGGCCTTGAGCTCTGCCTCCTCCGCCACCGGCTCCGGCACGACCTCAGCGGGCACGACCTCAGCGGGCACGACCTCCTGCGGCACGTCCTCGACCACCGGCTCCGCGGCCGGCTCGACCACGGGGTCGGCGGCCGCGCGCCGGTTCAGGCCGGCCACCTTCGGGCGGCCTCCTGCGGGCGGGGTGGGGATCGGGCGGCGGCGGGATGGAGGCACGTGCACTCGTTCCAATCAGCTCTGGCGGAATCAGACGCCTGCCCGCAGCGGACCCAGCTGGCTGAGCTTCCAGCCGTCGTCGGTGCGGGTGAGCTTGGTCAGGTACCGGTTGATCTTGGTGACCTTCTGGCCGTTGTCGGGGGTCACGGTGCTCTCCACGACGGCGATCATCGACGCGCTGCCCGCGCGGTCGTCCAGCTCGGTGATCGCGGCGTCCAGGACCTTCGACGTCGTCACCGACTTGGCGTCGACCAGCTGCTTCTTGCGCGAGTCCTTGTCCTTGTCGATCTCCGCGCGCAGGTCGCCGGTGGACGAGTTGAGCCAGCGCTGGAGGTCCTCGTCGACCTTCTTGTAGTCGAGGGTCAGGAAGTTCGTGATGCCGACCTGGCCGGACCGCAGGGCGTCGTCGCGCGTGGCGGCGTACGACGACTCCGACGAACTGGCCGACGAGTACCAGACGAAGCCGCTGAACACCGCGAACACGAACGCCACCACCGCGAAGACCGCGGCGGCCACCGTGAAGACCCGCACTACTTCTTCCCCTCTGGCAGACCGAGCAGCTGGCCGAGCGACGTCAGCAACGGCAGCTCCGGCGCGGCCTGGCCCGTTGTCGGTTCCTGGCCCGGCTGCGTCGTCGCGTTGCCGACCGGCGTGGTCGGCGTTCCACCGTACGGCGCGTTCTGCGAGCCTCGCACCGACGTCGCCGACCCGCGCGCGAGAGCGCAGTACGCCTGCGTGTTCAGCGGCGCGGCCGAGGTGTCGCCACCGGGACGGATGGTCGTGCCCTCGTATCCGACAGTGCACGGCATCGGGTCGAACACGTTCAACGCGAGCCCGAAGTGCGCCGACCCGTCGCCAGGAGCAACGGAGAAGCCACCGCCGACGGCGATGGGGTACGTCACCGCGATCTGTTCCAAACCGTCACGCCTGGTCACGAGGATGTTCGACGTGGTCAGCAGGTTCGCGAAGACCACCCCGAGGTTCGGCCCGCTCTCCTTGAGCAACGCCGACACCTGCTCGGACGCCGGCGGCACGGCCACGATCAACCGCCGCAGGTCGCCGTCGGAGGCCTTCAGCTGCTCGGCGAGCAACCGCAGGTCGCCGCTGAACGACCGGATGGCGCCACCGGACGCGGCCTGCGTGGCCAGCACGATCCGCCCGTCCTGCAACAGCTGCGTCGTCTGCGGCAGGTGCTCCTTCGCCGCCGCCGTGAACGCCGCGGTGTTGTCGATCAGCACCTGCAGGTCGCCACCGGTCCCGCTGAACGCCGTGTGCAGCTCGTCGACGACTGTCCGGAGGGAGTCCGTCGGCACCGACGACGCGAAAGCGTCCAAATTGGACAGAAGTCCGTCGACCGGCGGCGGCGTCTTGGTGGCCGAGCGCGGAATGACCGACCCCGCCTCCAGGTACGGCGCGCCGTCGCTCTTCGGCCGCAGGTCCACGTACTGCTCACCGACGGCCGACCGGTTCGCGACGACGGCCTCGGTCTCGGCGGGCACGCGCGCGTCCGAGTCCAGCTCCAGGTCGACCTCGATGCCGTCCGAGGTCAGCCGCAGCTGCCCGACCCGGCCGATCGTCACGCCGCGATAGGTCACCTCGGCGTTGGTGAAGATGCCGCCCGAGTCCGCGAGCTGCATCGTCACGACCGTGGACGCCGACTTGAACAAGCCGACGTAGGTGGCGCTGACGTAAGAGATGCCCAGCAACGCGACCAGCACGAACGCGCCGATCTTGAGCCTGGTCCCCCGCGTGATCACTTGCGACCACCTCCCAGCAGACCGCCGAGCAGGTCGCCCAGCCCGGACCCGGTGCCCTGCCCGAGGTTCGGCAGCGGGATGTTCGGCATCGGCAACGGCGTGCCCTGCGACGGGATCAGCGAGTCGATCGGCGACTGCCGCGACCGGCCGAGGTTGTCGAGCACCGTGCCGAGGTTCAGGTCGAGGTCGATGAACGCGTTGGTGTAGTCGCCCTTGATGCCGTCGACCGCCTCGTCCGGGAACGGGTAGGTCAGCAGCAGCTCCAGCGACTTCGGCAGGTTCTGCCCCGACTCGGCGAGCTTGGTCAGCGTCGGCTGCAACGCCTTCAGGTCCGCCACGATGTCGTCGCGGCTCCTGTTCACCGTGTCCGTCGCGACGTCGGAGAGCTTGTCCAGCGACTGCAGCAGGGTCACGAGCTGCGTGCGCTGCTCGGCCAGCACCTTCAGTCCGGGCTCCAGGTCCGTCAACGCCACCGCGATCTTCTCGCGCTGCTGCGCCAACGTCCCGGCCAGCCGGTTCATCGAGTCGAGCGCGCGGACGATCTCCGCCTTGTGCTTGTCGAGCTCCCCGACGAACGTGTTGAGGTTGCCGAGCAACGAGCGGATCTCCTTCTCGTTGCCCTGCATCGCCGCGTTGAGCTCCTTGGTGATGTTCTGCAGCTGCGCGACGCCACCGCCGTTGAGCAGCATCGACAACGCCCCGAAGACCTCTTCGACCTCGGGGTTCCGGTTGGTCCTGTCCAACGGGATCGTGGCGTTGTCGGCGAGCTTCCCGCTGGCGTCCTTGGGCTTGCCCAGCTCCACGAACTTCTCGCCGAGCAACGCGGACTGGCGCAGCTTCGCGAACGCGTTCGCCGGAAGCTGCACGTCGCCGTTGACCAGCATGGTCACCTCGGCGGTCCAGCCGTCGGCACCCAGGTCGATCTGCTCGACCCGCCCGACCGGCACGTCGTTGACCTTCACGCCCGCCTGCGGCACCAGGTCCAGCACGTCCTTGAACTGCGCCTTGACCCGGTACGGGTGATCGCCGACGTCGGCGCCACCGGGCAGCGGCATGTTGTAGACGCCGTCGAACCCGCCGGAACCACAGCCCGACACGAGCAACAACGCCGTCAGCCCTACGACCAGCTTCCTCACTGGGGCACCCCCGCGAGCGGCAGGGGCAACGGCAGCTTGCCCACGTTCAGGTCGCTGATGACCTCGGCCGGCGACTTCAACGGAATCGCGCCGGTCAGCAGAGGCTCCAACTGCTTGCAGGTGTTCGTCAGCACCGGCGGCACGTTGTTCGGCGTCGCCTGCTGGATCAGCTTGCAGATCAGCACGATCGGCGGCTGGTTCAGCTCGTTGATGTTCGCGCGGGTGTCGAGCGTGCCGGACGCCGCGTTGTAGGAGTTCTGCAGGTTGCCCAGCGCCAGCGGGGCGACGTCGAGGGTCTCGGCCAAGGCCCCCCGCTGGTTCACCAGCACCTGCGTGATCGAGGCGAGTTTGTCCACATTGGACTTGAGCGCCTCGCGGTTGTCCTTGATGAACCCCTGCACGAGTCCCAGCGCGGTCGCCAGCTCGCTCAACGCCGCACCGAGGTCCCCGCGTTCGTCGGCGAGCATCTTCGACACGTCCGCGAGCTGCTTGTTGAAGTCGCGCACCTGGCTGTCGTTGGCCGCCAGCATCGCGGTGAACTTCTGCAGGTTGTCGACGGTCGCGAACAGGTCCTCCTTGGACCCCGACAGCGTGCGGGTGGCCTGGCCGAGGTTCTTCAACGTGTCGTTGAGCGCCTGGCCGTTGCCCTCGAGGTTCGCGGCCGCGGAGTTCAGCAGGTCCGCCAACGCCCCGTCGGCGTTCGCGCCGTTGGGACCCAGCGCGGTCGTGAGCTTGTCGAGCGACGAGTACAGCTCGTCCAGCTCGACCGGCGTCGCGGTGCGCTCGCGCGGGATCACGGCGTTGTCGGCCAGCGTCGGCCCACCGGTGTAGGCGGGCGCGAGCTGCACGTACCGGTCGCTGACCACGCTCGGCGAGACCACGACGGCCTGCGCGTTCTCCGGCACCCGCACGTCGCGGTCGACGGTGAACACGACCTTCACGGTCTTGCCCTCCGGCGTGACCTCGTCGATGGTGCCGACCTTCACACCCAGGACCCGCACGTCACCACCGGGGTAGACGCCGACGGCCGCCGCGAAGTGCGCGGTGACCTTGCGGCCGTTCATCCCGTTGAAGACCCACCAGAGCCCGGCCGTGACGACGAGCGCGAGAACGCACGCGATCGCGATGAACCGGCCGACCTTGCTGTTCGCGACTTCCGTCATCGCTGCACCCCCGGAGGCAGGCAGCCTTCCTCGTTGAACCCGACGACGCCGAGGTTCACCGAGGGCGGCAGCAGACCGCAGATGTAGGTGTCGAACCAACGGCCGTTGCCCAGGGTGTTCGCGAACACCCGGTAGAACGGCGCCATCAGCGCGAGGCTGCGGTCGAGGTTCTCCTGGTTGCGCTCCAGGATCGTGGTGACGCGGCCGAGCTGTTCCAGAGCCGGCTTGAGCTGGTTCTGGTTGTCGTTCACCAGACCGCTGAGCTCACGGGCAAGGTCGCGCGTGCCGGTCAGCAGCGCGCTGATCGACTCACGGCGCTTGCGCAGTTCGCCGAGCAGCAGGTTGCCGTCCGACAGCAGCTTCTCGAACTCCGCGTTGCGGTCGGCCAGCGTCTTGGTGAGCTGCCTGGTGTTGTCCAGGAGCTTCGCCAGCTGCTCGTCGCGCGAGGAGATCGTCTTGGACAACGCGGACAGGCCGTCCAGCGCGCCCCTGACGTGCTCCGGCGAGTTCTTGAAGGTGTTGGACAGGACCGTGAAGCTGTCCGCGAGCTGCTTGGTGTCGATCTGCCCGACCGTCGTCGCGAGCCCGTTGAACGCCTCGTTCACGTCGTACGGCGCGAGCGTGCGTTCCTTCGGGATCGGGCTGCCGGGCGAGAGCGGCTGGGTGCCCTGCGGGTCCAGCGCCACGAACTTCTGGCCCAGCAGCGTCTTGATGCGGATCATCGCGGTCGTCCGGTCGCCCACCCAGGCGTCCTTGACCTTGAACGTCACCCGCACCTTGTCGCCGTTGAGCTTGACCTTGGTGACCTTGCCGACCTTCACGCCGGCGACGCGGACCTCGTTGCCCGGCACCAGTCCCGCGGCCTCGCTGAAGTCGGCGGCGTAGCTCGTGCCGCCGCCGACGATCGGCAGGTCGTCGGAGTAGAACGCGGCCAGCAGCAGCAGGGCGATCAGGGTCAGGCTGATCGCGCCGGTCCGGATCGGGTTGGAGGTCTTCATCGGCGGCACCTCTGCTGTGTCACCGGCAACGCCGTGATCGGGATCGGGTTGTTGATGATCGGCGGCACGGCGACCTGGCCGCTGGCCTCGCACAGGTAGAAGTTGAACCACGAGCCGTAGGTCGCGGTCCGCGTGATCGTCTCCAGCTTGTTGGGCAGGCGCTGCAACATGCGGTCGACGAGCACCTCGTTGTCCCCCAGCGTCTTCGAGACGATGCCGAGCTGCGCGATGTCGTTCTTCAACGGCTCGCGGCCCTGCTCCAGCAGCCCGGAGGTGGCCTGCGTCAGGTCGCCGAGCGCGGTGATCGCGTCCCCGATCGGCTGGCGGTCCTGCGCGAGCCCGGAGACCAGCGTCTGCAACGTGATCACGAGGTTGTTGAAGTCCTCGTCGCGCGAGTTCACGGTCTCCAGCGCGGTGTTGAGGTTGTCGACGACGTCGCCGATCACCTTGTCCTTGCTCGCCAAGGTGCTGGTCAGCGAGGCCGTGTGCTGGAGCAGGCTGTCGATCGTGCTGCCTTCTCCCTGCAGCACCTGGATGATCTCGAACGACAGCTTGTTCACGTCGTCGGGCGACAGCGCCTGGAAGAGCGGCTTGAAGCCGTTGAACAGCACCGTGAGGTCCAACGCGGCTTTCGTCCGCTCCAACGGGATCGTGCCGCCCTCGGCCAGCACCGCCTTCGTGTCACCGGTGCCGGACTCCAGCGCGATGTACCGCTGCCCCACCAGGTTGCGGTACTTGATCGTCGCCGTCACGGCTTCGGGGAGCTTGCGGTCGCCGTCGATCGAGAACTCCACCTCGGCGGTCTTGCGGTCGACGACCTTGATCCCGTCGACCTGCCCGACGCGGACGCCGGCGATGCGGATGTCGTCGCCCTCGTTGAGCGCGGTGACGTCGGTGAACTGGGCCTTGTACTCGGTGGCGCTGGCCAGGTTCACGTTGGCGATGGTGACCGCGAGCAGCGACGTGGCGAGGATCGTGACCACCGCGAAGGCGATCAGCTTGAGCAGTGGAGCGAGGACGCCCTTCACTTGACGGTCACCTCCGTTCCGCGAACCAGTGGCCCGAGCAGCAGGCTCGACCAGCCGGGCATGTCCTGCGGGTCGACGCCGACGCGCGGGCCGAAGAGGGCCGCGATCAACCTGGCCTCCTCCGGCGAGTTGGCGAGCCGCAGCACGTCAGCGGACTGCGGCACCGTCACGTTGCCCGCGGTGGCCGGCGGCAGGATCCCGTCGTTCGCGACGCGGGCGGGCGGCGGCGCCGTGGCACCGTCCTGCACCGGACCCTCCGGCGGGTACTGCGGGAACGGGTTCGGGCGCGGGATCAGGTCGTAGCAACGGGGTCCGCGCTTGTCCTTGTACTCGGGCTCGTCGAGGTTCGGCTTGTACTTGCCGCGGTTCTGCGTGATCTCCAGCGTGATGTGCAGGCCGGGCTCGTTGGTGCCCTCGCCGAACGCCTTGCTGATCACCGGCTCGAACTCCGCGAGCCCCTTGAGCAGGCACGGGTACTCGGGCGCGTACTTCGCGAGCAGCTCCAGCGTCGGGCGGCCGGTGTCGGCGAGCGCGATGATGTTGTTCTTGTTGACCGTGACGAAGCTGGTGACGTCCTGCGACGTCGTGGTCAGAGACCCGTAGAGCGCCAGCAGGTTCTCCCGCTGGTCGACGACGGTCTTGGTCGTCGTGGTCATGTCGTTGAGCGCCTGCAACAGGTCCGGCGCCGCGTCCGCGTAGACGTTCGAAACGTCCGCGAGCCTGGAGATGTTCTCCTTCAACGCCGGCAGCTGCGGGTTGAGCTCGCCGAGGTAGGAGTCGAGCGACACCAGCGTCTCGCCGAGCGGCTTGCCGCGGCCGTCGAGTGCCTGCGACAACGCGGTCAGCGTGGTGGCGAGCTTCTCCGGCTGGATCGCCTGGAGCACCGGCATCAGGTTGTCCAGCACGCGTTCGAGCTCGATCGCGCTGCTCGTCCGGTCCTGCTCGATGACGGCGCCCTGCGTGATGGCCGCGCTCTTCTGCTGCGGCAGCACGAGGTTCACGTACCGCTCACCGAACAACGTCTTGGGCAGCAGCCGCGCGCTGACGTTGGACGGGATCTGCTCGACCTTGTCCGGCAGCAGCGCCAGCTCCAGCTCGGCGCCGTCCCCGCTGGTGCGGACTGCCTTCACCGAGCCGACGATCAGCCCGCGCACCTTGACGTCGCTCGCGGTCTGCAACTGGTTGCCGATGTGGTCGGTCTTGAGCGTGACCTTCACGTAGTCGCTGAAGGCGTCCTTGTAGAGCGCCACCGTGAGCGACAGGAACATGGCGATCGCGAGAAGGAAGGCGATGCCCAGCACGCGTTTCCTCATCCGGCGATCCTCACCGTCGTCGTCGCGCCCCAGATCGCGAGGCTCAGGAAGAAGTCGAGCAGCGCCGTCGTGACGATCGCGGTCCGCACCGCGCGCCCGACCGCCACACCGACACCGGCCGGACCGCCGGACGCGCGGTAGCCGTAGTAGCAGTGGGTCATGATGATCACGACCGCGAAGACCAGCACCTTGCCGAACGACCAGAGCACGTCGATCGGCGGTAGGAACAGGTTGAAGTAGTGGTCATAGGTACCCGCGGACTGCCCGTAGAACTCCACGGTGATCGTTCTCGCCGCCAGGTAACTCGTCAGCAGCCCGATCACGTACAGCGGGATGATCGCGACGAACCCGGCGATGATCCGCGTGGTCACGAGGAACGGCAGGCTGGGAATCCCCATGACCTCCAGCGCGTCGATCTCCTCGGAGATCCGCATCGCGCCGAGCTGAGCCGTGAAGCCGGACCCCACCGTCGCGCTGAGCGCCAGCCCAGCGACCAACGGTGCGATCTCACGCGTGTTGAAGTACGCGGACACGAACCCGGCAAAAGCGCTGGTACCGATCTGGTTCAACGCCGTGAAGCCCTGAAGGCCAACCACGGTCCCGGTGAACACGGACAACCCGACCATCACGCCGATCGTGCCGCCGATGACCGCGAGCGCACCCGACCCGAAGCTGACCTCGGCCAGCAGCCGCATCGTCTCCTTGGAGTACCGCTTCAACGCGCGGGGCGTCCAGGCCAGCGCCTTGATGTAGAACGACAGCTGGTCGCCGAACCCGTCGAGGGTGGAGAGCACCTTGTTCGCCATCAGCTCCCCTTCGCGGGCACGACCTGCAGGTAGATCGTGGTGAGGACGAAGTTGACGAAGAACAGCAGCAGGAACGTGATGACCACGGCCTGGTTCACCGCGTCCCCCACGCCCTTGGGCCCGCCGGCGGGGTTGAGCCCCCGATAGGCGGCCACGATCCCGGCGATGAACCCGAAGATCAGCGCCTTCAGCTCACTGATCCACAGGTCCGGCAGCTGAGCCAACGCGGAGAAGCTCGCCAAATACGCACCAGGCGTGCCGTCCTGCATGACCACGTTGAAGAAATAGCCGCCCATCACACCGACGACGCTGACCATGCCGTTGAGCAGCACGGACACTAACATCGCGGCAAGAACCCGAGGCACGACGAGCCGATGGATCGGCGAGACACCGAGCACTTCCATCGCGTCGATCTCTTCGCGAATCGTCCGGGACCCGAGGTCCGCACAGATGGCCGAGCCACCGGCCCCCGCGATCAGCAGCGCGGTCACGATCGGACTGGCCTGCTGAATGATCGCGAGCACGCTGGCCGCACCCGTGAACGACTGCGCACCGATCTGCCGAGTCAACGACCCGAGCTGAAGTGCAATGACCGCACCGAACGGAATGGACACCAGCGCCGTGGGCAACACCGTCACGCTGACGATGAACCAACTCTGCTGAATGAACTCCCTCAACTGAAACGGCCGCCGGAACGTGGTCCGCACGACGTCGATCCCGAGCTGGCACAGCTTCCCGGTCTCCCGCAGCGCACCAGCGCCGGGGAACGAGGTCTGAGTGGTCACAGAACACCACCCTGCCGAGGCCAAGGGCTGGGCGAAGGCGCCGCCGCCGGCGCACCAACATGCACGCCGTACCGCACCTGCTCCTCAGTGGTGAGACTCTCGATGATCCCCTGCTGAGCCTGGTAGGGCAGCTGATGGATGATCGACATGACCCGGTCCTTGCGCCGCCGAACAGCGTCCCGGAACGGCAGCCCGGGAGTCGGCTCGATCTGCGGGATGATCCCCCGAACGTCCTCAGACGTGGACCCGTCCGAGTGCCCAGCGTCCGCGTGCGCCTGCTCGGCGGCCATCGTGGCCGTGTCCTTCTCCTCGGACATGCCGATGGGCCCAAGCCGCCGCCCGTTCAAAAACTGCTCAACAACAGGCTCATCGCTGGTCAGCAACACCTCGCGCGGCCCGAACATGACAAGCTCGCGCCGGAACAACATCCCCAGGTTGTCCGGCACGGTACGAGCAATGTTGATGTTGTGCGTGACGATCAGAATGGTCGCGTCGATCTGGGCGTTCAGGTCGATCAACAACTGACTCAGGTACGCCGTACGAACGGGGTCCAACCCGGAGTCGGGCTCGTCGCACAAAATGATCTCGGGGTCGAGCACCAGCGCACGGGCAAGACCAGCCCGCTTGCGCATACCGCCGGAGATCTCACCGGGCAGCTTCTTCTCCGCCCCGACGAGACCGACCATCTCCATCTTCTCGAGGACGATCCGCCGAACCTCGGCCTCCGTCTTGCGGGTGTGCTCCCGCAGCGGAAACGCGATGTTGTCGTACAGGTTCATCGACCCGAACAACGCGCCGTCCTGGAACAGCACGCCGAACATCTTCCGAATCTCGTACAACCGGTGCTCAGAGCACCGCACAAGATCCGTCCCGTTGATAATGATCTTGCCTTGCTCCGGCTTGAGCAGCCCCACCAGCGACTTCAGGAACACGCTCTTGCCGGTACCGGAAGGCCCGAGCATCACACTGACCTCACCCGGCGGCAACGTGAGCGTGACGTCCTGCCAGATGGTCTGCTTGCCGAAGGACTTGGTCAGACCCTCGACGACCACCTCGACGCCCATCCGCACCTCCGCACACGCCCGAGGACGCCGCAGCGATCGGCGTCACACCTGGGCAACGAGTTCGTTCGCGGCAGGTTACTCACCAGTTGGCCTAATGGCGGTTGCGTTCAGATAACACCACACAGGGTGACCTCGCAAAACGGGCACGAGACCGTAGACCACCACCCGACAACCGGGAATTACGAGACCGATGTGACCCCAAACACACACCGCCACACACAACTCACCCGCGAAGCCGAAGGCGAGCCGTCCTTACCAAACGGGCTGGGCGGTGGGGTCCCGTCACGAGTCGCGCCATAGCTCTTGCTGCATGCAGGTAGGGGTGTCAAGCGGGCACGCTTTTCGCCCGCTTGACACCCC
>NZ_JBIRVV010000007.1:0-473675 GCF_044387305.1 Lentzea sp. NPDC020367 | reverse complement strand
ACACCCGGTCCCATTCCGAACCCGGTAGTTAAGCCCTTCTGCGCCGATGGTACTGCACTGGTTACGGTGTGGGAGAGTAGGTCGCCGCCGAACTTAATTTGCCCTGCGGGTTGAGCGCCACAAGCGCTCCCCGCAGGGCTTTTTCTTGTCAATCACCGGTCCGGCCAGCGGAAAGGTGATGTGGCTGGCCAGTCAGCGCCCCTGGCTTTGAGGATGAGGAACTTCGCGCTGCTGTGCCTAGTCCAGCCTCGCACCGCGGTTCCGGTGCAAGCCGAATCCATCCACTGTGCAACGCCGGCTGCCAGCACCTTCCATATCGGAACCGACTGGTACGAGAACCTGGAGTTCGACAACCACACCCTCTAGCTCTCCAATCTGAGCCGTCGGCCGCGTCGAGGAATACCGGCTAAACGGCACCCACATGCCGTCCGCGTCCCCGGATCCGTCAGGGCCTAGGCGGGCTCTACGTCAACTTCGGCAACGACAGCCCAGATGCCCGCGACCACCGTCCGGCGTGCTCCGCCTGACCCCGTAACCAACAGGTCTAGGGAGGCGGCGATTTCCCTGCGCTCAGCGAACGGTGCCGAGTTCTACGCACGAGGCCACCTCTACGTAGCCGACCCGTTCGTCGGCCTGGTTGAGTTCGACCGCTGTGGCACCTTCGTTCGCCGAATCGACCTGCCCCACGCCAACGGCGTGGCCACGATCGGCAACACCGTCTTCACCACCATGATCTTCGACCCGAAGTCCCCAGTCGTCCGCATCGACGGCACTCGCCAGACCCGGATCGAACTGGGTGACAACAGAGATCCCGACGACCTCACCGTCGGTCCAGACGGCAAGCGCTACGTCACCAATATTGCCAACGGCGAAATCCTCAAGGTCGACCCATGGACCGGCACCCGCCGCACCCTGGCTCACCGGCCTCAAGAACCCAACGGCCGCCCGCTTTCAACTGGGCACCCGCAGGCTGTACGTCACCCAGGTCTCAGACGCGGTCCTGAAGGTCCGCCTCTAGAACAGTCGATCTGCCAACCTGGCAACTGACTGCGCATCGCAGTCGAGCAGCAACTCGCGCAAGTTCGCCGCGGCCTTGCGATCTGAGTACGCGTACCTCAGTTTGGCGATCTTCGCGCCCCACCGGACGTCGTCGTCGACCGCGTCTGCCAGTTCCAGCCACCCACCGCGCAGTCGATGGAGGTAGGCGGGCCACCGCACTGCGATCTCGGCGACGGCGACCAGGTGACACGCCTGCTCGACGTTGGCGGAGCCCAAGACCCGCAGGTAGAACTGCCAGACGTTGAGCAGCCGCTTCTCCTCGCGAACCGACTGCTCAGGCTGTTCCTTCAGCCGGCGGCGTAGGTGCTCACGCACCTCGGCGTTTCGTTCGATCGCGATCACTTCCGCCGGCGCGGGTTCAGTCACGCCCGTTGCCGCTGCCTTGAGGTTTGGGAACGTTGTCCCGGTGCCCCTGCGCACCTCTTGCCGCTCCATGTGCACCTCGCCGAGCTGCGAGTTCAGCAGGCGGTCGACGTTGTCGGCCGTGGCTGGCGGTAGCCGAACGGGGAGCTGGACGAGTTTACGCAGGAACGTCCACCCAGGACTGGGATCGTCGGCGTGTGCGACGACTTTCGCGTCAGCGAGGTCCTTGTAAGCGTGGTCAACGTGTGACGCGACCACGGCGGTGTCG
The DNA here is from genome assembly GCF_044387305.1 of Lentzea sp. NPDC020367. Lineage (NCBI taxonomy): Bacteria > Bacillati > Actinomycetota > Actinomycetes > Pseudonocardiales > Pseudonocardiaceae > Lentzea > Lentzea sp. NPDC020367. The sequence continues at coordinate 471,985 of NZ_JBIRVV010000007.1, read as the reverse complement.
AGTCCCAGTACGAACCGGGTGGAGGGGAACTCGTCCGACAGGAAGACGTTGATCGCTTCGAACACCTGCGCCGTCGTTCGCGGGGTGCACCGGTCAAGGTCGTCGATCACCACCACGGGCTGGTAACCCACTGCGGCGGCGTCCTTCAGCAGCTCCGCCACGTCGTGCTGCACGAGGTAGAGGTAGCCCGAGCGAGCGTGGTAGTACGGGTCGCGGATCGAGGGATCCAGTGTCGTGTCAGGGAAGGTGTTGCTCATCACCGGAACGGCGAAGAGCTCGCCGGGCAGAAATGCCGATGCCCGGCTGAAGAAGAACCTCCACGCGCTTTGGGCTGCGCCGAACAGACCGATCCCCACCGCTGGAACCCACGCCCACCAGAGGTTGAGCTTCACGAGCTGTCCGAGCAGGGCGACCCCCAAACCCAGGGCAGCCACCGACAACGCGGGTGAGTAGATCCGCTTCCGCAGTTGCCGCTGGAGGTGTCTACGGTCCACGCGGTGCGCGTTGCGCTCGAACCAATAGCGCTCACGGGTGTTCGCATCGGGCATGATCGCTGTCTCGACGGCCTCGGCCACCGACTTCGCCAGCCCGGCCCAGATTTGCTCGCTCGACTGGTGTTGCCACGGGTTGAACGAGACGACCAGTGGTTTGATGAGCTTCCTGGGCTCGTGAACTCGCTGCGGTGGCCGGGACAACACGCGATTGGCGCCGGACACCGTGAGCTTTCGACCGGGTCTCGCCTCGGAAGGAGGCGTGCCGAGTTCCTTCTTAACGAACTCCAGCACCGTGCTCTTGCCTGATCCCCACGCCCCGTCGACGGTGATCACCGTCGGACCGTCGCCCTCACCAGGCCGCAGCGCGTCGGCCAGTGTGGAAACCAGCTGGCCACGGCCGAGCAGGTCTTCGGTAGCGACGCGGTCGCTGAACCCGCGCGTCGACACAGGTCCGGTGATACTCGACGATCCAACTACGTCGGTCTTCCACACAGTCAGCAATCCGTCGGAGCCTCCGGCTGCGACCTGCAGGAGCCCATCCCCGCCGCTGAAGCTGAGCAAAGAGGTGACCGGGCTTCCCGGTGCGGCCATCCGGACGGGGAGACCCGTACGGACGTTCCACAGCCGGATCGTGCCATCCGAGCTTCCTGAAGCGAGCAGCTGTTCATCGCGAGATGTTGGGAACACGGTCAAAGCGGTGACCGCCCCTGTGTGGCCCATGAGCTGGGTCGGCCTTGAGTGGCTGTAGAACCAATCAGCGAGTTCGGCGAGATCGACGACGCCTGTCTTCATGCGGATCTCACGGAGTCGTCGGTCGATATTCCGGGTCTTCACGCCAAGGACGTTGTATCCAAGATTGAGGCGCTCCTGTTTCGAAAGCGGTGACCCCTCAGTCTGGTCCTGGAGGTACACCGAGATGTCTGGATCGCCTGTCGAGAGTGCCACAGCAAGCGTGTCACCCAGCCACATCACGGCCGGTGCTGCGGCTTGCCAAGTCTGCCGATCGGGCCCGACGTAGTCCGCGCCGCCGTCCGCGTGCACCACGCGGACGTGCCCGCCTTTGAGCGTGATCTTGAGGAGAGGATTCGCCGGCTGGTCGGAGTTGACCTCCATCGAAGTGATCGGGCGGTCGAGCCCGAGCCGGAGCTGTTGCACCATGCGCGGTACGTCATCAATCGAGACAGCGGAGCTCACGCCTGAAAGTACCGGGTTTCGTTTCCGGCAGGTTTCTGTCCGGTCGGACTAGTGCGAAATCGGCCTGAACAGGGTGAAGATGTGGACCATGGAACGCCGAGCCCGCACCTCAGGACTGCGCCGCAGCCGCACGGTCACCACGCCGAGGCTCGGTGAGCTGTTCAACGGCTATCTCAATCCGGAACGGCCGCATGCCGGCGCCTACGACGAGATGTTCTCCACGGACAACGGGGTGCGGAGTGCTTACCGCGCCCTGTACGAGTCGGTGGCTCCGTCGCAGGTCAACGAGCTGAACGCGCGCTCTGAGGCGTTGGGGCGGGCCTTTGTCGACCAAGGGATCACGTTCTCGCTCAGTGGGCAGGAACGGCCGTTTCCGCTCGATCTGATTCCCCGGATCATCACCGCGAGTGAGTGGTCGAAGCTCGAGAGAGGCATCGTTCAGCGGGTTCGGGCGATGGAGATGTTCCTCGCGGACATCTATGGCGACGCGCAGATCGTTCGGGATGGAGTGTTGCCTCGGCGTCTCATTACGAGCTGCGAGCACTTCCATCGGGAGGCGGCCGGCATCAGTCCGCCCAACGGGGTGCGCATCCACGTGTCGGGTGTGGACCTGGTGCGGGACGAGCAGGGGACGTTCCGGGTTCTTGAAGACAATCTGCGGTGTCCTAGTGGCGTTTCGTACGTCATGGAGAACCGGCGCACTATGGCGCGGGTGTTCCCCGATCTGTTCGCACGGCATCGCGTGCGCGCGGTGGGTGACTACGCGGTGCATCTGCTCAGGGCGTTGAGGAATGCTGCTGCGCCTAACGCGGCGGATCCAAACGTTGTTGTGCTGACGCCTGGTCTTGGGAACAGCGCCTACTTCGAGCACTCGTTGCTCGCGCGGCAGATGGGTGTGGAGTTGGTCGAGGGGCGGGATCTGTTCTGCCGCGACAACTTCGTTTACCTCCGCACGACCGAGGGGGAGCGGCAGGTCGACGTCATCTATCGGCGCATCGACGACGACTTCCTCGATCCCGTGCACTTCCGGCCCGACTCGGTGCTGGGCATCGCCGGGCTGTTGAACGCGGCTCGGGCGGGCAACGTCGTCGTCGCCAACGCCGTGGGCAACGGGGTGGCGGACGACAAGCTCGTCTACACGTACATGCCGGAGATCGTGAAGTACTACCTCCAAGAGAAGCCGTTGCTGCCGAACGTCGACACGTTCCGGTGCTGGTTGTCCGAGGAGCGGGCGCACGTGTTCGACCGCATCGACGAGCTGGTCGTGAAGCCCGTCGAGGGGTCTGGCGGGTACGGGATCGTGTTCGGGCCGGACGCGACGGTCCGGGAGCTGAACTCGCTGCGGAAGCGGATCAAGAGCAACCCGCGCGGGTGGATCGCGCAGCCCGTGGTGCAGCTGAGCACCGTGCCCACCAAGGTGGGGGACGGGCTGGCGCCGCGGCACGTCGACCTGCGGCCGTTCGCGGTGAACGACGGCAACTTCATCTTCGTGTTGCCCGGCGGGCTCACCCGCGTGGCGTTGCCGGAGGGGAGTCTCATCGTGAACTCCTCGCAGGGCGGCGGTTCCAAGGACACCTGGGTGCTCGCGGCGAAGTCGTCGAACCAGGAACAGGAGCTCGCGCAGCCCGGGCTGGCCGGGCCGGGCGAGATGGAGGCCGCTGCCGCCGAGCAGGGGCCGGAGCTGTCCACTTCCCAGCAACAGCAACAACAGCAGCAGTAGGGAGGCGCGCGAAATGCTGGCACGCAACGCGGAGTCGCTGTACTGGATCGGCCGGTACGTCGAACGGGCCGACGACACGGCGCGCATTCTGGACGTCTCGGTCCACCAGCTGCTGGAGGACGCGACCGTCGACCCGGACGCCACGTCGCGGCAGTTGCTGACGGTTCTGGGCATCAAGCCGCCGGTCGGGGCCGCCCAGTTCGACGTGTGGTCGCTCACGGAACTGGTGGCGTACAACAAGGACAACCCCGCTTCGATCGTGTCGTCGGTCAACAGCGCGCGCGAGAACACGCGTGGTGCTCGTGAGGTCGTGTCGACCGAAATGTGGGAGTGCCTCAACGCGATGTGGAACGCCGTCGCGGAACGGGAGACCTACGCGCGCACGATGGGGCCGCACGCGTTCTTCAGCTTTGTCGAGGAACGGGCCGCGATGTTCGCGGGCCTGGCCGACTCCACGATGTCACGGGACGACGGGTGGCGTTTCCTCGTGCTGGGACGGTCTGTCGAACGCGTCGACATGATCGTGCGGCTGCTGTTGGCACGTGTGGGAGACAAGGCGTCTTCACCTGGCTGGGTCACGGTTCTGCGGTCGGCCGGTGCGCACGACACGTATCTGAGGACTTACCGCGGCGCGTTGGACGCGTCGAGAGTGGTGCAGTTCCTGTTGCTGGACAGGCTGTTCCCGCGGTCGGTGTTCCACGCGCTGAGGCAGGCCGAGTCCTGTTTGGAGCAGCTGGAGAACCAGCCGTCGGTACGGGTGGGAGCACGGGCGGAGGCCCTTCGGTTGCTCGGCCAGGCGCGGAGTGAGCTGGAGTTCCTGCGGCCGCATGATCTGCTGGACGACCTGCCGAAACGGCTGGCGGTGTTGCAGAAGACGGTCCGTGATGTCGGCGAAGCCGTGTCGCTGCAGTACTTCCACGTGGCTCCATGGGTCGCCTGGACGAACACCGAGGTGGGCTGACCATGAGCTGGCGAGTGCGTGTCGTGCACACGACGGGCTACCAGTACGACGCACCTGTTTCGCAGTCGTACAACGAAGCGCGCCTGACACCGCGCGGTGACCGCCGTCAGAACGTGGTGGTGTCACGCGTCGAGACGAACCCTGCCACGCGTGCGTACCGGTACACGGACTACTGGGGCACGGAGGTCACGTCGTTCGACCTCCACGCGCCGCACACGGAACTCAAGGTCGTCGCGTCGTCGGTGGTGGAGACGAGCGCGGAGATCGAACCGGTGACCACGGGCACGTGGAGCGACATGCGCGAGGACAACCTCGTGGACCGCTACACGGAGTTCCTCGAACCCACGCGCTACACGCCCCGAAACCGCGAACTCCTGGCGGTGGCACGGGACCTCAAGAAGGGGCTGACGCCGTCGGACGCGGTGCTGGCGGCCTCGCAGTGGGTGTGGGAGCAGCTGAAGTACCAGCCGGGGTCGACCGGCGTGCACAGTTCGGCCGTGGACGCGTGGCAGGAGAAGAAGGGCGTCTGCCAGGACTTCGCGCACCTGACGTTGGTGTTGTTGCGGGGCATGGGGATTCCGGCGCGCTATGTGTCCGGATACCTGCACACGAAGAAGGACGGCGCGCCGCGAGAGACGGTGCGCGGCGAGTCGCACGCGTGGATCGAGGCGTGGACCGGCGGGTGGTGGGGATACGACCCCACGAACGCGATGCCGGTCGGGCCACGGCACGTGTGGGTGGCGCTCGGGCGCGACTACGCGGATGTGGCGCCGTTGAAGGGGATCTACTCGGGTAGCGCGGCGACCGCGTTGGAGGTGACGGTCGAGATCACGCGCCTTGCCTAGGACGTTTTCACCCGAATGAGCACCTTCTTTGGACCCGCTACAAACCCTAGCTTCGGCCTATGACTGTGATCACATCCACTGCGTACAGCCGGGATCTCGGGGACGAACTGCGTCGGTTGCGGGAGACCTGCACCGATCTGGGTGGCCGCGCCATGGCCATCCGGCTCGGCTGGGATCCGAGCAAGATGTCCACCATCGAGCACGGCAAGGCCCGCGCGAGCGAGATCGACCTCGTGCAGTTCCTGACCGCGTGCGGCAAGGACGCCGACTACTTCGAGGAGTTCCGGCGGCGCTACGCGAAGGCCTTCGACGAGTACATCGTGCAGGTGCCGGACAACACGCGGACGATGGCCCTGGCCGAGGCGACCGCCAAGACGATCACCAGTTACGACCCGCGGTCCGTGCCCGGTCTCTCACAGACGCCGGAGTACGCCGACGCCCTGTACCGGCTGGGCGGCTTCATCGCGGAGGAACGAATCCCGACGATCGTGCAGTTCCGCATCGAACGCCAGGCGATCCTGCGACGACACGATCGGCCGACTTGTCTGTTCTACGTCCACGAGCTCGCGCTGCGGCAGCAGGTCGGGACCGACCAGATCATGGAAGACCAGTGCGCGAAGCTCTTGTTCGGCGCGCCTGAGATCCGGATCGTGCCGGCGCACGTCGTGGTTCCGTCGTCGGGCTGCGTGCTCTGGGAGTACGAGAAGGCGTACCCGGTCGCCTTCGGTGAGACCGACCTCGCGAAGGTGTTCGTGCAGGATCCAGGAGCCATCGCGCGCACCAGGCTGCTCTTCAACCACCTGGATGAGGTCGCGCTGGATGCGGAACAATCGCGGAGCAAGCTGGCGGAGTACGTCAGCCCACCGCGAGAGGAATTCGATGGCCGAGGACCGCGCTTGGCGTAAGAGCAGCTACAGCGATGCGACCGAGGACGGGAACTGCGTCGAGGTCTCGATCGCTCGGGACGTACTTGTTCGTGACTCCAAGAACGCCGACGCGGGCACGCTGATGTTCAGCGCACCCGCGTGGCGTGCGTTCGTTCAGCGCCAGCCGTGACGTTCGCGTAGGGCGTCCACGACCTGGCCGAAGGCGGCGGGTGCCAGCACGGCACCCTCACGCCGGATGTCGTCGTCCGAGTCCAGGGCGAAGACGCGGTCGAGGCGCAGGTAGGAAGGCCTGCCCTCGCGGTCCCAGGCGCCGGCGCCCAGTTCCAGGTAGTCGTCGCGCGGCTCCTTCGAGGAGAGCATCAGCGCCACGAGGTCGGTGCCCGCGTGGCCCACGACCAGCAGCGGGCGGTCCTTGCCGCGGTTGGCGTCTTCCTCGAAGGGCACCCACGCCCACACGACCTCGCCCGGGTCGGCGTCGCCGTCCATCGTGGGCGAGTAGTCCAGCTTGGCGGCCTGTGCCGCGTCGAAAACCTCACGGACCGCGCCCTTCGCCGGGCGGGGGTCTTCACCGTTCGTCTGCACGGACGCACCCTAGTGGTGCAGGGCACAGGGGCCTCTATGGGACCATAAGGGGACACCCGTCCGATTTCCTGTTGAGGACTGCCTTGACCTCGTTCGCCGACACGACCTTCACGCCGCCGGAGCTCATCCGGAACTTCTGCATCATCGCGCACATCGACCACGGCAAGTCGACGCTGGCCGACCGCATGCTGCAGCTCACCGGCGTGGTCGACGCGCGGGCGATGCGGGCGCAGTACCTCGACCGCATGGACATCGAGCGTGAGCGCGGCATCACCATCAAGGCGCAGAACGTGCGCCTGCCGTGGCAGCTCGACGGGCAGGACCACGTCCTGCACATGATCGACACGCCTGGCCACGTCGACTTCACCTACGAGGTGTCCCGCGCACTGGAGGCCTGTGAGGGCGCCGTGCTGCTGGTCGACGCCGCGCAGGGCATCGAGGCGCAGACGCTGGCGAACCTGTACCTGGCGATGGAGAACGACCTCACCATCATCCCGGTGCTGAACAAGATCGACCTGCCCGCCGCGGACCCGGACAAGTACGCGAAGGAGATCGCGCACATCACCGGCTGCGAGCCGGACGAGGTGCTGCGCGTCTCCGCGAAGACCGGTCTCGGCGTCGGCGCGCTGCTCGACGAGGTCGTGAAGAAGGTGCCGGCCCCCGTCGGCAGCGACGACGCCCCGGCCCGCGCGATGATCTTCGACTCGGTCTACGACACCTACCGCGGTGTCGTCACCTACATCCGCGTGGTCGACGGCAAGATCACGCCGCGCGAGCGCATCAAGATGATGTCGACGGGCGCGACCCACGAGATCCTCGAGGTCGGCATCGTCTCGCCGGAGCCCAAGCCGTCCCAGGGCCTCGGCGTCGGCGAGGTGGGTTACCTCATCACCGGCGTGAAGGACGTGCGCCAGTCCAAGGTCGGCGACACCGTCACGTCGGAGCGCAAGGGCGCCACGGAGCCGCTGGCCGGCTACCGCGAGCCCCGTCCGATGGTCTACTCCGGCCTGTACCCGGTCGACGGCTCGGACTACCCGGAGCTGCGCGAGGCGCTGGACAAGCTCCAGCTCAACGACGCCGCGCTCACCTACGAGCCGGAGACCTCCGCCGCGCTGGGCTTCGGCTTCCGCTGCGGCTTCCTCGGCCTGCTGCACCTCGAGATCACCCGCGACCGCCTGGAGCGCGAGTACGGTCTCGACCTCATCTCCACCGCGCCGAACGTCGTGTATCGCGTGGTGATGGAGGACGGTTCGGAGATCGTCGTGACGAACCCGTCCGACTGGCCTGAGGGCAAGCGCGCCGAGGTCTACGAGCCCATCACCAAGTGCACCATCATCGCGCCGTCCGACTACATCGGCCCGATCATGGAACTCTGCCAGTCCAAGCGCGGCCAGCTCGGCGGCATGGACTACCTGTCGGAGGAGCGCGTCGAGCTGCGCTACACGATGCCGCTCGGCGAGATCATCTTCGACTTCTTCGACTCGCTGAAGTCGCGCACCCGCGGTTACGCGTCGCTGGACTACGAAGAGTCCGGCGAGCAGGACGCGGAGCTCGTCAAGGTCGACATCCTGCTGCAGGGTGAGACGGTCGACGCGTTCAGCGCGATCGTGCACAAGGACTACGCCTACGCGTACGGCACGCGCATGGCGACCCGTCTGCGTGAGCTCATCCCCAGGCAGCAGTTCGAGGTGCCGATCCAGGCCGCGATCGGTGCCCGCGTGATCGCCCGCGAGACGATCCGCGCCATCCGCAAGGACGTGCTGGCCAAGTGCTACGGCGGTGACATCACCCGTAAGCGCAAGCTGCTCGAGAAGCAGAAGGAAGGCAAGAAGCGCATGAAGATGGTCGGCCGCGTCGAGGTGCCCCAGGAGGCCTTCGTCGCCGCGCTGTCCACTGACGAGCCGAAGGGCAAGAAGTAGGTCTCGTCATCCGGTGGGCTCTATGAGCGCGACGACTCGTTCTTCGTCGCGCGAGTAGGGCCCACCGATGTACTTCTGGGCGATCGCGTCGATGATCTCCCACGCCGCGTCGCCGTCGAGCCACTCCACGACCCGGCCGCGCAGGATGACGGGCTGGAACGGGTTGTCCGGCGGTGTCAGGGAGATCGCCACGCGCGGATCGCGGCGCAGGTTGCGGGCCTTCTGCGAACCAGGGCCGGTGAGGATCACGATGTGGTCGCCGTGCGTGCCGATCCACAGCGGCACGGAGTGAGGCGCGCCGTCGGGCAGCAGCGTGGCGAGGTGGGCGATCGGGGTGCCGTCGAGCACCGTGCGGACGTCCGCGTTCATCGCTGCACCTCGTAACGGAGGTGGGTCACGCCGGGGGCCGGGGTGGCGTCGATCAGGGTGAGGCGCACGTGCTTCGGCAGTTCCTGGAAGAACGGGCGGCCGCCGCCCAGCAGGATCGGCACCTGGTGCAGCACGACCTCGTCGACCAGTCCCGCCTGGAGCGCCGCGTTCAGCACGCCGCCGCCCATCAGGCCGACGTCCTTGCCGTCAGCGAGTTCCAGGGCCTTGGCGATCGCGTCCTCGATGGACGTGGCCGGCGTCTGGCGTTCCGTGAGGTCCGCGGAGCGGTGGGAGAGCAGGACGAGGTGCGCGTTCGAGTGCGGGCTGCAGCCGCCGAAGCTCTCGGAGTCGTCGAAGGTGTTGCGGCCGGCGACCACGGCGCCTACTCGTCCGGCGTGGAAGTCGAAGATCTTCGCGCTCTGCTCGCTCAGCTTGAAGCCGCCGAACTCCTGGCTCTCCACCGTGCCGTCGAAGTACCAGTCGAACAGCATGCCGCCGTCGCCGAGGCCCTGACCCGGACGGGGGTCGTGGCCGGTGATGTAGCCGTCGACCGACACCGAGTGGGCGCTGATCACCTTGCTCATCTCGTGCTCCTTTGAGTTCCTTTAAGAGACTCCAAGACCGTAGCAGACGTGAGTTCCTTAAGGGAACCCTGACTTGCTAGAGTTGAAGCATGCAGCGGACGAGCTTCAGTGGGATGGCGTGTTCGATCGCGCGCACGCTCGACGTCATCGGGGAGCCCTGGTCGCCGCTGATCCTGCGCGACGTGTGGGTCGGGATGAACCGGTTCGAGCAGCTCCAGGCCGACCTCGGGATCTCCCGCAAGGTGCTGACCGAGCGACTGAATCACCTTGTGGAGCAAGGGGTTCTGGAACGCCGTCCGTACGACCAGCGGCCGCGCTACGAGTACGTGCTGACGGTCAAGGGCACTGAACTGATCGACCTGCTCATGGTCATGAAGGGCTGGGGCGACCGGTGGCTCGCGGGCGAGGCGGGGCCGCCGGTGCTCTACCGGCACCACGCGTGCGGGGAGATCGCGGACGTCGAACTGCGGTGCGACCACTGCGGTGAGCCGATGCGGGCCGGCGACGTCGACCTGCTGCCCGGTCCTGGCGTTGCCGGATCAGCAACGTAGTTTGCCAATGTGGCACGGTCGGGAGCATCGTCGAAGCATGACGACCGCACAGGAGTTCTGGGAGACCTTCTACTCGGAGCGGGACCAGGTCTGGTCCGGCAAGCCGAATCCGTTGCTGGTGCGGGAGGTCGAACGGCTCACGCCCGGCAGCGCGCTCGACATCGGGTGCGCGGAAGGTGGTGACGCCGTCTGGCTCGCGAAGAGGGGCTGGCGGGTGCTGGGCGTCGACGTGTCGCAGGTCGCGCTGGACCGGGCGCTCAAGCACGCGTACGACGCCGGCGTCGAGATCTCGGTGGAGCAGCACGATCTCAAGGCCACGTTTCCCGACGGCCTGTACGACCTGGTGAGCGCGCAGTTCCTGCACTCGCCGGTCGAGGAGGACGGGGAGCGCAACAGCATCCTGAAGCGGGCCTCGAACGCGGTGGCTCCAGGCGGGCACCTGATCGTCGGCGGGCACGCGGCGGCGCCGTCGTGGTCCGAGCACCAGGACTACTACTTCCCGACGACGAAGGACGTTCTCGATCACCTGAAGCTCAAGGACAACTGGATCATCATCACCGACGAGGTGGTGGAACGGCCGCTCGTCGGCCCGGAGGGCCAGCAGGAGACGCGCAAGGACAACGTCCTGACCCTCAAGAGGTTGTTCTAGAAACGCGAAGGCCACCCTCGGCAACGTTGCCGGGGTGGCCCTGAATTGAACTCGTCAGGCGGACCGCAGAAGGCGGTCCATCGCCTGCCGGTTGATGATCGAACGGAGCTCGCCGGTCTCCTCCGCGCTGTGGCGCGACAGGATGGCGTCCAGTTCGAGCCGGTCGCTCTCGGTGGTGTAGCTGGCCAACTGCCGTTCGAGGCTCCGGCGTGAGTACCGAGCTTCACGGCGCGAGGCCAGGCTCGAACGCAGGGACTTCACGGACAGGTCGTGGCGGGTCATCGTGTCCTTCCAATCTTGGTTACGTTTCGATAATACACCCTGTTCAAGCGACCTGTACCGATGAAGAAGCGAGTTAGCTCACGTACTCCGCGAGCAACCCCAGGGCCCGCGCGTACTTGGCCTTCAAACGATCTTGCGTGGCGTCGTCCAGGCGGGCCATCCGGGCGGGGGAGAGGTTGTCGCCGATGTCCGCGCGCTTCACGGAGAGTGCCAACGGGTTCGCGGCGACGCGGCGGAGGTAGTCCTCCTGCGGCTCCTCCGGGAGGTGCGACAGGGCCACGACGGCGTCGACCACGACCCCGGGGCAGCCGCGCGCGAGCAAGTCCGAAGCCGTCACCGGGGTGTCCTCGATGACGTCGTGCAGGACCGCGGCCATCTGCTCGTGCTCGCCGGTCATCGCCGCCATGACCCGCAACGGGTGTCCGATGTACGGCCGGCCCGACTTGTCGACCTGGCCGTCGTGGGCGGCGGTGGCGATCGTGATGGCGTCTTCGAGGGTGAACACGCCCCTCAAGCTAAACCAGGTCTTGACCAAACGCAGTGGTCTAGTCCATTTTTAGTCCACTCACAACATGGCCGCCGCATGATGTGTGGAGGTGGACCATGTCCAAGACCAGACGAGCAGCTATAGCGCTGCTTTCTGCGCTGTTCGCTTGTGCCGGTCTGGTGTTGGTGATCAACGGAAGCGCTGCCGCCGCGAACCTCGCGGCCAACAGCGGCTTCGAGGCCGGCAACCTGAGCGGCTGGACCTGCACCGAGGGCACGAGCGTCACCAGCGGCACGAAGCGCACCGGCACGTACGCCCTGCAGGGCGCACCGGTCGGGCAGAGCAACGCGCGGTGCCAGCAAACCGTTTCGGTGCAACCGAACACGGCCTACAAGCTGTCCGCGTGGGTGCAGGGCAGCTACGTCTACCTCGGCGTCACCGGTGGCGTGGAGAAGAACACCTGGACGCCCGGCACGAGCGGCTTCTCGCAGCTGACCGTCGACTTCACCACCGGCAGCGCCACCAGCGTCACGATCTACCTGCACGGCTGGTACGGCCAGCCCGCGTACTTCGCCGACGACGTCAACCTCGACGGCCCCGGCACGCCGCCGACGACCACGAGCACCACGACGTCGACCACCACCACTACTACGACGACTACCACCACCACGACCAGCAACCCGCCGAACACCGGTCTGCCCAAGCACGTCCTGACGGGCTACTGGCAGAACTTCTACAACGGTGCGCGCGCTCTGAAGCTCGCGGACGTCCCCACCACTTACGACATCATCGCGGTCTCGTTCGCCGACGCCACGGCGGTGCAGGGTCAGGTCGCGTTCAACCTCGACCCCGGACTGAGCAGCCAGCTGGGCGGCTACACCGACGCGCAGTTCCGCGCGGACATCAAGACCGTGCAGAACCGCGGCCAGAAGGTGATCATCTCCGTCGGCGGTGAGAAGGGCACGATCAGCGTCGGCAACTCGACGGCGGCGACGAACTTCTCCAACAGCGTCAAGAGCCTGATCTCCACCTACGGCTTCAACGGCGTCGACATCGACCTGGAGAACGGCGTCAACGCCACCTACATGGGTCAGGCGCTGCGCAGCATCGCCGCCGGTGGAGGCAGCGTCATCACCATGGCGCCGCAGACGATCGACATGCAGAACGTCAACTCCGAGTACTTCAAGCTGGCGCTGGCCACCAAGGACATCCTGACCATCGTCAACATGCAGTACTACAACTCCGGCTCGATGCTCGGCTGCGACCAGCAGGTCTACAGCCAGGGCACGGTCAACTTCCTGACCGCGCTCGCGTGCATCCAGTTGCAGAGCGGCCTGCGCGCCGACCAGGTGGGTCTCGGCCTGCCGGCGTCGCCGTCCGGTGCCGGTGGCGGGTACCAGTCGCCGTCCAACGTCAACAACGCGCTCAGCTGTCTCGCCCGCGGCACCAGCTGCGGGACGTTCAAGCCGAGCACGACCTGGCCGTCCATCCGCGGCGCCATGACGTGGTCGATCAACTGGGACGCCTCGAACAACTGGCAGTTCGCGAACACCGTGGCCCCTCATCTGGACTCCCTGCCCTAGATGATGGAACCGTCGGTGCCACGTCCACAGTGGACGTGGCACCGACGTCCGTTCGGAGCAGTCCTTGCGTCATCAAGGACACAGGGCTTCACCAGGCATTTGTCGGCCGATCCAACTAGGTTGTCTTCCATGTTCCACACGCTGGCCGTGCCTGTGATCGCCGCGCCGATGGCAGGTGGCCCCTCCACCCCCGAACTGGTCGCCGCGGTGAACGAGGCAGGCGGGTTCGGGTTCCTCGCGGCCGGGTACGTCACCGTCGAGCAGCTCGCGGAGAAGATCACACGCACGAGCGAGCTCACCACGAAGCCGTTCGGGGTCAACCTCTTCGTGCCCGGTACGAGGCCGACCAGCGACATCTCGTCCTACGTGCGCCGTGTCACGGCCTGTGCCGAGAAGGTCGGCGCCGCGCCCGGCGATCCCCGCTGGGACGACGACAACTACGCGGCGAAGCTCGAACTCGTGCTGGCGCTGCGGGTTCCGGTGGTGTCGTTCACCTTCGGCCTGCCCGACGCCGACGACGTCCAGCGGCTCAAGGCGGCGGGCTCCACGATCGTCGTGACGGTCACCACCCCGAGCGAGGCGCGGCAGGCCAGGCAGATCGGCGCCGACGTCCTGTGCGTGCAGGGTTCGGACGCGGGCGGCCACCGCGGCACGTTCGCCGACGACGGAATTTCGCCCGGCGGCGGCGAGCTGTACGGCACCCTCGCGGCGATCAGGCTGGTGAAGAGCACCGTGGACCTGCCGGTGATCGCGACCGGTGGTCTCGTCAGCGGCGCCGACGTCGCCGCCGTGCTGGCCGCGGGTGCGGTCGCGGCGCAGCTCGGCACCGCGTTCCTCGGCTGCCCGGAGGCGGGAACCAATGCGACGCAACGGGAAGCGCTCGCCGAAGGAGCCCGGCGCACCGCGCTCACGCGGGCGTTCAGCGGACGGCCCGCCCGTGGGCTCGTGAACCGGTTCCTGATCGAACACAGCCCGCACGCGCCCGCCGCGTACCCGAACGTCCACCACCTCACGAGGCCGGTGCGCGCGACCGGTGAAGTGGAGGTCATGTCGCTGTGGGCGGGCACCACGTACCCGCTCGCGACGGCCGAACCGGCGGGCGCGATCGTGCGGCGAATCGGCGCGGAGCTGACCGAAACGATCAAATCCCTGGCCCAGCGGTTCCCGCGCGGCTAAGAAGGAGAGCGTGACCTCGCTCTCCGATGAGATGTTCCAGGCGATGATGGACTGGAACCCGCTGTTCGCCACGCTCGTCGGGGTGCCGGGCTGGGACGACCGGCTCGAAGACCTCAGCGTCGACGGCCACCGGGCGATGCGTTCCCGGCTGACCGGCATCCTCGAGCGCCTCGACGGAAGTGGTGAGGATCCGGTCGCGCGGGACGTGATCCGGCACCAGGCCGAGTCGATCATCACCGGCATCGACGCACGGCTGGTCGAGCACTCGGTGTCCAGGGGGACCAACGCGCCGGTCGCCGGCCTGCTCAGGGCGACCTCGCACCTCGACTTCTCGCGGCGGCGGCATCTCGTTCCCGGCTTCCTCGGCCAGGCCGCGGACCGGTTGGCCGACACGGACCGCAGGCCGTTGCGCCGGCACGTGGAGAACGGCGCGGCCTACGTCGAACGGTTCCTCGCCTCGCCGCGCCAGGAGTGGGAGGGCGACGCGGACCTGCGCCCGGCGTTCGCCCGGTACCGCGAGGTCCTGCTGGGCCTGCCGGGACGGGTCGACGAGCAGGCAGGCCTCTGCTGGCTGCCCGACGGCGAGGAGAACTACCGCAAGCTCGTCCGCGACTACACGACCGCCTCCTACAGCCCCGCCGAACTGCACCGGCTCGGCCTCGACCTGATCGCCGGACTGCACGAGGAGTACGCGAAGATCGGTTCGCGGGTGTGGGGCATCTCCGACGTCGCGGAGATCTTCCGGCGGTTGCGCACGGACCTGTTGTGGGACAACGAGGACGAGATGCTCGTCAGCGCGGTCGACGCCGTCACGCGGGCCGAGGCCGAGGCACCGAACTGGTTCGGGCGACTGCCGAAGGCGCGGTGCGAGGTCCGGTTCGTGCCGGAGGTGGACCGCCCCAACGCCGCGTTCGCGTACTACGAGGACGCGGCACTCGACGGGTCGCGTCCCGGCACGTACTTCGTGAACCCGTTGAACGCCACCGGCCGCAGCCGCACGGTGTCCGAGGTGACGGCGTTCCACGAAGCCGTTCCCGGCCACCACTTCCAGCTCTCGATCGCCGCCGAGACCGAACTGTCGAACGTGCGCAAGTTCGCGTTCATCGACTCCTACATCGAGGGCTGGGGCCTCTACACCGAGCGCCTGGCCGACGAGATGGGCCTGTACTCGTCGGACGAGGCACGCCTGGGCATGCTGGGCCTCGACGCGATGCGCGCCGGCCGGCTGGTGGTCGACACGGGCCTGCACGCGCTCGGCTGGCCCCGGCAGCAGGCCATCGACTACCTGAGCGAGAACACCGCGATGGACGCCGCGGAGATCTCGTCCGAGGTCGACCGGTACATCGAGGCGCCGGGGCAGGCGCTCGCGTACATGGTGGGGCGGCTGGAGATCCAGCGGGTGCGCGAGGAGGCCCGGTCCGCGATGGGGGATAGGTTCGACATCAGGGCGTTCCACGACCTCGTCCTGGAGAACGGCATCGTTCCGTTGCCCACGCTCGGCAAACTCGTCTCCAACTGGTCCAGGAGGGCCTGATGTCGCTCGCTGATGAGATGTTCCAGGCGTCCATGGACCACTCGCCGCTGTCGGCCACGATGCTGGGGGTGGCGGGCTGGGAGGACAAGCTCGAGGACCTGAGCACGGACGGCGAGCAGGTGATCAGGGACCGGGTCTCCCGGCTCCTGGACGAGGCAGAGACGGACGACACCGAGGACCCCGTCACGCTCGCGGTCATCAAGCAACAGGGCCAGGCGATCGTCGACCGCATCGACGCCAGGCTGGTCGAGCACACCGTCGCGACCATGAGCGCGCCGGTGAACAGCCTGCTCATGGTCTCGTCGAAGCTGGACGTGTCCCAGCGCCTCGACCAGTTCCCGCGCTACATCGAGCAGGCGGCTCAGAGGCTGCGCGAGTCCGACCGCAGGCCGCTGAGCCGTCATCTGCGGACCGGTGTGCAGCGCATGGAGGGCTTCCTGGCCCTGCCGGTGCAGGAGTGGGAAGGCGCGCACTCGGCACAGATCCGCACCGCCGTCGCCGGGTTCCGCGACGTGCTGGCGTCGATCGGGGACGGCCGTCGCGACGACAGGGCCGGGCTCTGCTGGCTTCCCGGGGGCGAGCGGAACTACGCGAACCTGGTCCGCACCTACACCACGACCTCCCGCAGGCCCAGCGAGTTGCACCGGCTGGGGCTCGACATCATCGCGGCGCTGCGCGAGGAGTACGCGGAGATCGGCTCGCGGTTGTGGGGCACCAGGGACGTGCCGGAGATCTTCCACCGGCTGCGCACGGAAATGCTGTGGGACAGCGAAGAGCAGATGATCGAGAACGCCGTCGAGGCGATCGCCCGCGCGGAGGCCGAGGCGCCGAAGTGGTTCGGCCGCATGCCGAGCGTCGGCTGTCAGGTGCGCGCCGTGCCCGAGGAGGAGCAGAGCACGTCGGCCATCGCCTTCTACCAGCCCGCGCCGGCCGACCGCAGCCGTCCCGGCACCTACTGGCTGAACCCGTTGGGCGCCACCGAACGCAGCCGCACGCTGTCCGAGGTGACGGCGTTCCACGAGGCCGTTCCCGGCCACCACTACCAGTTCTCGATCGCCTCCGAGACGGAACTGCCCAACATGCGCAAGTACGCGTTCATCGAGGCGTACCTGGAGGGCTGGGGCCTCTACACCGAGCGCCTCGCCGACGAGATGGGCCTGTACTCGTCCGACGAGCAGCGCCTCGGCATGCTCGGGCTCGACGCGATGCGCGCCGGGCGGCTCGTGGTGGACACCGGCATCCACGCGTTCGGCTGGTCGCGGCAGTACGCCGTCGACTACCTGCGGGAGAACACGGTCATGACCGAGCCCGAGATCGACTCCGAGATCGACAGGTACATCGAGACGCCGGGGCAGGCCCTCGCGTACATGGTGGGGCGCCTGGAGATCCAGCGCGTGCGGGCGGAGGCCGAGACGAAGATGGGCGACCGGTTCGACGTCAAGGCGTTCCACGACCTGGTGGTGGGGAGCGGCGCGGTGCCGCTCTCCACCCTCGACCAGATCGTCACGGCTTGGGCTGACGCTCCATGACGGAGTGCTTGCGCGAGTAGGCGAAGTAGATGATCAGGCCGATCACGAACCAGATCGCGAACCGCAGCCAGGTCTCCGGGTTGAGGAACGTGATCAGCCAGAGCGAGAAGATCACGCCGATGATCGGCACCACGGGCATGCCCGGCGTCCTGAACGAGCGCGGGAGGTCGGGCTGCTTGTAGCGCAACACGATCACGGCGACGCAGACGACGACGAACGCCAGCAGGATGCCGATGTTGGTGAGCTCGGCGGCCTCCGCGATCGGCAGGAACCCGGCGATGAGCGCCGAGGCGATGCCCAGCACCCAGGTGATGCGCGTCGGAGCGTGCTTCACCGGGTGCGTCTTCGCGAACCACGGGGGCAGCAGGCCGTCGCGGCTCATCGAGTAGCCGACGCGGGCCGCGCCCATCATGAACGTGAAGAGCACCGTCGTGATGCCGAGGATCGCGCCGACGCTGATGATGATGCCCAGCGCGGGCAGGCCGACGTCGGCGAACGCCGTGGCGAACGCGGACTCCGCGTCGATGTCCTTGTAGTTCACCATTCCCGTGAGCACCAGGCAGGCCAGCACGTACAGCACCATCGACACCGCGAGCGAGTAGATGATCGCCTTCGGCATGTGCTTCTGGGAGTCCTTCGACTCCTCGGCCGCCGTCGACATGGCGTCGTAGCCGAACACGGCGAAGAACACCGTCGCCGCACCCGTGAGCGCGCCCGAGATGCCGAACGGGAAGAACGGGTTGTAGTTCTCCGTGTTGATGTGGAACGCGCCGACGATGACGACCAGCGCCACCACCGCGACCTTCAGGTACACCAACGTCGTCTCGAACCGCGCCGCGTTCTTCATGCCCGTGTTCAGCACGTACGCGATCAGCAGACACAGCAGCACCGCGAACAGGTTGACCTTGTAACTGCCCGCGGCGACGTCACCGGTCTCCGTGCCCGGCGCGCCCAGCATCCACTGCGGTAGATGGATGTTCAGCAACGACAGCAGTTCGGTGAAGTAGCCCGAGATGCCGATCGCCACCACCGCCACGATCGCGGTGTACTCCAGCAGCAGGTCCCAGCCGATGAACCAGCCGACGATCTCGCCGAGCACCGCGTAGCCGTAGGTGTAGGCGCTGCCGGCCTTCGGGATCATGCCCGCGAACTCCGCGTACGAGAACGCCGCCGCCGCGCTCGCGATACCCGCGACGAGGAACGAGATCAGCACCGCCGGTCCGGCCGTCTTGTTCGCGACGGCGCCCGCGAGCGAGAAGATGCCGGCGCCGATGATGCCGCCGATGCCGATCGCGGTGAGCTGCCACAGGCCCAGTGTTCTGGTGAGCCCGTCGCCTTTGTCCTCAGCGATCTGGTCTATGGGCTTGCGCCTGAAAACGCCCTGCGTGGTCATGAGGACCACTGTCACGCGGTTCGTTCCCGCCTGCTCGGCAGAAGGGCGTTTTCAGGCTGATTGCCCAGTTTTACGGGCGGGTGAAGACGATCTTGCCCGCGGTGTCGCCGTCGAGCATCGCCTGCAGGCCCTGCTCGGCGTCCTCGAACTTCAGCTCGGCGCCGATCTGCGGCCTGAGGTCGTTGAGGGCGCAGAACCGGATCAGGTCGCCCAGTTCCTCGCGCGTGCCCATGGTCGAGCCGACCACGCGCAGCTGCAGGAAGAAGAGCCGCTGGAGCTCGGCCGCGGAGGCGTCGCCGGACGTCGCGCCGGAGATCACCACGATGCCGCCGGGCTTCAACGCCTTCATCGAGTGCGACCAGGTGGCCTTGCCGACGGTCTCGAACACCGCGTCGACCCGTTCGGGCAGCCTGGCGCCGGACTCGAACGTCTGGTGGGCGCCGAGGGAGGTCGCCAGTGCGCGCTTCTCCTCGCTGCGGCCCGTGACCCACACGCGGAACCCGGCGGCGCGGCCGAGCTGGATCAGCGCCGTCGACACACCGCCCGACGCGCCCTGCACGAGCATCGTCTGGCCGGGACGCAGGCCGGACTTCACGAACAGCATCCGGTACGCCGTCAGCCACGCCGTGCCCATGCAGGCGGCCTCGGCGAACGAGAGGCCCGCGGGCTTGGGCAGCGCGTTGCTGGCCGGCACCGTGACGTAGTCGGCGAACGTGCCCTGGTGCTTCTCGGTGAGCAGCGTGCGCTTCGGGTCGAGCGTCTCGTCGCCGGACCAGTTCGGGTCGCCGATGACGGAGTGCAGCACCACCTCGGTGCCGTCGTCGAGGACGCCGGCGCCGTCGCAGCCCAGGATCATCGGGAACTGCTCGGGCTTGATGCCGACCCCGCGCAACGTCCACAGGTCGTGCATGTTGAGGCTGGCCGCCTTGACCGCGACGCGCACCCACCCGGCGGGGACCTCGGGCTCGGGGCGCTCGCCCACGCGAAGCGAGGCCAGCGGGTTCTCAGGACTGGGTTCTGCTGCGTATACGGCGAACATGGTTCGCAACATACCCACCTGGATCGTGGCCAAATGCCGTGACACGGGTCACGGGACTACGCTCGGGGGCGTGGATTGGCTGGTGCAGTGGTGGGACGGTGTCGAGCTGTGGGTCGTGCAGCTGCCCGTCGCCGTGCAGTTCCCCGTCGTGATGATCGTGGTGTTGCCGTTGTGCCTGGGCGTGGCGCGGCTGATCGACCGGGTCGCTGACTGGGGAGCGAACAACCCGGCGTCGGTCCCCGAGCCGGAGCCCGAGCCCGAAGCGGAGAAGATCGCAGCGTGAGTCCTGGTCGTCGCCTGACCGTCGCACTGGTCGGGCTCGTTGCCCTGGTCGTGGTCGGATGGTTCTTCAAGGACACCGCCTCGAACCCGTCGGCCCCGCCCGCGAGCAGCGCGCCGTCCGCGTCCCAGGGCGCCGTTCCCGGCGTGAAGTCGGGCCTGGACGTGCAGTCGCTGTCGAAGCTGCCCGCCGAGGCCGCGAAGACGTGGAAGCTGATCGAGGCCAAGGGGCCGTTCCCGTACCCGCGCAACGACGGCGTGACGTTCGAGAACCGCGAGAAGCGGCTGCCGCAGCAGAAGTCCGGGTACTACAAGGAGTACACCGTGCCGACGCCGAACAGTCCCGACCGCGGCGCGCGGCGGATCGTCACCGGGTCGGAAAAGGAAGTCTTCTACACCGGCGACCACTATTCGTCGTTCGTCGTCGTGGACGTGAGCAAATGAAACGGCACATTCTCGTTTCGGAAAAGTCCGCCGCGATCTCGGCCATTGCGCACGCGTTGGACTTCCCCGAGTGGTTCGGGCAGAACCTCGACGCCCTGTACGACAGCCTGACCGATCTCTCGTGGCTACCCGCAGGTGAGTACACGCTGGTCGTGCCCGCTGATCTGGACTCTTCCGTTTCGTCGGTGCTGCGTGACGCTGCGAAGCAGACCGCTGAATCAGGTGACCGAAAAGTGCGCGTGATTCGCACGGAACGGTGACTGGGGCTGCGGGTTTGGCGTCCGGAGTGGACAGTGCCATTCCATGGGAACGCAATTCCGTCGTCTGAGCTGTGCGCTCGGCGTCTTTGTGGTTGTAGGAGTGCTTTGTCCGGCGGTGTCGTTCGCCGGTGACCCCGACTGCTCGCAGGAGGGGCCTTTCACGCCGTTCGAGACGCTCGACGGCGACAACCCCGTGACCATGCAGAACGGCCGTGTGGTCGAACTGCGCGCGTCGAACAAGTCCAAGTGCGCGTGGGGGCGCATCTCGCACGGCACGCCGGGCGAGGAGATCTGGACCGACCGCAAGGACCCCTCGGCCAACGGGCACGAGGGGTTCCTCGGCTACACCAGGATCGACTCGGGTACCGCGAAGTACACCGACGCGTTCAAGAACGACGGCAAGCTGATGCGCGCGTGCGGGTCCTCGCAGGGCGTCATCGAGTGCACTGGCTGGTTCTAGCTCTCGGTCGGCACCCAGGACGGCTTGCGCTTCTCCCTGAACGCCGTGATGCCCTCTTGGCCCTCAGGTCCGCCGAAGTGCTGAGCTGACAGCTTGAGCATGTCCGCGAAGACCTCGCCGAGGTTCGTGGACCGCTCCTGCTGGAGCATCTCCTTGGTGGCCGCCAACGCGTTGGGGGCGCCGAGCGCGAGCATGTCCGTGTAGCGCCGGACCTCCGCGTCGACGTCGTCGGTCGCCGCGTTGAGCAGGCCGATCTCCACCGCGCGCCGGGCGTCGAACGTCTCGCCGGTCAGGAACAGCTCGTGGGCCTGGCGGGGGAGCAGCCGCGGCAGCACCGTCACCGAGATGACGGCCGGTACGACGCCGATCCGGACCTCGCTGAACGCGAACGTGGCGCTGTTGGCGGCGATGGAGATGTCGCAGGCCGCGACGATGCCGACGCCACCCGCGCGCGCCGGGCCGTTGAGCGCCGCGACGACCGGCTTCGGGCTGGTCCAGAGCTGTTCGAGGATCGCGGGGAACTCGTTGACGCCCTGGTCGCCCGCGCTCGCCCCGGCGGCCTCCTTGAGGTCCATGCCGGAACAGAACACGGAACCCGTGTGCGTCAGCACGACCACGCGCACGCCGTCGTCCTTTGCCGCTGTGCTCAGGTGCTCCTTGAGCTCCCGGCGCAGCTGTGAGGACAGCGCGTTGCGGTTGTGGGGGGAGTCCAGCGTGATCGTCGCGATGCCACGCTGCACCTCGTAGTGGACCAGCTCATCTGCCATGGCCCTGACCTTAGCCGCGGGGATGTTTGACAGGATGCTGTCACTTATGACAGTCTGCTGTCATGACACAGACGGTGTACCTCGTTCTGGCCGACAAGCTCGCCGACTGGGAGTACGGCCACGTGGCCGCGCAGGTGAGCCTGCAGCAGTTCCAGCAGCGGCCGGGGCGGTACGAGATCCGGACGGTCGGGCTGACCACGGACCCGATCCGCACTGTGGGCGGCGTGCGGATGCTGCCCGACGTCGCTCTGGAGGACGTGTCGCTGGACGACGCGGCGATGCTCGTGCTGCCGGGCGGCGACGGCTGGGAGACCGGTGAGCTGGCGGCGTTCGGGAAGCTCGCGCGGCGGTTCCGCGAGGCGGGCAAGCCGATCGCGGCGATCTGCGGAGCGACGGTCGCGCTGGCGGCCGAGGGGCTGCTGGACGACGTGGCGCACACGTCGAACTTTCTTGAGGGGCTTGGTTCCTACGGCGGCGCGGCGTTGTACCGCGAGGAACGCGTGGTGCGCGCTGACGGTGTGATCACGGCCGGTGGCGCCTCGGCTTTGGAGTTCGCGCGCGAGGTGCTGGCGGAGCTGGAGACGTTCTCGCCGGCCACGCTGGAGGCCTGGTACGAGTTCAACCGCGACGACACGCCGGCGGCGTTCGGGAAGCTGGTGGCCAGTGTCCACGAGTGAGACGGCGTCCAGGACTGAGTCAGGCGACGTGCTGACCGACGTCGTGATGAGGACCTTCCGTTTGTACGGGGCGTTTCTCGACGCGGCCGAGGTGATGACGAAGCCGGTGGGCCTGACCGCGGCGTGGTGGCAGGTGCTCGGCGCGGTGCTGCGCGAGCCGTTGTCCGTCTCCGGCATCGCGCGGGAGATGGGGCTGGCGCGGCAGTCCGTGCAGCGGATCGCGGACCTGTTGGTGGACAAGGGTTTGGCGGAGTACCTGCCGAACCCGGCGCATGCCCGCGCGAAGCTCGTCCAGCCCACTCCCGAGGGTTTCGCCGCCATCGAACGGTTGCGGGACGCGCAGTACGAGTGGGCGAACCGCGTCAGTGCGCAGGTCTCCGTGGAAGACCTGCGCACGACGCTCGCCACGATGACCGCGTTGGTCGCGGCTACTTCCTGATGCCCGGCAGGGGGTGGGGCATCGGGGTTTCTAGCCGATCGTGGTGGTGGTCAGCACGGGGCTGGGGTCCGGGTAGCCCTTCGCGGCGGCGTTGATCGGGAACCCGATCACCACGACGACGGCGGTGAAGGTGAGACCCGGGGCGTCGTAGCTGGTGCCGCCCAGCTTCGTGGTGATCGTCCCGGTGCCGCCGGCCTGCAGGTTGATCGTGACGGTCGGCAACTCGAAGTC
Organism: Lentzea sp. NPDC020367; assembly: GCF_044387305.1. NCBI lineage: Bacteria > Bacillati > Actinomycetota > Actinomycetes > Pseudonocardiales > Pseudonocardiaceae > Lentzea > Lentzea sp. NPDC020367. Next base: position 448,650 of record NZ_JBIRVV010000007.1, on the reverse strand, counting down.
GGCGCCGCCCTTGATCGGACCGGGCACGCTCAGCACGACGTCGTTGCCCGACAGGGCGACCGTCGGCGTGCCACCCAGCCCGGAACCGCCGGACAGCGAGGCGGACTGGAACTTCGAGTTGGCCGGAACCGGCAACCGGAGCGCGAGACCCTTGATCTCCCGCACCTGCCGGCCACCGGCCTCGGTGGGAATCTTGTTGGGCGCGGGGTCGATGGTGACCGCGACCGTGCCGCCGGGGGCGACGGTCGCGGGCGCCGACGAGTCGACGCCCTGGTCGAGCGTGAAGTCCGACGTCTGCCCGACGGCAGTCGCCCGGAGCTTGTAGGTGATCGTCTGCGGAGCGGCTGCTGACGCGTTGGTGGCGAACATCAGCATCGGTACCAGTGCGGCTGCGGCAATTCCGGCTAGCTTCATGGCCTCTCCCCGTTGAGTGGACGAGGGACACTTCCAGCACGCGGCGTAACCACCTGACTACTCATGAGTAGGTTTCACGTCAACAGTTCACACTTCACATCGCCCGAACGGCGCTGCGCATTCGATCTTGTGGCGGCGGCCGAAAGTGGCGCCGCGGTGCGGGTCAGCGCCGCTTCGAGGTGCTGTGGCCCAGCGCGCCGATCGCCGTCACCACGAAGCCCGCGAAGAAGAGGCCGAAACCCAGGGCCAGGTTCGGGCCGCCGACGCTCGAGGCCGTGGGCCGCTGGGGGAAGCCCGGCGTCTCGAAGGAACGGAACTCGGGTGGCATCGGCTGGTTCGGGAAGCCTGGCGGCAACTGGCCGTCCGCGAAGTCGGGTGGCACGTCGCCGAACGTGACCGCCGTCGGGAAGGCAGGCGTCAGGCGGCTGGGCCGCTCAGGTGCGCCCGAGGGGCCCAGCAGGCCGAACAGGACGACCCCGAAGCCCGCTATCGCCAGGAGGGTTCCCACCCACACGAACACCTTGACCCACGAGGGCGCACCGGACAGGTCCTGGTAGCCGCGCCGGGAACGGCGCCGCGAGCGCGGGAAGTCGTCGTCCGCGAAGTCCGGGTGGCTCAGATCCGCGATGTCGTCGGCGCTGCCGTCGAAGATGCCGTCACGAACGCTGTGATCGGAATGGTGTGGATCGTCGTACACGTCGCCCCCCGGTGCCGTTGCGCAGTTGGTACCACGCCGTGGCCTCGTGCCGAGGGCGATTCGGCGTGATCAGGCCGGGGGTGGCAGCCAGCCGCGGCTGATCGCCACGGTGACGGCGGCCGTTCGGTCGCTCACGTCGAGCTTGCCGAACACGTGCAGCAGATGGCTTTTGACCGTCGCCTCGCTGACGTTCAGCTTCTTGCTGATGGCGCCGTTGGACAGTCCACACGCCACGAGCCCGAGCACCTCGGCCTCACGTGCGCTCAGCCCGGGGCGTTGCACGGCACTCACGAGCTTGGTGGCGACCGGAGAAGCCAGCACGGTCTGGCCGCGCGAAGCCGCCCGGACCGCGTCGATCAGTTCCTCGCTCGGCGCGTCCTTCAGCAGATAAGCGGTGGCACCAGCCTCGATGGCACGCAGGATGTCGCCGTCGGTGTCGAAGGTGGTCAGCACGACCACTCGGCTGGACGTGGACGCGACGACCTGTGCGGTGGCCGTGGCGCCGTCCATGCCGGGCATCTTGAGGTCCATCAGCACGACGTCCGGCAGGAGTTCCGACGCCAGCCGGATCGCCTCGGAACCGGAGCCGCACTCGCCGACGACGGTCAGATCTTCCTGCGCCTCAAGGATTGTGCGCAGGCCGAAGCGGACGACCGGGTGGTCGTCGACCAGCAGCACCCGGATCACGCGTCCTCCAGTCGTACGTGCACGCGGACTCCTGAGCCAGGCTCGGAACGGATGTCGAACTCTCCGCCCGTGGCACGCACACGGTCTCGCAACCCGTCGAGGCCGTAGCCGCGCGGGGTGTCCGGTGAGAAACCGCAGCCGTCGTCGACGATCGAAAGCTCGACACCGGCCGCGTAATCGAGAGAGACGGTCACAGTCGAGGCGTGTGCGTGCTTGCGGACGTTCGCCAGCGCTTCCTGCGTGACGCGCAACAGCGTGACTTCGTGGTCCGGTGGCAACGGGCGATACGTGCCGTGAACCGTCATCGACGCGGAGAGCCCTAGCTCGCGGCCCAACCGAGATGTGAGGCGTTCGAGAGCGGCGGGGAGGGCGGCGCCGTTCAACTCGACCGGTGTCAGCGCGGCGACCAACGCGCGGATCTCGGCCAGGTTCTCGGACGTCGTCTGCTCCGCGAGAGCCAGATGTTGGTCGCGCGCAACGGGATCGGTGGCGGTGCGGGCCGCTCGCAACAGCAGCAGCACCGACGTCGCGCCCTGGGCGAGGGTGTCGTGCAGGTCGCGGGCGAGGCGTTCGCGTTCGGTGAGGACGCCGGCTTCGTGGCTGACGACGGCCAGCTCAGCCCGTTCGCGGCTCTGCGAGATGATCCGGGCGATCCACAGGCCCAGCATCACGGCGGGCACGACGCTCAGGAAGATGACCACCGCGCCGCCGATCGAGTCCTCGCTGAAGCTGCCGGACACCAGCACGACGGTGCCGATCGACAGAGACGTCAGCGCGGTCGCCCAGATGGCGAGCCTGGGTTCCAGCAGCGACCAGATGTGCGGGTACAGCGTGAAGAACAGCACCGCCAGCGCGGGCACCAGTGCGAACATCGCGATCACCAACGGGATCGCGACGGCCAGGTAGCGCACGCCGCGTGCGTCGCGGGCGAGCGGTGCCCCGACGCGCCAGTACCAAAGACAAAGCGCGGCCAGCAGCACCAGGGCGACGGGCACAAACCGGTCTTCCGCGAACACCAGCACCACGCTGACGAGAGCGAACACCGCGAAGGCCACGTGCCAGGCGACCTTCGTGCGGTCCCAGGCGTCATCGGAGGACACCGGGAAACTGTGCGGCTCCCCGCGCGAAAACACCAGTAGCCGGTCGACTGAGCGCGAAACCCACCGGTCCGTCGATGCGCGCCACACCCCGGAAACCCGAGGATTCCGAGCCATGACGAGAAAGAAGTCCAGCCTGGTCCTGCTGATCCTGTCGATGGTCTACGCGGCCGCCATCGCCCTGCTCGCGGTCGCCGACTCGAGCGCGCTCACCCCCGTCGCGATCGCCGGGGGAGCCCTGCTCGGCATCGGCTGGGCGACGGTCGGCTACCTGTCCAACCAGAAGGCCTAGGCGGCGACGGTCTGCCGTGCCAGGGCGAAGTCGTACCGGTCCAGCACGAGCTGCGCGACCTCGACGTCGTCGCCCAACGGCCGCGCCACCACGGCGTCACCCGCGAGCGTCGTCACCTTGTCCGGCAACAGGCCGGGAGCGAGGAACCACGACGACACGGCGATCTTCGTGGCCCCCCTCATCCGCAACCGCTCGATCGCCTCGGGCACGGTCGGCGAGGCGATCGACGCGAACGCCGCCTCCACGCCGGCCCAGCCCGACTCGCGGGCCCAGCGCCGGGCCACCCGCGCCACGGCCTCGTTCGCCGGAGCGTGCGAGGACCCGGCGCCGGCCAGCACCACACCCAGGTTCCTGTCCCCGAACGAGACCCCGGCCTCGGACAGCCGGCGCAACGCCGCCGACTCCAGCCGGGGATCCGGGCCGAGCACGTCGGTGACCACAGCGGGCACCCCGGACTCGGCTACGGCGGCCGGCACGTCGACACGGGCGTGATAAGCCTTGCCCAGCAACAAGGGCACGACCACCGAGGGCTCGCGCAACACGTCGTGCAGCCGGGGCGCGCACAGGTCGAGGAAGCAGCCGCGCACGTCCAGCTCCGGCCGCAACGACCGCACCACGTCCAGCAACGCGTGGATCGACGCCGCCGAACGCGGGTCACGACTGCCGTGCGCAACGGCCACGAGCGGTGTCACAGGGCCCCCGTCAGACCACGAGCCCGCAGCACGGCGCGCTCCAACGGACGGAACAGCAGCAGCTCGATCCCGATGCCCACCAACAGGATCAGGAAGATCGCCGCGATCACCATGTTGATGTCGTTCAACGACGAGCCGTTGTGCAGGTACTGCCCGAGTCCGACGCCGAGCTGGGGCGAGGTCGCGATGATCTCCGCGGCCATCAGCGACCGCCACGAGAACGCCCAGCCCTGCTTCAGGCCGGCCAGGTACCCGGGCAGGGCCGCCGGCAGCAGGATGTGCCGCGCTGAAGCCAGCCGACCGGCGCCCAGCGCACGTCCGACCCGGGGCAGCAGCGGCGGAATCTGGTCGATGCCGGCCACCAACCCGTTCGCGATCGACGGCACCGAGCCCATCAGCACCACGAAGTAGATCGTGGACGGCGTGACGCCGAACCACAGGATGGCGGCCGGCACCCAGGCGACGGACGGAAGGGACTGCAGACCGGTCAGCAACGACCCGATCGCCGCCCGCACCACCCGCACCTTGGCGACCAGCAACCCCAGCGGCGTGGCGATCAGCACCGCCGCGAGGAACCCGAGCACCGCGCGGTGCAACGAGGTCCACAGGATGCCGAACGCCTCGCCGGTGGAGATCGAGCGGACGAGCTCGTTCCACACGTTGACCGGAGCGGGCAGCTGGAACTCCGGCAGCAGAGCCGAGGCCCAGAGTCCCTGCCACACGCCCAAAAGCAGTGCGAAGGCGATGAGCGGTGGCACGCCCGTCTTCAGGAAGCGCTGCCACAGCGACGCTCTGTGCGCCTCTACGGGCACATCGAGCGCGTCGAGGCCGGCGCCGACCTTGTCGAGCGTGTCAGGAGGCGTGGCCACTGATGACCTCTCGCAGATGGGTGTTGATCTCGTCCAGGACCTCGTCGCGCGAGTCCGTCACGTCCCACTCGCGCACGACGCGGCCGGGACGTGACGACAGCAGCACCACCCGCTGGCCGAGGCGCACGGCCTCGCGCACGTCGTGCGTCACGAAGATGATCGCGGTGTTCGTGGTCTCCCACACCCGGATCAGCTCGGCCTGCAGCACGTCGCGCGTGATGGCGTCGAGCGCGGCGAACGGCTCGTCCATCAGCAGCAGGGCGGGCGCCCCGTCCGCGGACACGGTGGTGGACGCCAGCGCGCGAGCCAGGGCCACGCGCTGACGCATACCACCGGAAAGCTCGTGCGGACGCTTGTCCGCGACGTCGCCGAGCCGCACCAGTTCGAGCAGCTCCTGCGCGCGACGCTTGCGTGCGATGCGGCCGACACCGGCGAACCGCAGCGCCAGTTCGACGTTGCGCGACGCGGTCAGCCACGGCATCAGCGCGGGCTCCTGGAACATCACGGCCGGGCGCGACGTGTTGAGCTCCAGCGAGCCCGACGTCGCGCCGTCGAGGCCGGCGACGATGTTCAGCAGCGTGCTCTTGCCGCAGCCGGAGGCGCCGAGAAGGCACACGAACTCACCGGGCTTGACCTTGAGGTCGACCCCGTCGAGCGCCACCACGGCGGAGTTGCCGTGGCCGAAAACCTTGCGGATGCCAGCCAGTTCGACGGCGGTATCCACAGTGGACAGAGAAGTGGTCTCGAGCGTGGCGGTCATGGTCGTGTGCCTTCCCCTCAACGTCTCGGAACTACTTCTTGTCCAGGCCCGCTGCCTGAACCTGCGGCTTGCCCTGCGCCTGCAGGACCTTGTTCAGCAACGTGAAGTCGGCGTACCCGGCGACGTTCGCGGCCTCCTTGGCCACCCCTGCGGTCACGGCGTCCTTCGCGAGCTGCGGGAAGTGCTTGGCCTGCGCGTCCGTGGTCAGCTCGATGTTGTCCCACGCGGCGTCGAGGATCTTGTCGCCGAGCTTCTTGGACGTGAGCTTCTCCAGGTGGGCGTTGGCGGCCTTCTTCGCCTCGTCCTTGTTGGCCTTCGCCCAGTCGATGGCCGCGACGTGACCCTTCAGCACGGCCTCGACCGTCTCCGGGTGCTCCTGCAGGAACTTCGTCCGCACGATGACCACGGTGGTCGGGAACGCCCCGCCGTCCCACAGCGTCTTCTCGTCGAGCAGCACCTTGCCGCCACCCTCGTTGACGATGCGCGCCGACCACGGCTGCGGCGCCCAGGCCGCCTGGATGTCGCCCTTCTTGAACAGGTCGAGCGACGCGGCGTTCTCCACGTTCTGCACGGTCACCTGGCCGGTCAGGTTCTTCTCCGCCAGGTACTTCTTCAGCGACACGTCCTGCGTGTTCGCGAGCTGCGGCGTGGCGACGACCTTGCCCTTGAGGTCCTCGATCGAGTTGATCTCGGGCTTCACCACGAGCTGCGCACCACCCGAGGTGGCGCCCGCGATGAGCTTCACGGCCTCGCCCTTGGACTTCGCGTAGGCGTTGATCGCCGGTCCGGAGCCGATGTAGGCGATGTCGAGGGACTCGCCCAGCAGGGCGTTCACCTCGTCGGGGCCCGCGTTGAACGTCTGCGTCGTCAGCTTGGTGTTGCCCAGTTCCTTGGCGTACAAGCCCTTTTCGACGCCGATCAGCGCGGCGGCGTGGGTGATGTTCGGGAAGTAACCGAGGCGGACCTCGGCGGCGGCGCCCTTGGACTCGGCGGCGGGAGTCTCGGAGGTGCCTGCACGGCTGCAACCGGACAGGGCTGTCAGTGCGATCAGTGCGACGGCGATGGCGGGCTTGAGGTTCACGGGGTTTCAGGCCTTTCAGGGACCGGGGGAGACAAGGGCGTGGTTGTCAGGGGTGGCGTTGACGCCACCCCCGGTACAGCTCTCCACGCCGTCCTCAAGCAGCGGCAGCGGAGCCCCGACCAGTCCGGCGGCGAGCGTGGAACCATCGCTCGCGTCGATCACCAGGAAGGACCCGGTGCGCCGGCTGAAGCTGTAGTCGTCCAGTGGAACAGGCTCCGCGAGACGCAGAGCCACTCGGCCGATCTCGTTGAGCTCCAACGAAGCTGGGCTGTCCACGCTGGACAGGTTCTGCTCGTCGAAGCGGTCGCGCAGGTCGGTGACCATCGCCTGCACGGTGCGCGTTCCGTGCTTGACGAGGACTCGGGCGCCGGGTCGCAGAGGCTTCTCCGCGAGCCAGCAGAGGGTGGCGTCCAGTTCGTCGGTGACCGTGGGCTCGTTGCCCGCCACCGAGATCAGGTCGCCGCGGGAGATGTCGATGTCGTCCGCCAGCAACAACGTCACGGACTGGCCGGCCGCCGCCTCCGCCAGTTCGCCATCAGCCGTGTCGATCTTCGTGACCTTCGAGCGCCGCCCGGAGGGCAGCACCACGATCTCGTCGCCCGGCTTGACCGTGCCGGCCGCGATCAGGCCCGCGTAACCCCGGTAGTCGAGGTGTTCGGCCGTGCGCGGCCGGATGACGTACTGCACCGGGAACCGGAACGGGGCGTCGTGCGGGTCGGGCTCGACCGGCACGTTCTCCAGGTGCTCCAGCAGCGTCGGGCCGGAGTACCAGGGCGTGTTCGCGGACTTGTCCACCACGTTGTCGCCGGCCAGCGCCGAGACCGGGATCTCGACGACCGCGTCCTCGGTGTAGCCGAGAGCCGTGGCGTGCGCGGTGAACTCCTTGGAGATGCGGGAGAACGTCACCTCGTCGTAGTCGACGAGGTCGATCTTGTTGACCGCGAGGACGAGCCGGGGCACGCCCAGCAGCGCGAGAACCGCCGCGTGGCGCCTGGTCTGCTCGATGACGCCCTTGCGCGCGTCGACGAGCAGCACCGCGAGCTGCGCGGTGGAGGCGCCGGTGACCGTGTTGCGGGTGTACTGCACGTGGCCGGGGGTGTCCGCGAGGACGAAGCTTCGTTTCGGCGTCGCGAAGTACCGGTACGCCACGTCGATCGTGATGCCCTGCTCGCGTTCCGACCGCAGGCCGTCGACCAGCAGCGACAGGTCCGGCGTCGCGAGACCCCGGTCCGCGCTCGCCCGGTGGACGGCGTCGAGCGTGTCCGCGAGCACGGACTTGGTGTCGTAGAGCAACCTGCCGACGAGCGTGGACTTTCCGTCGTCCACGCTGCCAGCGGTAGCCAACCTCAACAGGTCGCTCATGTTTAGAAGTACCCCTCCCGCTTGCGGTCTTCCATGGCGGCCTCGGACAGCCGGTCGTCGGCACGGGTGGCGCCGCGCTCGGTCAGTCGTGACGCGGAGACCTCGGCGATCACCGCGTGGATGTCGGCGGCGTCGGACTCGACGGCACCCGTGCAGGAGCCGTCACCGACCGTGCGGTAGCGAACTGTCTTGCGCAGCAACGTTTCGCCGTCGCGCGCCGTGCCCCAAGGGCCTTCGGCGAGCCACATGCCGTCGCGCAGGAACACGTCGCGCTGGTGGGAGTAGTAGATGTCCGGGAGCTCGATGCCCTCGCGCTCGATGTAGTTCCAGACGTCGAGCTCGGTCCAGTTCGACAGCGGGAACACGCGGACGTGCTCACCGGCGCGGTGGCGGCCGTTGTAGAGGTTCCACAGCTCCGGCCGCTGGCGCTTCGGGTCCCACTGACCGAACGCCGTGCGCAGGCTGAAGATCCGCTCCTTGGCGCGGGCGCGTTCCTCGTCCCGGCGTCCGCCGCCGAAGACCGCGTCGTACTTGTGCTGCGTGATGGAGTCCAGCAGCGGCACGGTCTGCAACGGGTTGCGGGTGCCGTCCGGACGTTCCTCGAGGCGGCCGTCGTCGATCCAGTCCTGGACCTTCGCGACCTCCAGGCGCAGCCCGTGCTGCGCGACGACGCGGTCGCGGAACTCGATGACCTCGTCGAAGTTGTGCCCGGTGTCGACGTGCAGCAGCGGGAACGGCACCGGCGCCGGGTAGAACGCCTTGATCGCGAGGTGCAGCAGCAGCGTCGAGTCCTTGCCGCCGGAGAAGAGGATCACCGGCCGGTCGAACTCTCCCGCCACCTCGCGGAAGATGTGGATCGCCTCGGATTCGAGGCGCCCCAGGGTGTCCAGAGCCAGAGTCATCCGTGCAACCCACATTCCGTCTTGGACTGACCGGCCCACCGGCCGCTGCGGGCGTCCTGCCCCGGCAACGGCTTCGCGGTGCACGGCAGACAGCCGATGGAGGGATATCCCTCCTGCACCAACAGGTTCTCGAGGATCCCCTTCTCCTGGATGTAGGCGTTGAACTCGTCGTCGGACCACGGCGCGATCGGGTTGATCTTCACCAGCCCGTTGCGGTCGTCCCACTGCACGATCGGCGTGTTCGCCCTGGTCGGGGCGTCCACGCGGCGCACGCCGGTGACCCACGCGTCGTACTTCGCGAGCTCCCGGCGCAGCGGCACGACCTTGCGCAGGTTGCAGCAGGTGGCCGGATCCGACTGGTACAGCAGGCCGAACTCGCGTTCCTGGTCCTCGACCGACTGCTCGGCGGCGGCGTTGACGATGCGCACGTCCGGGTAGACGACCCCGACCGCGTCCCGCACGCCGATCGTCTCCGGGAAGTGGTACCCCGTCTCCAGGAACAGCACGTCGAAGTTCGGCTTCACCTTGGCGGCGAGGTCGATCAGCACGGCGTCCTGCATGTTGGAGGCGACGATGTAGCTGTCGCCGAACGTCCGCGCGACCCACTCCAGCGCCTCTTCGGCGTTCGCGTCCTTCAGCTCCAGCTCCGCGGCCTCAGCGACGATCTTGAGGTCTTCCTTGAGATCGCTCACTTCTTCACCTCCTGCGGCAGGTTGAGCCCGACGAACGAGACCTTGAAGACGCGGCGGCACCCGGTGCACAGCCACGCGTAGCTGGGTTCCTCCTGCGGCCGGAGGTCCTCGTCGCCGCAGTAGGGGCAGTAGAACGGCGTCGCGCGCTCGGTCACTTCAGGTCACCCTCTTCCGCACGGGCGACCCACTGGGCGAAACGCTCGTCCTCCTCGCGCTGGGCGACGAAGTTCCGCACGATCCGCTCGACGTACTCGGACAGTTCGTTCGCGGTGACCTTGTGGCCGCGCAGCTTGCGGCCGAACCCGGCGTCGAGCCCGAGCCCACCGCCGAGGTGGACCTGGAAGCCCTCGACCTGGTTGCCCGACTCGTCCGTGACGATCTGGCCCTTGAGGCCGATGTCCGCGGTCTGGATGCGGGCGCAGGAGTTGGGGCAGCCGTTGATGTGCACGGTGATCGGCTCGGTGACGCCGTCGACGATGTCCTTGAGGTTGGCTTCGAGCTGCACGACGAGGTCGTTCGCGCGGGCCTTCGTCTCGACGATCGCGAGCTTGCAGAACTCGATGCCGGTGCAGGCCATGATTCCCCGGCGCCACGGCGACGGGTCGACCTGCAGGCCCAGCTTGGCGAGGTTGCTCTTGAGCGTCTTCACCTCGGCCTCGGGCACGTCCAGCACGATGATCTTCTGCTGCGGCGTGAACCGGACGCGGCCGGAGCCCGCCTGTTCGGCGATCTTCGCGACCTCGACCAGGATCGAACCGGACACGCGGCCCGCGACCGGTGCGGCGCCGACGTAGAACAGGCCGTCCTTCTGCCGGTTCACGCCGATGTGGTCCAGTTGCTGCTTCAGGGTCTCTGGCGCCGGGCCGTCGATCAGCTTGCGCTTGAGGTACTCGTCCTCCACGACCTGGCGGAACTTCTCCGGGCCCCAGTCCGCGACGAGGAACTTGATGCGCGCGCGGTGCCGCAGCCGGCGGTAGCCATAGTCGCGGAAGACGGAGATGACCGCCTCCCACACGTCCGGCACCTCGTCGAGCGGCACCCAGGCGCCCAAGCGCTTGCCCAGCATGGGGTTCGTGGACAGGCCGCCGCCGACCCAGAGGTCGAAGCCGGGCCCGTGCTCGGGGTGGTTCACGCCGACGAACGCGATGTCGTGGATCTCGTGCGCGACGTCCTGCAGCCCGGAGATGGCGGTCTTGAACTTGCGCGGCAGGTTCGAGAAGCGCGGGTCGCCGATGTAGCGCTCGAGGATCGTGTCGATCGCCGGCTGCCCGTTGATGATCTCGTCCTCGGAGATGCCCGCGACCGGCGAGCCGAGGATGACGCGCGGGCTGTCGCCACACGCCTCCATCGTCGTCAGGCCGACGGCTTCGAGCTTCTGCCAGATCGTCGGGACGTCCTCGATCGCGATCCAGTGGTACTGGATGTTCTGCCGATCGGTGATGTCCGCGGTGTCGCGCGCGTAGGTCTGCGAGATCTCGCCGAGGACCTTCAACTGCTGCGTGGTGAGCGCGCCACCGTCACTGCGGACGCGCATCATGAAGTACTCGTCGTCCAGCTCTTCGGGCTCCAACGTGGCCGTGCGGCCGCCGTCGATGCCGGGCTTGCGCTGCGTGTACAGGCCGTACCAGCGGAAACGCCCGCGCAGGTCGGCCGGGTCGATCGAGTCGAAACCACCGTGGGCGTAGATGTTCTCGATGCGGGTGCGGACGTTGAGCGGGTTGTCGTCCTTCTTGCTCCGCTCGTTGGGGTTCAGCGGCTCTCGGTAACCGAGTGCCCACTGCCCCTCGCCGCGACGCTGCTTGGCGCGCGGTGACGTCTGCGGCGGGACCATCGCCATCCTCCGGGGTTTCGAGGCGCTCGGTGCGCATGCGAGCCCGGAGGTGCTTGTGGTGGGGGCGTCGTCAGCGCGCCGGGCGCCGACGGGAACAAATCAGCGCGCGGTCAGGCCGAACGACGGCACATCGCGCTGGAGACACGACGGAAGTCGACGTGGCGGCGGGCCACGAGGCGGACTCCAGTCGAATGCATGTCCTCAGTGTGCCTCCCGTCCAGTAACTGGTCCACCAACAACCGAATGCTGGGATTGACGAGGGGAAGTTGACATCCTAGGCTGGTTTCACTCCGTAATATCTCTGTCACCGACAGATACATCGCCTGGCTGTGCACCGCCGTTCGGGCTGTAGGGGACACTGGGAGCCATGCCTTCCGCTCTGCCCGAAGGCGAGCCCGCGCCCGCTGACGGTTCGCTTCCCCCTTCCGCTCTCGCCGGTGTCGGTTCCCGGCCGTTCGGCATCTACGTGCACGTGCCGTTCTGCGCGACCCGCTGCGGTTACTGCGACTTCAACACCTACACGCCCGGCGAACTGGGGTCCTCAGCCTCGCCCGAGTCGTGGCTGGAGGGCCTGCGCCGCGAACTGGACCTGGCCGCGTCCGTTCTCGGAACCGCTCCCATGGCCGAAACCGTGTTCGTCGGCGGCGGTACGCCTTCTTTGCTGGGCGCTTCGGGCCTCGGTTCGGTGCTGGACGCGGTGCGGCAGTCGTTCGGCCTGGCACCCGGCGCCGAGGTGACGACGGAGTCGAACCCGGAGTCGACGTCGGCGGAGTTCTTCTCGGGCATCCGTTCGGCCGGCTACACGCGCGTGTCGTTGGGCATGCAGTCCGCGGCCCGGCACGTTCTGGCCGTGCTGGACCGCAAGCACACCCCTGGCCGTCCAGGCGAAGCGGCGCTGGAGGCGCGGGCGGCCGGGTTCGAGCACGTGAACCTGGACCTGATCTACGGCACGCCGGGGGAGCGCCCCGCGGACCTGGCCTCGTCGCTGGACGCGGTGCTGGCCGCGGGCGTCGACCACGTGTCCGCCTACGCGTTGATCGTGGAGGACGGCACGGGCCTGGCCCGCCAAATCCGCCGCGGCGACCTGCCCATGCCCGACGACGACGTGCTGGCCTCGTCGTACGAGATGGTCGACTCGGTGCTGAGCGGCGCCGGCTTCTCCTGGTACGAGGTGTCGAACTGGGCGACTTCTCTTGAAGCCCAATGCCGCCACAACGTCCTGTACTGGAAGGGCGCGGACTGGTGGGGCTTCGGCCCAGGCGCGCACAGCCACGTCGGCGGCGTCCGCTTCTGGAACGTGAAGCACCCGGCCCGCTACTCGTCCCTGCTCGCGGAAGGTCTGTCGCCCGCCGCCGGTCGCGAGCTGTTGTCCGCCGAGGACCAGCGCGTCGAGCGCGTGCTGCTGGAACTGCGCCTGGCATCAGGGCTTCCGATGGACGTGCTGGACGACGCCGGCCGCGAGGAGGCCAAGCAGGCGATCGCCGACGGGCTGCTGGAGCCGCACGACGACCGCTGCGTGCTGACCGACCGAGGCCGCCTGCTGGCCGACGCCGTGGTCAGGCGTCTGCTGCCGTGATCAGCGGGCGCGCAGGTCGTGCTGACTGCGCACCTCGGTGATCTCCTGGCCTTCTTTGTCGTACGTCACCGTGCCCCACCAGAGCCCGTCCTCCCTGCGGGCCGTCTCCCAGACAACTGAGCCCCTCCACCACTCGTCGTCGCTGAGCACCAGGCATGGTCTGCCGGGTGGCCGCAGCCACACCACGTTGTCCACGTTTGGACCCTAGCGACCGCCACCGACAAAAACCGGAGGCCGGATCGAGCCCGGGTTCAGAGCGGGCACCAGGCCCGAATCCGGCTGGGTAAACTCGGGAGTAGTGGACACGGAGGTGAACAGCGATGAACGCCGATGAGCGTCGGTTCGAGGTGCTGCGCGCCATCGTCGCCGACTACGTGTCCAACCAGGAGCCCGTCGGGTCGAAAGCCCTGGTCGAGCGGCACAACCTGGGTGTGTCGAGCGCGACCGTGCGCAACGACATGGCCGCGCTGGAGGACGACGGGTACATCGCCCAGCCGCACACCAGTGCCGGGCGCGTGCCGACGGACAAGGGCTACCGGCTCTTCGTCGACAAGCTGAGCGAGATCAAGCCGCTCTCGCAGGCCGAGAAGCGGGCGATCCGCAGTTTCCTCGACGGGGCGATCGACCTCGACGACGTGATGCGTCGCAGTGTGCGGTTGCTCGCGCAGCTGACTCGGCAGGTGGCGGTGATCCAGGTGCCGACGCTGTCGCGTGCGGCCGTGCGTCACCTGGAGGTGCTGCCGATCACGCCGTCGCGGCTGATGCTGGTGCTCATCACCGACACCGGCCGCGTCGACCAGCGGATCGTCGAGCTCGGGGACGTGATCAGCGAGGAGCACACGGCGCAGTTGCGCGGCGTGCTCAACCAGGCGATGGCGGGACAGCGGCTGGCAGAAGCGTCGGCCAAGGTCGCCGAACTGCCGGAGGAGGTTCCGCCGAACCTGCGCGACCCGATGCTGCGAGTCGCTACTGTGCTCATCGAGACGCTGGTGGAGCACCCAGAGGAACGGCTCGTGCTCGGCGGTACCGCGAACCTCACGCGCAACATCACCGACTTCCCGGGCTCGCTCCGGCAGGTGCTGGAGGCGTTGGAGGAGCAGGTCGTCGTGCTCAAGCTGCTCGCCGCCTCCCGCGACCCCGGTCGCGTGCTGGTGCGCATCGGCGAGGAGAACGAGGCCGTGGAGATGCACAGCACTTCCGTGGTGTCCATCGGCTACGGCAGCCGTGACAACCCGCTCGGGGGCCTGGGTGTCGTCGGACCGACGCGCATGGACTACCCCGGAACCATGGCGGCCGTCCGCGCGGTCGCCAACTACGTCGGTGAGATCCTGACCGGTCGTTGACCACACGTACTTGCAGTAGTTGATGAAGATGAAAGCGAACAAGGTGGCCAGGGATTACTACGGCATCCTCGGTGTCTCGCAGGACGCGACGCAGGATGAGATCAAGCGCGCCTATCGCAAGCTCGCGAGGCAGCTGCACCCGGACGTCAATCCCAACGAGGAGGCCCGCTTCAAGGAGGTGACGGCCGCCTACGAGGTGTTGTCGAACCCCGAGAAGCGCCGCGTCGTCGACCTGGGAGGCGACCCGCTCGACTCGGGTGGCGGTGGCCGACCTGGCGGAGACCCGTTCTCCGGCTTCGGCCTCGGCGACATCATGGACGCGTTCTTCGGCGCCTCCACCGGTGGCGGCCGTGGTCCGCGCAGCCGCGTGCAGCCCGGCTCCGACGCGCTCATCCGGCTCGACATGACGCTGGAGGAGTGCGCGGCGGGCGCCACCCGTGAGCTGACCGTCGACACGGCGATCCTGTGCGACCGCTGCCACGGCGCGGGCACCCAGAACAACTCCAAGCCGGTCCAGTGCGACACCTGCCACGGCCGCGGCGAGGTCCAGTCCGTGCAGCGCTCGTTCCTCGGCCAGGTCGTGACGTCGCGTCCGTGCCCGGTGTGCCGCGGCTACGGCGAGGTCATCCCCGACCCGTGCCAGCAGTGCGCCGGTGATGGCCGCACGCGGTCGCGTCGCACGATCTCCGTGAACATCCCCGCCGGCGTCGCCGAGGGCATGCGCGTGCGCCTCGCGGGCCAGGGCGAGGTCGGCCCCGGTGGCGGCCCGGCAGGCGACCTCTACGTCGAGGTCGAGGAGCACCCGCACGAGATCTTCGAACGCGACGGCGCCGACCTGCACTGCATCGTCCAGATCCCGATGACGACGGCCGCCCTGGGCGCCACGTTGCCGTTGAAGACCCTGGACGGCGAGGAAGAACTGCAGATCGACCCCGGCACGCAGCCGAACACGCAGCTCGTCATGACGGGCCGCGGCATGCCGAAGCTGCGTTCCACCGGCCGCGTCGACGGCCGCGGCGACCTGCACGTGCACCTCGAGGTCCTGGTGCCGACCAAGCTCGATGCCGCCCAGTCCGCGTTGCTGCGCGATCTAGCCGATCTGCGCGGCGAGAACGAGCCCTCCCTGTCCCACAACGGCAAGGGCGGCGGCGGACTGTTCTCCCGCCTGCGTGCCTCGCGCGGCAACCGGTGACGCTGCCCGTCTTCCTCGTCTCGTCGTTGCCGGCGGGCGAGGAGTTCGTGCTGGACGGACCGGAAGGCCGCCACGCCGCGACGGTGAAGCGTCTGCGCGTGGGCGAGGAACTCGTGCTGTCGGACGGATCCGGCGCCCAGGTGCGCTGTTCCGTGACGGCGGTGGAGAAGGACGCCTTGGCGTTGCGCGTGGTCGAGCGCTGGGTGGAGCCCGAACCGGCGCCGCGCGTCGTGCTCGCCCAGGCGCTGGTGAAGGGCGACCGCGGCGAACTCGCGGTCGAACTCGCCACCGAGGCCGGAGTGGACGGTGTGGTGCCGTGGCGCGCCGCCCGGTGCATCACCAAGTGGGAGGACGGCCCGCGCGGCGCGAAAGCGTTGGGGCGCTGGCGATCCACGGTGCGCGAGGCGGCGAAGCAGGCCCGCCGCTCGCGCGTGCCGGTGGTCGACGAACCCGTGAGCACGACCCAGCTTTCTCATCGCGTGTCGTCGTCCGCGCTGACGCTCGTGTTGCACGAGAGCGCGACCGAACGGCTTGCCGACGTCCCGCTGCCCGATTCCGGGGACGTGCTGCTCGTCGTGGGTCCCGAAGGCGGAATCACGCCCGAGGAACTCGACGCACTGCGATCTTCGGGTGCGCGGATCGTCCGATTGGGCCCAACTGTTCTGCGTGCATCTACCGCCGCGGCGGTTGCTCTTGGTGCCATTGGGGTGCGCACTGCTCGGTGGTGACCCCGATCACTACTGAGATGAACATCGGATGGATTGGCTTGACGGAAGTTGTAGCGAATCCCAGGCAAGTGGGGTTACCCTAGTTCGCAGAGGGGCTGATTGGTCTATCCGGAAACGGAGTAGACGATTAGACCTTCTGACCAAAAGACTCGCCGGACACCTCCCCCCTCGGTCCGGCGTCGGCGCCTCGCGGCGAAGCGACCCCCAGGCTTCGGACCGCGAGGCGCCCCTTTTGGTTTGGTGGTGTCTGCTCGTCGCTGACGCGCCTTCGCCGGCCGCACCAAAAGCGTGTCTTTTGGGGGCCGAGCCCCCAAGCCCCACGCCGGGGGCGCGCCCCCGGACCCCCGGCCACCTCGCCTTCGGCATCGGGTGGCCCATCAGGTGCACAGGCGCGGCAGGGTGAGGCGGCCCCTATCCGGTGCGTTGTGGGTGTAGCGAGAGAGTCTTCTTATCTGGCAGTCGCTGTCGGTTGTTGTGTCTTCATCGTTATTTCTTGGCGTTGACGTAGGTTCTGCGTGTGCAGCGAATTGCTTACGGTGACCATCCCAGTCAGTTCGGCGAGCTTTACCTTCCTGACGGTGTTGCTCAGGGTGCTGTTGTCGTCATTCACGGTGGTTTTTGGCATCAGCGCTACGGCTTGGAACTCGGCCGGCCCCTTGCGGACGTGCTCGTCGCCGAAGGATTCGCCGTGTGGAACATCGAGTACCGGCGAGTGAGTGGTGGCGGTGGGTGGCCGCAGACCGGTGAGGACGTGCTCGCCGCCATTGACGCCGTCGACATCGGGCCCGTCGTGACGCTCGGGCACAGTGCCGGAGGCCACCTCGCTGTGTGGGCGGCCAAGCACAGTCCGCGAGTGGTCGGAGCGGTGGCCCAGGCGGCGGTGCTGGACTTCACGAAGCACATCACGCCGCGGGCGTTGGAGTTGTGCACCGAGGAGCAGTTCGCGGAGGCCTCGCCGGTCGCGTTGGTTCCCATCGGCAAGCCGGTGGTGTGCGTGCACGGTGATCAGGACGAGGACGTACCGCTCGAGCAGTCCGCCGGGTTCTGCGCGGTGGAGCCGCAGGCGGAACTCGTCGTGGTGGAAGGGGCCGGGCACATGGACGTGATCACGCCGGGCACCGAGGCGTGGGAGAGGTGCCGCGCGGCTGCCGGGCGGCTTGCGCGCGGCTGCTAAAAATGGGCGGTGCCCAAGGTTGTCGACCATGAGGAACGCCGCCGCGAACTCGCCGAGGCCGTGTGGCGCATCGTGCAGCGGGACGGGATAGACCACGCTTCCGTGCGCGCCGTCGCGGCCGAGTCCGGGTGGTCGAGCGGGTCCTTGCGCCACTACTTCCCGACGCAGGACGCCTTGCTGGGGTTCGCGATGGAGCTCGCGTACCGGCGGTTCATCGCACGGCTGGAGAAGATCGACACCTCGGCCGGCAACCGGGAGGTGCTGCGGTCCTTCGCGCACGAGATGCTGGCGATGGACGACGATCGCCGGGTCGAGGCCGCGGTGCTGTTGTCGTTCCTGCCGCGGGCGATGGTGGAACCGTCGCTGCACGAGCTGGAACGTCTTGGCACGCGCGAGTTGTACGCCGAGATCGCGCGCGTTCTCGTTGCCTCGCAGGAAGCCGGTGAGCTGCGGGACGGCGTCGTGCCGATGAAGGCCGCGCGGCGGTTCATGGTGCTGATCGACGGGCTCAACATCCACCACGGGCTCGGGCCCGACGAGCTCACGGTCGACGACATGATCGAGGCCGTCGACGAGCAACTGGACCGGCTGTTCGCTTAGCTTGGGGCATGTCCTGTTTGTTCTGCCGGATCGTCGCCGGTGAGATTCCCGCGACGATCGTGCACGAGACCAAGACGACGCTGGCGTTCCGCGACATCCAGCCCAAGGCGCCCGTGCACGTGCTGCTCATCCCGCGCGAGCACGTGCCGAACGCCGTTGACCTGAACGGCGACCAGCTCGGCGACCTCTTCGCCGCCGCGCGAGAGGTCGCCGACGCCGAGGGCGTGGCCGAGTCGGGATACCGCCTGCTGTTCAACACCGGACCGGACAGCGGGCAGGAGGTCTTCCACGCCCACCTGCACCTGCTGGGCGGTCAGCGTCTCTAGCCGATCGCCTGGAGCAGCGGCGCGTGGTAGCGGGTGCGGTCGCCTGGGAGTTGTTCGGCGTTGCGGACCATCCAGGTGGCCTCGCCCCACGACTCCATGCCGTGGTCCCGCACGAACGCGATCACCGCGGGGTCGTGCACGTCCACCCGCACACGGCCGTTGCCGACGGCCGAGTCGGCGATGAGCGCGCACGCGTCAGCGGGGGAGTCCGCGATGACCGGGCCGATCAGCAGCAGGTCGTCGCTCACGCGCAACGACCCGGCGACGCCGTGATCGGAGACCCTGACCGACCCCCTGGCGAGCAACGACTCCCACAGGAACGGCCGCGTCAGACCGGTGACCTTGACGTCGAGCGCGACGAGGTCGTCGAGGTCAGCGGCCGTGGCGATATGCGATATATCGGCGGCCGGTCCCGTGAACACGCCCGCGTGGATGTCGGTGAAGCCCACAGCGTGGAAGCCGAGCTGCTCGTAGAGCGGGCGGCCCATCGATGTCGCGAACAACGTCGAGACACCCGTATCCAATACATGGGACACCAGTCGGCGGCCGTGGCCCTGACGCGCGGCGCGTTCCGCGATCAGCACCATGCTGATCGACGCCAGTTCCGGGTAGCGCGTCACGATCGTCGTGCCGACGAGGCCGTGCTCGTCGAACAGTCCCCAGCCCTCGCCGTGCGTGAGCAGGAACTCCCACTTCTTCTCCTCGCGCGGCCACGACCGGCTCTCGGCCAGGTCGGAGCACGCGGGGAGGTCGTCCAGTTCGAGTCGTCGCAGTTCCACCGGAAAGCCCCCAGTCATCCGAGCGCGTGCGAGGCGGGCGCGAAGTAACGCGAGCGATCGCCCGGTACGTCGGCGGCGCCTTGCACCATCAACTTGCAACCGCCTGTGCGTTGCTCAAAGCCTTGCCCCAGCAGGAAAGCACCCACCTCCGCGTTGTCGGTGTCCACCCGGATCCGGCCGGCGCCGGACGCCAGGTCCGCGATCAGCTCGCACGCGGCCGAGGTGGACGGGGCGATCAGCGGGCCGATCGTGACGCCTTCGGGATTCGGGCGGGTGGCGATCACGCCGGAGTCGGACATCAGAACCGCGTACGGCGTCGACGGGTCGAGCAGTCGTTCCCAGAGCGCCGGCCGGGTGTAGCCGCTGACCTCGCGATCCAGCTCCGCGAGCGTCGCCGTGTCGGCGGGAGTGGCCTCCCGCGTCACACCGGGGGCCGCGCCCGTGAACACGCCGTGGAAGTCGGTGGTTTCCCCGACGGAGTGAAAGCCGAGCCTCGCGTAGAGCGGCTCACCCATCGCCGTCGCGTACAGAACGGAGGGGCTGATATCCAATATACTGGCCATCAGTCGGGTGCCGATTCCTCTGCGACCGGCCCAGGACGCGACCAGCACGCCGCTGATCGCCTGCATCTCGGGATACGGCGTCGTCAACGCCGTGCCGAGCAGCCCGGACGAGTCGAAGGCACCGAACCCCGGACCGAGGGCGAGCATCATCTCCCACTGCGCGGGCGTCCAGCTCCAACCCCGGTCCGTGATCAGCTTCATGCACTCGGGTATGTCGTCGACACCAAGCCTGCGGATCTCCACGACCCTGAGCACACACCGTGAGCAATGCGCTAGCCACCCATTTTCGGCCGGACTAGCATCGACGGCACCAGATCCGAGCGACAGGAAGCAGGCCGGGGCCACGTGGCCGACGAAACACAGCAGAGCAACAAGGAAGGTCAGTCCCGGTTCGCCGTGCCGGAAGGTGCGGTGCTCACGCTGCTCGGGTCGCGCGACGAGAACCTCCGGCTCGCGGAGGAACTGCTCGACGCCGACGTGCACGTGCGCGGGAACGAGATCACCTTGTCCGGCGCCCCCGCCGACGTGGCCTTCGCCGAGCGCGTCTTCTCCGAGCTCATCACCCTCGCCGGCCGCGGTCAGCCGATCGACAAGAACAGCGTCCGCCGCATCATCACGATGCTCAGCGCGAACGACGTCGAGTCGCCCGCCGAGGTGCTGAGCCTCGACATCGTCAGCCGCCGCGGCCGCACGATCAGGCCGAAGACGCTGAACCAGAAGCACTACGTCGACGCGATCGACAAGAACACGATCGTGTTCGGCATCGGCCCCGCCGGCACCGGCAAGACCTACCTCGCCGTGGCCAAGGCCGTGCAGGCGCTGCAGGCCAAGCAGGTCAACCGGATCGTCCTCACCCGCCCGGCCGTCGAGGCGGGCGAGCGCCTGGGCTACCTGCCGGGCACGTTGAACGAGAAGATCGACCCGTACCTGCGCCCGCTCTACGACGCGCTGCACGACATGATGGACCCGGAGGCGATCCCGCGGCTCATGCAGGCGGGCACGATCGAGGTCGCGCCTCTCGCATACATGCGGGGAAGAACGCTTAATGACGCGTTCATCATCCTCGACGAGGCGCAGAACACGACGCCCGAGCAGATGAAGATGTTCCTCACCCGCCTGGGCTTCGGCTCGAAGGTGGTCGTCACGGGTGACATCACCCAGGTCGACCTCCCCGGTGGCCAGCGCAGCGGTCTGCGGGTCGTCAGGGACATCCTCGAAGGCGTCGATGACATGCACTTCTCGACGTTGACCAGCCAGGACGTGGTGCGTCACCGCCTGGTCGGCGACATCGTGGACGCGTACGACAAGTGGCAGGTCCAGCAGGACCTGATCGACCAGAACGGGCAACACCACGGACCCGGTGCACGCCGGGGGAACCAGCGCCGGGGACGATAGGCGCCGTGAGCATCGAGATCGCCAACGAGTCGGGTGTCGGAGTCGACGAAGGATCCATCGTCTCCGCCGCCCGCTTCGCGCTGGACCGCATGGGCGTGAGCCCGCTGGCCGAGTTGTCCGTGCTGCTCGTGGAGCTGGACGTGATGGCCGACCTGCACGAGCGCTGGATGGACCTGCCGGGTCCGACGGACGTCATGGCCTTCCCCATGGACGAGCTGGACTCCGCGCGCCGCCCCGACGCCGCCGGGCTCGGGCCCGCGCTGCTCGGGGACATCGTGCTGTGCCCCGCGTTCGCCAAGGACCAGGCCAAGAAGGCGGGCCACGGCCTGCTGGACGAGCTGCACCTGCTGACCGTGCACGGCGTGCTGCACCTGCTCGGCTACGACCACGCCGAGCCCGCGGAGGAACGTGAGATGTTCACGTTGCAGAACCGCATCCTCGGCGACTTCCGCACCGCGCGGGACGACGCAGAGCGGGCCGCTCACCAGCGCAGCACCGACGACAAGGTGCTCGGCGCGGTCGGCCTGGACGAGAAGAACGAAGAAGCCTGACGCGATGACCGCGAACCCTGCCAGTGTGATCGTGCTGGCCGTTCTGCTCGTGCTCGCCGCCGGACTGTTCGCGTGCGTGGATGCCGCTCTCGGCACCGTGTCACGCGCACGGGTGGAGGCCCTGCAACGGCAGGGTCGCTGGGGCACCGGGCAGCTGCTGCACGTCCTCAACGACCGGCCGCGGCACGTCAACCTGTTGTTGCTGCTGCGCCTGGCCTGCGAGATGTCGGCGGCCGTGCTGGTCACGACGGTGTTCCTCGACTACGTGGCACAGGCCTGGCTGGCCGTCCTGTACGCCTGCCTGAGCATGCTCATCGTGTCGTACGTGCTCGTCGGCGTCGGACCGCGCACTCTCGGCCGTCAGCACCCGTACGCCGTGAGCCTGCTCGCCGCGGGCACCGTCCGGCAGCTCGGGCGCGTGCTCGGGCCGCTGTCCAAGCTCCTGATCCTCATCGGTAACGCCATCACGCCCGGCAAGGGCTTCCGCGAGGGTCCGTTCAGCTCCGAGGTCGAACTGCGCGAGCTGGTCGACATGGCGCAGGAACGCGGCGTCGTGGACGAGGGCGAGCGCGAGATGATCCACTCGGTGTTCGAGCTGGGCGACACCATCACGCGCGAGGTCATGGTGCCGCGCACCGAGATCGTGTGGATCGAGCAGTCCAAGTCGCTGCGGCAGGCGCTCGCGCTGTCGTTGCGCACCGGCTACACCCGCGTCCCGGTGATCGGCGAGAGCGTCGACGACGTGCTCGGCGTGGTGAACCTCAAAGACCTGATGCGGGCCACGCTCGCCGAGGGCGAGGACCCGAAGAGCGTCTCCGAGCTGATGCGCCCGATGAGCTTCATCCCGGACTCGAAGCCCATCGCGGACCTGCTGCGCGAGATGCAGGTGTCGCGCCGGCACATGGCGATCGTCGTGGACGAGTACGGCGGCACCGCCGGCCTGCTGACCATCGAGGACATCCTCGAGGAGATCGTCGGCGAGATCACCGACGAGTCCGACACCGACGACCGCCCGCCGGTCGAGCACCTGGAGGACGGCGCGGTGCGGGTCAGCGCGCGCCTGCCGGTGGACGACCTGGACGCGTTGTTCGGCACCGAGCTCGACGACCACGAGGTCGAGACCGTCGGCGGCCTGCTCGCGCAACGGCTCGGGCGCGTGCCGCTGCCCGGTACCGAGGCCGAGATCGCCGGCCTGCGCATGCGGGCGGAGGGCGGCAAGGACGAACGCGGCCGCATCCGGGTCACGACGGTGCTCGTACGTCCCGCGCAGAAGGAGAACGAGGATGACTGACGTCGATCCGGAGAACGCCAAGCTGATCACCCTCGCGCGGTCCGTCCGCGCGCGCAACGGTGCCGCGGAAGGCGCGGCGGTGCGGGACCTCGACGGCCGCACCTACAACGCCTCCACGGTCTCGTTGCCGTCGCTGAAGCTCACCGCGCTGCAGGCCGCCGTCGCGGCCGCCGTGTCGAGCGGCGCGGAGGGGCTGGAGGCGGCGGCGGTCGTCTCCGAGGAGAACCGGGTGGACGGCGAGTCGCTGGCCGCCGTGCGCGACCTGACGTCCTCCGGTCCGGTGCTTCTCGCGAACACCTCGGGTGAACTGCGCAAGCAGTTCTAGACGCCCCGCGAACGGCCATAACCAGCAAGAGGGACAATGGACGGATGGATGGTTACCGCTCCGGGTTCGCGTGCTTCGTCGGCCGCCCGAACGCAGGGAAGTCGACGCTGACGAACGCGCTGGTGGGCACGAAGGTCGCCATCACGTCCAGCAAGCCGCAGACCACGCGCCACACGATCCGCGGCATCGTGCACCGCGAGGACGGCCAGCTCGTGCTGGTCGACACCCCCGGTCTGCACCGGCCGCGGACGTTGCTGGGCCAGCGGCTCAACGACCTGGTGCGCGAGACGTGGTCGGAGGTCGACGTCGTCGGCTTCTGCGTGCCCGCGGACCAGAAGGTCGGCCCCGGTGACAAGTTCATCGCCGCCGAGCTGGAGAAGGTCGCCAAGCGCACGCCCGTCGTCGGCATCGTCACCAAGACCGACCTCGTGTCGCAGCAGCAGGTGATGGAACAGCTGCTCGCGCTGCAGAAGGTCATGGAGTTCGCCGAGATCATCCCGGTGTCCGCCGTCGACGGCTTCCAGGTCGACAAACTGAGCGACCTGCTGCTGAAGAAGCTGCCAGAAGGCCCGCAGCTGTTCCCGGACGGCGACCTGACCGACGAGCCCGAGCAGACGCTGGTCGCCGAGCTCATCCGCGAGGCCGCGCTGGAAGGCGTTCGTGACGAGCTGCCGCACTCCATCGCCGTCGTGGTCGAGGAGATGCAGGTCCGCGAGGGCCGCAAGGACCTGATCGACATTCACGCGTTCGTGTTCGTGGAGCGGTCGTCGCAGAAGGCGATCATCCTGGGCCACCGGGGCGAGCGGCTCAAGCAGGTCGGCATGGCCGCCCGCAAGCAGATCGAGGCGCTGCTCGGCTCGCGGGTGTACCTGGACCTGCACATCAAGATCGCCAAGGACTGGCAGCGGGACCCGAAGCAGTTGCGCCGCCTGGGTTTCTGACGATGGGAATCTGATGGCGAACCTGTACCGCGACACCGGAGTCGTGCTTCGCGTGCAGAAGCTCGGTGAAGCGGACCGGATCATCACCTTCCTGACCCAGCGCCACGGCAAACTCCGCGCCGTGGCCAAGGGCGTGCGCAAGACGTCGTCGAAGTTCGGCGCGCGGCTCGAGCCGTTCTGCCACGTCGACGTGCAGTTCTACCCCGGCAGAACGCTCGACATCATCACGCAGGTGCAGACGCTGGACGCGTTCGGCGTGGGGATCGTGAAGGACTACCAGCGCTACACGGCGGCGTGCGCGATCGCCGAGACCGCGGACCGCCTTTCGGCCGAAGAGGGCGAGCCGGTCCTGCGGCTCTACATGCTCGTGGCCGGGGCGTTGAAGGCGTTGTCGACGGGGGAGCGCGACCCGTCGCTGTTGTTGGACGCGTTCCTCATGCGTGCGATGGCGTTCGCGGGATGGGCGCCCGCGGTGAACGAGTGCGCGAAGTGCGGCAATCCCGGTCCGCACCGGGCGTTCAGCATCCAGGCCGGCGGCTCCTGCTGCCCGACCTGCCGTCCGGCCGGCTCCTCCTCGCCCTCCCAGGACACACTGGCGTTGCTCTCGGCTCTGCTGCACGGCCAGTGGAACGTGGTCGACGAGATTCCGCACATCGCCCGCCGCGACGCGAGTGGCCTGGTCGCGGCGCACCTGCAGTGGCACCTCGAACGGCAGCTGCGGTCGTTGCCTCTGGTCGAGCGAAAGGCGCAGCCGGCCGACGGCTAATGTGGCGGCTACCGACAATCGCCAGAAATCAAGCACAGTCGCGCACGTTCGAAAGGTACCTAGGCACATGCTGCGTCGTCGCCGCTCTGAGCGTGAGAAGCGCGTTCCGCGCCCGCCGGAGCCGCACGAGTCCGGTGCGACGCCTCCGGACATCCCGGCCGATCTGGTGCCCAAGCACATCGCGATCGTGATGGACGGCAACGGCCGTTGGGCGAACCAGCGCGGACTGTCGCGGGTGGAGGGCCACAAGCGCGGCGAGCAGGTCGTGCTCGACGTCGCGAAGGGCTCCATCGAGCTGGGCGTGAAGTGGCTTTCGCTGTACGCCTTCTCCACCGAGAACTGGAAGCGCAGCCCCGAAGAGGTGCGCTTCCTGATGAACTTCAACCGCGACGTGATCGCCCGCCGCACCGACGAGCTGGACGAGATGGGTGTCCGCATCCACTGGGCCGGCCGCTCGCCGAAGCTGTGGGGCAGCGTGATCAAGCAGCTGCAGGAGGCCGAGGTCCGCACGGCCGAGAACACCGTGTTGAACCTCGTGATGTGCGTGAACTACGGCGGCCGCGCGGAGATCGGCGACGCCGCCAGGGAGGTCGCGCGCCTGGTCGCCGCCGGGAAGATCAACCCGGACAAGGTCGACGAGCGCACCCTCGCGAAGTACCTGTACAAGCCGGAGATGCCGGACGTGGACCTGTTCATCAGGCCGTCCGGTGAGCAGCGCATCTCGAACTTCCTGCTGTGGCAGTCCGCGTACGCCGAGATGGTCTACCAGGACATCCTCTGGCCCGATTTCGACCGCCGCGACCTGTGGCGCGCCTGCGAGAAGTTCGCGGACCGCGACCGTCGCTTCGGCGGTGCCGTCGACAAGCCCGGTGAGGAGGTGGCGTCGTCGTGAACGCGAGCGGTGAGGCCCTGGAGGCCGCACGCAAGGCGTTGGAGCTGTTCCACGACGTCTCCGTGGACGACGACGGCGCGCTGAGCTTCCGCCACGGCGACGTGCCGTGCGCGGTGCAGGGCATGGAACTGGCCGAAGGCCTCACGGTCCTCTCGCTGACGGTCGTCGTCGCGTGGGACCTGCCGGCCGAGGCGGCAGGGTGGGTCGCTGAACGCGCTGGTCAAGGCCTGTTCGGCACGCTCGGCGTGATTCATTCCGAACGCGGCACCGACGTGATGCTGCGCTACGCGTTCCCGGCGGACGGCCTCAAGCCGGAGCCGCTGAGCACGCTCCTCATGTTGGTCGTCTCGACCGCGTCGCAGGTGCGCGGCGAGCTCCTCTCCCGGTTTTCTTGAGAAAGGACCCTTCCATGGGTGGCGTGATCATTTACGAGCCGGAAGAGGACTCGGACGTCAACGAGTTCCCGTGGACCGTCACGTTCGAGCCCTCGGGCGGCGACGACTGGGACTCGTTCATCTGCGGCCCGTACGAGCGTGACCACGCCGTCGCGCTGGCCGAGGCAGTGGCGCTCGACGACGCCGAGGGCGGTGTGCTGGCCATCGTGAAGCCGATGCTGCCCGCGCTGTCGGCCGACGACGTCACCGCCACGATCGAGGAGCTCCGCGAGGCCGCTCTCGAAGAAGAGGCCGACGCCGAGGAGACCGTCAACGGCACTCCCGTCGACTTCGACGACGACGATCTCGAAGAGGAGGAGGCGGAGTTCGACGAGCCGCCCTCGCCCGAGGAGATCCGCGAGGGCATGGCGCGCCAGTACCGCCGCCTGCTGGACCTGGACGCGGACGCGGAATGACGATCACCGGCGAGATCCGCTCGTCGAAGCGGCGCTCGGGCCCGCCTCGGCTGAAGATCACGTCGTTGGAGGTGCTGTGCGGGATCCTCGTTCTCGCACTGCTCTTCCAGTCCCGGCTCGTCGATCTTCTCGACGTGCCGAAGCTGCGCACGGCCTCGACCGTGTTCGTGGCGATCTGCGTGCAGGCGATGCCGTTCCTCGTGCTGGGCGTGCTGATCTCGGGCGCCATCGCGGCGTTCGTACCGGCCTCGGCACTGCGGAAGTTGCTGCCTTCGAAGACGGCGCTGGCCGTGCCCGTGGCCGGTGTCGCGGGCATCGCCCTGCCGGGCTGCGAGTGCGCTTCGGTGCCGGTGGCCAAGAGGCTCATGCAGCAGGGCGTCGCCCCGGCCGTGGCGCTGACGTTCCTGCTGGCCGCGCCCGCGGTGAACCCGATCGTGCTGGTCTCGACCGCGGTGGCGTTCAACGACACCCCGATGATGGTCGTGGCGCGGTTCGTCGGCTCGTTGCTGACCGCGATGGTCATGGGCTGGCTGTGGGTGCGCTTCGGCAAGATGGAGTGGATCGCCGAACGCGCGCTGGCGAAGCTCGGAGATCACTCCGGCCAGAACAAGTGGGCCGTCTTCGCTGAGAGCGCGCGGCACGACCTCGTCGACGCCGGCGGGTTCCTCGTGCTGGGCGGGCTGTTCGCGGCGACGTTCAAGACGTTCGTGCCGGTCGCGTGGATGCAGACGCTCGGCGGCCAGATCGTGCTCGGTGTGATCGTGATGGCATTCCTGGCTGTCATCCTGGCGCTGTGCTCGGAGGCCGACGCGTTCGTCGCGGTCGCGTTCTCCGCGCTGCCGCTGTTGCCGCGCCTGGTGTTCCTCGTCGTCGGCCCGGCCGTCGACGTGAAGCTGATCGCGCTGCAGGCAGGTGCGTTCGGCAAGTCCTTCGCCTTCCGCTTCGCACCGGCCACCTTCGTGGTGGCGATCTTGTGCGCCGTCGTGACAGGAGTGGTGCTGCTGTGAGGCGGGAAACCCAGAACATCCTGCTGGTGCTGCTCGGCGGCGCGCTGCTGAAGATCAGCTTCTCCGGGCTCTACCTGCGCTATGTGCAGAAGAGCCTGCTGCCGCTGCTGATCGCGGCCGGCGTGACCATGATCGGCCTCGCGCTGTTCGCGATCATCCGCGACATCCGCCGCGGCAAGGCAGCCGACGACGGCCACGAGCACTCGCACTCGTCGCGCTCGACGTGGCTGATGCTGCTGCCGGTGCTCGCTGTGTTCCTGATCTCGCCCCCGGCGCTGGGCGGCGACGTCGTCAACTCGGCCGCCGACACGAACCAGACGCAGCGCTCCCGCAACCTGCTGGGCGAATTGCCGTCCGGGGACGTGATCCCGTTGTCCATGACGGAGTTCGTCACGCGCACGGCGTGGGACGAGTCGGGAACGCTCGACGGCCGCCGCGTGAAGCTGACGGGCTTCCTGCTGCGCGCCGAGGGCGAGACCTACGTCGCACGGCTCGCGATCTCGTGCTGCGCCGCCGACGCCCGTCCGCTGAAGGTGCGGGTGACCGGGGACGTGCCCGCGCTGCCGGACGAGCAGTGGGTCGAGGTGACCGGGAAGGTCGTGCCGAAGTCGGCGAACGAGAAGAACTCCTGGGTGCCGAGCTTCACCGTGGAGTCGTTCACGCCCGTGGCCGAGCCGGTCGAGCCCTACGAGTCGTAAGCCCTACTTGAGACCTTTGGCCGTGCAGTCCGCGCACGTGCCGAAGATCTCGACGGTGTGGCTGACCTCGGAGAAACCGTTCTCGGCCGCCACCCGGTCCGCCCACTTCTCGACGGCGGGACCCTCCACCTCGACCGTGCGGCCGCAGTGGCGGCACACGAGGTGATGGTGGTGGTGTGCCGAGCAACGACGGTAGATCGCCTCGCCCGAGTCGGTGCGCAGGACGTCGACCTGGCCCGCGTCCGCGAGGGACTGCAGGGTGCGGTAGACCGTGGTCAGGCCGATGCCCTCGCCGCGGCGGCGCAGTTCCTCGTGCAGTTCCTGGGCGCTGCGGAAGTCGTCGAGCTGGTCGAGCAGGTTCGACACCGCGGTGCGCTGCTTGGTGGACCTCAGTCCGGTCACAACTTCTCCTCGACGTGCGTCACAGCGTCCACCACGATGTGCGCCAGGTGTTCGTCTACCAGTCGGTACACGACCTCGCGGCCGTGTCTTTCGCCGTGCACCACGCCCGCCGACTTCAGCACGCGCAGGTGCTGACTGATCAGCGGCTGGGCGACTCCCAGTGCCTCGACCAACTCGTGCACGCAGCGGTCGTGTTCCCGCAGCTGCAGCACGATGGCGATGCGGACCGGGGCGGCCAGCGCGCGCAGCAGGTCGCCGGCCTCGGCGAGGGTGTGCGCGGAACGGGGCGGCGCGGGCGCGGGGGCCGCGCGTTCGGGGGAGTGCTCGCCGTGCAACTGGACGGTCATGGCGGCGCACCTCACCTGGTAGGGATTTTCACAACCAATTCTACGGTGATGATGAGCAGTACGAGCAGGACCACCACGCGCAATGTGCGCTGAGCTGGGGAAAGAACCTTCCAGGTGGCTGCCAGCAGCACGCCGGCGCCCACGATCAGCACACCGAGCAGCACCGCGCCGAGGGTGCCGCCCACCAACACGCCCGTGATGAACAGACCGAGCACGAGCACGAACGCCACGACGGGGCGGACGCGCGCGAGTGGGCCGTCGCCGGGCAGAAGAGGGCGCTTGGAGGTCACCGTGCCATCCTTGCACCGTGCTGCTGGTGTGCCGCTTCCGCGTATCCGATCCCGAGTCGTTCACCTCGCGCGTCGAGCAGGCGCTGACGCTGCTGACGGCGCAGCCGGGGTGCCTCAGGGGCACGCTGGCGCGCTCGACCGACGAGGACGACCGCTGGGTGCTGACGGTCGAGTTCGAGTCCGTGGTGGCCTACCGGCGCGCGATGTCGCCGTTCCCCGTGCGCGAACACGTCATCCCGCTGCTGTCGGAGGCGCTGACCGACGAGCCCGCCATGTACGAACCGAAGCTGACCAGCGCCGGCGGTGAGGTCGAGACGCACACGAGCGTGCTCGCCGAGGACGCGTTCACGGTGCGGCTCGGCGAGGCGGCGGGTCCGGCTACTCCTCGCTAGCGATCTTCGTCATCTCCGCGAGGAACTCCTCGTCCGAGCCGTCCGGCAGCAGTTCCAACGCCCTGCGCGCGGCCTGTGCGGCTTCGGCGGTGCGGCCGAGGATGTGCAGCGTCTTGGCCTTGCCGTACGCCGCGTACGGAGCCGGCGTCTGGTCGAACGCCGTCAGGGCGTCCTCGTAGCGCTCGTGCTCGAAGTAGTACCAGCCGAGGTTGTTGTACAGCGGCCCGAGCCAGTGCGTCAGGTTCGGGTGCTCGGCGATCACGTCGAGCCCGACCTGCGTCCACTTCTCCGGGTCGTCGACCAGGGCCACCATGTGCGCGGCGTCCGCGGCGAACCACAGGTCGTCGCGCTTCTTCGCGAGCACGAACGCCGCCACGAACAACGGCTGCGCGGCTTCCGGATCACCGCCGGAACGGTGCAGCCTGCCGCGTTCCAGCAACGCGCGCACGCGGCCCGTCGAGTCGGGGGACACGAGCGTCTCCGCCTCGTCGATCAACGCGTGACCTGCGGCGAAGTTGTCGCGCAGACCCTCGACGCGGGCGAGTTGGGTCAGCACCTCCGCGCGCCCGTCGTCGGTCGCCTCGTCGTCGAGCCTCGCGCGCAACCGCGCCTCGGTGCCGCCCAGGTCGGCGAAGTCCCACAGCTCTCGCAGCCGGTCTTCCATCCGTGCAGGGTAAGGCTCCGGTCGCCCGTTCGGGGCGTGACGTGACGGGCTAGGCTTGAGCCCCCGATTCTCATTCGCCCGATGGAGTTCCCCTTGCCCGCCGATCGCATCGAGACCGTTGTCAGCCTCTGCAAGCGCAGGGGGTTCGTCTACCCGTGCGGGGAGATCTACGGCGGTACCCGCTCGGCATGGGACTACGGACCTCTCGGCGTGGAGCTCAAGGACAACATCAAGCGCCAGTGGTGGAACTTCATGGTCCGCGGCCGCGAGGACGTCGTGGGCCTGGACTCGTCGGTGATCCTGCCGCGTGACGTGTGGGTCGCCTCCGGTCACGTCGAGGCGTTCGTCGACCCGCTCGTCGAGTGCGAGTCGTGCCACAAGCGGTTCCGCGCGGACACGCTGTCCGAGGAGTACGCGGAGCGCACCGGCAAGGAGGTCGCCGAGGGCGACGTCTCCGACGTGCCGTGCCCCAACTGCGGCGTGCGAGGCACCTACACCGAGCCGAAGATGTTCAACGGCCTGCTCAAGACGCACCTCGGTCCGATCGAGACCGAGGAGGGCCTGCACTACCTGCGCCCCGAGACCGCGCAGGGCATCTTCACGAACTTCCTGAACGTGCAGACGACGTCGCGCAAGAAGCCGCCGTTCGGCATCGGTCAGATCGGCAAGTCGTTCCGCAACGAGATCACGCCGGGCAACTTCATCTTCCGCACCCGCGAGTTCGAGCAGATGGAGATGGAGTTCTTCGTCGAGCCGGGCACGGACGAAGAGTGGCACCAGTACTGGATCGACGAGCGCACCCGCTGGTACACGGACCTGGGCATCTCCAAGGAGAACCTGCGTCACTACGAGCACCCGAAGGAAAAGCTGTCGCACTACTCGAAGCGCACCGTCGACGTCGAGTACCGCTTCCAGTTCGGCGGCCAGGAGTGGGGTGAGCTCGAAGGCATCGCGAACCGCACCGACTTCGACCTGACGACGCACTCGAACCACTCGGGCGTCGACCTGTCGTACTTCGACCAGGCCACGAACTCGCGCTTCAAGCCGTTCGTCATCGAACCCGCCGCCGGTGTCGGCCGCCCGATGATGGCGTTCCTGCTGGAGGCCTACACCGAGGACGAGGCCCCGAACGCCAAGGGCGGCGTGGACAAGCGCGTCGTGCTGAAGCTCGACAGGCGGTTGGCGCCGGTCAAGGTCGCCGTGCTTCCGTTGTCGCGCAACGCGGACCTGTCGCCCAAGGCCCGCGACCTCGCGACGGCCCTGCGCCGCAACTGGAACGTCGACTTCGACGACGCCGGTGCCATCGGCCGCCGCTACCGCCGTCAGGACGAGATCGGCACGCCGTTCTGCGTGACGGTCGACTTCGACACGCTCACCGACCTCGCCGTGACGGTGCGGGAGCGCGACACGATGTCGCAGGAGCGCGTGGCGATGGACCAGCTGGAGTCGTACCTCGCGGCGCGCCTCGTCGGCTGCTGATCCGCTGAACGTGATTCGGGCCCGGTGCGCGCACCGGGCCCGAATTCGTTTTTGAAGGCAACAACTCGGCGCCCTCGTGCGTGTGGGATGCATGGGGGATCAACGACTGAGACAGAGCGGCGCCCTGCTCGTCGGTGCGGGGGTCGCGCTGCTGGCCGGGATGGTCGTGGTGGCGCTGACCGTTCCGGTGACCGGCTACGCCTCCGTGCAGGTGTGGGTGGGCGTGGCGGCGGTGGCGCTCGGGCCGTGCTGGACGGGCCTGGTCTTCTTGCGGTCGTCGCGGTACCAGGTGCTCAAGCGCCTCGGTCTCCCGTTCGGCGCCTCGCTGGTGCTGGCCGCGATCGCGGGGTTCTCCGTGCGGGATCACTACGTAGGGCACCCGGCAGTGCCGGTCACCGTCTCCGCGGTGGCCAACGGCGTGATCGCCTTCGGGTCGGTGCTGCTGACGGTACTGGCTACCAAGGTGATCGAGCCGGTGCTCACACCCGATGAGCTCGACCAGTCCGTGGACGTCCGCGACCTGCACACGTGGGGCAGGCGCGTCGCCGTGCTCGGTGGTCTGTTCGCCGTAGGGCTCGTGGCGACCTCGGTTTCGGGCGTTCTGCTGTTCGGGGTGATGGCGGCCGGCTGCGTGGTCGCGTCCGGTGTGGTGCTGATCAGGGTGCGCGATCTGCGCGCCGGTCATCGGAGTCGTGTGCTGGTGACCGTGCTGTTCGTGGTCGCGATGTTCTCCTTGGTGATGGCGTGGCCGGTCGTGTACGGCATGTTCGCCTCGTCGGTGATCGGTGCCGTCCTGTTCGCGGTCCAGCTCATCGCCGCGCTGTTCGCCGTCGTCGTGGCCGGCGTCGAACTCGCCCGCTTCCTCGGCCGGTACGGCGTGCTGCGGCCGGACGGGCAGGTGGCCCGATGAGCCCGCAGCAGATCAGGCAGTTCGGCGTCGTGCTCGTCGCCGCGTCGCCGGGGATGGCGCTCGCGGCGTTCGTGGCGGGGATGACCCTTCCGCTGTTCGACGTCGCCCGTACCTTCATCGCCGCCGAGGGTGTCGTGTCGGTGGCCGGCGGCTTGGGGGCGGGACTCGTCCTGGCGAGGACGTCCGAAGCGCTTCTCGCAGTGAAACCGTTGCGCGTCTGGATGCTGGTCAACGTCGTCGCGGGCACCACGGCCCTGCTGACGCTGTACACGGACTACCCGGAGAAGACCGGGCTGCTGACCAGTCTGAGCTCGGTGGTCTTCACCGTCGCGGTGCTGGCGTCGGTGCTGGGGACCTCCTACGTCCTGCACCAGGCGGAGCAGGGCATCAAGTCGCGGGGCCTGGACCTGCCTGAACTGCCGAGGTGACGGTGCCGTGGCACGCTCGGCCGATGATCGTCGTCGGCCGGGGTGAGCCACCTCAGTGGGTTCCGGTCCCCGCGGACCGCGTGGAACGGGCCAGGGCACGTCTCGCGCTGACGGGACTGCCGGTTGCCGGTGCGGCACTGGTGCTCGGCATCGTGCTGGTCGCGGTGGGGCTGAACCTGCCGACGGCCCGCAGCCCCCTCAACGTGATCGGCGTGATGACGGCGGGGATCGCCGCGTTCTGCGCGATGTTGTCGGGGGTGAGCGTGCTGAGCGCCCGTTCGTGCGTTCGCGACGGGTACGTCGACGTGAACGGCTCACGGCTGGTCCGTCGCCTGCTCGGGGTGTGGTGGGGCGCGGCGATCTTCTGCGTGCTGGGGGCCTGGTTCGCCGAGGTGATGACGCTGCGCGGCGACGTGCCGTTCGGCGCGGGGTCGGCCGTCTACCTGGCGTTGCTGGCATTGGTGCTTGTGCTGGGAGGAGTCGCGTTCTTCGCCGCGGGCAACATCCTGGGACGTTTGCGCGTGTAGAAGGACATGACGGGGGAGCGGGGCAGGGGGCGCGTGCAGGCTGCGGTGGGGGTGGTGCTCCTCGCCTGGGTGGTGTTGTTCGCCGCGTTGACCGAGGTGGGGAACCCTCAGGTGCTCCTGGCCACGGCCGTGAGCGGCGGGCTGGTGTGCGCGTGCGCGGTGGCGGGCGGCGTGGTGGCGATGCGTCTCACCGACGCGGAGACCGCCGCCCGGCTGCGGCACGTGTTCGTGGTGCTGGAAGGCACCGCCATGGCGATCTTCTACCTGTTCTACGGGTTCGCGTTCAGCGCCGAGCCCGTGGGGAGGCCGGGGGACTTCGCGGTCGTGGTCCTGCTGGTGCTCTCGGTGCCGGCACTGGGGGCGCTCACGTTGGTCCTGTGGCGGAGCTACGCGGTGCACAAGATCGTCGTCGACGCCTTCGGGCCGCTCGTGCCGGATTCCGGTGAGGGGGTTCCGGTGCAGCGGATCAGGGTGCTCGGGACCGTGCTCGTCACCGTCGGGCTCGCCCTGGCGGTGTCCGCGATGACGGTGGCGCTCGTGACGCCGATGTACCGGCCCGTGCTGCTGACGGTCGGTCTGCTGGTGACACTCAGCCCGGTCGTGCTCGGGGTGAGTCTGACGCGGGTGACGGACGTCTACTCCGCGCGGCGCCGCAACGTCGGCAACTACGTCATCGTCCTCGCCGCTTCGGGTTTCGCCGTCTCCGAGTTCGCCTCCGGCGCGGGCGTCGCGGGGGCGTTGTTCGGCGCGCTGGTCTTCGGCGCGGTCGTGCTGCTGGTGATCGCGATCCTCGTGGTGCGCGAGTTCACCGGTGAGTGGGACCGGCCGTGGCGGGAGCCGCGGGTCAGGAAGGTCAGCTCTTGACGCCCAGCTTCGCGAGGACGGCCGTGGTGACGGCGTTGATCGACTGCCTCGCCGTGGTCCAGGAACCGGTCGGGTTCGTGGTGAGCACGGCGACGGCGTAGCGGTCGTCGAGCACGCC
The DNA here is from genome assembly GCF_044387305.1 of Lentzea sp. NPDC020367. Lineage (NCBI taxonomy): Bacteria > Bacillati > Actinomycetota > Actinomycetes > Pseudonocardiales > Pseudonocardiaceae > Lentzea > Lentzea sp. NPDC020367. The sequence goes on along the minus strand of NZ_JBIRVV010000007.1, from coordinate 413,856 downwards.
CGCGCTGTGCAGGTAGACCTCGCTCGGCAGGTAGTACATCCAGCCCTGCTTGGCGTAGGCGCCGGTGACGCCGAGCAGCCCGAACGCCTGGTCGAAGCCGTCGGCGGCGGTGGCGGGCGCCTTCGACAGCGCGCCGACGATCGCGTCGCGTTCCGGCGAGTCGAGGATGTGCTGGTAGAGCCGCACCATGTCGTTCGCGGTGATGACGACCTCTCCCCACTGCGACGGGTCGTCCGGGGCGTGGGTGCCGGTCAGGCCCGCTTCGGCGGCGACGCGGCCGATGGCGTCCATGCCGTCGAACCTGGTCCACAGCACGTCCATGGCGTTGTCGTCGCTCGCGCTCAGCGCCCGGTCGATGAGGTCGACGTCGCCGGCCTGCAGCTGCTGGTGCAACGCGTCGAACGCGAGGATGAGCTTCGCCAGCGACGCCGAGTAGAACGGCTTGTCGCCCTGCTCCGAGACGAGCTGGTCCGTCTGGAGGTCCAGCACCGCGACGCCGACGTCGGACGCGCCGCCCGCAGCCGCGATATCCGATATGTCAGCCGCTGATATATCGGATATTGCCGACGATGATGAGCCGGTATCCGATATATCGGCGTCGCCGGGATCCAGCGAGCCGTCACCGGTGTCCAATACATCGGGGCCGCGCGATATATCAGCTGACGGCTTCCCGTGCGCTTGGCACGGCGCAGCCTCCGGGACGACGAACACGGCCGCCACGAGGAAGAGGATCAGAGCCCAGCGCACACTTCCAAGGTCCGTCTCACAGGAGCCTGGTGTCGAGCTTTTCCTCCTGTGCGGTTGCTGAAGAATCCTCCCTGACCACCACGTATGCGCCGGAACCCTGCCGTTCCGTCACCGCCTCGACGAGCTCGGTGCCCCGGTAGAGCAGGCCGACGCCGTCGTCGGTGCAGTACGTCGTCGGCAGCACTCCGGCGGCCACCGCGTCGTGGATCTTCGGGCGGCGCTGCTCCTCGGAGTCGTAGTGCACGCCGTTGCCGTAGGGCAGGAAGCCCAGGCCGTTCGTGACGATCCGGAGGTCCGGGCCGAACGAGTCCGTCGCGCCGCCGGTGTGCCAGCAGATCGAGCCCGCGGACACGCCGCTGAGCACCACGCCCGCCTCCCACGCCTTGCGGAAGACCGCGCCGAGGCCGTGCACCTCCCACACCGCGAGGAGGTTCGCCACCGAGCCGCCGCCCACCCAGACGACGTCGTGGGACAGCACGTAGTCCTCGAGGTCGTCGGTCGGCGGCATCGTGAAGAGGTTCAGGATCGACACGTCGACGCCCGCGACCCTGCCCGCCTCGGCCATGTTCGCGTTCATGTTCCGCTGATCGCCGCCCGCGGTGCCGACGTGGCACAGGCGCGGTGTGCGGCCGTCGACGCCGGAGAGGTCGAGGGCGAAGTGGATCAGCTTGTTGAACTCGACGAAGGTCCGGCGCCCTGAGCGCAGACCTCCGGACGTGGCGAGGATGGTGGGCTGCTCAGCAGGCATGACGATGATCCTCGCAGGGGCGTCAACGCGGCACCCGCGCGGTCTGGGAGCATGCATGGTGTGCGGACCACGCCCCTCAAGCCCTTCGCCCGGATTCGCCGGATCGTGTTGCGCCTCGTGTTCGGGGCGCTGGTCATCGGCGTGCTCGTGGGCGGCGGCACGGCGTTCCGCGTGTGGCAGGTCGCCCGCGTCGACGACTGGACGAAGGCCGACATGGCGATCGTCCTCGGTGCCGCGCAGTACAACGGCGTCCCGTCCGACGTGCTCGCGGCACGCCTCGAGCACGCGCTCGGCCTCTACCAGGAGGGCGTCGTCGGCTACATCGCCACGACCGGCGGCAGGCAGCCGGGTGACAACTTCACCGAGGGCCAGGTCGGCAAGTTGTGGCTGGTCAAGCGGGGTGTGCCGGAGGACAGGGTGCTCCAGGTCGGCGAGGGAGCGGACACGCTCGGGTCGCTGCGGGCCGTCGCGTCCGTCGCCAAGGAACGCGACCTGAAGACCGCCGTGATCGTCAGCGACCCGTGGCACTCGCTGCGCGCCCGCACGATGGCCGAGGACGCCGGTCTGCACGCCTGGACGTCGCCGACCCGCAGCGGTCCGAACGTGCAGACACGTGAGACGCAGTGGTTCTACATCAAGCGCGAGACCGGAGCCTTGCTGTACTACCGCCTGATGAAGGCTCACGCGGGCGTGTTCGACGAGCTCAAGCTCCCTAAAATCGGCTGATGGGATACACCGGCCACGACGCGGAGCGCCTGCTCTCCGAAGACCCCAAGAGCGCCGCGCTGCCGGGCGCCCGCACCGACACCCGCACGCCGTTCTCCCGTGACCGGGCCCGTGTGCTGCACTCCGCGGCGTTGCGCAGGCTCGCCGGCAAGACCCAGGTCGTCGGCCCCGGTGAGGGTTCCGAGGTCACCGGTGTGCCGCGCACGCGCCTGACGCACTCGCTGGAGGTCGCGCAGATCGGCCGCGGCATCGGCGAGGAGCTGGGCTGCGACCCCGACATCGTCGACACGGCCGGCCTCGCGCACGACATCGGTCATCCGCCGTTCGGACACAACGGCGAGAGGGCGTTGAACGAGCTCGCGGGCCCGTGCGGCGGGTTCGAGGGCAACGCGCAGACGTTCCGCATCCTCGCCCGCCTCGAACCCAAGACCGCGCACGGACTGAACCTCACACGGGCCGTGCTCGACGCGTCGACGAAGTACCCGTGGACGCGCACGCCGGGCATCGTGAAGTTCGGCGCGTACGACGACGACCTCGAAGTGTTCGAATGGATGCGTGCGGGCGCTCCGGACCGTGAGCGGTGCATCGAGGCGCAGGTGATGGACTGGTCCGACGACGTGGCGTACTCGGTGCACGACGTCGAGGACGGCGTGCTGGCCCACCGCATCAGCCTCGGCGCGCTGGCCCGTCCCGACGAACGCGGCGCCATCGCGTCACTCGCCGCGAAGACGTTCTCCGACGAGTCCGTGGCCACGCTCGAAGCCACCGCCGAGGACCTGCTGACGCTGCCGGTGATCGCGTACTGGACCGACCGCGAGTACGACGGCTCGCTCGGCGCGCAGGTCGCGTTGAAGAACCTCACCAGCGAACTGGTCGGCCGCTTCGCCTCCGCCGCCGTCACCGCGACCCGCGCCGTGCACGGCGACGGGGCGCTGACGAGGTACAACGCCGCGCTGGAGGTCCCGAAGCAGGTCGCGGCGGAGGTGGCGCTGCTCAAGGCGATGGCCGTCCGGTACGTGATGAGCGACCCGGCGCGCCTGGCCATGCAGGCGAAGCAGCGCGACCTGATCACCGACCTCGTCGCCCGCCTGATGGAGCGCCCGACGCTGCTCGACCCCGCGTTCCGCCCGGTGTTCGCGGCCGCTTCCTCTTACCCCGCAAGGCTTCGCGTCGTCATCGACCAGGTCGCGCTGCTCACCGACGCGCAGGCCGTGGCCTGGCACCGCGCATCGGCGTAGGTTCGAAGGGATCCGTGCCGAAGTCCGATCCTCGGGGAGATTCCGTGACCGACCAGGCCGACTTCGCCCTCAACCTGCACCGCGTCGCCGTACCCGATCCGTCCTCGAACGCCTGTTGGTCGCCGTTCTCGGTGGCCAGCGCCCTCGCACTGGCCCGTGAGGCCGCCGGCAGCGAGACCCGCGCCGAGATCGGCGGGCTCCTGGGCGACTTCGACGCCTCCGACGCGCTCGACGTCCCCGAACTGGCCGTCGCGAACACGCTGTGGGCCGACGACGACCTGACGATCAACCCGGACTTCTCGCTCGCCGGTTCGGTGCGGCGCACGGCGTTCTCCGACCCCGCGACGGTCCGCAAGCTCGTCAACACCGACGTCGCCGAGACCACCCGCGGCCTGATCCCCGAACTGCTGGCGGACGCGCCGCCCGCGGACGCCGCCGCGATCATCGTCAACGCCCTGTACCTCAAGGTCGGCTGGCTGAACCCGTTCTCCGACTGGGAGACCGCCGCGCAGCCGTTCCACGCGCCCGGCGGCGACGTGGACGTGCCGACGATGAAGGTGACCGAGAAGTTCCGCTACGCCCGCCACGACGGCTGGCAGACGATCGTGCTGCCCGCGGACTCCGGCGTCGAGGCGGTGATCCTGCTGCCGGACGAGTCGCTGGACCAGCCGCTGAGCCCGTCCGTGCTCGCCGCGCAGGACTTCACCCGGCTCGAACTCTCACTGCCCAAAGTGGACGTACGGGCGAGGTTCAACCTCAAGAACACGTTGCGGCAGCTCGGAGTCGAGCGCATGTTCACGCGCGACGCCGACTTCTCCGGCCTCTCACCGGACGAGCGGATGTTCGTCGACGACGTTGTGCACGAGGCCGTGCTGCGCCTGGACGAGCAGGGCCTCGAGGGCGCGGCGGCCACCGCCGTCACGTTCCGGACGGTGTCGATCGAGATCCCGGTGGACCCGGTCGTGGTGACGGTCGACCGGCCGTTCCTGGTCGCGGTGCGGCACGCCCGCTCGAAGGCGATCTACTTCCTCGCGCAGGTCGCCCGTCCGTGACCGATCAGACCACCTTCGCGCTGGACCTGCACCGCGTCGCCGTGCCCGATGCCGAATCGAACGCCTGCTGGTCGCCGTTCTCCGTCGCGAGTGCGCTCGCACTGGTCCGGGAGGCCGCTCGGGGCAGGACCCGGGACGAACTCGCCCTGCTGGTCGGCGGGTTCGACCCGAAGGCCGCGCTCGGCGTCCGGAACCTGGCCGTCGCGAACACGCTGTGGGCGGACGACGGCCTGCCGCTGAACCCGGACTTCCCCCTGACGTCCTCGGTGCGGCGGGCGGACTTCTCCGATGCGAAGACCGTGCGCAAGCGCGTCAACGCCGACGTCGCCGAGACGACCCGCGGCCTGATTCCCGCACTGCTGCCGCCTCCGTCCGGTCCGTACGACGGGGCGATCATCGTGAACGCCCTCTACCTCAAGGTCGGCTGGACGACCGCGTTCCAGGCCCACCTGACGGAACCGAGGCCGTTCCACGCACCCGGCGGCGACGTCGAGGTGCCGACGATGACGGCGACGGCCGAGTTCGGCTACTCCAGGACCGAGGGCTGGCAGACCATCGCGCTGCCCGCCAGGCCCGCGGTGGAGGCGCTGGTGCTGCTGCCGGACGAGTCGCTGGAGCAGCCGCTGCCGCCGTCGGCGTTCGACGTGCGCGACAGCACCGCCGTCGAACTGTCACTGCCCAAAGTGGACGTACGGGAGAAGTTCGAGCTGCGGGAGACCCTGGAACAGCTGGGTGTGGGCACGATGTTCTCGCCGAGCGCCGATCTCAGCGGCCTCTCGCCGGACCCGTTGTTCGTGAGCGACGTGATCCACGAGGCCGTGCTGCGCCTGGACGAACAAGGCCTGGAGGGTGCGGCCGCGACCGCCGTGCGGATGACCAGGGGCGGGCGGTCGAGAGCGCCGCAGGACCCGATCGTCGTGCGGGTCGACCGGCCGTTCCTGGTCGCCGTCCGGCACGCGCGGTCCGGTGCGCTCTACTTCCTCGCGCAGGTCGCCCGTCCGTGACCACTTTCGGGGCCCATTCGCCCTGATGGCGAGCGTTTCGCGCGGCGAGATCATGATCATGGCTTTACCGTTCCACGCATGACCCAGCACGGTGCCGGCGAGCAGCTCGTCGTGCTCGCCGCGGCGGGCGCCACGCAAATCACCTGCTTCAGCGGCGTCACCATTCCCGTCCTGCTCAGAACCGAGTGCTACGCGAAGGCCCTGGCCAGGGCACTGGGCCTCGCGCCGACGCCGGAGCTGCAGCGCGACGGCGTGTTGCCGCAGTGCGTGTTCTTCATCCACGAGTACGCGCTGCAGACCGTGGTCGGCGGCAACCGGCTGATGGAGGACCAGGTCCTGCACCTGCTGTTCCACGCGCCGTCGATCCGGATCGTGCCGGCCAGCGCGGGCGGGGCGGCGGCGGTCGGGCTCGACTACGCGCTCATCCAGTACGAGCACGAGCCGCCGCTGGTCTACCTCGCGAACTGGACGCTCGCCAGTGACGCCGCGACGGTGGAACGGGCCGTGGCCATCTTTCAGCGCATGCACGCCGTCGCTCTCGACAACGAGCGGTCGCGTGACGTGCTGATGGAGTACGTGGCCGTCTACGACCGCTAGGGCCTGTATCGAAGTCTGGTCCGCGATAGCCGGGCCCGAGGCGGCCCCTGGCGGCACGGCCGAAGGGCCCACATACAACACCGGTATGCGGGCCCTTCGGCCGCACCGCCAGGAACCACCTCAAGCGCGACTCTCATCGACCCAGACTTCGATACAGGCCCTAGGGCGTGTTGCGGCGCAGGAACAGCCGCATGCCGTCCTCACCGGGCAGCGCGCACAGCAGCAGTTTGACGTTCTGGTGTCGCACCGGAACCGCACACGAGTCGCCTGCCAGCAATGTTCCCGCGAGCAGGCCGGCCGACTCGTGGTCGATGTCCAGCACGAAGTCGTTGCTCATGGATGGACCCTATGAGCTGGCCGCCTCGCAACCCAGTCACCCAAAGGTGTTGTCACGTTCCGGCGAGCTGCCTCGTCCACAGGGCATGACGAGGATCAAGGGAATCATGAAGAAGGACGCCGGCCCGCTGCTCAAGGCCGTGTACTGGTTCGCGCGGCGGGAGTTCGGGGCGGTGCCGGAGCCCGTCACGGTGATGGCGCACCACCCGAAACTGCTGATGGCGAGCGGCCGGCACGAGCTGGCGGTCAAGAAGGCGATCCACGGGCCGTTGTTCGAGCTCTGCGTCTACCGGACGGCGGTGAAGCTCGGCTGCTCGTGGTGCGTGGACTTCGGCGCGATGCTGATGAAGCACGGCGGTCTCGACATCGAACGCCTCAAGCACATCGACGAGTACGCCACCTCGCCGCTGTTCACCGACCTCGAACGCAAGGCGCTCGCCTACGCCGACGCGATGACCGACACGCCCGTCGCGGTCACCGACGAGCAGGTGGCGGAGCTGGAGAAGCTGCTGGGGCGCAAGGAACTCATCGCGCTGACCTACCAGATCGCGCTGGAGAACCAGCGCGCCCGGTTCAACAGCGCGTTCGACATCAGGGACCAGGGCTTCACCAGTGGTGACGCCTGCCGCGTACCGACAAACTAGAGCGGTGGAGAAGATCGCCCTGACGGGTGCGCAGGAGACCATGCTCGCCACTCTGTACGGCCGGGCGCTCGACAGCGAGCGCCCCGCGTCCGTGCTGCACGACGACGAGGCCAAACGCGCTGTCGACCGCATCGACTACGACTTCGGCAAGACCGGGATGAACACGACGTCGGCGGTCGGCGTCGCCATCCGCGGGCGGGTGCTCGACGACTGGACCCGCGAGTTCCTCCGCGCCAATCCGTCCTGCACGGTCCTGCATCTGGCCTGTGGGCTGGACACTCGCGCGCATCGGATCGAACGGCCGGACACCGTGCGGTGGATCGACGTCGACATGCCGGACGTCGTCGCGTTGCGGCACAAGCTCTTGCCCACGCCCCAAGGCGACTACCGGCTGGTGGCGTCGTCGGTGACCGAGGACGCGTGGCTCGCCGAGGTGCCCGCCGACCGTCCGGTCGTCGCGGTGTTCGAGGGCCTCTCGATGTACCTCACGCAGGCGGAGGGCCATGCGTTGATCAGCCGGATCACCAGCCGGTTCGCCGGCGGTGAGCTGCTGTTCGACGTCTACGGCTCGTGGGGGATCAAGCTGCAGAAGCTCGTGCCGGCCGTGCGCAACGCCGGCGCGACCTTGCACTGGGGTGTCGACGATCCGAGCGAGATCGAGGCCCTGTGTCCCGGACTGACCACAGTGGACGCCTGGCGCAGCGTGGACCTGCCGCACCTGGACGCGTTGCCCAGGTCCGGCAGGATCCAGATGAAGGTCGTCAGCGCGATCCCGAAGCTCCGCGACGTCGGGAAGCTGCTGCGACTGCGGTGGTAGGGATCAGTTGTCGATGACGAAGTCGAACTTGGCGGTGTAGCGGTTGCCGACGAGCGGACCGAGCTCGACCTCGCACTCGCGGTCGAGGTAGGCGTCGCGCCGGTTCAGGTAGGCCACGTTCATCCCGTACGCCCTGAGGTTGTCCGGGAAGAACAGCTGCGTGGTGAGGATCGGGCCGCCCCGCGCCTGCACCTTGACGTGGATGTGCGGGGTGCGGCCGGGATAGTCCTTCGGCACGATCGTCTCCAGCACGTACGCGCCGGAGGCGTTGCTGAACTGGTGGCCGCGCATCTTGAACGTGGTGTTGTCGTACACACCGCGGTCGTCCGCCTGCCAGAAGTCCAGCAGTGCGTTGGGAATCGGCGCGCACTTCATCGTGTAGACGAACCCGGTGATGCTGAGCACGATCCCGGTGACGCCGGGCGTGCGCAGGTTCGTGCGCTGCGGGGAGTTCCGCTTGAAGTAGGGACCCTCGATGTTCGACGGGGTGTCGTCGTCATCGACGCAGGTCGGGGTCAGGGGGAGAGGCGCGCTGCGCGCCGTGGTGGTGCCGGCGGCGGTCAGTGCGACCACTGCGGCCGCACCGGTCGCCAGGAACGCCCGGCGTGAGGGGTTGTCCTGTTCGGGCATGTTCGAACTCCGGTGGTTGCAACCCGCGGCAGGGGGCTTGGGCTGGACCAGCGGACAGGACGTTAGCGACGAAACGATCCCGGCTCCAGTTACGGTCCAGACCAAAACCCCGTCAGAACGCGACGTGGGCGAGCTTGTCCGGGTTCGCGATGTCGTAGACGGCCACGACCTTGCCCTCGTGCACCGTGAACGACGTCACACGCGCCGTCACGTCGCCGTACGCCGGCATCGCGAAGCCGAGTTCGCCGTTGACGAACACCGGCCGGTGCTCCTCCGGGAAGCCGTACTTGCGGATGAGGCCGAAGAAGAAGCGCGCCACCTTGTCCGCGCCGGTGACCGTCTGGACCGCGGTGCGCACCTTGCCACCGCCGTCGCCGATCATCACGGCGTCCGGGTGCAGCAGCGCGAGCACGGCGTCGAGGTCCCCGTTCGCCATGGCCCGCAGGAACTTCTCCAGCACCTCCTGCTGCTCGGCCAGCGCCGCGCGGGGCGGCGGTTCGGCGTCCGCGACGGCCTTGCGGGCACGGGACGCGTGCTGGCGCGCGGAGGCCTCCGAGACCTGCAACACCTCGGCGATCTCGGTGAACGGCAACGAGAACGCGTCGTGCAGCACGAACGCCACCCGCTGGTCCGGGGTGAGCCGGTCGAGCAGCACCAGCGCCGCCATCCGCACGCCGTCGGAGCGCACCACGCTCTCCAGCGGGTCGTCCTCCGCGCCGGTCGTCAGCAACGGCTCCGGCAGCCACGAGCCGACGTACGTCTCGCGGCGCACGGCGGCGGACCGCAGCCGGTCGAGGCAGATGCGGCTCACCACGGTCGTGAGCCAGCCGCGCGCGTCCTGCACACCCTCGGCCTTCGCGAACCGCGGCCACGCCTCCTGCACGGCGTCCTCGGCGTCGGCGAGACTGCCGGTCAGCCGGTAGGCGACGCCGATGAGGTGCGTCCGATGGAGTCCGAAGACGTCAGCGGTGGTCACAGTTGGCAGTTTGCCAGGGGATTAGACTCAGCCGTGTGGCAGGACGCATCAGGGAAAGCGACATCGCATTGGTGCGTGAGCGCAGCCGGATCGACGAGGTCGTCGGTGACCAGGTTTCGCTGAAGCGAGCGGGTGGGGGCGCGCTCAAGGGGTTGTGCCCCTTCCACGACGAGAAGTCGCCGTCGTTCAACGTGCGCCCGTCGCACGGCACGTTCCACTGCTTCGGCTGCGGCGAGGGCGGCGACGTGATCGCCTTCGTGATGAAGGTCGAGCACCTGTCGTTCGTGGAGGCGGTGGAGCGGCTCGCGGACCGGGCGGGCATCCACCTCACCTACGAGGGCGGCGGCGCCACGATCCAGCGCGACCGGGGCACGCGCGGCAGGCTCATCGAGGCGCACAAGGTGGCCGCCGAGTACTACGCGGAGCAGCTCAAGACGCCCGAGGCGCAGGCGGCGCGGGAGTTCCTGGCCGAGCGCGGGTTCGACGAGGCAGCGGCCCGCCAGTTCGGCTGCGGCTTCGCGCCCGGCGGCTGGGACAAGCTCACCAAACACCTGTTGGGGCGTGGTTTCGAGCTCCAGGAGCTGATCAAGTCGCAGCTCGTCAAGGAGGGCAAGCAGGGGCCGATCGACCGGTTCCACCGGCGGCTGCTGTGGCCCATCAAGGAGATCAGCGGCGACGTCGTCGGGTTCGGTGCGCGGCGGATCTTCGACGACGACCCGATCCAGGCGAAGTACCTCAACACCAGCGAGTCGATGATCTACAAGAAGTCGCACGTGCTGTTCGGGCTCGACCAGGCCAAGCGGGAGATCGCGAAGCGCAAGCAGGCCGTCATCGTCGAGGGCTACACCGACGTGATGGCGATGCACCTGGCCGGCGTGCCGACGGCCGTCGCGTCGTGCGGCACCGCGTTCGGCACCGACCACATGAACGTGCTGCGCAGGCTGCTGATCGACGACGACGTGAACGGCGAGGTCATCTTCACCTTCGACGGTGACGAGGCCGGTCAGAAGGCCGCGCTGAAGGCGTTCGAGGGGGAGCAGCAGTTCTCCGCGCAGACCTACATCGCGGTCGCTCCGGACGGCATGGACCCGTGCGAGCTGCGGCAGGCCAAGGGCGACGTGGCGGTGCGCGACCTGGTGGCGCGGCGCATCCCGTTGATCGAGTTCGCGATCAAGGCCCAGCTCAGGTCCTACGACCTCGACTCGGTGGACGGCCGTGTCGAGGCGCTCAAGAAGATGGTGCCGTTCGTCGCCCAGATCAAGGACAGGGCCAAGCGCGACGGCTACGCGACGCGGCTCGCCTGGTGGGTGGGCTGGGACGACGAGGCGATGGTCGTGCGCCGGGTCCGTCAGGTCTCCGGCGGCAAGACGCCCGCCGTCCCCGCCGCGCGCGTCGACCCGAACCAGATCGCGCTGGGCGTGGAGGTCGACGGCCCGGCCAGGCCGAACCCGCGCGACCCTCGCCTGGTGCCCGAACGCGAGGTGCTCAAGATCGCACTGCGGCTGCCCGAGTACGCGGGGCCGTTGTACGACTCGCTGCCGGACGAGTCGTTCACGGATCCGGCGTACGTGGCGCTGCACCGGGCGATCCGCGAGGCCGGTGGCGCGTCCTGCGGGCTGGAGGGTTCCGCGTACCTGGAGGCGATCTCGCAGGCGTGTTCGCACGCCTCGGTGCGGTCCGTGATGACCGAGCTCGCGGTGGAACCGTTGGCGGTCAAGCAGAACGACGAGTTCCGCTACGTGTCGATGGTGATCGCGCGGTTGCAGGAGGTGCAGGTCGGCAAGCAGGTCGAGGACGTGAAGTCGCGGTTGCGGCGGCTGTCCCCGATCAAGGACGCCGACGAGTACCGGGCGCTGTGGGGCGACCTGGTGGCGCTGGAGGAGTACCGCAAGGCGCTCCTGCAGCAGAGTGCGGGAGTGCTGTAGTGGGGTTGTTCCGACGGGTGTTCGGCGACGGCGCGCCGGACGGGTTCACCGGTGAGCTGGAGCGCGACGAGACCGTGATCGCGCACGCGCCCGTGCAGACCGGCGGGCACGTCGTGGTGACGTCGCTCGGGCTGTGGGTGCCGGGGGAGTCGCCGCGGCGGATCGGCTGGCACCTGGTCAGCAAGGTGAAGTGGGAGGGCGCGCTGCGGGTCGTCGAGGCCGTCGAGGCCTCCACCGAGGGTGCCGTGGTGCTGCTGGAAGACCTTCCCGCGCAACGGTTCGCGCTGGACGACCCGCGCCGGGTGCTGCGGGCGATCAGCCAGCGCGTCGAGGGGTCGATCCGGGTGCGCGAGCGCGTCGAGTCGCCCGGTGTGTGGATCCTGCAGCGCAAGGTCCCCGGCCGGGACGGTGTCGTGTGGCAGGCCCGCGGGGATGCCGGCGTGGACCTCGACGCCGTGCGTTCGGCCGTGGCGGTGTTCTCCGAGGGACTGGCGCGCTAGCAGTACGCGTGTACTGTTAGCCGTATGTGGGATCCGGCGCAGTACCTGGCCTTCGCCGATCACCGTGCGAGGCCGTTCTACGAACTTGTGGCGCGCGTACAGGCTTCGGAGCCTCGTCGCGTGGTGGACGTGGGCTGCGGGCCCGGCAATCTGACCGTGTCGCTGTCCTCGCGGTGGCCTTCGGCCGTGATCGAGGCGTTCGACTCGTCGCCGGAGATGGTCGAGGCGGCCCGGGCTGCGGGTGTCGATGCCCGCGTGGACGACGTGACGACGTGGGAGCCGTTGCCGGACACCGATGTCGTGGTGTCGAACGCGGTCCTGCAGTGGGTCGCGTCACATCCCTCGATCGTGTCTAAATGGGTCGAGGCGCTGCCTGCCGGCGCGTGGCTCGCGTTCCAGGTCCCCGGCAACTACGCGGACGCGTCGCACCGGCTGATCCGTGAGGTTGCGGGGGAGTCGCTGGCGCACGTTTTCCGTGCGGAGAAACCGGTTCTGGCCCCCGTGGAGTACGCGGACCTGCTCGGCGACTGCACTGTCGCGGACGTCTGGGAGACCACCTACGTGCAGCGGCTCACCGGTCCGGACCCGGTGCTCGAATGGGTGACTGGCACGGCGTTGCGGCCCGTGCGCGCGGCACTGTCCTCAACGGACTGGGAGGCGTACGTCGCGGAACTGGCGCCGCGGCTGCGTGAGGCGTACCCGCAGCGAGCCGACGGCACCACTTGGTTCCCGTTCAGGCGGATCTTCGCGGTCGCGCAGGTGTGAGGCCTGTCACGGTCGCGGCGTCACCGGCGGAGTGGCGACCTTGCCGTTGGTCTCCTCCTGGTGGCGCCACGGAGCCTTCTCCGCTGCCTTTCCAGCGGCGTCCGCGGCCAGATCCTTGGCCTGAACTGCGGCTTCGAACGCCTTGTCCTTCGCCTGTGCCGCCGTCTTGCGCACCGTCGGGTTCGCGGTGAAGCGGTGCCAGAGGCGCACGATCTGGTCGTAACGCTCCCGCCCGGCCTTCGCGCCGAGCACGTAGCCGATCGCCGCGCCGACCAAGATGCCCTTCATGTGACGTCTCCTCTCGCATCGTGCCTGGTCAAGACCTGTGCTGCCGCCAAGTGGGGGGTGCCTGCAAAACCCCTTTCGCGACTCATGTAGAGTTACCCACTGTCAGGAGGAACCAAGCCTGACAAGCTAGAACAACCGAACATTCCCCCATAGCTCAATTGGCAGAGCATGCGACTGTTAATCGCAGGGTTACTGGTTCGAGTCCAGTTGGGGGAGCCATCGCCTAGACCCTAGTCCACCGACTGGGGTCTTTTGCTTTGTACGGGTTTGCTCCAGCTTGGGGTGCATGGCCCGCTACGCGAATCTTCGTCGCATCTCCTCGCTGGACCCGGTCGCCGACCACGAGGAGATCATGCGGATCTCGGCCGGCCTGGAGTTCCCGTGGGACTACCAGAAGTCCCTGGAGATGGCGCTGTTCCGCACGTACTGCGTCCCGACGATCTCCGGTCTGCTGGAACGCACCGGCGAGTTCGCGCGGCGGCCGCAGAAGCGCTACGACGACACCGCGATCCTGATGGCCGAACTCGTGGAGCACGGCTACGACTCCCCGCGCGGACGTGAGGCGCTGCGCGTGGTCAACCGCCAGCACGGCCGTTATGACATCTCGAACGACGACATGCGCTACGTGCTGTCGACGTTCATCTACGACCCGATCGACTGGCTTCAGCGCTACGGCTGGCGCCCGCTGACGCACAACGAACGGCTGGCGGGCTTCCACTTCTACCGCGCGGTCGGCGCCCGCATGGGAATCCGGGACATCCCGGCCGGCTACGACGAGTTCCTGGCGTTCAAGACGGCCTACGAGCAGAAGCACTTCGTGTTCGCGCCGTCGAACCGCCGCATCGGCCAGTACACGCTCGACCTGTTCTGCTCCTGGTACCCGTCCGTGGCGCGCCCAGTGGTCGCACGGGCCGTGGTCGCGATGCTGGACCCGGCGATGGTGCGCGCGTTCGGCTTCACCGCGCCACCGTCGTGGGTCGGCGCCGTGGGACGCCGGGCGTTGCGCCTGAGGGCGTTCGTGGTGCGCCAGATGCCGGTGCGGAAGGGTTTCAAGCTCACGAGCACCCCCAACCGCACCTATCCGGGCTACCCGCGCGGCTACCGGCCGTCGGACCTGGGCGCGAGCTCCAGCACCGCCCGCTGACCGTTGAGCACGAAGCCCATGGCCTTCAGGAACTCGTTGCCGGGCTTGAAGTCGTCGAGCCTCACCTGCACGCGCGTGACTTCCGGAAAGCGCTCGGTCAGTGCCTTCGCCATCTCCCTGCCGATGCCCCACCTGCGCAGGTCCTTGGGCACCAGGAAGAACCTGATGTCGGCGTGACCGGGCGCGGGGTGGTCCACCACGAGGTCCACGAACCCGATCATGCCCTGGGCCTGCGCGACCAGCAGGTGCTTCTGCTCGAACGCGGCACCCTCCGGCAACGCGTAGAAGAGACTTTGCACATCACCGGGTCCAGAAGGATGGCCCGTGGCAGCCTGAAACCAGTCGTCGCAGTCGGCGAACAGCGCCAGCACCTCCGGCTCGTCCGCCGGGGTGAAGTCGCGGAGGGTCAAACGCACGTGTCCAGCCTATGTGTCGCTCGCCACGGGGGTGCGCAAGGGCCGTTCGGCGTGATCGGTATCCTCCACGACGCAGCGTGAGCGGGGGGAAGTAGCTCAGTTGGTCAGAGCAGCGGACTCATAATCCGTCAGGTCGTGGGTTCGAGCCCCACCTTCCCCACTAGAACTACCAGCGCAAATGGGCTCCTCGAAGATCCAGACTTGATCGCCTCTTCCGGTTTTCGGCAGCACTCGCGCCAACCCGGCCCACGGCACCCCGCGACCCGCTTACAGTGCCGGAATGGCGGAAGACGGGTTCGTCGAAGTAAGCGGGGCCAACCGGGGCAACAACGTGATCCCGCGCCTCTTCGCCGTGGCGTTGATGGTCACCGGGCCGATCGTCTACGCGGCCAACGACGGTGGCACTGTCGGCATCGTGCTCACCGTGGTGCTGCTGCCGCTGGGCATCGCCGTGTGGCGCGGCACCACGCGCGCCAAGCGGCGGCTGCTGCGCCTGGACGAGGTGGGTCTGCCCGCGACCGCCGTGGTCCTGTCCGTGGAGCCGATCAGCGAGGACCCCACGGTCCGCGTCCGGCTGCTGATCAAGGGTCCGGACGTGCCCGAGTTCGTGATCGAGCACGACACCAGGTACGACCCCGAGCTGAAGCCGGGGAACAAGCTCGTCGCGACCGTCGACCCCGACGACCACCGTGACTTCGAGCTGGACTACTGAGGAACGCTTTGATGCCCCACGGACTACGGGGCGCGCAGGCCTTCGACGTAGATCGACAGGAAGCGGCGCCACTCGCCGGGAGAATCCCGGATCACCTGGGCCATGGCCCTGGTCAGGGTCGCCATGTCCGTGATCGTGTAGTCGGCGCGCAGGGTGCCGCTCTCGATGGCGCGCATGATCAGGATCTCCGAGTGGCCGGCGCCGCGGTGACAGGCTGACACGACTTCCGGGGCGTTCGGGAGGTCGCGGGCCAGGATGTCGTTGAGTCCGCGGTCTTCTGCCTGCAGGGCGTAGACGTCTTCCAGGTAGACGACGAACGCGTGCCACGGGTCCTGGTCCGCCAGTGCCTTCTCGCTGATGACGTCCAGGGCGGCCAGGCGCTCGGGGAAGATCGCCGCGACGAGGTCCTCGCGGGTCGGGAAGTGCTTGTAGAGCGTGCCGATGCTGACTTCCGCGCGGCGCGCGATGTGTTCCATCGGGACGTCGAGGCCGCGTTCCGAGAACAGCTGTGTGGCCGCTGCCAGCAGCTTCTCCCGGTTGCGTGCCGCGTCCGCACGCAGGGGCTTCGACGCGGTGACCATGGGCGGATCCTACTCGGCGGCTAAGTCGAGGGTGCCCTCAAGTTTTGTGGTAGCGTCGGTCCGGTAAGTCGAGGGTAGCCTCGAATTAGCGTTCGGAAGGACGAAACCCATGTCTCCCACCGCAGTTGTGCTCGGGGTCGGTCCCGGGCTCGGCATGTCCATCGCGCACCGGTTCGGTCGCGAGGGCTACGACGTGGTGCTGATCTCGCGCAGCAGCGCGCGGCATGCCGGCTACCTCGCCGAGTTGGCCGACGCCGGCGTGACAGCGCGAGCGGTCGCCGTCGACGTGAGCGATCGCGCGCGGCTTCTGTCCACTTTGGACGAGATCGGGCCGGTGGACGTCGTCTACTACGGGCCGGCCGCCGCGAACATGGAGACCATGCCCGGCGAGATCACCAAGACGACGTCCGACGAGACGCGCGCCGCGATGGACATGGTCTACCCGGCGATCGACGTCGTCGAGCACGTTCTGCCGGGTGTGGTCGAGCGCGGTGGTGGCGTGCTGCTGGCCGGTGGGCTGAGCTCGGTGGTGCCGCTGCCGATCCTTGGCGCTCTTGCGTTGTCGTCGGCCGCGCTGCGCAACTACGCCGTGACGCTCAACGCGGCGCTCGCGGACAAGGGTGCGTACGCGGGCACGCTCACCATCGGCGGTGTGATCGAACGCGGCGACATCCACAAGCTGGTGGAAGCCAGTCCTGAGCAGTTCGGGGGTCTGGCCGGGCACACGCTCAACCCGGACGACATCGCCGAGACCGCGTGGCAGATGTTCGTGAAGCGGGACCGCGCGGAGGAGGTGTTCAACGTCCTCAGCTAACGCGGAGCAGGTCAGGCGGTCGGCGCTGACGGCCTGACGTGCCGGCTAGACCTGTTGCGGGACCCCGAGGTGCTTCAACGGGGAGGGGCGCGCGACGGTGTGCAGCGCGTGCGCCACTAGTCGCCGGATCCGGAACGCTCCGGTGGGGAGTTCGTCGACGAGGTTCGCGTTGGTCAGGCCGTGCAACGCGGTCTCGCTGCGTGCGGGTGCCCAGCCGAGCACGGTGCTGAGGCCGCCCGTGCACAGGCGCCGGGCCGGGGCGGCGGCGAGCGTGGTCAGGGCGGTCTCGCTGTCCGTCGGCACGTCGCGGAGACGGGAGCGCACGCTGTCCTCGAACGTGCGTCCCTCCAGCCACAGTCCGGTCAGCCGTCGTGGGTCGGCCTCCAGTTCGCGGACCGCGCGGCCCAGCGGCCAGGACGGGTGGCAGGCCAGCCAACGGGCCACGCCGCACAACGCCAGTGGCACGCCCTCGCAGAGGTCCGCGATCTGCCCGGCGGCTTCCGGCTCGCGGCGCACGCGGTGCTCGCCGGACAGCGCGGCGAGCAGGCGCACCCCCTCCTCGCGGGGCAGCGGGCCGAGCTCGAACAGCAGGTTGCCCACCGCGCCGGGCAGGCAGAGTCTGCTGACGACGATCATGGCGTTGTCCTGGCCGCCGGGACGCAGGGCGCCCAGCACGGAGACGGAAGACGCGTGATCGACGATCACGAGTGTCCGCCCGTGCGCACTCCACGCTCTGAAGCGCCTGCCCACCTCGTCGAGGTCGGCGACGGCCGGCATCGGCACGCCCGCCCGGTGCAGCCGGTCGCGGATCAGCGCCGCCCCGGAGTCCGGCTGCTGGTCGGTCCCGGCCAGGTCGATCACGACCACGCCGCCGGGGAAGTGGTCGCGGAGATCGTGCGCGGCCCTGAGCGCGATCGCGCTGGTGCCCACTCCCGGCGCACCGACGATCTCGATCACGCGCAGGCCGCCGTGGTTCGGTCTCGTGAGAACCTCGCGCAGCCCGGCCAGTTCGCGGCCGCGGCCGACCAGCGCGGGCGGCTCGGGCAACTCGGTGCGCCGGGCCGGGACGGCCTCCCGCTGCCGGGGGACGTCGATCGGCTCGTCCTGCAGCACCTCCTGAAGCACGCGCTGCACGCTCGCGGACGGTGCCACCCCGAACTCCTGGTCGAGCTGGGCGCGCAGGCGGTGGAAGACCTCCAGCGCCTCGGCCCGGCGGCCGCTGCGGTGCAGGGCGAGCATCAGCTTGGCGGAGAACGCTTCGTGGGTCGGCTCGTGCCTGGTCAGCCCGTACAGCTCGTCGATGAGCTGGTGGTGCCGCCCGAGCCGCAGATCGGTGTCGACGCGGAGCTCGATCGCGCTCTTGCGGGACTGGCCGAGGCGAACGGCGACCGAGGACAGCATCGGTCCCATCTCCACTCCCGCGAACGCGGGACCGCGCCAGAGGTCCAGCGCGGCTTTGAGGGAGTGCGCGGCCTCCGCGAACCGCTCGTGGTCGAACTCGGTCCTGGCGGTGCCGACCAGCGTCTCGAACCGGATGATGTCGAGCGCCGCCCCGGAACCTAGCCGCAGCTCGTAGCCGCCGGTGCGGGTGAGCAGGGCGCTGCGGCTCAGGTCGCCGTCCTGCCCGTCGCCGAGCGAGAGCAGCTTGCGCAGGTGGTAGACGTAGGTCTGGACGGTCCGGGTGGCGCTGGCGGGCGGCTCGTCCTCCCACAGCTCGTCGACCAACTGGTAGGTGGGCACCACCTGACCCGCGTTGAGGCTGAGCGCCGCGAGCACCGCGCGCTGTTTCGCCGCCGAGATCTCTATCTCGACTCCGAAGCGTTGAACCTGTAATGGGCCGAGCAAGTTCACGTGCATTCCGATTTCCCCCCAAAGTGCGGCGTGGCAGTCGGAGTATTCGGGGAACAGGTGACCGCGCGGAGAGATTCCGCTTTTTCACGATGTCTGACCGGTCGGAAGCCCCCACATCCACCTGAGCCAATGTGAGCGACTTTAGTAGTCACCCCAAGAGAGTGCTTGTGTCACAGGTCACAGGGTGACGCGTCGGTTGGCGTGTCCGGCTCGACAGTTCGGTGCGCTGGGATGGCCGGCAGGTGCGGGCACTGCTGACTCAACGTCATATCTGCTGTTCGGCGAACTCGAGCCATCACTCTCCGTCACTCCGTCGGGTGATTCTGCTGCTCTCTGCCCGTTTCATCCCGGCTTTGGGAGATGTCCGCTTTTAGAAGAGTCGTAACAATTCACGCCACCGGTTCGTCTGATTGGTTCGGTTTCTGATCGGTGATGCCGATGACGGCGATCGGAACTACCGGGAATGCGCGGCACGACCGACCGGCCCGCTCGACGCCGCTTCGACATCCGCTCGACGGGGTGATGAATCAGTTCATTCCACCCACAGGAGCGCCGGTGGACCGGTGCCCGAACACCGCGGAGGTAGGAGTGCGTTCGTTGCGGGTCGTGGTCATCGGGGGCGGACCCGCCGGTCTGTTTCTCGGCCGGCTGCTCAAATTGGCGGATCCCACGTGCGTCGTCGAGGTGCACGAACGCAACGGGCCGCAGGACGCGTTCGGCTTCGGCGTCGTGTTCTCCGACCGGACGATGTCGGCGTTCCGCGCCGCCGACCAGGAGACCCATCGGCGCATCCGGTCGGAGAGCGTGTCGTGGACCGACATGGAGATGCGCCTGCCCGGCCACGTCCTGCGCTACGGCGGTTACGGCTTCACCGCGATCTCCCGCCGGGTGCTGCTGCAGGTCCTGCAGGAACAGGCCGCGGACGCCGGCGTCGGTCTTGTCTTCCACAGCGGCATCGACCTGGCACGGGCGGGCGAGGGGCAGCCGGACGTCATCGCCGTGGCCGATGGCGTCAACTCGGCGGCACGGACCGAGCTGGCCGGACGCCTCGGCAGCCGGGTGGAGACCGGTTCCGCGAAGTACATCTGGTTCGGCACCGAGGCCCGCTACGACGCCGTCGTCTTTCCGTTCGCGCAGACCAGTTACGGCGTTTTCGGGGCGCATGCCTACCCGTTCGCGGACGGCCTGAGCACCTTCATCGTCGAGACCAGCGAATCCACCTGGCTGGCAGCGGGGATGGACGCCTCCACCGCGGGAGCGCAGGCACCCGGCCAGACCGACGAGTACACCCGGCGGTTGCTCGGCGAGGTCTTCCGCGACCACCTCGACGGGCGGCCGCTGATCGGCAACAACAGCAAGTGGGCCGACTTCCAGGTGGTGCGCAACGAACGCTGGTCCGACGGCCGCGTGGTGCTGCTCGGCGACGCCGCGCACACGGCGCACTTCTCCGTCGGTTCCGGCACCAAGATGGCGATGGAGGACGCGATCGCGCTGTCCGCGGCGTTGACGAGGGCCGGTTCGACGACGGAGGCCTTCGCGAGTTACGAGGCGGCCCGCAGGCCGCCGATCACCCGCACCCAGGCCCTCGCCGAGCCGAGCATGCGCTGGTGGGAGACGTTCGGAAACCGCACGAGGCTCGCGCCCGCCCAGTTCGGCCTGCACTTCCTCACCAGGACGGAGGCCATCGGCTACGCCGGACTGCGGCGCAGGCACGCCGCGGAGATCGACGAGGCCGAGACGCACGTCGCCGCCCAGGCCTGGGCCGTCGTGCCGGGCTCACCCATCGTCACCAGGGGTCCCGCCGCGGCCGGCGGCGTCGAGAACGGTCTCCACCTGCCCATGCAGCTGGGTTCGGTGCCGCTGGGCAACCGGATCGTGCTCCCGCTCGCCGGAACCGCCGCCGAACAGGTGCGGCAGGCCGGTGCCGGCGCCGCCGCGGGAGGCGCGCTGCTGCTCGCCGACTGGCGTGCGGGGCACCAGGCCGACGGCTGGTCCGCCGCCGCCGAGCGGGCACGCGAGTGCGACGTGGTGTTCGGGGTCGTGCTCGACATTGCCACCGCCCACCTGGCCGCGCCTGCGCTGGCCGCGGGGGCGTTGGTGCTCGAGTTCGTGGCGAGCGGTGACGACGAGACCGACGACCGCGTGCTCGGCGGCCTGCTCGACCTCACCGGGCCGGACGCCGCGGTGCTCGCCGGATTCGCGGTGCCGGTGGGATCGCCGTGGTCAGCACGGGCCGAACGGGTCCTGGACCGCTGCGAGAAGCTGATCGCCGGCGGTGTGTGCGCGGTGCACGTGCGCCGTGACGCCGTGCGGACCTGGTCCCACGCGCTCGCGTGGGCGGACCGGTTGCGGACCGAACGCGGTGTGCCCGTGCTGGCGGACGGCGAGGACGGCTGGGCGGCGGGCGTGCGGGCGGAGGACTCGCAGGACGACTGGGCAACGCGACTGCACGTGGCGGTGGTGAGCGGCCGCGTCGACATGGTCGCCGCGTGGCCGCTCGGCAGACCGCGGGTGCGGGTCGCCGCCGGGTGACCGGGTCAGGCCACCGGACTGGCCAGGTCCGCGTACACCTCACGCGCGGACGCGAGCAACGCCGCCACACTCGGCTTGTTCTCCTGGCGCCGCAACCAGGTCATGGTCACCGTGGTCCGGGAGTTCGCTCCCTGCAGTGGAATCGCCACCACGTCACCGCGGGCCACGTGGTCGGCCGCCGCGATCTCCGGCACCAGCCCGCAGCCGAGGCCGGACGTCACGCACTTGCACAGCGCCGCGAGACTGCCCACCTCGGCGTCGATGAAAGGCCCGTTCGGCGCCGCGCTCAGCAGCGCCTGCTCCAGCATCGCGCGGAAGCCGCACCCCGTTGGCGTGGCGAGGAAACCGACGCCGTCGAGGTCGTGCACGCCGACCGCGGTCAGCGTCGCGAGCGGGTGGGCGGGCGGCGCGATGATCATCAACTGGTCGGTGGCGAGGGTCTCGCTCGTCAGCTCGGGATCGTCCGGCGGGTCGCCGAACGTGAAGCACACGTCCATCTCGCCGCGCTGCACCGCGCCGTACAGCTCGCCCCGGCCGCCTTCCTTGAGCGAGATCCGGACCTGGGGCCAACGCGCCCGGTAGCCGGCGAACAGCGCGGGAACCCGGTGGGCGCACAACGTTTCCAGCGCACCGATGACCAGCGCGCCGCTGGGTTCGGCGGGATCGTCCTCGACCGCGGCCCTGGCCTCCTCCACGAGCACCAGCACCTGATCGGCGTACCCGACGAGGCGTTCGCCCGCCGGTGTCAGGCTGAGCCTGCGCTTGGCGCGGTCGAAGAGCTGGGTGCCGAGTTCCGCCTCCAGCGCCTGGATCTGCTCGGTGACGCTGGACTGCGCGTAGTGCAGCTCGGCGGCCGCCTTCGTCAGGTTGAGCGTTCTCGCCACCACCCGGAACGTGCGCAAATGCCTGAGCTCCATGAATTCCCCCCGGATCCATCGGCTGTCCCGATGGAACTCATCTTAACTGCCTGTTTCCTTTCGACACCACAGAGCGACGATCGTGGACCCACGACGTTCACATCGGCGTCCGACCGTGCCTTCCGTCAGTCAGGGGAGAGATTTCGATGACCACCAAGCCCATCCGGCCGGACGCGCCGGTGGCCGATCCGGCGGAGCGGACCGGGCGTCCGGGTGGACTGCTGCTGCTCGGGCTGTCGCTCGGCTACTTCCTGGTCATGCTGGACACCACGATCATCACGGTGGCCCTGCCCGCGATCGGCGCGGACCTCGGCGGCGGACTGGCCGCCCTGCAGTGGGTGTCCAACGGCTACACGCTGACGTTCGCGGCGCTGCTGCTCACCGCGGGCGCCTGGTCGGACCGCTACGGCGGGCGCCGGGTGTTCCTGATCGGCCTGTGGTCCTTCGCCGCCCTGTCCGGGGTGTCCGCGCTCGCGGGGTCGATCGGCGTGCTGATCGGCCTGCGCGCGCTGCTCGGCGTCGCGGGCGCGCTGCTCGTGCCGACCTCGCTGGCGCTGATCGCGAACACCTACACCGTTCCCGCCGAACGCGCGAAGGCGATGGGGGTCTGGGCCGCGCTGAGCGGCACCGGCCTGGTCGCCGGGCCCGTTGCCGGTGGCCTGCTCACCGACGCGTTCGGCTGGCAGGCGATCTTCCTGGTGAACGTCCCCGTCGCGTTGTTCAGCATCTGGATCACCACGCGGCACGCGCCGGAGACCGCGCGCAAGACCAGCCGGGGCACGGACGTCACCGGGCAGGTCTCGGCGGTCGCGGCGCTCGCCGGGCTGACCTACGGGCTGGTGCAGAGCGGCCCGCTCGGCTGGGCGGCGCCGGAGGTGCTCGTGTCGATCGCGGTGTTCGTGGCCGCGACCGTGATCTTCGTGCTCACCCAGCGGCGGAAGGAGACCGAGAAGTTCTCCCCGATGCTGCCGCTGCGGCTCTTCCAGTCGCGGACGTTCTCGCTGGGACTGGTCGCGGGCGCGATCGTCAACTTCGGCCTGTCCGGCGTGCTCTTCGTGCTCTCCCTGTACTTCCAGGGCACCCGGCACTTCTCGCCGTCGGTCGCGGGCCTCGCCTTCCTGCCGCTGACGATCCCGACGGCGTTCAACCCGATCTTCACCGGCCGGCTGGTCGCGCGGGTCGGGCCGAGCGGACCGGCGATGGCGGGCTTCCTGATGATGGCGGCGGGCACGGCGGTCCAGGCGCTGTTCAACGGTGACTCGGTGCCGGAGACCGTCATCTCGCTCGCCGGGCTCGCCCTGCTCGGGTTCGGCGTGTCGTTCGCCATCCCGTCGCTGCTCACCGCGGTGGTGGGATCGGTGCCCAAGGAACTGGCGGGGATCGGCTCCGGCGCGCTGAACTCGGCGCGCCAGACCGGTGCCGTGATGGGCGTCGCGGTGCTGGGCGCGTTGCTGAGCAGCACCACCGCGTCCACGTCCGGCACGCGCACCGCGTTGCTCGTCGCCGCGGTGCTGCTGCTGATCGGTGCGGGGATCTCCGCGACCGCGTTGGCGCGCAAGACGACCACCTGAGACCACCAGGCGCACCCCCTCCGGAGCGGGGGCGGTGCCGGGCACAGTCCCGGCGCCGCCCCCGCTTCGGCACATGCGCCCTGACTGCCGTTCGACATCCGCTTGATCGTGGCTAGACACCAGCGAGCGACGGTGTTGCCAGACCGGAATCCGGTTGTGTGCCAACACGATTCGTTCATCTGGAGGAACCCAGTCATGGCTTCATCGCCCGATCAGCACCCGGACTCCGTCGACGTCGTGGTCATCGGTTCCGGACCAGGAGGTGCGTCCACCGCCATCAAACTGGCGCAGGCCGGGCGTTCGGTGCTCGTGCTGGAACGCCGCAAGCTCCCGCGGTTCCACATCGGCGAGTCCCTGCTGCCGCCCACCATGCGCATGTTCGAACTGATGGGCGTCCTCGACCGGATCAAGGAGCAGGGCTATGTGCCCAAGTACGGCGCGGAGTTCTCCGGTCCCACCGGGAAGTTCGGCCGGATCCCGTTCGACGGGCAGGGTCCGGGGCGGTACCCGTCGACGGTGCAGGTCGAGCGCGCGCACTTCGACAACGTGCTGGCCGAGTTCGCCCAGGAGTGCGGTGCGACGCTGGTCCAGGAAGCCACCGTGCACGAGATCCTCTGGGAGGGTGAGCGCGCGGTCGGCGTGCGTTACGAGCACGAGGGCAAGTCCTACACCGTGCGGTCCACCTACGTCGTGGACGCGGGCGGCCGCGCGAGCAAGATCGCCCAGACCAAGGGGCTGCGCCGCTACATCGACCAGCTGCGCATGATCGCGGTCTTCCAGCACTACAACAACCTGGACGAGAGCAAGAACCCCGGCTGGGAGGGCGACATCCAGATCGGCCGTCACGAGACCGGCTGGGTCTGGGCGATCCCGATCTGGAAGGACACGATCAGCGTCGGTTCGGTGATGCGCAAGGAGAGCTTCAAGGCGGACCAGGCGGAGGAGCTGTTCGCCAAGCACGTCGCGAGCCTGCCGCGCATCGCGGACCGGTTGCAGGGCACGACTCCGCTGTCCGACGACGTCCACGTCGAGACCGACTACTGCTACTACTCCGACACGATCGCCGGTCCCGGCTGGTTCCTGGTCGGTGACGCGGCCGCGTTCTTCGACCCGATCTTCTCCGCCGGCGTGCTGCTGGCCACGACGAGCGGGGTGCGGGCGGCCGAGACGATCGACACGCTCCTCGGCGCGCCGGAGCGGGAAGCGGATCTGCAGCACAGGTACGAGAACTTCTACAAGACCGGCTACGACACCTACTCCCGGGTGATCCACGCCTACTACGACTACGACTTCAACCTGCGGAAGTGGCTCGTCACCGTCGGCATGGACTCGCCGGAGGCCCGCTGGAACGACGACAAGTACGTCGTTCGCCTGCTGTCCGGCGACTTCTGGAGCGACAGCCCGGTCAACCAGGCGTTGCGGGCCGAGTCGAAGTGGAACACCTTCGCGCCGTTCGAGCGCGACCTCGAATGCCCCTACTACGGGCACCTCAACGCGGCCGAGGCCGCCGAGGAAGCCGCAGCCGCGGCCGTCTCGTAGCAGCGGTACCGGTCGTGGGCGGCGGCGAACCGTGCCCTGCCGCCGCCCACGGCCACTTCTCGTGGCCGGACATTCGAGGGAGGAAGTCGTGGGGGGAAACTTCGAGCTGGCGACCAAGGTGCTCGCCGCGCTGTTCGTGGTGCTGGCGGCCACCAGGGTCTGCGGCAGGCTCGCGCTGATCGCCGGGCAGCCGCGGGTGGTGGGGGAGATCGTCGCGGGTGTCCTCTTGGGACCGTCGGCGTTCGGCGCGGTGCTGCCCGGTGTGCAGCAGCACCTCTTCTCCGCCGACGTGAAGAGCGTTCTCTACGTGCTGAGCACGTTCGGCCTGGCGTTGTTCATGTTCCTCATCGGGGCGAGCCTCGACCACGGCTTCGTCACCAAACCCGCCGTGCGTCAGGCGACGGTGCTCGCCACGTCGGGGATCGTGCCGAGCTTCCTGCTCGGCGCCGGCGTCGCGGCCCTGTTCTACGACAGGCTGTCCCTGCCGGGTGTCACCGAGGTGCAGTTCCTGCTCTTCGTCGGCGGCGCGCTGTCGATCACCGCTTTTCCCGTGGTGGCGCGGATCCTGCAGGAACGCGGGCTGTCCAACACCCGGATCGGCTCGCTGACGCTCGTCGCGGCCGCCGTGGACGACGCCGTCGCGTGGGGCATCCTCGCCGTCATCATCGCGCTGGCCAAGGCGGGCGACGCGTCCGGTGCGGTTCTCACGATCCTGGGGGCGGCGGCGTTCGCCGGCCTCATGCTCACCGTCGGCAAAAGGCTGCTCAAACCGCTGGCGCGCAGGGTGGAGCGCGACGGCGAGCTGAAGCCGCAGACGCTGGCGGTGATCCTCCTGGTGGTGATCGCGGCGAGCTGGTTCACCGACTTCATCGGGGTGTTCTCGGTGTTCGGCGGGTTCGTCACCGGCCTCGCCATGCCGCAGAACCCGATCCTGCGCCGCGAGCTGACGACCCGCCTGATGGACTTCAACGCGATCCTGCTGCTCCCGGTCTTCTTCGCCTTCTCCGGCCTGAACACCCAGATGAGCGGCCTGACCGATCTCCAGGTGCTGTTGCCGCTCACCGCGATCGTCGTGGCGGCGTTCGTCGGGAAGTACGTCGGCTGTGGCCTGACCGTGCGGTTGCAGGGCTTCTCGTGGCGCTACGCCTCCGCGGTCGGCGGCCTGATGAACGCCCGCGGCCTGATGATCCTCGTCTTCATCAACATCGGGCTCGCCTACCAGCTGATCAGCCAGCAACTGTTCTCGATGCTGGTGGTGGTCGCCGTCCTGACCACGGCCGCCGCCCTGCCGATCTACCGGCTCTCCATGCCGAAGCACATCGAGGACGCCGAGAAGTGGACGCCGACGTCCGCAGAGTTCCTGCCCGCCACGACGCGGGACCCCGCCGCCTGACTCCGGTCGGCGCCATCTACTCGAAGGGCTTTGATCCATGGCTGAGGACACTGCGTCGACCCGAGACGCGGACAGGGTTCCGATCGCCGTCGTGGGCATGAGCTGCCGGCTCGCCGGTGGTGTCGCGTCGCCCGACGACTTCTGGCGGATGCTCGCCGACGGTCGTGAGGCGATCTCGGAGGTGCCGGCGGAGCGGTGGGCGGAGTACGCCGAGGCGAGTGCGGCGAACGCGGCGACGTTGCGCAAAACGACGCGCTGGGGCGGTTTCCTGGACGACATCGCCGGGTTCGACGCCGAGTTCTTCGGTGTGCTGCCGCGCGAGGCCGAGCTGATGGACCCGCAGCAGCGGATCCTGCTGGAGGTCGCCTGGGAGGCGCTCGAACACGCGGGCATCTCACCGTCCACACTGGCCGGTGGCGACGCCGGTGTGTTCGTGGGTGTCGGCTCGGACGACTACGGCCGCCGGCTGCTGGAGGACCTGCCGCGAATCGAGGCGTGGACCGGCATCGGCGCGTCGATGTGTGCCGTCGCCAACCGGATCTCCTACGCGCTGGACCTGCGGGGTCCGAGTTTCGCGGTCGACACCGCCTGTTCCGCCTCGCTGGTCGCGATGCACCTCGCGTGCCAGGCCCTCGAACGAGGCGAGACCCCGCTGGCGCTCGTCGGCGGCGTGAACGTCATGGCCGGGCCTGGTCTCACCGTGGTGCTCGACGAGGCCGGCGCGATCTCGCCGGACGGCAGGTGCAAGTCCTTCGACGCGGCGGCCAACGGCTACGGCCGCGGTGAGGGCGCGGGCGTGCTCGTGCTCAAGCTCCTCGCCGACGCCGAACGCGACGGGGACCGCGTGCTCGCGGTGGTCCGGGGCAGCGCCGTGCACCAGGACGGCAAGACCAACGGCATCATGGCACCCAGCCGTGAGGCGCAGGCCTACCTGCTGCGGCGGGCCTACGACAACGCGGGCATCGATCCGTCCACTGTGGACTACGTCGAGGCGCACGGCACCGGCACGCGGATGGGCGACCCGATCGAGGCCGGCGCGATGGCCGAGGTCTTCGGCGCCGGTCGGGCCGACGAGGACCCGTGCCTGATCGGTTCGGTGAAGTCGAACATCGGGCACCTGGAGGCGGGCGCCGGCGTCGCCGGGATGATCAAGGCGGTGCTCGCCCTGCGGCATGCCGAGATCCCGCCGAGCCTCAACTTCTCCGAGCCGAACCCGGAGATCCCCTGGGACACCGCCGGGTTGAAGGTCGTCACCGAGCGCACGGAATGGCCGCGGCGGGACCGGCCGCGGCTGGCCGGGGTCTCGGGTTACGGCTACGGCGGCACGATCGCCCACGTCATCCTGGAAGAAGCGCCACCCGCGTCGCCACGGGAGCGGGAAAAGACCAGTGGCCCGCGGGTGTTCGCCCTATCCGGCGCCACCGAGGCCGGCCTGCGCGCGACCGCGGACAGGCTCGCCTCGCATGTCGAGACCGCACGCCCGCCCCTGGACGCGGTCGCGCACACGCTCGCCCTTCGCCGGGCCCACCTCGACCGCCGCGCCACCGTCGTCGCGGACGGGCACGAGGAACTGGTGGCCGGCCTGCGCGCGATCGCCGGTGGTGAGGAACCGGCGGGGGTCGCGACCGGCCGCCCGGTGCCGGGTGTGGCCGACGGCGTCGTCATGGTGTTCTCCGGACACGGGTCCCAGTGGGTGGGGATGGGCAGGGACCTGCTCGACCACGAACCCGCGTTCCGCGCGGTGCTGGACGAGATCAGCCCTGTTTTCGTCGAGGAGATCGGGTTCGACCCGCGTGAGGTGCTGCGCGGCGACGTGCTCGACGCCACCGACGTCATCCAGCCGATGATCTTCGCCATGCAGCTCGGCCTCGTCGCCGTGTGGCGTGAGCACGGTGTCGAACCGGCGGCGGTGCTCGGCCACTCCGTCGGCGAGATCGCGGCCGCGGTGACCGCGGGAGCGTTGGACCGGCTCGACGGCGCCCGGCTGATCTGCTGTCGCTCCACGCTGTTGCGCCGCGTCGCGGGCAAGGGCGCGATGGCCATGGTGAACCTGCCGTTCGACGAGGTGGAGAGCAGGCTGGAGGGACGCGCCGACATCGTTGTCGCCGCCATCGCCGCCGCCACGAGTTCGACGGTGGTCGCGGGCGACGCCGACGCGGTCGGCAAGGTGTCGGCGCGCTGGGAGGAAGAGGGCCTGGTGGTCCGGCGGGTGGCGTCAGACGTCGCCTTCCACTCCTCGCACATGGACCCGTTGCTGCCCGAACTGGAGGCGGCGTTCGCCGACCTGCGCACGAGGGACGCCCGGCTGCCGATCTACAGCACGGCCATGGCCGACCCGAGGTCGTCCGTGCCACGCGACGGCGCCTACTGGGCGGCCAACCTGCGTCAGCCGGTGAGGTTCGCCCAGGCGGTGCGCGCCGCGGCCGACGACGGCCGCCGGATCTTCGTGGAGGTGTCGAGCCACCCGGTGGTGGCCCACTCGATCTCCGAGGTGCTCGC
This sequence comes from Lentzea sp. NPDC020367, assembly GCF_044387305.1. Classification (NCBI taxonomy): domain Bacteria; kingdom Bacillati; phylum Actinomycetota; class Actinomycetes; order Pseudonocardiales; family Pseudonocardiaceae; genus Lentzea; species Lentzea sp. NPDC020367. Next base: position 384,894 of record NZ_JBIRVV010000007.1, on the reverse strand, counting down.
CGACGCCGGGGTGGACGACGCGGTCGTCGGCTCCACCCTGCGCCGCCGGATGACGGACCGGGCGAGCCTGCTCGCGAACCTCGGCGCGCTGCACTGCCACGGCGTGTCCGTGACGCTCGCGCCGGACGCGGGCCCGCTGGCCGAACTGCCCGGAACCGTCTGGCAGCACAAGAGGTTCTGGCGCGAGGGATCGGCGGGTGCGCGGCGGGTCGCCGGGCACGACGTCGACAGTCACACGTTGCTCGGCGGCCTGACCACGGTCACCGGCACCACGCCGATGCGCCTGTGGCAGTCCTATTTGGACCAGACCTGCCGGCCGTACCCCGGTGACCACCCGGTGCAGCAGGTCGAGATCATTCCCGCGGCCGTGCTGCTGAACACGTTCCTCGCCGCGGCGGCCGAGGCGGGCGCGCGGACGGCGGCGGGCTGGCCGGTCCTGCGTGACGTCTCGCTGCGCGTCCCGGTCTCCGTGGCGGCACCGCGCGAGCTCCAACTGTCCTATCAGGACCGTGCGCTGCGGCTGGGCTCCAGGCTGGTGGACGAGGAGGAGGCCGGTGACCAGGGCGGCTGGCTGACGCACACCACGTCGTCCGTGGACCAGACGCCGTCGGCACCCGCGGGTCTGCTCGACGCCGGTCTGCTCCGGCAGCGGTGCGCCGAGCGGTTGCCGGAGAACTTCGTCATCGACCGGCTCGCGTCGATCGGTGTCGCGGCAATGGGTTTCCCCTGGCAGATCGAGGAATTGCGGCGCGGTGACGACGAACTGTTCGCCGTCGTGTCGGCGGGAGAGGACGAACCGGGCACGTGGGCGTCGGTGCTCGACGCGGCGCTGTCCATCGCGTCCGTGGTGTTCAGCGGCCAGCCGATCCTGCGCATGCCCGCCGCCATCGGACGCGTCGCGTTGTCCGGCACGTCACCAGGGCGCGTCCTGCTGAGCGTCCGGGCTTCCAGCGACGACACCGTCGACGTCCAGGTCGCGGACCTCGGCGGTGAGGTCGTCGCGGAGATGGGCGACCTGCGGTACGGCCGGTTGGACGGCGATCCCGGTGCCACCGCGAGCCCGCGGCGGTTGGTGCACGAACTGGACTGGCGCGCGTTCGACCCCGGCGAGCCCGGCTACCTCGGCACCGTCGTCGTGGTCGGCGGCAGGCACGAGCTCACCACCGCTGTGATGGCGGGGCTGGCCGCGGCGGGCACGTCGCACCGGCTGGTCGACGGCCTCGACGAGCTGAACCGGCTGCGCGACTGGCTCGGCCCGGACGGCGCGGTGCTCGTCGTTCCCCGGCGGGCGGCCGAGGGCGAGGCGCTCACCGACGCCGCGGTGCGGTCGGGTCTGCTCGTCGCGGACGCGGCGAGCACCGTCGCCGGGTGGGGCGGTACCAAGCCGCTGATCTGGGCGATCACCGCCGGTGTCCGGGAGAGCGCGGCCGCCGCGTCGCTCGGGCAGTCCTCGCTGTGGGGCATCGGCCGGATCATCGGTGGTGAGCACGCCGACATCTGGGGTGGCGTGGTCGACCTCGACCCGGCGGACGTCGCGGGATCCGCCGCTGTCCTGCCCGGCCTGCTCGCGAGCAGGCCGGGGGAGGACGTGATCGTCCTGCGCGACGGCGTGCCCAGCCGTCCCCGGCTCGTCCCGATCGAACGCGCGCCGCAGAGGTCCACTGTGGACTGCCGGCCGGACGGCACCTACCTGGTCACCGGCGGGCTCGGCGTGCTGGGCCTGGAGATCGCCCGCTTCCTCGCCGGACGGGGCGCGCGCCGCATCGTGCTGGCGGGCAGGCGGGGTCTGCCTTCGCGGCAGACGTGGGACGCCGTCACGGATCCCGCGACGGCGGCGCAGATCGCGGCGGTGCGGGCGCTGGAAGCGTTGGGCGTCACGGTGGTCGTGGCGGAGCTGGACGTGACCGATCGCGTCCAGGCGGCGGAGGCGCTCGCGGCCGCCACGTCCGGGCTGCCGCCGATCCGCGGTGTGGTGCACGCGGCCGGTGTGCTGGACAACAGGATGCTGGCCGACCTCGACGAGGCGTCGCTTCAGCGGGTCATGCGGCCGAAGACCGAGGGCGCGCTGGTGCTGCACGAGCTGTTCCCGCCGGGCAGCCTCGACTTCCTGGTGCTCTTCTCCTCGTGCGGGTACCTGCTGGGCCTGCCGGGACAGGCGAGCTACGGCGCCGCCAACGCGTTCCTCGACGCCTTCGCCGCGCACCGGCGGTCGTCGGGCGTGGACGACACGGTCAGCTTCGGGTGGACGTCGTGGCGCGGCCTGGGCATGTCGACCTCCTCCGAACTGATCGACATCGAGCTCAACGCGCGGGGCACGGCGGACATCACGGCGACGGAGGCGTTGCGCGCCTGGGAGTTCGCCGAGCGCTACGACGGTTCGCACTTCGCGGTGCTGCGGATGATCGCGCCGGAGCCCGGCATGAGCAGGCCCCCGTTGCTGGACGAGGTGGTCGTCGAGGAGACCGCGGGCGAGGCGGCGCCCGACACCGAGTGGGCGGGACTCACCGGAGACGAGTTGCGCGAGTACCTGGTGGCCGCGGTGCGCCGGCAGGTGGCCGGTGAGGTGAGGCTCGACCCCGAGGAGCTCGACGTCCGGCGTCCGTTGTCCGAGATGGGCCTGGACTCGGTGATGACGCTGGTCATCCGCCGCAGGCTGGAGAAGCTGCTCCAGCTCAGCCTGCCGTCGACGCTGTTGTGGACGCACCCGACGGTGGCCGGCATCGCGGACTTCGTCGGTGGGCTGCTCACGGAGTCCGAGGCGCCCGAGGAGATGCCGCCCGCGGTGGTGGTGGCATGACCGCCGACCTGCCGGCGTGGCCACCGGAGCTCGCGGCCGGGTACCGAGCGGCCGGGTACTGGCTCGACCGCCCGCTCGGCGACCTGATGTGGCAGTGGGCCGAGACGTACGGCGAGCGCGTGGCGTTGGTCGACGGCGACGTCGAGATCTCCTTCCGCGCGCTCGCCGGGTACGCCGACGGGCTCGCGGAGGCCCTGCTGGACTTGGGGTTGCGGCCGGGCGACCGGATCGTCGTCGGGCTGCCGAACCGCTGGGAGTTCGTCGCGCTGGTACTGGCCTGCTTCCGCGCGGGGATCGCCCCGGTGCTGGCCCTGCCCGCGCATCGCGAGCAGGAGCTGGGTTACCTGGCCCGGCACGCCGAAGCGCGCATGATCATCGTGCCGGACAGGTGGCGCGGGTTCGACCACGAGGCTCTCGCGGCCCGCCTCGCCGCCGATCTGCCGTGGCGGTGCGCGGTCGGTGTCGTCGGGGACTCGGTGGCACCGGGTCACGTCGACCTGACGGCGTTGGCGCGTTCCACCGGCGGGGGACGGCGGCGACGGCTGGACGCGCTCGCACCGGATCCCGGTGACGCCGCGTTGTTCCTGCTGTCCGGTGGCACGACCGGGCTGCCGAAGATGATCGGCCGCACGCACAACGACTACGAGTACAACCTGCGGCGCAGCGGGGAGGTGTGCGGCTTCTCCGCGGACACCAGGTACCTGGTGACGTTGCCGGCGGCGCACAACTTCCCGTTGGGCTGCCCGGGAATCCTCGGGGCGCTGGCGGTCGGCGGCCAGGCCGTGCTGCTGGGCTCGCCCGAGCCCATCCGCGCGTTCCAGACGATCGCGCGACGACGGATCACGATCACCTCGCTGGTGCCCGCGATCGCGCGGCGCTGGGTCGACAAGGCCCGCGAGACGCGTCCGGACCTCGGGAGTCTCGCCGTGGTCCAGGTCGGCGGGTCGGTGCTGGACCCGGTGCTGGCACAGGAGATCCCGGCGACGCTGGGGGTGCGGCTGCAGCAGGTGTTCGGGATGGCGGAGGGCCTGCTCAACTACACGCGGCTCGACGACTCGGACGAGGTGCTGCTGCACACCCAGGGCAGGCCGATCAGCCCCGGCGACGAGGTGCTCGTCGTCGACGAGTCGGACCGGCCGCTGCCCGCCGGTGAGATCGGCGAACTGCTGACGCGCGGCCCGTACACCCCGCGCGGCTACTTCCGCGCGGCCGAGCACAACGCGCGGGCGTTCACCCCGGACGGCTGGTACCGCACCGGAGATCTGGTCCGGCTGCGCGAGGACGGCAACCTCGTCGTCGAGGGCAGGCGCAAGGACCTGATCAACCGCGGCGGCGAGAAGGTGTCCGCCGAGGAGGTGGAGGCCGTGGCGCGGGCCGTGCTCGACGTCGCGGACGCCCTCGCCGTACCGGTACCGGACCCGAGGTTCGGCGAGCGCGTCTGCCTCGTCGTGGTCCCCCGCGGTGCGGCACCCAGCCTGGCCGAGGTCCGCGCCGAGTTCACCGCCCACGGCGTGGCCGACTACAAGCTCCCCGAACAGGTCGAGTCCCTCGACCGGCTGCCGCTCACCCCGGTCGGCAAGGTGGACCGCAAGTCGGTCCGAGCCCAATTCGCGAGCAAGACGGAGGAATCATGGACCCCAGTTCGCTGAGCCTCGGCACGGAGCTGAAGGGAGTCGACCACCTCGCGCACGTCACCTGGAAGCCGGGGGAGACCGTCGACTTCTACCGCGAGGTGATGACGCTGCCCCTCACCCACGCGGTGACCGGCACGGGGTGGCTCGCCGAGGAGTTCCCGGACTTCGTGCACTTCTTCTTCGGTCTGGGCAAGGGGAACTACCTGGCGTTCTTCTACTACTTCGGACTGCAGGAGAACTCCCTGCACACGTCGGACCTGATGCACCTGTCCCGGCACATCGCGTTCCACGTCGACACCAAGGAGGAGATGATGGCGTGGCGGGACCAGATCAAGTCCCACGGCGTCAAGGTGACCCCGCCACTGGCCCACGAACTGCTGGAGTCCATCTACTTCGACGACCCCAACGGCATCCAGCTGGAGATCGCCTATCCGTTGCGCCCCTTCGGCGACATCGACGCCCGGGACGCCGACATCACCGTCCGCGCCCTGCGCGAGGTCGCGGCAGGGCCGAACCCCACGGTGGACGCCATGTGGCAGCGCAAGGCCGCGCTGGTCGCGGAACGGTACGGGGCGGTGACCCGCTGATGCCCGCGATCTTCATCCTGGACACCCCGGAGTTCGAGCCGATCGTGCGCACCGTCGAGCACGCCGGCATGACCGTGCGCAGGGCGGGGGACTACCTGGAGGCGACGAGCACCGGCGCCGAGGTGACGCTGGAACGGGCGGTGACCGGTGTGCGGCCGTCCATCTGGTTCGCGGCGCTGACCGGCGGGCTGGTCGGTCACATCGTCCACTTCGACCACGACCTGTTGCGGCTCTCCGACGCCGAGCAGAGCGGGCACGGCGATCGCGGGATGCGGTGGGACGGCGGAGGATCGAGCCTGCTGCGCCGGCAGGGCTAGCGGTACGAACCGGGAGTGTGGCCGAGCGAGCGGCGGAAGACGTCGATGAACGCGCTCGAGGTGGCGAATCCGCACCGCAGGGCCACGGAGGTGACGGGCTGACCTTCCGCCAGCAGGCGCAGGGCGTGGTAGAGCCGCAGCTGCGTGCGCCACTGGGGGAAGGTCATGCCCATCTCGTCGCGGAACAGCCTGGTCAGCGTCCTGCTGCTCGCGCCGGCCTCCCGTCCGAGCGCATCGAGACCGCGTGCGTCCGAGGGGTCGGTCTCGAGCGTCGCGCAGACCGCCGCGAGCCGGGGGTCGTGGGCCGTCGGCACGCGCACAGGTTGTTCGGCTGTGGTGGCGAGTTGGTCGAGCAGCACCGAGCGCATCCGTTTGCCCGCAGGGGTTTCTCGGTCCGTGAGCTCGGTGTAGGTGATCAGCAGTTCTCTGAGCAGTGGTGAGACAGCGAGAGCGGTCGGCTCGTGGAGCTTCAACGGGTTCTGCGTGAGTCCGAGGAAGTGCAGCCGTGTGACGCCGTACGCGCGGTGCGAGTGCACGACGCCGGACGGGATCCACAACGCACGGTGCGCAGGCGCGATCCATCTCGACGACTCGGTGTGCACGGCCACGACGCCGCGGCTGGCGTAGACGATCTGGTGCTCGTCATGCCAGTGCGCGCTGACACCACCGGCGGCCGCCAGGTCGCGGCTCGTGGTCGGCGCCGCCGGCAGATGGCGAGAATTCGACATACATCGGCAGAATATCGGAATCGCGAACCTGTTGTGCGGGGCCACGATCGGTGCGTGAACAACTCTCGCTGGCGGATGTCGGTCCTGGTCGCCGGTCACGCGGTGGACGACCTCTACCAGGGCGCCGTGCCGGCCGTCGTGCCGTTCTTCGTGCTGGAACGCGGTTACAGCTACCTCGCGGCGGCCGGCATCACGGTTGCCGCGACGCTGCTGTCGTCGGTCGTGCAGCCGTTGTTCGGGGTGCTGACGGATCGGCGTCCCATGCCGTGGCTGGTTCCCGTGGGCATGACGTTCGCTGGTGTGGGCATCGGGTTGTCCGGGCTGAGCGACTCGTACGTCCTCACGTGGCTCGCGATCGCGTTGTCCGGCCTCGGCGTGGCCGCGTATCACCCGGAGGCCGCTCGTCTCGCGCGTCGCGTGGCGCAGGACAGTCACGTCGGCATGAGCTGGTTCGCGGTGGGCGGCAACGTCGGGTTCGCGCTGGGACCGGTGCTCGTCACGCCGGTGCTGGCGTTCGGGGGCCTCGCGTGGAGCCCGTTGCTCGCCGTTCCCGCGCTGGTGGGAGGCGTGTTGACGTTCGCGGCGCTGCGCGGTGTGCACGGCGCTTCGGCTTCGGTGCCGGTGGTGGTCGGCCGGGACGACTGGGGTCAGTTCAGCCGGCTGACCGTGGTGATCGTCGCGCGGTCGATGGTGACGTTCGGGCTCGGGACGTTCCTCGCGATCTGGGTGTCGGAGCGGGTCGGTGGTGGCCCGGCGGCCGGTGCGGCGGCGTTGGTCGTGCTGTTCGGGGCCGGTGCCGCCAGTACGTTGCTCGGCGGCGTGCTGGCCGGGCGGTTCGGGCGCGTCCGGGTGCTGCAGGTGTCGTATGCGGCCGCGGTGCCCGCTGTCGCTGGTGTCGCGTTGGTACCCGGTCCAGCTGTGTATCTGATGGTGGCGCTCACGGCCGTGGCGTTGTATGTGCCGTTCTCGCTGCACGTCACTCTCGGCCAGGACTACCTGCCCAACCGGCTCGGCACCGCCAGCGGCGTCACGCTGGGCCTCGCCGTCAGCGTCGGTGGCTTGGGATCGCCGGTGGTCGGTGCGGTCGCAAGCGCTTGGAACCTCCAGTGGGGACTGTTGTCTCTCGTAGTGCTGCCCATCGTCGCGTGGGTGGCTGCACGCGGCTTGCGATCACCTGTGCGCGTGTAGCTCCATGCGCGCTCTAGCCGCTGTGACTACCGTGGAGCGCGTGCGAGTGGCGACCTGGAACGTGAACTCCGTCAAGCAACGCGTGCCCCGCCTGCTGCCGTGGCTCGACCAGCGACAGCCGGACGTCGTGTGCCTGCAGGAGACGAAGCTGGCCGACGACGCCTTCACCGCGCTGCTCGGCGACGCCCTGAAGGAACGCGGCTACGAGGTGGCGCTGTTCGGCGAAACCCAGTGGAACGGCGTGGCCCTGCTCTCCCGCGTGGGCCTGGAAGACGTAGCGGTAGGCGTAGCCGGCGCACCGGGTTTCCCGCACGTAGAGGCCCGCGCCGTAGCCGCGACGTGCGGCGGCGTACGCGTCCACTCGCTGTACGTGCCGAACGGCCGTGAGCCCGAGTCAGACCACTACAAGTACAAGCTCGAATGGCTCGCCGCCCTCCGCGACGTGCTGGAAGCCGGCCCCGCCGACGCGCTGGTGTGCGGCGACATCAACATCGCGCCGGCCGACGCCGACCTGTTCGACCCCGAGGCCTACATCGGCCAGACCCACGTCACCGAACCCGAACGCGCCGCCTTGCAGGCCATCGAAGCGTTGGGGTTCCACGACGTCGTGCGCGACCGGTGGCCGAACGAGCGCATCTTCAGCTACTGGGACTACCGGGCCGGCATGTTCCACCGCGACCTCGGCATGCGGATCGACCTGATCCTGGCGTCCAGCTCGGTCGCGCCGCGGGCCAAGGCCGCCTGGATCGACCGGCATGCCCGGAAGGGGACCGGGCCGAGCGACCACGCGCCGGTGATCGTGGACCTGGACGAGGCCCCTGACGGGGACATCGGGCCTGTGGTGCCGCCGCCGTCGTCGCCGGGCTCGAAGAAGAAGGTCAAGCTGCCGCAGGCGAAGTGATCGTTAGATTGATCAGATGGACCCCGGAGTACCCGACGTTCCGTTCGACCGTTGGTGGCACGCGATGCGCGACGTCGCCGCGACCGAGCAGACAGCGCTCGCCTGGCGCCGGCACAGGTACACGTTCGCGCACGAGCTCGGGCACGCACTGGCCGGCGGTCTCACAGGTCCGGCCGTCTACGGGGTGTGGCTGCAGTGGGGACTGCTGTACGTAGGGCAGACGCTGGAGGCCGGCCGCAGGCTGAAGGACCTCGCGATCGGCGAAAGCCACCACCTCGCGAACACGTTCCCTCCCGAGATCTGGCACCGCGTCGTCGTGGTGGCGTGGTCACAGCTCCCACCGGCGGCCGAGGCGATCGACAGGCTCGGCGTCAAGGCTGTCGGCGAAGGGCTCGAGTACCGGTTGCAGGCCTCGTTGCGGCCGTTGGCCAACGCAGCACGCCGGGTGTCGAACGGCACCTGGCGCGATGTCGACTGGGAGCGCAGCAACTCGCTGGGCGCCCGCACCGGACCGCAGATCGACGAGCTGTTCGTTGCCCTGCAGGAGGTGTGGGACGTCGCGGCAGCGTCGCCGGACGGTGCGGCCCTGCCGTCAGCCGGCCGCGTCGTGTTCCCGTCCCGCCTGCTGAGGTCCTGACTGCAGCGTCACGGTGAAGGCGGCTCCGCCCTCCGCCGCAGGCCCGGCCGTGATCGTCCCACCCATCCGCGTCACCAGCCCGTGCACCAGCGCGAGCCCCACCCCGGTCCCGACGGGCCGGGAGTCCTGGTACCGCGCGTGCAGCACCCCGCGGTCGAACGCGACGGCGTAGTCCTCGGCCGCCAGCCCGGGCCCGCCGTCCCGCACCTGCAGCACGGACGACACCGCGAGCACGACGGGGCGGCCGGCCGGGGTGACGCGCAGGGCGTTCTCCATCAGGCCGTCGATGACCTGACGCAGGCGCCGTGCGTCGGCCTGCACGACGGGCGAGGCGGACACCTCAAGAGAGAAGTTCACGCCTCGGGCGTGGCAGCGGGCGTGCCACACCTCGGCTGCCGTGCGGACGACCGGTTCCAGGGACACGGTCGCCATGTCCAGGCGGAAGTCGTCGGCGCCCAGGCGGGCCAGGTCGAGCAGGTCGGTGACCAGGCGGTCGAGGCGGCGGGACTCCTCCAGGATCACGGTGCCGACGGGGGCTACCTGTGCGCCGGAGACGACGCCGTCTGCCAGGGATTCCGCGAAGCCCGTCACGGCGGTGAGAGGAGTGCGTAGTTCGTGGGAGACGGAGAGCAGGAAGTCGCGTTGGCGGGATTCGCTGCGTTGCAACGCGTCTGCGAGGGAGTTCACGGCCGTGCTCACCTCGGCCAGTTCGTGGGTGCCGGCGACCGGGACTCTGAGGTCTCGGCGGCCCGCGCTCATGGCGTGGGCCACGGAGGCGACTCGGCGTAGCGGGCGGGCCAGGAACGTGCCCAGGGCCAGGCCCGCGACGCAGGCGACGGCCAGGCCTATGCCCAGGGCACCGAGGATGTTGCGGACCAGCTTGCGGTAGGTGCCGGTGGTCTCGGTCTCCTGGACCAGGGCGAAGCCGCCCGCCCCCGACGGACGGGCTTCCACGTTCAGACGGCCGCTCACCCCGGACACAGGAGAACCTGACAGCACCCCGCGGTACTCGATGGCACGGACCGCGCGGACCGCGGCGCGGTCGTCGCCGGTGACGTCGCCTGAGGCGGTGATCCGGACGATCGCGATGTCCTGGCCCTCCAGGATCTGTTCCACGCGGTTGTTCGAGATCTGGCCCGCCACGACGTCGGCCTGGGAACGCAGGAACTCGCGGCTCACCTGTTGTGAGGTCGAGAGCACCAGGCGCAGTGACACGAAGCCGGCGACGACGACGGCCACGAACGCGACTCCCAGGCACAGCAACGCGATTCGGCCGGCGAGGTTCACGACGCGTCCGCCGAGTAGCCGACGCCGCGCACTGTCCGAATTGGACTCAAGGTGCCGAACTTGGCTCGTAGCTGGGCTATGTGGACGTCGACGGTTCGTGTGCCGGCCACGGAGGAGTAGCCCCACACGGCGGAAAGTAGTTGCTCGCGCGAGAACACCTGACGTGGATTCTTCATCAGGTACGAAAGCAGTCCGAACTCCGTCGACGTCAACGACACCTCGTCCGCACCGGCGAACGCTCGCCGTTCGCCGACATCGAGCCGTACCGAACCCACCTGCAGAACGTCTGACACGGGGCCGGACGAGCGGCGCAGGACCGTGCGCACGCGCAGTGCCAGTTCGCGGGGGCTGAAGGGCTTGGTGATGTAGTCGTCGGCGCCCAGTTCCAACCCGAGCAGGCGGTCCACCTCGTCGTCGCGGGCCGTCACGAACAGCACGGGCGTCCAGTCACCGGCGGCGCGCATGGCGCGGCAGACCTCGATGCCGTTCAGCACGGGCAGGCCGACGTCCAGGACCACCGCCACGGGCGACAGCGACCGGACCGCGGCCAGTGCCGCGTCCCCCGAGGACTCCAGGTGCACGCCGAAGCCGTCGCGCCGCAGGTACAGCGCGACGAGTTCGGCGATCGCCGGTTCGTCCTCCACGACGAGCACCAGGCCACGTTCCACGCGTTCACCCCGGCTGGTTGATGTCCGACTCGATGCTGTTCAGCGTTGATTCCACATCATCGAGGTCCGACACCGGAGCCTCACCCCGGCACGCCGTCAGGGACACCAGCAGAACCAGAGCCGCGACCCACCTCACTTGGACCCGCAGTGCTCGGACTTGAACTTGGCCACGCGCTCGCCTGCCTTCGCCAGCTTCACGAGCTGCGCGTCCCGCAGCTTCAGCCGCGCGTCCAGGACGTCCGCGCGGGCCGTGTTGCCGGCCTTGCGGGCGTCGGCGGCCTTCTGCTCGATCCACTTCTTCGAGCCCAGGGTCTCCGGACTGCCGTTGATCTTGTCGGTCAGCGCCTTGACCTTGGCCTCGACCCGAGGCACGCGGTTCGAGCAGATCTGCTGCACCTTCTCGGGGCTGATCGTGATCGGTTCCTGCGCCGACGCGGTGCCCGCGCCCAGCAGCAGCATCCCCAGCACGATCCCACCGATTCGCGAAATGTTCATGGCACAGAACGATGACCGCCCACGATCAGAGCACGGTCCGCCGAATGTTCGGGTTCTGCAAAGATCACCCCGGCGTCGTCAGCGCAGGGAGACGCCCCGCGCTGCCGCCGCCTGCGCCATCGGCCGCAACCGGTCCCACACCCGTTCCGACCGCAGCTCCTCCGCCGCGCTCACCGCCCGCAGCCCCACGGCCTGCCCCTCGTCGAGGTCGCCGTCGAGGAAGTGGCAGGCGGCCAGCGCGGTCAGGCAGAACGTGCCGCTGCGCGCCATCGCCGGCCCGAACCCCTCGATCGCCGACGTCAGCGCCGGAATCGCCAGCCGGGTGTCACCGAGCTCGGCGTGGATCGTGCCGGTCATCGCGGTCAGGTCGGTCTCGTCGTGGAACCGCGCCCAGTCCGGCGTGCGCGCCAGGTCCGCGGACGCGAACGAGTCGTGTGCCCTGCCCAGTGCGCGCAACGCCTCGGCGGAACGGCTTTGGCGCGCGTACGCCCACGCCTCGTTCAAATACATGATGCTCGACGCCAATGGCGCGAAAGCGCCCCGCTGGAAGTAAGCCAGCGCATCACCCGGTGCGCCGTGATGCAGATGGACGCGCCCACGCCGGTAAACGATGTTGGTCGTCAGGTCTTCGTCGTGCCGCGCCAAATCCAGTGCACGATCGAAATGGTGGTAAGCGGCCCCGACCTGGCCGCAGTCGAACGACGTCCACCCGGCCAGGTTGTGCAGATCCGCGACGGCGGACAGCAGGCGCGCCCGCACGATGTCCGAGGCTTCGGCGTCCAGAAGCTGTTGCGCCCAATAGATCCGCACGACGACCGCGTCGCGGCACGCCCCTCCGCCGTACTGGTAGTCGACCGAACGCAGCGAACGGGTCTGCGCCTCCAGCTGCTCCACATCGCTCGTGCCGATGCGGCTGGAGTGCGGAGGAGGGAAGAACGCAGGATCCGCCATGGAGTACACCTCTGCGCCGCCGTTGAAATCCGAGCGTAGGGCCCGCGCGACCCGCTGAGAAGAGGGGCCGTGTCGAGTGGAATCCGGCGGAAGAAGTGATTGAGCAGGTATAAATCCGGGTATACGTGCTCTGGCTGGCGAGCGCATTCTGTGCATATGAGGCGACGCGCGCACCTGCGGCTGGTGACCTCCGACGAAGTCGTGGACACGACGCTGACGGCGGTGCTGAAGGCCGAAGACCTGGCTGAGGAGCTCGGCCTCGACCCTGAAGCCCGAGTGACGTGCGCCTGGCATCGCTGCTGGTTGCACCAGTGCGTGGACTCGCCGCCGGACACCGCGGCGAACGGACAGTTCGTCAGGGCTTACCGGACGAGCATCGCCGCGATGAACGCCGTCACGCACGCACGGTAGAACGACCCGGAAGAACTAAACCTGGTGGGTGAAGACGGCGGCCTCCGGGAGATGGCTCGGAGGCCGCTGGCTGTCCTCCGGCACGTCGAGCAACGCCCAGATGATGTGCCGGCCGCCACCGGCCGGCGTCTCGCCCATGGTGAAGTTGCAGACGGCGATGGACGCGACGTTGTGCCGCATGACGTGCCACTGCTTGAGGTCGAAGCGTGCGGTCGTGCGCACGGCAACAGACATCTTGTCGCCGCGCATCCGCAGCAGCAGCGCGAGAGGGCTGTCGTCCTCGATGTGCGACACGAGCTCCACGGCCACCTGAGGCGCCACGTCGAGCAACGACTGGACGCCCCACCGTTCGCAGGCGCGTTCGGTGATCCGCTCGGCCACGTGCGGCAGGCATCGGCACGTCGGCAGTTGCGCGTCCACCCGGTCCTCGTGCCGGAGCCGCACCACCGAGGCCAGCGCTTCCGGTGTCGTCGAGTACATCGGGATGTGCCGGGGGAGACCGCGTGACTCCAGCGTCGACCGCAAGCGGTGATCACTCACGACGAGGCTCAGCGAGATGCCCGGCCAGCGCGCCGCGGACAGCCACACGACGTCGAACAGCACGAGCAGCGCGGGCGACTCGGCGACGAGATCGTCCAGTTCCACCACCACGCCGACGAGTTCCTTGGTCGCGTAGTCGAGCAGCACGTCCTGCGCGCGCATGTACGTCGTCCAGTCGAGTCGCCCGCTGAGCCGGACGACGAGCACGCCGTTCTGCTCCCGGACGTCCACCCCGAGGCTGTCACCGGCCATGATCCCGTCCCCTCCCACAGGCCCGTCCCCAAGCCTTCAAGACTGATGGGGGTCACCGCATGGGCCCTAGGGTGTAACTACCCGTGTTTCCGCGTTGGTGCCTCCGGGGGACCGCGTTGCAGCGGGCGATCGCACCGACCTAGGGTGCGGCTGTGGGCGGTTCGCTTTCCCCAGGTCGCAGAGGCAATTTGCCTGCTGACACAACTACTTTCGTCGGCCGCAAGCACGACGTCGCCGAGGTGCGAAGGCTGCTGTCCGAGTCGCGCCTCGTCACTCTTACGGGTGTTGGTGGCGTCGGCAAGACGCGGCTGGCGCTGCGTGCTGCCGCCGAGACGAGCAGGGCGTTCCGCGACGGGGTGTGGTTCGTCGAACTGGGCGGCGTCACCGACCCGGACCTGGTCGTGCACGCCGTTCTGGAACAACTGGGCGTGCACGACGACACGGTCCGCATGCACCGCACCGTTCTGATGGAACACCTGCGCGAACGGCAGATGCTGCTGGTCCTGGACAACTGCGAGCACGTCGTCGGGGCCACCGCACGCCTCGTGGACGCGTTGCTGCGCGGTGGCCCGAGTCTGCGCGTGCTCGTCACCAGCAGGGAACGCCTCGGTGTCGACGGTGAACACCTCTGGCAGGTGGCTCCGCTGCCGCAGGACCCGGCGCTGGCGCTGTTCGCCGAACGAGCGGCCGCCGTCGAGCCCGGCTTCGTCCTCAACGCGCGCAACCACGCCGAGGTCAGCCGGATCTGTGCCCTGCTCGGTGGAATCCCGTTGGCCATCGAACTGGCCGCGGTGCGCCTGCGCGTGCTCAGCCTCGACCACTTGTCGTCCAGATTGGACAACACGTTCCGGGTGCTCGCGGACGGCAAGCGCGGCGGCGATCCGCGCCACCAGACGCTGCACGCCGCGGTCGACTGGAGCTTCCACCTGTGCACGCGGGCCGAGCAGATCCTGTGGGCGCGGGCGTCGGTGTTCTCCGGCACGTTCGACCTGGAGGCCGCGGAACGGGTCTGCTCCGGTGACGGCGTCGCGCCAGAGCAGGTCATGCACTCGCTGATGGGCCTGGTCGACAAGTCGGTCGTGGTGTCGGAGCAGCACCCGTCCGGCACCCGGTTCCGGTTGCTGGAGCCGTTGCGCCAGTACGGCCTGGAGAAGCTGCGCGACGCCGGCCGCGAGCAGGTGATGCGCGAACGGCACCGGGACCACTTCATCGAGTGGGCCGAGCGGCGCGAAAAGGAGTGGTTCGGCCCCGCCCAGCCGCAGATCTTCTCGCTGACGCGCCTGGAACACCCGAACCTGCGGTCCGCACTGGACTTCTGCTTCGACCACGACACCGACCACTGCGTGCACCTGGCCAGCACGCTGTGGTTCTACTGGGCGGGCTGCGGCATGCTCGGCGAGGGCAGGCACTGGCTCGACCGCGCCGTGGCGAACGCGAAACCGGGCCCCTTGCGAGCCAAGGCGTTGTGGGTCAACGGTTATGTGTCGACGTTGCAGGGAGACCTGCCCGCGTCGACGCGGATGCTCGACGAGTGCCGCGAGTACGCCGTCGCGTCCGGCGACGGGCCCGCGCTCGCCTACGCGACCCACCGCCTCGGCTGCACGCACCTCGTCGGCGACGACCTGGACCTCGCGGACAGCCTGTTCGAGGAGGCCATGCGGCTCTACCAGGGCCAGGGCACGGTCAACAGCCACACCATGCTCGCCGGCATCGAACTCGCGATCTCCGCGACGTTCCAGCACGACTTCGCCGCCGCGGAACGGCTCTGCGTCGAGGCCAGGGCCGTCGGCGAGGAGCACGGCGAGCTGTGGGCGCAGGCGTACGCGGTCTACGGGCTGGCCCTGTGCGCGTGGGTCAGCGGTGACTTCGTGCGCGCCGACCGGCTCGGCCGGGAGTGCCTGCGGATGAAGCGCTCGTTCCACGACCTGCTGGGCATCGTGCTCGCGATAGAGGTGCTGGCCTGGATCTCCGCCTCGCAGGGCGACGCGGTGCGCGCGGCCACGCTGCTGGGCGCCACCAACGAGATCTGGCAGTCGGTGGGCTATCCCATGTTCGGGTCGCGCTACTTCGGCACCCCGCACGGCGAGTGCGAGTCGGCGACCGTCTCCGCGCTCGGCGAGCACGAGTTCCGGGAGATGTTCCGCAAGGGCATGGACTTCCAGTTGGAGGACGCCATCGCGTTCGCCATCGGTGAGGAGCAGGCCGAGGACCCGGCACCCGTCGCGGCCCTGACCCCGCTGACCCGCCGCGAGCAGCAGGTCGCCGACCTCATCGCCGGTGGCAGTTCGAACAAGGAGATCGCGGCCAGCCTGGTGATCGCGCGCCGGACCGCGGAGGGGCACGTCGAGCGGATCCTGCAGAAGCTCGGCTTCACCTCACGCGCGCAGATCGCCACCTGGGTCACCGAGCGACGCAGCTAGTCGACGCGGCTAGTCGATGCACGGAATGCCGTCGTTCGGCGGCGGAGGAGGCGGCGCGGTGGCCAGTTCGGTCACCTTCGCCCGCACCTTGGCCTGGTCCACCCTGTTCACGTCGAGCCCGCCCAGGTGCGCGCCGCCCTCGATCGGCAGCGTGTCGAACCGCACCTCGGACGGGATGTTCCTGGCGAACTCGATCAGGTCGAACCGCGCGTCCAGCACGACGTCCTGCTTCGCCATGTCGATCATCGCCTGCACGGCGGTGACGTCGGCGCCCTTGAGCCTCTTCGCCACGGCCGACAGGAACGCCTGCTGCCGCCGCGTGCGGTCCAGATCTCCGTTCGGCAGACCGTGCCGCTGCCGCACGAACGACAGCGCCTGGCCCGCGTCGAGGTGCTGCGGCCCGGCCGGGAAGTCCGCGCCGGACAACGGGTCCTTCGCCGCGTTGCGCAGGCACACGTCCACGCCGCCGAGCCCCTCGGCGACGTGGAAGAACCCGATCAGCGAGATCTCCACCAGGTGGTCGATCGGCTGGTTCAGGAACGCCGACACCGTCTGCACCTGGGCCCTGCGTCCCGCCTCACGCCCGGCGCGTTCCAGCTCGCGCTTGTCGTGCGTGCCGGCCTCGCGCAGCCGGTCCTCCTCGACGATCTTGGCCCGGCCGTAGGCCTCCTTGATCTTGCCCTCGCCGCCCGAGGTCAGCGGCACGAGGTTGTCACGCGGCACGGACATCGCCACCGCGGGCCCGGAAGCGGGGATGTGCAACAGGATCAGCGTGTTCGCGTTGTAGCCGCCGCGGTCGCTCTCGCCCGCCTGCATGCGCCGCAGCACGTCGTCGGGCAGCGGTTCGCCGTGCAGGTCCAGCCTCGTGGTCAGGCCCATGATCAGGATGTTGCGGCCGGACTCCGACCGGGGCGCGTCGTCCGGGATCGCGTAGGACCGCTCGACGCCGGTCGAGATGGTGGACACAGTGGACCAGGCGAACGCCGAGGCGGCGAGCAGGACCGCGCTCAGGCCCAGCCAGGCGGTGCGCGTCAGGACGAGAAAGACCGTGCGGTGATAGCCACCACCTGATTGCATGAACACGACACCCCCTGAACTATTCTAGGTGTTCATGGGGGTTCAACTGCCCAGTCTCGCCGCGCTCGCGATGCTGGCGGTGTTCACGCAGACGGGGGTCTGGGTGGACGGGGGCGACATCGGCTGGGCCTTCGGCGTGTGGCTGGTGGGCGGCACGGTCGTGGCCTCCGCACTGGTTCGTCGCATCGGGTTGTGGACGGTGGCACCGGCGCCACCTCTCGTTTTCGTCGTCGTCGCGGTGGGCAACGCGGCCTGGGAGCGGCAGTCGAAGAGGCTGCCGTCGTGGGGGAGCAGCAAGGAGTTCGCCGCAGACGCGATCCCGTGGCTGGTGAACGGGTTTCCGTGGATGGCGGCGGCGGTCGGCGCGGCACTGGTGGTCACGGTCGTCCGCGTTTTCATTGGGGGCAGAAGGAAATGCAGGTCTTCGTCGACAGAAGCGGCGGTAGACGGGTAGCGGCGAGGCTGATCAGCTGGTCCGTCGCGAGTGGACTGATCCTGTTCGCCGCCGTGGTGGGCGGCACGCTGCTGGGAGCGTGGTGAAGCGCACGCCACGGTTGCACTGGATCTCCATCCTGCTCGGGCTGCTCGTGCTGATGAGCGTGGTGTCGTTCCACGCCTACGCCGCGCTCAGGCCCGTGCCCGTGCAGCAGGTGGGAGAGCACCGCGAGCTGCCGGAGGGCACGCTCGCGCTGGCGTTCCACGGCGGCCCCGACCCGAAGTGGACCCCGCGCACCCTGGAGAGGTTGCAGGCCGCCGGCATCAAGGCGACCTTCTACGTCACCGGGGCCCAGGTCACCCGCCATCCCGACGTGGCGCGGCGGATCGTCGCCGAGGGGCACCGGATCGGCCTCGACGGGTTCCGCGCCGAGGGTGATCTCGCCGGCTCGCTGAACCTCGCCTTCGCGCAGGCCGCGCTCGCCGACGCGCTGGGTGTCCACACGCGACTGGTCGGCGCTCCTGCCGAGGTCGACAGCGGCGACCGCGAGTACCAGGACATCGGCACGCTGGTCCGGATGGCGTTGCAGGACAAGGGCGGCGTCGTCCGGCTGCACGACGACGGCAGCATCGGCGGCGACATCGCCCGTGAGCTCGCGAAGCAGCCCGGCTACCGGTTCGTGCTGATCAGCGACGAGCAGCCGGTCGCGGCCTCCACGCGCGAACGGTTCACCGGCGCGGTCACCACGTGGTCGCAGCGCAACGGCGGCATCGTGCTCGTGCTGTTCGGCACGGCCATCGCGATCGCCGCCCTGCTCGGCCTGCTGCGCACCCTCATGCAGCTCGGTCTCGCGCACACCGACCGCCGGCTGCGGCGCGAGAGCGAGGAGGAGCCGCCGCCGTGGCACGCGCCGCCGGTCTCCGTGGTCGTCCCCGCGTTCAACGAGGCGCTGAACATCGTCGCCACCGTCAGGTCCATCGCCGGGAACAACCACCTCGCCGACGTCGAGGTGATCGTCGTGGACGACGGCTCGACGGACGGCACCGCGGACATCGCCGAGGAACTGGACCTCCCCGGCGTCACCGTGATCCGCCAGACCAACCAGGGCAAGCCCGCGGCGCTGAACGCGGGCATCCGCGAGGCGACGCACGACGTGCTCGTGCTGGTGGACGGCGACACGATCTTCGAGCCGGACACGGTCGGCCAGCTCGTGCAGCCGTTCGCGGACAACGACGTCGGCGCGGTCTCCGGCAACGCGAAGGTCGGCAACCGGCAGGGTCTGCTCGGGCGTTGGCAGCACCTGGAGTACTGCGCGGGGTCCAACCTGGACCGACAGATCCTGCACGCGTTGCGCTGCATCCCGACGGTGCCGGGCGCGGTGGGGGCGTTCCGCAGGGCCGCGCTCGTCGACGTCGGCGGCGTCAGCGACGACACGCTGGCCGAGGACACGGACCTCACGATGGCCGTCACGCGCGCGGGCTGGCGGGTCGCCTACCGTCCGGAGGCCAAGGCCTGGACCGAGGCGCCGGCCACCGTCCACGGCCTGTTCAAGCAGCGCTATCGCTGGTCGTACGGCACGTTCCAGGCGATGTGGAAGCACCGCGGCGCGTTGGTGGAGAACGGGCCGATGGGCCGGTTCGGCATCCTCTACCTGCTGGCGTTCCACCTGCTGCTGCCGTTGCTCGCACCGGTGATGGACCTCTTCGTGCTGTACGGGTTCCTCGTCGCGGACGCACCGCTCGCGTTGATCGTGTGGGCGGTGTTCCTGCTGATCCAGACGGCGAGCGCGGGTTACGCGCTGCGGCTCGACGGCGAGTCGCTCAAGCCGTTGTGGGCCTATCCCCTGCAACAGGTCCTGTACCGGCAGCTGATGTACGTCGTGGTGATCCAGTCGTTGATCACGGCGGTGCACGGCACGCAGCTGCGCTGGATGTCGGTGCGGCGCACGGGCCGGCTCATGGACGCTCCCGGTACGGTGCACGTCACCTGAGCCGAGGGAGGCCGGTGTGGGTCGCACGCCCCTGGACGCACCGGCGCGTCAGCAGGAGGTCTTCGCCGCCGTGCTCGGAGTGCTGGCCGAGGTCGGCTACGCGCGGTTCAACATGGACCTGGTCGCGGGCCGGGCACGTGCCAGCAAGGCGAGCCTCTACCAGCGCTGGCCGTCCAAGGCGCGGCTCATCACGGACGCGCTGAAGGCCAACCTGCCCCAGCTGTCGCAGCCGGACGAGGGGACGTTCGCCGAGGACGTCCGCCAGATCCTGCTGGCGTGGTACGAGCCGAGGCCGTTCGACACCGCCGGGATCTTCCTCGGGCTGCTCGAGGGCAGCCGCCAGGACGCCGACCTCGCGTGCCTGCGCGAGGAACACGTCGACCGCGCCTACACCGAGCACCTGCGGGTCGCCGTGGACCGGGCGAAGGACCGGGGCGAACTGCCGGGCGACCTGAACGCCGACGTCCTCATCACCGCGCTGATCTCGACGTTCGTCCTGCGGTCCGAGGAACCGGGCGTGATCGACAGCATCGTCGACGGCCTGTTGAGACCGCTCATCGGCACCTTTCGGACCAAATAACTCGTCAGGGAGTAGTTTCTTCGCTACGTTCGGTCATGGATTCAAAAGAACAGTTCTGTTCTGTTGAGGGGGATTTCCCGTGACTGAAGCTGCCGTCTGCCCGGTCCTGCACGAGCGCGACCACCCGCTGCAGCCGCCGACCGGCTTTCCGGAGGCCGTCGGCGACGGACCGGTGAAGATGCTCTGGCCCAACGGTGTCGAGGCCTGGGTCGTGTCCAGCTACGCCGGTGTCCGGCAGGTCCTGTCCGACGCGCGGTTCAGCACCCGCAAGGGCGGCCAGCCGGAGATGCGCACCGACGAGGGCGAGACCGTGCTCGACCCCGACCAGCCGGGCAACATCAACGGCATCGACGGCGCCGAGCACATGCGGTTGCGCCGCCCTCTCTCGCGCGGCTTCATGGTCAAGCGCATGAACGAGCTGCGTCCGCGCATCCAGCAGATCGTCGACGAGCACCTCGACGTGATGGAGGCCAAGGGCGCTCCCGCGGACCTGGTCACCTCGCTGTGCCTGCCGCTGCCGTCGCTGGTGATCGCCGAGCTGCTGGGCGTGCCGCCGGAGCACCAGGAGCTGTTCCAGGCCACGGCGGGCGACCTGTTCGGCAAGAACGGCTCGAAGGACGAGTACCTGGCGCACGCCACCAAGCTCGCCGAGGTGCTCGCGCCGATCGTCGCGGAGAAGAAGGCCGCCGGCTCGAACGACGACATGATCGGCCTGATGGCCAACGACACCGACTTCAGCATGGACGAGCTGATCTTCCTCTGCATCGGCCTGCTCGCGGCCGGGCACGAGACCACGTCGAACTTCCTCGGCCTGTTCACGCTGCACCTGTTCGAGAAGCCCGACCAGCTGGAGATCCTCCAGCGCGACCCGAGCCGCGCGGACGTGGTGGTCGAGGAGCTGATGCGGTACACGGTGGGCCAGCTCGGCGGCTCCGGCCTGATCCGCAGGGCGACCGAGGACGTCGAGGTCGACGGCGTGCTGATCAGGGCAGGCGACTGGGTGAGCGTGTCGCTCATGGCGAACCTCGACGAGGCGCTCTGCCCGCGGGCCGATGAGCTCGACCTGGAACGGGACGCCGTGTCGCACCTGGGGTTCGGTTTCGGGCCGCACCAGTGCCTCGGCGCCAACCTGGCCCGCGCGGAGCTGCAGATCGGGCTGCGGTCGCTGTTCGAACGGTTCCCGAACCTGCGGCCCGCCGTGCCCGTGACGGAGTTGAGGTACCGCAACGACATGATCACCTATGGCGCCGCCGAGATTCCGGTGGTCTGGTGACGACAGTCCGGATAGACCAGACGAAGTGCATCGGATCGGGCCAGTGCGTGCTCGCCGCACCGGACGTGTTCGATCAGTCGGATGACGACGGGCTCGGCCTCGTGCTGGTCGCCGAACCGTCCGCCGACCTGCTGCCGGGCGTTCGTGACGCGGTGGACAGGTGTCCCGCTCAGGTGGTGAGCCTGGAAGAGTGACTTGATCGGCCGTTCCGGTGAGGAGCAATTACCGGAAATGGATTCAGTTCGGCGGTGTTGACACCTTGTTGGCCCCTTTCCGATCACCACGGCCGTCCGAAATCGTAGGCGCGGCCACCACGGCGTTGTGGTGGCCGCGCCGACGTGTTCCAGGAGAGTCCAAAGACCCTTCCCGACCAGGCCCGACAGAGGGATGGTGGCGGCGGCGCGGTGAATACCGGCGGTGTGTAGCGGGTACCTCTGCAACGGGTGCGCGGCGCACGTCAGGAGGGCCAACCTATGGTCAGCGGCGAAGCTTTTCCGGCTCGCGTGGACAAGACCGACGTGCGGCATGTCGAATCTCTGACAAGTGCGCTTCGGGCACTCGATCACGAATATGGCGGCGGTGCCTGCCGGGACGCCTGCGTCGCGTTGCTGAACTGGGCGAACCCGCTGCTCGACACCGCCCCCACCGGACGGGTCCTGCACCGCCTCCAGGTGGCCATCGCGGACCTGCACAACCTGGCCGGCTGGGCGTCGTTCGACATGGGACTGCTGGAGTCCGCACACCTGCACTTCGGCCGTGCGATGGGCCTCGCGCGCGCGTCCGGCAACAGCGCGCTGGAGGCGAACATCCACTACCGGATGGGCCGCGTGCACCTGCACTACGAGCTCGCCGAGGACGCTTTGGCGTCGTTCCAACGAGGTCTGCCCATCGCGCAGGCCAGCGGGTCCACGCTGGCCGTGTCGATCCTGCACGCCAACGAGGCGTGGGCGTTCGCGAAGATGGGCGCGGAAAGGCAGGCGTTGCGCCAGTTCGCACGCGCTGAGGACGAGTTCGGACAGTCCGTCGCCGAGGACGCACCGCCGTGGGCGCGGTTCTTCGACCTCGCCGACCTGGTGTCCATTGGCGGCATGGTGCACACCGAACTCGCACGCACGTGCGACGTGAAGTACGCGCGGACGGCGATCCCGCTGCTCACCAGGGCCATTTCCGCCGGGGGAGAGGAAACGTCGCGCAGCCAGTCGTTCCGGCTGGCCGCGCTGGCGATGAACCACCTGGTGCAGAACGACACCGAACGCGCGCGCGAGGTCGGGGAACAGGCGATCGCGGTGTCCGGTCCCATCCGCTCGGCCCGCACCCGGGATCGCATGCGGCCGTTGAAGCAGGAGGCGGAACGGTTGCGGGGCAACGAGGCCGCGGACGATCTGGCGTCACGTCTGGGGAAGTTCATGACGTCACAAGGAGCGGCCTGAGTTGGAGGCGTCACCGGGGCCCGAGGAGAGGTTTGGGCTTCGGGCCCCGGCGACACCGTCTGAAGGGGAGCGGCGCCCCGCTGGGGGGCCAAGACGCCGCTCCGGTCTGGTGCGTCAGCAGCGGATGCTGGTCTCGGCGCGGTAGGTCGCGGCGCCGGAGTACCACTCGGCGAACGCGTTGGTGCAGGTGTCCAGGGTGTCCGTGCCGTAGGACCAGAGTTCCTGCTGCCGGTAGCTGCCCGCCTTGCGGCCCGCGTGGGCGTACGGCTCACGTGACGACTCGCTGCCCCACTTCGCGATGATGACGAACAGCGGGGTGTAGGGCGCGCCCGCGTTGTGCACGCTGTCCCAGGTGTAGATGTAGGCCCAGTTCTTGCCGCAGCCCTTGAACTGCTTGACCGAGGCCCACTTCTGCCCGCCGGAACCGATGTAGCCGGTGGTGCCGATCTGCGTCACCGGTCCGCAGCCGGGGGCGCTCTCGGCCTGGGCCTGGCCGGACGTCACCACTCCCAGGAACAACGCCGCGGCGGCGAGGAAGGTTGTCCGCTTCATGGGCGAGAAGCATCACGCGGCCCGCTGACATTTCGCTGACACCTCGGGTTACCGGCTGGTTAGGATCGGGCCCATGCAACGCCGGTGGGAGTTCAGGGTTCTCGGATCGTTGCAGGTCACCGACTCGGGCCGGGCGGTGGAGCTGCGCTCGGCCAAACAGCGTGTCCTGCTCGCCGCGTTGCTGATGAAGGCGAACGCGCCGGTCTCGTCCTATGAGCTGATGGAACACCTCTGGGGCGACGAGCCGTCCGGTGCGGCGCGCGCGACCTTGCAGACGTACGTCATGCGGTTGAGACAGTCGCTGGACGACCTGGCCGACCGCAAACTCGTGCGCACGTGGCCGACCGGCTACTCGATCCACGTCGAGGACGACCAGCTCGACCTGCTGACGTTCCAGCGGCTGCGCGCGGAAGCCCGGCGCGCGCCCGATCTGGAGACGGAGGCGCGGCTGTTGGGCGAGGCCGCGGCGTTGTGGCGCGGCCCTGCCCTGGACCAGGTGTCGTCGCTGCGGATGGAACAGACCGACGTGCAGCGCCTGAACGAACAGCGCTGGGAGGTGCTGGAACGCCGCAACGAAGCCGAGCTGCAGCTGGGCCGGCACGACCAGATCGTCGACGAACTGCGCTCGCTCGTCGCGGAACACCCGCTGCGCGAACGCTTCTGGTACCAGCTCATGCTCGCGCTGCACCGCACCGGCCAGCAGGCGCAGGCGCTCGACGTCTACCGCAGGGCCAGCGAGGTGCTCGCCGACGAGCTCGGCATCGACCCGAACGCCGAGCTCCGCGCCCTGCACATGGAGGTCCTCGCGGGCTCTTCCGCGCCGGTCGCCGTCCAGTCGGGACCGTCCTGGCTGCCGCCCGCGGTCGGTGACTTCTCCGGGCGGTCCGACGAGGTCGTGCGGCTGACCGCCGGGTTGCGGGCCGGGGGCACCTGGACGATCACCGGGCCCGGTGGCGTCGGCAAGACGTCGCTGGCCGTGCACTGCGCCCACGCCGTCCGGGACGCCTTCCCGGACGGGCAGCTGTACCTGAACCTGCGCGGCGGTGAGCAGAAGCCCGTCGAACCCGCGGCCGCGCTGGACCGGTTGCTGCGCGGCCTCGGCGTGTCCGGCGGTGCCATTCCGTCCTCTGTGGAGGATCGGGTCGATCTCTACCGGGACCTGTTGTCGGACCGGCGGATCCTCGTCGTGCTGGACAACGCGGTGAACGAGGCCCAGGTCCGGCCGTTGCTGCCGGGGACCACCTCGGGTGCCGCCCTGGTGACCTCGCGGGCCGCGCTGGCCGGGCTGGAAGCGGCGCACGTCGTGCCGCTGGACGTGCTGCCGTCCGCGGACGCGCTGGCGTTGCTGCGGGCCGCGGTCGGGGAGGCCCGGTGTGCCGCCGAACCCGCCGCGGCGCAGGAGATCGTGACCTACTGCGGCAAGCTGCCGCTGGCGTTGCGGGTGGCCGCGGCCCGGCTGGTGGCGCGTCCGCACTGGCAGCTCGCGAAGCTCGCCGGCCGGTTGTCCGACGAACGCCGCAGGTTCGACGAGCTGTCGCTGGGCGATCTCGACGTGCGGGCCTCACTCGCGTTGTCCTACGACGGCCTGGACAAGACGCGCCAGACCGCGTTCCGGCTGCTGTCCCTGGTGGACACCCCGGACTTCCCGGCGTGGGTCGCGTCCCCGTTGCTGGGCCTCGATCTCGACGACGCCGAGGACCACGTCGAGGCGCTGGTCGACGCCCGCCTGGTCGACTACGCGGGCCGGGACGCGCTGGGGCAGGTGCGGTACCGGCTGCACGACCTGTTGCGCGCCTTCGGCAGGGAGGCCGCCTCCGAGGATCCGGCCATCGCGCTCCAGCCGCTGTTCGAGCAGTGGCTCGACCTGGCGGTGCGGGCCGACGCGGAGCTGCCGCACCAGGGCGTCCGGCTGGAACCCCTTGAGCTGGAACGGTTCGACCTCGGTGACGCGGCCGACTGGTTCGACGCGGAGTGGCTGAACATCCACGCCGTGATCACCCAGGCGGCGGCGCTGGGGCTGGGCGTGCTGGCCGCCGAACTGGCGATCCGGTCGGCGGCGTTCTGCGACCTGCGGGCCCGGTTCGACGACTGGGAGCAGATCAACGACCTCGGCCTGTCCTGCGCGCCCGAGTCCCGCCGTCCGATGTTGTTCCAGCAGCGCGGGATCCTGAGCGCCCGGCTGCACGACTACGCCGCGGCCTCGGCCCACTTCCAGGCCGCACAGGAGGGTTTCGCCGCCGCCGGAGACGTGTGGGGCGAGGCCTACGCCTGGTACGGCATGGGCTGGATGCACGAGTGGAGCGGACGGTCCGCGGAGGCCCGTGAGGCGCATCGTGAGGCCAAGGCCCGATTCGCCGCCTCCGACAACCCGCACGGCGAGATCGAGGTGCTGTGCTCGCTGGGCGCCATCGAGCGCCGGGCCGGTGGACTGGTCGCCGCGCAGGGCTACCTGGAACGGGCCTGCCGGCTCGCCGGGCAGATGGGGGACTCGCAGAGCGAGTTGATGGCCACGCTGGAACTGGGGCGGTTGCACCAGTTCACCGGCGAACTGACGTTGTCGGAGGAGTTCCTGCGGGCGTCCCTCGCCGCCGCGCAGAAGTTCGGGGACCCGGACCTGGCCGCGAACATCCGGCTGTTCCTGGCGGACACGCTGATCCGGTCGGGGCAGGACTCCCTCGCGGAGGACCAGCTGCGGCAGGCCTGGGAGTTCTTCGAGGAGCACGACGACCGGCAGGGCCGCATCTGGGTGTGGCGCCTGAGGTCCGGGATGGCCTCCTCCGCGGAAGAGGCGTTGACGCTGGCCTCCCTCGCCATGGAACAGGCTCGGAAGATGGGGTCGCCGCCGGAGTTCGGGCGGTCGTTGCGGGTGCTGGGCAACGCGCTGGAGCGCGCCGGGCGGCGGGACGAGGCGCGCGAGCACTGGCAGCTGGCGGAGGAAACGCTGACGGCGGCCGGGTTCCAGGCCGAGGTGGACGAACTCCGGCTGGCGACTAGCCCTGGTTCTGGCTGAGCACCGTGTCGACCGTGACGCCGGACGCGATGATCATGCTGAGCAACGGGTCCGGCACCTGGCGGTGGAACTGCACGACGTAGTTGTCCGCCGTCGAGAACATGGCCTTCGCCATGCCCTGCCAGGTCTTGGTGATGCGCGCGACCTCGGTGTCGGTGTGGTCCTGCAGCGAGAAGTTCCACGCGCGCCAGTTCTCCGCGTAGATGCCGCCCACCTTCATCCCGTTGCACACGTAGGCGAAGCGGACCTTGCCGAAGACGTTCTCCTGCACGATCTCACCGATCGGCATGCCGTCGCCGCGCTCGACCAGGACCTTGGACTTCCACATCGTCGCGGGACGGGTGATGCGCAGCAGCGGAAGGCCCTGCACGTCGCGGATCTCCAGGCGGACGTCGAGCATCGCGTCCATCTTGGTGAAGGCGCGCAGGGCTTTGGCGGCGCCGGACTGGCCGACCTGTTCCACCGTGCCGATGTGGCGGGCGTGCTGGTCGTACACGACGTAGGAGTTCGACATCTCGACGAGCTTCGCCTTCTGGTTCACGACCAGGACGGGCTCGGTGAACAGGGTGCCACCGCCTCCGCCGACGACGCCCTGGACGCCGGCGCGCTGCACCTGCCGCGCCACGCGGTCCTGACCGGTGCCGCCCATCTGCACCTCGGCGTGGTGGGCGTCGGCCTGCTCCTGGCGCGGCTGCACGTGGGGCGTCCACTGGGTGCCGTCCCACCAGCGGACGAAGCGCTGGTCGGCGTTGTCCGGGTACCAGCCTGGCGCGAAGTTCACACCGATGAGAGTAGTGCGCCGGTCGTGGAACTGAGTCAGGATCGGGAGCATGTTCGTGGGCAAACGATTCTTCGCGGCGCTGCTGGCCGCGGTACTCGTCCTGTTCGGCGTCAATGCCGGAATCGCCGGTGCCGCACCGGAAGCGTGCGCGGGCGCCTACCAGAACGACAGCAGGCTCGGGCCGGAGACGTTGCCCCGCCCGTGGCGGCAGCCGGTGGGGCCGCTGGTCGCCGGGTACCAGCGGTTCGGCTCGCTCGGTCAGGACGCCTTCCTGGCGAGGTACTGGAACGGCACGGGGTGGAACTACCCGCCGCAGGACGGGTTCAGGCTGGGGCCAGGCGGTGAGCCGATCAAGTACAGGCGGACGTTGCGCGCCGAGACCAGGCTCGACCGGTTCGGCAGCGAGTTCGGCGGGTTCCTGGCGTACAAGGGCGCGCACTACTCGACCAGGGCGATTCCGCCGCAGAGCCTCTACACGTTCGATGCCGCGTACCGGTGCAACTACCACGCCTACAAGGTCACCAAGGCGTTCGCGGTGTGGGAGGGGCCCATCGCGCCCTGGTTCGAGCAGCCCGGCGGCGGGCTGCAGCAGAAGCTGGACAGGGCGCTGGTGCCAGGCGACGGGGCACTGAACGTCGCCTGGCTGCTCTCCAACGGTTACCTCGTGCGGATCAACTGACGGTGATCGCGCCCGCCGGGCACAGGCTCGCCGCTTCCTTCGCGGTGGCCTCGTGCGCGGCGTCGGGGTGCTCTTCCAGCAGTACGACGGTGCCGTCGTCTTCGCTCTGGTCGAAGAGGTCGGGGTCGGTCAAAACGCACATTCCCGAACCGCAGCACTTCGTCTGGTCGACGGAGATCTTCATGCCGTCCACGCTACTGGCAGCGAGTGGACTCCGTAGATCCCCATGTCGGTGCGCAGCGGCACCTCCTCGGGGTCGATGTCGAGCCGCAGGTCCGGGAACTCCTGGAACAGCCTGGAGAAACCGATCCGCATCTCGATCCGCGCGAGCTGCTGACCCAGGCACTGGTGGATGCCGTGCCCGAACGCCACGTGGCCACTGGCCGGACGGCGCAGGTCGAGCTCCTCGGGGTTACCGGGGAACTTCTCCGGGTCGCGGTTGGCCGCCGGCACGTGCATCACCACGGTGTCACCGGCCTTGATGAGGTGGCCGTCGATCTCCACGTCCTCGACGGCGGTGCGCGTCGGTCCGAAGTGGATGATCGACAGGTACCGCATCAGCTCCTCGACGGCGTTGTCGACGACCTCCGGCTCGTCGCGCAGGATCTTGAGCTGGTCCGGGTGCTGCAGCAGCGTGAACGTGCCGAGGCCCAGCATGTTCGCCGTGGTCTCGTGGCCGGCCAGCAGGAGCAGCAGCGCCATGTTCGACGCTTCCTCGTCGGTCGGCTCCCCGGTGGCGAGCAGATCGCTGATCATGTCGTCGCCCGGGTCAGCCTTCTTGCGGACGATCAGCTCGCGCATGAACTCCTGGATGCGCGCCATCGCCTCCATGGCCTCTTTGAACGTCGACTCCAGGCTCAGCATCTTCGTCGTGTCTTCCTGGAACCTGTGCCGCTCGTCGTAGTCGACGCCGAGAATCGCGCAGATCACCAGCGACGGCACCGGAAGCGCGAACTCCTTCACGAGGTCCGCGTGGCCGTCGAACGTGCGCAGGTGCTTGAGCTGGTCGTCGACGATCGTGCCGATCCACTCGGCCAGCTGGTTCATCCGCCGGACGGTGAACTGGCCCTGCAGCATCCTGCGCAGCCGGGTGTGGTCCGGCGGGTCCTGGCTCAGGAACATGCCCGGCTCGACCTTGCGCTTCTCCTTCGGCGCCTCGCCCTGGAACCTGACGTCCAGCATGTGGTGCCGGCCGGGGTCGTTGGTGAACTTCGGGCTCCCCAGGACCTCGCGCACCTGGTGGTGGCCGGTGACGAGCCAGCCGAGGTGACCGTCGGCGAACTTCAGCCTGCTGACGTGGGCCTGCTCGCGGATCCGGGTGACCTCGGCGGGTGGGTCGAACGGGTTCTGGCGCGTCGTGGGCAGTTTCTCGGAGATCAGTTCGGTCATCTCGCACACCTCCCAGTGCTCGGTAGAGGACCTATTTCGAAGCTACAGAAGTTTCATGACTCCGTGAAGGTGAATCCAGGGTTACGGACCGCCACGAACCGAAATCTGTCCGCATCTGCCGGTCGTGGGTCGCGACGGCCACCGCCGCACGGGTCTGGTCCAGCGCCTCGGTCAGTTCGTCGACCAGGGCGATCGACAGGTGGTTGGTCGGTTCGTCGAGCAGCAGGACGTGCGGAGCGCTGCTCAGCAGGATCGCCAGCTCCAGGCGCCTGCGTTGTCCAGTGGACAGCCGGCCGACCGGGCGCACCAGGTCTTTTCCTCTGAGCAGACCGAGTTCCCCCACCCGCGAACACAACTGTGCGGCCGTGGCGTCCTCGTTCTCGAACGTCGACTCCTGGGCCAGCAGCGCGACCCTGCCGACGTGGTGCACCGTGCCGTTCGACGGTTGGAGACGGCCTGCCAGCACGTTCAGCAGCGTCGACTTCCCCGCTCCGTTCGGACCGGTGACGAGCAGCTTCTCGCCCGCGCTGAGCGAGATCGGCTCGGTGAGGTTCAGTCTTCCGGGGACGTCGAGCGGGGTGGCGTGCAGCAGGTCGCCGCTCGCCTCCAGCTCCGGCGGCGTGAAGCGCATCGGCGGCGGGGGAGCGTCGACGCGCTGGTCGTCCAGTTCCTCCAGCCGGCGTGCGACGTTGCGCATCTTGTTCGCCGCACGGGTGGTGCGCTGGTGCCTGCCCGTTCCCTTCGGCGGACGCCAGCCGTCGATCAGGCGGGACTGGGCGCGGTCGACCTTCTCGGCCAGTTCGCCGTGCTCGGCCTCCTCCTGGGCGAACCGCTGCTCCCAGCGCCGGCGCTCGGCGCGTTTGGCCTCCTTGAACGCCCGGTAGCCGCCGCCGTGCAGGTGCACCTCGCCGTCCGGGGACGGGTCGAGGTCGAGCAACTGGGTGCAGACGTCGTCCAGCAACGTGCGGTCGTGGCTCACGAGCACCACGACGCCGTGGTGCTGCTGGAGGCGTTCGGTCAGGAACGCCAGCGCGCCCGCGTCGAGGTGGTTGGTCGGTTCGTCGAGCAGCAGGACGTCCGCGCGCTCGGCGAGCAGGCAGGCGAGCCGGACGCGGTAGCGCTGCCCGACGCTGAGCCCGGCCAGCCGCGTCGACCTGGCGTGGTCGGCGTCGAGGGCCTTGAGCGCGATGTCGGCACGGCGTTCGGCGTCCCACGCCTCGATGTTCTCGGCGTGAGCCAGGGCCTTCTCGTAACGCTGCTCGTCGAACGGCTCCGCCGCACCGTCCAGTTCGGACAGTGCCAGACGGCTTTCGCGCAACGCCTCGGACAGCAGGTCCCCCACCGTTTCGGTTGTGTGGAAGGGCATTTCCTGTTGCACGAGGCTCAACGAACCGTGCCGGGTGACAGTTCCCTGGTCCGGCACCAGGTCCTCGGCCAGCAGGCGGAGCAGCGTGGTCTTGCCGCGGCCGTTCTCGCCGATGATGCCGAGACGCTGGCCAGCGGAGACCTTCAGTGAGATGCCGTCGACGACGGGCCCGGCCTCATAGCCCTTGGTGAGATCTTGGGTCGTCAAATGAACATGCGAACGCACGGGGATCCTCTTCTGGGTACGCGAAATCAGGACGTGTTGCGCGGTGGCACACGTCCGTGATCAGAGGTAGAAGACCCCGTACCCGAATCCCATGAAACCCACGGTACTTACGGTCGCAACGCTTTTTCGACGGCCTTGCGGAGGTCCTGAACGCTCTCCTCGGTGCCCGGCTCCGGCCCGACCGTGCTGCCGCCGCCGACGAGCCGGTAGAAGAGCAGGCCCTCCAGGAACGCCGTGAAGTGCGCACCCGCCCGTTCGGGATTCTCGTGGCCCAGCATCTTCGCGATCGCGGTGGCCTGTTCGCGCGGGGAGTGGACCATGATCGACTTCAACTCGGGGTGGTGCGTGGCCTCGAGCATCGCCGCGTACCTCGCGAGCGTCCTGTTCCGCTCGACGAGCCAGCTGTCGAGCGTGCGCGCGATGCTGCCCGCGACGTCGTCGGGATCGGGCACGACGTCCAGTCGCTCCTGGTCCGCGAGCCGCGCCACGAACCCCTCGATCAACGCCTTGCGGGTGCGGAAGTACGCGCTGGTGGAGCCCTCCGGCAGCCCGGCCCGACGGTCCACCGCGCGGTGGGTGAGCCCGCGCATGCCCTGTTCGGCGACGAGCTGGATCGCGGCGTCGGTGATCAGGTCTTTGCGCACTGTGCTCCTCATCTCTCTACAGCTGTAGTCTACAGATGTAGAGTCTTCTACATCTGTAGAGGAGGATGCGATGAAGGCGATCGTGGTGGGCGGCGGCATCGGCGGGCTGGCGGCGGCGGTGTCGTTGCGCCGCGTCGGCTGGGAGGTCGTCGTGCACGAACGCGCGGCGGCGTTCGGTGAGATCGGCGCCGGCGTGGGCGTGATGCCGAACGCGTTGCGGGCGCTGGAGTGGATGGGCGTCGCCGACGAGGTCCGGCGGCTGGGCACGCCGCGCGTCTCCGGTGGGGTCCGGGCGGTCGACGGGCGCTGGCTCGTGCACCTGCCCGACGTCGGCCAGGAGAAGGTCATCGCGATGCACCGCGCCGACCTGCACGGCGTTCTGCTGCGCGCGCTCCCGTCCGAGATCCTCTTCATCGACACCGAGGTGACCAGCGCCGACGACCTCGACGCTGACCTCGTGGTGGCGGCCGACGGCATCAACAGCCGCCTGCGCGCGGAACTGCTGCCCGACGCGCCCGGACCGGTCTACGCGGGCGCCACGGCGTGGCGAGGAGTGGCTCCGGGTCCCTGCGACCTGCCCATCTCGCAGACGCTCGGCCCTGGCGGCGAGGCGGGCGTCCTGCCGCTCGGGGACGGCAGGGTCTGCTGGTACGTAGCGGCCGTCGCTCCCGCTCGGGCCGACCTGGACCCGGTCGCGTTGTTCGCGGACTGGCACGACCCGTTGCCCGAACTGCTGGCGTCGACTCAGGACGTGATCAGGCACGACATCTACCACCTGCCGTTGCTTCCGACGTTCGTGAAGGGGCGTGTGGCGTTGCTCGGCGACGCGGCGCACGCGATGACGCCGTACCTCGGTCAGGGCGCGTGCATGGCGTTGGAGGACGCCGTGACTTTGGCCCTGTGCAACGGTGATCTCGTGCGATACGACGCTTTGCGGCGTCCACGCACGCAGTCCGTGTGGAAGGGATCGCGGATGGCTGGAAGGTTCGGGATCGAACTGCGGTCGCCGATCGCCGTGGCGTTGCGGAACTTCGCCTTCCGCGTGATGCCACCTTCGTTGGCAATTCAGGGGATGACGCGCTTCTCTTCGTGGAACGTTCCCGAAGTTCACTCGAACGGGTCGAATCCAGCGGTGAAGTGAATCACAGGTCAATGTTTGATGTCGGCGCGATAACGGTCGAGAACCACCCTTTGTAGCGCCCATTGTCACCCGGTTGCGGTATCAAGTAATCGCTGTGCGTACCGGACGCGGTCCAGTGATCCAGATGGCGTAGCGCGACAGGCGGTTCCCGCTCCACGAAAGCGCAACTACGGTGCCTCGCCATGACCCCCGTCCCGACTGATGTGCTGCCCCGTTCCCTCTCGGCGCTTCCCCCGGCGCAGGTCGAGAACAGTGGCGAGATCGACATCTCCGAGGCTGAGGACTTCGTCCGGCAGCATCACGCCGAACATCCGGAACTCGGTCCCGTCGAGGCCAGGCTGGCCGAGGTGCACGCGGAGATCGCCGCGACCGGCACCTACCGCCACACGAGCGCCGAACTGACCTTCGGCGCCCGCGTGGCCTGGCGCAACAGCTCCCGCTGCATCGGCCGCCTCTACTGGCGGAGCTTGAAAGTGCGCGACCAGCGCGAGGTCTCCGCCCCCGCCGAGGTCGCGGCGGACTGCGTCGAGCACCTCCGCGTCGCCACGAACAAGGGCAAGATCCGGCCCGTCATCACGATCTTCGGCCCCGCCGAGCCCGGCATGGAGGCGCCGCAGATCATCAACGAGCAGATCATCCGCTACGCCGCCTACCGCGGTTCCGACGGCGGAGTGCTCGGCGACGCGCGCAACCTGGCGCTCACCGACCTCGCGTTGAAACGCGGCTGGCAACCGCCCGCGACGCGCGGCCCGTTCGACGTGCTGCCGCTCATGGTGTCGTGCAAGGGCCACGAGCCCGCGCTCGTCGAGATCCCCGAGGACGCCGTGCTGGAGGTCCCGCTGGCGCACCCGGACTTCCCGTGGCTCGGGGCGCTCGGCGTGAAGTGGCACGCCGTCCCCGCCATCAGCAACATGCGCCTGCGCATCGGCGGCATCGACTACCCGTCGGCGCCGTTCAACGGCTGGTACATGGGCACCGAGATCGGCGCCCGCAACCTGGCCGACCACGACCGCTACGACCTGCTGCCGTACCTCGCCAAGCGAATGGGCCTGGACATGTCGTCGGAGGCGACGTTGTGGCGCGACCGAGCTCTCGTGGAGCTCAACCGCGCCGTCCTGCACTCGTTCGGCGAGGCCGGCGTGACGATCACCGACCACCACACCGAGTCGAAGAGGTTCCTGACGCACCTGGAGAAGGAGGAGGCCGCGGGACGATCCTGCCCCGCCGACTGGTCCTGGATCGTGCCACCCGTGTCGGGCGGGGTGACGCCGGTCTACCACCGCTACTACGACTCCGGTGAACTGCTGCCGAACTTCTTCCCCGCGGACAAGCCCACCGGATGCCCTGTTCCACACTGACCGTGTGCAGCTGACCCGGAGTCTGAGCCTGACCGACGCCGTCTTCGTGGGGCTCGGCTCCATGGTCGGTGCCGGCGTGTTCGTGGTGTTCGCCCCGGCTGCGGCGGCGGCCGGGTCCGCGTTGCTCGTCAGCCTGGTGGTGGCGGGCGTGATCGCCTGCTGCAACGCGTTGTCGAGCGCCTGGCTTGCCGCCAGGTACCCGCAATCCGGCGGCACGTACGTCTACGGCCGCGAACGCCTCGGGCGCGTCTGGGGCGATCTGGCCGGGTGGGCGTTCGTGCTGGGCAAGACGGCGTCGTGCGCCGCCATGGCGTTGACCGTCGGCACCTACGCCGGTGCGCCGAAACCCGTTGCGGTGGCGGCGATCGTGGCGCTGACGCTGCTGAACCTGACCGGCGTCCAGAAGTCCGCGCTGGTCACCAGGATCATCGTGATCGCGGTGCTGCTCGTGCTGGCCTTGACCACCGTCACGGCCCGCGACGCCGTGCAGCCGGCGGAGTCCCTGCCGTCAGGAATCCTTCCCGCCGCCGCGCTGCTGTTCTTCGCGTTCGCCGGCTACGCGCGCATCGCCACCCTCGGAGAGGAGGTGCGAGAACCCGCACGAACGATTCCACGTGCCGTAGTCATCTCGTTGGTGATCACGCTGGTCGTCTACGCGACCGTGGCCCTCGTGGCGTTGGACGCGCTGGGTGGTGATCTGGCCCAGAGCACGCTCGCTGACGTGTCGCCGTCGCTGGCGCCCGTCATCCGCGTCGCCGCCTGCCTGGCCGCGCTCGGTTCGTTGCTCTCGTTGCAAATGGGGGTCAGCCGGACCGCGCTGGCGATGGCGCGCGACCGCCGGTTGCCTGGTCTGCTGGCGGACCTGCGCGCGGCCGAGATCGCCACCGGGCTGGCCGCGATCGCACTGGTGCTCGCTGTCGACGTCACGCGCGCGATCGTGTTCAGTTCGTTCTGCGTGCTGCTCTACTACGCGATCGCCAACGCCGCCGCGTGGACGCTCGGTAAGCGCGTCGTACCGGCGATTGGGCTGGTGGGGTGCCTGACATTGGCCGGTGCGGTCCTCTGGCAACTGTGATGTGGCCCAGGTCACCATTGATCGCGTAACGTGCGTACGGTGAAAGTGGGAACCCCCGCAGAGTCGCGGCCCGCCGAGCGCCGAGTCGCCTGCGTACCGGAAACGGTGTCGTCGTTGGTCGACGCTGGACTGACCGTGCACGTCCAAGAAAACGCCGGGCGTCATGCCCACGCCCCCGACGCCGCCTACCGCGCGGCCGGGGCGACCGTGACGCCCGAGGACCCGACGCCGGAATCCGACGTCGTCGTGTCCGTGCAACCGCTGACCACCGACCAGGCCGAGAAGCTCAAACCCGGCGCGGTCACCATCAGTTTTCTGCAGCCCCAAGGCGAGCGGGAACTACTAGAGGTCTATGCGCGGCGGAACGTCACGTCGTTCAGCTTCGATCTGCTGCCCAGGGTCACCCGTGCCCAGAGCGCGGACGCCCTGTCCTCCCAGGCGCTGGTCGCCGGCTACCGGGCCGTCCTGGTCGCCGCCGAACGGCTGCCGCGGTTCCTGCCGATGTTCACCACCGCCGCGGGCACCGTGCCGCCGGCGAAGGTGCTCGTGCTGGGGGCCGGAGTCGCCGGTCTGCAGGCGATCGCGACCGCGCGCAGGCTCGGCGCCGTCGTGGAGGCCTACGACGTGCGCAAGGCCGCGGGTGAAGAGGTCCGCAGCCTCGGCGCGAAGTTCCTCGAACTCGAACTGGAGACCCAGTCCGGCGTCTACGCGTCCGTGCAGTCCGAAGAGTTCCTGGAACGCCAGCGAGAACTCATCGGAGAGCACGTCGCGGCGTCCGACGTCGTGATCACCACGGCCGCGATCCCCGGTCGCAAGGCCCCGGTGCTCGTCACGACCGACATGCTCAAGGCCATGACGCCCGGTTCCGTGCTGGTCGACCTGGCGGCGGAGTCCGGTGGCAACTGCGCCGCTTCCGTTGCGGGACAGGAGACCTGGGTCGGCGAGGTGCTCGTGCACGGCGCGTTGAACCTGCCGTCGTCCATGCCGGTGCACGCGAGCAAGCTCTACTCGCGCAACGTGCTGAACCTGCTCAAGCTGATGATCGCGGACGGCGTCGTACGGCCGGACCTCGAAGACGAGGTGCTCGACGGCTGCTGCCTCACCCACGACGGTCAGATCCGCAAGGAGTCGCCGTGATCGACCTGCTGACGATCTTCGTGCTGGCCGTGTTCGTGGGCTTCGAGGTGGTCTCGAAGGTGTCCACGATCCTGCACACGCCGCTGATGTCCGGTGCCAACGCCATCCACGGCGTCATCCTGGTCGGCGCGATCCTGATCACCGGGTCCGCCGAGAGCACCCTGGAGCTGGTTCTGGGGCTGCTCGCGGTGTTCCTGGCCACGGTCAACGTGGTCGGCGGCTTCGTGGTGACCGACCGGATGCTGGAGATGTTCAAGCGATGACGGTCCAGCTGATGTACCTCGTCGCGTCGGTGTGCTTCATCCTGGCGCTGAAAGGCCTGAGCTCGCCCAAATACGCGCGCTACGGCAACTTCATCGGCGCGTTCGGCATGCTGGTCGCGGTCATCACCGCGTACGTGCACGGTGTCGTCCACAACGGACTGTGGATCCTGATCGCCGTCGCACTTGGTGTCGTGGTGGGCATTCCGGCCGCGCGGTCGGTGAAGATGACGGCCATTCCGCAGATGGTGGCGCTGTTCAACGGTGTCGGTGGCGCGGCGGCGGCACTGGTGGCGCTGGCCGAGTTCTTCGCCGTGCCGGACACCGACGTGATGTTCCGGCTCGCGACCGTGCTGACGGTGCTGATCGGTTCGGTCAGCTTCTCCGGTTCGGTGGTCACGTTCCTGAAGTTGCAGGAGTTGATGACGACCCGTCCGGTGTTGTTGCCGGCCGGGCAGCAGCTGGCGATCGCGGCCGGTGTGTCGTCGATCGCCCTGTGCGCCTTGACGATGGCGGTGCCGAACGGGTTCCTGCTGTGGTTGCTGGCGGTCGTCGGGCTCGCTTTGGGCGTGTTGTTCGTGCTGCCGGTCGGTGGCGCGGACGTGCCGATCGCGATCTCGTTGCTCAACGCGTTCACCGGTCTCGCGGTCGCCGCGTCCGGGTACGTGCTGGCGAACACGCTGCTGATCGTCGCGGGCACGCTCGTCGGCGCGTCCGGCACCATCCTGACCCGGCTGATGGCGCAGGCCATGGGACGGTCGCTCACGAACATCCTGTTCGGCGCGTTCAAGGCCACGACCGTTGCGGTGCAAGGGGAAGAGCAGCGGACGGTCAAGTCGGGCACGGTCGAGGACGTCGCGATCCTGTTGGGGTACGCGAACAACGTGGTCGTCGTGCCGGGGTACGGACTCGCTGTCGCGCAGGCACAGCACGCCGTTCGCGAGCTCGTGTCGCAGCTCGAACGGCGTGGAGTCTCGGTCGCGTACGGGATCCATCCCGTCGCGGGCCGCATGCCAGGGCACATGAACGTGCTGCTGGCCGAGGCGGACGTGCCGTACGAGCAGCTCAAGGAGCTCGACGACGTCAACCCCGGCATCACGTCGGTCGACGTGGCCGTGGTGGTCGGCGCGAACGACGTGGTCAATCCGGGCGCGCGGGACGAGCCGTCCAGCCCGATCTACGGCATGCCGATCTTCGACGTGGACCGCGCGAAGTCGGTGGTGTTCATGAAGCGCTCGATGCGGCCGGGGTTCGCCGGCGTGGACAACGAACTGCTCTACAACCCGAAGACGACGCTGCTGTTCGGTGACGCGAAGGACTCGCTCACGAAGCTTCTGGCGGCGGTGAAGCAGCTGTAGTCAGCAGTTCGGTCACCTCGGCCGCGGTCAGGGCGGGCAGCAACCCGATCACGCCGTCCGCGCCCGCCTGTCTCCAGTGCTCGGCGTCGGCGCGGGTGTGCACCTCGTCGACGCCGAACCGCACGCCGAAGCCGTGCACGGTGGCGATCAGGGCGCGCATCGCCTGGTGCAGCGGGGAATCCGGGCTGGGCGCGGGCGCGCGGGTGATCACCGAGCGGACCGGCACCTCGGCCAGCACCGCCAGTTCGTCGTGGCCGCCGCGGAACCCGTCCAGAGCGGTGACGATGCCGTTGTCGTGCAGCACCACCACGTTGTCGTCGCCCGCCAGCACCGACGAGATGTCCAGGGAGAGCCGCAGCCGTTCGGCCGGCAGGCCCGTCTCGTCGAGCGCCCGCTTGACGTCGGCGACCAGGTCCTCGTCGCGGGACTGCAGGGCGCCCAACGCGATGTGCAGCGTGGGCGCCCGGTCGCCGAACTCCGCCACCCATCTCGCGGCCTGCGCGCACGCCTCCCGCAGCAGCCACCGGCCGATCGGCAGCGACAGGCCCGTCGAGTCGGCCAGCGCCATGGTGTCGTTGTGGCTCAGGTCGTCCCAGTGCAGGCGGGCGACGGCGCCGAGCACCTCGCTCGTCTCCAGGTCGTGCACCGGCGCGTAGACGATCTCGATCTCGCCGTGTTCCCACGCTCCCGGCATCGACGCGGCCAGCGCGTACTTGCCGCGGCGGCGGGCGTCGTCGTGCGGGTCGTGCAACGCCCACTGCCGTTTGCCACGCGCTTTCGCCTGGCGCAGCGCGGAGTTCGCGCAGCGCATCAGCTCGGCGGCCGTGGCGAACGCCGGCGGCCGGTCCACCACGCCGATGCTCGCCGACAGCGCGATGCCGTGATCGTCCACAAAGGTCGGTTCGCCGAGGACCTCCTGGATCTCCTCCACCGTCGAGGTGACGGTGTCCGAGGTGACCAGGATCGCGAACTCGTCGCCGCCGACCCGCGCCACCACCGCGTTCTTCTCGGCGGCGAACTTGCCCAGCCTGGTGGCGACGATCTTGAGCAGCTTGTCGCCGGTCTCCTGGCCGAGGCCGTTGTTCACGACCGAGAACGCGTCCAAACCCAGGTGGTACAACGTGATCGGCGCACCGTCGAGCCGGCGTTCCACCTGCGAGATGAAGTACTGGCGGTTCGACAGGCCGGTGAGCGAGTCGTGCAGCAGCTGGTGGTCGAGGCTGCGCTGCAACAGGTGCAGCTCGCTGATGTCCTCGACCATCGTCACGTGGTGCGTCGGCTCGCCGTCCGCGTCGCGCAGCACCGACACCGCGAGGTGCACCCACACCGGTTCGCCGTCCACGCGGATCAGCTTGCGCTGGTCGCGGAACCTGTCGACGTGCCCCTCCTGCACCTTCCGGTACGAGGCGCCCAGGGCGGCCACGTCCTCGGGGTGGTAGAACTCGCGCAGGTCGCGGTCGGTGACGTCGGCGCCCGACTCCAGTCCCACGATCTCGGCGAGCGCGTCGTTCGCCTGGACGCACCTGCCGGTGAAGTCGGTGATCGCGATGCCCAGCGCGGCGGAGTCGAACACCTCCTGGAACCGCGCCTGGCTGACCATCAGCGTGCGCTCGACCCGTTGCTTGGCCCGCACGATCGCGACCTTGATCTGCTCCTGCTGGTCGAACGCGTCCATCCGCATCGCCTGTGCGTACGCGGAGCTCAGCCGGGCCAGCACAGGTAGTGCGAACGCGGGCGAAAGGACCTCGATCGTGGCACGCAACGAGTCGGGCCCGGTCGCGTGCAGTGACACCAATCGATAGGCGACCGATTCAGGTGACTCCGGCAGCTCGCGCAGCGAATCGAGCAGCGTTTGCTCGATTTCGGCGTGGGACAGCGGGATGTACGCGGTGGGCGTCAGCGCGTGCATCCAGCGGGCGGCGAGTTCCGGAAGTTCCATGCTGTTCACAGAGCGTACGGATTCACCGCTCCCCGGCCAACAGCGACGGGCGCACTACGACTTCCGGCCGACGGCGGCGTAGATGCCCGCCTTGTCCGGATCGTCGGTGTTCGTGCCCTCCGGCCGCCACAGCGGCGTCGGCACGATGCCGGGCTCCAGCAGTTCGAACCCGGCGAAGAGCGCCTCGATCTCGCTCTTCGTGCGCGGGTACATCGGGTTCTGGCTCTTCTTCATGACCTCGACGATCCCGGCCATCTCCGCGGGCTGCAGGTCCTGCGTGAACTGCGAGACCGCGAGGTAGCTGCCCGCGGGCACGGCGTCGCGGTAGGCGGCCACGATCGCGTTCGGATCGGCCTCCGGTGGCACGAAGTGGAAGACGCCGGCCGTGAGCACCCCGACGGGCTGCGAGAAGTCGATCAGGCCGCTGTCCCGCGCCGACCGCAGCACCGCGTCGGGCTTGGTCATGTCCTCCTGGACGATCGTGGCGCGCGGGTCGCCCTCCAGGATGAGCTGGCTGTGCGCGACCGCGACCTCCTCGAAGTCCACGTAGACGACGTGCGCCTCCGGGTCGGCCTTGCGGGCGATCTCGTGCACGTTGCCGACCGTCGGGATGCCGGAGCCGAGGTCGAGGAACTGGCGGATGCCCTCGTCGATCATGAGCAGCACGGCCCGGCGCAGGAACGCCCTGTTCAGCCGGGCGATCGTGCGGGCGTTCGGCTGGGCCCGCAGGAACTTCTCCGCGAGGGCTCGATCGGCCGCGAAGTTGTGCCCGCCCCCGAGCAGGTAGTCGTAGAGGCGCGCGGCGCTCGGCCTGCCCGTGTCGACGCCTTCCGGAACCCAGCTCACCCGTTCAGACATGTGACCAGGCTACTGAGACGCCACACGCGTACGGCAGTGCTTGAGTCCCATTGCTCCATCAGAACCGCTGCTATCACTGGAAAGTGTGAATCAACAGCGTCGCCACGGCGACGCCCAGTGCCGTCCCAAGTCCTCGCGCGACGTTGACCAGCCCGCTGCCGACCCCGGCCGCCCCCTCCGGCAGTGCGCCCATCACCCGTTTCGTGCAGGCCGGCGCGATGATCCCGAGCCCGATGCCCGCGACGACGAGCTGAACCACCTGCGGCACAGGCAGGATCAGCGCCACGGCCGCGATCAGTGCTCCTGTCCTGATCCCCTGCCTGCTCAGCACCGTCGCCGCGACCGCGAACCCGAGAGGCAACGCGGCGACCGTGAGTCCTATATGTGCCAAGGGTTGTTTCATGGTGAACGGCAGCAACGTCATCGGCGCGAACAACGCGGCGTAGGTGAACAGCACACCTAGCAGCCCTGGCAGGACTTTTAGTGACGGCTTTCCCTTGTCCCGCGCGGTTTTCGTGCGGGGGAGCAGATAGTGCCCCAGGACCATCGCGACGACGCCGATGGGCACGTTGATCGCGAACACGGCCTGCCACCCGAAGTTCTCCGTGAGGTACCCGCCGAGCAACGGCCCCGCCGCCAGCCCGGTCGCCTGCGCCGCGGCCTGAACCCCGAGCGCCCTGCGCCGCTGCTCCGGCGCGACCGCTGTGGTGACGAGCGCGACGCTGTTCGCCTGCAACATCGCCGCGCCCACGGCCTGCGCGATCCGGGCGGCGATGAGCGAGTCGAACCCCGGCGCGTACACGCACGCGATGGACGCGCCGGTGAACAACGCGAAGCCGTAGATGTAGACGATCTTGCGGCCGATCCGGTCCGCGATCCTGCCCATTGGGACGAGCAGCGCCACGAGCGTGATCAGGTAACTGAGCGAGATCCACTCCGGGTCGGCCCCGAAGTGCGCACTCATCGCGGGGAACGCCAGCGTGACGATCGAGGCGTCGAGCTGCCCCATGAAGGCGCCGAAGCAGACCGTCGCGATGACCAGCCAAGGCGCGTACGACCGGCGGGCGATCCACGCCGGTCTGGGCGACTCCGTGACGAACCAGTTCATCGTAATCAGATTATATCTGACACAGAGCTATTGCCGGGAGTTCAGTAAGATTTCCGCATGTCAGACGAAGCCCGCACGCTCACCGACGTCGTCACTCGCCTGCGCCGGGCGTTGCGGACGAGCATCCGGGCCGACTGGCCGTGGGAATCCCTGCCGATGGCGCAGGTAGAGCTGCTGCAGACCCTCGCGGAGCGCCCGCCGATGAAGGTCGGCGACCTCGCCGCGGCCCTGCGGCTGGCCCCCAACACGGTGTCCGGACTGGTGTCCCAACTGATCGACTCAGGCCTCGTCGTCCGCGGCGGAGACCCCAAGGACAGACGGGTAGCCCGGCTATCCGTCTCACCCCGTGGACACGAACAGCTGCTCGTCTGGCAGCGCGAACACGAGAAGCGGATCGGCGCCGCACTGGGCAAGCTGGAGTCCTCGGAACGAGAGGACGTCGTGCGCGCGCTGAAGGCCCTGGACCACCTGGTGGAGCACCTTGCCGAGCCCACCGCCTGACCGTCCGCTGGCGTTCGTCTCGTTGGTGTCGCTGGGCGGCGGGCTCGGCGGAGTCGCGCGCTACGGCCTGTCTCTGCTCGTTCCTGGCGCGTGGGGGCTGTTCATCATCAACGTGCTGGGGTCGTTCCTCATCGGCCTGCTGATGGGGCTGGTGCCTCGGCCGTTGGTGCGCGCGTTCTTCGGGGTGGGGGTGCTGGGCGGGTTCACGACGTTCTCGTCGTACGCGGCTTCGTGGTCGTGGGCGCTGTTGGCCACACCGGTTTGTGCTGTGCTGGCGGCGTTTCTCGGGCTGCGGGTGACGCGATGACCGTGCTGGTGGTGTTCCTGGGGGCTGCTCTTGGTGCTCCTACTCGTTATCTGCTGGACCGGTTCGTGCAGTCGCGGCACTCGTCGGACTTTCCCTTCGGGACCCTGACGGTGAATGTCGTCGGGTGCCTGCTGATCGGGTTCGTCGTGGGGACGTCCTGGATGCCGCTGCTCGGTGTTGGGTTCTGCGGCGGGCTCACGACGTACTCGACGTTCAGCTACGAGACGGTGAAGCTGCTGGAGGCGGAGAAGTACCGCCCGGCGTTGTTGAACGTGATGGTCAGCGTTGCTCTGGGAGTGGGAGCGGCGACTCTGGGGCTGGTGGTAGCACGCTGAACTCCTCTCGCTGCCAACGAGCGAGGAACTCGCGGATCTCCAGCTGGCTCTCGTTGTCCCAGAG
This sequence comes from Lentzea sp. NPDC020367, assembly GCF_044387305.1. Lineage (NCBI taxonomy): Bacteria > Bacillati > Actinomycetota > Actinomycetes > Pseudonocardiales > Pseudonocardiaceae > Lentzea > Lentzea sp. NPDC020367. The sequence continues at coordinate 342,208 of NZ_JBIRVV010000007.1, read as the reverse complement.
AGGGGGGAGCCTGTGCTCGTTGGTGGCTTCGCACGCCCATTCCAGTTCGGGCAACGACAACAACGCCTGCAGAGCGGTCGTCTTGGGGGTGTTCATCCACTTCATCGTGGGGCTCGGGTCGTCCAGCCAGGGTGTCGGCGCCTCGATGATCGCCGCCACGACCGAGTCGGGGTCGGGCAGGGCGGAGCAGTTGTCCCCGAAGATCGCGGAAGCGAAGCTGCCGTGTGCGCTTGAGCTGTGTTCCCGGAAGAGCGCCTGCACGCCGTGGCGTCGGATGATCTCTGGAGCCACACCCGCCACCGTCATGGCCAAGATGCTCCCCGCCCACGGCAGATCCTTGCTCAGCTCAACAAGTTGCGTGTGATGCGTCTTCCTTAAGGAGTCGCAGATTTCGTGTAGCGCCGATCTGTCATCCGTGGCGGAGAACAATGTCTCCAGCATCAGCGCCACACCGGGCTCACTCTGCTGGATCAGATCCTCAAGACGATCTATGACGGCATGCTCCAGTGACGGCGTATTGGCGGCCGACGAGAAGAAGATGCAGCTCAACAAGGTGTCGAAGAGTTCTTCGGAGGCAACTTCATCTTCGAGATGCAGCTCGATCGGGCTCAGAGCGACTTGGTCGACCGCCGCTGTGGCGATGGCCCGAACGGTGCGGGCGGCGGGATGGGCATAGCGCAACGACCGGGTGACGAACCCCAGCCCGCCATTGGCCAGTGCCTCGGTGAGCAGTTCGTCCACCCCTCCATCGACGTTGCGGTCGTAGAGCTGCAACGCGATCTGGGCGACGACGTCCCACTGCACGATGTTCGGTTTGAGCGTGGCCCACAGGTCAGCAGCGGTGCGGCGGGTGCGGACCAGGTGCTCGGCGGCGAAGTACTCGAGGAACGTCCGGTGCGTGAAGCCGTACTTCTCCGCACCGACGTCGGTCAGGATCCACGACCGGCCGGTGCAGAAGGCCAGGAACTCCTCCGCGGTCGCCACCGACTCTTCGCGGTCGTCGAGCTTCGCCTCCAGGTACTCGACGAGAACGTTGATGATTATTGTGCGCGGCACGGCCTTGCCCGACTCAACCGCAGTGAACATCCACCACGCCAGATGCTGCACCGCCCCGCGCAGTCGTCCGTGGAACTTGAGCGGCAACATGATGCCGCGCTTTGAATCCCACTGCTCAAACATCATCAACGCACATCGCTCGTACACCTGGGCGAGGTTGCGCGGCAGGTACCGGTCGCTGGAGTACATGGCGCACAACAACGTCAGCAGCAACGGGTTGCTGCGCAGCTCCGGGATCTGCGCGCTGTCCTCCATGAACGAAGTGATCAGCCGCTCGCGTTCCGCAGGCGACGTGGCCTCGTCCAGCGTGAACCAGCGCCGTACGTAGGCGGCGACCTGCTGCGGGGCGAACTCCGCGATCGAGCTGGGCAGGAACAGGTCCACGCTCAGCGGAGCGTCCTCATACCCGATCTTCCGCGCCGTCACGAGGATCGGCACCAACGGGTACAGGTGTGCGAACCCCTCCACTAGCGACACGACCCGGCGCCGGAGCTCCGTCTGCACCAGCTCGTCGAGCCCGTCGAGGATGACGACGGCTCGCCCGGTGCGCAGCAGGTACTCGACCCCGTCCCGCGGCGGCTTGACATTGTACGGCGCCAGGCACAACTTCTCCAGGTAGTGGAGGAGGTCGCGGCCACCTTCGTCGAAGGAGGTGGCGAACTCCCGCAACACCACCAGGAAAGGCACCCGTCCGGTCCCGTCGACCGCGACATCGTGCGCGAACTTTGCCGCCAGCGTCGACTTGCCCGCACCGGGGTCCCCCTGCACCAGAACGCGTTCGCCGGGTGCACCGAGTCTCAACGCGAACGGCGACGACAGCGTCGGCTCCACGTATAGCTGGTCGTATCGGACTGACCGGCTCACCCCGGCGTGCGGCATCCGGATCCTGCTGTGCAACGCCGCCACCTGGTCGCGCATGCGCGCTGCGAAGGCGTAGATCCGAGCCGACGACTTGAGCCGCCGCAACATGGCGCTGTTGGTCGCTGCCGATGTGAACAGGTCGCTGCGGTCGATCTTGGCACTGCTGCCGGCGAAGTGCGGCGCCACCTCCCGACAGGCGGCGACCATGGCGTCGTGCACGATGTCCGCCACCCGCCGGACCGGGTCGCTCGACATTCCCGCAAGTCGCAGCCCCTCCCGCAGCTGGTCCAGGGCACCCTTGCCTGCCATGTTCCCGACCCGGTTCTGCACGACGACTGTGGCGAAGTCGGGCGATTCCAGGTACGCGGCTAAGACGTCGGCATCGGAGCGGCCGAGGTCGTCGAAGAGATCGGCCGTCGCTGCGGTGGCGGCCGACGGCAGCGTGAGCTCGGTGCTCAGACGTGTAGAGAGCTGGTCGCTCACGCCGACGACGACCCTGATGACCGCCGACTCGATGCTGGGCAACGGAGTTCTCCTCAGCGCTCGAAAACGTGGAACTCACGTTGCGTCCAGTCGAACAGCAGGTCCTCGACTGAGTACGACGTCCCTGCTCGCCTTAGTTCGAAAAGAGGGAAATCGCCGCGAGGAGCGCGGATACGGCTGAAGGCGAGGTCGTGCAGGAGCGGGGTCGGGTCGAACGGCAAAGCCTGCGAGAAGTCCGTGGACGCCTCAAGGTACGGCAGGCACAAAAGAAGTTCGAGGTCTATGCCAATGGCCCCGTCGAGCGACATCATCGGCATGGCCAACGGGTCGTAGTCATGTGCCCAGCGTTCGTGTTCGATCCACGGCTTGCGGTCCATTTGTACGATCCGCTCCACCGTGAGGATGCCGTGACCGGCGTTGTTCGAGGACAGAAGGGCCGTCGCAGGTGCTGGAACCGTCGCGCCCAGGAAGTTCTGGTGCTCGAACAACACCCGAGGCCCGCGGGCGGCTACGAGAGCGGCGAGACCGTTCATACTGTCCAGGTCGGGGAGCCACGGCGAACGTGCCCTGGCGAATGGACTGCGCAGGTAGATCTCGTGCACGGTCGAGCACAGATCCGCTTCCAGCATTCCGCAGCCCAGCAGGCTTTTGATCGTGTAGGCCACCGCCTGTGCGTCGCCTTCGCACAACCGGCCGAGTTCCTCAACCAGCGCGCGGTGCACCATGGAGATGTTCGCGGGCAGGCTCTCCCGCAGGCACGTGCGCAAAGGAAGATCCGCAGGGATCGGCGCGGTGGCCGGGAAGTAGGTCACCCGCCGGTTCGAGCCAGTGACGATCACATCGCTCAGACAGCTTCGGGTGATCTCGCGAACGACCGTCGGGCGAGGTGTTAGGTGGCGCAACGCGTTCGCGGCGAACCCGGTCTGGCGTTCGCCCAACGCCAGCGTCAGAACCTCGTCGGCACCGTCGTCGACGTTGCGGTCGTGCAACTGCAAGGCGATCCCCGAGACCACGTCCCAGGCGCCCTCGGAGACGTTGGGGCTCAGGACCTCCCACAACGAGGACGAGGTCGTGTGCCTACGTGCCAAGTGCTCCGCGGCGAAGTACTCCATGAACGTCCGGTGGGTGAAACCGAACAACGGCTCGTGCCGGTTCGCCCCCAGATCGGTCAGGATCCAGGCGCGGCCCGTGCAGAACTCGGTGAACTGCTCTGCTGCGGCGGCCGCGTCATCGGGGTCGAAGGACTTCGACTCGAGGTAGGCGGCCAGCACTCGCACGATCCGGCTGCGAGGCAGGGCTCTACCGGACTCGGGCGCGGTGAACTGGTACCACGCCAGATGTTGTACGGCTCCGCGCAGCCTGCCCTGGAACTGCACGGGCAGCGCTATGCCACGCATGGAGTCCCAGCGGTCGAATAGCATCACGGCGCAGCGTTCGTAGACTTGGGCGAGGTTGCGCGGCAAGTAGTGCTCACTGGAGTACATGGCGCAGAGAAGGGCCAACAGCAACGGGTTGCGGCGCAGTTCTTCGACGGCGTCGCTCTCCCGCAGGAACGCACCGGCCAACCCGGCGCGTTCGTGCGAAGGAGTGGCGACGTCGAGTGCGAACCAGCGGGTCGCGTAATTCTTCACCTGCGACAGGCCGAAGTCGTCGACGGTGCCCGTGGTGAACAGCGACTCGCTCAGCGGTGCTTCCAGGTAGCCGACCTTGCGCGCGGTCACGACGATCGGCGTGAGCGGGTACTGGTGCGTGAAGCCCTCGATCAGCCTGACGACCCTACGCCGCAGTTCGGGGTCGACCAACTCGTCGAGCCCGTCGAGGACGACCACGGCACGGCCGTTGCGCAGCAGGTACTCGACGGCGTCGCGCGGGGGAGTGAGGTTGTAAGGGTCACCGCAGATGTGCTCCAGGTACTTCAGCAGCTCGCGGCCACCCTCGCGGAACCACGACGTGAAGTCGCGTAGCACCAAGAGGAACGGCACGCGGTCACCGTCCGACAGCGCGACGTCGTGCGCCAGTTTCGCAGCCAGCGTGGACTTCCCGGCGCCGGGACTGCCTAGGAGCACTGTGCGGCGGCCTGGCAGGACCAGATCGCCGACCGCAATCGACGGGCTGAGCGTCGGCCGGACGTACAACTCGCCATAAGGCACTGAGCGGCTGACCCCGATGTGGGGTAATCGCATCTCGCCGTGCATCACGGCGATCCGAACCCGCAGTTGACCGGCGTACGTGTGCAGGTCTTCCAGCGAAGGCGCACGCCGCAACAACAACCGGTTGTTCGTGGCGGCGTGCGCCAGGTGGGTGACGGCCACTGCTGTCGGGGTGTCGAGATCGTTCGCGCACAACTTCTCTGCTCTGGTCAGAGCGGTCAGCACCGCTTTCGGATCGGCTGAAGCGCCGGAGAGTCGCAGACCCTGCACGACCTGCTCGCGCAGGTCGGAAGCCAGGCCGGGATCGAGAGCGCCCCGCATGGCCCGCCACAGCACGACCTGCCGGGCCACCTCGGCGAAGTCCGGGGATTCCAGATAGCCCAGCAGCACTTGGTCGATGTCCGACGGCGGGGGAGGGACGAGCTGGGAGAGCCTGGGGGCGAGCTGGTTGCTGACAGCCACGACGACCCGGATGACCGCCGACTCGATGCTCGCCATCCGGGCCTCCCGTTCGCTACGAAACGTCCTTCAACCGGGATAGCACATCAGGCAGGGTGCCGGTGTGCACGACGCCGAGCCGTTGCGTGGCACGGGTCAGCGCGACGTACAGGTCCGAAGCGCCACGCGGCGACTCCGCGAGGATGCCGTCCGGATCGACCACGACCACCGAGTCGAACTCCAGGCCCTTCGCGTCGGTCACGCCGAGCACGACGACTTGGGCCTCTTCCAGCTCGTTGCCGACGGAGGAACCCGGAACCGACGACGCCACGGCAGCGCCCACCGACGAGAGCAGCGCGGCCGGCACGATGACCGCGATCTTGCCGTCGCCGACGGCGGTGACCTCGCGGGCGATGAGCGCTGGCACCTCGGACGCGTACGACGTGACCGTGGAGACCCAAGGTGCCACGCCGGTTTCCCGCACCGAGGTCGGCGGCACCAGGGAGGCGTCCACCGAGGCGAGCACGTCCGCGGCGACCTCCATGATCTCGGCCGGAGTGCGGTAGTTGACCGTCAGTTCCGTGAGGCGCCAACGGTTCTGGACGTATGGCGAGAGCACGGAACCCCACGAGGTGGCGCCGCCGATGTCGCCGGTCTGCGCGATGTCGCCCACGACCGTCATGGACTTGCTGGGGCAGCGGCGCATCAGCGTGCGCCACGCCATCGCCGACAGCTCCTGGGCCTCGTCCACGATGATGTGGCCGAACGTCCAGGTGCGGTCGGCCGCGGCGCGTTCCGCGGCGGTCTCGTAGCGGTCGACGCCGTGGCGCTCGGCCAGGCGGTACGCGTCCACCAGGTCCGTGGCCGTCAGCATGTCGGGATCCGCGTCGTCGTCCAGGTCGAGGATGTCGAGAACGCCCTGGGCGTACTCGACGGCCTGGCGGCGCTGGCGTTCGGCGCGGGCCTTGGCCTCCGTGTCGTCCTCACCGAGCAGTTCGGCGGCCTCGTCCAGCAACGGCACATCCGCCGGTGTCCAGTCATCGGAGACGCGCTGGAGCAGGTCGCGCTCTTCGCGGGTGAACTTCGACATCGCGCGGTTGCGGCGCTTCGGGTTCGCGTAGAGCTCCGAGAGCAGCGAGAACGGCGTCAGCACCGGCCACAGCGACGCGATCGCGGCCTGGACCTCGGGGGACTCGCGCAGCTCACGGCGGATGTCGTCGATGTCCGCCTTGTCGAGCAGATGGCTGCCCAACCGGTTGACCACCATGCCCGACAGCGTCGAGATGATCTCGCGGGCGAACGTGCGGCGCGCCTCGTTGTGCGCGCGGCGGGTGCGGCGCGCCCTGCCCCGTGCCTCGGAGATCGCCCGGCGGTCCAGGCGCAGCACGTCGTTGTCGAAGCGGATCTCGACGGACGGCGGCGCCTCCTGGCGGTCCCGCACGGCCGCGGCGATCACGTCGGCCATCTCGAGGCGGCCCTTGACCGCGGCCGCCGCTGCCGACTCGCGTCCGGTGGCGGTCAGGTTCGGGTAGAGCTCGCCGACCGTGGACAGCAGGACGCCGGTCTCGCCCAGCGACGGGAGGACCTGACTGATGTACCGCAGGAACGTCGTGTTCGGGCCGACGACCAGAACACCGCGTTTCGCCAGCTGTCGACGGTGTGTATACAGCAGGTATGCGGCTCGGTGCAGGGCCACGGCGGTCTTGCCCGTGCCGGGTCCGCCCTGCACGACGACGACGCCGTTGAGCTCGGACCGGATGATCCTGTCCTGCTCGGCCTGGATGGTCGCGACGATGTCGCTCATCTGGCCGGTGCGCGACTCGTTCAGCGCGGCGAGCAGCGTCGCCTCGCCGGTCAGGCTGTCCTTGGACGAGCGGGTGACCGAGTTGATGTCGAGCACCTCGTCGTCGAGGCCGATCACCTTGCGCGAGCGGGTCCGCAGGTGCCTGCGCCGCCGCACGCCGTCAGGGGAGGCGGCGGTGGCGAGGTAGAACGGCCTGGCGGCGGGCGCCCGCCAGTCCATCAGCAGCGGCTCGTAATCCTTGTCCTCGTCGAAGAGACCGATTCGGCCGATGTAGAAGCGGTCTTCGTTGTGGAAATCGAGCCTGCCGAACGCGAGTCCGTTCTCGACCGCGCTGTACTGGGCCAATTGATCTGTGTACATCGCGACGGACGTGTCGCGCTCGGACCGCATCTGATGCGTGCCGCCGGTTTGTCGCAACGATTGTGCGAGTCGTTTCGACGTCTGTTCGCGGAGGTCGTCGAGCCGGCCGTACAACATGGCCACGTATTCCTGCTCCGGCTCCATTTCGGCGAGCCGGAGGTCATCGGAGGGGCTTGACAACTTGCCTCATTTCTCGATATCATGCGGCGTCGGCTTTTATTCCGATTCGCACTGTCCTGCCCGCGCTGTGGTCGCTGAGCGCAGACTGTCTAATCTACACGCATATCAGCGTGATGCAGGTACGCCTTACGCAGCAGTGTGGCCAACGTATCGCGCTCGTGCGGTGTCAACGGCGCCAGCAGCTCTTCCTCGTGTGCCTGAGCCGCCGCCAGTCTCTCCCGCAGCGCCTCCCTGCCCTCGTCGGTGATCGACACCGTGAACCGCCGCCGGTCCTTCTCGTCGCGTCTGCGCTGGGCGAACCCGAAACCTTCGAGCACGTCGAGCACCGACACGAGGTCGCTCGGGTCCATCCGCACCCGGTCGCTGATCCGCTTCTGCGCCACCGCCTCCTGCTCGGACAGGTACGCGAGCACCGTCAGGTGAGGCCCCCGCAGGTCCGCTCGCCCGATCCGGCGCGCTTCCCGCACCAGCCCGAGCATCAGATAGCTGGGAAGACGCAGAAGCTGATCAATGCTCATGTCCTCAGTCTAGAAAAGATCTGTCCCCCGATCGTGGATAGCGCTCCGTGAGGAACCGCCCCGGACGGGGGCCGACAGGGTGAGCGTTGGGGTGACGTTTCTCCGCAAACCACCAGGAAGCGGCATGGTGGGGGTATGACGCGTGCGGAGATCGTCCGGCTCGCCCGTTGCGTGGTGCGCCGGCCCCGGTGGCAGCTCGTCGTGGCGGTCCTGCTTTCCGCGTGGACGCTCGCCTGGGTGCTCGGCCAGCTCGCCGACGACCCCCTGAGCCCGCTCGGGCTACTCGCCTGGACCGGCATTCCCCTCGATTCGGCATCCCTATGGGCTCAGGAGCGCGCAGAGGTCCTCGTCTGGCTCGCCACGCTCGGCGGTCTGAGCTGGGCGGCCACCACCGAACAGGGTCAGCTGCCCGCTCTCGCCGGGTGGTTCGCGGTGCTCGTCGCGGGAGAAGCAGCCGGGTACGAGCACGCGGTGCAACGGGCGATGCTCAGCATGGTCGTGTTCCTGCTCGTCCTCGCGGCCGTGTCGATCACCGGGCGGCGCGCGTTCGTCGTCGACCGCGTCGCCGTCATGCCCAAGGACGTCGTCCGAGCGGGCATCACCGCCGCCGTGCTGACCGCCGTGGTCCCGCTCATCGCCCCTGGCCTGGCCGTGACGCGTCTCGTCAGGCCCTATGTGACGAAACCCCCGCGCCGGCTGAGGCGGGTTGAGGCGCCGTTGCTGCGGGAAACCGGATGAGGTGAGCGACTACCTGCCCCCTCCCGCACCACCGCGCAGTGCGCTGACCTTGCGGTTGTGGCTGGCCGGTTTCGGTCTGGTCTTCAACTCGGTCGCGGGCTGGCTGGCGTTGCGAGCTGACCTCGTTTGGCTTGGAATCCTGCTTTTACTACTCGCTGTCGTCTGTGTCGTGGACTTCGGCTGGGTGGTTCATCGCAAACATCGCGGAGATCCGGGCTGAACCTGTCAGGAACCTGTGCTGGGCAATGAGCACTCGTATGGATAAAGATGTTCGTGTGCATGAAGATCCGGCAAAAGGCAGGTTAGCCAGGGTGATGCGCCGGCAGCCTGTGCAACAGCGCGGCGCGGCGACTGTCTCCGCGATCCTGGACGCTTGTGCGAGCCTGCTGAACGAATACGACTACGACGACATCACGACGGCTCGCATCGTCGATGTGGCCGGAGTGCCCATTGGTTCCTTCTATCAGTACTTCCCCGACAAAAGATCCGTTGTGCACGCTCTGGCACTTCGCGGTATGGAGACCTATCTCCGCGAAGTCGACGCGCTGTTCGCCGCGGATCTGATCGCGGACACGTGGCGCGGGGCCATGGCGCAGGTCGTCGCGGTGTACATGCGGATGCTGACGGACGTGCCGGGCTTCGGCCGGGTGCGGTTCAGCGACATGCTGGACAGCCACCGGCTCGACTCCAGCGTCGACCAGTACGAGCTGATGGCCGAACGGCTGGCGGAGATGTTCGTCAACCGGTTCGGCGCCCACGGCGACGCCCCGGTGATGCTGACGTTCCGGATCGCCGTGCAGACCGCGGACGCACTGTTCAAGCTCGCCGAACGGGTCGACGAGGACGACCGCGCGTACGTGGTCGGCACGGCGAACGAACTGCTCACCGGCATGCTCGGGTCGGTGCTGGAGAAGCCCCAGGACCCGGTTCAGAGCCCGTAGGACTCCAGCAACCGCAGCCACACCTCGCTGATCGTCGGGTACGAGGGCACCGCGTGCCACAACCGGTCCACGGTGACCTCCCCGACGATCGCGACGGTGGCCGAGTGCAGCAGCTCGGCGACGTCCTGACCGACGAACGTGACACCGACCAGCGTCCGTGTGCGCTCGTCGACGACCATCCGCGTCTTGCCCTTGTACCCGTCGGCGTGCAGTGACGACCCGGCGACCGCGATGTCCAGGTCGACCACCTTGATGTCACGGCCCTGAGCGCGCGCCTCCTCGGCGGTGTGCCCGACGAACGCCACCTCGGGGTCGGTGAACACGACCTGCGGCACGGCCACGTGATCGGCCCACGCCTGGCCCGCAGACCACTGCTTCGGCTCGAACCCGCGGGACCGCTCCAGGATCGCCGTGCCGACCGCGCGGCCCTGGTACTTGCCCTGGTGCGTCAGCAACGCCCGCCCGGTGACGTCACCGGCCGCGTACAGCCAGCGTCCGTCCACACCGGACACCAGGCCGGAGTCGTCGATGGTCAGCGGCTTGCCGTCCTTGGTCGCCGGCACCCGCCCGGTCGCGATGAGGATCTCCGAGCCCTTCACGACCCGGCCGTCCTTCAACGTCAGCTGGCCCGGCTTGATCGACGAGGCACGCGCGTTGAGCAGCACCTCGACGCCGTCTTCTTCCAGGCCCTCGACGACCAGCGGGCCGACGAACTCCTCCATCTTCGGCAGCGGCCGGTCACCCGACACCACCAGTTGCACCTTCGAGCCGAGCCGCGCCCACGCCTGCGCCATCTCGACGCCGACGACCCCGCCGCCGACGACGACCAGCGACTCCGGCACCTCACGCGCCGACGTGGCCTCGCGCGAAGTCCACACAGGAGTGTCCGAAAGTCCTTCCAGCGGCGGCATCTTCGGCACGCTGCCGGTGCACACCACCACGGCCTGCCGAGCCCGGTGGACCTCACCGCCGACCGTGACCTCGCGCTCGCCGGTGACCTCACCGTCGCCGCGGATGACGTGGATGTTCTCCGACTCCGCCCACTTGACCTGGCCGGTGTCGTCCCAGTTGGAGGTGAACCCGGTGCGCCGCTCCAGCACCGCGGCCGGGTCGAGCGACCCGCCGACCACGCCCTTGACCCGCTTGGCCGCGGCGAGCGCGTGCCCGGAGCGCAGCAGCGCCTTCGAAGGCATGCACGCCCAGTACGAGCACTCGCCGCCGACGAGCTCCTTCTCGATCATGGCGGTGGACAGGCCACCCGCGGCCGTCCGCCAAGCCACGTTCTCACCTACGGGGCCACCACCGATGACGATGACGTCGAAGTCCATGGCCGCAACAGTAGGCCTGGATCAGGAAAGCCACAGCAGGCAGAAGGGATGCCCGACCGGATCCGCGTACACCCGGAACCAGCCGTCGGTGTCCTTCTGCAGCAGCCGCGCGCCGAGTGCCAGCACCTTCGGCTCCGCCTCCTCGACGTCGTCGACCAGCACGTCGAGGTGGACCTGTTGAGACGCGTGCGGATCAGGGAACACCGGCGCCACGTAGTCGGTGGCGCGCTGGAAGGCGATCCGCGTGCCGTTCGCGACGATCACCACCCACGTCTCGTCGCCGTCGGGCAGGCGTTGGGCACCGAGCAGTTCCTCGTAGAACGACGCGAGCTCCGACGGATCCGGGCAGTCGAGCACGACAGAACGAAGTTGTCCGACCATGCCCTCCACCCTCTACCGGGTGGCGGGCAGCCGCAACGCCTGCTTGGCGATCGGGTCGAGCGTCGAGTCACCCGCGCCACCCGACCACACCGCGAACGCCAGCGTCACGTGGCTGCCCTTGGTGCCGTTCGCGAAAGCCGCGTTCTCCAGCGGTTTGCCGTCCAGCCCGTGCACGCCACCGGATCCCGGCAGCACGACGACCGCGTGCAACGACTTCGCGCTGGGCGCGTCGTACAGGTCCATGTCCGCCACCAGCACGGTCGCCGGCTTGCCCTGCACCGTCGTCTCGTAGGTGGCGCGCAGCAGCACGCCGCAGTCGTTCGCGTTCAGCCACGCCTTCACGTCGCCGAACGCCTGCGCCTGGCAGTCCTGGTCCTTCTTCATCTCCTTCGGCACGAACGTCGTGCCGTCCACGACCACCGTTGTCGGCTGCGTGGACGTCGGCGCGGGCGTCGCGTCGGCCGGCTTGTCGTCACCGGGCAGCGCCACGATCAGCCACCCGACGAGGATCAGCGCGACCACCGCCGCGACCGCGAGATACGGCCAGGTCAGCTTGCCCGGCAAGCGCTTGCGCGAAATGAGCGGCCTCATCGCGGCCTTGGGGATCAGCATCGTGTTGGCGGACGCGAGATCCGACACCGCGTCGCTGAAACCCTCGGAGAGCAGTGATCGCGCGTCCGGCGGCGTGCCGGTGGTCTGCAGGATCGCGAGGAGCTTCACGGCGTGTTCGGCCGTGCAGGGCACCGTCGACGTCGCGAGTTCGCGGGCCGCACTGAGCAAAGTGGACGGTTTGGGGTGCAGCACCCGCACGCCGCGGTTGAGGTCGACCGTCGGCTGCACGACCTGGTCCACGAACGGGCCGACCGCCACGACGGTGCTCACCGGGAGCGGTTCCGCCCGCATCGCCTGGATCCGCTGCGCCACCGCGGTCGCCGCAGCCACGGCCTCGGTCGCCGGGTTGGGCGCGCCGTCCTGGGCGACCAGCGGCCAGCCGTCGATCGTCCACTGCCCGCCGAGCGGCGCTTCCAGTTTCAGCGCGGGATCGGGCAGGTCGACGCCGACGATCACGAGAACGCCCTTGGGGAGCACGACGATCGCGTCCAGCGGCACCGGACAGTCGGGTGGTTGCACGCCGATGAGCGCAACGCCACCCAGAGCTTGGGTACCCGCGCCGCAGGCCGTGAGGGCGGCACGGACGTCCGCCCCAATGGCCGAAGGTTCAGCGCCCAGACGGATCAGCCGCACGAGTCCCTACCTTTCCGCACGGAGGGACACCGTAGCGGTCCGGGGTCGACCCAACGCAGCCGGTCGAGACATTGCGTGATGGCCGTCACCGTTATGTGGATCACTCGTTAGAAGGATTGCCTGCGAATGTTCACGGAGGGTCCATGTACACACGCGCTGCATTGCTCGCCGTTCTGCTGGTGGCCGCCGCATCCCCTGTCGCGACGGCCGCGCCGACCTCCACGGTCTACGTCCACGGAGCCGACATCACCGCCGCGGAACAGGCGGTCGAGGCGGCCGGTCTGCAGAAGCTCACGAGCTTCCGCAAGATCGGTGTCGTGGCCGCGCGGGGTGACTCCGCGCGGATCTCCTCCGCCAGGGCCAAAGCGGGCGTGACGCGCGTCGAGGTCCAGAAGCCGATCAAGTTCCTCGGGTCGACCTCGCACACCGCCACGCGCGGCCTGGACGCCCGCAACAGCCTCGGGCTGACCGGCGCGGGAGTGTCAGTCGCGGTGATCGACTCGGGCGTCGACCCGAACCACCCGTCGTTCGGCGGCCGGATCGTCCGCAACCTGAAGAGCCTGTGCCTGGACGGCTCGACGCAGACGAACTGCATCGTGCCGGTGCCGAACTTCCTCGACACCGACACCACGTCGTTGGGCGGCCACGGCACCCACGTCACCGGCATCGCGATCGGCGGCGACGTGCAGACCACCGGCGGACCGGTGATCCACGGCGCGGCGCCGGGCGCGAAGGGCGTCGTGATCTCGACCGGCGCGGCGATCCTCATCCTCGGCGCGGACGCCGCGCTGAACTGGGTGCTGGAGAATCACAACGCTCCGTGCGGGGCCGGTGTCCCCGCGTCTGCCTGCCCGCCGATCAAGGTGATCAACAACTCCTATGGGCCATCTGGCGGCGGTGCGTTCGACCCTGAGTCGGTCACTGTCAAACTGCAACGACAGCTCGTGGCCGAAGGCGTCGTCGTGGTGTGGGCGAACGGCAACGACGGCGGCGATGGTTCAGCGAACCTGTCCAACCCGCCGGGCATCGACCCGACGCCCGGCGTGATCTCGGTCGCCTCCTACAACGACCAGGAGACCGGCACCCGCGACGGTGCTGTGTCGGACTTCTCGTCCCGTGGTCTCGCCACCGACTCCGCGACGTGGCCCGACATCTCGGCGCCGGGGGAGAACATCACCTCGTCGTGCCGGCTCTACCTGCCGATCTGCGCGACCGGCCTGAACCCGCAGAACGGGCCGGGACTGCTCGACCTCGGCACGTTCAACACGATCAGCGGCACGTCGATGGCGGCACCGCACATCGCCGGGATCGTCGCACAGCTGTTCCAGGCCAAGCCTTCCGCGACCCCGGCCGACATCGAGCGGGCGCTGAAGTCGACGGCCCACAAGTACGGCACCGGTTACGGGCCCGTCGGGCCCTACACCTCGTCGTTCGACAAGGGCACGGGTCTAGTCGACGTGGTGGCCGCGGTAAACGCTCTGTAGATCACGATCAGGCATCGCTCGGCCGGGAGATCGGGACTTAAGACCTGTATCTGCCCCGGTCGGGTGATGATCGAGCTGGTTCTTATGGCGGACTTGCCTCAAGTCGAGGCAGAATGCAGCGAACGGGTTCCACGATGATCACCTCACTCTCGACAAAGGCGTAGGGGAAGACGTCCCTCGTCGAGTAGCGGAGGTCAGCAGTGAGCACCCGTGGCAGCACCAGTGGCGTGGTTTACGTCCACTCGTCGCCGTCTGCGGTCTGTCCGCACGTCGAGTGGGCGATCTCGGGCACCCTCGGTGTCCGGGTAGACCTCAGGTGGGCAGCGCAACCCGCGGCACCAGGCCAGTTGCGCGCTGAATGCGCATGGACCGGAGACGCCGGCACCGGCGCCAAACTAGTGGCTGCGCTGCGCGCGTGGCCCATGCTCAGGTTCGAGGTGACCGAGGAACCGTCCTCAGGTCAGGACGGCGAGCGCTTCTGCTTCGCGCCCGTTTTGGGGCTGTGGCACGCCCGTACGTCGGCGAACGGTGACATCGTCGTGAACGAGGACCAGCTGCGTTCACTGGCTGTTCGTGCCAGAGGCGGTGAATCCTTCGCACACGGCGTCGACGAGCTGCTCGGTGCCGCGTGGGACGACGCGCTGGAACCGTTCCGTCGCGCGGGCGACGGCGCTCCGGTGACCTGGCTGCACCGTGTCGGCTAACGGAACTGTTTAGTCCTGTGTGGACCCCGCTCACCGTTTGGGCAGCGGGGTTTCCTCGCGGTGCGTGGGATCCCAGGCCAGCATGAGCTGCCCGTAGAGCGCGGACGTCTTGAGCAGGTGCTCGTGGGAGCCGAGCAACGGCTTGCCGCCGTCCATGACCAGCACGCGGTTCGCTCGCAACGCCGAGCTCAGCCGGTGCGCGATCACCACGAGAACTCCCTCCCGTTGCGCGAAAGCCCGTTCGACCCTGGCCTCGGCGGCGGGATCCAGATGTGAGGTCGCCTCGTCGAGGATGACGACGCTCGCGGACGTGACGTAGACCCGCGCGAGTGCCAGCAGCTGCGCCTCACCAGCGGAAAGTCCTTCTCCGCCATGGCCGAGCGCGGCGTCGAGGCCACCGAGTCCGTCCAGAAGTGGTTTGGCGCCGACCTTTTTCACCGCGTCGACGAGATCCTCGTCGGTCGCCCACGGCGCGAGAAGCGTGAGGTTCTCTCGCACAGTGCCCGTGAACAGGTACGTCTCCTGCGGAATCAGGGCGATCGCGTGGTGCCTGATCGCCGGTGTCACCCGGTCGACGGGCGCGCCGCCGAACAGGACGCAGCCGTTGTCCGGTGGCATCAGACCGGTGAGCAGACTGGCCATTGTGGACTTGCCGATGCCGGACGGGCCGACGACCGCCAGGTGGTCGCCGGGACGCAGGTCGAGCGACAGGCCGCGCAGCACCGGTTCCGCGTCGGGGCTCCAGCCGAACGTGACGTCCCGCAGCACGAACTCGCCGTTGGCAGGAATCTCGGCGCCGATCTCCTTGCCCGTCTGCGGCGCCGCTTCCTGAAGTCGTTTGAGCGCGACCATCAACCGCATCACGACGGTGCTGGTGGTGCGGGCGAGGCCGTGCAGCGCGGGGTTCACGCTGTTGGTCAGGTAGACGACGGCCGCCAGGACCGCACCCGTGGTGAGCTGCCCGGAGGCGACCAGCGGGGGAGCGAACGCGACCAGCAGCACGACGGGGGCGAAGCCGCCGATCGCGATCACCGTGGCGCGCAACGAGTTCGCCCACGCGACGGTGACGGTGGCACTGGCCTGCAGGTTGATCTGCTTCGCGACGTCCTGGTAGGCCTCGGCGGACGCGTCGCAGGCGGCGACGTCACGCAGTCCGGTCAGCACCGCGCCGGACGCCTCCGCCGTGCGTTCGTCGGCCATCACGGCGTCGCGTTGTCGTTTGGCCAGCGAGGGAAGCATCAACCCGAAGAGCAGCAACGCCGCCACGATCGGCAGCACGACCAGCCAGATCAACGCGGCGGCCGTGGTCGCGAGACCGACGAGCGCGGCGATCGTCGTGACCAGAAGGGCACGGGCCTGCACCAGCACGCCCGCGGTGGCGTCGCGGACCACCTCGACGTGCCGGGTGATCATGGCGACCGCGCTGGCGTCCGGTGTGCGGCGATGCGACGGGTCGTTCAGCACGCCCTTCACCACGCGGGTGACCAGGGCGTCGCGCATCGGTTCGACGACGGCGCCGAGCCGCGCGAACACCTGCCGCTGGCCCAGCGCGCCCGCCACCGCGAGTGCCGCGAACGCGAGCAGCCACAGCACGCCGGCCAGCGGATCTCCCGCCGCGAAGCCCTGGTCGACGGCCGTGCCGACGAGCCTGCCGCCGAAGAACGCCGGGATGCCTTCGAGCATGGACCAGCCGAGCAGGATCAGGACGCCTCTGCGGTGTCCTGCCAGCGTGGAGAGGTAGAAACGCATCACTCGCCCCCGGTGAACACTGCGCGGTAGTCCTCGTCGTTCCACAGCTCCTGATGGGTGCCGGTACCCCGGACCCGGCCTTCTTCCAGCCACACCACGAGATCTGCTCTCGCGGCCGTGGCGGGGCGGTGCGTCACGACGACGCGGGTCCGGCCGGGCAGTGCCGTGGTGAGCGCCCTGTCCACTTTGGCCTCGGTCACGGTGTCCAGACTCGCGGTGGCGTCGTCGAGCACGAGCACGTCGGGATCCCGGATGATCGCGCGGGCCAGCCCGATCCGTTGCAGCTCACCGCCGGACAGCGGGGCGTCGGCCATCGGTGTCTCGTATCCCTGCGGCAGCCGGATCAGCACGTCGTGCACCTGGGCGGCGACGGCGGCGTCCCTGATCTGGATCTCGTCGGAATCCGTTCCATAGCCGATCGAACGGCCGATCGTCGCGCCGAGCAACGCCGGGCGTTCGAAGGCATACCCGACCGCGTCGTCGCCGACGACCTCGCCCGCGTCCACAGCGGACAGTCCGCCGAGCACCGCGGCCAGCGTCGACTTGCCCGCGCCGGAACTGCCTACGATCGCGGCGAACGTGCCGGCCGGGATCATCAGGTTCACGTCGTGCAGCGCGTCGCCGACGCGGACGTTCCGCAGCTCGATGACTCCGTTGGACGGCTTGGGGGCGGGGCGTTTCGGTGCCGGGGTGTCGAGGACCTCGGCGATCCGGCCGGCGCTCGCGCGGGTCCTTTCCAGCACGGTCAGCTGGGTCATCTGGCCGACGATGCCCATGCCGAGCGCCGCGTAGCCGAGCGCGGCGAGCACGTCACCGGTGCTCAGCCTGCCTTCCATCACTCCGAAACCGGCGGCGGTGAGCACCGCGACCTCGACGACGGGCAGCAGCAACCCGGCCCGCCACATCATCTTCGCCTGGGTGCGCCACATGCCGGCGCCCGCCGCGGCGAGCCGGGGGAGCGGCTCCAGCACGCGGTTCGTCTCGCGGTCGGCGATGCCGGCGGCGGCGATGGTGCGCAGACCGGACACCGAGTCGAGCAGCCGCGCGGACACTTCGCCGGACACTTCCTGGTACGCCAGGACGTCGTCGGCGGTGAGGCGCATGTGCGTGCGGACGAGATAGCCCGCGAGAGGGGCGCTCACCAGGAACACCGCCGCGAGCCGCCAGTCCAGAAGGGCCAGTGCGACCACCGAGCCGACCGACGACACGGCGGTGACGGCGAGGCTGATCACGGTCACCGCGATGCTGCCCGCGTTGCCGCAGTCGCCGGTGACGCGGCTGACGGCGTCTCCCGCGGCGAACGGTGACGGATGACCGAGAGTGAGCAAACGCCGGGTCAGGCGGCGCCGGAGCCAGGCCGTGGCGCGGGCGGTGATGCTCGCGGCGAGGATGATGCCGATCGCGTCGCCGAGGATCTCGACACCGGCCAGCACCAGCAAGAACACGATCGTCGCCAGTACGAACGTGCCGCTCAGGGCCATGTCGACGGCGCCGGCGAGCGCGGCGGGAAGCAGGAGGCCACCGGTCGTGGCGACGGCGGCGTTGAGAAGCAGCAACCACGGGCGGTAGTCGCGTCGGACGGTGGAGAACAACAGCTGGTCACCGGGTTTGGTCATCGGCTGTTCCTCCGAGGCTCATCTGGGCCCATCATGAAGCGAGGGGCCCAGCAGCTGGCCGGCTGCCGAGCCCCTCTTCAGGCGGGTGAGCGGCATACTTCGCCTATGCCGCTCACCGGCCGATCACGTGCTGGTGGAGCTAGATCAGCACAGCAGCAGGGACGCGCTGCTGTGGCTGCACGGGAGCAGCAGCGAGGCGCTCGACGCGGTGGTCGAACCGCCGCCGCCACCACCCGAACCGCCGGCCATCATGTTGGCGGGGGCCTCGGGGGTCTCGAGGTCCTGCATGTCAAGGATGAAGCCCATGACTGTCTCCTGATTTCGAGGGATCGATCTCTTTAGTGCTACCGGTCCGCGAGGACCGGCGTTCGTGAGCCCAGGAAGGGCAGTGGTGCACGGCCGTCCACTGTGGACGCAATGGCGAGCAGGACGCCCGCACCGCCGGTGTTGAGGTCCATGGAGAGCCGGCGCAGTTGCACGCCGGGGAACGCGAGCCCGCCGCCGTAGCGCGTGGCGTGCCAGCCCAGGGCTTTGAGGTGCTGCCCGATGGCGCGTTCGAAGCGTGCGTTCGGCTGGTGGCGCGTGGCGTGGGCCAGCGTGGCGAGCAGTCCGGCCCTGCCCAGCGTGAACGCGGGCTGGATGACGAACTCGCCGGTGCAGCCGGTGAGCAGTTCGGGCAGCTTCTCGACGCACGGCCGTTCTGGCGCCAGCTTGGCGAACTCGGTCAGCACGAGAGCGATGCCGGCGCCGCCGATGCCCACGTACGGAAGGCTGCGCAGCGTGCCGTCGCGCACCTGCAGCGAACCGTCGAGCGCGATCATCGTCTCGGCCAGGTCGCGTTCCAGTGCCTGCTCGGACAGCTTCAGCCAGCGCCGTTCGCCGGTGTGCTCGAACATCCGCAGGAAGAACAGCGCCGGTCCGGACCAGCCGTGCAGCAGTCCCGCCTTCGCCTTGTCCGCCGGGCCTGGGGCGTCCGCGAGCTGCTTCGCGAGCCGTTCCGCGAGGTGCTCGGCCTGGGCCGCGTAGCCGTCGTCCTCGCGGGAGTTCGCGAAGTGCAACAGGTTCAGGCCGATGCCGGACAGGCCCGCGCTCAGCCCGTGGTCCTGAGTGGACGGTACGAGTTCGGCGTAGCTCTCGACGATCTCGGTCGCGGCGTCGTGGTGGCCGAAGTTCTCCAGCACGTGCGCGATGCCGTGCGCGCCGATGTAGAAGCCCGGCTGCTTGGGCGGGTCTTTCCGGAGCGCCTCGAGCAGCCACTGCTCGTGCTCGGGGAAGCGGCCTTCGCCGGACTCCGCGAGCGCGTGCAGCACTCCCGCCGCGCCGTACCCGAAGCCCGTGCCACCGGTCTCGAACTGCTCGATGTCGCCGGGGAACAGCCGGTCCTGGCGGTGCGGCGTGGCGCTGTGCAGGATCGCCGTGGCGATCTCCTTGCGCACCAACGCCCAGTCCGGGGTCTCCTCGTCGAACTCGGTGAACGCCGGGTCCGTCGGAGGGTCGACGCGCGGGGTGAGCACGTCGACGATCGGCGCGCAGTACTCGTCGGTGAGCCCGAAGCGCTGCTGGACGACCCTGACGTGCTGCCTGATCTTGGCCGGCGCCAGTTCCAGCACCGTGTTGAGCGGCAGGAAGATCCAGAGCCGGAGGGCGGCGAGCGGGTGCGCGTCGATGTCGAACCCGTCGCGGTCCCGCGGCGCCTGGAACCCCGGCGCACCGAGCGTGGGCTTGCGGACGGCGTCGATCGTCGAGCTCAGCTCGAAGTCGATGAGCGAGATCTCGTCGTCCTCGGTGACGAGGATGTTGAGCGTGTGCAGGTCACCGAACACGACCCCGCGCTCGTGGACCTCGGCCATCAGGCTCTCGACCCGGTCGACCATGGCGAGCGCGCGGGCCTTGTACTCGACGATCGTCTCGTCGCTGACGTCCTTGTGCGTCAACGGGTAGTGCCTGCCGAGCCACTGCCCGAGCGAACGGCCGGGCATGAACTCCATGGCGACGAAGAGGTGCTCCCACTCGGTGAAGCGGTCGTACACCTCCGGCACACCCTTGATGCCCTGCAGCTTGGTGAGGATCTCGTACTCGCGGTCCAGCCGTGCCACCGCGTCCTCGCCCTCGCGGTCGAGCCCGGCGTGCGGCCGCGCTTCCTTGAGCACGACCTCCTTGCCGTCGGACTTCCGCGTGGCGAGGTAGACGCCGCCGCCGTTGGAGAAGTGCAGCGAGCTCTTGATCTGGTACGGGAACCGCTGCGGGTCGCCCGCGTTGCGCTCGGCGAGGTGCGGCTTGAGGAACGCCGGCAGCTCGATCCACTCGGGCAGGCTGAAGACGGGCTTGCGCCGGTCCGGGATGAGCGTGCCGTCGGCGCCTTCGATCGCGAGCACCTGCTGCCCGTCGACCTCCAGCCACTGCTCGGCGAACCCGCCGTACCGGACGTACAGCGGCCCCTTGCCGAACCGCAGGTCGCTCAGGATGTACGCGCCGTGCTCACCTTCGAGCACGTGGGCGAGCCCGGTGAGGATCTCCTCGAGGTGCGCGGAGTCGAGCGGGTAGATCGTGACCAGCTTGCCGCTGCCCTCACGGGGCGCGTACTTCGAGTTGCGGGCCAGCACGATCGACATCGTCTGCAGGTACTTGAAACTGATGCGACGCTCGACGCAATAGTCGAAAGTGGCCTCCAGTACCCGGCCGGCGTTGTCGAGTCCAGCGGAAACGTGGATTTTCCACCCTTGGTTGGGAAGCTGTACCCCCATCGGGTGGTGGTGTCGCCACACGTTGCGTTCAACCGTCGCCCAGTCGGGTGGGAGCGCGGGGAGTTCGGTGGAAAAGTCGTCCTTGGGGGTGCTTTCGGTGCTGCTCTGCAGATCGTAGAACTGCCGATCGGCGAAGCAGTACGCCTCGTATCTGAGGTCCACCGAATTCCCCTCCCTGACTCGTTTTCGTTTCTTTGATGCCGCATATTTCCGCACAATCACGCGGCTATGGGGAATCCGCCGTTAGGGTCATATGGGTCCCCCGTTCGTGTCCGAAAGAACATCGGTTACCGGTGCGTATGTGACGTCTGGTGATGAAGTTTGGGCCCATCTCACCCGGTTGAGATGTTTGCTGCCGGGGCCTGAGCGGGGGTGTGCTGCGTTTTCGCTAAACGGCACCGGGGCGTTCCTGATCACGGGTGCCTCTGAGCTGCGGTATTCCAGTTCGATCCAGACGTATAGTTGGGTGGGTACAAACGTCGTGCACGCGCTGTGTTGGTTGCTCTTTCCGAGTGAAGCCAAAATTGGCTTCCATTGCGTGTTTGATACGGCCGAATGGCGGTAAGGGATACCCCGTTGGAACCCATTCGTAGGATGAGATTGGCTACCGACTAATTATGTATCAAACATTGTCTTGCTACATGCAACCGGCCAAATCCCTATGTGACGTAATCGTTCGAGTGAAATCCGCGTTCCGTTGTAACGCGACACGTTTTGTGAGCGGCCCTCTGCTGCCCGGCGTGTCGTGCGGCTAGGCTGCGCGTGTGGGGAGCGTGGCGAGCCGCTGGCTGGTGCCGGCCGTGGTGGTGATCACCGGTGCCGCGGTGGCGGCAGGGATGGTGGGCCGGACCGTGTACTCGCGTCCGGCCGAGGCCAAGGGGGCGCCCGTGGTCGCGTCCTCGTCCGTCGCCGGTCCGGTGCCGGGGTCCGCGGAGGTCCGGCTGAGCCCGGACTCGTTCACGCATCCGGACCGGACAGCTGTGCAGCGGGTGCTGCAGGCCTACTTCGACGCGATCAACTCGCGCGACTTCGACGCCTGGCGCGGGGTCGTGTCGGCTCGGCGGGTCTCGTCCACGCCTGAGGCTTCTTGGGTTGCTGCTTATGAGAGCACTCGGGACGGTGGGATGGTGGTGCAGCGGGTCGAGACCGATGTGGTCACTCGGCGGCTGCGGGTGTTGATCTCGTTCGTGTCCACTCAGGATGTCGCCAAGGCTCCGCCCGCGTTGCCCGAGGGGTGTATTCGGTGGCGGGTGGTTTATGTGCTGGTGTGGGAGGGCGGGGTGTTGAAGGTGGATGAGGCGGCGGAGAACCGGAACCCTCAGATGGAGAAGTGCTGAGGCCTCGGCCTTCGGCCCTCGGCCTGGGCGCGTCGGTTGCGTAGGTCGTCCCCCTGTTTCGTTGGCGGGCGCCGGTTTGTTGTTCGTAGGTGGTCGCCTTGCGGGCGTCTGTGGCGGCTGCTTCCTGGGGACTCCGCCCCCAGACCCCCACAATCTGATCAAAGACCGGCCCACGCCACGCGCAGGTAGATGGCACGCCTGTTGCGTTGGGCGGAGGCGCGTTGCTTTGAGGGGTGCGTTGGTGGGGTGGTCCCGTCACGAGCCGCACCCGAGCGGGCCACATGCAGGTAGGGGTGTCAAGCGGGCGAAAAGCGTGCCCGCTTGACACCCCTACCTGCATGCAGCAAGAGCTGAGGTGCGACTCGTGACGGGACCACCCCACCCTGACCGCGCGGTAAGGACGGCTCGCCTTCGGCATCGCGTGCGGGTGGTGGTGTGCCCATGGCCTTGCGCTCGGACGGCTCGCCTTCGGCGTCGCGTGCGGGTGGTGGTGTGCCCATGACCTTGCGCTCGGACAGCTCGCCTTCGGCATCGCGTGGGGGTGGCTTACCGCTGAGCGATTCCCCGCCTGCCTTGCTCCTCTGTCTCGCCCTGTCTCGTTCTCGTGGGACTGTCAGACCCACTCGCTACGGTTGGGTCGCGGGGGATCCTGAAACCGAGGGGACCCCTGCGCAAGCGTGCCCAGGCGCGTGCTCTGCAAAGCGCAACGCCCCGGTCCGCTGGGCGGACCGGGGCGTGCGGTGGAGCGGGTGGTGCTTAGGCCGGGGTGAAGGCCAGGGCCACGTTGTGGCCGCCGAACCCGAACGAGTCGTTCACCGCGGCGTCCAGCTTGATCTTGCGCGGTTCGCCCGCCACCACGTCCAGCGTGACGGCCGGGTCGAGGTTCTCCAGGTTGAGCGTCTGGGGAACGATGCCGTCGCGGATCGAGAGGACCGTGATGATGGCCTCGACCGCGCCTGCTGCTCCCAGCAGGTGGCCCAGTGAGCCCTTCGGGGCGGTCAGGACCGGGTGGTCGCCGATCGCCTTGCGGATGGCCACGGTTTCCGCGACGTCGCCCACCGGGGTGGAGGTGGCGTGGCAGTTCACGTGGCCCACGTCGGACGGGTCGATGCCGCCGGAGCGCAGGGCTGCGGCGATGGCGCGCGACTGGCCGACGCCCTCGGGGTCCGGGGCGGTGATGTGGTAGCCGTCGGCCGAGGTGCCGATGCCGGCGAGACGGCCGTAGATGCGAGCTCCGCGGGCCTCCGCGAACTCGCGGCGTTCCAGGACCATGACGCCCGCGCCCTCGCCGAGGACGAAGCCGTCGCGGGCCGTGTCGAACGGGCGCGAGGCCTTCTCCGGCTCGTCGTTGCGGGTGCTCATGGTGCGGGCCTGCGAGAAGCCCGCGACCGGGATCGCGGTGATGCAAGCTTCCGCGCCGCCTGCCACGACCACGTCGGCTTCGCCGGACATGATCATGCGGTAGGCCCACGCGATGGCTTCCGCGCCGGACGCGCAGGCGGAGACCGGGGCGTGCACGCCCGCCTGTGCCTTCAGTTCCAGGCCCACGTGCGCGGCCGGGCCGTTCGGCATGAGCATCGGGACGGTCAGCGGCGACACCTTGCGCAGGCCGTGCTGCTCCAGGAGGTCGTCCTGGGTCAGCAGGGTGATCGCGCCGCCGATGCCCGTGCCGATGATCACGGCGAGGCGCTGGCGGTCGACGGTGTCGTCGTCGTGTCCCGCGTCGGACCAGGCCTGGCGGGACGCCACGATGGCGACCTGCTCGGAGCGGTCCAGGCGTCGAGCTTCGACTCGGGGGAGCACCTCGGTCGGGTCCACCACGAGCTCGGACGCGATCTTGACAGGCAGGTCGTACTTCGCGACCCACTCGTGGGTCATGGGGCCGACCCCGCTCTTGCCTGCCAGAAGCGCGTCCCAGGTGGACGTGACATCACCACCGAGCGGGGTGGTGGCACCCAGCCCGGTGATGACGACCTCGATGCCCGAACTCACTTGTTGCTGGTGATGTAGTTCACCGCGTCACCAACGGTCTTGAGGTTGGCCAGCTCGTCGTCCGGGATCTTCACGCCGAACTTGTCCTCAGCCTGGACGGCGATCTCGACCATCGACAGCGAGTCGATGTCGAGGTCGTCCACGAAGGACTTCTCAGCGGTGACGTCGTCGGCGGCAACGCCGGCGACCTCTTCGACGATCTCGGCAAGACCGGACAGGACGTTGTCGCTCACTGAAGTTCCCTTTCGATTGAAACGATGGAAAAACTCGGGGTGGTGCTCAGGGGCACCGGATCACCTGGCCCGCGTAGGACAGGCCCGCGCCGAACCCGACCATCAGCACCACGTCTCCTGAGGAGATCTCGCCCGCCGACCGCATGTGGTCGAGAGCCATGGGGATGGAGGCCGAGGAGGTGTTGCCGGATTCGACGATGTCTCGAGCGATCTTCAGGTCCTCGCGCGCACCATTGTTGCGCAGGCGCTTGGCGATGGCCTCGATGATCCTGAGGTTGGCCTGGTGCGGGGCGAACACGTCCACTTCGGACAGTTCGACGCCCGCGAGTTCGGCGGCACGGAGCGCTACCGGTGCGATCTGGGTCGTCGCCCACCGGAAGACCGTCTGGCCTTCCTGGTGGATGAACGAGTCGCGGTCGTCGATCCTGATGACCTCGGACATCGAGCCGTCCGAGCCCCAGGCGACGGGGCCGATGTGGTTCTCGTCGCTGGCACCGACGACGACGGCACCCGCGCCGTCCGCGAAGATGATCGCGGTCGAGCGGTCGTCGGGGTGGGTCCAGTCGGTGAGCTTCTCCGCGCCGATGACGAGGAAGTTCTTCACCGCGCCCCCGCGGACGATGTCCGCCGCGGTCGCGACGGCGTAACAGAAGCCCGCGCACGCGGCGTTCAGGTCGAACGCGGCCGCGGCGGTGATGCCCAGCCGGGTGGCGACCTGTGCGGCGGCGTTCGGGATGGTCGACGGCATCGTGCACGTCGCCACGATCACGCCGCCGATGTCGGCCGCGGTGAGACCGGCGTCGGCGATCGCCTTGGTGGCCGCCGCGACGGACATGTCCACGACGCCCTCGTCCTTGGCCGCCACGTGCCGGTTGACGATGCCGACGCGCTCGCGGATCCACTCGTCCGAGGTGTCCATGCGCTGGGCGAGGTCGTGGTTGCTCACCACGGTCTCCGGCTGGTAGCTGCCGAGACCGATGATGCGGCTACCCGCGGCTGCCTGCGGGGCCCGGAAGACTGTCACTTAGTAGCTCCAACGGTGTCGAAGAGCTCCGCGACCTTGTCGAACTGGTCAGGGGTCTTCAGGGCGAGGGTGGCGGTGCCCTTCATCGCACGCTTGGCGAGACCCGTGAGCGCGCCGGCGGGCGGCAGCTCGATCGAGCCGGCGATGCCCTTCTCGACGAGGGTGGCCTGGCAGACGTCCCAGCGGACCGGGCTCGTGACCTGGGAGACCAGGCGGCGCAGCACCTCGGTGCCTTCGGTGACGACCTGACCGTCCTTGTTGGACAGCAGCGGCAGCAACGGGTCGTGCGTGGTGACTTCGGCGGCACGCGCGCGCACGGCGTCTTCGGCCGGCGCCATGTACTTGGTGTGGAACGCGCCCGCGACGGCCAGCTTGCGGACCTTCGCCGTGCCCGGCGGGGTCTCCGCGAGCTCGTCGAGCGCGGCACGCGGACCGGCGGCGACGATCTGGCCGGCGCCGTTGCGGTTGGCGGGGACGAGGCCGAGCTCCTCGAGGCGCGCGAGCACCTCCTGCTCGTCGCCACCGAGCACCGCGGCCATGCCGGTCGGCTCCAGGGCGCAGGCCTCGGCCATCGCGGCGCCGCGCACGGCGGCCAGTGCGACGGCGTCGTCGGCGCTGATGACGCCCGCGACCGACGCGGCGGCGAGCTCGCCGACCGAGTGGCCGCCGACGATCACGGCGGAGGGCAGTTCGACGCGGCGGCGCAGCTCACCGAACGCGAGCAGCGCGAGAGCCACGACGAGCGGCTGGGTGATCGCGGTGTCGACGATCTCGTCGGCCTCCGCGGTGGTGCCGAGACGCACCAGGTCCAGGCCCGTGATCTCCGACCACGACCGGACCTGCTTCTCCGCCCCCTCCAGTTCGAGCCAGGGGGTGAGCATGCCGGGCGTCTGGGACCCTTGTCCGGGCGCGAGGAGTGCGATCACGTCGATTACTAAAGCTGGTGAACCCACCGGTACCCCATGCTGTAAAGAACGAAGTACTGCGATCGTATTTGTAGAGATCCTACAAAAGTGTCTGCCAGGTGAACGCTCCGCGACGTAAGCCCAGCTCAGCGCGGTGGGGGATCGTTTGGCCCTCACCCCAACGGATGTGTGCGAAGTCCGTCACAGCCCGTTCGGCTACCACAGGCCCCGGGCGCGAGCAAGGCGTCCTACAGACAAAGCGACGCGAAGCACAAGCGCGTCTCGAGCGTCATGTGCATTTCTTCCCGTCATTTCCTGAACGCGCCGAAGGCGATATCTGACCGTGTTCGGGTGCACGAACAGTCTTTTCGCGCACGTCTCCAGCACGCCCCCGACCTCCAGGAAGGCGTCCACGGTCTCCAGCAGCGCGCCGCCGGCGTCCTCCAGCGGCCGCGCGACCCTGTCCACCAGCTGCCACTCGGCCTCCGGATCGCCGGCCAGCGCGCGTTCCGGCAGCAGGTCGAGCGAACGGACGGGCCGGGGCGCCGCGGGCCAGCCGACGACCGCGCGCAGGCCGCTCAGCGCGTCACTGGCGCTGCGATGAGCCTCGGAAAGGCTGGTCACGGTGGGTCCGGCGACCACGGGACCTTCGCCGAAGCCCTCGGAGATGCGGCCCAGCACGTCCTCACCGGTCTCGGTCGGACCGCCGAGCACGACGACGAGCCGGGAGCCCTGCACGGACAGCAGCACCGGCCGGCCCGCGCGGGCCGCCTTGCTGCGCACCGAGTAGATGATCGTCGGAGGGTCCTCGCCGCCGGGGTTGCCGACCAGCACCGTGGCCTCGATCGCCGGGTCCCAGCCGAGCGCGGCGGCGCGGGACAGCAGCGACTCCTCGGGGTCGCCACGCACGATGCCGTCCACGACCAGCGCTTCCAGCCGCGCATCCCACGCACCGCGAGCCTCGGCGGCGGTCGCGTAGGAGGTGGCAGCGGAGAAGGCGATCTCCCGCCCGTACCGCAGCACGCCCTCCATCAGCAGCGCGCGCTCCGCCTCGTCCGCCGCCATCTGCGGCATCTGCTCCTCGAACAGCTCCAGCGCTATCCGGACCAGTTCCACGGTCTGGCGCAGGCTGACCCAGCGGGAGATGTCCTTGGGGGCGCTGCGGAACGCGTCCGCGGTGAGCCGGATCGCCTGCTGCCGGTCGTGCAGCCACTCGACGAACCCGGCCACGCCGTTCTGGATCAGCAGCAGCACGCTCGCGCGCTGGTCCGCGGGCATTCGCGCGAACCACGACAGCCGCCGTTCCATCTCGGCCACGCTGGCGGTGGCGAGCGAACCCGACGCGCGTTCGATCTTGCGCATCGTGCGGGCGGAGAGCGTGGGCGGGTGCTCCTCCTTCGCCTTGCTGCTGGTCATACCCGCAGCTTAGGGCTCAGGAGGGGACATCACCGGGATGGGTGACAGAACCCATGTGGCTGTTTGCGCGGCCATACCGTCGGGCGGGAGAGATCTTTCAGTGCGGCGCGGAGGTTCGTCTTGCGTAGGTTCCCGGCACTTGCCCTGAGCGTGGTGGCGTTGCTGACGACGAGCGTGACCGCCGCGGCCGATCCGCCCGACCCGCTGGCCGAGTTCCACGCCCAACCGGTGAAGTGGGCGCCGTGCAGCGGAAAGCTCGCCGAACTGGAATGCGCCACGCTCGTCGCGCCGCTCGACTACGCCAAACCCGGTGGCGACCGGATCAACCTGACGATCAGCCGGAAGAAGGCGGTGGCGGCCGATCGCAGGCGTGGCGTGCTGTTCACCAATCCGGGTGGACCTGGCGGCTCGGGGCTCGGCCTGCCGCTG
This sequence comes from Lentzea sp. NPDC020367, assembly GCF_044387305.1. Taxonomy (NCBI): domain Bacteria; kingdom Bacillati; phylum Actinomycetota; class Actinomycetes; order Pseudonocardiales; family Pseudonocardiaceae; genus Lentzea; species Lentzea sp. NPDC020367. The sequence continues at coordinate 314,092 of NZ_JBIRVV010000007.1, read as the reverse complement.
TTCCTGGGGAAGTCCGAGCTCTCGCAGGTCTACGACGTGATCGGCATCGACCCGCGCGGCGTCGGCGGGTCGACGGCGCTGAACTGCCGCGCCGCGCCCGCGATCGCCGAGCCGGAGTCGAGGCCCGCCGACGGCGAGTTCGGCAAGTGGGCGGCAGAGGCGCGCGAGGCCGAGGAGGCGTGCCAGAAGTCGGGCGGCGGGATCCGGCAGTTCATCAGCACCGCGAACACCGCGCGGGACATGGACGTCGTGCGTGCCGTGCTCGGTGAGCAGAAGATCAACTACCTGGGTTACTCCTACGGCACGTACCTGGGCGCGGTGTACGGGACGTTGTTCCCGAACCGGCTCGACCGCAGCGTGCTCGACTCGGCCGTGCACCCGGAGTGGGTCTGGCACGAGCAGTTCCGCCAGCAGGCCGTGGCGTACCGGATGGACGTCGAGGCGTGGGCGGCGTGGGCGGGGGAGCGCAACGAGAAGTTCGGGCTGGGCAAGTCGCGCGACGAGGTGCTGGCCGAGGTCGAGAAGGTCGCCGCGAAGCTGCACGCGGCGCCGATCGGTGAGCACAACCGTTCTTCCTTCGACGGCGCAACGGGTGTCGGTGCGCGTTACCGTCCACTGTGGTCTGACCTGGCGTCGATCGTGATCAAGCTGCGGTCGGGGGAGAAGCCGGACAACGCCGAGGGCGCCAAGGCCGGTGAGGTGCTCGCGAAGACCGGGCTGGAGGAGCTGCGGTCGGGCGTGTTCGACACGGTCACCTGCGAGTCGGACTGGCCGACCGACCTGCACGTCTACTACGAGGACATGCGGATGTTCCGCGAGCGCTACCCGTACGGCTTCGGCATCGTCCGCGCCGCGCCGATGACCTGCACGTTCCGCTCGTTCACGCCGCCGGAGGCGCCGGTCAGGCTCGGTCGCAACGGCTACCCGATCGGTATCGTCGTGCAGTCCGAGGGCGACACGCAGACCCAGTACGCGAGCGGCCCGGCGATGGCCCAGCGGCTCGGGCACAACCTCATCACCGTCACCGACGAGGGCAAGCACGGCCTCTACAACGGCGGCAACAAGTGCGTCGACGACAAGGTCAACCGGTACCTGATCGACGGGGCGCTGCCGGGCAGCAGTTCCGAGTGCGCCGGCGACCCGCGGCCCGACGTGCCGAAGGACGGTCAGGCAGGCGCGGCGCCGGCGTTGTCCCCCGAGGGGATCCAGGCCTATCTGGACGGCCGAGGGCTCTCCGCACGACCGTAGAAATGTGGAAGCGCCCGCCACGGAGCGTGGCGGGCGCTTCCCTCTCCCCGGTCCCCACCGGTAGTTCCACTCTGGACTGTATTGCGACAAAAATCCACGTCAGCCACCCTTTCGTGTAGCAGTGTCGAAGTTGTGGAGCGGTGTGATCCACGAAACGATCTCCTCGTCTGATCTTCACTCACCGCAACTTTTGATCTTGGAGGGCCCGTGGGCTCGCAAATCACCGAGGGCCTGGGCCAGGCGTGGGCGATGATCGCCACGTTCGTGCCGAAGCTGCTCGGCTTCCTGCTCGTTCTGGTCATCGGCTGGTTCATCGCCAAGGCGCTCGCGAAGGGCGTCGGCTTCCTGCTCAAGCGCGTCGGCTTCGAGAAGCTCGTCGACAAGTCGGGCCTCAACGGCGCGATGCGGCAGTCGTCGATGGACGCGTCCGGCCTCATCGCCAAGATCGTGTACTACTTCGTGCTGCTCATCGCGCTGCAGCTGGCGTTCGGCGTCTTCGGCGCCTCGAACCCGGTCAGCACGCTGCTCAACGAGGTCATCGCGTACCTGCCGCGCATCGTCGTGGCCCTGGTGCTCGTGATCGTCGCGTCGGCCATCGGCACGGCGCTCAAGGGCCTCGTGACCGGCGCGCTCGGCCAGCGCTCGTACACGAAGATCATGGGCAACATCACCTACGGCTTCGTGATGGCGCTCGGCGTCATCGCGGCGCTCAACCAGCTGGGCATCGCGATCTCGGTGACCATGCCGGTCCTGATCGCCGTGCTCGCCACCGTCGCCGGCGTGATCGTCATCGGTGTGGGTGGCGGCCTGGTCCGCCCGATGCAGCAGCGCTGGGAGGGCTGGCTGACCCGCGTGCAGGACGAGGCGCAGACCCAGTCGCCGATGCCGCGTGCGTCGCAGGAGATGCCGCAGACCGTGGGCGGCCGCATGGGTGACATGCAGACGCCTCCGTCGGGCAGCCCGATGTCCGACAGGTAATTTTTGGGAAGGTTGTCCTACCCCGTGGAAGGGGCCGTGCGCAAACATCTTGCGCACGGCCCCTTTCTGGTGTTCTGACAGTTCTCCAGTTCCGGTCCAGTGCCCGGCCGCAGCCTCGTATCCACCCGAACTGTTCCGTCGCGGTGGAGGACCTATGAAAGCCCTTGTGCTGTCCGCGGGCGTACGCCCGGCCGGATACTCGCTGCCACGGCAGATCGTCCCCATCGCGAACAAGCCGGTGCTCGAGTACGTCGTGGAGAACCTGCGGGACGTCGGCATCACCGACATCGGCATCGTCGTGGGCGACGGCGCGCAGGAGATCTCCGAGCTGTTCGGCGATGGCGCGTACCTGGGTGTCTCGATCACCTACATCCAGCAGGACGTGGCGCTGGGCCTCGCACACTGCGTGCGGATCGCCCGGCCGTTCCTCGGTGACGACGACTTCGTGATGTACGTGGGCGACAACGTTCTCGTCGAGGGCATCGCCCAGATCGCCGACGAGTTCGAGCGGCTGCGGCCGTCCGCGCAGGTGCTCGTGGACAAGGTCGAGGACCCGCGCCTGTACGGCGTCGCGGAGGTGGACGAGAACTCGCGCGTGACGCGGCTGATCGAGCACCCCCAGGAGCCGCGCAGCGACCTCGCGATGATCGGCGTCTACTTCTTCACCCCCGCGATCCACGCCGCGGTCGACGCGATCGAGCCGTCGTGGCGCGGCCAGTTCGAGATCACCGACGCGCTGCAGTGGCTGGTGACGCACGAACGCGATGTGCGGGCGCGGATGTACTCGGGGTTCTGGAAGGACACCGGCAAGGTCGAGGACGTCCTGGAGTGCAACCGCGAGCTGCTCATGGGCCTGCGGACGGACATCCAGGGCATCGTCGACGACGAGTCCCGGCTGATCGGTGACGTCGTGGTCGAGGAGGGTGCGCGCGTGGTGCGGTCGTGCATCGTCGGGCCCGTGATCATCGGCGCCGGGACTCTGGTCGAGGAGTCGATCATCGGGCCGTACACGTCGATCGGCGCGGACTGCCGGATCGTCGAGTCCGGGGTGGCCGACTCGATCGTGCTGAACGAGGCGTCCGTGCACAACGTCTCCGGCATCGAGACGTCGTTGATCGGCCGCCGGGCCCGCGTCGGTTCGGCGCGCCAGCACCGGCTGGTCGTCGGCGACGGCGCGCACGTCGAGGTCGCCGCCTAGTTGATCCAGTCCTGAAGGCGGTCGCACTCCTGGGCGACCGCCTTCTGCCTGCTCCTGTCCAGCTCGTCGATGTAGTCGACGGTGATGCGGCGTTCCTTGGTGATGGCCCAGGTGGCGACGACGTAGCCGTCGACGAGGACCGTGGGCTTCCCGCCGATGACGACGCTGAGCCTGTCGTCGGCGATGACCCTCCTGCGGTCGGCGTGGGCGAGCAGGATGTTGTCGAACTCGGGCAGCAGCCTCACCGGCACCGGGGTGTCCGGGTCGGGGCGCGGGGAGTCGGGGAGGTCGAACAGCTCCTTGCCCGCCTCGTTCCGGAACGTCACGAGCCGTGGGCGCAGCGCCGCGAACGTCTCGGCGAGCCTGGTGAGGCCGGACCACTGCTGGGCGTCCATGACGGAGGCCGGGCCGAACGCCCTGAGGTAGCGCAGGACGAGTTCCTGCTTGTCCATGGCCCGTTGCGGCTGCCCGAGCCAGTTCTCGACGGTCGTGCAGACCACTCGGCCGCTCTTGTGCCAGAAGCCGCGCGGCGGGAGTTGGACCAGGGCGAGCTTGTTGCGCAGGGCGTTGCCGAGGACGGTGTGCTCGCGGTCGGGCCAGCGTTGTTTGAGCTGCTTGCCGGCCTCCGCGGTGCCCTGCGGGGTCTCGTCGAGGATCTTGCGGCCCGCTTCGGCGATCTCGTCGAAGTCGAGGCCCCTAAGACGGGCGGCGAATGGGCCGCTCTGCAGTTCGCGGTCGAGCCTGAGCTGGGTGTGGGGCCGCAGCCCGAGCGCGTCCCGCGCGCTGACCAGGTGGATCGTGCCGCGCATCAGGAGCATGCGGACGGCTTCCCGGTTGGCCAGGAGGTCTTCGAGCTCCTGCGGCTGGAAGTCGTTCAGTCGCGTCCAGAGGCCGACGTAGGGCGACTTCGGTTCCTGCGCCTGGATGCCGAAGAGGTGCTCGATGGTGGCGAGCGCGCTCTGGTTCGCGCGCTCGCGCAGCATCTGGCGTTCGATCAGTGCTCTGTTGAGCTGGTCCAGGCTCAGAGTCCCCATCGGGACAGGTTATGCCGGACGAACGCGAATCCGGTGCCGTTCGGCCGTTCGCCGTCGTGGACGACGAGCAGGTTCAGCTTGCCCAGGACGATGTCGGCGCCGTCGGAGTGTTCGACGTCCTTGATCCGGAAGTCCTTGAGCGGCTTCATGTCGGCCTTGCGGTACGCGACGAACCGCGAGTCGCCCTGGCTGGACGCGAGCAGCACGTCGTCCGCGATCGTGAGGCCCTCGGCGTCGGCCTCGAGCCACTTGCCGCCGAAGCCGGGGTTCGGGCCGTCGGCCTCGCACTCCTCGGTCTCAGGGTTGTACTTCTGCGGCGCGCCCCACGTGCGGACCTTGTCGACGAGCTGCGGCTTGCCGAAGCCGTTGGAACGCAACGGGATCCGCCAGATGCCGACGTCCTCCTGGGCGGCGTACAGGGTGTTCGTGCTCTCGTCGATCACCATGCCCTCGACCTGCGGGCCCTCGCCGGGTTCGCCGCACACGGTCCACTTCTTGCCGTCGGGCAGGGTGAAGGTGTTCGGAAGGTCCAGAGTGGACACCTTCCTGGTGTCGTACTTGGGCCCTTTGACGACCTGCAGGAGCGCGATGCTGGTCTCGCTGCGCCGGCTCGTGACGACGACGTCCTTGCCGTCGACGCGACCTGCGGCCAGGCCGTAGGCGGTGTGCTGCTCGTCGACCTCTGCCTCGGTCCTCGAGAACACCGGCCGGGTCGCGGGGTTCGTGACGTCCTTCACGCCGCGTTCGTCCACTTGGAACACCCGGACGCGGTCACGGCCGCGGTCGCTGACGAACGCCAGGTCGCCGAGGACGTCGACGTTGTTGAAACGGCCGGGCTTCGCGTCGGGCGTGGGTGGCAGCGGCGCTGGATGGACGCCGATCGTGCGGCCGTTCAGGTCGAACGCCGCCAAGCCGCCTTCCTTCAGTGTGCCCAGGACCACACTGCGTTCGGTGTTGCGCGGGTTCACCCAGATGGCGGGATCGTCCGCGTCGGCAGGCTCCTCGAACGTCTGCGTGATGACCGTCGGTGTGATGACGGGCGCTGTCGGTGTGGTGAGGAACAAAGGCACGAGCGCCAGTGCTAAGGAAGATGACATGGTGGGACCGTAGGAAACACCGATGTACTGCGACTGAACCGCGGGGGAACAGACCGTGTGGTACGACGTGGGATTGACGCTCTTCGGCCAGAAGATCGCTTACACGGAGCTGGTCGGGCAGGTGCTCGCGCTCGCGGTGGTGTTCCTCGCGCAGCGCCGTTCACTCTTGACCTGGCCCGTTCAGCTGGTCTCGGTCGCGCTGCTCTTCACCGTCTACATGTCGGCGCACCTGGGTGGCCTGGCGACCAGGCAGGTCGCCGTTGGTGCGATCGCCGTCTACGGCTGGTACGCGTGGGTGCGTCGCCGTGACCCGGTCTTCGGTGTGGTGGTGCGCAAGGGTTCCTGGCGGGAACGTGCCGCCGTGGCCGGTGCCTTCGTCGTCGGCACGATCGCGTTCGCGCTGGTGCTGGACGCCCTGGACGCCTCGTGGGCACCGTGGCCGGACGCCGCGATCTTCATCGGCACGATCCTGGCCTTCGCGTTGCAGGGCCTGGGGTTGGTGGAGTTCTGGCTCGTGTGGCTGGTGGTCGACGCCGTCGGCGTGCCGTTGCAGATCCAGTCGGGCCTGTACTTCAGCGCGTTCGTCTACGTGATCTTCGCGGGCCTGGTGATCCACGGCTTTGTCGACTGGAACCGCACCGCCCGCCGGTTGACACAGGCGGCAAAGTCTCCTCTATGAGGGGACTGTTGATCGCTCTGCTGACCGCTGTCTCGTCGCTGGTAGCCGTTCCGGCCGTCGCCGCTCCCGAGCCGCGCACCGGATTCGAGCTCACCGGCAAGTGGACCACCGAGGCCGAGGAACAGGCCTACCTGCGTGCCACCGGCCTCCCCGTGACGGAGATCGGCGTCACCGCCCAGGGCCGTCCCGTCCAACTCGTGCGCGTCGGCTCCCGCTCCGCGCGCACGGTGGTTCTCTTCATCTGCTCGCAGCACGGCGACGAACCCGCCGGCCGCGAGGCGTGCCTGATCCGCATGCGCTCGCTGCCGCGCTCGTCCGACGTGACCTACCTGTTCGTCCCGAACGCCAACCCGGACGGCCGCGTCGCCGACACCCGCGGCAACTCGTCCGGCATCGACATCAACCGCGACCACCTGCTGCTGCGCTCCGCCGAGGCCCGCACGATGGCCTCGGTGATCCGCGACTGGCAGCCCGACGTCATCCACGACCTGCACGAGTTCGGTCCGTCCGAGCCGTACTACGTGAAGGACGTCCTCTGGCTGTGGCCGCGCAACCTGAACGTCGCTGACGGCGTGCACGACCTGTCCGAGTCGCTGTCCCGCTCGTACGTCCGTCCTTCCGTTGAGGCCGCCGGCCGCACGTCCGGCGTCTACGGCATCCTGATCGACCCGGAGACCGGCGAACCGACCGGCCAGATCGCGGGTGATGGCCAGGAACGCATCCTCCGCAACACGGGCGGGTTGAAGCACGGCATGGGCCTGCTGGTCGAGACCAACGTCGACAACACCCCGGCCTACCGCGTCCAGTCCCACCTGCTCGCGTTGGACGGCACCCAGTCGTTCGTCCGCGAGAACCGGTCCGGCGTCGAGGCGGCCAACGCGGCGTCGCGCGCCGTGCGCACCGGCCCGATCTATTTCGGCGGCGCAGACAACCAGGCCCCAGATCCCTCGGACGTGGTGACCACTCCGCCGTGCGGGTACGTGCTGACCGGCGCGCAGTACCGCGACGTGCAGGACGAACTGGCCCTGCACGGCATCACGTCCCAGTACCTGCGAGGCGGCGACCGGATCGTGCCGCTGAAGCAGGAGGCCCGCGCCCTGGTCCCGCTGCTGCTGGACGCGCGAGCCGACGGCCCGCTCCTGTCTGCCCGGCCCGTCGCCCAGTGCTAACCCCCTGACCTGGCATTTTGCAATGGACGTTTGCGGTCGTCCGCAAACGTCCATTGCACAACCGGTGCGCCGGCGAACTGATATATCGGTCGCGGGTGATCTTGGGACGTGGTCCGATGGGCGGCGTGCGAGTCGAGCAGTACGCCTACTTCGCCCTCAAGAGCGACACCGTGTCCGCCGCCGAGATCGCTCGGCGGCTGGGGCTGGAGCCGGACGAGGTGCTCGTCCGCGGCAGCAAGCGGCCGGAGCACGACATTCCGCGGGCGCACGTGTGGAAGATCGTCGACCGCGGTGCGAAGCGGCTCGACGAGCAGATCGAGCACGTCGTCGACCGGCTGCGTCCCTTCCACGACGAACTCGTCGCACTCACGGCGATATCCGATATATCAGCCAGTCTCGTCGTCGTGCGCTACTGCCGTGATGGCGCCAGGGGCGACGACCGAACCGGCCTCGGCTGGTGGATCTCCGCCGAGTCGCTCGCCTTCCTCACGTCGGTGCGCGCCTCTCTCGACGTCGACGAGTACGACTACGTCGAGCCTGCCGACGAACCGTTGCGTCAGGTCACCACCGGCCTGCTGACGAGCATGGAACAGAACCTCGCCGAGCACGCGTGCCACCTGCACCGGCGTCTCGACGGCGCGACCGTGGCCGAGACGGACGACCTGGTGATCGCGGACAGCGGTTTGGACGACGACACGTTCAACATCGTCGCGGTGGCCCGGTTCACCGCGGACGACGTGACGGCTCGCGTCGCCGAGACGGTCCGTGCGGTGAAGGCGACCGGGCGTCCGCACTCGTGGTGGGCCGGCCCCGCCTCGACCCCGGCCGACCTCGGCGCGGTGCTGGTGCAGGCCGGTGTCGCGCAGGCGGAGACCGAGGCCGCGATGTGGATGGACCTGGCCGACGCCGCGTTGCCCGAGCCGCACGCCGAGGGGCTGGAGATCCGGCGGGTGACCACCGAGGCCGAGCTCGCTGACTACGCCACGATCCTCGCCGCGAACTGGGATCCGCCCGCCGCGACGGTCCGGCGGTTCTACGCCGAGGTCGCCCCGCACGCGTTGGCGAGTCAGGCGCGCTACCTCGTCGGGTACGTGGACGGCAGGGCGGTGTGCACGGCGGAGGTGTTCCTGCACGCCGGAGTCGCCGGGATCTACAACATCGCGACCCTCGCCGGAGAACGCCGGCGCGGCTACGGCGGTGCGATCACGTTGGCCGCGTTGCGCACCGCACGCGCCGAGGGGTACCGCATTGCCGTCCTACAGGCCTCTGAGGACGGTGAGACCGTCTACCGGCGTCTGGGGTTCACCATCGCCGGTCAGTTCACCGAGTACGCCCTCAGGGCGTGAAAAGGGCCGCCCCGCGCGTGCGGAGCGGCCCTTCGGTTCAGCGGGTGACTACGCGAGGCCCGCGTCGCCCGTGGAAGGCCCAGCGGCCTGCACGTCGTTGATGCGGTACTTGCGGGACGCCTCGACGACCTTGTCCTGGCCCACCTCGCCGCGCCTGGCCAGTGCGGCCAGCGTGGCGACGACGACGGACTCCGCGTCCACCAGGAAGTGGCGGCGGGCGGCCGGGCGGGTGTCGGAGAAGCCGAAGCCGTCCGTCCCCAGGGTCGTCATGTCGGTCGGGACGTACGGGCGGATCAGGTCCGGGATCGCCGACGCCCAGTCGGACACGGCGATGACCGGGCCCTGCACGTCCTTGAGCACCTGCGTCACGTACGGCACGCGCGGCTCGGCGTCCACGTGCAGCAGGTTGTGGCGGTCGGTCTCGACGGCGTCGCGGCGCAGCTCCGAGTACGACGTGGCGGACCACACGTCCGCCGACACGCCCCACTCCTCGGCGAGCAGCTTCTGCGCCTTGAGCGCCCACGGGAGGCCCACACCCGACCCGAGGATCTGGGCACGCGGGCCACCGGTCTGCGGGCCGTCCTGGTACTTGTAGAGGCCCCGCAGGAGGCCTTCCACGTCCAGGCCCTCCGGCTCGGCCGGCTGCACGTACGGCTCGTTGTAGACCGTCATGTAGTAGAAGATGTTCTCGGCGTTCTCGCCGTACATCCTGCGCAGACCGTCCTTGACGATGTGCGCCACCTCGAACGACCACGCCGGGTCGTACGAGACCACGGCCGGGTTCGTGTGCGCCAGCAGCAGCGAGTGGCCGTCGGCGTGCTGCAGGCCCTCACCGGTCAGCGTGGTGCGGCCCGCGGTGGCACCCAGCACGAAGCCGCGCGCCATCTGGTCCGCCGCCGCCCACAGGCCGTCGCCCGTGCGCTGGAAACCGAACATCGAGTAGAAGATGTAGATCGGGATCATCGGCTCGCCCTGCGTGGCGTAGGACGTGCCGACCGCCGTGAACGACGCCGTGGAACCCGCCTCGTTGATGCCCTCGTGCAGGATCTGGCCCTGCTCGGACTCCTTGTAGGCGAGCATCAGGTTGGCGTCCACCGAGGTGTACGCCTGGCCGTTCGGGTTGTAGATCTTCTGCGTCGGGAACATGGAGTCCATGCCGAACGTTCGTGCCTCGTCCGGGATGATCGGCACGATGCGCGGGCCGATCTCCGGGTCCTTCGCGAGGTCGCGGACGAGCCGGACGAACGCCATCGTCGTGGCGACCTCCTGCTTGCCGGAGCCGCGCTTGATGCCCTCGTAGACCTTGTCGCCCGGCAGCACCAGCGCCTTGGACTTCGTGCGGCGCTCCGGCAGGAAGCCACCCAGCTGACGGCGGCGCTCCAGCATGTACTGGATCTCCTGGTTGTCCTGCCCGGGGTGGTAGTACGGCGGCAGGTACGGGTCCTTCTCGAGCACCTCGTCGGAGATCGGGATGCGCAGGCTGTCCCGGAAACCCTTGAGGTCGTCCAGGGTCATCTTCTTCATCTGGTGCGTCGCGTTGCGCGCCGCGAAGTGCTTGCCGAGCGAGTAGCCCTTGATCGTCTTCGCGAGGATGACGGTCGGCTGGCCGACGGTCTCGGTCGCCGCCTTGTAGGCCGCGTAGACCTTGCGGTAGTCGTGGCCGCCGCGCTTGAGGTTCCACACCTCGTCGTCGGTCATCGGGTCGACGAGCGCCTTCGTCCGCGGGTCGCGGCCGAAGAAGTGCTCCTTGATGTACGCGCCGTCGTTCGCCTTGTACGTCTGGTAGTCGCCGTCGGGCGTGTTGTTCATCAGGTTGACGAGCGCGCCGTCGCGGTCCGCGTGCAGCAGCGCGTCCCACTCGCGGCCCCAGACGACCTTGATGACGTTCCAGCCGGCGCCGCGGAAGAACGACTCCAGCTCCTGGATGATCTTGCCGTTGCCGCGCACCGGGCCGTCGAGGCGCTGCAGGTTGCAGTTGACCACGAACGTCAGGTTGTCCAGCTGCTCGTTCGCGGCGAGCTGGAGCAGGCCGCGCGACTCGGGCTCGTCCATCTCGCCGTCGCCGAGGAACGCCCACACGTGCTGGTCGGACGTGTCCTTGAAGCCGCGGTCACGCAGGTAGCGGTTGAATCGCGCCTGGTAGATCGCGTTCATCGGGCCGATGCCCATGGAGACCGTGGGGAACTCCCAGAAGTCCGGCATGAGGCGCGGGTGCGGGTACGACGGCAGACCGCCGCCCGGTCCGGCGTGCGAGTACTCCTGGCGGAAGCCGTCGAGCTGGTGCTCGCTCAGCCGGCCCTCGAGGAAGGCGCGAGCGTACACGCCGGGGGAGGCGTGGCCCTGGATGAAGATCTGGTCGCCGCCGCCGGGGTGGTTCTTGCCGCGGAAGAAGTGGTTGAAGCCGACCTCGTAGAGCGACGCGCTGGAGGCGTACGTCGAAATGTGTCCACCGACACCCACACCGGGCCGCTGCGCGCGGTGCACCGTCATCGCGGCGTTCCAGCGGATCCACGCACGGTAACGACGCTCCACCTCCTCGTCACCGGGGAACCACGGCTCCCGCTCGGTGGGGATGGTGTTGACGTAGTCCGTGCTGGTCAGCGAGGGGATGCCGACCTGGTTCTGGCCCGCGCGTTCCAGCAGGCGAAGCATCAGATAGCGAGCCCGCTGTTGCCCGCCGCCCTTGAGCACCTCGTCGAACGACTCCAGCCACTCGGACGTCTCTTCGGGGTCGATGTCCGGCAGGTGGGCTGCGAGACCGTCGCGAATGACACGTACCCGCTCGGGGCCTGTGTTCTGCGGGCTCAAGGTGTCTCCTCGGCTTCGTTGGCGGTACACGCGATGGCCCGGAAACCGTGCCACGCGCTCCTATCGTTGTCCTTGCGTGGCGACTTCGTCATCGCTACCGGTCGGTAGTTCTGGATCGTGTCGCTCACGCGCGCGCGATAAGAGGTATGTAGAGCGTGCCTCATGCCAGTGTAGGGATCTCCACAGGGGTACCTGTTACGGCGTGTCACGTGGTCAACAGTTGCGCCGGAGGTAGCTGACAGTGTTCGCTAGCCCGAGTAACGGACTCTGGCGGCAGTCTTAGGGCTGTCGCTCTTGCGTAGTTGGAGGAGTGAAAACCGTGGTCGCCGCGGAAGACGCCGGCAAGATCGGCGTCGCCGAGAAGCTCGGGATCGAATCGGGCATGGTCGTCCAGGAACTCGGCTGGGACGAGGACGTCGACGACGCCTTGCGTGCCGCAGTCGAGGAGCGGATCGGGGGAGATCTCCTCGACGAGGAGGCCGACGAGACCGTGAGCGTCGTGCTGCTCTGGTGGCGGGAGGACGACGGCGACCTGGTTGACGCCCTTCTCGAGGCCACCGGCGTGCTCGCCGAGGACGGCGTGATCTGGGTTCTCACCCCGAAGACCGGCCGCCCCGGCCACGTGGAGCCGAGCGACGTCGCCGAAGCGGTCCCCACCGCTGGCCTGTCCCAGACCTCCAACATCAGCGTCGCCGACGACTGGGCGGGCATCCGCCTGGTGTGGCCGAAGTCGGCCAAGGCCAAGCGCTGACCCTCATCGGGCTGACATAGGGTTGAACCACGGGCGCCTCGCGCGCTCGTGGTCCTTTGTCGCACCGGAGGGGTTTGGTTCATGGCGGTCGAGGTCGGTTCGGAGGCCCCGGACTTCACGCTCAACGACTACAACAAGCAGCCTGTGACGTTGTCATCGTTCCGCAGCGAGAAGAACGTGCTCCTGGTCTTCTACCCGTTCGCGTTCAGCGGCACCTGCCACGGTGAGCTCTGCCAGCTGCGCGACGAGCTGGCGACCTACGAGGACGAGAACGTCCAGGTGCTGGGCGTGTCCGTGGACTCCCCGTTCGCGCTGAAGGCGTGGGCGAACCAGGAGGGCTACCAGTTCCCGCTGCTGTCGGACTTCTGGCCGCACGGGGCCGTCGCGCAGTCCTACGGCGTCTTCAACGAGACCGCGGGCATGGCGCTGCGGGGCACGTTCCTGATCGACACCGCCGGCGTCGTCCGCTTCGCCGAGGTGAACGCGCCGGGTGAGGCCCGCGATCAGGACGCCTGGAAGAAGGCCGTAGCCTCCCTCAGGGCATGATGTAGCTGTACCCCAGCGCTTCGCGGCGCCGGGCCGGGGCGTGTAGCTCAGCGGAAGAGCACTCGGTTTACACCCGAGCGGTCGCAGGTTCGATCCCTGTCGCGCCCACCGCAGTCACCTCTTTCAGGTGGAATCCCGTAACGCCGGAACGATCTCGGTCGAAGCAGCAAGGGCGTAGATCCCCGCTGCGGCGCAGGAGGTCGCCCGGTGCACGAGAGACCTGAACCACCTTCCAAGACCACCAACACCGTCGAGGGCGACGCGGGGACGGTCTTCCAGCTGGGCAGCAGCCACGGCAACATCGGCGTCTTCCGCGGCAACAACTTCATGTTCAACCTCGGGCCGCGGTGGGCTGTCGTGATCATCGTCTGTCTTCTCGCGGTGGCGGCCGCCGTCGCCGTGGTGCTCGTCCGCAGCTCACCTTCCAAGCCGTCCGAGCCGCTGGCTGTCGCTGTGAAGACCCTCACGGACGGTTGCCGGTTCGCCTGGGTGGCTCCGAAGTCGCCGGCGGAGCTCAAGGCGGTGTCCGATCCGTCGATCCGGGCCGACCAGTGGGCCACGTGGGAGCACAGCAGGGACGGCGCGCAGGCGAGCGAGGCGTCGTTCACCGTCACCGCGCAGGGGCACGAGTCGACCAGCAACGTCGTGATCACCGGTATGCGGGTCAAGGTGCTGGAAAGGAAGCCGCCGCTGAAGGGAACGATTCTCAGCACTCAGTGCGGGGAGCCGGTGAACGCGCACTACATGGACGTGGACCTGGACCGGGAGCAGCCGGTCAGCTTCCCGGACGACCTGGATCCGGAGGCCGCGGCCTCCCTGAAGGCGGAAGGGCTGAGGGTCGATCCGATCCGGTTCCCCTACAGCGTTTCCTCGACCCAGCCGGAGGTCTTCACCGTTTCCGCCCACACGTTGTCGTGCGACTGCACGTGGATGATCGAGCTCGACTGGTCGGCCGACGGGAAGAGTGGCGTGCAGACCGTTGGCGACAACGGAAAGCCGTTCCGCACGACCAGCAGGCAGAGCGGCGTCTACTGCTACATGGACGAGCCCTTCTACTGCACATGATCCCTGGAACGAATTGAGACGGTGCCGTACCTTGTTCGAGGTTCGCCATCTCCGAAGGACGACGACTACCTGTGAAGCGCAAGGGCAAGGCCGTGCAGCCCGTCCCCACCACCGTCACGCAGGAGCAGGTCAAGCTGCTCGCCCTGGTCGAACAAGGAGGCGTGCACCGCGGTGCCACGCGCTGGTACCTGGAGCACCGGCCCGCCAAGCAGTGGGACTCGGACGACCTGGAGGTCCTGCGGTTGCGGGACTGGATCACGTGGGTCAGCCCCGAGCGGGCGATGGACCACGGGATGGCGGCGCCGGTCGACATCACGGCGCAGGGACGGGCCGCGCTTCGGCACCACCTGCCGGAGTGGGTGCTCGGGCGCAAAGCCATCGCCGCCGAGCCGCCGCGGTTGCCCTCGGTCGAGACGATCAGTGCGTTGGACGCGCTCCAATAGCTTTGCCGGCACGGTAGAACGGTCTTAGTCGAATCCAAACGGAGGCGAAGACCGGCCATGTCGAACTTGTTGACCGGCGGCGATTTGCGCGCACGTGACCACCACCGGATCGAGGACGACGCACGGGACGAAGGGCCTCTGCACGCCGTGACGTTGCCCAACGGCGTCGAGATGCAGGTGGTCACGGTCGGGTTGGAGCTCACCCGCCAGCTGCTCGTCGACCAGCGGCTCTCCAAGGACAGCGCGGCTCTGCAGCGCGAGATCAAGCGGCAGCTGACGGAGCTGGGCAGCACGCAGACGGATCTCGCGGGCCTGTTCGGGCCGAGCATGCTCAACAGCGACAACCCGCAGCACGCCCGGCTCAGGGCGCTCGCGGTCAAGGCGTTCAACGGCAAGGCGGTGCAGCAGCTCGCGCCGCGCATCGAGGAGATCACCGCGGAACTCGTCGGGGGACTCGCGGAGAACGAGGAGATCGACCTCGTCGCCGAGCTGGCCGTGCCGATGCCGATGCACGTCATCGGCGAGGTTCTCGGGCTGCCGGCCGAAGATCGCGCGCACGTCCGCACGTTGATCGAGACGATGATGTCGATGGACCCCGAGGTGTCGCAGCCCGCGAGCGACGCGCTGGGCGGCTACTTCCACACGTTGCTCACGAGCAACGCCCTGGATCCCCGGTCGCTGTTCGGAGCGCTGACCACAGCCGCCGGCGATGACGGTGACCACCTGAGCCACGACGAGCTCATGGCGATGGCGTTCCTTCTCGTCGTCGCGGGGCATGAGACGACAGCGAGCCTCATCGCGAACGTCGTGCACGACGCGTTGGACAACGGCCTGTGGGAGAAAGCCGCGGCCGATTCGAACCTGGTGCCACAACTCGTCGAGGAGACGCTGCGGCACAACTCGCCGGTTCGCAGCGCCACGCACCGCATCACCACCGAGCCGGTCGAGATCGACGGCACGACGGTCCCCGAGAACACGCTGTTGCTGATCAACCTCGGCGCCGCCGGACGGTGCCCGCAGGCGCACGAGAAGGCCGACGAGTACCGGCTCGACCGCGAGACGACCGGCCACGTGACGTTCGGCCACGGCCCGCACTTCTGCCTGGGATCGGCGCTCGCCCGGCTGGAGACCGAAACCGTGCTGCGGCACCTCACGAGCCGGTTCCCGCGCACCACCTACTCGGGCGACGAGCAGCCCGCGGTGACGCACAACGACATCATGGCCAGCCTTAAATCGCTTCCGGTCGTGCTCCGGCGCTGACACGCTGGCCTGCGTGGAGATCATCCAAGGGGGACCGGAAGACGTCGACACGGCCGCGTTGATCTGGGCGCACGCGGTCGCGAAGAGGGACGGCTACGACGAGGTCCCGTCGCTCGAAGCGGCGCGCCCAGGCGTGGAGAGCGCTCTCGCGAACGAGTCCTCGTTGCTGCTGCTCGCGCACGAAGACGGTGAGGCCGTGGGTTTCATCGCCGGAGGTCCACAAGAGACGGACACCGCCTACATCAACTACGTGGGCGTGCATCCGGACGCGTGGGGCAAGGGCGTCGGCGAGGCGTTGCTGCGCGCGCTGCCCGATGCGTTGATCAAGAATGGATACGAGAAGGCCGAGCTGCTGGTCTACGTCGACAACATCCGGGGCGTGCGGCTCTATGAACGCCTCGGGTGGATCAAGGTCGGCGCCCCCGCGCCGCATCCGCGCAACGGCCGTGTGGAGCAGCGCTACTCGTTTTCGCCCGCATCGTGGGACATGGGGGCGTGAGAGCGTTCAGCGGGGGATTAGGGGATCAACCCCAATGCGTCTGACCAGGGCTATCCCCAAGTCCATTTGAGACGTAACTTTTGCCTATGTCAGTGCGCACGTTCGCCGTCGTGGTCGGTCTCGCGTTCTTGCTCGGTGGGGGTGCGATCCTGTTCGTGATGCTGGCCGTCGAGGCGCCGAGCGGGTCGCTGATCCCGTGCGGCAACAGCCTGGGTCTCGGCTTCGACGAGCCCGCGGCCTCCGCGGTCAGTCCGGCCTATGTGGACATCTGTGCCGATTTGCGGCATCGCCGGCTGCTCTGGGGGCTGCCGGTCATCGCGGTGGGCGTACTCCTGCTGATCGGCTCTTTGGTCGGTTCCCGACGGCCTACTCGCCGGTAAGGTCGCGGCATGACGTGGATGGTCTACGGCGCCAACGGCTACACCGGACGCCTCATCGCCGAGCTCGCGGTCCAGCGCGGGGAACGGCCGATCCTCGCCGGGCGCTCCCACGAGAAGGTCGAGCCGATCGCCGCCGCCCTCGGGCTCGAGCACCGGGCGTTCGACCTGAGCCAGGCGCGGGCGCATCTCGAGGACGTCGACGCCGTCGTGCACTGCGCGGGACCGTTCGCGCACACGTCCACCGCGATGGTGGACGCCTGCCTGAGGACCCGCACGCACTACCTCGACATCACGGGCGAGATCGACGTCTTCGAGTCCATCGGCGTGAGGGACATCGACGCGCGCAAGGCCGGCATCGTGCTGTTGCCCGGCGCCGGGTTCGACGTCGTTCCCACGGACTGCCTCGCCGCGATCCTGAAGAACGCCCTGCCGTCCGCGACGCACCTCGACCTCGCGTTCGTCGTCGGGGGAGGAGCGAGCGCGGGCACGACCAAGACGTCCGTCGAGGCCGCCGCCGTGGGTGGGCGGATCCGTGTGAACGGCGACCTGAAGAGCGTTCGCATCGGGCACCGGAGGCGCACCGCCTACTTCCGGTCCGGGCCGCGTGAGGTCGGCAGCATCCCGTGGGGCGACGTGAGCACCGCCTACCGCTCGACCGGCATCCCGAACATCACGACGTTCACCACCGTGCCGGGCGTGCTCGGGCAACTGCAGCAGGTGTTCGCGCCCGTGTTGCAGACACCGTTCGTGCAGAGCGTCGCGAAGACCGTCGCCGGCAAGGTGAAGGGCCCCGACGAGCGCAAGCGCGCCAACACCAGGGCCGAGGTGTTCGGCGAGGCGTGGGACGCGCAGACGAAGGTCGAATGCGCGATCACCACCCCGAACGCCTACAGCCTCACCGCGGACTCCGTGCTCCGCGCCATCGGCAAGATCAACGGCGTGGCGCCCGGCTCGCACACTCCGTCCAGCGCGTTCGGCGCCGACTTCGTGCGCGAGCTCGACGGCGTAGTCGCGGGCGAGGTCCGCTTCAGCTGAGTTAGAGCCTCTAACTGCTTCTAGAGGTGCTCGCTACTTCTTGAGGTGCTTGGCGACGCTGTCGACGACCCCGCCGACCGCGTCCTTCACCTTCTCCACGCCGTCCTTCACGGCCGCCTTCGCCTGGTCGGCGCGGCCCTCGTTCGCGAGCTGCTCGTCGCCGGTGACCTCACCCGCGGTCTCCTTGGCCTTGCCGCCGAGCTCTTCCGCCTTGTTGCCGATCTTGTCCGACAGCGACATCGCGTCCTCCTGAGCTGGTTGGTCTGACGCCTGTTCGATGCGCGTCCCCGCAGCTTCGTCACGCCACGGTCGGGTGAAAACCGGGTGAGAGCGATCACGGGTGGGAAATCAGGGAACCGCGTGACGTTCCGCGTTCGAACGTGTCCATCGGGCGACGAAGCAAATTGGGCGGGGGGTGTGCGCATGAGCGTGGCCGAAGCAGCCGCACTCGACGATGCCACGCTGGTGGCAAGGTCCCGTGACGGCGACGTGAGGGCATATGAGCAGCTCGTGCGCCGTTATCAGGGTCCGATGTACCGGCTGGCGTTGCGCATCGTGGGCAGCACCGGTGACGCCGAGGACGCGGTGCAGGACGTGTTCCTGACCGCGTGGAGGCGGCTCGGGCAGCTCAACGACGACGCGGCGTTCATCGGCTGGCTCTACCGCACCACCACCAACCAGTGCCTGAACGTGCTGCGCAAGCGCAAACCGCACGCCGACACCGAGCTCGACGAGCACGAGTCGCCGGCGCCGCGCACCCGGCCCGACCGCGCGGTGGAGGTGAGCGCGCAGCTCGACGCGCTGCAGGCCGCACTGCGCGGCCTCACCCCTGAACAGCGGGCGTGCTGGGTGCTGCGCGAGGTCCACGGCCGGTCCTACGACGAGATCGCCGAGGCGATCGGCACGACCCAGCAGTCGGTGCGCGGCAGGCTCGCGCGGGCACGGGCACAACTCGCGGAGGTGATGGCGCCGTGGCGGTGACGTCCGACTACGTCCTGCCGTGCGGGCGGGACGTAGAAGAGGTCTGGGAGGCGATCGACCTCCCTGACGAACACACGCGCGAACACACGCGCTCGTGTCCGCACTGCGGTGCGGTGCGGGAGAGTCTGCTGGTTCTGCGCGAGGCGACCGCGGAGATGGTCAACGAAGAGGTCGAGCCGCCGTTCGACCTGGTCAGCCGCGTGATGTCCGCGGTGCGCGCCGACGTGCGGCGGTCCGACGTCGTGCCGTTGCCCGGCGACGGACTGGCTCGGATCAGCACACGCGCGGTCGCGGCGGTTCTGCGTTACGCGGCGGACGGCGTGCCCGGCGTGCGGGCACGGGGGTGCCGTGTCGTCGAAGCACCGGAGTCGACCGGCGCGGATCCGGTGATCGAGGTCGAACTGAGCATCGCGATCACCGCCGGCCAGGTCACGCACCAGGCGTACGACGAGGTGCGGCGCAGGGTGCTGGCCGCGGCCTCCGCACGGATCGGTGTGCGGCTCGCCTGCCTGGACCTCGTCGTGTCCGACGTTCTCGAAGGATGAGCGAGTGATCGAAACAGTCGTGTCCGCTCCGGCGGTGGCGGCGGTCGCGGTGCACGCGGCCGAGCGGGTCGCCGGCGTGCGCGTGCAGCCGGGTGTGGCCGGCCTGGTGAGTTCGGTGGTGCGCGCGGCGAGGCAGCAGATCAAGGGACTGCAGCCCGCGCCGGTGGAAGGCGTGCGGGTGCGCTGGTCGGGAACGGCCGCGGTGCTGGAGGTGGACGTGGTGATCTCGGGTCAGGACCAGGCCGCCGCCGTGGCCCGTGCCGTGCAACGGTCGGTGCGCGCGCTCGTGCCGGAACTGACCGGCGTCGAAGTGGAGTCCGTTCTCGTGACGATCGTGGACGTCGCGTGGTGATCGTGACGGAGTTGTTGAAGGCACTGGAGAAAGTCGACGGGCTTCGGCCGTCGGTGCCCGAGCCCGCGCGCTCGTGGATCTCCTGGGACGTCGACGCACTGGCCGTCGACGTCGAGGACGAACTGGTGTGCGTCCGCGTCGTCGCCACCCGGCTGCCGCTGGCGCTCACCGAGGCCGGCATGGCGATGAAGTCCGTTCTCCTTGGCACGCAATGGGAAAAGGCCGTCGTGCGAATCGTGGTGACCGATGTGGACAAACGTGCCCTCGATCACCTGAACGGGTCGTGACGAATCGGTCGCAGGCGGTGTCTCTCTGATGTGAACGCTTCGAAGGAAGGGATTGCGATGAGCACGCAGACTGTGGAGAAGAACGGTGTCGTGGCCGGGAAACTGGTGACCGACAAGGGATCCACCACCATCGCGGACGTCGTCGTGCAGAAGGTCGCCGGCCTCGCGGCGCGGGAGATCCGGGGCGTGCACGCGCTGGGCGGCGGCGCGACGAGGGCGCTCAGCGCGTTGCGCGACCGCATCCCCGGCGCCACCGCGAGCGCGGGCCAGGGCGTGTCGGTCGAGGTCGGCGAGAAGCAGGCCGCGGTCGACCTGGAGCTCGTGGTCGAGTACGGCGTGCCGATCGCGGATCTCGCGAAGTCGGTGCGCACCAACGTGATCACGGCGATCGAGCAGATCACCGGCCTCGAGGTCGTCGAGGTCAACATCAACGTCAACGACGTGCACATCCCGAGCGACACCGAGGGCGAAGAGCCCGAAACCGCTCGCGTGCAGTGAAAGGAACCGCGATGAGCACCACCGCATTGGGCCTGCTGACCGGGCTCGCGCTCGGCCTGGCCGCCGCGTTCGGGGGCTTCAGCGCGTTCCTGCTCGTGCTCGTCTTCGGCGCGCTCGGCCTGGTCGCGGGCCGGGTCGCCGAGGGCAAGCTCGACCTCGCGCAGTTGCTGGGCAGGGATCGGGACTGACGATGACGACACCGCTCGCCGCCGCCCCGCCTGGTGCGGCCCAGCTTGGTAGGGCCCAGCCTGATAGGGCACAGCCGGGGTTGACCACCGTCGCGGACCGCGCGGTGGGCCGCATCGCCGGGCGTGCCGCCATGGAGGTCCCGGACGTGCTCGACTGCGCGGTCACCGCACGGGTGACCGGGGGAGTGGCCACGCTCGACGCGCGCCTCGACCTGCGTTACCCGGCACCGGTCGCGTCGACCGCGGCTCGGGTGCGCGCCCACCTGGTCCACCGGGTGGCAGAGCTCACCGGCCTGCGTGTGTCCGTTGTGGACGTTTCGGTCGGCGTGCTGCGCGCGGACACGGCTCCGGTGAGGAGGGTCCAGTGACCCGCCGTTCCCGCCGGGCCCTGCCCGCCACGCTCACGGCGCTCGTCCTGCTGGCCGCGTCGGTCGTGGTGGCGGTGTGCGCGATCCAACTGGCCGTGGGCGAGACGCCCCTGCTGCCGTACGACTCCCTGGCCGGACTGCTGCACGACACGACGTGGTCGGCTCAGGGGGTGGTCGTGGCGGGCGGGGTCGTCGCGGCCATCGGACTGGTGCTGCTCCTCGTCGCGGTCGTGCCCGGCAGGGCCAGGACGGCGGCCCTGGACCAGCACACCGCGGTGTCGGTGCGCGGTCTGCGCAACGCCCTGCGGTCCGCCGCCGTCGTCGACGGCGTCGAATCCGCCGCCGTGAAGGTGCGCCGCCGCCGGGTTCGCGCGGTCGTGCGCACCCGGCGCGCCGTGGTCGACGGCCTGGATGACGCCGTCCGCGCGGCCGTCGAACACCGCGTCGGCGAGTTCGCCCTCGCCCGGCCGCCGCAGGTCGTGGTGCGGGTCAAGGCACTCAGGAGCACACCGTGAACCGATTCCTCCTCGGCCTGCTGGGCCTGGTGCTGGCACTGGCCGGCGCCTCCGCGCTCGCCGTCCACTACGGCTTCGTGCCGCAGGTGGACCGCTTCGCCGCACTGATACCGGGCACAGCGCTGCCGCCGACGTGGGTGCTGTGGGTGATCGCGGCCGCGGCGGTGGTCGTCGCACTGCTGTGCCTGCGCTGGCTCACCGCCCAGATCCCGCGCCGCAAGGTCGCGTCCTGGCGCTGGGCCGACGAGGCAGGCGCCACCCGCATCACCACGGCCACGGCCACCGCGCCGTTCGCCGAAGAGATCACCGCCTACCCCGGTGTGCGCAAGGTCGAGGCCGCGCTGACCGGTCCGCACACCGCCCCACGCCTGGCCCTCGTCGTCCGCGCCCACGGCGACGCAGATCTGCGGGGGATCCGCCGCCGCATCGACGACGAGGGCCTGCCACGCCTCCGGGAAGCGCTCGCCACACCCGACCTCCACGCCACAGTGGAGTTCCGGATGTCGCCCACGAAGGTCGACGCCCGCGTGCACTGATATATCGGTTATGCAAAAGACGTTTGCGGACGTCCGCAAACGTCT
The DNA here is from genome assembly GCF_044387305.1 of Lentzea sp. NPDC020367. Taxonomy (NCBI): domain Bacteria; kingdom Bacillati; phylum Actinomycetota; class Actinomycetes; order Pseudonocardiales; family Pseudonocardiaceae; genus Lentzea; species Lentzea sp. NPDC020367. The sequence continues at coordinate 292,241 of NZ_JBIRVV010000007.1, read as the reverse complement.
TTTGCATCCGGATGCAAACAGCTGGTCACCCTGGGTGGGTGACCAGCTGGTATATCGGTTGGTTCGCCGTTCACTCCGCTCAGCGCGGGGCGAGCAGGCTCGTGATCTCCTGGGACGCGGACACCGTCAGCAGGTGCTGGAGGTTCTCCGGGAGGTCCTCGCCGCGCTTCTGCTTCGCCTGCGCGTAGAGGCGGCCGGCGCGGTAGGAGGAGCGGACGAGCGGGCCCGCCATCACGCCGAGGAAGCCGATCTCCTCGGCCGTCTCCTTGTGCTGGACGAACTCCTCGGGCTTCACCCAGCGCTCGACCGGGTGGTGCCGCGGCGACGGGCGCAGGTACTGGGTGATGGTGATGATGTCGCAGCCCGCGTCGTAGAGGTCGGAGAGCGCCTCCGTGACCTCTTCGGGGGTCTCGCCCATGCCGAGGATCAGGTTCGACTTGGTGACCAGGCCGAACTCGCGGGCCTTGGTGATCACCTCGAGGGAACGCTCGTAGGTGAACGCCGGGCGGATGCGCTTGAAGATCCGCGGGACGGTCTCCAGGTTGTGCGCGAGCACCTCGGGACGGGACTCGAAGACCTCGGCCAGCTGCTCCGGGACCGCGTTGAAGTCCGGGATCAGCAGCTCGACGCCCGTGCCCGGGTTCATCTCGTGGATCTGGCGGACGGTCTCCGCGTACAGCCACGCACCGCCGTCCTCCAGGTCGTCACGGGCGACGCCGGTGACGGTGGAGTAGCGCAGGCCCATCGCCTGGACGGACTCGGCGACCCGGCGCGGTTCGTCGCGGTCGAGGTCGGCGGGCTTGCCCGTGTCGATCTGGCAGAAGTCGCAGCGCCTGGTGCACTGCTCGCCGCCGATCAGGAACGTTGCCTCGCGGTCTTCCCAGCACTCGTAGATGTTGGGACAGCCGGCCTCTTCGCAGACCGTGTGCAGGCCTTCGCGTTTGACCAGACTCTTGAGCTCCCGGTATTCGGGGCCCATCTTCGCCCTGGTCTTGATCCACGAGGGCTTTTTCTCGATCGGCGTCTGGCTGTTGCGGACCTCGAGCCGCAGCAGCTTCCGACCCTCAGGTACCACAGTCACGTCCTCACCCTACGCTGCGCGCTCAAGTGTCCGGGGTCACGCACTCCCAGGTCAGGCTAAGCGCCAGAACCGGGCTCCCGGTGGAGCGCTCGTTGTTCACGATCTGTTGTTCACGCAGGTCGCGTCGAACATGAACAACACTTCCTGACCGAAGATGTTCCCGGCCCGGAGGTGACGACCGGGCCTCGTCGGCGCCTTCCCCACTCCCCCCAGGCGAGGGCGCCGACACCCCTACGGAAGATCTGGAGCGATTCCGGTCAGCTTGATCGTGAGTTCCCAGAGGCGGTTCGCGGCGAGATCGTCACGGGCGGCGGCGGTCATTCCCGCGACGGACGGGTGGCCGCGCAGGCCGTTGAAGCCGCCGGGGCCGTAGTACGCACCGCCGTGTGCCTCGGGTGAGGTCGCCGCGTAGAGCTGGGGCAACGCGCCCATCTCGACGGACTGCGAGAACAGGCCGAACAGCTTGCCGCCGGCCCGCATGACGACGGACCTGTGCGCGTCGGCCATGTTGTTGGCCAGGTCGGTGGCCGTCATGCCGGGGTGCGCCGCGATGGACGTCACGTCCGGCGAACGGCGTTCCAGCTCGCGTGCGAACAGCAGGTTCGCCAGTTTCGACTGGCAGTAGGCGCTGCGGGCGCTGTACGAGCGGCGTTCCCAGTTCGGGTCGTCGAAGTTCATGCGGCCGTACTGGTGCATCAGCGACGACACGGTGACGACGCGCGCGCCTGGGCTTCGGCGCAGCGTCGGGAGCAGCAGGAACGTCAGTGCGGCGTGGCCCAGGTGGTTGGTGCCGAACTGGCGCTCGAAGCCGTCGGCGGTCCGGCCGTTCGGGACGGCCATGATTCCCGCGTTGTTGATGAGGACGTCGAGCTTCTCGACCTTCTCCGCGGTCGTCTCTGCGGCTGTGCGCACGGAGGCCAGGTCGGCGAGGTCGAGCTCGAGGACCTCGGCAGACCCCTTGACGGTGCGGCGCGCGGTCTCCCCGCGCTGGACCGAGCGACAGCCCATGATCACGTGGGCGCCCCTGGCCGCGAGCACCTGGGCGGTGCGCAGGCCGAGACCGGAGTTCGCGCCGGTCACCAGGACTGTGCGGCCGGTCTGGTCGGGGATGTCGGCTTCGGTCCAACGACTCATGGAGTCATTCCTACCGTCCGGTAGCTGCCGAGCGACAGATGTGTGTCGAGCACCGCGCGCAACACCGGTTCGTCGGCGGCGAGCTCGGCCGTGACACGGCCCTCGTCAACGTGGCCGTTCAATCCGGCGTTCTCCATGCGGGCGGTCAGCTTGTTCTGCCAGCGGTGGTCGAGTGCCAGCAGCAGTTCGTGCAGTGAGCCGAAGACGTCCGGATCCACGATCAGCGGCGCGGACGGGTCGCGGCGGGCGTCGCGCAGGACGGCGTCGAGCGCGTCGCGGCGACGGTAGTGGTCTGCCCAGCCCATGTCTCGTACCCCCGGTCTCTCGCATACCCTCGGTATGACACGAACATACCACCGGTACGTACCGTCGGTATGTGAGATACGTTTCGGTCGTGCGAACTCGACGCTCCGAGTACTCGGAGTCGACCAGGCAGGCGTTGGTGGACAGCGCCGTCGACCTCTTCACCAAACGCGGCTACGCCGGCACCTCGCTCGACGAGGTCGTCAAACGCGCCCGCGTGACGAAAGGTGCGCTCTACCACCACTTCAGCGGCAAGCAGGCGTTGTTCGAGGCGGCCTTCACCCAGGTCGAGACCCGCTCGATCGCCTCGCTGACCGCGGTGATCACGGCGGACGGCGACGCCTGGGAGACCGCGGTCGCCGGTCTGCGCGCGTACGTCCGCAAGTGCCTGGAACCGGAGTACCAGCGGATCATCGTCCACGAGGCGCCAGTGGTGATGGGCTGGGAACGCTGGCGTGAGGCGGAGGAGCAGTTCAGCTTCGGTCTGCTTCGCACGGCCGTGCAGCTGCTCGTGGACGCCGGTGAGATCGAGGAGGCGCCGGTGGAGATCATGGCCCGGCTGCTGTTCGGCGCGCTGTCCGCGTGCGCGAGCACCATCGCGAGCTCGTCCGATCCGAAGCGCACCGGGCGTGAGGTCGAACGCGCGATCCTGCGTGTTTTGGAAGGTCTGCGCAAGAAGTAGTCGAGTTCGGCCCTAGTGGCCGGGCGGAGCGTCGATCACCACGCGGACAACAGAGGTGGTCGGCATCATGATCGAACCTGTCAACACGCGCCTGGGACTCGACGGCAAGATCGCAGTTGTCACGTCGGGAACGCACGGGCTCGGCCTCGCCATCGCGAGCAAGCTCTGCGACAACGGCGCCCATGTCATCCTGACGACATCCGACGAGGACAACGTCGACCTGGAGCGCGCGAAGACCGTGCTCGCGGGCAAGCCCGGCTCGGTGACGGTCACCAAGCTGAACATCCACGACGAGCACTCGGTCCGCTCCCTGCTCGACCAGGTCAAGCAGGACCGCGGACAGCTCGACGTGTTCGTGCACCACGCCGTGTCGCCGGACCTCACGCCGTTGCTGAACATCGTGGAGCCGCTCGCCAAGGCTCTCGTCGACGGCGGCCGCGTGGTGATCGCCGGCTACACGGTGACACCGGTGCACGGTGTGATTCGGACGCTCGCGCTGGAAATGGCTTGGTACAAGGTCGCGGTCAACGCCGTTGTCACCACCGTTGTGGACAACGGCCCCATGAACATCGATCCGGACCTGGTGGACCGGCTCGCGATCAAGAGCCCGTCCGGTCGCGTCACCCTGCCGCAGGACATCGCGAACGCCGTTTCGTTGCTCTGCACCGACGAGGCCGCGTGGATTCAGGGTCAGGTGATCACCGTCGACGGCGGCCTGGAACTGCTGGAGCGATGGGGCGAGACGCGCTGAGTCATCTCCGTGATGATCACTTCAGAGCCTGCTTCAGGGGCCGAATCGCTTGTACCGCTTTGTGCTCGGGCAGTGCTCGAGTCGTCCCGGTACTCGATTCGGTCCCTGAGCTATCTGTGAGCGACTGGTGACCCCTGGTCATCCGCCGATTAACCTCATTAATTGCTCCTAGCGCATTTGGAGTAACGCTCGGCGCACCCGGACTCAATGCTTGTCCTGCATGGTCACCGAGTGTAAGACTCGAAATGGTGACCTGGGGGCAAGCAAGGGGGTCGGATGATCAGAGTGCTACTAGCCGAGGACGTGCAAATGGTCCGCGGTGCTTTGGTCGCCTTGTTGAATCTTGAACCGGATATTGAGGTCGTCGCCTCTGTCGCAACCGGTGACGAAATCATCGCGGCGGTCGAGAAGAACAAACCGGACGTAGCGGTGCTCGACATCGACCTGCCGGGTATGGACGGCCTTTCCGCCGCCACCGTGATCCACGACACCGCACCGGAGACGCGCACACTCATTCTCACCAGCCTGGGCCGGCCGGGCACTCTGCGCCGAGCACTCAACGCACGAGTGAATGGCTTCATCCTCAAGGATGCTCCAGTCGGAGAACTCGCTGACGCCATTCGCGGTGTCTCAATTGGTCGGCGCGTGATCGACTCGCAGCTCGCTCTTTCCGCGTGGGACACCGATGAGTGCCCTCTGACGCCACGCGAACTGGAAGTGCTGCGACTCGCCTCCGACGGCGCGGACGCCATGGAAATCGCCACGACGCTGTTCCTGTCGGTCGGCACGGTCCGCAACTACCTGACGGCGGCGACGGCCAAGCTCGACGCCCGCAACCGGGTCGACGCCGTCCGCATCGCCCGCAAGTCCGGCTGGTTCTGAGCCGGGCCCTGGGTCGGCTCAGGGCGGGCTGCTCCGGATCTTCGCCGAGCCTTCGCCGGGACCATTGCAACGAGTCTTTTGCGGACGAAGTCCAAAGACTCGTTGCTAAGGGCCAGGTCAGGGGTGTGCGGGAAGATCGTCTTTGGGGCGAACGGTGGCCGGGCGCGCCAATATATTGGTTTGCCCGGCGACTGCGGGCCTGAGGGTCAGGGCTCCGGGGTCGCCGGGATGGTGGCGTGGACGTGGAACGAGCCGTCGCCGATGTGGCGGGCGCTGAACGTGCCGCCGACGGCCTTGATGCGTTCGGCCTGGTTGCGGACGCCGTTGCAGTCGGCGGAGACCGGGCGGTCGGCGGCGCCGTTGTTGATGACGTCGAGCAGGATCGTGGTGCCGCGCTGGTGCACGCCGATGGTGCAGGTGCTGGCGTCGCTGTGGCGCAGGACGTTCGTGACGGCCTCGCACAGGACGGCGGCCAGGACGGTCTCCACCGGCTCCGGGAGCGGGTCGTGGGACAGTTCGACGCTCACGTCGATGTTCGACGCCGCCAGCATCGCCTTGGCCGAGTCGGACGTGTCCGCCAGGGACAGCGGGCGGTAGGCGCGGGCCAGTGAGCGCACGTCGGCCAGGGCGTGGTGGGTGATGTCCAATATGTCGGTGATGTGCTCCTGCATGAACTCCCAGCCGTGGTCCGGGCGGTCCGCGACGATCCGGTGGGCCAGTTCGCTCTTCAGCTTGATCGCGCTGAGGCTGTAGCCGAGCAGGTCGTGCAGGTCGCGGGCGACGCGGACGCGCTCGGCGGTGACCGCCGCGGTGGTGGTGACGACGGGGTCTACGACCAGGGCGGGAGTCGGCTCGGGCTCGGGAGGGGCCGGCCAGTCGCGGTGGGTCGCGAAGCCCGTGGCCAGGCCCGCCAGCAGCAGTGCGGTAGCGGTGGTGGCCATCATCGCCTCGCCGTGGGCGGCCTGGGCGAGGCCGGTCGCGACCACTGTCGCCACGAAGATGGACCAGCCCAGCGCGGGGCGCAGGACGAGGAGGGCGTTGCCGGCGACCAGGCCCGCGACGCCAGTCCAGGAATAGCCGAAGAGGACGTACGGCAGGACCAGCAGTACGGCCTGGGCTGTCAGTGCGAGGTGTCGCTGGAGTGCGCTCAGACGCCGGAAATACGACACTTGCAGTAGGACAAGTACCGCTAAATCAATGACCGACACCGCCAATTCGGTGACTTCGCCGGTGAGAAGTAGCGCGCGCGTCAGGTCGGTCAGGCACACCGCGGCGAACACCGCGACGATGATCGCGCGGTATCTCGGTATCGCAGGCGAAGCATTCACGTGCCCCCCAAGAGCAAACCGCTCCAGAGCAAAGTCTGAGTGTCAACGCCGGTCAAACACCTCGCACGGCGCGCGCCCAGGCCGAATACTAGACATGCGAGAGCAGTTCGGGACGGCAACTGAATCGGTTCAGAATGCGAAGTCGCATTGACTCGCGACTCAATGTCACGCCAATGGACGAGTATTTTTCGCAACTGTCACCGCTCGTGGTCGGTCGATTACGAGGCGGGACGGTTTGGGTTCGTTTGAGTATATGAATATCTCACGCCGGGCGCAGTAGTTCGCCATCCGAGAGTCATGGCCGGATACGTGGCGTCCGATAGCCCGCCTCAGGTGAACTTGATGGCACGACCAAGTCGTCCGCCGCTGAGCAGGGGAGGCTCCAATGGAGATCAAGGTTCTTGGACCGCTGGAGGCACGGGAGAACGGCGTCTCGATCGCGCCGAGCGCGGTGAAGCCCAGGCAGGTGCTCTCGCTGCTCGGACTGCAGGCTGGACACGTCGTCACGGTTCCGACGTTGATCGAAGAGCTTTGGGGAATGACACCGCCACGCAGCGCACTCACCACTTTGCAGACCTACGTGCTGCAGGTGCGCCGGCGCATCGAGGCGGCCATGCCGGGGGAGGGTCCCGGTGTCGCGAAGAACGTCCTGGTGACCCGCTACGGCGGCTACATGCTGGACGTTCCGCCGGAGAGCGTCGACGTCCGCAGCTACGAGCGGCTCGCGAGCGCGGGTCAGCGGGCGTTCGAGATCGGCGACCTGGAATCCGCGAGCAGGCTGCTGCGCAGTGCCGCCGAGGTGTGGCGCGGACCGGTGCTCGTGGACGTGCAGATCGGCGTCCGGCTCGGCATGGAGGTCACCCGTTTGCAGGAAAGCCGCCTCGGCGTGCTGGAGACCCGCATCGAGGCCGACCTGCAGCTGGGCAAGCACCAGTCGCTGCTGTCCGAACTGTCGGTGCTCACCGCGCAGCACCCGATGCACGAGAACCTGTGCGCGCAGTACATGCTCGCGCTCTACCGGGCCGGACGGCAGTGGAAGTCGCTGGAGGCCTACCAGTCGCTGCGCGACACGCTGATCGAAGAGCTGGGGCTTGAGCCGTCCGAAAGGCTGCGTCAGTTGCAGCGGGCGATCCTGAGCTCCGAGCCGTCGCTCGACAAGCCGTTGTCGCCGCGCCAGCTGGAGCGCCAGCTCGCGGGCTGAAAGTTCGGGGAGCAACCGTGGATACCACCGGTGCAGGTGCGTTGATCAAGGCGCTCGAGGACGTCGGCTGCGAGGTGATCTTCGGGATGCCCGGCGGGGCGATCCTGCCCGCCTACGACCCGCTGTTCGACTCGAAGATCCGGCACGTGCTGGTGCGCCACGAACAAGGTGCCGGCCACGCCGCCCAGGGGTACGCGCAGTCGACCGGACGAGTGGGCGTCTGCATGGCGACATCAGGGCCGGGAGCGACGAACCTGGTGACGCCTCTCGCGGACGCCTACATGGACTCGGTGCCGATCGTGGCGATCACCGGCCAGGTGGCGAGGTCGGTGATCGGGACGGATGCCTTCCAGGAGGCGGACATCCGCAGCATCACGCTGCCGATCACCAAGCACAGCTTCCAGGTGCACGACCCGGCCGACATTCCGCGGGTGATCGCCGAGGCGTTCAGGCTCGCGTCATCGGGGCGGCCGGGCCCGGTGCTGGTGGACCTGCCCAAGGACGTGCTGGCCACCGCCACGACCTACACACCACCGAAGCTCGTCACGCCGTCGCGCCCGGTGCTCTCGCCGGTGCAGATCCGCAACGCCGCCCAGCTGATCGGTTCGTCGAAGCGGCCGGTGTTCTACATCGGCGGCGGCGTGATCCGCAGCGGCGCGGCGGGAGAGCTCCACAAGCTCGCGGAGAAGACCGGGATCCCGGTCGTCACCACGCTCATGGCCCGCGGCGCGTTCCCCGACTCGCACCCGCTGCACCTGGGGATGCCGGGCATGCACGGCACGGTGCCCGCCGTCGCCGCGCTGCAACGGGCCGACCTGCTGATCGCGCTCGGGACCCGGTTCGACGACAGGGTCACCGGACTGCTGCCGGAGTTCGCCCCGCACGCCGCGGTGATCCACGCCGACATCGACCCCGCCGAGATCTCCAAGAACCGCAAGGCGGACGTCGGCATCGTCGGCGACTGCCGCGACGTCATGGCAGCGCTCTCAGCGGTGATCACCCGCAAGACCGATCTCACGGACTGGTGGAACTACCTCGGCGGACTGCGCACCACCTACCCGCTGGGCTACGACTGGCCCGCCGACGGCATGCTCGCGCCGCAGTACGTGATCGAACGGCTCAGCAAGCTCGCCGGCCCGGAGAGCATCTACGTCTCGGGCGTCGGCCAGCACCAGATGTGGGCGGCGCAGTACGTGAAGTACGAACGTCCCGGCTCGTTCATCAACTCCGGCGGCGCGGGCACGATGGGCTTCGCGGTGCCGGCGGCGATGGGCGCGCAGACCGGCGCACCGGAGCGCACGGTGTGGGCCATCGACGGCGACGGCTGCTTCCAGATGACCAACCAGGAACTCGCGACCTGTGCCGCCGAAGGCATCCCGATCAAGGTCGCGATCATCAACAACGGCAACCTCGGCATGGTCCGCCAGTGGCAGACCCTGTTCTACGAGGGCCGCTACTCCAACACCAGGCTCGGCACGCACCAGCGCCACCCCGACTTCGTGAAGCTGGCCGACGCGCTCGGCTGCGTCGGCCTGCGGTGCGACAGCCAGTCCGAAGTGGACGGAACCATCCTGGAGGCGATGGCGGTCCACGACCGGCCCGTCGTCGTCGACTTCGTGGTGGGACAGGACGCCCAGGTCTGGCCGATGGTCGCCGCGGGCACCGGCAACGACGAGGTCATGGCCGCGCGGGGCATCCGGCCCCTGTTCGACGAGGAAGAGTGATGACCAGACATTCGCTTTCCCTGTTGCTGCGCAACGAGCCCGGCGCGCTGGCTCGGATCGTGGTGCTGTTCTCCAGCCGTGGCGTCGACGTCGAGTCGCTGAGCCTCGCGCCGGCCGAGCGGGGCGATCTGTCCCGCCTCGACGTCGTCGTCGAGCTGCAGCCGGGGCGCACGATCGTCCAGCTGATCAAGCAGCTCGGCCGGGTCGTCGACGTCAAGAGCGTCGTCGACCGCACGCACGACGAAGCGATCGAGCTCGGCGCCTAGACACAGCACGAAGAAACGGCCGCCCCGGAGGCTTGGGGCGGCCGTTTCTTTATTTCACCTGAGGGATTCCGGGCCCTCAGGCAGCCTTCGGGACGTGCTTCTCGATCACGCGGGCGTACGTCTCCAGCGTCTCGCCCGGCGACGGGCCGTCGAGCGCCTTGTGGATGCCCTCGGCGATCTCACCGTGGCGGTGCAGGTCAGCGTGGGTCAGCGTGACCTTCGTCGTCGTCGGGCCGACGACCTCGAAGTCGACCTTGATGAACGAGGCCTTCTCGTCGTCGAAGATCGGCTGCCAGTAGGGGCCGACGCGCCACGTCATCACGAGACGCTTCGGCGGGTCCCACTCGGTGATGGTGCCCCAGGCGATCTCCTCGCCGTCCGCGCCGCGCTCGAAGTAGCGCCCGCCGACGAACGGTTCGATCGTGATGGCCTGCCGGTCCTTGACGAACACGTGCGACTCCGGCCACCACTCGATCGGCTTCGACGCGAAGATCGCGAACGCCTGCTCGATCGTCGCCTCGACCGTCACCGACTTGGCGACATCGGGAGTTGAGGCCATGTGGCCCTCCTCGCGAGTTCTAGTAAGGGAGATGTCGCCTTCGACCCTGCCCGGTTTGTCTCAACCCCACCTGGAACCGGGGTCGAACCAGGACGGCTCGACCGGATGTCCAGCGGCCGCACCCATATTCGCGGTAGCGAAACCGGCAGACCGAGGAGTTGTCGTGTCCCCACTCAATGTTGCGGTCCACATCGAGGTCCAGACGTTCTACGCCCAGCAGATGCGGCTGCTCGACGCGCTGGACGTGGAGGCCTACGCCCAGACGTTCACCGAGGACGGGGTCACCGACCACGCCCACCGGGGCGAGAAGATCGAGGGCCGGGCGGCTCTGATCGCCGGCTCCAGCGCGGCGCTGCCCCGCTACAAGGGCGTCGCCGTGCGGCACTGGAACGACCACTACCTGATCGAAGAGGTCGACGAGAACACGCTGAACGTCAGCTACGCGTCGCTCGTCACCCGCACGACCGCCGAGGGCGTGGTCAGCTTCGAGCCGACCTTCTCCATCGAGGACGTGCTCGTGCGCATCGACGGTCAGCTCTACACCAAGTCCCGCACCATTCACCGCGACCTGCCCGTTCAGGCTGCGTGAAGTTTCCCAGGAGGTGACGAGGTGACTGCTCAGAACACCGGGCTCGTCGCGCTCGCGGAAAAGGCCAAGCTGATCGCCGCGGAGCACGCGGCCGACGCCGACGCCACCCGCAAGCTGGCTCCCGAGGTCGTGGAGGCACTGCGCGAGGCCGGGTTCGCGCGGCACTTCGTCGCAGCCGAACGCGGTGGCTCGCAAGGCACTTTCGCAGAACTGACCCAGGCCGTGCTCACCGTCGGACAGGGCTGCTCGGCCGCGGCGTGGTGCGCGTCGCTGTCCGCGTACTCGTCCCGGTTCGCGGGATTGCTGCCCGAACAGGGTCACGACGAGATCTGGGCGTCCGGTCCGGACACGTTCATCGTGACCGGCCAGCCGCCCATGGGCAAGGGCACCGTCGTCGACGGCGGCCACCGGCTCAGCGGCCGGTGGACCTACGTCAGCGGCGTGGACTTCGCCGACTGGGCGTTGCTGTGCGGCATGGTCGGCGAGGAAGGCCGGTTCTTCGCACTGCCGCGCAAGGACTTCACCATTCTCGAGACGTGGGACAGCGTCGGCATGAAGGCCACCAGCAGCCATTCGGTCGTGGTGGACGACGTGTTCGTGCCCGCCCACCTGTCGCTCAACCGGGCGGATCTCCTCACCGGCACCAGCTGGTCGCCGGTGCCGAGCCACAACGTCCCGTTCCAGGCGGTCGGCGGCCTCACGTTCGCCGCTCCGGCCGTCGGTGCGGCGATGGGAGCGCTCGACGCGTGCGTTTCGGTGCTGTCGGGGAAGAAGCAGGCCGTGACGTCCGCGGTCGACCTGGTCCGCGCGTCGGGTCAGGTCGAGTCGGCGAGGCTGCTCGTGGAGCAGAACGCCAGGGTGCTCGACGACCGCGAGTTCACCCCGGCCGCGATGGCGCGCAACGAGCGCAACGTCGCCTACGCGGCCGAGGTCCTGGTCGACGCGGTCGGTGGCCTGGTGCGGGCCGCCGGCACCAGCGGACTCGCGGAAGGCGGTGCGCTGCAACGGTTCTGGCGTGACGTGGTGAGCAGTTCCAGCCACGTCGCCCTGCGGTACGAGACCGCGTCCGTGCGCACCTATCCGGCGTCGCTTTACGGCTGACCCCGGACTCGACAGGCCCTGGTGCCCACCTCCCCGGCACCAGGGCCTTCGGCGTGCGCGCGAAACGCTCCGCCGCGACCTGACCGGGACTCAAGCGGAGGGGATCACCCTGAAGGTCATCGACCGGCAGTCGTTTTTCAGGCAGGGGGTGGGACCTCGTTCAACTCGACCGGCTTTCACCGACGAGTAGTCCTGACCCATCGCCTGTCGTGCGCAGCGAAAATAAGTCACTTGAGGAGAAATCGTGACCTCCACCAATACCAATCCCGACCTGGAGTCGCCACCGGCGACTGCCGCTGCGCAGGCGGCTGAGGTCGTTGACGCGCCTTCGGCGGCTGACCCGCGCCGCTGGATCGCGTTCATCATCATGACCGTGGCGACGTTCATGGACATGCTGGACGGCAGCATCGTCAACGTCGCGCTTCCCGCGATCCAGCACGGCATGGGCGCGAGCTTCGTGCAGCTGCAGTGGATCACCGCCGGTTACGTGTTCGCGTTCGCGCTCACACTGATCACCGGTGGGCGTCTCGGCGACATCTACGGCCGTCGCCGCATGTTCCAGCTCGGCGTGCTCGGCTTCGTGCTCACGTCGTTCCTGTGCGGCATCGCGGTCAACCCCGAGATGCTCGTGATCTCCCGTCTGGCCCAGGGTCTCGCGGCCGGCCTGATGGTCCCGCAGGTCATGTCGATCATCCACGTCACCTTCCCCGACAAGGAGAAGGGCGCGGTCTTCGCCATCCAGGGCACCATCGGTGGCCTCGCCGCCACGATCGCGCCGCTCGTCGGTGGCGTGCTCGTCGCCGCGAACGTCTTCGACTGGGGATGGCGGACGATCTTCCTGGTCAACGTCCCGATCGGTCTGATCGGCTACGCGCTGGGCTGGAAGTACATCAACGAGTCGAAGGCGCCGAGCCGGATCAGGCTCGACCTGATCGGTGTCGTCATCGCGACCGTCAGCCTCACCGCTCTGCTGTTCCCGCTCACCTTCGGCCGCGAGCTGCACTGGCCGGCGTGGGGCTTCGTGCTGATGGCCGCGTCCGTCGTGGGCTTCATCGGCTTCGTCGCCTACGAGCGTGCCAAGCAGCGCAAGGACGGCATGCCACTGGTCCCGCTGAGCCTGTTCAAGTCCCGCAGCTTCTCCGCGGCCCTCGCGCTGATGCTGGGCATGTTCTCGTTCACCGGCATGTTCATGCTGGCCCTCTACCTGTTCCTGCAGGAGGGTCTGGGCTTCTCGCCGCTGCGGACCGGTGTCACGCTGCTGGCGTTCTGCATCGGTGCCTTCATCACCGCGTCGGCCTCGGTCATCGCGCTGGTGCCGAAGTTCGGCCGCGCCGTCCTGCAGGTCGGTGCCGTCGTGATCGCCGTCGGTGTCGCGGTGCTGCTGTTCTCGGTCAGCCCCGACATCACCAGCTGGGGCCTCGTGCCCGGACTGCTGCTGATCGGTCTCGGCTTCGGCATGACGGCCACCCCGATCGCGCTGTTCGCCCTCCAGGAGGTGCCGCACGAGGACGCGGGTGCGGCATCCGGCCTGATCAACACCAAGCAGCAGCTCGGTTTCGCGGTCGGCATCTCGGTCGTGACGCTGGCGTTCTTCGCGCCGCTGGCCTCCCACGGTGCTGCCAACGCGGAGTCGCTGGCCCCGCAGGTGCGCCAGGAGCTCGTGACCGCCGGTGTCGCCGACGCCAAGGCCACCGAACTCGCGGGTGCCTTCCAGACCTGTGCCGCCACCACGTTCTCCGGTACGCCGGATGCTTCGGCGTGTGCCGCGGTCCAGGCCGACCCGCAGGCCAAGGCGATCGCCGACAAGTACTCGCACCAGGCCGCGGGCCAGTCCTTCACGGACGCGTTCCGCACCACCCTGTACGTGGGCTTCGGCTTCGCCGCACTGGCGCTGCTGCTGGCCTCCTTCCTGCCTCGCTGGCTGAAGCAGGAGGAGTGGGGCGCGCCGGCCGAGGAAGGCGCCGAAGAGGGCTCTGAGGAGACCGCCAAGGCGTAGTTCTCTCCCGCTGGAATCCTGAGGCCCCAGGCGATCCGCCTGGGGCCTCCGGCCGTTTCAGGGCTTGGACACGGCAAAGGCCCCTCGCCGACGGTGAGGGGCCTTTGCCGTGGGAACTTCAGATGCGCTTGGCGTCACCCTCGACGTCGACCGGACCCTGCCACGGGGTGCCGTCGTTGAGGTTGATGTAGGTGTGCGCCTTGGTGGTGAACTTCTTCTTGTTCGCGCTGATCTTGCCCAGGTGGCTCGCGTTGATCGAGCCGACCGGGTTGCCGTTCTCGTCGCGGTGGGCGTGGTGCGTGATCCAGAAGCTGAACTGGCCGTCCTTCTGCGCGGTCCAGACTCCCCGGCCCTCGAGCTGGTCCGGGTAGCCGGGCTTGGTCTCGCAGTGCAGCTGGTAGTCGGCGGTGAAGTCGCAGAACAGCGGCGTGAGCAGCGGCGGTTCCTCGATGTGGATGGTCACGGTGAGGTCCCAGCGGCCGACGAGAGCGTTCTCGTAGCTGGGCTTCGCGTTGGCACCAGCGGCGGCGACGACGGGGACTGCCAGCACACAGGCGGCCACGGCGGCCAGAGCCTTCTTGCGGACGTTCATGGGGGATGCGCCTCCGGTGAGGTGGGGCAGCGGACGCGCTGAGTGTTGTTCGGGCAGCTCAAACACCCCTGTAGCGCCAGTTGTGACCCGAGGGGACTTCGAGCCCGGTTGCGGAGGATGGGCGAAATGAGAGGAGCTGGGGCATGTCCACAACGGTGACCGACGCGTTCCGCTGCCGGGCGGCCAGAACGCCTGACGCGGTGGCGCTGTCGGCGGAACAGGGTTCCCTGAGCTATGCCGAGCTGGACCGGTGGTCGGACGCGCTGGCCGGTGAGCTGGCCGAGGCCGGCGTGCTGCCCGGCGACCGGGTGGCGGTGTGCCTGGAACGGTCGCCGCAGCTCGTCGTGGCGCTGCTGGGCGTGCTCAAGGCCGGCGCGGCGTACGTGCCGATCGATCCGGAGGACCCCGAGTCACGGGTCTCGATGATGCTCGCGGACGCGGACGTGTCCCTGGTCATCGGCCAGTTCTTCGCCGGCTTCACCACGCTGAAGGTGTCGCCGCCCACCGGAAGGTCCACAGTGGAGCTTCCTGTCGTCGCTCCCCGGGACCTCGCCTACCTCATGTACACCTCGGGGTCCACGGGCAAGCCGAAGTCGGTGATGATCGAGCACCGGAACATCACGAACCTCGTCACCGGCGCGAACTACGTCGACGTCACGCCCGCGGACCGGATCCTGCAGCTCGCGCCGGTCGCGTTCGACGCCGCCACGTTCGAGATCTGGGGCGCGCTGCTCAACGGCGCCCGCGTGGTGCTCGCCCCGCCCGGTGTCGTGCAGGCCGAGGAGCTCGGCGACCTGTTGCGGTCCAACGAGATCAGCGTCCTGTGGCTGACCGCGGCGTTGTTCCACCGGCAGATCGACGTCGACGTGGCCGCGTTCAAGGGCGTGCACACCGTGCTGTCCGGAGGAGACGTGCTGTCCGTGCCGCACGTGCGGCAGCTGCGCGAAGCCGTGCCGGAGGTGCAGATCGTCAACGGTTACGGGCCGACGGAGACGACGACGTTCGCGACCTGCCACCGCATCGGCGCGGACGAGGACCTGGGCGGCGCGGTGCCGATCGGCTCGCAGCTGCAGAACGTCGAGGTCGTCGTCGTGGACGCGGAGGGGAAGCCCGTCGAGCCGGGCACGCCCGGTGAGCTGTGGATCGGCGGCGCGCAGGTGGCGCGCGGCTACTGGAAGCGGCCGGACCTCACGGACGAGAAGTTCGTGCGTGGCAGCTGGAACGGCGAGCGCTACTACCGGACCGGCGACCAGGGCCGCAAGCGCGCGGACGGCGTGGTCGAGTTCCTCGGCCGCATCGACGACCAGTTCAAGCTGCGCGGGTTCCGGATCGAACCGGGCGAGGTCGAGAACGCGCTGACCGAGCACCCGCAGGTCCGCACCGCCGCCGTCAGCCTCCGCACGCACCCCAGCGGTGACCGCAGGCTCGTCGCGTGGGTCGTGAAGTCCGGTGAGGAGCTGGACAAGCGGGCGCTGAAGACGCACATGCGCGCGAACATGCCCGAGCACATGGTGCCGGCCGGGTTCGTCGTGGTGGACGAACTGCCGATCACGAGCAACGGCAAGACCGACCGCAAGGCTCTGCCGGAACCCGACTGGAACTCCAAGTCGCTTTACATCTGAGGACACGCGAAAGGGCGGGCTCGCAAGGAGAGCCCGCCCTTTTCTTTACGTTCTCTAGACCCAGGAAGGAACTTCGAGGATCTCCAGGACGGCCGCGGTCCAGACGTAGCCCGCGCCGGAGGACTGCAGGACGATCAGGTCGCCCGGCTGCGGGTCGCGCTCGGCCAGCACGTGGTCGAGTCCCAGAGCGATGTCCGCGGTGCCGACCATGCTGTACTGCTTGGCCCAGTCGTACGTCGTGGTGGCCCGGTCGACGCCCAGCAAACCGCAGATGCCGTGCGTGACGATGGTTTCCGCGAGCTGCTGGTGCAGGAAGAACCGAGCGTCGGCGAGCTCGATCTCCGCTTCGTACAACGCCATCTTGAGGGAGTGCCGCACTCCGCCGCCGATGCGCGCGATCATGTCGTCGAGGTCGACGTCGGCGTTCTGGAGGAAGTCCTCCACGCCGCTGTTGAGCTGCAGGGTCTGGCCGTCCGCGAACGGCCCCGTCGTCCATTCCGCGTAGCCGCGCGACATCTGCTCGAGCGTCGAGTCGGCGTGCGAGTGGATGGAGCGGATTCGGGCGAAGCCGGAACGGTTCGACAGGACGAGCGCCCCCGCGCCGTCTCCGTTGACGTTCTGCTCCTCCGAGGCCCACCGGTCGAAGTAGGGCAGGTGAAAGGCGTCGCCCGCGGTCACGAGCGCGGCCGGCAGGTCCTGGTGCGAGGAGAGGTACGAGGCTGCCAGGTCCACTGCGGCCATGAAGCCGTTGCAGCCCTGCTTGACCTCGAACGCCGGTCCGGTGCCGCCTACCGTGTTGGCCTGCACGTAGCTCGCGGGCGTCCACAGGTCGAGTCCCTGGTGGGACAGGGAGGCGTGCACGGTCAGGCCGAAGTCCAGCGGACTGAGCCCCGAGCGTTCCACCGCCTCGACACCGGCTCTGGCGGCCATCACCGGACCGGTCTCACCAGGGGCCGCGACGCGCAGCTCCCGGTAGCCGTTCATGGCCTTCTTCTCTTCTGTGTACCGGCCGGCCGCGATGGCGTCGTCCACCGTCTCGACCTGCTCGGGCAGATATGTGCCCACACCGGCGATGTACAGGTCATTCCATCGCATCTCGAACTCCTAGGCTGCCTGGTCCAGCTGCTTGGCGACGGCGCGCGCCGTCGGGTCCTCGTAGAAGCTGCGCAACGGGACGCGGACGCCGTACCGCTCGTGGACCTGCTTGACCAGCTTCGACGCCAGCAGCGAATGTCCTCCCAGGTCGAAGAAGTGGTCCTCCGGTTCGATCCCCGGTACCCCGAGCACCTCCCCGAACAGCTCGCAGAGCTCTGTCTCCCGTTCGGCCACGGCGTCCTCCCTGTCAGCTCATGAGTAACGAAAACTTTGCGATACTCGGGTCGAGATGAGCTTGGGCCGCAGCGGAAAACCGCATGCTCGAGCCGTTCTGAAGTTTGCGTCGAGGGGTTTCACCGACGGTTGCGCGCGTCCGTCGCACGCAACCGGGATTGGGAGCCACACAGATGCAGACGTTCACTCCGAAACGTTCGACCGCCTTCGTGCGCACAGGAGCGGTCATGGCCGTGGTCCTGCTTGCTTTAACAGGCATGGCGACCGCGGCGAACGCGACCTGCACACCGGTGGGCACCTGGACCGGGTACGTGACCAGGACGGACGGCGACCACCCGACCAAGCTGCAGTTCAAGGCCAACGGCAAGGTGTTCGTCACCAACGAGCAGAACACGACCACCCAGGGCACGTGGTGGTCGACCGGCGTCAACAAGTTCCACTACAAGTTCCGCGGCGAGAAGGTCTACGACGAGAACGGCGCCTACTTCGCCTACGTCGACTTCGACCAGGACGCCGTCCAAAGTGGACCGGACAACTTCACCAGCTCCGGCCCGTCCACGTTCTTCCTCGCGGACGGCACGAACCTGGGCACCTCGAACATCACGTTCACGATGGCTCGCGTGTAGTACCCGCGCACGGACGGAGCCGGGACGGGTCCGCCGCCCTCATCCCGACTCCGGCCCGTGGGCAGTCACACCAGGAACGAGGCGTGCTCCTCGACCCACTGGCGGAACGTGCGGGCCGGCTTGCCGGTGATCCGTTCGGCCGTGGCACTGGTGTCCGCGACGACGCCGACAGCGGCCTCCCACTGGTTGAGCAGTGAGGTCAGGACGGGCGGCGGCACGAAGTTGCTCATCTGCGCCTCACCCTCCTCACGGGTCAGGCCGTTGATCACGAGCTTGCGGCCGAGCACGTCACCGACGATCTCCAGTTCCTGGCGGAACGTCAGCGACTCCGGGCCGGTGAGGTCGACGATCTCGTCCTGGAGCTTCTTCTCGGTGAGCGCGACGACCGCTACGTCAGCGATGTCATCCTCGTGCACCGGGGCCACCTGGGCCTCGGGGAAGACCTGGTCGATCGTGTCGCCGGCCTGCAGCGAGTAGCTCCAGCCGAACGCGTTGCTCATGAAAGCACCGGGCCGCAGGATGGTGTAGCTCAGGCCGGAGGTGACCACGGCCTCTTCGACGAGCAAGTGGTGGTGCGCCAACGGGTCCTGGTCGGCGCCCGGCAGCCCCACGGTGTTCGACGACAGCAGCACGATCTGCTCGACGCCGGCCTTCTCGGCCTCGTCGAGGAACTTCACGATGCCGTCCGGCTCCGCGTAGAGCAGCACCTTGGAGACACCGGCGAGGGCCGCGACGAACGTCTCCGGGTCGTTGAGGTCGAGCGCGACTGTCTCTACGCCCTCGGGCACGTCGAGTTCCGCGGGATTTCGGCCGGACGCGCGCAGGCTGTGACCCGCCGCGTAAAGCCGCTGGAGCACGCGACGGCCGACGTTGCCGCGCGCCCCGGTGACGAGGATGGTCATGTGGATCTCCCGAATTGGGTGGTTCGCCTGGATGGCTGATCACGCACAGCGTTCACCCGGTCACTCGAACGGCACTAGACCGTGCTTCAGGTCAGGGCTCCTAACCTGCGAAAACACTGTCCAGAGCTGCGAGGAGCGCACGGTGGTTTCCTTTCCCGTTCCCGGATCCAGTTACCGCGGTCCGGCGCCGGAGTTCGCCGGGTTCCGCGCGTCGAGTCCTGTCGTGCGCCTGCCCGCGAACGGCGGCGGCCACTGCTGGGTGGCGACCACGCAGGACTCGGTCCGCGTGGTGCTCGACGACGTGCGGTTTTCCCGTGCGGCGTCCTATGAACCGTCCGCGCCGACCTTTCCCGGGTTGTTCCAGGCGCCGCCCGGAATGATCATCTCGCTCGACCCGCCCGCGCACACGAGACTGCGCGACCTGGTGTCGCAGGCGTTCTCGGTCGACCGGATCGAGTCCATGCGACCGAGAATCCAGCGGCTGGTGACAGAGTTGCTGGACCAGGCGGATTCCGAGGCTCTCGAGGGACCGGTCGATCTGCTCGGCAAGTTCACGTTCCCCCTGGCCATCATCGCGATCAGCGACCTGTTGGGTGTGCCCGCCGGCGACCGCGACACGTTCGCACGACTGATCCGGGAGTTCGCCGCCGTCGACGCGCCGGAGCTGGCGGCCGCGGCGGGTGAGCAGCTCGGCGAGTTCATGGCCGGGCTGGTGTTCGGGAAGATGGCCGCGTCCGGCGACGACGTGCTGTCGGCGCTGACCGAGGCGCGGATCGGTGACGACAAGCTGGAGGTCGGCGAACTCATCGGCCTCGGCTACACGTTGCTCGGCGCCGGTGGTGACTCCACGGCCTGTCACCTGGCCAGTTCGGTCCTGACGTTGCTCGGGCACCACCGCGACGTGTGGGTGCGGCTGGGGGAGCGGCCGGAGGAGGTGCCGGCGGCGGTCGAGGAACTGCTGCGCTGGATCACGTTGTCCACCAACGACACGACCGGTCTGCCGCGGATCGCGACCGAGGACGTGAAGTTGTTCGGCGTCACGATCCCCAAGGGCGACGCGGTGTTCGTGTCGACCAACTCGGCCAACCGCGACGAGACGCTGTTCACCGACCCCGACACGCTCGACTTCACGCGGACCGACAACGCGCACCTCGCGTTCGGGTACGGGATCCACCGCTGCCTCGGCGCCCCGCTCGCGCGCATCGAGCTGACCACCGCGTTCGAGGAACTGACCCGGCGCTTCCCGGCCGCCCGCCTCGCCGTCGCGGAGGAGGACCTGGAGTGGCAGAAGGCCGACATGAACCACCGGCTCGTCGCGCTGCCGGTCGACCTGCACGGCAAGGGTTTCTGACACAGCGAAAGGCCCGCCCGGAGTTCCGGGCGGGCCTTTCCGCTGTGCGGGCTACTTCTTGCGGGGCACGGCGATCGCGGCCAGCGCACCGCAGAAGGTGAAGACGCCGGCACCGAACAACGCCAGCCCGAAACCGGAACCGAGCGAGTGCTGCAACGGTTCTCCTTGGGCCAGCAGGGAGTCCGCGCGGGCCGACGACATCGTCGCGAGGACGACCAGGCCGATCGCGCTGCCCATCTGGCGGATCGTGTTGAGCAGACCGGACGCGAGGCCCGCCTGCTCGCGCGGCACACCGGACGTCGCCGCGTTGGTGGTGGCGTTGAGAACCGCGCCCATTCCCAGGCCCAGCAACGTGGTCGGGATGAGGATCGAGCCCAGGAACGTCGACGACTCGTCCGCTGTGGACACCCAGAGCAGGCCGACGGTCGCCGTGAGCAGCCCGGCGATCAGCACCGGCCGCGGACCGATCTTCGGCACGATCCGCGCCACACCGAAGCCGCCCAGCGCGATGCCGATCGACAACGGCAGGTAGCCGAGGCCGGTCTGCAACGGGCTGAAGCCCATCACCTGTTGCAGCACCAGCGTCAGGAAGTAGAAGGTGCTGAACAGGGCCGCGATCGCGAAGAACGCCACGATGTTCGCCGCGGTCACCGCGCGGTTGCGGAAGATGCCCAGCGGCATCAGCGGGTGGCTCGACACCGTCTGCTGGCGCAGGAAGAACGCGAACAGGACGACCGCCAGCGAGAGCGAACCGGCGACCTGCCAGGAACCCCAGCCGAGCTCGTGCGACTGCGCGATGCCGTAGACCAGCGCCATCAGACCGAGTGTCACGGTGAACGCGCCGGGGACGTCGAGTGCCTTGCGGCCGCCGTTGCTCGGCGTCTCCGGCACGGCACCGCGGATCATGGAGACCAGCGCGATGCCGAGCGGCACGTTGATCAGCAGCACCCAGCGCCAGCCGAGCGACTCGGTGACGATGCCGCCGAGCAGCACGCCGACCGCCCCGCCCGTGCCGGACACCGCGCTCCACCAGCCGAAAGCCTTCGCGCGGGCGGTCGGGTCGCGGAACGTGGTGCCGAGGACCGTGAGCGACGCCGGTGCCATCACGGCCGCGCCCAGGCCCTGGAACCCGCGGGCCGCGATCAGGGTGCCGGGCGAGGTCGCCATGCCACCGACCGCGCTCGCGACCGTGAACAGGGCCGCGCCGAAGAGGAACACCCGGCGCTGCCCGAACAGGTCGGCGAGCCGGCCGCCCAGCAGCAGGAAGCCGCACACCGCGATCGTGTACGCGCTGTTGACCCACTGCAGGTCGTGCCGTTCGAACCGGAGGTCCTCGAAGATCGATGGCAGAGCGACGTTCATGACCGACGCGTCCAGCACGTTCATGAACTGCGCCAGGCAGCAGACGGCCAGCACCAGGCCGAGCTTCGTCCCCGGCTTGTTGAGAGTGGCCGTCATGAGCGCACCAGCCGGAAGAACGTCCGCAGCTCCTCGACGAGCACGACCGGGTTCTCCAGCGCGGGGAAGTGGCCGCCGGACGGCATCTCCCGCCAGTAGCGCAGATCGGTGAACCGGTGCTCCGCCCACGCCTTGGGCATCCGCGCGTCGGCCGGGAACACCGAGAACCCGGTCGGCACACCGACTTGAGTGAGCGGCGACTTGTTGTAGCTCTCCCAGTACAACCGGCCCGACGACGCGGCCGTGGCGGTGAACCAGCACACCGAGACCATGTCGAGGATCCGGTCGCGCGAGATGATCTTCTCCGCGTCGCCGTCGTGGTCGCTCCACGACCAGTACTTCTCACCGGCCCAGCCGAGCTGGCCGATGGGCGAGTCGGTCAACCCGTACGCCAGCGACTGCGGCTTGGTGTTCATCACCGCCGCGTACGCGGACTCCTTGGCGGCGAACTCCTTGAGTGCACCGAGACCCTTGTAGTCCTCTTGTGTCAGCTGGACTTCCGCCTCGGGTGCCGGGGCGAACGGCATCACGAGGTGGATCGCCTCGACGTGGTCCGGCGCGATGTGACCGAGGATGCCCGTGATGAACGAGCCCCAGTCGTTGCCGTGCGCGTAGAACTTGTCGTAGCCGACGCGGCCCATCAGCGTGACGAACGACGCGGCGATGCGTTCCAGCGTCCAGCCGGTTCCGGTCGGCTTGTCGCTGAAACCGTAGCCGGGCAACGAGGGCGCGACGACGTGGAAGGCGTCGGCCGGGTCCGGCGGGTTGGTCAGCGGCTCGATGACGTCGAGGAACTCCGCGACCGAACCCGGCCAGCCGTGCGTGAGCAGCAACGGCTTCGCCTGCGGGTGCGGGGAACGCGCGTGCAGGAAGTGGATCCCGACGCCGTCGATCTCCGTCTTGAACTGGGGGACGGCGTTGAGCTTCGCCTCGGTGGCGCGCCAGTCGTAGACGTTCGCCCAGTACTCGGCCAGGTCCTTGGCATAGGCCAGGGGCATGCCCTGCGACCAGTCGTCCACGGTCTCCGCGTCCGGCCACCTGGTCGCTGCCAGCCGCCGTGTGAGGTCCGCCAGTTCGGAGTCGGGAACCTCGACCCGGAACGGCACGAGTGCAGTGTCCATGGCGCGAAGGTAGGTACGGGGGCTCAAATCCCGGTCGACATTCAGGTTTCGAGCCGCCTTCGAGGTGCGCGTAGCAAGGTTCGGCGCGAGGCCAGGCCGATGTGATCCCCCGGAGGTGTTCCCGTGCTGCCCCTTGAACTGGACGAGGAGTTCCCGTTCAGCGGTTCCTCCTACCGCGGCCCGGACCCCAAGTACGACAAGCTGCGCGCCGAGTGCCCGGTGGCCAAGGTGCCGACCAACTCCGGCACGCCGACCTGGGTGATCACCAAGTACGAGGACGTCCGCGCCGGGCTCGCCGACTCCAGGCTGAGCCGCGCGTTGACGTGCGTCGAAGGTGCTCCCCAGGTCGGCGGCGCCATGACCACCACGCCCGAGATGATCATCTCGCTGGACGGGTCCGAGCACTCCCGGCTGCGCAAGCTGGTGATGGGCGCGTTCACCGTCCGCAAGGTCGAGGCGATGCGCGCGGGCGTGCAGAAGGTGGCCGACGAGCTGCTCGACGCCGTCGAGCTCAAGGGCGCGCCGGTCAACCTCGTCGAGGCGCTGTGCGTTCCGCTGCCGCTCACGATCATCGGTGACCTGCTCGGCGTGCCGACCGAGGACCTGAAGATCTTCGAGACGGACGCGCGGGCGTTCGCGACGTTCGACGAGAACGACCCCGAGGCGCCGATGCGGGCGTTCGGCAGACTCGCCGGCTACGTCATGGGCCTGATCGCGCAGAAGCGCGAGAAGCCCGGCCAGGACATGCTGTCGGACCTGATCTCCGCGCGGGACAACGACGACAAGCTGAGCGAGCAGGAGCTGGTGACGTTCGCGTTCACCCTCATCGGCGCCGGCTTCGACACCGCCGCGAACCAGATCTCCAACTCCGTGCTGGCGTTGCTGCACGACCACCCGGACACGTGGCGGCGGCTCGTCGCCGACCCGTCGCTGATCCCCGCGGCCGTCGAGGAACTGCTGCGGCACGTCAACCTCTTCGCCACCGACACCACGGGTTTCCACCGCATCGCGGCGGAGGACCTGGAGCTCGGCGGGCAGAAGATCGCGAAGGGCGACGCGGTGTTCTTCGTGCTGTCGTCGGCGAACCGCGACGAGGACGTCTTCGAGAACCCGCAGCAGCTCGACATCGACCGCGCCTCGAACCCGCACATCGCGTTCGGGCACGGCGTGCACTACTGCCTCGGCAAGCAGCTGGGGCGCATGGAGATGGCGATCGCCATCGAAGGTCTGACCCGCCGTTTCCCCGACCTCAGGCTCGCGGTGCCGTACGCGGACCTGAAGTGGCACCAGGGCGAAATCAACCACTCACTCGTCAGCCTCCCCGTCACCTGGGGATAGATAGAAGGAGAGCCATGAGCATCCCCGAGAAGCAGTGGGAGGTCAGGCTCGCCAAGCACGTCGAGGACGACCTGACCCTCGAGCACTTCGACGTCGTCGAGGTGGCCGTCCCCGAGCCCGGTGACGGTGAGGTGTTGGTGCGCGTCGACTACGTGTCGGTGGCCGCCGCCTTCAAGGAGTTCATGAGGTCCGACTGCCAGATCCCCGGCGTGCCGCCGTGGAAGGTCGGCGACCCCGCGGGTGGCGGCGGTGTCGGCACCGTCGTGAAGTCGAACAGCCCCGACCTGGAGGTCGGCGACCTGGTGCAGTCGTTCGGCCCGTGGCAGGAGTACTGGGTCGGCCCGGCGCAGCAGTTCATCAAGCAGAACCCGCACTACGTGCCGTCGCCGGTCTACTTCCTGTCGCAGGGGCCGACGGCCTACTACGGCATGGCGACCATCGCGCAGGCCGGCGAGGGCGACGTCGTGTTCGTCACCGGTGCCGCCGGTGGCGTCGGGTCGCTGGCCGGGCAGATCGCGAAGGCCCGCGGTGCCAAGGTGATCGGCTCGGCCGGCAGCCAGGAGAAGGTCGACTGGCTGGTGAACGAGCTCGGCTTCGACGCCGCGTTCAACTACAAGGACGGCCCGGTGTCCGACCGGCTGCGCGAGCTGGCGCCGGACGGCATCAGCGTGTTCTTCGACAACGTCGGTGGCGAGCAGTTCGAGGCCGCGATCCAGGCGGCACGTCCGCACGCCCGGTTCGCGTTGTGCGGCGAGTTGTCCAACCAGAACGACGGCGCTGAGCACCCGCGGATCGACCTGATGACGGCGATCACCAAGCACCTGGAGATCCGCCCGTTCGCCTGCTACCACCTGCCGGAGCAGATCCAGGACTGGGTCGTCCACTTCGGACAGTGGTTGCAGGAGGGGAAGTTCGTCTTCCCGCACACCATCGTGGAGGGTGGGGTCAAGACCGCGCCGCAGGCGTTGCTGTCGCTGTTGGCGGGCAAGTACACCGGCAACGTGACGGTCAAGATCTCCTGACGCGCGTTTGGAGAAGGGGGCGCCTTGACTGGCGCCCCCTTCGAGGTGCTAGCCCAGCCTTTGCGCCGTGATCTGGATCGCGGCTTCTCTTGCTGTGGTGCCGTTCGCGAGGCGCACCACCGCGTTGCCGTTGCTGACGAACTCGTCGCCGCGCAGCACGGCGTCCTGGGCGATCTCGATCGTCCCCGGAGCCTCGGTCAGTTCCTCGTTGATCCGGTAGCTGAACGTGTCGGGACCCGTCTGGGTCCACGTGCCGGCTCCCTTTCCGCCCACGACCAGCATCGCTGTGCCGTCGCGCGCGAACTCGAACTCGCTCTCCGTGTGGCCACCGGGTCTGCCGACTCGGGCGCGCCACCTGCCCACCGCAAGAGTTCCCATGCTCCCCAGGGTTTCCGTCCCAGCTAGACCTGGACTCAAGGTTCACCGAGCAGGGTTGGTGCTGACTGCCCTACCGAGTGGAAAGAAGCTGGAGGCGTCATGTCGGACGCACCATTTGCCGGACAGCAGGTCGTCGTGACGGGTGGGGGAACCGGCATCGGCCGCGCGGCGGCGCTGGCGTTCGCCGACCTCGGCGCCGCGAACGTGATCATCACCGGCCGCCGGGAGAACCGGCTCACCGAGGTCGTCGCCCTGCACCCCGCGATCACCGCGGTCGTCGCGGACGTGACGACCGACGAAGGCGCGCAGAAGGTCGCCGACGCCGTGAAACTGGGCGGCGGCAGGGTGGACGTGCTCGTGCACAACGCCGGCATCTTCCGCTTCACGCCGGTCGCGGGGTTCGACCTCGCCACCGCGCGGGACGTGCTGGACACCAACCTGGTCGGCCCGCTGGTGCTGACCGCCAAGCTGTTGCCGCAGCTGACTTCGCCCGGCGGCAGCATCGTGTTCGTCTCCAGCAACGCCGGGCACATCGCGGTGCCGGGTGGTGGCGTGTACGGCGCCAGCAAGGCCGCCGTGGACAGCCTGGTGCGCAGCTGGGCCCTCGAACTGGCCCCGCAGGGCATCCGCGTCAACGCGGTCGCGCCCGCAGCGGTGCGTACGGAGGTTTACTCCGCCAACGGTTTGAGCCCCGAGGAGGTCGAGGGCTACTTCGGCTTCCAGGCCTCGCAGACGCCTCTGGGGCGCACCGGCGAGGTCGACGACGTCGTTCCGTGGATCACCCGGTTCGCCGAGCCTGCGAGCTCGTGGGTCACCGGTCAAGTCATCACGCTCGATGGCGGCGCTGATCTGGCGTGAGCCAACTTTTCGACTAGGAGGAAGACGCAGATGACCAGCAGCGCCACCGAGCCAGGTGTGGACACGTTCCCGTACAAGCGCACATGCCCGTTCACCCCGCCCGCGCAGTACACCGAGATGGCCGAGGAGGACGTCGTCGAGGTGACGCTGACCGGTTCCGGTCTGCGGATCTGGACGATCAGCGGCTACCACACCATCAAGCAGCTCCTGACGGACCCGCGGATCAGCGCGTCGCGCAAGCACGACAACTTCCCGTTCTACTTCATCGCGCCGCCGGAGTTCCGCACCGAGACGTCGTTCATCGGCTACGACAACCCGGAGCACACCAAGACCCGGCGCAAGGCGGCCGTGACGTTCACCAACCGCCAGGTGAAGCGCCTCCGCCCGCGCATCCAGGAGATCGTCGACGAGTACATCGACAAGATCCTGAACATGACGCCGCCGATCGACTTCCACCGCGAGTTCTCGCTCGCCGTGCCGATGACGGTCATCTGCGAGCTGCTCGGCATCCCGCAGGACGAGCACGACTTCTTCATCGAGCACGGCACCTGTCTGCTCGGCGGTCACTCGACGCCCGAACAGCGTCAGGCCGCGATCGTCGAGGTGAACGCCTACGTCGACAAGCTGATCACGTTGAAGGAGAAGGAGCCCGGCGAGGACCTGCTCAGCCGTGCGATGGCGGAGTACGCCGCGTCCGGCGAGGAGTACACGCGCCGCGACCTGTTCAACATGATCCGCCTGCTGATGAACGGCGGCCACGAGACCACGGCCTCGATGCTGTCGCTGGGCACCGCCGCGCTGCTGGAGAACCCGGATCAGCTCAAGCTGCTGCTGGACGACCCGGAGGGCATGATCGAGCCGGCCGTCGAGGAGCTCGTGCGTCTCGCGACCATCGGTGACACCGCCATCCCGCGCGTCGCGCTGGAGGACATCGAGATCGGCGGCAAGACCATCAAGGCCGGCGACGGCATCCTGTGCCTGGGCCTCAACGGCAACCGCGACCCGGAGATCTTCCCGGAGCCGGAGAAGCTGATCCTGGAGCGCGGTACCCGCAAGCACCTCGGGTTCGGCCACGGCCTGCACCACTGCATCGGTGCCGACCTGGCGCGCCTGGAGATGCAGCTGGTCTGGTCGACGCTGTTCCAGCGCATCCCGTCGCTGCGGCTCGCCAAGCCGTTCCTGGAGATCCCGCGCAAGGAAGGCGCCGTGATCTACGGCCTGTGGGAGCTGCCGGTCACCTGGGACCTGCCCGCTGAGGACTGAGCTTCACGAGAAAGGGCCCCGCACCTCGGTGCGGGGCCCTTTTCGTTGGTGTCGTCAGTCTTTCGGGATGTTCGGGCGCTGCACGTGCCCGGGAATCCTGGTGTGCTTGCTCGCCGGCAGCACACCGTCGACGAGGTAGTCGTCGACCAGCGAGTCGAGAACCTCGTTGCCCGCCAGCCCGTACACCTCGTGGTCGCCGGAGTCCTCGATGAGGACGAGCGGGTGGTCCAGCAGCGCGGCCAGCTCGATGCCGCCCTCGACGCGGTCCATCGGGTCGCCGTCGGCCTGCACCACGAGACCCTTGGGGTAGCCCGGCTGCGCCAGCTTCGTCGGCGGCTCCAGGCTTTCGAACGTCCGGAACGCGCCGACCCACGGCTGGGCGCGCAGCACGCCGTAGCCGTACGGGTGCTCGGCGCGGTGCTTGCGGACGTCGGCGTAGTAGACCTCCAGGTCCTGCGGCCAGTAGGTCTCCAGCGTGATGGCCTCCAGCACGCCGACCCGCAGGTCGCCCTCGGAGTCCTGCGGCCGCCAGGTGGCCTGCCCGACGATCAACGCCCGCGCCTTCTCGAAGTTGGCGTCCTGCAACGTGGTGCGCAGGTCGCCGACGAGGTAGCCCAGCGAGTCCCACTGCCCGCGGTCGGTGGCCCGCGTGCCCACCGCGCCGTCGAACAGCGTGCGGAGCTGGATCTGGTCGCCTTCTTCGAGCTTCGCGACGACGGCCTCGATCTCGGCGATGACGGCTGCCGGGGTGTTGCCGAGGTGGAAGTGCCCGTCGCGCTCGGCGGTCCAGTCCGCCCACAGCGCGACGTTGCGGTAGACCGCCTCAGCCTGGGTGACGAACTGCTCGCGCCAGGTCCACTGTGGATTGATGCACGAGTCGAAGACCGTGCGGTCGAGGTTCTCCGCGAACATGGTGCCGTAGACGGCGCCGACGTACACGCCGTACGCGTACCCGACGAACGAGATCTTCTCCTCGCCCAGCACGACGCGGATCAGGTCCATGTCACGGGCGGTGTTGCGGGTCGTGATGTGCGGGCGCAGGTCGCCGCCGCCCTTCTCGCAACCGAGCTCGCGCAACCGCATGTCCTCGGCCAGCTGCTCGAAGAGCGAGTCCGGCGGCCGGGAGTCGAAGGGCGCCTTGGGAATCGTCACCTCGGCGTAG
Organism: Lentzea sp. NPDC020367; assembly: GCF_044387305.1. Classification (NCBI taxonomy): domain Bacteria; kingdom Bacillati; phylum Actinomycetota; class Actinomycetes; order Pseudonocardiales; family Pseudonocardiaceae; genus Lentzea; species Lentzea sp. NPDC020367. The sequence goes on along the minus strand of NZ_JBIRVV010000007.1, from coordinate 263,622 downwards.
AGCTTGGTGGACTCGCCGTACCCGCGCGGGTCGAACCCGATGAGGTCGTAGGCGGTCCGAACCCGGCTGCCGAGGCGTTTGATCAGCCCGAGGCCGTCGCCGCCGTCGCCACCGGGTCCGCCGTTGACGGCCAGCAGCACACCGCGGCGCTGGGCCTTGTCCGTGGCCTTGAGACGGGCGATCGCGATGGTGATCTTGGGACCGTCCGGGTCGGAATAGTCGCGTGGCACGACGACCGTCGCGCGTTCAAGGCCGTCCTCGAACGGCGGTGACCAGTTCACCTGCTGGTCGTAGAACTCCTTGAGGGGCACGGTGGAACCTCCGCGTGTGGGTGTACGCCGACACCGCAGCGTCGCAAGACCTGCTCGAATGCCAGCGGAACCGCGAGCCACCCGCCCGGTTTGTGGCGGGACGGGGTGTTCGAGGTCAGCGCCCGGTCCTCCCGTCGATCAGCTCCCGGATGACGTCGGCGTGCCCGGCGTGCCGGCCGGTCTCCTCGATCATGTGCGCGAGCCGCCACCGGATGTCATCGGCGGCACTGCCGTCGATCACCTCGTCGGCCCGCTCCACCGCCTCCCGGTACCCGGCCACGACGTCTGCGACGCTGTCGCCCTCGGGCACGTGGAAGGTCGCCTTCCAGCTGCGCGGCTTCACGCCCAGGAACGTCGCTCGCTCCACGAACGTGAGGTGGCGCAACAACCCCAGCAGGTTCGTTCCCGACGGGACCATCGCGGTCCGGACCTGAGGTTCGGGCGCGTCCTCCACCTTGGCGACCACCGCCGCGCGCAGGTAGTCGAGGAATCCGCGCAGGACCTCGGTCTCACTCCCGCCGGTCCTGGGCGGCGGTTGGTCGCGTTTCCTGGGCATGGCTCGATTTTCGGTCGCTCCGGAGAGGAACGCACGCGAACTTGCCGTTCCAGCAAGCTCCTGAACGCTCAAGGTGGTCTCCACCACGTGCAAAGCGATGACGTTCAAGGTGAACCACGTCCGGCGAGCCGCAGATCCGTGGGAGAACTGCCATGCCAAAGATCACTTACGTTTCGCACGACGGCATCGAGACCGTTGTCGACGTGGCCCAGAACGACTCCGTGATGCGCGGCGCGGTTCTCAACGGCATCAAGGGAATCGTCGCCCAGTGCGGTGGTGGGGCCTCGTGCGGTACGTGCCACGTGTACGTCGACCCGGAGAACACCAAGCCGCTGTCGCAGATGCACCAGGTGGAGGACGAGCTTCTCTACTTCACCGCCTGCGAGCGCAAGGAGAACAGCCGGCTGAGCTGCCAGATCCCCGTGACCGAGGAGCAGGACGGGCTCGTCGTGCACATGCCTGAGAAGCAACTCTGAGGGAGAGAAGCATGAGCAAGCGACGGGTCGCCCTGGTCACGGGCGCCACCAGCGGAATCGGTCTCGAGGTCGCCCGCAGTCTCGGCAAGGAGGGACACGCGGTCTTCGTCGTGGCCCGCAACGCCGAGAACGTCCAGACCACGGTGAAGCAGCTGCGTGAAGAAGGCATCGAGGCCGACGGCGCCGCCTCCGACGTGACGTCCACAGAGGACATCCGCACCGCGGTGCAGAAGGCCGTCGAGGTCTTCGGTCCCATCGAGATCCTCGTGAACAACGCGGGTCGCGGTGGCGGCGGCATCACCGCCGAGTTGGACGAGGACCTCTGGCTGGACGTCATCGACACCAACCTCAACGGTGTCTTCCGGTTCACCAAGGAGGTGCTGTCGACCGGCAAGATGGTCGAGCAGTCCTGGGGCCGGATCATCAACATCGCCTCCACCGGCGGCAAGCAGGGCGTCGTGTTCGCCGCGCCCTACTCGGCGTCCAAGCACGGCGTCGTCGGGTTCAGCAAGGCCGTCGGCATCGAGCTCGCGAAGTCCGGCATCACCGTCAACGCGGTGTGCCCCGGCTACGTCGAGACGCCCATGGCCGGCCGCGTCCGCCAGGGCTACGCGAACCACTGGGGTGTCTCCGAGGAAGAGGTCCTCGAGAAGTTCAACGCCAAGATCCCGCTGGGTCGGTACAGCACGCCGGAAGAGGTCGCCGGTCTCGTGACGTACCTGACCACGGACACCGCGTCCTCGATCACCGCACAGGCGCTCAACGTCTGCGGCGGGCTGGGCAACTACTGACATGCGCGGCGAGTCGGTAGTCGTCGTCGGGGCCGGGCAGGCGGGCTGCCAGGTCGCGGTGTCCCTGCGCGAGCAGGGACACCGCGGCCCCATCACGCTCATCGGTGACGAGCAGGCCGCGCCGTACCAGCGGCCCCCGCTCACGAAGGCCTACCTGGCGGGGGAGACCGACCTCGCCGGGCTGGTCCTGAGGCAGGACTCGTACTACGACGACCACGGCATCAAGCTCGTGCGCAACGAGCGGGTGATCGGGGTCGACCGCCAGGCACGGGTCGCGGTGCTGGGATGTGCCCGCACGATCAGCTACGACCACCTGGTGTTCGCGACGGGCGCGCGGCCGCGGCCGTTGCCCATCCCCGGCGCCGAGCACGTGCTGAACCTGCGCACGGTCGCCGACGCGGACGCGATCAGGGAACGGCTCGACGGCCAGATCGGGCTCGACGTCGTCGTCATCGGCGGAGGGTTCATCGGCCTCGAGTTCGCCGCCGTGGTCAGGAAACTGCGCCACGAGGTGACCGTCGTCGAGGCGCAGGGCCAGGTGATGCAACGGGCGGTGTCCGCGGAGACGGCCCAGCACCTCGTCAACCGCCACCGCAGTGAAGGCGTCCAGATCCTCACCGGAACGGGCGTCGCCGCGGTCAGGGAAGGCCTGGTCGAGCTCACGGACGGCACGGTGCTCGTCGCGGACCTCGTGGTCGCGGGCATCGGCGTCATCCCGAACACCGAGATCGCCCAGCGCGCGGGGCTCGCGGTCGACAACGGCATCCTCGTCGACTCCCACCTGCGCACCGTCGACCCGCGCGTCCACGCGCTCGGCGACTGCGCGCGGTTCGCCAGCACGCACGCCGGCGGCCTGATCCGCCTGGAGTCGGTGCAGAACGCCACCGACCAGGGCACCACGGTCGCGGCGGCCATCATGGGCAGCGCGGAGCCCTACACCGCCCTGCCGTGGTTCTGGAGCGACCAGTACGACGTGAAGCTGCAGACCGCGGGCCTCACCAACGGCCACGACCGCACGGTCACCGTCGGCGACCCGGCCGAGGGCAGGTTCTCCGTGTTCTGCTTCAAAAATGACAGGTTGATTGGAATCGAGGCCTACAACCGGCCGATCGACTTCCTGATGGGGCGCCGGATCCTGGAGGGCGGCAACTCGCTCACCCCGGAGATCGTCGCCCAGCCGGGCTTCGACCTGCGCGCCAGCCAGCAGCGGGCAGCCTGAGCGATGCCATCCGCACAGCTACAGCCAGCCGGCTTCCTCGGCGATGCGGATGGCGTCCACCCGGTTGCGGCCGTTGAGCTTGGTCATGATCGTCGTCATGTAGTTGCGGACCGTGCCGACCGAAAGGGACAACGCGACAGCGATGTCAGGCGCGTCGGAGCCGTTCGCCGCCAGCCGGAGGACCTCCAGCTCGCGGTCGGTCAGCGGGCACTCGCCGCGATCCCACGCGGCCAGGGCCAGCTGGCTGTCCACGACGCGTTCCCCGGCGGCGACGCGGCGGATCGCGTCGGCGAGCTCAGTCGGCGGCGCGTCCTTGAGCAGAAAACCGTCCACGCGGGCCGCCAGCGCCCTGCGCAACGTCCCCGGACGGCCCAGCGACGTCAGCATCAACGTCCTGACCTGCGGCATCGTCTCGCGGATCGTCGTCGCGGCGCTCAGCCCGTCGAGGATCGGCAGGTCGATGTCGATCACACAGACGTCGGGACCGTGCTGGCGCGCGGCCGGCACGATCTTGTCGCCGGAGCTCACCTCGGCCACGACCTCGATGTCCGGTTCGAGGTTGAGCAGCGCGATGAGAGCACCGCGCACCATGTGCATGTCCTCCGCGAGCAGAACCCTGATCATCGCGCCCCTCCGCGCGACACCATATCTCCCAACGTTCATGTCGCGCTCCACGCCACATCAAGGCGGCCCGGCAAGGGTGAACCGAGCTGCCTCGCGAAGGGATGCGTCATGGAACGCAGCGTCAACGTGACAGTCGTGTACTACTCCTCGACGGGAACGATTCACCGGATCGCCTCGGAGATCTCCGAGACGGCCGAGAAGCACGGCGCCGAGGTGCGGCTGGTACGGGCTGCGGAGCTGGCGCCCGAGGCGGCGTGGCGGTCCAGGCCGGCCTGGGCGGCGCACCTGGAGGAGACCGCGGACGTCCCCGTCGCGTCGGTCGACGACGTGCTGTGGGCCGACGCCGTCGTCTTCGGCACGCCGACCCGCTTCGGCAACGTGTCCGCGCAGCTCAAGCAGTTCATCGACACGCTGGGGCCCGCCTGGTTCAGCGGTCTGCTGGCCGACAAGGTGTACAGCGCGTTCACCTCCGGCGGCAGCCTGCACGGAGGCATGGAGACCACGCTCGTGTCGATCTACAACATGGTCTGCCACTTCGGCGGGATCATCGTGCCGCCGGGAGGAAACCTGAATCCCTACGGCACCTCTCACGTCCTGGGCGCGGACAACCTGCCGGTCGACGAGATCGCGTTGCAGGCGGCCCAGATTCAGGCGGAACGCGTCGTGCGCGTCGCACGTGCGCTGAAGGAGGTCTGACCGCGGTGCGAGTGAAGGATGTTTTCGTCAACGGCAGCGGCGTGCGCCTGCCCTCGACGCTGAACGTCGCGGACGCGATCGCGTCGGGGGAGTGCGAGCCGAAGCTCGTCTCGCGGACGGACGTCGAGTCCGTGTCCGTGTCCCCGCACGAGTCGGCGGCCGAGATGGCGGTCGAGGCGGCACGGGTCGCGTTGGCACGGGCGGGATCGCAGCCCGACGACGTCGACCTGATCCTGCACGCCACCACCTACCACCAGGGCCAGGACCTGTGGCCGGTCGGTTCCTACATCCAGCGCGAGACGGTCAGGAACTCCTGCCTGGCGCTGGAGATCCGGCAGATGTCCAACGGCGGTCTGGCCGCCATGGACCTCGCGGTGTCCTACCTGATCGCCCGTCCCGGCAGGGATGCCCTCCTGACGTCCTCAGATCGCTTCTGCCTGCCCGGAATCGACCGCTGGAAGACCGACCCCGGAACGCCCTACGGCGACGGTGCGTCGGCTCTCGTGCTGTCCACCCGCGGCGGTTACGCGAAGCTGCTTTCGTTGGCCATCAACGCGGATTCCGACCTCGAACCGCTGCACCGCGGCGACGTGCCGTTCGGCCTCGCGCCGTTCTCGCACCGCATCCCGGTGGACTTCGAGGAGGCCAAGCACACGTTCAGCCGCGAGTTCGGGCTGTCCTACGGCATCAACAAGGCCAACGCTGGCCAGGCGCTCGCCGTGGAGCAGGCCCTGTCCGACGCCGACATGAAGATCGGTGACGCGGACTGGATCATCCTGCCGCACTTCGGCCGCCGCCGGCTGGACGTGAACTACCTGCGCCCGTACGACATCGAGCCGGAGCGCACCACGTGGGAGTGGAGCCGCACGGTCGGGCACCTCGGCGCCGGCGACCAGTTCGCGAGCTTCGACCACCTGGTGCAGACCGGCAAGGCGACGTCGGGCCAGCGGATCGTGATGTTCGGCGTGGGCGCCGGCTACAGCTGGGGTTGCGCGGTCATCGAGATGCTGTGAGCACACCGAAAGGGCCGCGTGAGGGGGAATCCCTCACGCGGCCCTTTTCGCTGCTTTCAGTTCAACGGCAACGGGATCTCGGCGCGCAGCCGGTAGGTGTGCTCGGGCGTGAGACCGGCCTGCAGGTCACCGCCGAGCGCGCGGACGCGGGTGGTCAGGTTGCCGATCCCGCTGCCGTCACGCGACTTCCGCTCGATGGTGGGGATCCCGTCGTTGATGATGTCCATCGTGACCAGGTGCCGCGAGCTGGCGAGCACGATCTCGCAGTGCTCGGCCTTGCTGTGCCGCAGGAGGTTCGTGACGCCCTCGCGCAACACCGTCGCCAGCGTCACCGTCACCTCCTTGGGCAGCTGGTCGCACGCGTCGATCCGCACGGTGACCTCGATGTCGGCCGCGGACAGCAACGCCTGCGCAGACTGGGTCTCCTCGTCGAACGACAGCTCGCGATAGCTCAGGGCCACCGACCGCACGTCCGCCAAAGCCTGCCGGGAGATCTCCAGCACCTCGGTGAGCTCCTGGCGCGCCCGGCCGGGGTCGATCACCGCCAGCCGGTGCGTGAGCTCGCTCTTCAGCGTGATCGCGGAGAGGCTGTAGCCGAGCAGGTCGTGCAGGTCGCGGGCGAACCGCAACCGTTCCTGCGTGACCGCCGCCGTCGCCAGTTCCTCCCGCGCCTCGTGCAGCTCGTTCACCGTGGAACGCAGCCTGGTCAACGCGTAGAGCACCAGGCCGTGGTTCGTCGCGGCGATGACGCCGTACACGGTGTCCACGACGCCCTCACCGATCGAGGGGCCCATCACGTGGTAGATCGCGCCCTGCGCCGCGACGACCGCGACGAACGCGAGCCAGCCGGTCCGGCGGGGCAGGAGCAGCGCCGCCGATCCGGCGAGGAAGCCGGGCACGGCGCCGAGGTAGGGGTTGGTGAACACGAACGGAGCCGTGTACACGCAGACGGCCAGCGCGGCCAGCACCGCGCCGACGCGGACCGGGGTCAACCGGACGTGGGGACGGCTCACCAGGCCCAGCACGAGCCCGACGGCCACCGCGTTGCTCACCGCGGCGGCCGCGATCCCGGCCGCCCCGACCGACGAGTAGAAGTGCGTGGACAGCGTCGTCGCCATCGCTCCGTACCCGACCACGACCGCCGTGAGCAGCACCTGGGCGAACCGCGTCGCCATCATGGGGCCGGCGGGGCGCGGGTCGCTGGCCCGTTCCTCCGACGCCGGATCGGTCGGCACCTCGGCGTGCAGCCGGTAGACGCCGTCCGGTGAGGCCTGGGCGAGGATCGACCCACCGAGGGCGGTGGTGCGGGTGGCGAGGTTGGTGAGACCGCTGCCCCGATCGGTGCCGGCCTCGGCGGGCGCGCCGTCGTTGACGACGTCGATCGACACGAACCCGTCCGTGCCGGAGATCGTGATCGTGCAGCGGGTGGCCTCGCTGTGCCGGAGCAGGTTCGTCACGCCTTCGCGCAGCACCGTCGCGAGGACGGTCCTGGACCGGGGGGCGAGCTCGGTCTCGTCCGCCTCGATCGTCGCCGCGACCCCCGCGGCGGTCAGCACGGACCGCGCCGACTCGATCTCGTCGGCCAGCGACAGTTCGCGGTAGCTCGACGCCACCGCACGAACGTCCGTCAGGGCCTCACGGGCGATGCCGAGGATCTCCGCCAGCTCACGCAGCGCGCGGTCGGTGTGTTCACCGATCAGCTTGCGGGTCAGCTCCACCTTCAGCGTGATCGCCGAGAGGCTGAACCCGAGCAGGTCGTGCAGGTCGCGGGCGAACCGCAGCCGTTCCTGTGACACCGCCAGGTCGGCGAGCTCGGACCGGACCGTCTCCAGCTGCTTCACCAGCGACGGCAGCCGCGACAGGCCGTAGACGACCAGGCCGGCGACCATCGACGACACCAGGTAGTAGATCAGCACGCCGGTTTCCCACTGGCCGATCTTGGCCGCGGCGTTGACCAGCGCCACCGCGCCGAACACCAGCCACCGCACCCGGCCCGGCAGCACCAGCAGGGCACTGCCCGCGAAGAAACCGGGCATGCCGGCCCACGCGTTGGGGAAGAACAGGATCGGCACGAACACCAGCAGCGCGAGCGCGCCGAGCGCCAGGTAGGCCTTGGCCGACCTCAGGTCCGTGCCCGGCCGGGAGAACACCCGCAGCTGCAGGTACCCGATCGAGAGCAGACAGGCCAGTGAACCCGCGATCCGCACGGGGGTGGCGCCGGCCTGCAGGACGTAGAGGAACGCGTTGCTGAAGTAGCCGACGAACACCACGCTGATCACGACGTACGCCAAACGACGGGACACCGATGAGCGTTCCTGTCGCAGCGTCACAGCAGCAGCTCCCACGCGAGGGTCCGGACGCGGCCATGATACGGGCGCTTCCTGGGAAATCTCGCGTTTTGCGATCCGCGATCGGAGCAACATGGCGATGGCTCAACACCTCTGGACGACGACGAGTCCGGCCCCCGCCAGATAAGCGACAACATCTCCGACCAGCGTCTTCTCCACCTGCAACGCCTCGGCCACCTCGGCGATCGTGCTCTCCGTGTGCAGCAACGACTTCGCGATCTCGGTGGCGGGCGCGCTGTGCAGAATCACCTGATAGGCGAGTCCTGGACACGCCAGGGCCTGGTCCCCGTTCAGCCGTTCGATCTCGGTGCGCGGCCGCATGGTGACGATCTCGTGCTCTTCGATGTGCGGCAACGCGAACACCGCGTCCCGCGTGACCGCGACGACCGACAGGATCGGCCCGGCGCCGTCGTTCAGCCCGAGCGACGGCACGAGGCAGCCGCCCAGCTGGTCGAGCGTGTTCTTGAGCTTGCGCCAGATGAGGCACGGACCGGAGCCGGTCTTCCACCGCACGAAGTTCTCGTGCAGCGCCGAGATGTTCTCCAGCGCCACCGGACCGAGGCTCATCCGGTGCAACGCCTCGCGCACCAGCGGGCTGGTGTCGGCGATCTGGATCGCACCCCATCTGCCGTGCACGGTCAGGTGCTCGGCGCCCTCGTCCACGAAGGCGTCCTCCAGCAACGACCACAGCGGCCTGCCTGCCGGGACGTGCGACTGCGTGGGCACCACAGCGCCTCCGCTCTGGGCGATGGTCATCCCGTTCATCACATGAACAACGGGATCGGGTTGAGCTCTTCGTACCGGCGTGGTCGTGCCAGCCGACCCAGTTGTACAGGGACGTCGTAGAGGCGGCCTTGAGCGAACCTCGACCAGAAGTGCCGCAGGCCCGGCACGACGACCCGCACGACCGGAAGTCCGATGTCGGGCCTGGTCTGGTCGAGCACGAGCAGCTCCATTCCCTTGGCCTCCAGGGTGTCCTGGATGGCGCGGATGTCCTCGGTGAGGTCGGCGCGGTGGACGTAGCCGTGGTGGAACACGTCGCGCGCCGGTTCGCCGGGATCGGGTGCGAGCCAGGGGTGGTCGGCGAGCCGGGCCGTCTCGAGCCAGTGCCGCAGGTCGACGTCGAACCGGGCCAGGTCGACCTGGCCGCACAGCGAGGGCATGCACTGGTTCAGCTCGGTGAGGGCGCGGCGTGCCGCGGTCCGCGGGTCGAGGTGCGCGCCGCAGCCGAACATGATGTCCTCGCGCGGCCCGCCGTCCGTGCGGCGCGACACGGCGACCATCGTCGGCACGCCCAGGTCGGCGGTGACGTCGAGCAGCCACACCTCACGCCCGAGGTTCGCGTGCACGTCGCGGAGTTCGTCGATCCACCGGTCGTGGAACGAGTCCAGGTCCACGCCCGGCACCGGCGTCCGGTTGTACCACCAGATGCCGACCGCGTCCCGTTCGACGAGTTCGAGAAGCCCTTGCAGCACCGCGTCCTCCAGGCTGCTGCCCGCGGCGCAGCCGTTGGAGTCCGACGTGACACTCGGCGGACAGGGGGCGCCGAAGTAGAGCATGCCGGTGGGCAGGAACTTGTGCCGCTGGTCGGTGAGCGACCAGAGCGGGGTCCAGTCCATCACCTCGTTCTCGTCGAACGGCGTGGTGACGTGCTGGAACATCGAGTGGCTCGCGTTCCACTCCTCGCGGCCCTCGAACTGGCGCTGGTCGTACTGCTGGACGGTGAGGGGGTGGATCGCGAGGTCGCCGAGCGAGGCGTAGCTGCCGCTCACCCGTGCCTCCTCGCCGAAGAACGCGCCGCTGCGTCGTTCCACGGCCTCGCACAGGGCGCCGACCTCGGCGTCGAGCGGCGTCATGCCCTTGCCGCCGGTGTCGGCCCGCAGCGCCGAGCGCAGCCCCTCGATGCCCTCGCCGGCGGCCGCGATGTTCGAGCCGGACACGAAGGAGTTGAAGAAGGCCGGGCCCTGGTCGTTGCGGCGGATGTCCTTGACGATCCCGGTGAGGGGACCGATGAGGTGCCGGTAGGTGTCGAGCACCTCCTGCGGGGACGACGACCGGTGGCCGCCGCCCTCGCAGGAGCGCTTCACGCGACTCGTGAGTTCGACCGGCTCGAACGCCCTGCGCGCGACAACTTCGGGGTCACCGCAGTCCGAGCACTGCGGGCGGTGCCGCACCTCGTGCTGGGTGACCTTCATCGTGAGGCTGTCGTAGTTCCAGATGGATCGCTGTGTCTCGTGGCGGATGCCGGCGAGCCACTTGGTCGCCTCGACCGACGCGATCTCCAGTGCCGTCGCCCGCAGCGACGGCAGGCCGATGGCAGGGCGTGGTGCCGGACCACTCTGTCCGCACCGCGCCCGCACGTGCGCCTCCGCCTTCCGGTTCACGGACAGGCACGAGGCGAGGCAACGCCAGCAGGGGCCGTCGCCGGGGGTGAAGAAGGGACCGACGCACACCTGCGCGCCCACGGGCTTGACCAGCAGCCAAGGCGTGCCTGTCGCGCGATGTGCCTCGTCGATGGCGCGGAGCTCGGGGGCCAGGTAGTCCGCACACGCCACGACCGTGAGGTCACCACTCCCCGAGGTGACCGTGAGTCCGTTGCGGTGCAAGGCTTCCACGAGCGCGTCGCGATCGATGTCGCCGATCGCGACCACGGAGACGAGCGACGTCGATGTCGCCGCCACCGCGTCCGCGGGGTCGAGACCCACCGCGTCCCAGTACGCGAGTGAGGCCTCGGCCGTGGCCGAACCGTCCTCCGTGCCCCTGCTGCCGATGAGCCCCGCCGCGGCGAGCCGCGTGAGCATGCGTCCCACCTTGTCGGCGCTCAGACCAGCGGGGACGTCGCGCAGCAGTGCGGCGAGATCGCGGGTGCCGTCGAGCAACGGCGCCAGCGTTTCGACGTGGGTGCCTGCAATGGCCGTGACCCCTGATTCTCCGAACAGGTAAACGGCTTCACCCTGCACTATCTGCGGCCGGAGGTGTCGTTTGAACCCGATGCGTTGCTCGCCCGGTTCGGCCAGTTCGTGTCTCATGCCGCGAGGACCGCCTCTTCGGCTTTGTAGCAGCTGCCCGGGGAGCACGTCCCGGAGGCGTAGATGATCCACCAGTCCATCGAGGCCTCACGGTCGAACTGGTAGATCTTCATGTCGTCGGAGTCGTCTGTGGCGGTGGGGACGGAAGACAAGTGCTCCACGGTGACGGTGGGGTACATGTTCATCTCCGATGTTTGCGTGTGATTTGTTGTGGGTAATGATGCGGACCAGCGCTAATGGATCGGTAGTTACCGGCTAATGCGCCTCCGTATGAAGTTTTCATACCCGGCACGGGCAGAACTCACCTGACATCGATGGCCTGTGCACTAACGCCCCGTCGTTAGACCGAGCAGACTAATGCCGTGCTCGGAACCGAAGGAGGGGTCGCGATGCAGATCAAGGTCCTGGGGCCCGTTGAGGCCAAGGTGAACGGTCGCTCGGTGACGCCCACCGCGGCCAAGCCACGGCAGATCCTGGCGCTGCTCGCGTTGCACTCCGGGCAGGTCGTGTCCGTTCCCACGCTGATCGAGGAACTGTGGGGCGACCGTCCGCCGCGCAGCGCCCGCACCACCCTGCAGACCTACATCCTGCAGCTGCGCAAGCTCATCGGCGACGCGCTGTCGGCGTCCGACGAGGGTGCGGCGAAGGAAGTGCTGGTCACCCGGTACGGCGGCTACCTGCTCGACGTGCCGCCGGAGGCCGTCGACGTGCACGAGTTCGAACGTCTCTCCCGCGCGGGCCAGCAGGCCTACGACGTCGAGGACTACGTCTCGGCCTCCCGGCTGCTGCGGCAGGCGCTCGAGATGTGGCGCGGCGCCGCCGTCGTGGACGTGCGACCGGGCATGCCGCTCGGCATCGAGATCGTGCGCCTGGAAGAGGCCCGGCTGGGCGTGCTCGAAGCGCGCATCGACGCCGAGCTGCGGATGGGCAAGCACAAGGCGCTGCTGTCCGAGCTCTCGGTGCTGACCGTGCAGAACCCGATGAACGAGAACCTGTGCGCGCAGTACATGATCTCGCTGTTCCGCGCCGGCCGGCAGTGGCAGGCGCTCGACGCGTTCAAGGGCCTGCGCAACACCCTGATCGAGGAGCTCGGCGTCGAACCGTCGTCGCGCCTGCAGACCTTGCAGCACGCGATCCTGACGTCCGACCCGCGCCTCGACAGCGCCGAAACCCGTCAGCTGCAACGCCTTCTGGCCTAGATCAAAGCTCCAGCGGCCCGCGCCACACTGTGGCGCGGGCCGTTTTTGCTTGTCGTGCAACGGTTTCTTCGAGAATCTCTCCACTGGCTTACAGGCGTGCGGTGACAACCTCAGTCGTGGGCGCGCGGAAACCGCCCGCTGGAGGAAAGGAAGCTAGCCGTGAGCGCACTGACCATCGAGGGACTCAAAGAGATCCTCAACGAGGCCGCGGGCGACGACGACTCGTTCAAGCCGGGCCAGGACATTCTCGACATCCCGTTCCTCGAGCTGGGCTTCGACTCCCTCGCCCTGCTGGAGACGGTCGCGCTGATCAAGCGCAAGCACGGTGCCGCCATCGCCGACGACGAGCTGGCGTACATCGAGACGCCGCGTCAGTTGCTGGACAAGGTCAACGGACAGATCGCGGCCTGACGCCGGCGACTCGGGATACGGAGACGGACATGACGCACACCACCACGCACACGGTCATGATCGGGGCTCCCGCCAAGGTGGTGTACGACCTGGTCGCGGACGTGACGACCTGGCCGTACATCTTCGGACCCACGGTCCAGGCCGAGGTGTTCGAACGGGATGGCTCGACGGAGCGGTTGCGGTTGCACGCGTTCGCCAACGGTGACGTGCGCACGTGGACGTCCCGGCGCGAGCTCGACCCGGCGAACCTGCACATCAAGTTCGAGCAGGAGCGTTCGGCGGCACCGGTGAAGACGATGGGTGGGGAGTGGCGGATCGTCCCGATCGCCGATTCGGCGACCAGGGTCGATCTGCTCCACCACTTCACCGCGGCGCAGCCCGAGGCGGTCGACCTCATCCTGAACGCCGTCAACAACAACAGCGACGCCGAGCTCGCCGCCCTCAAGCGGGCGGCCGAGTACGGCGACGACTACGACAAGCTGGTGCTGTCGTTCTCGGACAGCATCACGATCCACGCGAGCCGCAAGGACGTCTACGAGTTCCTGTACCGCTCGGACCTGTGGCCGGAGCGTCTGCCGCACGTGGCGAAGCTGGACCTCAAGGAAGCCGTCACCGGCGTGCAGTCCATGGAGATGGACACGCGCAGCCCGGACGGGTCGATCCACACCACGCACTCGGTGCGGGTCTGCACCCCGTACGACGGCATCGTCTACAAGCAGACGCACACACCGCCGATCATGGCGGCGCACGTCGGCCGGTGGACGTTCAGGGACATCGGCGACGGCATCGAGGCCGGCATCGAGGCGACGTCGCACCACACCGTCGTCATCCGGCCCGAGGTCATCCCCGAGATCCTGGGAGCCGACGGGACGATCGAGCGCGCTCGCGAGCTCATCCGTCACGCACTGGGCACCAACAGCCTCACGACGCTCCGGCACGCCAAGGAATTCGCCGAGAACGGGTGAGGTGACGCGATGGGGTTGGGTGGCGCGGAACTACTGACCGCCGCAGCACGCGCTGCAAGCCGCAACGGACTTTACGTGGTCTCCATGTACCTGGAGAAAGCCGCGGTCGAGCACGAGCGCAAGGGTTGTCCCTCTTCGGACGTGGCGCCCTGTGCCTACGAGATCGAGGCCTCCCGAGTACTGCTGTCGGGGTTCTGATGAAGCTCTACGACATCTCGCTGCGCCGCACCAGCCTGTCCATTTCGGACAGACTGGTCGCGGCGCGGCGCCTCGACGCGCTCGGAGTCACGTTCGTCGACGGAGGCAGACCCGCCCGGTCGTTCTACCACCGGGCGGCGATCGAACTCCGGTTGCGGGCCGCCACCCTCATCGCCTCCGGCGGTGCGGAGGATCTGGCCGCACTCATCGCCGCGGAAACCCCCGCGGTGGCGATAGTTGTCCAAGGGCACGGCTTTTCGGTGGTTCGAGAGGCCGTGCGTCAACTCGTGCGCGCCGAACGACGAGTGATCGTCGAGGCGCGGGACTTCTTCGACGGCTGGCTGATCGACCCCGAGAACGCTTTGGAGGTCGTGCTGACCGCCGCGGAGGCTGGGGCGGAAACCGTGTTGCTGCACGACACAGCGGGCAAGCTGTGGCCGGACCAGATCGGCGAGATCGTCGCGGCGGTCGCGGAAACCGGTGTGCCCCTTGGTTTCGGATGTGACGACGACGGCGGCTCGGCAGCGAAACAGCTGTTCGCGACCGACGCGGGGGCCGGACTCGTACAGGGGTCCTACGCCGTCGTTCGAGGTGGCCTCGATCGGGGCGTTTCATCATCGGTTCATTCGGCAGAAACAGGTATCGCTCCCGTGCCCTGTCCGAGATTGGAGCAGACCGTGTCCGCACAGAAGGCGATTGGAGGTGTCCGATGAGTCGTCGCGCCGTCATCACCGGGGTGGGCGTGGTCGCACCTGGTGGCATCGGAACGAAGGCGTATTGGCAACTGCTGTCCGAAGGGCGTACGGCGACTCGCAACATCACGCACTTCGACGCGTCTCCGTACCGCTCCCGCATGGCGGGGGAAGCAGATTTCGATCCAGTGCGCGAAGGCTTGACGCCGCAGGAGATCCGCCGTCTCGACCGGGCCGCGCAGTTCGCGGTCGTCGCGGGTCGTGAGGCGATGTCCGACTCCGGCATCGAGTTCGACCAGCTCGACCCCGGCCGCATCGGTGTCTCGCTCGGCACCGCGGTCGGCTGCACGACCTCGCTGGAGCGCGAGTTCATCGTCGGCTCCGACCGGGGCAAGTACTGGGAGGTCGACCAGTCCTACGCCGTCCCGCACCTCTACGACTACTTCACGCCGTCCTCGATGGCGACGGAGCTGGCGTGGACAGTGGGCGCCGAGGGTCCGGTCTCCGTGGTCTCCACGGGCTGCACCTCGGGTCTCGACTCGGTCGGTTACGCGGCCGACCTGATCCTGGAGGGCTCCGCGGACGTCGTCGTCACCGGCGGCACCGAGGCTCCGCTCTCCCCGATCACCGTGGTCTGCTTCGACGTGATCCGTGCGTCCAGCACCCGCAACGACGACCCCACAACGGCGTGCCGGCCGTTCGACAAGACCCGCGACGGCCTGGTGCTGGGCGAGGGTTGCGCGATCATCGTGCTCGAGGAACTGGAGCACGCCCGCGCTCGCGGTGCCCACATCTACGGTGAGGTCGCCGGCTTCGCCTCGCGGTGCAACGCCTACCACATGACGGGCCTGCACCCCGAGGGCATCGAGATGTCCGACGCCATCAACATCGCGCTGAAGCAGGCGCGTGCGGATGCCACGGACGTCGGTTACATCAACGCGCACGGGTCGGGCACCAAGCAGAACGACCTGCACGAGACGGCCGCTTTCAAGCGTTCGTTGGGTGCGCACGCGTACAAGACCCCGGTCTCCGGCTTCAAGTCGATGATCGGGCACTCGCTGGGCGCGATCGGTTCGCTCGAGATCGTCGGCTCGCTGCTGGCGTTCGAGCAGGACCTCATCCCGCCGACGGCGAACCTCCACGAGCAGGACCCCGAGTGCGACCTCGACTACACGCCACTGGTGGCGCGCGAGAAGAAGGTCGACACCCTCCTGACCGTGGGCAGTGGTTTCGGTGGATTCCAGAGCGCCATGGTGCTCAAAAAGGTGGAAGGGGCAGGCCGGTGACTCGGGCAGTGGTGACGGGAATCGGCATCGCGTCTCCGAACGGTTTGGGGCCGACCGCGTACTGGCGGGCGACCCTGCACGGGGAGGCGGCGATCAGGCCGATCACCCGGTTCGACAGCGCGAACTACTGGGCGAAGATCGCCGGTGAGGTGCCTGGCTTCGAGGCAGGGCGGCACCTGCAGGGTCGCCTGCTGCCGCAGACGGACCACATGACGCGGCTGACACTGGTCGGCACGGACTGGGCGTTGCGTGGTGCGGGTGTGCAGCCGAACGACATCCCCGACACCGACATCGCGGTCATCACCGCGGCGACGGCCGGCGGGTACGAGTTCGGTCAGCGCGAACTGCAGAAGCTGTGGCACCAGGGTCCGGAGTACGTCTCGGCGTACCAGTCGTTCGCGTGGTTCTACGCGGTCAACACGGGCCAGATCTCCATCCGGCACGGCACGCGCGGTCCCGGCGCGGTGGTGGTGTCCGAGCAGGCCGGTGGCATCGACTCCATCGGTCACGCCCGGCGCCAGCTGCGCAAGGGTGTCCAGCTCGCCCTGACAGGCGGCATGGACTCCTCGCTGTGCCCGTGGGCGTGGGTGGCCCACCAGGCCTCGGGTTGCCTGTCGCGCAACAACAACCCGAAGCGCGCCTACCTGCCGTTCGACCGCGACGCCTCCGGGTACGTCGCGGGCGAGGGTGGCGCGATCATGGTGGTCGAGACGCCGGAGTCGGCGGCCGGCCGGCCGGGGACGCGCATCTACGGTGAGATCGTCGGGTACGCCTCGACGTTCGACTCGAAGATGCCGTCGCGGGAGCCGGGTCTGAAGCGGGCGGCCGAGCTGGCGCTGCGCGACGCCGGCATGGACGCCTCGGAGATCGACGTGGTGTTCGCCGACGCGGCGGGCATTCCCGAGCTCGACAAGGCCGAGGCCGAGGCGATCAAGGGCATCTTCGGGCCGTACGGCGTGCCGGTGACGGCGCCGAAGACCATGACCGGGCGTCTGTTCGCCGGTGGTGGCTCGCTCGACGTGGCGTCGGCGATCCTCTCCATCTACTGGAGCGCGATCCCGCCGACCATCAACGTCGAGAACCTGGTGCCCGAGTACGAGATCGACCTCGTCATGAACGAGGCGCGGCACGGCAAGATCAAGGCCGCGCTGGTGCTCGGTCGCGGCAAGGGCGGCTTCAACTCCGCCATGGTGGTTCGCGAGTACAGGTAGATGTCATGTGCCTCAAGGCCGTGAAGGTGTCCCCTTCACGGCCTTGAGCCGTTTCTGGAGGCGTGTTGTGGACGTAGCACTGATGTTTCCGGGCCAGGGATCGCAGTACCCGCGGATGGCGGCGTCCCTGTACGGCACGGATGCCGTGTTCACCTCGGTGATCGACGAGGTGTTCGAGCTGTTCGGCGAGGTCGGCTCTCTTGCTTGCGAGGACTGGCTTTCCGGGGCGGACGTCGATCACGTGTCGCGGGCGCAGCCGTTGCTGTTCGCCGTCGACTACGCGCTGGGGCGCACCGTTCTGTCGTGGGGCGTCAAGCCCGTCGCGTTGATCGGGCACTCCGCGGGCGAGGTCGTCGCGGCGACGCTGGCCGGGGTGTTCACCTTGGAAGAGGCCGTGTCCCTGGTGCGGGACCGGGTGTTGTCCGCCGTGCCGATTCCCTCCGGCGGCATGCTGGCCGTCGCCGCCTCGGAAGCGGACCTGTTGCCGTACCTGGAAGGCGACGTGGCGATCGCGGCCGTGAACTCGGCCCGGCAGACGATGCTGGCCGGGTCCGACGAGCCGCTGGCCCGTGTGCGGGCGCGGCTGGAGGCGGACGAGTACATCGTCGTGACCGTGCCGGCGTCGACGCCGTTCCACAGCCCGGCGATGCAGCCCGCCGTGGACGAGGCCCTGGCTTCGTGGAGCGCTTCGCCCCGTGCGCCGCAGATGCCGTTGTACTCCGGGTACACGGGCAAGCTGATGACTCCTGAGGACGCGTTGTCCGCGCGGTTCTGGACCCGCCAGCTGACCGACGCCGTCTACTTCGGACCGGCGTTGAACGAACTCGTGGCGATGTACGACGTTCTGCTGGTGGAAGCCGGTCCCGGCCAGACCTTGACGTCGTTCGCGCGGCGGACGAAGGCCGTGCGGTCCGGTGCCTCTCAGGTGTTGCCGTTGCTCGACGCCGCGGACACCGTGGACACGGCTCGCGCTCGTCTGGTGTGACCGAAATATAAAAGGGCCACCCTCTCCAGAATCAGATCCTGGGTGAGGGCGGCCCTTTGGCGGTGGCTAGTCGATTCCGCGGACGATGTGGTCTTCGTTCTCTGGTGGCCATTCACTGTTATCCATACCCACCAAGGTAGGTACGGTGATTCAGCTCTCACTTGAGAGCTAGTGGCGCGTCTCGGAACGTTGGCGAGGTGATCCACGCTCAGCAGGGCACCTCGCGGCGCCGCCCCCACGCCCCCGTACAACCAGTACGAGGACGTGGGGGCGACACCACGATGCACCCGTCTGACCGCGAATTCCCCCGGCAACGTTCCGAGCCACACCACTAGTTGTCCGGTTTCAGTCGTCGAGCAGCGCGACGGCCCTCGTCCAGCCCGCGCCGGCGCCCTTGATCTTGACGGGGAACGCGACGACGGTGAACCCGAAGTCCGGCAACGCCTCCAGGTTCGCGAGACGCTCGATCTGGCAGTACTCGCGGTCGCGGCCGGCGAAGTGCGCGGGCCACAGCACGCTCTCGTCCTTGGTCTGCAGGTAGCGCTTGACGATGTCCGGGAACGGCGCGTCGAGGCTGAACGCGTCGGTGGCGATCACCTTGACTCCCAGGTCCAGCAGGAAGTTCGTGGCGGGGCCGTCGAGCCCGGTGTAGTCGGTGAAGTAGGTCTGGGTGCCCGCGTGCTCGGCGGCGCCGGTGTCGAGGATGACGATGTCCATCGGCTTCGGCGTGTAGCCGATGCGGGCGAACTCCTTCTCCAGCACGTCGACGCCGATGACGCCGGTGCCGTGGCCGCGGACGTCGAGCTTCACGCCGGGGTTGTGGAACCACTCCAGCGGCATCTCGTCGATGTGGCGCGGGATTCCGTTGCCGTACGTGGTCTTCGAGCCGTAGTGGCTCGGCGCGTCCACGTGCGTGCCGGTGTGGGAGGTCAGGCTGATCCGGTCCAGCGTGAGGAACTCGGAGTCCCGCAGCACGGAGACGTCGAACTCGATGCCGAGCCGCGCCTTGAGCTGCTCGGCCATGTGTTCGGCACCCTGGGCGGCCGTGAGCACCTCGTGCGTCACCGGGTCCGCTTCGTACGCGGATGCGTCAATGTGGGAAGACAGATCGATGATGCGCATGCGGTCGAGCTTGGCGGGCGTTCCTTGAGCACGTCTCAAGACGCGGTGGGCATGGTTCTGCCTAGCCTGACACCGTTTCTGGAGGAGCCACCTCATGATCACCTTCCTCAACCGCTTCACGCTCACCGGTGACCCGGAGGAGTTCGAGAAGGCCTTCGACGAGACGGCCGCCTTCCTGCGCGAGCAGCCGGGCCTGATCCAGTACACGCTGTCGCGCCAGCTGGACGACCCGGCGTCGTACATCAACATCGCGTTGTGGGAGAGCGCCGACGCCCTGCGCGCGGCACTGGCCCACCCGGACTTCGGCAACCACGCCAAGGCGATGCGCGGCCTGGCCGAGTCCACGGGCGCGATCTTCAACCCGCGCCTGTCGTTCGTGGCCTCTGAGTCCTGATGGGACCGCTCGACGGGCTGAAGGTCGTCGAGTTCGGCGGCATCGGTCCCGGCCCGCACGGCGCGATGCTGCTGGCGGACCTCGGCGCGGACGTCGTGCGCGTCGAGCGTCCGTCCGGCGGCCTGTCCGTCGTGCCGGACGCCTCCCGCGACTTCCTGTTGCGCGGCAGGCGTTCGGTGTCGGCGGACCTGAAGTCCGCGGACGGCCGCGCCTCCGTGCTGTCGCTGATCTCGGCGGCCGACGTGGTGATCGAGGGGTTCCGCCCCGGTGTGCTGGAACGGCTCGGACTCGGGCCCTCCGACTGCCTGGCGGTCAACCCCGGCCTGATCTACGCGCGGATGACCGGGTGGGGTCAGGACGGTCCGCTGGCCCAGCGCGCCGGCCACGACATCAACTACCTGTCGGTCACCGGAGTGCTGCACGCCATCGGCAAGCCACCTCTGAACCTGGTCGGTGACTTCGGTGGCGGCTCGCTGTACCTGGTGCTGGGCGTGCTGGCGGCGTTGTGGGAACGGCAGCGCACCGGCCTCGGTCAGGTCGTCGACGCGGCGATCGTCGACGGGGTGGCGTCGCTGGCGCAGATGATCTGGTCGATGAAGGCGCAGTCGGTGTGGGAGGACTCGCCGGACTCGAACCTGCTCGACGGCGGATGCCCGTTCTACTCGATCTACGAGTGCGCGGACGGCCGTTCCGTCGCGGTGGGGTCGCTGGAGCCGCAGTTCTACGCGCTGCTGCTGGCCGGTCTGGGACTGCACGCCGCCGACCTGCCCGAACAGCTGGACCGCGACTCCTGGCCGTTGCTGCGCAAGACGTTCGCCGAGGCGTTCCTGACCAGGACCCGTGATGAGTGGTCGGAGGTGTTCGCTTCTTCTGATGCCTGCGTGACGCCGGTGCTGACCCTGGAGGAGGCGGCCGCGCATCCGCACCTGGTGGCACGCGGAGTGTTCACCGCGGACGGGGCGGCTGTGCCTGCACCGCGCTTTTCCGCAGACTAGATTCGCGTTCGTGGAACTCCGAATCTTCACCGAACCCCAGCAGGGCGCGAGCTACGACGACCTGCTCCGGGTGGCCAGGACGGCCGAGGACGCAGGCTACGGCGCCTTCTTCCGCTCCGACCACTACCTCAGGATGGGCTCGGCCGACGGCCTTCCCGGCCCGACCGACCCGTGGATCACCTTCGCCGGTCTGGCCCGCGACACGTCGACGATCCGCCTGGGCACGCTGATGACCGCCGCGACGTTCCGCCACCCGGGACCGCTCGCCATCAGCGTCGCCCAGGTCGACCAGATGTCCGGTGGCCGCGTGGAGTTCGGCATCGGCGCGGGCTGGTACGAGGCCGAGCACACCGCGTACGGGCTTCCGTTCCCGTCGCTGGGGGAGCGCTTCGAGCGCTACGAGGAGCAGGTCGCGATCATCACCGGCCTGTGGGAGACCCCGCTCGGCGGCACCTTCTCGTTCGAGGGCAAGCACTACACGCTGACCGACTCGCCGGCGCTGCCGAAGCCCGCGCAAGAGCGCGTCCCGTTGCTGATCGGCGGCATGGGTGCCAAGCGCACGCCCGCCCTGGCCGCGTCCTACGCCACCGAGTTCAACCTGCCGTTCGTCGGCATCGACGCCGCGGTCGAGCAGTTCGCCCGCGTCGACACCGCCTGTGAGGAGACCGGCCGCGACCCGAAGGAGATCATCCGCTCGGTCGCCCTCGTCGCGTGCGTCGGCCGGACCGACGCCGACGTCGCCCGCCGTGCCGCCGCGATCGGCCGCGAGGTCGACGAGCTCAAGGCGAACGGCCTGGCCGGCACCCCGGCCGAGGTGGTCGACCGCATCGGCGCGTGGCGGGACGCGACCGGTGTGCAGCGCGTGTACCTGCAGACGCTGGACCTCGCCGACCTCGACCACATCACCGACATCGCGTCGGACGTGGCGCCCCAACTCTGATATATCGCAGCCCTGATATATCGGGGCCGCTGATATACCGGATTCTGGATATCGGCTGGTGGATATCGGATATCGGATATCAGGCGAGCGCTTTGCGCACCGCTGGTGGCATCGGCATCACGTAGTTCGCGAACCGCCGCCGATATCCGATATATCGCAGCTGCAACGCGGGTTCGTCGAGGTAGCGCTTCTCCAGCCCGTCCTGCCCGAGCACGAGCTTGAGCCCGCGTCCGAGCATCGACGGTGAGTCGAGGCCGAAGCGGTCACGCAACACATCGGCGGCCGCGTGGTCACCGAACTCCAGCGCGGCTCGTCGTACGGACTCGACCGGCACCATCAGGTACTGCTCGTCAGCGCGGAAACCGTCGCGATGTGCGATGTCCAATGCGCTGAGCGCCTTCTGGTGGGCCCCGTCGTCAAGCCCGAGGTAGTACTGCTCCCAGTCGCCGACCTGGATCTCGCCACTCCACGTTCGTACGGGCGCGGCCGCCGCCACCGATCCGTTCGACGTGATTCCGCCTGCCAGCGCCGTTAATCCGGCAGCCTTGAACACCTGGCGTCGGGACAACCTCACGACGCACCCTCCTCCGCGATCCCGCGACTCCCCGCCGCAGGGCTACGGAATGCTAGCGAAGGTGATACCCGGAGCGACGGGGCCAGTGCGGGTCAAAGTGCGGTCCGTCAGGGGGAGCGTGCCGTCGAGCGCCGCGAGCACAGCGTCACGGGCGAGCGGCAGCACCTCGGCGACGGTGACGTCGCGGCCCAGTTCGTGCGAGAGAGAAGCGACGCCCGCGTCCTTGATGCCGCACGGGATGATGTCGCCGAACGCGTCGAGGCTCGCGTTGCAGTTGATCTCGAAGCCGTGCATGGTCACGCCGCGCTGCACGCGGATGCCGATGGCGGCGACCTTGCGCTCCGGACCCCGGTCGTCGGCCGGCAGCCAGACACCGCTGCGGCCCTCGATCCGGCCGGTGTGCACACCGAGCTGATCGCACACGTCGATCAGGCCCTGCTCGACGCGCCGCACGTAGTCCACGACGTCCATCGGCTCGGACAGCCTGATGATCGGGTAACCGACCAGCTGGCCCGGGCCGTGCCAGGTGATCTTGCCGCCGCGGTCGACGTCGATGACCGGGGTGCTGCCCCCGAGCGGGCGCTCCTCGTCGAGGGTCCGCCTGCCGCAGGTGTAGACGGGCGGGTGTTCGAGCAGCAGAAGGGTGTCCGGGCCCGTGCCGCCCGCGCGTGCCTCCGCGATCTCCTTCTGGAGGTCCCACGCCGTCATGTAGTCGATGAGCCCCAGCTCACGGATGACGACGGGGTCTGACGAGGTGCGGCACGAGTTCACGACCCGACGTTACCAACCCCAGAGCGAGTGCTGCCACGAGTCCAACGCCCGTCACACCCAGCACGGCGCCGATGACGTCGGTGACCCAGTGCATCTCCAGCACGATCCTGGCGAACCCGCCCACCAGCACCGCGAGCACCGCCCACAGCGCCACGTTCCAGGTGGTCCTGCGCAGCAGCACGACCAGCGTGAACGCCGTGGACGCGATCGCCACCGTGTGTCCGCTGGGATAGCTGGGCAGGTGGTACTCGATGGGACGGACGCGGTCGAACAGGAACCTCGTCAGCAGCGTCGCGCAGCACAGCGCGTGCAACGCCAACGCCTTCCACAACCGCGGATCGCGCCGCTTCCAGGCGAGCACGAACAACACCGCCGCGAACGCCCACCCGATCGTCGGCCCGAGCACCAGGCCCACCACGAACGCCGTCGTCTGCAACCACTCCGGTCGCGGCAGCCCGTTGTGCACCCACACGTCGAGCCCGGTCATCTCGGGGAGTCCCAGGAGGATCCACGAGATCAGCAGGAGGGCCGCGACGACTCGAGTCACGCGACCGCCGCGTTCAGCGCCGCCGGCAGTGCCGGGTGCAGGAAGTGGAAGCCGCGGCTCTCCAGCACCTTCGGCGTCAGGCCAGGACCGCTGAGCAGCAGTTCCTCGGCCATCTCACCGCCGAGCAGCGTCTTGAGCGCGAACGCCGGCACGGTCCACGGCGTCGGCCGGTGCAGCGCGGTGCCGACCGCCTTGGTGAACTCGGCGTTCGTGACCGGCGTCGGACCCGCGACGTTGACCGGCCCGCGGACGTCGTCGTGCTCGACGACGAACCGGTAGGCCGACACGACGTCGTCCAGCGACACCCACGGGAAGTACTGCTCCCCGGACCCGAGCTTGCCGCCCAGGAAGAACTGGAAGACCGGCCTCAACCGGCCGAACACGCCACCGGACGGGGAGATGACGACAGCGGTGCGCATTAGTACGACACGCACGCCGCCTTCCTGCGCCACGGACGTCGCCGCTTCCCAGTCCTGGGTCAGCCGCGACATGTAGCTGTGGCCGCCCGGCGCGTCCTCGTCCGCGAGGCGCGATCCGGTGTCGCCGTAGAAGTGGGCACCCGACGAGCTCACCAGCGTCGGCACGCCGTGCTCGACGACCGCCGCCGACAGCACCTCGGCCGGAACGACCCGGCTGTCGTGCAGGACCTGCTTGCGCGCGTCGTCCCACCGCTTGTCGCCGATGCCCGCACCGCACAGGTTGACGACGGCGTCAACGCCGTCGAACGTTCCGTCGTCGATGCGCCCGGCGTACGGGTCCCACCCGCGTTCGTCGGGCGCGGCGGCTTTGCGGCGCACCAGCCGCAGCACCTCGTGCCCGGCGGCGCGCATGGACGCCACCAGGCTCGTGCCGATCAATCCCGACGATCCCGCGATGACAACGCGCATACCTAGATCGTTCCCCACTGACGCGTCACGTGCACAGCCGTACTTCGCATACCGGACCCAGGATGTGCCGAAGGCCACCCCGGCAAACCGGAGTGGCCTTCAGGTCACACTATTCAGTCGATATCCAATATATCGGATATCAGTGCTGGTAACGCGGGTCAGAGACCGAGGTCGGCCTCGAACGCGCCTTCCTCGAGACGGTTCTTGACCGTCGTGAGGAAGCGGCCCGCGTCGGCACCGTCGACCAGGCGGTGGTCGTAGGTGAGCGCGAGGTACATCATCGAGCGGATCGCGATGGTGTCGCCGCCGTCCTCGTCGGTGATGACGACCGCGCGCTTCTTGACGACGCCGACGCCCAGGATGCCGACCTGCGGCTGCTGGATGATCGGGGTGTCGAAGAGCGCGCCGTTGCTGCCGAGGTTGGTCAGCGAGAACGTGCCGCCGGCGAGCTCGTCGGGCGTGAGCTTGTTCGAGCGGGCGCGCGCCGCCAGGTCACCGATCTTGTGGGCGATGCCCGACAGGTTCAGGTCACCGGCGTTGTGGATCACGGCGTTGAGCAGGCCGCGCTCCGTGTCGATCGCCAGACCGAGGTGCTCGGCACCGTGGTAGGTGACCTCCTTGCGCTCCTCGTCGATCGACGCGTTGAGCACCGGGTGGGCCTTGAGGGCCTCGATGGCGGCCTTGGCGAAGAACGGCAGGAACGTGAGCTTGGCGCCCTCACGAGCCTCGAACGCCTTCTTGGCCTGGTTGCGCAGCCGGGCGATCTTGGTCACGTCGACCTCGAACACCTGGGTGAGCTGGGCCGACATCTGCAGCGACTCACGCGTGCGCTGCGCGACGATCTGACGCAGGCGCGGGAGCTTCTGCACGGTGCCGCGCTTGCCCGAGTTGTCGACCGACGCCGGGGCGGCGGTGCGAGCGGCGGGGGCGGACGCGGCGGGAGCAGCGGCGGCCGGTGCCGGAGCCGGGGCCTTCTTGGCCTCGACGGCGGCGAGCACGTCCTGCTTGCGGATGCGGCCACCGACGCCGGTGCCCTTGAGCGAGCCCAGGTCGATGCCGTTCTCCGACGCGAGCTTGCGCACGAGCGGAGTGACGTACGGCGAGCCGTTCGCGTCGTCGGAAGAAGACGCGGCGGGCGCGGCGGCCGGAGCGGCCTGCGGAGCCGGGGCGGCCGGAGCCGGAGCGGGTGCCGGGGCAGCCTGCTGCGGGGCCGGAGCCGGAGCGGCCTGCTGGGGCGCTTCCTGCTTCGGTTCGGGCTTGGTCTCCGGGGCGGGAGCGGACTGCGCGGGGCTGCCCGAACCGATGACGGCGAGCTTGCCGCCGACCTCGACGGTCTCGTCCTCACCGGCGCTGATCTCGAGCAACGTGCCCGCGACCGGCGACGGGATCTCGGTGTCGACCTTGTCGGTCGAGACCTCGAGCAGCGGCTCGTCGACCTCGACGCTGTCGCCGACCTGCTTGAGCCAGCGGGTGACGGTGCCCTCGGTGACGGACTCGCCGAGCGCGGGCATCGTGACGTCGGTGCCCTCGGCCGAACCACCGGACGGCGCGGCCGGGGCCGGAGCCTCTTCCTGTGCCGGGGCGGGAGCGGCAGGAGCCTCTTCCTTCGCGGGGGCCGGAGCCTCCTGCGCGGGAGCGGGCTCGGCAGCCGGTGCGGCGTCGCCGTCACCGATGACCGCGAGCTCGCCACCGACCTCGACGGTGTCGTCCTCCTGCGCGACGATCTTCTGCAGGACGCCGGCCGCCGGGGACGGGATCTCGGTGTCGACCTTGTCGGTGGAGACCTCGAGCAACGGCTCGTCCACCTCCACCCGGTCGCCTTCCTGCTTCAACCACCGGGTGACCGTGCCCTCGGTGACGCTCTCACCGAGTGCGGGCATCTGGACGGAGAAGGCCATTGTTCGCTGACTCCTCGTGCTCTCGTGTGGCTGACTTTGTGTGGGGAACGGTCAGCCGTGCACGTGCAGCGGCTTGCCGGCCAGGGCGAGGAACGCCTCGCCGAGGGCTTCAGTCTGGGTCGGGTGGGCGTGGATCAACGGAGCCACGTCCTCCGGGTAAGCCTCCCAGCTGTAGATCAGCTGTGCTTCACCGATGAGCTCGCCGACGCGTTCGCCGACCATGGTGACGCCGACGACCGGGCCGTCGGGGGCCTTGACGAGCTTCACGCCACCAGCGGTCTTGAGGATCTGGCTCTTGCCGTTGCCCGCGAGGTCGTAGATGAAGACCTCGGCCGAGCCGTACTTCTCCTTGGCCGCGGCCTCGGAGAGACCGACGGAGGCGACCTCGGGCTTGCAGTAGGTGACGCGCGGGATGCCCGCCTCGTCGATCACCTTCGGGTTCTGGCCGGCGATCTCCTCGGCCACGAAGATGCCCTGCTGGAAACCGCGGTGCGCGAGCTGCAGGCCGGGGACGATGTCACCGACGGCGTAGACGTTCGGCAGGTTCGTGCGCAGGTGCTCGTCGGTGATGACGAAGCCGCGGTCGATCGTGATCCCGGCCTCCTCGTAACCGTGACCCGCGCTGTTCGGGCCGCGGCCGACCGCGACGAGCAGCAGGTCGGCGTCGAGGACGTCGCCGTTCTCCAGCGTGATCGACACACCCGAGTCGGACTGGGTGGCGCCGGTGAACTTCACACCGGTCTTGAACTTGATGCCGCGCTTGCGGAACGCGCGCTCCAGCTGCTTGGACGCGTACTCGTCCTCGGCCGGGACCAGGCGGGGCAGGGCCTCGACGATGGTCACGTCGGCGCCGAACGAACGCCACACGCTCGCGAACTCCACGCCGATGACGCCGCCGCCCAGGACGACGACCTTCTCCGGGATGAAGTCCAGGTTGAGCGCCTGGTCGCTGGTGATGACCCGGCCGCCGATCTCCAGACCGGGCAGGCTGCGGGCGTACGAACCGGTGGCGAGAACGACGTTCTTGCCGACGTAGCGCTGGCCGTTCACCTCGACGGTGTTCGGGCCGACGAACGTGCCCGCGCCCTCGACGAGGGTGACCTTGTTGGCCTTCGCGAGTCCCTGCAGGCCCTTGTAGAGCCGCGAGATCACGCCGTCCTTGTACGAGTTGACGCCGGCGATGTCGATGCCCTCGAGCGAGCTCTTCACACCGAACTGGTCGCCTTCGCGGGCGTTGTCCGCCACCTCGGCCGCGTGCAGCAGCGCCTTGGTCGGGATGCAACCGCGATGCAGGCAGGTGCCACCCAGCTTGTCCTTCTCGACCAGGACGACGGACAGGCCGAGCTCGGCCGCGCGGAACGCGCAGGCGTAGCCACCTGAACCACCGCCGAGGATGACGAGATCGGCGTTGGTGGCCGACTCCAGTTCCGGCGAAGTCACTTCGGATCTCCTCGGGATTACTTACTACGCGCGGGTGCGCGCGAGGTACGCGGCCATCTTGTCACTAGTTGCCGGAGCGCGGTGATCCGGCATAGGACACCACGCCCGGCTCTGATCATTCACCTACTCATAACACCCTTACCTGGCACCATGGTGGAGGGAAGCGCAGGAGGTGCCCGATGGGGCTGTTCGATCGTTTTCGCAGGAAGCCGCGCGCAGGTGTGCTGCGGACCGCTTCCAACCAGGACACGAGCCACCTCGAACAGTGGACGAAGAGCCGCCACGGCGTCGAGGCCTATGTGGAGCCGAAGACCACGGTGACCGAGACCACTGTGGTCCTGGTCGCTCACGACGGCGAGTGGACCCGGCGCCGGGTGCCGTCGCCGGACGCCGCGCGGTCGTTCGCACGCAAACTCGGCATGCCGATCTACGACGCGGGCATCGTGGGTTACCCGAAGCGCATGCGCGACTACACCGCGCGAAAAAAGGCTTCCGGCGAACTCTAAATCCTCACGACCGGCTCGTGCCGAACGGGGAAATTGACGCTCGCCGCGATGAAGCACATCGAATGCGCTTTCTCGTGCAACGCCTGCGCCGTCTCCTTGGTCGCGGGATCGGCGACCGTCACGACGGGGTTGAGCACCACCTCGGTGAACCGCCCGGACCCGTCCGAGTGCTCGGCCATGACACCGGTGGCGTGGTCGCGGTAGCCGGTCACGACGACGCCGTTGACCGACGCGAGGTGCAGGTACCAGAGCATGTGGCACTGCGAGAGCGACGCGACGAGCAGTTCCTCGGGGTTGTACCGGCCGCGATCACCCCGGAACGACGGATCGGACGACCCGAGGATCGTCTCCTTGCCCTCGACCCGGACCTCGTGCGCGCGTTCGTAGGACTTGTACCCGGAAGTGCCGCTCCCGGTGTTCCCGGTCCAGACGACGTCGGCCTCGTACTGATGCGTCCCCATGTGGAAATACTCCTCCCGCCGGGCCCCACGGCACAGCCCTACGCGTCGTCACCGCCGTCGCGCAGGGAATGGATCATCCCCCGCAGGATCCGGAAAGCGTTCGCCTGCTCGGCCTCCGTCAGCCCGCCCAGCATCCTGACCTCGACGGACCGGACCGCCGCGGACGCGGCCTCGAGACTCCGCCGCCCGCGAGGCGTGAGCCGCGTGGGAAGAACCTTCCCGACGGGTGCCGCCGCGGGCCTGGTCACGTAGCCGTCCCGTTCCAGGGTCTGGAGCAGCACGCTCATCGACTGCCGAGTGACGAACGCGCCCCGCGCGAGCTCGGAGTTCGACAGACCCGGCCGCTGCGCCAGCAGTTCGAGGCAGGAGTAGTGCGTCACGCTCATCCCGAGCGGCCGCAGCACCTCCTCCATGGCGGCGCGGAGCACGCTCGACGCCTCTTTCAGCAGGTAGCCCAGTGACGTCTCCAGGTCGACGCCGGCACCGTCTTGACTCATGTCAGTATTCTGACATAGCGTGGTGCGTGTCAGGATACTGACACGACAGAAGGAGCGTCATCATGGCCGCCACGGGCCCCGACTTCATCTCGCTGCAAGCGCGCGACCTCGACGCCTCGCGGGCGTTCTACGAGCAGTACCTCGGCCTCGTCCGCTCGCCGACCGGACCTCCGCACGCCGTCGTCTTCGAGACGAAGCCGATCGCGTTCGCACTCCGCGACGTCGTTCCCGGCACCGATCTCGCCTCCGTCGCCCAGCCCGGCATCGGCGCCGCGATCTGGTTCCACGCCACCGACGTCCAGGCCGTCCACGACGCCCTCGCCGCCGACGGCCACCCCATCGTCTCCGCGCCGATCGACGGCCCCTTCGGCCGCACGTTCACCTTCGCC
Organism: Lentzea sp. NPDC020367; assembly: GCF_044387305.1. NCBI lineage: Bacteria > Bacillati > Actinomycetota > Actinomycetes > Pseudonocardiales > Pseudonocardiaceae > Lentzea > Lentzea sp. NPDC020367. The sequence goes on along the minus strand of NZ_JBIRVV010000007.1, from coordinate 234,191 downwards.
GACCCCGACGGCTACCACGTCACGCTCCACGACCGCGCCTGACGAGCAAATGCCCGCAAGCCCTTCTTCGCGCTTCTCGCCGAAATAGCAAGCCGCCATCGCGATAGCCGCGCGGTGCCATTTCGCCCGCCCGCCGACGCCCCTGCTCGAGTGCCCTTGCAACGACACGTTTGCGGACGAAGTCAAAAGACTTGTTGCAAAGGTGCTGGTCAGTGGCGCCGAAGCAACTGATATATCGGCTGCAACGCAACGGGCGGAGCCCCCGAAGGAGCTCCGCCCGTTGCGTGGAAAGAATTGCTCAGCCGTTGGCGGCGATGTCCGCCAGAACAGCCGCGATGGTCCGCACCGGAACGCCGGTGCCGCCCTTCGAGGTGTATCCGTACGGGCCGCCGGTGTGGAATGCCGGGCCCGCGATGTCGATGTGCGCCCACTGCACGCCCTCGGCCACGAACTCGCGCAGGAACAGCCCGGCGGCGAGCATGCCGCCCCAGCGGTGCCCGGTCACGTTCGCGAGGTCCGCGAGACGCGAGTCGAGGTCCGCGCGCAGCTCCTCGGGCAGTGGCATCGCCCACGCCGACTCGCCGACGGCGGTGCCGATGGCGGCCACGCGGTCGCGGAACTCGTCGGAGCCCATGACGCCCGAGGTGCGCTTGCCGAGGGCGACGACCTGCGCCCCGGTCAGCGTCGCGGTCTCGATCAGGTAGTCGGGGTTGTCCTCGCACGCGCGCACGATGGCGTCGGACAGGATCAGGCGGCCCTCGGCGTCGGTGTTGAGCACCTCGACGGTCTTGCCGCCGTACATGGTCAGCACGTCGCCGGGGCGGTACGCGTCACCGGACGGCATGTTCTCCGCCATCGGGATCGACGCGATGATCTCCAGCGGGTACTTGAGCTTCGCGGCGAGCACCATCGTGGCGACGATCGCGGCGGCACCCGACATGTCCGAGGTCATCTCGTCCATGCCCGCGGCCGGCTTGATCGAGATGCCGCCGGTGTCGAACGTGATGCCCTTGCCGACGAGCGCGACCTTCTTGACGGCCTTCGCGCCCTTGTACGAGATGCGCACGAGGCGCGGCTGGCGCGTCGAACCGACGCCGACACCCAGGATGCCGCCGAAGCCCTGCTTCTTCAGCGCCTTCTCGTCGAGGATCTCGACGTCGAGACCGGCCGCGGTGGCGAGCTTCTCCGCGCGGGCGGCGAACGAGGCGGGGTAGAGGTCGTTCGGCGGCGTGTTGATGAAGTCACGCGCGATGGCGACGGACTCGGCGATCGCGACGGCGGCCTTCAGCGCGGCCTTGTTCTCCTTGGAACCGGCGGCGTGCAGGTCGACCTTCACGACCGGGCCCTCGCCCTTGTCGGACTTGTACTCGGTGAACGAGTAGGCGCCGAGCAGCGTGCCCTCGGCCGCCGCGCCGACGTGCAGGGCTGCGAGCGTGTTGATCGCGCGCTTCTTGCCACCCAGTGCGCGGGCGGCGACACCGGACGCGCGGCGCACCTGCTCTTCACCGGCGGTCTTGCCGAGGCCGACGGCCAGCACGAGCGGGGCGGCGATCTTGCCGAACGTCGGCACCTTCACCAGCTCGTCGGCCTTGCCGGACGCGCGCAGGGTGCCGAGCACGTCGAGCAGCGCGCCGTCGAACGCGGCGGCGACAGCTTCGGCACCGGGGGCGAGCTCCAGACCGTCCGCACCCTGCAGGGTGCCCACGACGACTGCGTCCGCGGCGGTGGTGCTCAGGTCACCCTCGGTGAGGGCCAGCTTCGGGGCTGTCACGTGCTGCTCCAGGGTTGTTGCGGGCGGGGCTCGGAATCGTGACTCATGCTAAAGGTCGGACTGTCCCACTAATGCCCAGCCCCGCCACGATCGCCGCAATCCGTGACGTTGACAGTTGCGCACAGTGGCGATTCGCCCGTTTCACGCATCAGTCGACCGGGTGGTTACGGCCGGATGCCGCATCTGAGAACGTGTACCCCGTGACCCACACGCCTCGCGAGATCGTCACGACGGTCGCGCTCGGTCTTCCCGCGGTGCTCGGAGCGGGGGTCTTCGCCGGATTCGCCCCAGCCGCAGGACTTGCGGGCTGGTGGGTGCTCCCGGCGCTGGCCGTCTCCGCGCTCGCCGCCCTCTGCTCGGCCTTCTCGACCGCCGACCAGTCCCGTGCCTACCCGGACGTCGGCGGCGGTTACGGATACGTGCGCGCGCAGCTCGGCGTGTGGCCCGCACGGATGACAGCGAGTGCACACCTTCTGGGCCGGTGCGCCATGGCGGCCGCGGTGGCGTCGATGTTCGGCGCGTACGTGGTGCCGGACCAGCCGATGATCGGCGCGCTCGCCCTGGTCGTCGCGACGGCGTTGCTCGGCGCGGTCGGCTTCCGCTTCACCGCGGGCGTCAGCGTGCTGGTGTCCGTGGTCGTCCTCGGCGTGCTGGCGCTGGTCGTCGCGGCGAGCTTCTCGATCGCGCCCGTGCCGTCGGTGGGGGAGACCGGCACCCCCAACGAACTCGTCGGCGTCGCCGGCCTGATGTTCATGGCCTTCGCCGGCTTCGAGCGCATCACCGCGCCGCACCGCGGTGAGCGACCGCACCCGGTGTCCGTGCTGAAGATCGCGATTCCGGTCCTGATCGGACTGTCGTTCGTGGTCTATCTGGCCGTGGGCGCCGGTGTGCTCCGTCAGCTCGGCAGCGCGCGCCTCGCGTTGTCACCGGCTCCGTTGCGCGACGCGCTCGTCGCCGCAGACTCGGCCGCGCTGGTGCCGCTCGTGCAGATCGCCGCGGCGGTGGCAGGTGTGGCCGCGCTGCACTTCGTCCTCACGTCCGCGCACCGCACGCTGACCGGTCTGGCCGAGGACGGCGACCTGCCGACCCGCCTCAAGCCCGGCGCGCTGACGCTCGTCGTGGTCGTCGCTTCCGCACTCGCCGTGGTGCTCATGCCGTTGGGGACGGCGCTGGGCGTGGCGGCGTGCGGGACGTTGTTCTACTACGCCTTCACGAACGCGTCGGCTCGAGTCCTGCTGCAGAACGACCGCACGTGGCCCATGCGCACGGCTTGTCTCGGACTTGGGCTCTCGGTGCTGCTCGCGATGAGCATGCCGGTGCCCGCGATGCTGATCTCCATCGCGGGACTGGGCATCGGCACCGGGCTCATTGGCCTGACAGCGTCACTGAGAGGAAAACGAGCAGCGTCACGCCAACACACACCGCAAGCCCGATGACGCGGCCGTTGTTGAGAGGGCCGTTCTTGGTGATGCTGCGGTAGACGGTCAGGAAGACGATGACGAGGAACACCGCGACGACGACGCCCCCGGAGCCCTCGATCACCCACCCGTCGAGCAACGTCATGCCGGTGCCCAGAACGAGCAGCGCGGCCTGCAACACCGTGCGGACGTCCGCACCCTTCGAAGATCTTTCCGGCTCGGTCATGGCCGGGGACTCTATCGAGCTTCACTTAGTAGGACGTCCGAGTTTTGGGAAGACGATTTTCCGTATCCCCACCTGCGGGTTACCGTGCTCACATGACGAGCGAGTTGCCTTTCACCCGGACTCCCCACCCGCACCCGGCGACCCCGGAGCGCGTAGCGGAGGTACTTGCCAAGCCGGGCTTCGGGCAGCACTTCACCGACCACATGGTGACGATCCGCTGGAACCGCGAGCAGGGCTGGCACGACGCTGAGGTCGGCCCGTACTCCACCCTCGCACTGGACCCCGCGGCAATGGTGCTGCACTACGGCCAGGCGATCTTCGAAGGGCTCAAGGCCTACCGGCAGCCCGACGGTTCGATCGCGTCCTTCCGCCCCGCGGCCAACGCCGAGCGCTTCCGCGCCTCGGCCCGCCGCATGGCGATGCCCGAACTTCCCGACGAGCTCTTCCTGGAGTCCGTGCGGCAGATCCTCGCGGTCGACGACCGCTGGGTGCCCTCGGCCGAGGAGGAGTCCCTCTACCTGCGGCCGTTCATGATCTCCACGGAGAAGGGCCTCGGCGTGCGACCCGCGACCGAGTACCTCTACGTGCTGATCGCCTCCCCGGCCGGCTCCTACTTCGCGAGCGGCGTCCGGCCGGTGAGCGTGTGGCTCTCGACCGAGTACGTCCGCGCGGCTCCCGGTGGCACCGGCGCGGCCAAGTTCGCCGGCAACTACGCCGCGTCCCTCGTGGCGCAGGCTCAGGCCGCCGAGAAGGGCTGCGACCAGGTCGTCTGGCTCGACGCGGTGGAACGCCGCTGGGTCGAGGAGATGGGCGGCATGAACCTGTTCTTCGTCTTCGGGGACAAGGTGATCACGCCGGAGCTGACCGGCACGCTGCTGCCCGGCATCACCCGGAGCTCGCTGCTGGAACTGGCCTCCGAACTCGGCCTGACCGTCGAGGAGCGCCGCATCTCGACCGACGAGTGGGAGAAGGCCAACGCCTCCGGTGAGCTCACCGAGGTCTTCGCCTGTGGCACGGCCGCGGTCATCACGCCGGTCGGCCACGTCAAGCACGCCGGTGGCGAGTTCGACATCGCCGACGGCGGCACCGGCTCGGTGACGAAGCAGCTGCGCGAGCGCCTGACCGGCCTCCAGCACGGCCACGTCGCCGACACCCACGGCTGGATGACGGTGCTGCACTCGTAGGGCTCTGGGTTAGGCGATCACCAGCACGGCCAGGAGCGCGATTTCGGCGGCAGCACCGAGCACATCACCGGTGATGCCGCCGAAACGCTTTCCGGTGTGCTTCACCAGCAGCCACACGAGCGCGAACGCGACGACGACGGCCACGACCGCGCGCCACCCGAGCGGAATCGCCGCAGCGGCGAGCACCACCCACGTGCCGATGACCATCAACGGATGCTGCGTGCCCGCAACGAGCGCACCGAGCCCCTCAGGCCGTGCCGCAGGTACGCCACGCATGCAACAGATGCCGAACGCCGCCCGGCTCGTCGCGAACGCGAGCAGGACGACACCCCAGTGGGCGTGGGGGAGTGCGGCGGCCTGGGCGCCCAGCACCACGATCAGCGAGACGACACCGAACGGTCCCGCGCCGCCGTCCTTCATGACCTTGAGCGCACGCTCCGGCGGCCCGTAGCAACCGAGTCCGTCGGCCACGTCGGCAAGCCCGTCGAGGTGCATACCGCGTGTCGACAGCGCGACGACGCCGACGGCCAAGAACCCGGCCACGAGCGCCGATATATCGGATATCGCCAGCAGCTTGAGCACGCCGACGACGAACGCGCCGATGACGACGCCGACGACGGGCGTCCAGGCAATGGCCCGTCCTGCCGCTCGCTCGTCGACGTCGTCGACGCGCAACGGCAGGACTGTCAGCCAGGAGAACGCCAGTTTCAAGGGCGGAGCTTCATTCCTTGTTCGTGATGCCGGCGCTCTCGAACGTCGCCATCTCCGCGAGCACCTTCACCGCCGAGATCAGCAACGGCAGCGCCGCCACGGCACCGGACCCCTCGCCGAGCCGCATCTCGAACTGCAGCAGCGGCTTGAGGTTGAGGTGCCCGAGCGCGATCGCGTGCGCGGGCTCAGCCGACTCGTGCCCGGCCACCCACCACTCGCGGGCACCCGGCGCCAACTCCTCGGCCACGACCGCCGCCGCGCCGACGACGACGCCGTCGAGCACGACCGGCGTCTTGCGCACGGAGGCCTGAGCCAGGAACCCGGCCATCGCGGCGATGTCGGCGCCACCGGCCGTGGCGAGCAACGCGGTCGGGTCGCTGATCACCAGGCGGGCCCGGCGCAGCGCGTCCCGGATCGCCGCCGTCTTGCGCATCCAGGCCTGGTCGTCGATGCCGGTGCCGCGTCCGACGACCGCGACGGGCTCCGACCCGGTCAGCGACGCGATCAGCACCGCGGCGGGCGTCGTGTTGCCGATGCCCATGTCACCAGCGACGAGCACGTCGGCGCCCGCGTCGATCTCCTCGTCTGCCACCGCACGGCCGGCCGCGATCGCGAGCTCGCACTGCTCACGGGTGAGCGCGTCCTCGCGGTCGATCGACCCGGACGAGCGCCGCACCTTGTGCTGGCTGACCGCGGCCGGGGTGTCCGCGTCGACGGCCATGTCGACCACGCGCACCGTGGCACCCGCGACCTGCGCGAGGACGTTCACGGCGGCGCCGCCGGTCAGGAAGTTCGCGACCATCTGGCCGGTCACCTCGCTCGGGAACGCCGACACGCCCTGAGCGGTGATGCCGTGGTCGCCCGCGAACACGACGACCCGCGGCCGCACGAACGGCTTGGGCGGCACGACGCCCTGGCAGGCCGCGATCCAGTTGCCCAGCTCCTCGAGCCGTCCGAGCGAGCCGACCGGCTTGGTCAGCACCGCGTGCCGGGCCTCGGCCTCGCGCAGAACGGTCTCGTCCGGCGGTTCGACCGGCGGGAACTCGGTGCTCACCTGGTCACTCCTCATCGCAGTTTCAACGGGATGCCGGCGACGAGCAGGGTGACCTCGTCGCACACCTCGGCGACGCGCGCGTTGAGCGCACCGAGGTGATCTCGGAAGAGCCTGCCAGAACGCGTCGACGGAATGACGCCGAGGCCGACCTCCGCCGTCACCAGCACCAGTCGTGCCCGGCACGTCGCGACCGAACGCACGATCGCGTCGATGTGGTGCGCGACCACGTCACCGCTGGTTTCCTCCTTGGCGCCTTCCCACGCGTTGGCGTCGTCGAGCACGCCGACCAGCCACGTCGACAGGTCGTCCACCAGGATCGGCGGGTCCTCGTACTGGGTGGCGGTGAGCAGGGCCGGCAGGTCGGCCGGAGCCGACGCCTCGACCGTGTGCCAAGTGGACGGACGCCGCGCGACGTGCAGCGCGATGCGTGCGTCCCAGTCCGGGTCGTCGGAATATCTGCGCGCGGTTGCGACGTAGGTCACGGTCGCCTCGGTGAGCAGACCTTCCGCGTGCGCTGACTTGCCTGACCGCGCTCCGCCGAGCACGAGCGTCCGAGATGACAAGAGTTAGCCTTCGTCCGTGGAATACCGCTGGCGCTACCAGGATGCACACGGACGCGACGTCGCGGGCCCGGATGTGACGTTCGCCGAGCAGACCGAGGCCGAGGACTGGTTCAACGCCGAGTGGCGTGACCTGCTCGACGCCGGGGTCGACCAGGTCACGCTGCTGCGCTCGGAATCCGAGGTGTACGGCCCGATGAGCCTCCACCCAGCCGGTTAGCCCTGGGCGGTGAGCCGCGGGTCGTCGGTGATGACGCCCTCGAGGACCTTGTCGATCTGCGTGAGCACGTCGTCGTCGAGCTCGATGTCGATGGCCTTGACGTTCTCGAAGACCTGCTCCGGACGCGACGCGCCGATGATGGCGGACGCGACGTTCGGGTTCTTCAGCACCCACGCGACGGCGAGCTGCGCCAGCGTGATGCCCGCTTCCTCGGCGATCGGCTTGAGCTGCTGAACGGCGTTGAGCACGTCGTCCCGCATCCAGCGCGCGATCATCTGCGACCCGCGCGCGTCGGCCAGGCGCGACCCCTCCGGCACCTCGGCGCCCGGCAGGTACTTGCCGGTCAGGATGCCCTGCGCGACGGGGGAGAAGACGATCTGGCTCAGGCCCTCGCGCTCGCACGCCGGGATGACCTGCGGCTCGATCACGCGCCACAACATCGAGTACTGCGGCTGGTGCGACACGAACGGGACGTTCAGCTCACGGGCCAGCGCGGCACCGCGGGTGATCTGCTCGGCGGTCCACTCGGAGACACCGACGTAGAGGACCTTGCCCTGGCGGACGAGGTCGGCGAACGCCAGCATCGTCTCCTCGAGCGGGACGCTGTAGTCGAACCGGTGTGCCTGGTACAGGTCGACGTAGTCGGTCTGCAGCCGCTTCAGCGACGCGTTGGCCGACTCCATGATGTGCTTGCGGCCGAGCCCGCGGTCGTTGGGGCCGCCAGGACCGGTCGGCCAGTAGACCTTGGTGAGGATCTCGAGCGACTCGCGCCGCTGACCCTGCAGCGCCCGGCCGAGCACCGACTCCGCGGCGGTGTTGGCGTAGACGTCGGCGGTGTCGAAGGTCGTGATCCCCGACTCCAGCGCCGCCTTCACACAGGCGTGGGCCTGGTCCTCTTCGACCTGGGAACCGTGCGTGAGCCAGTTGCCGTACGAGATCTCACTGATGGACAGGCCGCTGCGGCCCAGTCGACGGAACTTCATACATCCGAGCTTAAACCGAAATCGTTCGTGCTGCTAATGAACTTCGGGCGCGTGCCACACCATGGAATACCGCCAGAACAGGTGCCTCCGCACGCATGCGCCGGGCACGATCTCCGCCGCGGCCGCGCGGATCTCCGGCAACGTCGGCGCCGTCATCACCATCGGCATCTCGGCGTCGTGGGGATTGCCACCGGTGCCGTTGATCGCTTTCACCAGACCGACAACGGCGTTCGCCGGCAACGTCACGAACTCCATCGCGCGGTCTGATCGCGTCGCGGTCAGGTAGAGCCCGATGACGACGAGCGTGCCGCCGGGCTTGGTCAGCTCGGCGAGCCGGACGAGGCCTTCGCGCAACGGCAGGTGGTGCAGGCTCGCCTCGGCGGTGACGACGTCGTAGCGACCCAGGTCGTGGGTGAGGACGTCGCCGTGGATCCAGTTGACCCGATCGCTGCCGGCGCTCGCGCGTTCGATCATGCGCGCGTTCGCGTCGATCGCGGTGACCTCGCGGGCCTTCAGCGATCGAGCCAGATCACCCAGGCCACAGCCGACGTCCAAGGCCGAATCGACCCCGGACGGCAACTGCCGGAGCAGCCAGCGGCGGTACCACTCGTTGTGGTTCCACCGCAGCTTCTCCGGCAGCTGAAGCTTGCGCGGTTGCTGACGCACCATCTACTTGATGGCGTCGCCCGGCTTCACGCGCGGCTTGGGCACGCGCAGCTTGCGGATCTGGCTCGCGCGGATGAACGAGTACCAGCCGATCGACAGGCCCTTGATCGGCTCGGTCGGGAACTTCGCCCGCACCTTGCGCGTGACGAGGCGGCCGAGCACGAAGCCCTCGATGATCATCGCGATCAGCATGAACGTCGTCGCCAGCGTCGCGTACCGCTGCACGGCCAGCGATGGCGTCAGCAGCGCCACGAACACCAGGACGGCGAGCGGCATGAACAGGCCCATGAGGTTGCGCCGCGAGTCGACGAGGTCGCGGATGTACGCCTTCACCGGACCGCGGTCACGCGGCAGCAGGTACTTGTCGTCGCCCGCCATCATGCGCTGACGACGCTCGGTGGCCGCGGCACGGCGGTCTTCCTTGCTCACCTTGTTGCCGCGCATGCGCTTGAACGCCTCGCGCTGCGTGCGGGGCGGCGGCGGCACCGGACCGGAACGCCTGCCCTGGGCCTCACGCCGCTTGGGCGTGGGCCTGCCCTTGCCCGCGGAGCGGTTGGAGTCGGTGGCCTCGTCGGCCGACTCGGTGGCCGGGGCATCGGTATCAGCGGCGTTGCGACGCAGGAACCTCACAACGACAGGGTAGGACAGTGGTTCTTCTGTACCTTTCGCGAGGTGCGCGTACTCATCGCTCCGGACTGCTTCGGCGGCACCCTGACCGCCCGCGAGGCCGCTGACGCCATCGCCACCGGCTGGCACGACGCCAAGCCCGACGACATCGTCACCCAACGCCCGCTGGCCGACGGAGGCCCCGGCTTCGTCGACGTCCTGCACGCCGCGACCGAAGGTGACATCCGATATATCACCGTCACCGGCCCGCTCGGCGACCCTGTCGAGGCACGCTGGCTCAGCGTGCATGCGAACGGTCGACGCCTTGCATACATCGAGTCCGCCGAAGCCTGCGGCCTCCACCTCATCCCCGCAGACCTCCGCGCGCAGTCCTGCGAGACGGCGACAACGCGAGGCGTCGGCGAACTCATCGCGGCAGCTGCGGACGACAACGATGTCATCACGGTCGGCCTCGGTGGCTCCGGCACGACCGACGGCGGCGCCGGCATGCTCGCCGCCTTGTCGGACGCGGGCGTCGACCTCACTGATATATCGCTGGTGGCCGCGTCCGACGTGGAGAACCCGCTCCTCGGCCCGCACGGCGCCGCGCGCACGTTCGGCCCGCAGAAGGGCGCGTCCCCGGAAGCCGTGGAACGTCTCGAAGCGAAGCTCGCCGCCATGGACGTCCTCAAGCCGGTAGCCGACATGTCGGGCGCCGGAGCGGCGGGCGGCCTGGGCGCGGCGCTCCTCTCGCTGGGCGCGACGGTGACGTCCGGCGCGGGCCTCGTCCGCGAACTCACCGGCCTCGACGCCGCCCTCGACGACGCCGACGTCGTCCTCACCGGCGAAGGCAGCTTCGACTGGCAGTCACTGCGCGGCAAGCTCATCACCGCCGTCGCCTCGGGCGCCGCCGAACGAGGCATCCCGTGCATCGCCGTCGCGGGCCAGGTCAGCGTCGGCCGCCGAGAGATGGGCGCCGCCGGCGTCCAGGCCGCCTACTCGGTGTCCGAGCACGTCGGCTCTGTGCAAAAGTCGATTGCGGACGCCCGCAAAAGTCTCATTGCAACGGCCCGGCACGTGGCCACGCAGTGGTCTCGTTGATAGCCGCACCTCGGGGCGCACTGATATATCGGTTGGCTTGAGCGTGGTCTACGTGACAGTCGACACTTGAGGCGACGTGGCCCGTCGTTGTGGGACCATGGGAAGTGGAACAAGGCGGGGAACGCCCGTGTTGTTGATGGGTGAACCGCCCGCAAAGGACCTCTTAGGAGAGCCATGACGACCGCTCAGGATGCCGCTTCGACCACTGAGGCGCCCAGCCACGGCGTGACGCTGACCGATGCGGCCGCCGTCAAGGCGAAGGCGCTGCTCGACCAGGAGGGCCGCGATGACATGCACCTGCGCATCGCCGTCCAGCCCGGTGGTTGCGCCGGCCTTCGTTACCAGCTGTTCTTCGACGAGCGTGCGCTCGACGGTGACGCGATGGTCGACTTCAACGGCATGAAGGTCGCCGTCGACCGCATGAGCGCCCCGTACGTCGAAGGTGCTGTCATCGACTTCGTGGACACGATCGAGAAGCAGGGCTTCACGATCGACAACCCGAACGCCGGCGGGTCCTGCGCCTGCGGCGACTCGTTCCACTAAGGCGAACACGCGGAGAGGCCGCGTTCCCGCATCGACGGGAACGCGGCCTCTCCGTGTGTGGACCAGGAAATCTGCCAGGTATGACCCGGACAGACTGAGAAGCCGGTAGGTAGACCCAGAAGGGTCAGACCCGGAAAGTCAGACCCAGAAGTCAGACGCCGTATTCGGCGAGGCCTTCGACCTGGTGAGCGCACCGCTCGTCGACCTGCCAGGGCGCGGCGTCGCGCGGGGCGGGAAGGGGGTGCTCGGGGTGGGTCAGAGCGAAGGGGAGCTGCGCGCAGTCCTCGATCAGTTCACTCATCGTGGTCGCCTCTGGGATCGTCACCTTCTGACCGTATGACGGCGGTCTGACCTGCGGTAGCCCTACCAAACAGTAGTCTTCACAGCGGTACTCGTCCGGGTGAGTTGTCACGTAGCGCAACAAGAAAAGAGGAGCCGACGTGCCCCTAGCCGTGTGCGGCAGCATCGCGACCGACCATCTGATGCACTTTCCGGGTCGTTTCGCGGACCAGCTGGTCGCGGAGCGTCTCGACCGTGTGTCGCTGAGCTTCCTGGTCGACGACCTCGTAGTCCGGCGTGGTGGCATCGGCGCGAACATCGCGTTCGGCCTCGGTGTGCTCGGGGTGCGGCCGGTGCTCGTGGGCGCCGTCGGCCAGGACTTCGACGACTACCGCTCGTGGCTCGAGCGGCACGGTGTCGACACGTCCGGCGTGTACGTGTCCGAGGTCGCGCACACCGCGCGGTTCGTCTGCACGACGGACGACGACATGTGCCAGATCGCGTCCTTCTACGCCGGTGCGATGGCCGAGTCGCGCAACATCGAGCTCGCACCGATCGCGAACCGCGTCGAGAACCTCGAACTCGTCATCATCAGCCCCGACGACCCCGCGGCGATGCTCCGTCACGCCGACGAGTGCCGTCAGCGCGGCTACAAGTTCGCCGTCGACCCGTCGCAGCAGCTCGCCCGCATGGACGGCGAGCAGGCGCGCGCGTTCGTCGAGGGCGCCGAGTACCTCTTCAGCAACGACTACGAGTGGGAACTGCTGCTGCAGAAGACCGGCTGGACCGAGGCCGACGTCCTCGCCCGTGTCGGCAAGCGCGTCACCACGCTCGGTGCCAAGGGCGTCGAGATCGTCGACCGCGACGGCTTCTCGCTGCACGTCCCCGCCGTTCCCGAGGTCGCGAAGACCGACCCGACCGGTGTCGGCGACGGTTTCCGCGCGGGCTTCCTGGCCGGCATCACCGCGGGCCTGAGCATCGAACGCGCTGCTCAGCTCGGCTCGTTCATCGCCGTCGAGGTGCTCGAGACCGTGGGCACGCAGGAGTGGGTGATCGAGCGCGAGTCGGCTCTCGCTCGCATTCGTGGCGCGTTTGGTGCGGAAGCCGCTGAGGAGATCGCTCCCGTCCTGCCATGATCGGACAATGGGGACGTACCTGTTCGGCGACACCGGTGAGTCGCTCGATCCTAAGTTCGACGCGCTGAGCTCTCTGCTCGACGCGGGCACGTTCGCCCGCGTCGAGCAGCTGGGTGTGGCGGACGGCTGGCGCTGCCTCGAAGTCGGAGGTGGTGGCGGGTCGGTGGCGAACTGGCTCGCCGACGTCGTCGCTCCGTCCGGGCACGTGACGGTCACCGACATCGACGTCACCCGGCTCGAGGAACGTGACAACGTCACCGTTCTGGAGCACGACGTGGTATCCAACATATTGCCCGGCAACGCGTTCGACCTGGTCCACGCGCGCCTGGTGCTCTTCTACCTCCCCGCCCGCGACCTCGTCCTGCGCAAGCTGCGCGACTCGCTGCGTCCCGGCGGATGGCTCGTGCTCGAGGAGTTCGACTGCCTCCCGCTCGAAGTCCTCTCCACCGGGCCGTCGTCCGGTCCCGAGGACGCGAAGCTGATCATGCGGGTGAAGAACGCCCTGCTGACGTTGCTCGACCACGCGGGCGCCGAACTGGCGTGGGGCGCGCGCATCGAGAGGGCGCTGCACGACGCCGGTCTGAACGACGTCAGCGGCTCCCGCGAGGTGCGGGAGTGGGAGGGCGGTTCCGCGGGATGCCGCCTGCTCGCCGCGACCGCGCGGCTGATGCGCCCGAAGCTCCCGCTCACCGACGACGAGTTCGCCCGCTACCTGGAACTGATGGCGTCTCCGGACACCGTCGTCAGCTCGTACGCGATCTGCAGTGCTCAGGGACGTCGCTGAAACGAGAAGGGCCCCTCCGGAGAGGGGCCCCAACCGCTAGAGCTTGACCGGGTAGTGCGGCTCCGGCACCACCGGCTGGATGCGGCCCTCGACGAAGATGCCGTGCCAGATCATGAACACCAGCAGTGCCCAGATGCGGCGGCTGTGGTCGAGCACGCCGGAGCGGTGCTCCTCGATCAGCCGAAGCACCGCGGACTTGTCGATGTACTGGTCGGTCTGCGACGTGCGCACGATGTCGACGGCCCAGTCGTGCATCTCGTCCTTGAGCCAGTGCCGGATCGGCACCGGGAAGCCGAGCTTGCGGCGGTTCAGCACGTGCGCCGGCACGATGTCGCGGATCGCCTTGCGCAGCGCGAACTTCGTGGTGTCCTTCGTGATCTTCAACTCACTCGGGATCTGCGACGCGATCTTGAAGACCTCGGGGTCGAGGAACGGGACGCGCAGCTCCAGCGAGTTCGCCATGGTCATCTTGTCGGCCTTGACCAGGATGTCCCCGCGCAGCCAGGTGAACAGGTCGACGTGCTGCATGCGCGTGACCGGGTCCCAGTTGCGCGACTCGCGGTACGGCTGGGCCGTCGCGTCCATGTGGGACACCGCCGGGTCGTACGTGCGCAACACCTGCCGCAGGTGGTCGTCGAGGAAGATGCGCGCGTTGCCGTAGTAGCGCTCCTCCAGCGTCAAAGCCCCGCGACGCAGCAGGTCCTTGCCGCGCACGCCGTGCGGGATCTTCGTGGAGACCTTGCCCATCGCCTTGCGCAGCGCGCCCGGCACCTTCTCGAACCCCGCCAGCGACAACGGCTCGCGGTAGATCGTGTATCCGCCGAAGAGCTCGTCCGCGCCCTCACCGGACAGGACGACCTTCACGTGCTGACGCGCCTCACGGGCGATGAACCACAACGGCACCAGCGCCGGGTCGGCCACCGGGTCGTCGAGGTACCAGGTGATCAACGGCAGGGAGTCCATCATCTCCTGCGCGCTGACCGTGCGGACCACGTGCTTCACGCCGATCAGCGCGGCGGACTCCGCGGCCACGTCGACCTCGGAGAACCCCTGCCGCTCGAACCCCGTGGTGAACGTGATCAGGTCCGGGTTGTGCTCCTTGGCCAGCGCCGCGACCACCGTCGAGTCGATGCCGCCCGACAGGAACGAGCCGACCGTCACGTCCGCGCGCATGTGCTTGGCGACCGAGTCGCGCAGCGCGGCGGTGATCTCGTCGTAGAGCGCGTCGGCCTCGCCCTCGCTGCGGACCGTGCGGACCTTGAAGTTCGCCGGGAAGTACCGCTCGAACCTCGGCGACTCGCCCGGCACCAGTGTGAACGAGTGGCCGGACTCGACGCGGTAGATCTGGTCGTGCAGCGAGGCGGGCTCCGGCACGTACTGCAGCGTGAGGTAGTGCTGCAGCCCCTTGACGTTCATCTTCGGGGCGATGCCGATCGTGGTGGCGATCTCCAGCAGGAGCTTCTTCTCGCTGGCGAACGCGACGCCGCTCTGACCCTGCGCCCAGTACAGCGGCTTGATGCCGAACGGGTCGCGGCCGCCGAACACGATGTCGCGCTCGGAGTCCCAGATCATGAAGGCGAACATGCCGCGCAGCCTCGTGATCGCCGCGGGCCCGAAGTAGTGGTAGGCGGCGACGATGGTCTCGGTGTCGCCGTCGGTGTGGAAGACCGCGCCGTGCTTCTCGGTGAGCTCCGCGCGCAGTTCCAGGTAGTTGTAGATCTCGCCGTTGAAGTTGATCGTGTACCGGCTCGGCGACTCCGCCGGACCCCAGGTCAACGGCTGGTGGGAGTGCTCGATGTCGATGATGGCGAGCCGGTTGAAGCCGAACACGACCTCGTCGACCCGCCTGGTGCCGCTCTCGTCCGGGCCGCGGTGCCGCATGCAGCGCAGCGCCGCCTCCATGGCCGGGCGCGCGTTCTCGGCCTCGTTCTCGCTAGGGCATACAAGTCCTGCCAGGCCGCACAAGGCTCTCGCACCTCTCAAGAAACACGAAGGGGAAGACCACGGGGAAGTCCTCAGTATGCCGAAGGGCCTCTGTGTGACCGAAACTGCACCGCAGCGGCGGTGCCCCCAAGGGGTGAGCGCCGTTGCGCTGGGCTACGCTCCCGCTTGATCCGTTGGCATGGAACGAGGAGGCGGGCGAGCAGTGGGCCTGAAGGAGGGCACCAGGGCATCCCGGCTGGTGAAGACCGCTGGGCTGGTAGGCCTGGTCGGCATCGGGGCCACCGGTTGCTCCACGGACGAGGTGCTGCGCTTCGGATGGCCGCAGGCCGTCACGCCGCAGGCCGAGAAGATGCGCGAGCTCTGGACCTGGTCCGTGGTCGCCGCGCTCGTCGTCGGCGTCATCGTGTGGGGCCTGATCCTGTGGTCGGTGGTGTTCCACCGCAAGAAGTCGGAGGAGCTGCCGCGTCAGACGGCGTACAACCTCCCGCTGGAGATCGTGCTCATCGTCGTGCCGACGGTGATCGTGGCGGTGTTGTTCTACTTCACCGCCGTCACGCAGAACTACGTCACGGACAAGTCGGGCAAGCCCGACGTCAACGTCGACGTGATCGCGTTCCAGTGGAACTGGGAGTTCCAGTACCCGGACCACAAGACCGAAGAGGGCAACGTCGTCAGCACGGTCGGCACCTCGGGCGAAGTCCCGATCATGGTGCTGCCGGCCGGCAAGCGCATCCAGTTCACGCTGCGCTCGACGGACGTCATCCACTCGTTCTTCGTGCCGGAGTTCCACTTCAAGCGGGACGTCTTCCCGATGCCGGAGAAGAACAACCAGGACAACGTCTTCCAGATCGACCAGATCGACCGTCCTGGCGCGTTCGTCGGCCGTTGTGCCGAGCTCTGCGGCTCGTACCACGCGGTGATGAACTTCGAGGTCCGCGCCCTTGAGGAAGCCGACTTCGAGAAGTACATCGAGCTGCGCAAGCAGGTCAACGAGAAGACGGGCAAGCCGTACACCACGGCCGAGGCCCTCTCTCAGGTGAACTGTGACAAGTGGTGTTCGCCGCTTGCCACGACGACCACCCCGTTCAACACCGACCGGACGGCGCGCGAAGCCTCCGGTGCGGGCCAGAAGTAGGGAACGCCTCGCGATGAAGATCGAAGCTCGCGTATTCGACCTGGTGATGGCCTTCTCGTTCCTGATGGCCATCGTGTACGGCTACTGGACGCACCTGGCGACCGGCCACGTCGAGCCCACCGGCACGGTGGCGCTCGCGCTGACCGGTGGCCTGGCCCTCATCACCGGCACCTACTTCCGGTTCGTCGCCCGCCGCATCGAGGTGCGGCCGGAGGACAACCCCGACGCCGAGGTGTCCGACGGCGCCGGTGAGCTGGGCTTCTTCAGCCCCGGCTCGTACTGGCCGGTCGGGCTCGCCGCCGCGGCGGCGACCACCGGTGTGGCGCTGGCGTTCTGGCACGTGTGGCTGCTGGTGATCGCCATCGTCATGGTGCTGGTCATGGTCGGCGGTCTGGTGTTCGAGTACCACACCGGTCCCAACCACGACTGATATCCCATATCCGATACATCGGATATTGCTTCGACTGAGGCCCCCTCCACAGTGGAGGGGGCCTCAGTCGTGTGTGGACGGACTGATGTCCCGTATGTGATACATCGCATATCGCACGAGAAAGGGCCCTCCCCGCCGACAGCGGGGAGGGCCCTTTCGCAGGCCTGGAACGAAGCTCTGGCGGCTACGCGGCGGCAGAGACCTTCTCGGGCGTCTTCTGGTACGCGTCGACGTACTCCTGGCCGCTCAGGTCGAGGATGCGGTAGATGATCTCGTCGGTGACGCTGCGCAGCACCGGCAGCGACTCCTCCATGCCCTCGTAGCGGCTGAAGTCGAGCGGCTCACCGAAGCGGACCGTCACCGGGACGATCTTCGGGAACCTGCTGCCGACCGGCTGCACCTTGTCCGTGCCGATGATGCCGACGGGGATGACCGGGGCCCCGGACTCCAGCGCCATGCGGGCCACGCCCGTGCGGCCGCGGTGGAGCATGCCGTCGAGCGAGCGCGTGCCCTCCGGGTAGATGGCGAAGGCGTCGCCCCGCGCGAGGATGTCGGCGGCCGTGTCGAGCGCTGCACGGGCGTCACGGCCCTTGCCGCGGTGCACCGGCACGTGGCCGAGCGAGGAGAAGAACCAGCGCGACAGCGAGCCCTTCAGACCGGTGCCCGTGAAGTACTCCGCCTTCGCGAGGAACGACACCCGGCGCGGCACGACCATCGGGATCACGACGCTGTCGATGAAGCTGAGGTGGTTGGCCGCCAGGATGACGGGGCCGTCGGTGGGGATGTTCTCCAGACCGTCCACCACCGGGCGGTAGACCAGACGGGCTGTGCGCGCGACGACGTGCTTCATCACCGGGTAGAGGAGGGCCATGACTCCAGCATTCCAGGTGGCGATTGCGACGGCGTTACCACGTGGCGCGCATCTCTGGCCCATCACTCGCTCGGACTACACCGATGCGGCGGCCGTGCGAGCAGGGTCACGCGTCGGCGACGACGCGTGACCGGAACCCGTTCAGTCAGTCGTTCGGTTACTTCTTCGGGGACGCCTTCAGAGCCTGTGAGAGCTCCACCCAGCGGCTCAGCAGCGTCGCCGCCCTGCCTGAGTCGATCGCGTCGGCCGCGCGGCTCAGCGAGGCCGTCAGGTCGGCGTGCAGGTCGTCGGAGAACCCGCCGTGCGCCGCGATGGCGCCCGCCGCGTTCACGAGCACCGCGTCCCGCACCGAACCCGTCTTGCCGGCCACGAGGTCGCGGACCACCTGGGCGTTGACCGACGAGTCGCCGCCCTTCAAGTCCTCCTCGCGCGCGGGCTTCACACCGAGCACGGACGGATCGATGGTCTCCGTGCGCACCACACCGTCCTGCGCGAGCCACGCGGACGTCGTCGTGGTCGTGGTGATCTCGTCGAGCCCGTCGTCACCCCGCACCACCAGCGCGGTGTTGCGCCGCCGCGCGAACACGCCGGCGATCAGCGGCGCCGCCGACGCCCGCGCACAGCCGATCAGGCCGACCGTGGGCTGCGCCGGGTTCGTCAGGGGGCCGAGCAGGTTGAACGACGTGGGAATGCCGATCTCGCGTCGCACCGGGCCCGCGTGCCGGAAGCCGGGGTGGAACACCGGCGCGAAGCAGAAGCCGATGCCGAGTTCGCGCACGGTCTCCTGCACACCGCCGGCGGGCAGGTCGATCGCGACGCCCAGCGCCTCCAGGACGTCCGCCGTGCCGCACTGCGACGACGCCGCGCGGTTGCCGTGCTTGACCACGGGCACGCCCGCGGCGGCCGTGATGATCGCGGCCATCGTCGAAATGTTCACCGAACCGGAATGATCGCCGCCGGTTCCCACGATGTCGGTCGCCCGCACGTCCACCGTGAACCGGTTCGCGTGGTTGAGCATCATCGTCGCGAGGCCGTCGACCTCCTCCGGCGTCTCGCCCTTGGCGCGCAACGCGACGACGAACGCCGCGATCTGCGCCGCGGTCGCCTCGCCGGACATCACCTGGTCCATTCCCCAGGCGGTGTCGTCAGCGGTCAGGTCGACGCCGTCGAGCAGCCGGTTGAGCAGCGAGGGCCAGGTGCGCTGGCTCATGACGGGATCAGCCCTTGACGACGGGCAAAGCCAAGCCCCGCAGCACCTCGGCCACGGTCTCGGCGGCGGCCAGCGGGTCGAGCGGGTGCACCAGCACCGCGTCCGCCTGCGACCAGGTCGCGAGCCACCTGTCGTCCTTGCGGCGCACCGCGACGACGATCGGCGGGCAGTTCGTGATCTCGTCCTTGAGCTGGCGGGACAGGCCCATGCCACCGGTCGGCTGCGCCTCGCCGTCGAGGATCAGCAGGTCGACGGTGCCGTTGTCCACCTCGTAGAGGACGTCCGCGATCGCGCCGACCTCGACGTACTCGACGCGCGCGAGGTCCGGCGCGGGACGGCGGCCGACCGCAGTGATGATCGTCTCACGCACCTCGGGCCGGTGGCTGAACACCAGGATCTTCGTGGTCTGCGTGCTCATCTCTGGATCCTCCGCTGCGACTGCCGACTGCGGTCGTGAAGAAAGTGACCAAGGTCGCCGTGATGCTATCGGGCCGGTTCGTGTGGTTTCTGCAGGGCGTCCCACCCCAGGGCGTCGCCACCGAGTCGTTGCGCCAGTGAGGCCATCCTCGACCGCTCCTGAGCGCAGTGCAGGGCGTCCAGCTTCTGCACCCGACTGATATGCGATATATCACCGGCGGCGAGCACCCAGCCGTCGGGCGTGAGCAGTTCTCGCGCGCGTTCGACCTGGTCAGCGGGGATGCGCACGTGGTGGCGGAGCACGGCGAGCTCGTCGGCGCGCCACTGCGGCGAACGGGCCAGAGCGGCCGAATCGGCCTCCGCGATGTCGAACGCCTCGACCACGACGACCAGCGCCGGATCGTCGATCGACAGCGTCGGCTCGTCCTCCCGCCGCAGCATGTCCCGCAATCGGCCCAGCAAACCCATTCGTTGATCTCCTCGCGATCACCCGCTGTGTGACCCAGCCGACCCATGATCCGCGCAGGACCCGATGGGCGGACGGAAATTCCGCAGGCAATAATGCTGCGCGTGACCACGGCAGCGCCTTCAATCGGCCAGCGCGTGCACTCGCTGAACCGCCCGAACATGGTCAGCGTCGGCACGATCGTCTGGCTGTCCAGCGAGCTCATGTTCTTCGCTGGCCTCTTCGCCATGTTCTTCACGGTGAAGGCCCAGAACGACACTGGGCATTGGCCCCCAGCGCCCACCCACCTGAACGTTCCCTACGCGGCGGTCTTCACGATCATCCTGGTCGCGTCGTCCTTCACGTGTCAGTGGGGCGTGTTCGCCGCTGAGCGGGGCGACGTGTTCGGTCTGCGTCGTTGGTACATCGTGACGTTGATCATGGGAGCGATCTTCGTCGGAGGCCAGGCGGGTGAGTACTTCACCCTCGTCGAGGAGGGCACGACGATCCCGTCGTCGGCCTACGGCACGGTCTTCTACCTCACGACCGGCTTCCACGGCTTGCACGTCATCGGCGGTCTGATCGCGTTCGTCTACCTGTTGATCCGGACGAAGCTCAGCAAGTTCACGCCGGCGCAGGCCACCTCCGCCATCGTCGTGTCGTACTACTGGCACTTCGTCGACGTCGTGTGGATCGGGCTCTTCGCCATCATCTACATCGTGCCCTGACCTGCTCCCCAGCCACGAGCTCCCGAACTGACAGCAAGGGTTGCCGCACACCATGACCACCACTACGAAACGCCCGCGCGGCGCCCGCACGAAGCTGCGCCGCCGGGTCGCCGGTCTGCTCGCGCTGGGCTTCGCCCTGCTCAGCGCAGGCATGCTGTTCGTCGCGTTCGCGCCCCAGGCGCAGACCGCCCAGGCACAGCAGGAGGACGCTCTGGTCCGCCAGGGCGAGCAGATCTACCTGAACACCTGCGCGGGCTGCCACGGCAAGTCCCTCGAGGGCGTCAAGGACCGCGGGCCGAGCCTGATCGGCGTCGGTGACGCCGCGGTGTACTTCCAGACTTCCTCCGGCCGCATGCCCATGGCGCGGCAGGAGGCCCAGGCCATCCGCAAGCCGGCGAAGCTCACTCCTGAGCAGATCAACGCGCTGATGGCCTACATCACCGCCAACGGTGGCGAGGGCCCGAAGAAGCCCTCCGAGTCCGGCGAGGCCCTGCGCGGCGACAACCCCGCGCGCGGTGGCGAGCTCTTCCGCCTCAACTGCGCCAGCTGCCACAACTTCACGGGCCGTGGCGGCGCGCTGTCGTCCGGCAAGTTCGCGCCGGAGCTCGACGGCGTGACCGAGGACCAGATCTACACGGCGATGCTGACCGGCCCGCAGAACATGCCGAAGTTCGGCGAGCGCCAGCTCACGCCGGAAGAGAAGAAAGACATCATCGCGTACGTCAAGTCGGTCACCGACGGAAACAACAACTCCGGCGGTAACCCCCTGGGCGGGTTCGGACCCGTCTCCGAGGGATTGATCGCGTTCATCGTGGGCATCGCCGCGCTCATCGGCGTGACCCTCTGGATCGGAGCCAAGGCATGAGCGGCGACAAGCCGACCGAGCTGCCCAGCGAGGCAGAGCTCGCGGAGATGAGCCGGGACGACCTCGTCAGGCTCGGCACGAAGATGGACGGCGTCGAGCTCGTCCACTACGAGGAGAGGTTCCCGGTCCCCGGGACGCGTGCCGAGCGTCGCGCCGAGCGCGTCGTCGCGCTCTGGTTCGTGATCTCCGCGCTGTCCGGACTGGCCTTCCTCGGCGTGTTCCTGTTCTGGCCGTGGCAGTACGAGGCCCCGCACACCGACGGCCACCTGCTGCACATGCTCTACAACCCGCTGATCGGCCTGTTCCTGGGCCTGTCGGTGGTGGCTCTGGGCGTCGCCGCGCTGCTCTACACCAAGAAGTTCATCCCCGAAGAGCTCGCGGTGCAGCAGCGCCACGACGGCCCGTCGGCCGAGGTCGACCGCGCCACGCTGGTCGCGGAGCTCGCCGACGCCGGTGAGCGCAGCGGCATCGCGCGCCGCAGCCTGATCAAGCGCACCGCGGGCCTCGGCGCCGGCGTGCTGGGTCTGGGCGTCGCGGCCGTTCCGCTGGGCGCGCTCATCAAGAACCCGCACGCGGACAGCGAGACCAAGAACTCGCTGTGGCACACCGGCTGGAAGGCCGAAAAGGGCGAGAAGGTCTACCTGCGCCGCCACACCGGCAACTTCCACGAGGTCTCCCTGGTGCGTCCCGAGGACGTCGAGCCGGGCGGCTTCGAGACGGTGTTCCCGTTCCGGGAGTCCGAGCGCGAGGACGAGCACGCCCTGGTCGCGGCCCTCAAGCGGGCCGACGCGCCGGTCATGCTCATCCGCATGCGCCCGAACCAGGCGGTCACCAAGCGCGCTGGTCAGGAAGACTTCAACTACGGCGACCTCTACGCGTACTCCAAGATCTGCACGCACCTTGGATGCCCGACGTCGCTGTTCGAGCAGCAGACCGGTCTGCTGCTCTGCCCGTGCCACCAGTCGCAGTTCGACGTGTTCGAGTACGCCAAGCCGCGGTTCGGTCCGGCAACCCGTCCTCTTCCCCAGCTTCCGATCACGGTGGACGAAGACGGATACTTGGTTGCCCGCAGCGACTTCATCGAGGCTGTGGGTCCGGCGTTCTGGGAGCGTAAGTCATGAGTGCCATCACCACGCCGACGAAGCCGGCCAACGCGGCCGCGCGCGTCGCAGGGGCGGCGGCCAACGCTGCCGACGAGCGGTACCACGCGGCCTCTGGCCTGCGCAAACAGCTGAACAAGGTGTTCCCGACGCACTGGTCGTTCCTGCTCGGTGAGATCGCCCTGTACAGCTTCATCGTGCTGTTGCTGTCGGGTACGTATCTGGCGTTGTTCTTCGACCCGTCGATGACCGAGGTCACCTACAACGGCACGTTCGAGAACCTGCGCGGGATCGAGATGTCGCGGGCGTTCGCGTCCACGCTCGACATCTCGTTCGAGACGCGTGGTGGCCTGTTCGTGCGTCAGGTGCACCACTGGGCGGCGTTGCTGTTCATGGCGGCGATCGTGGTGCACATGTTCCGGATCTTCTTCACCGGCGCGTTCCGCAAGCCGCGTGAGATCAACTGGGTCATCGGCATCGTGCTGTTCATGCTCGGCGCGATCGAGGGCTTCCTGGGCTACTCGCTGCCCGACGACCTGCTCTCGGGCACGGGCCTGCGCGTGATGGCGGCGCTGCTGATCTCGTTCCCGGTGGTCGGCACGTGGATCAACTGGTTGATGTTCGGCGGGGAGTTCCCGGGCACGGACATCATCCCGATGCTCTACACCGCGCACATCCTGATCATCCCGGCGATCATCCTGGGTCTGATCGCGGCGCACCTGGCGCTGGTCTGGTATCAGAAGCACACGCAGTTCCCGGGTGTGGGCCGCAAGGAGACCAACGTCGTCGGCGTCCGGATCATGCCGGTGTTCGCGGCGAAGGGCGGTGGCTTCTTCGCCATCGTCGTGGGTGTCATCGCGATCATGGGCGGGGTGTTCCAGATCAACCCGATCTGGAACTTCGGCCCGTACAACCCCGCGCAGATCTCCGCCGGCTCACAGCCTGACTGGTACATGGGCTGGACCGACGGTCTGGTCCGCATCTGGCCCGCGTGGGAGTTCTACCTGGGCAACTACACGATCCCGGCCGCGTTCCTGCCGTTCATCCTCGGTTTGCCGCTGCTGACCGGTATCGCGGCGGTGTATCCGTGGATCGAGCGCAAGATGACCAAGGACTACGCGCACCACAACCTGCTGCAGCGCCCGCGTGACGTTCCGGTCCGCACGGCGCTGGGCTGGATGGCGATCACGTACTTCATGGTGCTGCTGCTCATGGGCGGTAACGACATCTTCGCCTACCAGTTCGACATCTCGTTGAACCTGACGACGTGGATGGGCCGCATCGGCATGCTGGTGCTGCCGCCGATCGCGTACTTCATCGCGTACCGGATCTGCATCGGTCTGCAGCGCGGTGACCGGGAGGTGCTCGAGCACGGTGTCGAGACCGGCATCATCAAGCGCCTGCCGCACGGCGAGTTCATCGAGATCCACCAGCCGCTGGGCCCGGTGGACGACCACGGTCACCCGATCCCGCTCGCCTATCAGGGCGCGTCGGTGCCGAAGAAGATGAACAAGCTCGGCTCGGCCGGTCACCCGGTCGCCGGCAGCACGTGGTCGCCGGACCCGGTCGAGGAGACCGTGGCCCTGCAGAACGCGAAGCACACCAACCTGCTCGACACCGGTTCTGAGGACAAGGCCGGCGAGCTCGCGGGCAAGCCGTCCGACCCGAAGGCCTGATCTGCAGGCTTGAAGCGCTGAAAAGCCCCCGTGACTCGTCACGGGGGCTTTTCGCTGTTCTGGTGGTTCGAGCTACTGGGCGTCGTCCAGGCCGATGGAGAACGCGGCCTCGTCGTCGCGCTTCGAGTAGCTGCGGAACGCGATGTGCGTGTCGGTGTTCAGCACACCGGCGACCTTGCTGATCTTGCCGGGCACCAGGGCGGCGAGGTCCTCGTGCTTGCTGACCCGCACCAGCGCGATCAGGTCCACGTCACCGGCACAGGAGTACACCTCGGTGACTCCGTCGATGTCGGCGATCTCCTGCGCGGCCTCGGGAATGCGTTCGGCGGCGGCCTGGATCAGCACGATGGCGGTGACCACGGCGTCCTCCTCGGGTCTGGGCTCCGGTGTCTCAAGCACCCGTAGTCTGCCCTACCGCCTGATCACCGGCGTGAGGACGTCGGCGGTCGCGGCACGCGAGCTGGACTCACCTTGCACGTGTCGCTTTGTCGACATCCCCACTGATATATCGGTTGCCGCCACCGCCTCTGACCTGCCCTTATCCACCCTTATGCAAAAGACGTTTGCGGACGTCCGCAAACGTCTTTTGCATAAGGGTCTTGCAACGAGGGCGTGCGGGGTCAGTTCCAGCGGTCGTGAACGGGGCGGGCGCTCGCGGCTTGTTCGGCCCACGGCACCCATGCCGCGGCGGCGGCGGCGGGGGAGGACCAGGGCTCGTCGGCGTAGACGAGGCGGGTGCCGGGTTGGTCGAGCCAGCGCAGGACGACCCCGGCTTCTTCCGGCGGCGCGCCGCGCAGTGGACCTGGGGTCGGGATGACCGTTTCGGCGGACGCGACGAGTGCGTCGACGACCGGCATCGGGCGGGTGCCTCGGCGGGCGACTCCGGCGGAGGCCAGGCGGCCGTAGCGCACGACGGAGAACTCCCAGCCGCCTTCTCGGTCCGGTCGAGCGGCCACCAGTTGGGGCAGGGAGGCGAGGGCGGCCAGGCGCTGGGCTCGGTCCAGGGACCGGACCAGGCCTGCCAGGCGGTCGCGGCGGCGGGCGGCCTCCTCGAAGCGTTCGGCGGACGCGAGGCCGTCGAGTTGGGTGACGAGAGTGCGCAACGGGTCCGCGCTGCGGCCGATGACCAGATCCTGCACGGCCACGACGGCGGGGGAGTACTCGTCGACGGTCTGCCGGCCCGCGCACGGCGCCTTGCAGCGATCGAGTTCGGCCAGCGCGCACGGGGAGGCTCGTTGGTTCGCCGCGGGGATCTTGATGGTGCAGGAGCGCAGCGGGACGGCGTCGAGCAGCGCGTCCGCGACCGACTCGGCGGCCTTGCGGGTGCGGAACGGGCCCAGAGCGCCGTCTCGCGGGACCTTGACCAGCGAGATCCGCGGGAACGGCTCGTCGGTCAGGGTCAGCCACCAGGCGTGGTGGGGGTTCTTCGAGCGTCGGTTGTACGCGGGGCGGTGTGCGCGCAGCAGCCGTAGCTCGCGCACCTCGGCCTCCAGCGGGTGGGCGCACTCCACGGCGTCGACGCGCACCGCGAGCGCGACCATCTCGCGCAGCCTGCGGCGGCCCTCGCTGGCCGTGAAGTACTGGCGGACCCGGCGGCGCAGGTCGGACGCCGTGCCGACGTAGAGCACCTCCTCCTTCGGGCCGCGGAACAGGTACACGCCCGGCGTGGACGGCAAGTGGGCGGCCAGGGAGCGTTTGCGGCGTTGTTCCGGCGTCACCTCCGGCAGGTACGCCAGCAGCTCCTCCAGGGAGTGCACGCCGACGTTGCCGACGCGTTCCAGCAGCGCGTGCAGCACCTCGACGGTCGTGCGGGCGTCGGCCAGCGCCCGGTGCGTCGGCTTGGTCTCCGTGTGGAACAGGTCCGAGAGCGCGGACAGCCGGCACGACGGCGCCTCGTCACGGCTCAGCACACGCCGTGCGAGCTTCACCGTGCACACGACCGACGGCTTCGGCCAGCGGTAGCCGTGCCGTTCGCAGGCGGCCTTCATGAACCCGACGTCGAAGCCCGAGTTGTGCGCCACCAGCACCGCCCCGGCCGCGAACTCGAGGAACGCGGGCAGCACCGTCTTCATGGTCGGCGCGCCCGTCACCATCAGCTGCGTGATCCCGGTCAGCTGGGCGACCATCGGCGGGATGCCGCGTTCGGGGTCGACGAGCGTGGCGAACTCGCCGATGACCTGGCCGCCGCGGACCTTCACCGCGCCGATCTCGGTGACGGCGTCCTCCTCGGCGCTGCCGCCCGTCGTCTCCAGGTCGAAGACGACGAACGTCGTGTCGCGCAGGGGCGTCCCGAGCTCGTCGAAGGACAGTTGTCCGGTCACGTGGCCGACGTTAGCGACGGGGTCTGACAATTTTCGGCGGTGGCCC
This sequence comes from Lentzea sp. NPDC020367, assembly GCF_044387305.1. NCBI lineage: Bacteria > Bacillati > Actinomycetota > Actinomycetes > Pseudonocardiales > Pseudonocardiaceae > Lentzea > Lentzea sp. NPDC020367. The sequence continues at coordinate 207,761 of NZ_JBIRVV010000007.1, read as the reverse complement.
ATCGCGGTGCCCTGACCTGCGGTTGCTCCGTTGGAGTGATCTTCGGGTGATCTTTTCCAGATCGTTGTTCCGAAGGGCGGACACGTCCGTGCGCTGCTCAAGCGCGAGGGCTCTAGCCTGTTGGGGTGCCCGACCCGATGCCCGCGCCTGAGTTCGACCAGCCTGCCGACGAGGCAGGTGAGTCCGCAGAGGAATCCCCAGAGGAATCCACTGTGGACTGGTCGGCCCTGCCGGAGCCGTTGCGGGTGAGGCTCGCGGAACTCGGTGCCGACGCGCTGGGCGAGATGGCGAAGGTCGACGTGCCCCAGCACCTGCGTCCGGTGGCGAAGTTCGCCCCGACCAAACGCGCTCGTCTGGGCGGCACGCAGGTCGTCGCCGGCCTGCGGGACTCGGCGAACTTCCGCACCGCCGTGATCGAGTGGCTGCGCAAGAACAGGCCGTCGACGCTGGAGGTGACCTCGCCGGATCCGGTGACGGCGGCCGCCGCGGCGGTGCTGACCGGGGACGACGTCGCGCTGCACTACGTGGAGCTGGTCTCGCGACGGGTCGGCGACGCGACGCTGCGAGCCGAACGGGACGCGGCCGTCGTGCGGGCGGAACGGATGGAAGTAGAGCTGGAACGGCTCCGGGCCGAGCGCACCCACCTCGACGGTGCCACCGAACGCGTCCGAGCGGACGCCGAGATCGAGCTGGAACGCCTGCGCAAGCGGTTGCGCGAGCAGGGCGTGAAGCTGCGTGAGGCCAAGGACGCGGCCGCGGCGGCGGCCACCGAGGTCGGCAAGATCCAGGAACGCACCGCGGACGAGGTCAAGCGCCTGTCCGCCGAGCGCGACCGGGAACGGGAACGCGCCGAGACCGAGCGCGGCAAGGCGCAGCGGGCGATCGCCGACGCCGAGGTGGCCCGGCAGTCCGCGCGAGAGGCCAGGCAGGCCGACGAGGTGCGGCTCGCGCTGCTCGTGGACACCCTCGACGGCGCCGTCACGGGCCTGCGTCGTGAGCTGGCCCTCGGGGAAGGCACCGGGCCGCGTCCCGCCGACCTCGTGCGCGGCGCCAGCGCGTCGCAGGGGGCCGTGGGACGGGTCGAGGACCCGGCCGCGCTGGACCGGCTGCTGGCGTTGCCCGCCGTGCACCTCGTGGTGGACGGCTACAACGTCACGAAGACCGGATATCCGGAGCTGTCGTTGTCAGATCAACGCGATCGGCTCGTGCACCAGCTGGCGGTGCTTGCCGCGCGCACAGGTGCCGAGGTGACGTTGGTGTTCGACGGTGCTGGGGTGGTGGCGGTGCCTGCCGCGGCTCCTCGTGGCGTGCGCGTGCTGTTCAGTGATCCCGGTGTTCTGGCCGATGACGTGATTCGTGCGCTGGTCACCGCGGAGCCCGAGGGGCGTCCTGTGGTGGTGGTGACGTCGGATCGCGCGGTCGCGGATTCTGTGCGACGCCGCGGTGCGCACCCGGTGCCGTCCGCTGTGTTGCTGGCCCGTCTCGGGCGCGTTTGATCACCCGGTAGCCTGACGCCGTCGATCTTGACGGGCTTGTTCTGGCGAGGGGGATCGGCGACCTCATGTCGCGCAACTTCACCCGTGGTTTTGTAGTTCTCCTGCTGTTGCTTTCGGCGACTCCGGCTGTGTCTTCAGCCGCGCAGCCGGCTGATCCCGCGCGCGCGTACGCGGATCTGACGGCGCAGGCGACGAAGCTCAACGAGGAAGTCCTGCGCGCGCAGGAGGATCTCGTCCAGCGCAAGGCCGAACTCGACCGTGCGACCGCGACGGTGTCGGCGGCGCAGCAGGTCGAACGGCAGGCCAAGCGGGACGAGGACGACTTCCAGGGGCAGGTCGACCTCATCGCCCAGGCGTCGTTCGAGGGTGCGCGTTTCAACCAGCTGTCGGCGCTGCTCGTGGCGGACTCGCAGCAGGACTTCCTGATCCGCCTCGAGATGATGCGGGTGCTGGCCGCCGACAAGGCGGAGTCGCTCGCGCGGCTGTCCGGCGCGGTGGAGAAGGCCCGGCAGGCGCACCAGGTGGCGGAGAACGCGCGCGCTCGTGCCGCGGAGACCACCGCGGCGGCCGAGAAGCTGAAGAGCGACCTGGACGGGCGCAACCAGGCCCTGCAGGCGCAGATCACCGAGGTGCGTTCGGCGCTGACGCGGTTGCCGCCCCCTGTCGTGACCCAGTTGCGTGATCCGGGGGATCGCTCGCAGGTCAGCGTTCCTTCCGGAGCGGCGGGCCTCGCGCTGAACTTCGCGCTGGGCCAGCGAGGGGACGACTACCAATACGGCGCGACCGGGCCTGACCGCTGGGACTGCGCCGGGCTCACGATGAAGGCGTACGCGGCGGCCGGGTTCACGATCCCGCGCACGTCCGGTGGCCAGGCTGGCGTCGGACGCGCCGTGTCGCGTGGCGAGGTCCGTGCGGGCGATCTGATCATCTACTACTCGAGCCGGTCGCACGTCGCCATGGCCGTCGACAACGGGCGGGCGGTGCACGCCTCGACGGAAGGCCAGCCGGTGAAGATCGCGCCGATCGACGCCATCGGGCCCATCGCGGTGATTCGGCGCATCGAGGGCTAGCGTTGCGCCGGTGAAGCACCTCCGGACGTTGCTGGCGGTCACCGTCGCCATGACGTTCCTGCTGGGCGTCAGCGTTGCACTGCGGCCCGTTGAGTTGCAGCCGACCGCAACACCTCATTGCAATGAGGCCGTGCTGACGGCGGCGTCAGGCACTGTGACCAGCAGTTCTTGTGACGGTGCGTTGGCGTCGCGGGTGTCGGGGTCGTTGGACTCTTCGGTGCGCGAAGTGGCCGATGTATTGGATGTCAGTTGGAGTCGGCGGGTCGACGTCGTTGTTCCGGCTACGGACAGCGAGCTGGTGTCGCTCGTCGGGCCTGCGTTCGCGGACATGGCCGGAATCGCCATTCGGGACAGCGACGGCTCCGGGCAGCGCGTCGTCATCAACCGGGTGCGGGCATCGGCGTTGTCGGACGTCGAGTTGCGCGTGCTGCTGCGGCACGAGATCACGCATGTCGCGACGCGGGACCTGACCTCGGACTCCGCGCCGCTGTGGCTGGTCGAGGGATTCGCGGACTGGGTGGCGTTCCACGGCATGGGGTTGTCGCTTCGCCAGGCCGCGCCTTTGCTCAAGTCGGACGTCTCGGCGTTGCCGGTCGACTTCGGCGGCACCGGGCGTGATCTGGCCTACCAGCAGGCGTACTCGATCATGGTTTATCTGGAGTCGCGGCTGGGGGAGCGAGGCGTCGTGGACTTCTTCCTGCGGCACGCGTCGTTGTCTTCTGTGGACCCGAGCGTCATTGACGTGGCGGGTTGGCGTGAGTTCCTGAAAACGAGCATCGGATAGCGTTGAGTTCGTGCGCCGAACCTTGCTGGTGACCAACGACTTCCCGCCCCGCCCCGGTGGCATCCAGTCCTACCTGCACGCTTTGGCGACACGGATGCCCGCGGACTCGCTCGTCGTGTACGCGCCGAAGTGGAAGGGCGCGGAGGAGTTCGACGCCGAGCAGCCGTTCCCGGTGGTGCGGCACCCGACGTCGTTGATGCTGCCGACGCCGGACGTCCTCGCCCGCGCCCGCGACATCGCCCGCGCTGAGTCCTGCGAGGCCGCGTGGTTCGGGGCGGCGGCACCATTGGCGTTGCTGGCGCCGTCGCTCGGACTCAGCCGCGCGGTGGCGTGCACGCACGGGCACGAGGTCGGCTGGTCGATGCTGCCGGTGGCGCGGCAGGCGTTGCGGGCCATCGGGTCCGGAGTGGACGTCGTGACCTACGTCAGCCGCTACACCCGTTCGCGGTTCGCGGCGGCGTTCGGCCCGATGGCGGCGCTCGAACACCTTCCCTCCGGTGTGGACACCGAGCTGTACCGGCCGGATCCCGCCGCGCGCGCCGAGATCCGCCGCCGGTACGGGCTGGGCGACCGGCCGGTGATCGTCTGCGTGTCGCGTCTCGTGCCGCGCAAGGGACAGGACGTCCTGATCCGCGCGCTGCCGCTGATCCAGCGGTCGGTGCCGGACGCCGCACTGCTGATCGTCGGCGGCGGGCCGTACCGGGCGACGCTCGAGAAGCTGGCCGCCGGGTCGAAGGACATCGTGCTGACCGGCTCGGTGCCGTGGGAGGAACTGCCCGCGCACTACAACGCCGGCGACGTCTTCGCGATGCCGTGCCGCACGCGCGGCCGTGGCCTCGACGTCGAAGGCCTCGGCATCGTCTACCTGGAGGCCTCGGCCACCGGGCTGCCCGTGGTGGCCGGACGGTCCGGTGGTGCTCCGGAGACCGTGCGCGACGGCATCACCGGCAACGTCGTCGACGGCCGCGACGTCGAGAACGTCGCCGAGCGGATCGCGTCGCTGCTCGCCGATCCCGAGACGGCGGCCAAGATGGGGCGCACGGGCCGGGAGTGGGTCAGCGACCACTGGCGCTGGGACCAGCTCGCCCACCGCCTCGAGAACCTCATCGGCTGACCTGATATCCGATATATCGCGGCACACGCGGTAATCGGGTTGACCTTCCAGCGGGTGGAAGGTGCAGGTTGGCGGCATGGACGAAGAGATGGGCCGCTACACGATCGGAGAGCTGGCTCGCCGCACGGGGCTGCCGGCGCGCACGATCCGGTTCTGGTCCGACAGCGGAGTGGTACCGCCTTTGGAACGGAACTCCGGTGGCTACCGCGTCTACGGTGCCGACGCGGTCGGCCGCCTGCGCCTGGTCCGGACGCTTCGCGAGCTGGGTCTAGGCCTGGAGGCGGTGCGGAGGGTGGTCGACCGGCAGTCCACGCTGGCCGAGGTCGCCGCGGCCCACGTCGAGGCCCTGGACGCCCAGATCCGGGTGTTGCGGCTGAACCGCGCGGTCCTCCATCACGCCGTCTGCCGCGAGAACAAGACTGAAGGACTGTCCCTGATGCACGAACTCGCCCGGCTGTCGGCTCAGGAACGGCAGGAGCTCATCGACGGCTTCGTCGACAAGATCTTCGCCGGCGTCGAGGACGCGGACGTGCTGGTCATCGCGGGCTTCATGCGGGAGATGCCCCCACAACTGCCAGACGACCCCACCTCGGCGCAGGTCGACGCCTGGGTGGAGTTGGCCGAACTCGTCTCCGACGCCGACTTCCAGCGCGCCATGCGGCAGATGGTGTTGCACGGCGGAGGCGGCGACCGCATCGACTTCGGCCTCAACGTCCGGCCCCTGGTTCTCGAGCACGCGGGCCCGGCCGCCGAGAAGAAGATCGCACCGGAGTCCGGCGCCGGCCGCGCGATCCTCGACCGCGTCGTTCCCACCGACCTCGCCGGCACGGAGTCACAGGCACTGCTCGAATGGCTGGATCTGGTGGCCGAGCCTCGCGTCGAACGCTACTGGGAACTGCTGGGCCTGATCGGCGATCGTCCGCCAGGACCGCGCAGCGTGCCCGCGTTCGCCTGGCTCGCCGCCGCCCTGCGCGCACACCGATAGCCGCGATATATGGGATATCGCGAGCTGGAGTAGTGGACGTCGACGCGGGTCAGGCTAGTTCGCGGGCCCTGTTCTCCAGGGCGCGCAATCCGAGTTCGGCGCCGCGTCGCGCGGCCAGTTCGGCGGCCGACCGCGAATCGGCGTCGCGGTCGAGGTCCCGCAGCACCACGGCGAGGTCGATCAGCGCGCGGACCTCGCCCGACGCGTAGCCGATCCGCCGGGCCGTCGCGAGAGCCTGTTCGAACAGGCCGGCGGCGGCGTCGAGGTCGGCCAGGGCGCGGCGGATCTCGCCGAGCGTGATCCGGGCCGTGGTCGCCACCTGCTGGTCGCCGCCGTCCGCGACCAGGGACAGGGCGCGCGAGGCCAGGGACAGGGCCGCCTCGGCGTTGCCGGAGGCGAGTTCCAGGGCGGCGAGGTTCTCCAGGGTCTCGGCCTCGCCGGCGGGGACGTTGCCGATCTCCAGGGCGCGGTCGAGGTGGGCGCGGGCCTCGTCGAGGCGTCCCTGCAGGCGCAAAGCCATGCCCAGGTAGGTGTGGCTGTCCGCGTTCGGTGCCAGCACCAGTGCCTGCGAGAAGTGTTCGACGGCGCCGTCGATCTCGCCGAGTTCCACGGCGAGCTGGCCGAGGTTGTACAGGCCGGTGCTGACGCTGTCCGCCGGCGCCGAGCGCAGCATCTCCAGGCAGCGGAGCAGGGCGTCCTTCGCGGCGGCCAGGTCGCCGGAACGCCGGTGCACGAGGCTGAGGTTGTTCAGCACGCTCGCCTCGGCGTCCTTGTCGCCCAGCGCCCGGTACAGCTCGATCGCGTGGTCGTGGTGCTCGACGGAGCGCGCGTACTCGCCCAGCCGCAGGTAGAGGGTGCCGAGGTTCGCGTGCATCGCGGCCTCAGCCGGGCGGTGCCCGGACTTCCGCGCGGCCTGCAGGCCGTGGTGCGCCGTCGCGAGCCATTCGCCGACGTGCTGACCGATCCACAGGTAGCCGCGCAGCGCGTCGGCGAGCTGCCAGGCCATCTCCGCGGGGCCGTGCTCGGCCGCGTGCCGGATGGCGGCGATCAGGTTTGAGCGTTCCGCGTCGAGCCACGTCAGCGCCTCGGCGGAGGTGGAGATCCGCGGCGCCGGCCCCGAGGCCGACGACGGCAGCCGCACGATTCCGGGGTAGAGCAGTTCGGCACAGCGTTCGACGCCACGCAGGTAGTGGTTGAGCAACGCCGCCCACGACGCCTGCTGCTCGGACGGGCTGTCCGACTCCTCGCGCAACGAGGCCGCGTAGCGGACCAGCTCGTCGTGGAACCGGTAACGACCAGGCGCCACCCGCACGACCAGACGCGCGATCGCCAGCACCGTCAGCAGGCCCTCGGCGTCCACGTCGGCCAGCGCGGACGCGGCCTCCGCGGTGAAGTCCGGTCCCGGCACCAGCGACAGCAGCCGGAACAACCGCTGCGGCGCGGGAGGCAGCGCGGCGTAGGCGAGTTCGATCGGCGAACCGGAGATCGTCACGTCGTCCCGCCCGGCCAGGTACGCCGCAGCCACCCGCAACGCCAGCGGCAGGTGCCCGCACCGCGACGCCAGCTCCGCGTGGTCACCGGGCCCGAGCAGCTTCGTCAGCAACGACGCGGACTCCGCGGCCTCGAAGACGTCCACCGGCACAGTCCGCGCGCCGTTCATCGCGATCAGCCCGCGCAGGTCGTCCCGCGACGTCACGATCACCCGGCACGACGCCGTCCCCGGCAGCAGCGGCCGCACCTGGTCGGGCGCGGAGGCGTTGTCCAGCAGCAGCAACATCCGCCGGCCCGACAGCAACGACCGCAGCATCGTGCTCTGCTCGTCCGCGTCCGGCGGGATCTCGTCCGGCGGCACGCCCAGCGCCCGCAGGAACCGCGACAGCACGTCCATCCCGTCCGCCGGCGCCCCCAGCGCATAGCCGCGCAGGTCGACGTAGAGCTGCCCGTCCGGGAACCGGTCCCGCAGCAGATGCGCCACGCGCACCGCCAGCGTCGTCTTGCCCACCCCCGGCGGCCCGGCCAGCGTCACGATCGGCACCGACCCGCCCGTGATCAGCCCGGAGATCCGCTCCACGTGCCGGGACCGCCCGGTGAAGTCCGCGATGTCGTCCGGCAGGCGCATGGGTGACGCCGGCGCGCGTTCCGGTTCCCGCGCCACCACCGGCGCAGCCAGCTCTCGCGCCCCCATCAGGATCGCCTGGTGCAACGCCCGCAGCTCGGCCGACGGGTCGATGCCCAGCTGGTCGTCCAAGGTCCGGTCGAGCTGCCGGAACGCCTCCAGCGCCTCCGCCTGCCTGCTGCAGCGGTACAGCGCGAGCATCAGCTGCGCCCAGAACCGTTCCCGCAACGGGTGGTCCCGCGTCAGCGTGAACAGCTCCGGCACCAGGTCCGCGTGGTTGCCCAGCGCGAGCTCCACGTCGATCCGCTGCTCGTGCACCGTCATCAGCAGCTCGGTCAGCCGCGGCGCGTGCTCCGCGTACAGCGTCTCCGAAGGCACGTCCGACAGCACCGGCCCGCGCCACAGTTCCAGCGCCTCGGCAAACGCTTTCCGCGCCGTGACCAGGTCCTCCGACGAGACGGCCGTCCGTCCGCGAGCCGCCGCGTCCGCGAACCGATGCGCGTCCACGGCCAGCGGGTCCACGAGCATCCGATAGCCGTCGGGGGCCGTCTGGATCAACGAGGGATCGCCCAACGCCGCCCGCAGCCGCATCACGTACGTCTGCAATGTCCCACGCGTGCGCGCGGGCGGTGTGTCCCCCCACACGTGCTCGACGAGTTCCGTCACGGGAACCACGCGGTTCGGCCGCAACAGCAACGCCGCCAGCAACGCTCTGTGCTTGCCCGCTCGCAGTACGACAGCGGAGCCGGCCAGGCGTACTTCCATCGGGCCGAGCAGCCGGAACTGCGGACCCGAAGCCATTGCCAACCCCTCGTGCGCGCCAGATGATCCCCGTCTGACTCACAGCCTATTAGCGCGCTGTCGCCAAGTGACATCGGCGCGTCAGCGATACGTCAGCGCCGTACGGCAATCTTCTTCATGTCCCGGTCGGGGGGCCGGGGCAACACACTTCTCGGGTTCCGCGGAAAGTTCGCGGATCACGATCGCTGGGGGTCGAAAGGCCCAGGAGCACTCTCTCAGCTCCTGGGCCTTTCGCGCATTTGACCTGCGGTTACTTCGCGTAGATGGCGTCGATGTCGGACGAGTAGGTCGTCGCCACGACAGAGCGCTTCAGCTTCAGCGACGGCGTCATCTCGCCGCCCGCCTCCGTGAAGTCCACCGGCAGCACCCGGAACTTGCGGATCGCCTCGGCCTTGGACACCGACTTGTTCGCCTCGTCCACCACGGCCTGGATCTCGGCCAGCAGGTCCGCGTCCTCGATCAGGTCGGGCACCTCGGCCGAGCTCGGCTTGCCGTGCGACTCCTTCCACGACGGGAAGAACTCCGGGTCGATCGTGATCAGCGCGCCGATGAACGGCTGCTTGTCGCCGACGACCATGCACTGCGAGATCAGCGGGTGCGCCCGGATCCGGTCCTCGAGCTGCGCGGGGGAGACGTTCTTGCCACCGGCGGTGACGATGATCTCCTTCTTGCGGCCCGTGATCTTCAGGAACCCGTCGTTGTCGAGCTCGCCGATGTCACCTGTGTGGAACCAGCCGTCCTCCAAGGCCTCCTTGGTGGCGGCCTCGTTGTTCCAGTAGCCGGTGAACACGATGTCGCCCTTGATGAGGATCTCGCCGTCCTCGGCGATCTTCACCGACGTGCCGGGCACCGGCAGGCCGACCGTGCCGACCTTCTCCTGGCCGCGGAACGTCACGCACGCCGCCGCCGACGTCTCGGTCAGGCCGTAGCCCTCGTAGACCGGGATGCCCGCGCCGCGGAAGAAGTGCGACAGCCGGTCGCCCAGCGGAGCGCCACCGGAGACCGCCGCGATCGCGCGACCACCCAGGGCACCGCGCAGCTTCGCGAACACCAGCTTGTCGAACACCGCGTGCTTGATCCGCAGCCCGAGTCCAGGACCGCCGTTGTCCAAGGCGCTCGAGTATGCGACGGACGTCGCCTCGGCGGCGTCGAAGATCTTGCCCTTGCCGCCGGCGTGCGCCTTCTGCTTCGCGCCGTTGTAGACCTTCTCGAACACGCGCGGCACCGCGACGACGAACGTCGGGCGGAACTGGCCGAGGTCCTCGACGAGGTTCTTCACGTCCGCCGTGTGGCCCACGGTCGCCCGCGAGTACACGCACGCCAGCGCCAGGGCACGCGCCAGGATGTGCGCGAGCGGCAGGAACAGCAGCAGCGAGTTGCCGGCCGTGAGGATCTCCGGGAACCGCGACAGCGCCGACCGCACCTCGGACAGCAGGTTGCGGTGCGTCAGCGTGCAGCCCTTGGGGCGGCCGGTGGTGCCGGAGGTGTAGACCAGCGTCGCCGTCTGGTCCGCCTGCACCTGCCCGCGACGCTCGTGCACCTGCTCGTCGGTGATCTCGGCGCCCAGCGCGGTCAGCTCGTCGACCGCAGCCGCCGCACCGTCGATCTGCCACACGTGGCGCAGCTCGGGCAGCGTGCCGACGACGTCGTCGACCATCGCGCGGTGCGAGGGCGCCTCGACGAACACCGCCTTCGCGCCGGAGTCGGACAGGATCCACTCGATCTGGTCCGCCGACGACGTCTCGTAGATCGGCACCACGACGCCGCCCGCCGCCCAGATGGCGAAGTCGAGCAACGACCACTCGTAGCGCGTCTTGGAGACCAAACCGACCCGGTCGCCGAGCTCGAGACCGGCTGCTACCAGGCCCTTCGCGACGGCCATGACCTGCGCGGCGAAGTCACGCGCGGTGATGTCGACCCAGGTGCCGTCGACCTGCCTGCGGAAGCTGACGGCGTTGCCGAAGCGCTCCGCGTTGGCCCACACCATGTCGGTGAGGTTTTCCTCCGGAGCCACAGCGGCGGTGGCGGGGACGCTGAACTCGCGCACGTCAACCTCCGTACGGTGAAATGTTACTGGTGGGGAAACTTAGCGTGTGATTCCGGCGATACAAAGGTTGGTACGCCCTTCCGTTACCTTTTGTCCTCATGGCCAGCGTGGACGTCGTCGACGAGACATTCCTCGCGGTACCACCCAGCGTGGTCGCCGCAGCCTTCGCCACGGCCTCGTCGTGGCGGGCCTTCTGGCCTGATCTCGAACTGGACGTCTACGCCGACCGTGGCGAAGAGGGGCTGCGCTGGACCGTGGGCGGCGCACTCGTCGGCACGATGGAGGTCTGGCTCGAACCTATGCTCGACGGCACCGTGTTGCACTACTTCCTCCGCGCTGATTCTCCCGCCGGTTCGCTCACACCCCGCAACGCCCGTCGCGAAGTGCAACGCCGTCAGCTCGACGCGAAATCCGTCGCACTGGGGCTCAAGCTGACTCTGGAGGACGGTCGTCCGGCCGGCTGCCCGCCGGCAGGGTGATCTTGCTTGACGTGCGTCTCACAGAACACCCCCATGCGGCGTCAACTAAGTTGGAACCGTGCGGGTTCACGTGGTCTCGGATGTGCACGGCAACGCTGAGGCGCTGGCGCGTGCCGGCGACGGGGCTGACGCTCTCGTCGTGCTCGGCGACCTGATCGACTTCGTCGACTACTACGACCACTCCAAGGGGATCCTCGGCCGCGTCTTCGGCGCGGAGAAGGTCGGGATCTTCGCCGAACTGAGACGCGGCACCAGGCGCGCGGACACGGCGAGCTACATCCGATCGCTGTGGGACGGTCTCGCCGACGCCCGTTCCGTCGTGGAAGAAGCGGTGCTGGAGCAGTACCACGCGTTGTTCAGCGCCATGTCCGCGCCGACGTACGCGACACCGGGCAATGTGGACAGTCCGCACCTGTGGCCGCAGTTCGCCCGTGACGGCGTGCACGTGCTCGACGGCGAGGCCGCGGAGATCGGCGGGCTGAGGTTCGGCTTCGCGGGCGGCGGCCTGATGGTGCCGGGACTGGTCCGCAACCCCAACGCGCCGTGGTTCCCGTACCTGCGCACGGAGGAGGACATGGCGGCCGCCCTGGAGCGGATCGGCCAGGTCGACGTGCTGTGCACGCACATACCGCCGCTCGTGCCGGAGCTGACCTACGACGTCGTCGCGCGCCGTCCCGAATGGGGATCGAGGGCCGCGCTGGACAAGATCGTGCGCGAGCGTCCGCGCTGGTCGGTGTTCGGGCACGTGCACCAGCCGTTGGCCAGGCGCGTGCGCGTCGGCTACACCGAGTGCGTCAACGTCGGGCACTTCCAGCGCAGCGGCAAGCCTCACGTCCTCAACTGGTAAAGACGCGAGTAACCTCCTCACACATGGCCGACGAGTCCACTCAGTCCATCGTCATCGACGCTCCGCCTGAGAAGATCATGGCGATCATCGCGGACTTCCCGTCGTACCCGGACTGGGCGAACGGGATGAAGGAAGTCGAGGTCCTCGACTCCCGCGACGACGGCCGTGCCGAGCAGGTGCGGTTCGCGATCGACCAGGGTCCCGTGAAGGACGAGTACACCCTGAAGTACGACTGGGCCGCCGACGGTCTGTCGGTGAAGTGGCAGCTCGTCAAGGGCACCATGCAGAAGGCGCAGCAGGGCAGCTACGTGCTGGCGCCGTCCGGTACCGGGACCAAGGTCACCTACACGCTGTCGGTGCAGCTGGTGATCCCGATGATCGGGCTGTTCCGCCGCAAGGCCGAGAAGCTGATCCTCGACACCGCGCTCAAGGAACTCAAGAAGCGCGCGGAGAAGGCGGCTTGAGCCGGGTCCTGCTCTTCACCGGCAAGGGCGGGGTCGGCAAGACGACGCTGTCGGCCGCGACGGCCGCCTCACTGGCCGCGCACGGCCGCAAGGCGCTCGTGGTCTCCACCGATCCCGCGCACTCGCTGGGGGACGCGCTCGACGTGCGTCTCGGTGCCGAACCGTCCGAAGTGGACGGATCGGATGGCTTGTTCGCCTGCCAGATCGATCCTCGCGGCCTCGTCGACGAGGCCTGGGGTGATCTGCGCGGGCACCTGCGGACCGTGCTGGCGGGCGCCGGTGTCGACGAGCTCGACGCCGAGGAACTGACCGTGCTTCCCGGTGTCGAGGAACTCCTCGCGCTGGCGGAGGTGCGGCGGCTCGCGTCGTCCGGGCCGTGGGAGGTCGTGGTCGTCGACTGCGGGCCGACCGCGGAGACGTTGCGGCTGCTGTCGCTGCCCGAGGCGTTCGCCGGCTATCTCGAGCGGCTCTTCCCGACGCACCGGCGCGTGGTGCGCGGGCTGCTCGCGGGCGTCGCCGGCACCGGGACCGTCGAGAAGTGGGACGCGACGGCCGACGCGCTGAGCCGGCTCGCCGAGCGGCTGGACGCGTTGCGCTCGATGCTCACGGACTCGTCGTCGTGCTCGGTGCGGCTGGTGCTGACGCCCGAACGCGTCGTCGCCGCCGAGACCCGCCGCACGCTGACCGCGTTGGCGTTGCAGGGAATCCGGGTCGACAGCGTGATCGCGAACCGGTTGGTGCCCTCGCCGGGTGCCGCGCGCGGTGCCGCCGCCTCGTGGCTGCGCACGCGTCGCCACGAGCAGGACGCCGTGCTGACCGAACTGACCGGGATCGGTGAGATCCGCACGGTCGACCACCGCGCGTCGGAGCCCGTGGGCGTGCCGGCACTGCTGGAGGTCGCCGAGCAGCTCTACGGCGACTCGGACCCGTTGCCGGGCGCTGCGGTTTCTGCGTCGTTGCTGGAGGTGTCGGGCAGCGGTCGCGGGCTCGACGCCCGCTATTCGTTGCGGATCGCTTTGCCGCTGGCCGACGACACGGAGCTGGACCTCGCGCGCGTGAGCGACGACCTGGCGCTGACCGTCGACGGCCGGCGTCGGCTCGTGGCGCTGCCGTCGTTGCTGAGGCGCTGCATCGTCACCGGTGCGGAGATGGACTCGGGTGGCGTGACGGTGGGGTTCCGCCCGGACCCTTCCCTCTGGCGCTGATCAGGAGCTTGTAGATGACTCAGGACAACACCGGCAAGCTCGCCGAGGAGCTGCGGCTGCTCATCGACACGGCCGCCGAGCGCATGCAGCCGTGGTTGCAGCGCGTCTCCGAGGCCGGCGACGGCTCGCACACGCCCGAGACGTGCGGCTGGTGTCCGTTGTGCAACGGCGTCGCACTGCTGCGCGGCGACCGTTCCGAACTGGCCGCCAAGGCCGCCGAACACGCGGCCGGCCTGGTAGCGGTGCTGCGGGCCGCCCTGCGCGAGCCCGGCACCCCGCCTCCCGCGGAGCACTCCGAGGAGCCCGCGCCGGAGGCCGGACAGCGCGTGCAGCACATCAAGGTCGTCAGGAAGACCGACTAGTGCTCACGGTCGGAGTGGACATCGGTGGCACCAGCGTGCGCGCGGGCGTCGTGGACCCGCGCGGCTCGGTGCTGGACACCTCCCGCGCGCCCACCCCGGCGGGCGAACGCGCTCTCGAAGACGCGATCGTCGCCGCCGTGGAGGAGGTGGCGGACCGCCACGCCGTGAGCGCCGTCGGACTGGCCGTGGCGGGCTTCATCGCCTCAGACCGCCGCACGGTCCGTTTCGCGCCCCACCTGGCGTGGCGGCAGGCCGACGTGGCCGACCGCATGAGCGACCGCCTGGGCATGCCGGTCGTGCTGGAACACGACGCGAACGCCGCCGCCCTCGCCGAACACCGCTTCGGCGCCGCCCGAGGCGCCAAGACCGCCGTCCTCGTCGCCATCGGCACGGGCATCGGCGCCGCGCTGCTGCTCAACGGCGAGGTCTTCCGCGGCGCGTACGGCGTCGCCCCCGAACTGGGCCACCTGCGCGTCGTCCCGGACGGTCGCCCCTGCCCGTGCGGCAAGAACGGCTGCTGGGAGCGCTACTGCAGCGGCACGGCCCTGAGCGCCACGGCCGTGGAACTGCTCGCGAAACACCCCGGCGTCTCCACCGTCCTGGCCCGCGAGGCCGCCGGCGACTCCCGCGCGGTGACCGGCCGCCGGGTGGCAGGCGCGGCCCGCGACGGCGACCCGCTGGCCAAACGCGCGATGGCCGACCTGGCCCGCTGGCTCGGCGAGGGCCTGGCACTCGTCGCCGACGTCTACGACCCCGAGGTGATCGTCATCGGGGGAGGCGTGTCGACGTCGGCGCCTCTGTTCCTCGACGACGCCCGCGAGCGCTACTCCGCCGTGGTGACGGGAGCGGGCCACCGGCCGCTGGCCCGGATCCGCACCGCCCAGCTCGGCGACGACGCCGGCATCGTGGGCGCGGCGACCCTGGCCCGCGAGATGGCCGCCCAGATGACCTCCCAGACGCCCTCACGGGCAGGGAAGAACCACTCGCGCCGCTCCTGACCCCCACCCGGCACGCCCTCCCTCTCCGCGCTGATATACCGCCATCACGCCGATATATCAGTCTTGCGACGGCGCTGACCTGCCGCTTAGCAATGACTCTTTGGACTTCGTCCGCAAATGACCCATTGCAAAGGGTGCGAGGAGGTGTTCGGTGTCGCGTGCTCGGGTACCTGGCCGGGGTCGGCGAAGCGGACGTCAGGAGGCTCCGATGACGAAGCATCCGTACGAGCCGGGGGACCAGGTCGAGTGGTCGAGTCACGGCTCGCAGACTCACGGCGAGGTCGTGGAGGAGATCACCGGCGAGACGCGGGCCGCCGGGCGCAAGGTGGCGGCTTCGGAGGAGGAGCCGCAGTACCGGGTGCGCAGCGCCAAGAGCGGCAAGGACGCGGTGCACAAGCCGGACGCGCTGCGGAAGAGGGAGTGAGGGTTCGCGGCGAGCGTGTCGGGGTTGTTCACCCGCCGCGAACACCTGGCTCGAACGACCGGCCGAAGCGGCCGGACCCAGATCTAGCGGCCGAGCAGGCGCAGGATGCGCGGGCGGCGGCGCTTGGCGCGCTCCGCGTCCTTCTTGCTCAGGGTCGCCATGGCGCGGGCCATCATCAGGTGCTGCATCTGGTCCATGGGCGACACGGTAAGCACGACCGAATCGTTATCTGAAGGTTTGAGTGGCTGTTATCACGTCGTTACCAAGCAAGACGTGACGTGTCACACCTGGGCGCCGTCGTCCCAGCCCGAGTCGGGCG
The DNA here is from genome assembly GCF_044387305.1 of Lentzea sp. NPDC020367. NCBI lineage: Bacteria > Bacillati > Actinomycetota > Actinomycetes > Pseudonocardiales > Pseudonocardiaceae > Lentzea > Lentzea sp. NPDC020367. The sequence continues at coordinate 192,250 of NZ_JBIRVV010000007.1, read as the reverse complement.
GAGGGGTGTTGCGCATGCGCAGGATCAGCCAGCCGACCCCCGCGCACAGCGCCACCAGGGACAGCGGCGTGCCGATGCGCGCCTGCAGTCCGAAGATGCCGGGCGCGACCAGCAGGAGGATGCCCAGCACGAACAGTCCGAGGGCCGCGAACGTGGAGGCGCGCAGCACCGGGAACGGCGGCGGCTCCGGCGGGACGTAGTGGTCCTCGTCGGCCGGATCGCGGCCTTCGGGCTCGTCAACGGGGTCCGGTGCCGGTTCGTCGGCCACGACGGTGCGTGGTTCCGGTTCTTGCGGGCCTGCCTCGTCGAGGTCGAGCCAGTCCTTGCCGACCCCGTCCCGTTCGAGACCCGCGACGATCTCGGCAAAGAGCTCGTCGACGTTCTCCGGTCCGTCGGTCGAGTCGCGCCGGGCGTTCATCCAGAGCCTCTCCCACGTGCCGCCACCCTCTGACCCCACATCGTTGCACGGGCGGGATGTGTTGCGGGTTACGGCAGTCGGCCTAGTCGCCTTCCCGGCCGCATCCCCGGGCGCGCTTCCCGGAACGCACTTCGGCGCGGCCGTGACGCACTAACTTGGGACTCGTTGTGTGAGGTGCGGTCGGCTCCGTAGGCTGATTGTCGGGATCAAGGTTTCGCGGGGTCTTAAGGGAGGCGCTTCCCAAGGTGCTGTACTGGTTGATGAAGCACGTCCTCCTGGGACCGATTCTGCGGCTGTTCTTCCAGCCGAAGATCATCGAGGGTGCCGAGAACATCCCCAAGGAAGGCGGAGCGATCCTGGCGAGCAACCACCTCGCCGTGTCGGACTCCTTCTTCCTGCCGCTGTTGCTGTCGCGGCGCATGACCTTCCCCGCCAAGATCGAGTACTTCACCGGCACGGGGATCAAGGGCAAGCTGCAGAAGTGGTTCTTCACCGGCGTCGGCCAGGTGCCGATCGACCGGTCCAGCGCGTCCGCCGCGCAGGGAGCGCTCGACACCGGCGTGCGGATCGTGCGCGAGGGCAAGCTGCTCGGCATCTACCCCGAGGGCACGCGGTCGCCGGACGCACGCCTCTACAAGGGCAAGGTCGGCGTCGCGTGGATCGCGCTGGAGTCCGGGGCGCCGGTCATTCCCGTCGCGATGTTCGGCACGGACAAGGCGAACCCCATCGGCTCCAAGATGTGGAAGCCCTACCCGATCCGCATCAAGATCGGTAAGCCGCTCGACTTCTCCCGCTACGAGGGGCTGTCCGGCGACAGGTTCGTGCTGCGCTCGATCACCGACGAGATCATGTACGCGTTGATGGAGCTCTCCGGTCAGGAGTACGTCGACGTCTACGCGGCGAAGGCCAAGGAGCAGACCGCCGACGTGCCGGAACAGGGCAAGAAGGGCGACCGGGTGCCCGAGAAGAAGGCGAGCTGAGCGCACCCCTAGGGTGTCGCGGTGCGGTTTTTCTACGACTGTGAGTTCATCGAGGACGGGCTGACGATCGACCTCGTGTCGATCGGTGTGGTCGACGAGGAAGGCCGCGAGTTCTACGCCGTGTCCACCGAGTTCGATCCCGATCGCGCGGGACCGTGGGTGCGGCAGAACGTTCTCAACCAGCTGCCCTCGCCCGCGGACAAGGCGTGGCGCGGCCGCGAACGCATCCGCGAGGACCTGCTCGACTTCCTCAACGCCCGCAACGCGGCGCGCGACGAGGTCGAGCTGTGGGCCTGGTTCGCCGCCTACGACCACGTGGCGCTCGCGCAGCTGTGGGGTGCGATGCCGGCGTTGCCGCGCGCGCTGCCCCGCTTCACACGTGACCTGCGGCAACGCTGGGACGACGTCGGCCGCCCCAAACTGCCGGCTCCTCCGGCGGACGCGCACGACGCCCTCGCCGACGCGCGGCACAACCTCGCGCGGTGGAAGGTGATCGAGGAGCAGCGGCGGAAAATCGGCTTTCCCGTCCGGTAAGTGAGACCCGCGTTGCTGCACCGATACAGCTCGTGAAAGTCTGCGTGACACAGAACACGAGAGATGGGGAAGCAGATGCGCATCGGTGTGCTCACTGGCGGTGGTGACTGCCCCGGTCTGAACGCCGTGATCCGGGCCGTGGTCCGCAAGGGCATCAAGGCACACGGCTGGGAGATCGTCGGGTTCCGCAACGGGTGGCAGGGCCCGATCGAGAACCTCACCAAGGAGATCGGCCTCGCGGACGTCGAGGAGATCCTCACCCGCGGTGGCACCATCCTGGGCTCGTCGCGCACGAACCCCTACAAGGTCGAGGGCGGTGTCGACCGCATCCGCGAGACCATCGCGGCGAACAACATCGACGCCATCATCGCGATCGGCGGCGAGGACACCCTCGGTGTCGCGAAGCGCCTGACCGACGACGGCATCGGCGTCGTCGGTGTGCCGAAGACGATCGACAACGACCTCGGCGCCACGGACTACACGTTCGGCTTCGACACGGCCGTGCACATCGCGACCGAGGCCATCGACCGCCTGCGCACCACGGCCGAGTCGCACCACCGTGCGCTCGTCGTCGAGGTCATGGGCCGGCACGCCGGCTGGATCGCGCTGCACTCCGGTCTCGCCGGTGGCGCGAACGTCATCCTCGTGCCCGAGCGCCCGTTCAACGTCGACAAGGTCGTCGGATGGGTCGAGCGCCGCTTCGAGAGCGAGTTCGCGCCGATCATCGTCGTCGCCGAGGGCGCGATCCCCGAGGGCGGCGCCGAGGTGCTGCACTCCGGTGAGCGCGACGCCTTCGGCCACGTCCGCCTCGGTGGCGTCGGCCAGTGGCTCGCGGAGGAGATCGCGGACCGCACCGGCAAGGAGTCCCGCGCGGCCATCCTCGGCCACATCCAGCGCGGTGGCACGCCGACCGCCTACGACCGCGTCCTCGCGACCCGCTTCGGCCTGCACGCCGTCGACGCCGTCGCCGCCGGTGACTTCGGCACCATGGTCGCGCTGCGCGGCACCGACATCGTCCGCGTGAAGCTGTCGGAGGCGACGGCCGAGCTCAAGACGGTCCCGACCGAGCGTTACGAAGAGGCCGAGGTCTTCTTCGGGGCCTGACCCTCGGGCAATATCCAATATATCGCTTGTGCAAAAGACGTTTGCGGTCGTCCGCAAACGTCTTTTGCATTGAGCGGGGCGGTCCCGCTCGCTGGGACTCCTGCTGTGATCGCGCGCTCGCTCGCTGCGATGGTGAATTCATCATCCGTTGAGCAGTCAAGGGAGACCTCATGAGCGACGCGCGAGTCGTCCTGCCCGAGCCGGACGCCGACGAGACCGGGCCCTACGCCCACCTGGGGTTCGCCCAGGCCAAGCAGGGCCACGAGGACCAGGTGGAGGCACTGATCCTCAGCCTCGTGGAGCCGTTGCGCGCCGAGGCGGGTTCGATCGAGTTCCACGTCCATCGGGACCGCGCTGACCGGTCGCAGTTCGTGATCTACGAGATGTTCCGGTCGAAGCAGGACCTGGAGAAGCACCTCACCGAGCCCTACGTCCAGGAGTTCCGGCGCGCGATCCAGCCTCTGGTCGAGGGCCCGCTGCGCCAGCAGTTCCTGCGCATGTCCAGCGACCTGCCGGCCGGGTGGTAGACCGTGGGCCTGCTGATCATCGCCATCGTCACGCTGCTCTTCCTCCTCACCCGCCGCCTGTGGGGCAGGTTCACCGGCAACCCGCTGCCACAGGTCACCGCCCGTCCGGGCAGCGGGTTGCTGACCCGTCTGGGCAAGTCCCGGACCCGCCCGGTCAACCCGCCGCCGAAACCCGGGGCGGCGATGTCCCGGCTGTCCCGCTACGACTGCGACGTGCTCGTCGTCGGCGCTGGCCCGAGCGGCCTGATGACGGCGGCGCTGCTGGTCCGCCAGGGCGTCCGGGTGTGCGTGGTCGACGCCAACGCCGGTCCCGCCACGGAGTCGAGGGCGTTCGCCGTCCAGGCCCGCACCATCGAGCTGTTCCGCAGCATCGGACTCGCCGAGGAGCTGCTCGAACGCGGCGTGGTCACGACCGGCATCCGCTTCCACATCAGGGGCAAGCAGGCCGGCGGCCTGGACTTCGACCGCGCGAAGGCGGCGACCACGCCGTACCAGTTCATCCTGATGGCGCCGCAGTCCGAAGTGGAGGAGGTGCTGCTCAAGGACCTCGCGCGGCACGGCGTCACAGTCTGGCGCGGCACCAGGCTCACCGAACTGAACCAGACCGAGGACGCCATCACCGCGACCCTGGGAGAACGGACCATCACCGCCCAGTACGTCGTCGGCGCGGACGGCGCCCACAGCACCGTCCGCCAGCGGCTCGGGCTCACCTTCGACGGCGACAAGTACGGCCAGCGCTATCTCCTGGCCGACTGCAAGGTCGAGTGGCCGCTCGACCACGCGCACTTCCGGGTGTTCATGAACCGCGACCGCATCGGCCTCTTCCTTCCCCTGAAAGGCGCCGAGACCTCACGCGTGATGGTCACCGACTTCGGCGACCCCGGAGCGGACTTCGACCTGGCGGTCCTGCAGGACGAGCTGCGCAGGGCGATGAACCTGCCCGTCACCCTCAGCACCCCGATCTGGACCAGCCGCTACCAGGTCCACCTGCGTGGCGTCGACGACTACCGCCGCGGCAGGGGGTTCCTCGTCGGCGACGCCGCCCACATCCACTCCCCGGCGGGCGGCCAGGGCATGAACACCGGCCTGCACGACGCCGCCAACCTCGCCTGGAAGCTCGCGGCGGCGATCAACGACGACGTCGACCTGCTCGACACCTACTCCGCCGAACGTCATCCGGCGGGCATCAGGTTGCTGAAGTTCACCGACCGCCTCTACCGGGTCGCGGCGGGCCTGCGCGGCTGGCAGGCGTGGCTGCGCGACACCGCGGGACCGTTCCTGATCGGACGGATGTCGGCGGCACCGATCCCGCACCGCAAGTCGTTCCACCGCCTTTCCCAGCTGAGCCTCGGCTACCGGCCCAGCGAGATCAACGTCAACGAGCTGCTCTACTCGCTCAAGGGCCCACTGGCGGGACACCGCGTTCCCGACGCCAGGATCAACGACCGCGAGCAGATGTTCGACCTCCTGCAGGGCTATCAGTTGCACGTGATCGCGTTGTCCCGCAAGCACCTCACCGGCAACGAGATCACCGAGCACATGACCGCGCTGAACGAACTCGGCGTCACCAGCCATCTCGTCGCGCGAGTGGAAGCCAGGCCGGACGGCCGGGTGCACCGAGCCGACTCGGCGCAGGTGTTCGAGCACTACGGCCTCACCGAACCGGAATCGCAGGCCCTCTACGTCATCCGCCCGGACGGCCACGTCGCGTGGCGCTGTGACGAGCTCGACTTCGAGGCCTGCCGGCGGTTCCTCGCCACGGTGCACCGCCCGGCCGCACAGCAAACCCAAGCTGCATAACGAGAAGAGGGGCCCGGCGAACCGGGCCCCTCTTCTCACGCCATCGCCGGCGATATGTCCATGTGCACGCGATAGTCGACGATCTCGTCGCCCGACATCCAGATCACCGTCACACAGGGCAACGCGAGCTGTTTCCCGTCCGGTGCCTCGGTCTCGATGGTGAACCGGCAGAACAACTGGTCCCCGACCTCCGCGACCTGGTCGACCACGTGCCGGACCCACGGCAACGCACCGGCGGCGCCGGCAGTCGCCGCAACGACCGCGGCACGCCCGATCAACGGCTCGTTGTTGCCGAAGACGTAGGTGGCATCGGAGGCGAACCACGCACCGAACGCTTCAGCGTCACCGGAATCCACAGCGGCACACATCTGCCGCACCATATCGGCGCGCGTCATGGCTTCTTCTGCAACGAAAGCCCGTGCTGCACCATGATCTCCGCGACCAGCTTCATGTCCCGCGGCCCCGGCGGCAGCTCCGACAACGCCTGGTAGTAGTTCTCCAGACCCGGCGGCGACACGACGGCCACCACGCGCGTCTCCTCGTCGAACGGGTTGTGGAACATGTGCGGCACCCCGCGCGGCATCAGCAGCGAGTCCCCTGGCTCCAGCACGTGTTCCTCGCTGTCCAGTTCGACGACGACCCGTCCCTGCACGCACGTGAACAGCTCGTCCTCGCGGCTGTGGATGTGCGTGGGCGGCCCGCCCAGGTTCGGCGGCACGACGTACTCGAAGAGCGAATAGGCGCCCTTGGTGTCCGCGCCGGTCAGCCTCGTGTAGATGCCCAGGCCGATCGCGCCGACGTTCGTGCCCTCACCGCTGCGGTAGACGTGATGCTTCACGGGGGTTTCCATGGTCTCCAACCTCGTTTCGACTGATCCGGGCGAGCAACTGGGGCGTGACCTTGCGGTACGCGGAGGGCGCGACCGGGTTGAGCCAGTGCGACGCGCGGGTCGTCCGGCTGATCTGCAGGCCGAGGTCCGCGAGCACCTCGTCGGCGTTCTTCAGCGAGAACGGGATGATCTTCGTGCCGCGGCAGTGGTGCGTGTTCGTCGCCTCGTCCATGAACGCGAGCTGTGCCGCCACATCCGCCCGGCGCGCGGCGGCGTCCGGCAGCGAGAGCGCTCCCGCGAGGTCGGCCGCGATCCACAACGCCGCCATCTCCGCGTTGAGCGGGCTGAAGAACGACGAGTTGTAGCCGTTGAAGTAGAGCCCGGGCACGCCGATCGGCTGGATCTGCCGGTACAGCGCGAAGTTGCCGCGCTCGTCGAACAGCCGTTCCTGCACGGAGTCCGGCAGGAACGGCACGCCCTGCGTGAACCCGGTGGCGCAGACGATCAGGTCGGCGGGCAGCACCGTGCCGTCGGAGAGCTCCGCGCCACCGGCCTTGAGCCGCGCGATCGTCCGGTCGCGGTGCACGCGGATCTCGCCCGACTCGACGCCCTCGAAGAACCCCTCGGTCGCGAGGCCGATGGCGCCCTTGACGATGTCCTCCATCTGCCCGGACGGCACCAGGTCGTGCTTCGCCAGCCCGAACTGCCGCACCGACACCGATCCGAGCGAGTTGAGCATCGAGCGCCGCATCCCGTTCGCGGGGCCGTGCAGGAACTTCTCGAACCCGCGCAGCCACCGGTAGCGGAACAGCGCCTCGCCCATGCGGGTCAGCAGCAGCATCTTGAAGTTGACGACGCCGCCGATCTTGCGCGGGACCTTCCACAGCAGCTGCCGCGCGATGATGTCGGTGCTCGCGGCGACACCGCTGATCGGCACCGTCACGTCGCACGCCGACTTGCCGTACCCGACGACGAGCGCGTGCTTGTCCCGCGCCTCCTCGACGTCGAGGAACTCGGTGCCCGCGAGCACTCGCCCGCCGGCCGCCTCGAACTCCTCACGGCCCGGGAACGCCGGCACGGACGGTTCGCAGAACACGCCGTTGGCCACGATCACGCTGTCGTAGCGATATGTCGTGCCGGTGTGCGTGGTCAGATCCCACGCGTCGCCAACGGGCACGACGGACGTCACGGTCGTCTCCAGGCGCAGGCACGCGTCGACACCGAAGTGCCACGTGTAGGCCTCCAGGTACGCCTGCACCTGCTCGCCGGTCGGCCACTCCGGCAGGTCCTTCGGCATCGGGAAGTCCGAGAACGAGTACTGGGCCTTCGGGCTCTGCGTGGTGAGGCCGGGGTAGCGCCGGGTGCGGCTCCACACGCCGCCGACGTCCGGTGTCCGGTCGAACACCTCGACCTCGTGCCCTGCCTGCAGCAACACCTTCGCGGTGGTGAGGCCGGCGACTCCGGCGCCGATGATCGCGACTCGCATCCTGGGGCCTCCTCGGTGAGGACGTGACAGACCACACTGTGGAGCGCTGCCGTGTCGGCGGCCAACCAGAAGTCCCGGCTAGTGGGACTCCCAGCGACGGGTCGAATAGGCACGCGTCGCCGCCGCGGCCGCCATCCGCACGGCGGGGCCGATCCGTTCCGGGCGCACCGCCGCACTCGGGCCGGTCACCGACAACGCCGCGGCGACCTCGCCACCCGCGTTGAAGATCGGTGCCGCGATGCAGCTGATGCCGACGATCCCCTCCTCCCGGTCGTAGGCCCAGCCCCGATCGGGGATCGCGGCGAGCTCACGGCGCAACGTGGTCGGGCTGGTGATCGTGCGGGGAGTGCGGCGTTCCAGCCCCGCGGCGATCACCGCGTCCACAGTGGACGTGTCGGAGTAGGCGAGCATCGCGCGGCCCAGACCCGAGCAGTGGGCCGGGATCACGCCGCCGACCTGGTCGAGCATCGGCATCGGCCGGTGTCCGGTGATCTTGTCCACGACCAGCACGCGGGTGCCGTCGAGCACGCCGAGTTGGACCGTGACGCGGGCGGCCGCGTAGAGGTCCTGCAGGAACGGCAGCACGGCCTCACGCAGCTCGTGCCGCACCGGCACCAGGCTGGAGAGCTTGAACAGGCCGGTGCTGATCCGGTAGCGGTCGCCCGGCTTGTCGAGCCAGCCCAGCTCGATCATGCGGCCCGCCGTGCGGTGCACCGTCGAGCGCGGAAGGCCGGATCTGCGCACGAGTTCGGCGAGGCCCAGCTCGCGGTGCCCGACGTCGAAGGCGTCCAGGATCGCCGCCGCGCGTTCGAGTGAACCGCTCGGCTCGGTTGACTGCGAGTCCCGGTCACTGGGACTCATCCTTGGTGGACCATTCGCACACGGCGACTGTAGGAGCTCATGGACGCAAACACCACGCGGGTCGCGCTCGTCGGGGGCGGCGCCGGCGGAATCGGTGCGGCGACGGCCGCGGCGCTCGTCGAGAGCGGATACCGCGTCGTGCTGGCCGGACGCACCGAATCCACGCTGAAGGATACGGCCGCGCCCCTCGGCGCTGACCACCTCGTCTGCGACCTCGCCGATCCCGGTGAGGCCACCACTGTCGTCGGCAACGTCGCCGGCCGGTTCGGTTCGCTCGACGTGCTGGTCGTGAACGCGGGCGGGCCGTCACCGGGCGGGATCTTCGAGGTGCCGGACGCGCAGTGGCACCGCGACCTCGACCTGTTGTTGCTCGGGCCGCTCGCGTTGCTGCGCGAGGCGTTGCCCCTCATGGCCCGGCGCGGGTTCGGCCGGGCCGTCACGATCACGTCGACGGCCGTGCGGCAGCCGCAACCCGGCTTGGCGTCGTCGACGGTGCTGCGCGCTGCCGTGACGTCGGCGATGAAGCTCGCGTCACGGCAGTTCGCGGCGGACGGCGTCACGGTCAACTGCGTCGCTCCCGGCGCGACTTTGACGCCTCGACGGCTGGAGGTGTTGCGCCGCAGGGCCGAGGCGGCGGGCGTGGACCTCGACACCGCCGCCGCACACGATCTCGCGGACATTCCGGCCCTGCGTGCCGCGGATCCGAGGGAGATCGCCGCCGCCGTGGCGTTTCTGGCTTCGCCACAAGCCTCCTACGTCAACGGCACCGTGCTGACCGTCGACGGCGGTCGCACCGAGTTCTCAGGCTGAAAGGGAAAGCGCGTTGGCCACCTCAGGACCCGACTTCGCCATGACCGACTTCCTCGGGGCGCTCACGCACGCGGTGCGGCCCGACGGCGGGCGTCCGCTGGTCGTGCACGACGACGAGCTGGAGACGATTCCCGCCGGCGCGGTGCCGAACCCGACCACGCTGCGGATCGCGGGCAAGCTGCCGACGTCGACGTTCGAGCTGTTCCGCCAGGTGATCCCGGCGGGCGAGAGCTCGGACATGCAGCGGCACTACCACGAGACCGTGCACTTCGTGATCTCCGGCGACGGGCACAGCGAGATCCAGGACGCCGAACCCGACAAGTTCGAGACGGTGGCGTGGACTTCCGGCTCGTTCGTCTACACGCCGCCGTGGACCTGGCACCGCCACTACAACGACTCCACCTCGGAGCCGGTCGAGTTCCTCACGATCGAGAACTCGCGACTGCTGGCCCTCTTCGGGCTCGCCCGCAGGCAGAGCGCCGGCCTCGCGACCTTCGACGAGGCCCGCGCCCGTTTCGACACATCAGGGGAGGACCAGTGATTCCCGAACACGTCAGCATCTGGGGCGAACTGTCGCATGTGGACCACACCGTGCGGCACATCGACGTCCCGGTGCGCGGCCACACCGTGCGGACCAGGATTCTGCAGGCAGGCTCCGGCCCGGAACTCGTGCTGCTGCACGGCACCGGCGGCCACCTGGAGGCCTACGCGCGGGACGTCGCGGGGCTGGCGGAGGACTTCCACGTCACCGCCTACGACATGATCGGCCACGGCTGGTCCGACCTGCCGGACCTGCCGTACACGATCGACGTGCTGTCCGAGCACCTCGTGGGGCTGCTGGACGCGTTGGGCGTCGAGAAGGCGCACCTGTCCGGTGAGTCGTTGGGCGGCTGGGTGGTCGCGTGGGTCGCCGCGCACTTCCCGGACCGCGTCGACCGGCTCGTGCTGAACACGCCGGGCAACATCGCGAACAAGCCCGAGGTCATGCAACGCATGCGGGACAGCACGATGGCCGCCGTGCTCGACCCCAGCGAGGAGACCGTGCGCCGCCGGGTGGAGTTCCTGTTCCACCACAAGGAGATGGTCACCGACGAACTGGTGAACCTGCGCCGTCAGGTGTATTCGCGGCCAGGGTTCGTGCAGGCGATCACGAACACGCTGGTGTTGCAGGACCCCGTGGTGCGCAAGGACTTCGCGTGGGACCCGGCGTGGGTGGGGAAGGTCTCGGCGCCGACGTTGTTGCTGTGGACCAGCCACGACCCGACGGGCGGGCTGGACGAGGCCGACATGCTGCTGGGGTGGTTGCCGGACGCGCGGTTGCACGTCATCGACGACGCCGGGCACTGGCCGCAGTGGGAGAAGGTCTCCGAGTTCCTCGACACGCACCGCACCTGGCTGCTGCACGGAAAGGACCCGTCCTGATGGCGGAGATCATCGGATTCGCGGGGATGTCGCACAGCCCGTTCGCGACGCTGCTGCCGCCGGACGGTTCGGACGGGCCGGGGTCGGTGTTCCTGCGGGACGCGGACCGCGTGCGGCTCGCGGTGGAGAAGCTGGCGCCGGACGCGATCGTGGTCATCGGGCCGGACCACTTCCACGCCAACTTCTACGACGTGATGCCGCCGTTCGTGCTCGGGGTCGAGGAAGCGGTGGGGTTCGGCGACTTCGGCAGCAGCTCGGGGCCGTTGCCGGTGGCGCAGACGCTGGCCTGGTCGGCGCACAGCGGTCTGGCGGACGCGGGGTTCGACGTGTCGCTGTCGTACTCGCTGACCGTCGACCACGGCATCGTGCAGAGCTACGAGATGATCACCGGCGGCACGACGCTTCCGTTGGTGCCGTTGGTGGTCAACACGGCCGCGCCTCCGTTGCCGTCGCTGGATCGTTGCGTGGAACTGGGGCGCGCGTTGGGGGCCGCGCTGCGGTCGTCGGTGTTTCCGGGACGGGTGCTGGTGGTCGCTTCCGGCGGCCTGTCGCACTGGTTGCCGTCCAACGACCCGCGCGATCCGTCCGTGGTGGGGGAGCGGCGCGAGTCGTTGATCCGGGGACGGGCGTACGCGAAGGAGTTCGCGGCGGCGCGCGAGCCGCGGGTGAAGGCCATGGGCGGCAACCCCGACGCGAAGGTGAACGCGGTGTGGGACGGGTGGTTCCTCGACCGGCTGTCGGCGGGGTCTGCCGGTGAGATCGCCTCCCTCGGGCACGAGGCGCTGGAGGACCACGCCGGCAGCGGCGGGCACGAGATCCGCTGCTGGCTCATCGGGCAGGTCGCCGTCGGCCTGCCGCTGGCGTGGACGAGTTACGAGCCCGTGCCGGAGTGGATCACCGGCATGGGCATCGGAACTACGTTTGCCGTGTGAGATCCAGGGCGATGTCGGTGAGCATGTCCTCCTGACCGCCCACCAGGCGCCGGCGTCCGGCCTCCAGCAGGAGAGTCCGGACGTCGGCGCCGGTGCGTTGGGCGGCCGTGTCGGCGTGGCGCAGGAATGAGCCGTAGACGCCCGCGTAGCCCAGGGTGAGGCTCTCGCGGTCGACGCGCACCGGGCGGTCCATGATCGGCCGCACGAGGTCGTCGGCGGCGTCCTGGAGCGCGAACAGGTCGGCGTTGTGCTGCCACTGCTGGAGGTTCGCGACGGCGACGAACGGTTCGATGGGGCAGTTCCCCGCTCCGGCACCGAGTCCGGCCAAGGAGGCGTCGACCCGCGTGGCGCCTTCTTCGACGGCGGTGATGGAGTTCGCGACGGCGAGAGACAGGTTCTCGTGCGCGTGGATGCCGATCTCGGTGTCGGCGTCCAGGACGTCCTTGTAGGCACGGATCCGGGCGCGGACGTCGTGGGGGAGCAGGCGACCGCCGGAATCCGTTACGTAGACGCAGTTCGCGCCGTAGGACTCCATCAGCTTCGCCTGGCGTGCGAGCTCCTGCGGTTCGGCGAGGTGACTCATCATCAGGAACCCGGACACGTCCATGCCGAGGTCGCGCGCGCCGGCGATGTGCTGGGCGGAGATGTCGGCCTCGGTGCAGTGCGTGGCGATGCGAACCGACTGCACGCCAAGGCTGTGGGCGCGCTTGAGGTCGTGGAGCGTGCCGATGCCGGGCAGCAGCAGCGTCGTGAGTCTGGCCTGGGTCAACGCTTCCGCGGCCGCCTCGATCCACTCCCAGTCGGTGTGGCTGCCGGGACCGTAGACGAGCGAGCCGCCGCTGAGGCCGTCGCCGTGCGACACCTCGACGGCGTCGACCCCGGCCTGGTCCAGCGCCCTGGCGATCTCGGTGACCTTCCGGGGATCGATGCGGTGCCGCAGGGCGTGCATGCCGTCCCTGAGCGTCACGTCCTGGAGGTAGATCTTCATGCGCGCACGACCGCCTTCGCCATGGTCTCCGCGACTCGCAGCGCCGCGCTGGTCATGATGTCCAGGTTGCCCGCGTAGGCAGGCAGGTAGTCAGCCGCTCCCTCGACCTCCAGCAGCACGGTGACCTGGTGCGTCACCGGTTCCTCGGTGAGCGTGTGCGGCTGCTTGACCGGGTCGATCTGCACGGGCTGCTTGAGGCGGTAGCCGGGAACGTACGCGGCCACCTGAGTGATCATGTACTCGACGGAGGCGCGGATCCGGTGCTGCGTCTGGGGATCCGGTGCGTTCACGAGCGCGAGAACGGTGTCCCGCATGGTGATCGGCGGGTCCGCCGGGTTGAGCACGATGACGGCCTTGCCTCGGCGCGCGCCGCCCACGTCCGCGATGGCCTGCGCGGTCGTCTCGGTGAACTCGTCGATGTTCGCTCTCGTACCCGGCCCCGCGCTTCGTGACGAGATCGAGGCGACGATCTCCGCGTACGGCACCGGAGTGACCGTGTTGATCGCGGCGACGATCGGGATCGTGGCCTGACCGCCGCAGGTGACCATGTTGACGTTCGGCGCGCTCAGGTGTTCGTCGAGGTTGACTGTCGGCACCACCATCGGCCCGATCGCCGCCGGGGTGAGGTCGATGACCCGCTTGCCGTGCGCGGCGAGGATTTCGGCGTGTTTCGCGTGGGCGCCCGCCGAGGTGGCGTCGAACACGATCTCGACGTCCTCGAACCCCGGCATGCCGACGAGGCCCTGGATGCCGTCCGAAGTGGTCGGAACGCCGAGCTTTCGCGCCTTGGCGAGGCCGTCCGACGCGGGGTCGATGCCGACCAGTGCCGCCACCTCGAGGGTGGTGGACCGCTTGAGCACCTTGATGACGAGGTCGGTGCCGATGTTGCCCGACCCGATGATCGCGACCTTCGTGCGCATCACGCCTCCTGCTTCGCGAAAGTGGCCCGCACGGTGCCGAGCCCGGTGATCGTCGCCTCGACCTGGTCGCCCGGTTCGACCGCGACCATCGGGCCGAGCGCGCCGCTGAGCACGACGTCGCCCGCCTTCAACGGGGCGCCGAGGTTCGCGGCGGCCGTGGCGAGCCAGGCGAGCGCGGTCAGCGGGTCGCCCAGGCACGCGGTACCGGCGCCGGCTGAGCGCTCCACACCGTTGACGCTGAGCACCATCTCCACGTTCTTCGGCACGACCTCGCCCAGGTCCGCCTGCTCGGTACCCAGGACGAACAGCCCCGACGAGGCGTTGTCCGCGACCGTGTCGGCGAAGGTGATGTCCCAGCCGCTGATCCGGCTGTCCACGATCTCCAGCGAGGCTTTGACGTGCCCGACGGCGCTCGCGACCCGCTGCTCGTCGAACGGCCCTTCGGTGAGGTCCGCCTTCAGCACGAACGCCAGCTCCGCCTCGACCTTCGGCTGCAGCAGCCCGGACACCGGCAGCTCGTCGCCGTCCTCGTAGGCCATGTCGTCGAGCAGCACCCCGAAGTCCGGCTGGTCCACGCCGAGCTGCTGCTGGACCGCCGGAGAGGTCAGGCCGATCTTGCGACCGACTGCCGTGGCGCCGTCCGCGATCCGTGCGGCGATGTTGTGCTGCTGCACCGCGTACGCCTCGGCTTCACCGATGAGGTCCCGCACGGGCGCACACGGGACCTTCTCGCGCGCCGCCGTCGCCAGGCGCTCCGCTGCAATGAGGACTTCGTTCATGCCGCTCATCGTGGCGGTGTTCTTCGTCCTGTGGGGACTTCAGAGTTCCGCTGACCGGAACTCAGTGGCACGATCAGGTGATGACCGAGGTACCGAACACCCTGCTCGGCAAGGTGATGTCGGTGCTGAACGCCTTCGGCGCAGACGACGACGAGCTCGGCTTCGCGGAACTGGGCCGACGCACCGGCCTGTCGAAGGCGACGCTGCACCGCCTGCTGGGCGACCTGGCCGAGGTCCGCCTGCTCGACCGGGGCACGCGCGGCTACCGCCTGGGCGGCCACCTGTTCCAGCTGGGCATCCGCGCGTCGGTCGAACGCCGCCTGGTCGAGGTGTCCACGCCGTACCTGGAAGACCTCTACGAACGCACCCACGAGACCGTCCACCTCGGACTCCTCGAGGGCCACGAGGTCGTCTACGCCGCCAAGATCGGCGGCCACCGCCAGGCGTCCTCGCCGTCGCGTCTGGGCGGTCGCATGCCCCTGCACGCGACGGCGATCGGCAAGGCCCTGCTCGCCCACGCGTCGCCGTCGTTGCGCACCGAGGTGCTCGGTTCGCCGCTGGCCCGCCGGACGCCCCGCACCGTTGTCACCCCCGGCATGCTCCGCCGCCAGCTCACCACGATCCGGCAGACGGGCGTGGCCTACGAGTTCGAGGAGTCCAGGGTCGGCCTGGCGTGCGTGGCGTCACCGGTGCTCGGCCACGACGGCGCGGTGGTGGCGGCGGTCAGCGTCGCCGGCCCGACCATCCGGTTCGATCCTCGGGTGCACGCGGCCTCGGTGCACGCGGCGGCAACGGGCATCGCCCTGACCCTGATCCGGCGCGCGACGCTGTCGTCGGGCACCTGATGGCGGCACCTGAAATCCAATATATCGGTGCCCGTTTTGTCCGACCTTATGCAAAAGACGTTTGCGGACGTCCGCAAACGTCTTTTGCAATGGGTGGGTAAGCGCAGGTCAGAAAGCCTTTGCGTCGAGGTAGGCGCCGAACGTGCCGAGCCAGTGGTCGGCCATGTAGCCGTGCCCGCCGAACACGTAGGTCCACCCGGCCTCGCGATGCGCGGCGGAGGCCGTCCGGGCCAGCGAGGTGTAGCGGTGGTCGGCCGGCAGTGCCTCCGCGATCGCCTCCCAGTTCCAGGCGCGCGACAACGCGAGCCCGGCCAGGTGCGAGCCGTAGGGGTCGCTGGGGTCGTCGACCGGGTAGGGCTCGCGCAGCACCCGCCACCGTTCCGACTCGAGGTCCGGCAGGTAGGCGTCGAGCCAGCCGGCGAACTCGGCGGTGCCGAGGGCGCGGCGCATCAGGTCGGCCGTCGTCAGCGCGGGGGACAGGAAGTCGGCGGCGTCCGGTTCGAAGCCGCCGTACGCGGTCTCGTCCCGGTGCCACCGCAGCGCAGCGTCGACACAGGCGGTGACCAGTTCGGAGTCGCCGTTCACCTGGGCGGCGTCGTGGACGAGGCCGGTCGCGAACGCGGTGTTGCTGTGCGTGCCGGTGCGGATCGGCAGGCGCGCCACGGAGATCCACTCCAGCCATCGGTCGCGCAGCACGTTCGCGATCGGCGCCACCGACCACGGCAGGCCGGAGGTGCGCAGTTCGGCGTCGAGCAGCAGCAGCCACGCCCACCCGTACGGGCGCTCCCAGTGCCGTCCGGCCGGGGAGGCGAAGAACGAGGCCTCGACGGCGCAGTTCTCGGGCGTGATGAGTTTGTCCAGGGCGTTGCGGGCCGTGTCCGCTCCCGCGAGAGAGGGGCGTAGCCGCAGCATGCGCACGGCGAGCCACGTCTGGTGCACGCACGAGTGCCAGTCGAACGACCCGGCGAACACCGGATGCAGCACCCGCTGAGGCACCAGCCGGTCGTCCCCGTCGATCACGTGCGACCAGTGCACCGGGTGGTCGCGCTGGATGTTTTCGATCGCGATGCCCAGCAGCCGTGTCGCGGTGCTGTCATCCAATCGGGTGGCGGTCATGGCCCACATCATGCAGTGCGACATCTCAATAGGGCAGGGGTAGATAGTTGACAAGTAACAGACCTCACCCGGCCGGCGGGATCGGCACACCGGCCGGGTGACGTGGAAAACACGTGCTGAACAGCTGACAGGCCCGGCAGGGTCTCTCAGTGTGGGACAACTAGGATGAGCAGCGTGAACTGGACCGTGGACGTGCCCATCGACACGCTTCCCGAGCTTCCGCCGCTGCCTCCCGAGATGCGCAAGCGCCTGGACGACGCACTGTCGCGCCCGGCCGCCCAGCAGCCCGACTGGCCCGACGCCGAACAGGTGCGTCGCGTGCGGACCGTGCTCGAGAGCGTGCCGCCGATCACCGTGCCCGCCGAGATCGACCGGCTGCACACGCAACTGGCGCAGGTCGCGAACGGTGAGGCATTTCTCCTGCAGGGCGGTGACTGCGCGGAGACGTTCGCTGACAACACCGAGCCGCACATCCGCGCGAACATCCGGACCCTGCTGCAGATGGCCGTGGTGCTGACCTACGGCGCGAGTCTTCCGGTGGTGAAGGTCGGCCGCATCGCCGGCCAGTACGCCAAGCCGCGTTCGTCGGGCATCGACGCTCTCGGCCTGCCGTCCTACCGCGGCGACATCATCAACTCCCTGGTCGCGACGCCCGAAGCCCGCGTCGCCGACCCCGGCCGCATGATCCGCGCCTACGCGAACGCCGGCGCGGCCATGAACCTGCTGCGGGCGCTCACCGGCGCGGGTCTCGCCGACCTGCACCGCGTGCACGACTGGAACCGCGACTTCGTGCGCACCTCGCCCGCGGGCGAGCGCTACGAGGCCCTGGCCGGCGAGATCGACCGCGGCCTCAAGTTCATGTCGGCGTGCGGCGTGAACGACCAGTCGCTGCACGGCACCGAGATCTTCGCCTCGCACGAGGCGCTGCTCCTCGACTACGAGCGCGCGCTGCTCCGCCTCGACACGACGCGCGACGAGCCCAGGCTCTACGACCTGTCGTCGCACTTCGTGTGGATCGGCGAGCGCACCCGGCAGCTCGACGGCGCGCACATCGCGTTCGCCGAGATGCTGTCGAACCCGATCGGTCTCAAGATCGGTCCGACGACGACGCCGGAGATGGCCGTCGAGTACGTCGAGCGCCTCGACCCGCGCAACGAGCCTGGTCGCCTGACGCTCATCTCGCGCATGGGCAACCAGAAGGTGCGCGACGTGCTCCCCGCCATCATCGAGAAGGTCGAGGCCAGCGGCCACAAGGTCATCTGGCAGTGCGACCCGATGCACGGCAACACGCACGAGTCGTCGACCGGCTACAAGACCCGGCACTTCGACCGCATCGTCGACGAGGTCCAGGGCTTCTTCGAGGTGCACCGCCGCCTCGGCACGCACCCCGGTGGCATCCACATCGAGCTCACGGGTGAGGACGTCACCGAGTGCCTCGGCGGCGCCCAGGAGATCTCCGACGACGACCTCGCCGGCCGCTACGAGACGGCGTGCGACCCGCGCCTGAACACGCAGCAGTCGCTCGAGCTCGCGTTCCTCGTCGCCGAGATGCTGCGTTCCTGACAGTTTCCTGAAGACGAGCTGAAGAACGAAGGGCCCCGCGTCGAGAACGCGGGGCCCTTCGCCTTTGCCGTGATCAGAGGCCGACGATCGTGATCTCGGTTCCTCGCTTCACCCGCGTCCGCGGCGGGATCGACTGGTTCACCACGGTCGCGTTGTTGCTCTTGTTGAACTCGACCTTCACCTTCAGACCGGCCCGTTCGAGCTGCTCCTTGGCTTCCCGCACCTTCTGCCGGGTGACGTCGGGAACCTCGATCTCCCGGTTGTTCTGGTAGAAGAGCGTGACCCGCTTGTTCTGCGTCGGGTCCAGCACCGTGCCCGCGGGCGGATCCGTCCGCACCACGCGCGACCCGTTGTTCTCCGGCGCGTCGTCGCCACCCGCGTCGACCGCTTCCAGGCCGGCGCGCTGCAGTTCGGCGACCGCCTCGTCCTTCGTCTTGCCCGTCACGTTCGGCACGGGCAGGCGCGGCGGCGGTCCCTTGCTCAGGATGAGGGTCACCGGGGCGTCGAGCGCGAGCGCCGTACCGGGGCGCGGATCGACGCCGACGACCTTGCCGATCGGCACGGTGTCGTGGAACGCGTCCTTCGTCGGGTCCTTGGCCGCCTTCAGGCCCGCCGCCTCGATGTCCTTGGTCGCGGCGTCCACCTCGGCGCCGGTGTTGATGAACGGCACCACGGGCTTGCCGCGTGACACGACGAGCTTCACCTGCTGGTTCTTGCGCAGCTCGGCGCCAGGACCGGGATCGGAGCTGATGACCGTGCCGTTGGGCACGTCGTTGGACGGCACCTTCTCGACCAGCCCGGTGAGGTCGGCCTTCGAGAGCAGCAGCATCGCGTTCTGCTCGGACTGCCCGGCCACCGACGGCATCTCCGTGTAGCGACCGGCGCCGACGTACCAGGAGAACAGGCCGACGATGATCGCCACCACGACGACCACGGAACCCCAGATCGTGAAGAGCTTCTTGCGCCGCTTGCGCTCCTCCTCGACCGGGTCGACCTTCGGCTTCCTCTTCTGCGGAGGACGACGGCGCGGCGGCTCCGGCCGCTGCATCGTGCGCGTGGCGGAGGCGCCGGGAGGCGGCGTTGGCGGCCCGGTGTTGACCGTCGTCATCGCCGCCGAGCTCAGGGACGGCTTCGGCACCACCGGCCTGGTCAGCTCGGCCGCCGAGGGAGGAGTGGCGCCGACCGCGACCGGAACCGGCCGCATGATGACCGTCCTGTCGTTCTCGGGCGCCGAACCGGGCACGGGCACCGGCTGTGGCGTGAGGCCCAGGTCCGTGCCCACGCGCTCCAGCTCGGCCAGGAACGCGTCGGCGTTCGCGGGCCGCAGCACCGGGTCGCGCCGTGTCGCCTTGCGCACCAGCGTGTCGAGCGCCAGCGGGATCTCCGGAACCGACGGGACGTCCGAGTTCACGTGCTGATAGGCCACCGAGATGGCCGTCTCACCGCGATAGGGCGCCTGACCCGCCAGCATCTCGTAGAGCACGATCCCGGCCGCGTAGACGTCACTGCGCGCGTCCGCGGCGCCCGATTCCACCTGTTCAGGTGAAAGATAGGCGACTGTGCCCAGGATCTCGCTGTCGCTCGTGACGCCGTTCTCGGCGATCGCACGGGCCAGCCCGAAGTCCGCCACCTTCACCTGGCCACCAGGCCCGATCAGCACGTTCTCCGGCTTCACGTCCCGGTGCACGAGCCCGGCGCGGTGTGCGGCGCCCAACGCCGACAGCACCGGCCCGAGGATGCTCAGCGCCACGGCGGGAGCGAGCTTGCCGCGCTGATTGAGCAGGTCACGGAGGTTTCCGCCGTCGATCAGCTCCATCACCAGGTACACCTGGTCACCGTCGACGCCCTGGTCGTGCACGGACACCACTGCCGGGTGATGCAACTGGGCCGCCGCGCGTGCCTCGCGCTCGAAGCGCGCGACGAACGCCGGGTCCGCCGTCAGGTGCGGATCCATCACCTTGATGGCCACATCGCGATCGAGGCGAGTGTCGCGACCTCGATAGACGGTGGACATGCCACCGCGCGCGAGCACGGAGTCCACCCGGTAGCGCTGCTCCAGCAGTCCACCCATCACGTTCGAAACCGACCTCTCCACAGTGCGAGATGGTAAAGCTCAGGATGACCCGGTTGGCGGAAGGGCGTTCCCAGTTCGGTTATGGCATCGTGACCCCCGTGAGTGCGATTCCTGCCGCTGCGGATGTATTGGCTGCCGACCTGGAGGTTCTTCCTCTCCCCGAGGTGGCCGACCGAATGGGACTTCCGGTCACCCGGGTCCACCAAATGTTGCGCGACGGGCAACTGCTCGCCGAGCGGCGGGCCGGCGTTCTCGTCGTCCCCGAGGCGTTTCTCGCTGCCGGAGGGGTGGTGAAGGGTCTGCCCGGCACCATCACGGTGCTGCGCGACCAGAACTACTCCACGGACGAGATTCTGCGCTGGCTCTTCACGGAGGACGAAAGCCTCCCTGGCACTCCGATCGAAGCATTGCGCGGAGACCGTGGGCGTGAGGTAAAGCGCCGCGCGCAAGCCATGGGCTTCTAAGTCGCCGATCGCAGCGGTTCCAGACGTCTCCGCAGGTGAGAGACGTCTGGAACCCCTGCGCGAGGCTAAAAGAGCGGGGCTCACCCCGTAGTCCCGTGGGTCGTCACACGGGCCAGGAGTGCTCGGCCGACGCCGGGGGCCGCCACGGCGAGCCGCCGTGAGTTCGGCACGGCCACACGCCGCCACAACACCTCGCAGCCGACGAGCCCGAGGATGTCGCGATACAGCGTGTACGCGGTCCGCACACAGGGCCGCGACGTCGCGGACAGCATCCCGATACCGGGCTCCGCAGACTGATATATCGCATACGAGTGCGCGACGAGATCGTCGAGAACCCGTTGCACCCGGTCGTTTGCGCGCCGATGACGACGACACCATTGCAAAAGGTCGCGGTCGACGCCGTGCGCTCCGAGGACGTCCTGCGGCAGGTACACCCGGCCGCGGTCGAGGTCCTCGCCGACGTCGCGCAGGAAGTTCGTGAGCTGGAACGCCACCCCGAGCCGGGCCGCGTACGGTTCGGCCTCCTCGCGGGGCACGACGGTGCCGAGCACCGGCAGCATCTGCAGCCCGATGACCTCCGCCGAGCCGTGCACGTAGACACCGAGCGCGTCGAGGTCCGCGTACTCCGTCACGTCGAGGTCCATCCGCATCGACGCGAGGAAGTCGGTGAACAGCGACCTGTCGATGTCGTAGCGGCGCATCGTGTCGGCCAGCGCGTGCAGGACCGGGTTCGACGGCGCCTTCTCCAGGAGCCGCTCCAGCCGGTCGAGCTCACCCGCGCGGTCGGTCACCCCGGCCGCGTCGACGATCTCGTCGGCCCACCGGGCGAACGCGTACAGCGCGTGCACCGCGGGCCGCTGGTCAGGCCGCAGCAGCGTCGTGGCCAGGAAGAACGTCTTGCCGTACCGCGCGTTCACGCGGCGGCAGGCGGCATAGGCGGAGCCCAGGTCCACTGTCCTGGGGCTCATTCGTAACGAGAGGACAGGCCGAACGGGTCCGGCTTCACCAGTGAGCGCGCCGCGAGCCCCGACACCACCAGCGCGAAGAACAGGTAGGCCCACGAGTACAGCGCCGTGTCGCCGTTCGGGAACGTCACCAGCAGCAGGAACAGCGACGCCGTCGTCACCGTGACCAGTGCGCCCGTGCTCCACGCGAACCCGGCGGCCAGCGCCAGCGCCCAGGTGAAGTACCAGGGCAGCGTCGCGGGGGACAGCAGCGCCACGGCCAGCAACGTCAGCGCGCCACGCCGGACGGCGTCACGCACCTCTCCGTCGCGCGACGCCCACCACTGCGTGTACGCGATCCAGACCAGCACGACGGAACCCAGCGCCCGCGCCACGCCGATGAAGATGCCGCCGTCGACGTAGACGAACCAGTTCACGACCATGCGCACGAAGTCGCCCACCGCGCTCGGCAGCGACAACCAGTTGATGATCATCGACGAACTGCGCAGCGCCGGGATCCAGCCGAGGCTCACCCCGGCGACCAGCGTGCACACGAGGAACGTCCCGAGGAACGCGGCCAGGCCCGGCAGCAGCGCCTTGCGGAACTGGGCGCGCTTGTCGCCCTCCAGGCGCGCCGCCCAGATCCAGACGAGGAACGGCACGATCACGACCGCCGTCGCCTTCACCGAGAACGCGAGGGACAGCAGCACGAAGCCGAGCACGTGCCTGCGGTCGAGCACCAGCAGCACACCGGCCGCCATCAGCCCGATCATCAGCAGGTCGTTGTGGGCGCCGCCGATCAGGTGGACCAGCACCAGCGGGTTCGCCGCGACCAGCCACAGCGCGATCGCCGACTTGCCGCCCAGGTGCCTGCTCAGGCCCGGCAACGCCCAGCACAGCAGCACCAGCCCGCCCGCGAGGGACAGGCGCATGGCGACGACGCCGAGGATGACGCTCGCGTCCGTGATCCACACGATCGCCTTGGCGACCAGGATGAACAACGGCCCGTACGGCGCCGGCGTGTGCTGCCACACCCAGCTGACGTTCTCGGACAGCGTGCTCTGCAGGACGGCGGGCCCGACCGTGTACGGGTCGTAACCGCTCAGCGCGAGCTGGCCCTGTGCCAGGTAGCTGTAGATGTCCTTGCTGAACAGCGGCGGCGCGAACAGCAGCGGCAACGTCCAGACCGTCACCGCGACCAGCACCGCGAAGTCGCCGATCTCACCCCACCGCACGAGGCGGCCGAGCCGGATCCACGCCCAGATGACGAGGCCGAGCCCGAGGTACAGGACCATGCTCGCGAGGTCGCGGCCGTGGCCGTAGCGCAGCCAGCTCAGCCCGACCTGGGCGAGCAGCGGGTCGCGCTCGAGGATCGCGCCGGCACCCATGCCCCCGAGCGCGATCAGAGCCACGCCCAGCAGGCCGAGCATGGTCGTGCGGATGGGGATGGCGTAGGTGTTCGTGCGCACGACTGGATCAAGCTCCTGTGGAAGTGTCTCGGAGCTCGTGCGGGGGAGGGACGGAGTTGCTGCCATCGCCCGAACATCGTTGCACAAGGCGCTGAAGCGTCGGCAAGCAACGGGCCACACTGGTCACGTGGACTTAATCAAGCCGTCCGCCGGGGAAACGTGATCAACTTCAGAACGCGCGCTTGGTGGAGCTGATCGCGAGGCCGGCGAGCTTGGCGGCGGCCGGTTCGGCCACGGGAGCGGCGTCGAGGGCGGCCAGCGCGCTCTTCGTCAGCTCCTCGATGCGTTCCTCGACGGCGTCGACGGCGCCGACCTTCACGAGCGTGCGCCGGACCTCCTCGACGGTGTCGAGGTCGAGGTCCGGCTTGCCCAGGGCGATATCCAATATATCGGCGCCGAACTGCATGCCGAGCGCGACGAGCAGCGTGCGCTTGCCCTCGGCGAGGTCGTCCCCCGCGGGCTTGCCGGTGACCTCGGGGTCGCCGAACACGCCGAGCAGGTCGTCGCGCAACTGGAACGCGACGCCGATGTCGGCGCCGAACGCGCGCAGCCCGTCGATCAGCTCCGGCGAGCCGCCCGCCATCGCCGCACCCATGTGCAGCGGCCGTTCGACGGTGTAGGCGGCGGTCTTGAGCCGGTCGATGCGCAGCGCGGCGTCCGCGGACGAGTCGCCCCGCGCCTGCGTCAGCACGTCCAGGTACTGGCCCGCGAGCATCTCGGTGCGCATGTCCCGCCACGGCTCGCTCATCCGGCGCAGCACCTCCGACGGCAGCCCGGCGGCGAAGAGCATGTCGTCCGCCCACGCCAGCGCGACGTCACCGATCAGCACGGCTGCCGACATGCCGAAGCGCTCCGACGAACCGAGCCAGCCCTGCTCGCGGTGCCGCGCGCCGAACGCGATGTGCACGGTCGGCTTGCCCCGGCGCACCGAGGAGGCGTCCATCAGGTCGTCGTGGATCAGCGCGCACGCCTGGATCAGCTCCAGCGAGCTGACCGCCGTGAGCACCTCGTCCGCGAGTTCGCCGTCGGGATCGCCGCCGGCCGCTCGCCAGCCCCACCACGCGTAGGTCGGGCGGATGCGCTTGCCACCGCCCAGCACGAAATCGGAGAGCGCGTCCACCGCGCTCGCGAAGCTCGGGTCCATCGCCTCACCGGACGCGCGCCGGGAGGCCAGATAGGTGGTCAGTGCTGCTTCGACGTGCTGGGGCAGAGCGACGTCGATGGGGTGGTGGGACACACGTCCATGGTCCGCTGTGTCCGAGACCACCCGCATGGCGGGGCCCGCGTACCACATGATGAGCTGGAGTCTCACCTAGCGGAAGACCCACTAGGGTTGGCTCCATGACGTCGGTGGTGGAGCGGCTCCGGGGAGAGTCACCCAAGTTCTCGGTGGAGTTCCTGCCGCCTCGGGACGCGGAGGACGAGAAGGTCCTCTGGAAGGCCGTCCGCGAGCTGGAAGGCCTCGACCCGGCGTTCGTGTCGATCACCTACGGCGCCGGCGGGTCGCGCCGGGACCGCACGATCCGCGCCACCGGCCGCATCGCGCAGGAGACGACGCTGCTGCCCGTCGCGCACCTCACCGCCGTCGAGCACTCGGTGGCCGAGCTGCGCAACGTGATCGGCTGGTACGCGGCGATCGGCGTGCGCAACGTCCTGGCGCTGCGCGGCGACCCTCCCGGCGACCCGATGGGCGAGTGGGTCGCGCACCCCGAGGGCCTGAACTACGCCGACGAGCTGGTGCGGCTGGTCCGCGAGCTCGGCGACTTCTGCGTGGGCGTGGCGGCGTTCCCGTACGGGCACCCGCGTTCCGGCGATCTCGACACCGACCTGAAGTTCCTGCTGCGCAAGCTCGACGCGGGCGCGGACTACGCGGTGGCGCAGCTGTTCCACGCGCCGGAGCCGTTCCTGCGGATGCGTGACCGGGTGGCGGAGGCGGGCTGCTCCGCGGCGATCCTGCCGGGAATCATGCCGATGCTCTCGCCGCGCGGCCTGGCCAAGATCGTGGAGCTGTCCGGCGCCGACCTGCCGCTCGACGTCTCGCGCCGGTTGGAGCCGTACGCGGACGACGTGGCGGGGTTCCGGGCGACCGGCATCGACATCGCGACCGAGATGTGCCAGCGGTTGCTCGACGAGGGCGTTCCGGCGCTGCACTTCTACACGATGAACAGGTCCAAGGCGACGAAGGAAGTGCTGGGGCGCCTGGGCCTGGTGACCCGCGCCTAGAGCGTGACGTTGCGCTTGTGCGCGATGAGGGCGAGCACGACGACGATCAGCGCGGCACCGCCGGTGAGTCCGGCGACCAGCAGCGCCCAGCCGAAGAACGAGCTGGAGTTCTCGCCCGCGTACTGCACGGTGGCCTGCAGCATCGACGCCTGACCGGGTTTCGGAGACCACGCGATCGTGTTGTTCTCCTCCTCGCGGCCGTTGGTGTTCACGATCTTGCCGGGGAAGCTGACCTTGACCTGGATGTCCGCGCGTTCCACCGGGACCTGGGTCAGGTCGACCGACCCCGACAGCGTGACAAGATCACCCGACCGGCGGAAGCTGAGGCTGTAGCGGCTGTTCGACGAGCTGGTGGACGTCGACAGCGTCCGCATCTCGTCGAACGACAGGCCGTTGAAGAACAGCTGCGTGCCCGCGTACGACTCCACCCGGTACGGCTTGGTGGTGACGCGGCTCGCGAGCTCCGGCGGCACCTTGAGCTGGGGACCGGGGTCGTTGTCCTGCGTCGGAGGCGTGGCCGCGACGATCTCGCCGGAGATGCGGTCGTCGTCCGACACGGCCATGGCCGCGTAGACGCGAACGCAGCCGCTCAACGAAAACAGGGTGAGCAGCAAGAAGACCGGCAGCAGAAGTGCCCGGGAACGACGCACGCGGACATCCTGCCAGCACGGCCCAAACGACGCAGGTCCCCTCCGAAGGTCGTGAGCTTGACTAACTACCTTTTGGTGTGGAGGGGCGCGAGGTAGCGTCTCGAAACATGGCATCCGTGCACGAGATCAGCAACAAATTCGTCAGCGACTACGTGGCGCTGGACCCCATCACGGCCACCAGTCTGGGCTTCGCGGGAGCCGATGACCAGCTGACGGACCTCTCCCCGGAAGGGCACGCGGCGCGCGACGAACTCGCCGTCCGCGCTCTCGCCGCCATTACCGCCGCACAGCCCGCGGATGCCTCGGAGGAGGCGGCACGCGCCGTCTTCCTCGAACGGACGGGCCTGGAGCACGAGCTGTACGAGGCCGGGGAGACCGAGTCCTCGCTGAACGTCATCGCGAGCCCGATCCAGTCCGTGCGCGACATCTTCGACCAGATGCCGACCGACACGCCGGAGCAGTGGGCCACGATCGGCCGTCGCCTCTCCGCCGTGCCCGCCGCTCTCGACGGCCTGCGCGCCTCTCTCTCACACGCCGCTTCCCGCGGACACGTCTCCGCGATCCGTCAGGTCACCCAGGTCGCCAAGCAGTGCGACACCTTCGCGACGACCTTCTTCGGCCCGTTCGCCGCCTCCGCCAACGTCGACGGCACGGTGCGTTCCTCTCTCGACGCCGGCGCCACCGCCGCTGCCGCCGCCTACGCGGACTTCGCCTCGTTCCTGCGCACGACGCTGGCACCGCAGGCGCCCGCCAAGGACGCGGTCGGCGAGGAGCGCTACCGCCTCGGCTCGCGCTACTTCACCGGGTCGCGGCTCGACCTGGCCGAGGCCTACGCGTGGGGCTGGGAGGAGTTCCTCGGCATCGAGGCCGAGATGAAGAAGGTCGCGGCGCGGCTCAAGCCGGGCGCTTCCCTGGCGGAGACCGCGGCGTTCCTCGACGAGCACCCGCGCTACCAGGTGCACGGCCAGGACGGCCTGCAGACGTGGATGCAGGAACTGTCCGACAAGGCCCTGCTCGACCTGCGCGACGTGCACTTCGACCTGCCCGACGCGCTGATGAACCTCGAGTGCAAGATCGCCCCGCCCGGCGGTGCCGTCGGCGCCTACTACACGCCGCCGACCGCCGACTTCTCCCGCCCCGGCCGCATGTGGTGGTCGATCGCCGAGGGCAAGTCGGTGTTCCCGACGTGGCGCGAGACCTCGACGGTCTACCACGAGGGCGTGCCGGGCCATCACCTCCAGTGCGCGACGGCCGTGTACCAGTCGGAGACGCTGAACGACTTCCAGCGCCTGATGTGCTGGGTGTCGGGCCACGGCGAGGGCTGGGCGCTCTACGCGGAACGCCTCATGCGCGAACTCGGCTACCTCGACGACGACGGCGACCTGCTCGGCATGCTCGACGCGCACCTGTTCCGCGCGGCCCGCGTGATCATCGACATCGGCATGCACCTGGAGCTGGAGATCCCGGCCGGCACCGGCTTCCACCCCGGCGAGCGCTGGACGCCCGAACTCGGCCTCGAGTTCATGATGACCCGCACGCTCTCCGAGCCCGCCCACATCCGCGACGAGATCGACCGCTACCTCGGCTGGCCGGGCCAGGCGCCGGCCTACAAGATCGGCGAGCGCCTGTGGCTCGCCGCCCGCGAGGACGCGCGGACCCGCAAGGGCGCCGACTTCGACCTCAAGCTCTTCCACAAGGAGGCGCTGGAGATGGGCGCGATGGGCCTCGACACCCTCCGTGAACGGTTGGCCGCCCTCTAGCCCCACCTCTCATTGCAAGGCTCTGAACAGCACTTATGACCCCTTATGCAAAAAACGTTTGCGGACGTCCGCAAACGTTTTTTGCATAAGGGGGTGGAGATGGTTGAACGATGAACTTGCCTGAGCTGTGTTTTCACCTCCGGCATCGGCGCCGGATGTACCTGCCGGACGACAGGTACGGCACGGCGGTCGCCTTCGTGGAGGGCTACAACTCGGCGCTCGGCGGAGCACCGCTGGCGGGCTTCCAGGAGTACGTGGCAGGGAGGACCGGCCAGACCGGGTCGCCGGTGTGGTGGCCTTATCTGATCACTGAAGTGGTGGTGCCGGACATCTTGGGCGAGGGCGGCGGCATCGGTCAGCTGCCCGTAGAACTGGGAAACGCGCTCACCGACAGGCTGCTCGATCTGCTGGAGGCGTTCCTCGTGGACAGGGGCGAGCAACTGATATCCGATATATCGGATATCAGTGCGACGCGAGCGGTCGCTACGCCGGATCAACCCACCGGACGCGTACGCGGTTCGTGATCGGCTCCGGGTCGTCGGTCCGCACGAACTCGAGCCACGGACCCGGCTCGGGCCGGACCGAGGCGAAGCCGTCCCCGCTGCGCACCACCGGATGCCCGGTCGCCCGGGCCGACGCCAGCGGATCACGCGAGTCGACGACGACGGCCGCGATCACGCCGGGATATTCGGGGCGGGGTTCGAGGACGCAGAACTCGTTGCCCTGCGGATCGCGCAGCACCACCCACGGCACGTCGGTCTGACCGACGTCGGCGAGTTCGGCGCCGAGCTTCAGAGCGCGCGCCACGACGTCCGCCTGGTGTTCGGGCGACGACGAGGCCAGGTCGACGTGCACCCGGTTCTTCTCGATCTTCGGGGCGTCGCTCCACACGAACGTCAGCTCGATCTCGTCACCGGCGAACTCGGACCAGAACGCGGCCAGGGCCGGGGGATCCGCCGCCTCGAACGTGATTTCCACGCGTACGAGGGTACTGTCTCGCGCGTGGCGAAGCTGGTGCTCGGACCCCTCCTCAGGCATGTCGACGACACATCCGCGACGGTGTGGGTCGAGACCGATGCTTCCTGCGAAGTCGTGATCGCCGGGCACACGGCGCGCACGTTTCAGGCGGGAAGACAGCACTTCGCGCTCGTCAGGCTGGAGAACCTGGGGCCGCGCACGGAGTACGACGTCCGGCTCGACGACGAGCTGGTGTGGCCGGAATCCGGCAGCGGGTTCCCGAAACCGGTCATCCGCACCGGTGAGGTCCGCCGGATCGCCTTCGGGTCGTGCCGCGCCGCGCCGACCCAGCCGCTCGGTCCCGACGCCCTCGACGCGTTCGCGCAGCGGCTCATGGAGGTGCCGGAGGAGGAGTGGCCGCAGGCGCTCGTCCTGCTGGGAGACCAGGTCTACGCCGACGAACCCACCGAGGCCACCAAGCAGTGGCTGCGCGATCGCAGGCAGGGCACGGAGGAACCGGACGGCGAGGTCGTCCACTTCGGCGAGTACGCCCGCCTCTACCACGAGACCTGGGGCGACCCGGAGATCCGCTGGCTGCTGTCGGTCGTGCCGACCGCGATGATCTTCGACGACCACGACGTGCGCGACGACTGGAACACCTCCGCGACGTGGCGCGCGGAGATGGCCGAGAAGCCGTGGTGGCGCGACAGGATCCGCGGCGCACTCTCCTCGTACTGGGTCTACCAGCACCTGGGCAACCTCGGCCCGAACGAGCTCGCGCGGGATCCCTTGTACGCCAAGGTGAAGGCCCAGGACACGGACGTGCTGCCGTTGCTGGAGGAGTTCGCCGAGGAGGCGGACAAGGAGGTGGAGGGCCGCAAGTCGACGTGGTGGAGCTTCCGCCGCGAGTTCGGCCGCGTCCGGCTGCTCATGGTCGACACGCGCTCGGGCCGCATCCTCGACGAGGGCAAGCGGCAGATGGTCAGCGACGCCGAGTTCGAGTGGATCGAGCAGAACACCGACGGCGAGGACATCGACCACCTGCTGATCGGCTCGTCGCTGCCGTGGCTGATGCCGCACGCGCTCAGCCACTTCCAGTCCCTCAACGAGATCGGCGCGCGCAAACCGGGCTGGCAGGGCAAGGCCGCCGAGGGGATCCGGCAGGCGGTGGACCTGGAGCACTGGCCGGCGTTCCGCGAGTCGTTCGACCGGCTCACGCGGATGATCGAGAAGGCCGCGGGCAACGGCGCCGCGACGGTCTGCGTGCTGTCCGGCGACGTGCACCACAGCTACGTCGCCGAGGCCGAGTTCCCCAGGCCCACCAAGGCCTTCGTCGCGCAGCTCGTGTGCTCGCCCATCCACAACGAGGCGCCGAAGTTCCTGCGGCCGGGGTTCCGGTTCTCGTGGTCGCGCCCGGCCTCGTGGCTGTTCCGCCGCCTCGCGACGCTGGCAGGCGTGCCGGAGGACCTGGTGCACTGGCGCAAGACCAGCGGCCCGCACTTCGGGAACTCCGTGGCACTGCTGGACTTCGACGGCCGCCGCGCCCGCTACCGGCTGTTGTCGGCAACGGGCGAGGAGACCGCGTCCGTCCTACTTGGTCGCGAGTCGCAGTAGCGCCCACAGCTGCGCGATGGCGTCGTCGTCGCCGATCGTCGTGACCAGGCGGTCGGGCAACCGGCCCCACAGCCAGCGGTACATCGTCATCGGGCCCGCCGACACCTGCGCGTCGGCGGCGTGCGCGTCCTCCGGGTCGACCACGCGCCACGCCGACGAGCCGTGCGGACCGCAGCGCGTGAGCCACAGGTGGTCCTCGACCTGGATGGCCACGAGGCTCTCCCGCGACCCCCGCACCCCGAGCACGTCCAGCTTGTGCCCCAGCCACAACGTGAGCACCTCGTCGACGCCGTCGATCGCGACCTCGTCGGCGACGGCACCGGGTTCCACGCCGGAGGCGCCCTGGACGTCCATGCGGTGCACCGTCGTCTCGTGCGCGAGCCGTCGCCGCCAGAACCCGTAGTTCTGCCGGTCGGGCCACCACGTCGCGCACGGCTCGTCCTCGTCGTGCGCTTCGAGTTCCGCGATCACGGCCTCCGCGCCCGACCGCATGAAGTCGAGCGTGTCCTCGCCGGGCGCCGGGTGGTCCTGCCACTCCCCGGCGCGGGGCTCACGGCCGAGCCTGATCCACGCCAGCACACAGCGATAGCCGCCCCCGACGTGCCGCACGGTCTCCCCGAGGTTCAGCCCGGGACAGGCCGGCACGCCCTTGTGCGGTGGCTGGCCTATCGCGGACATGGCGAGCAGTTCCGCCTCACGACGCAGGATGTCGAGAGAGTTCACCGCTTCGCCTCGCTCATCACACGGTCGACGAGCAGCACGAACTGATGGGTCTGACGCACCAGGTCGTCGGCCGTGCGCGCGTCGACATGCCGGGTGATCCCCGCGAGCACGGCAGCCCGAGTGGACGACCACGACGCGAAGAAAGCGGCCCACTCACTCATCTCCGGTGCGAGCGCGCCGAGCAGCACCCACGCGCTGGTCGGCCTCGACCGCCCGCGATGGGGTCGTCCACGTAAGGCGAGCACCGCGGCGGCAGCGCGCAGTGCGGCGAGATAAGCGGTCGCGAACCGCTGCGGGGGCTCGGGCGTGCGCTCCGACTCGGCGAGCGAGTCGTGGGCCTGCCGCAGCAGGGCGAGCGCGGACGCGGGTGGCAACGGGATGGGGAAGGCTGCCGGATTCGAAAGATCGGCTGTCATCTCGGCCTCCTCGTGGCGTCGGTGGACGACGTCACCGCCGAGGGGAAGCCGGCGGCTCTCGGAGGTGGGGTGCTTCCCCCACCCCACCTCCGAGGCATAGTGCGACTCGAACACCTGTTCGAGTCCTCATCAGCGTAGCTCCCGGCCGATGGATTCCTCAACCCGCCCCACCACGTGGGCGCGAGTCGTGGTCTGATGGAGATGTGAGTGCGCTCGAACACCCCGGAATCCGCAAGGTCGCGGAAGCCCTGCCGCCCGCCACCGCCGGACGCATCGTCGTGCTGCCGGACGCCGTGCGGACCGCCGCGGCCGCCGCGGAAGCGGTGGGCGTCCAGGTCGGCGCGATCGCGAACAGCCTGCTGTTCGCCGCGGTGCGCGACGGCGTCGCGGCCCCGCTGCTGGTCCTCACCTCGGGCGCGCACCGCGCGGACACGTCGATGGTGGCCGAACTGGTGGGAGCGGAGGCGGTCAAGCGCGCCGACCCGGAGTTCGTCCGCGAGCACACGGGCCAGGTGATCGGCGGGGTGTCGCCGGTCGGGCACCCGGCACCGATCGAGACCATCGTGGACAGGGCGTTGTCCGGCTACGAGGAGATCTGGGCGGCCGCGGGCCATCCGCACGCCGTCTACCCCACGACCTTCACGGACCTGGTGGCGCTGACGGGCGGACGCGTGGCGGTGGTGACGGCATGACGGCCTCGCCGCGCCTGGAGCGCATCGTCGAGATGACCGCCGCGGAGCTGAACGTGCGGCTGGGCGAAGCCCTCGCGCTGTACGTGACGGCCATGAACTACCCGCCCGGCACCGTCGAGCAGCGCGCCCCGATGTGGCTCGCGCACATGATGCGCGAGGACTGGCGCTGCGTCGTCGCGCTGGGGGAGCAGGACGAACTCGTCGGCATCGGCTACGGCTACCGCGGCGCGGCCGGCCAGTGGTGGCACGAGCAGGTGCGGCGCGGACTGATGCAGGTCTCGCCGCCCACCGTCGTCGAGGACTGGCTCACCGACTACTTCGAGCTGACCGAACTGCACGTGCTGCCGCGCGCCCAGGGCCGCGGCCTCGGTGAGGACCTGTTGCGCCGCCTGCTGGAGGGCGTGCCGTCCTCCCGCGTGCTGCTGTCCACGCCCGAAGGCCCGAGCAAGGCGTGGAAGCTCTACCGCCGCGTCGGCTTCGTGGACGTGTTGAGGCACTACCAGTTCACCGGCGACCCGCGCCCGTTCGCGGTCCTCGGCCGCGTTCTTCCCGTCAGCTAGCCCGGAACTGTCCAAGCCCCCGAGTCGCACCGCGGCTCGGGGGCTTGTTGTTGCGATCACCCGGCCCGCGCCCTACGCTCACTGATATGCAATATATTGGATATGGGTCTCTGAAGGAGCGGGCGGCGGCCGAGATCCGGGCGGCGATCGTGCGCGGCGACCTGGAGCCGGGCACGCCCATCAAGGACGTCGAACTCGCGGAGAAGCTCGGCCTGTCCCGCACCCCGGTGCGCGAAGCGCTCGCCACGCTGACCGACGAGGGCCTGGTCGAGACCAAGCCGCACGCGTACACCCGTGTCACCGCGCTGGAAGCGGAGCCGGTGCGGGACGCCCTCGTCGTCGTCCAGTCCATGCACGCCCTCGCCGTCGGCATCGCGGTGCCGAAGATGCAGGCCGAGGACATCGCCGCCATGCGGGCCGCGAACAAGTCCTTCAAGAAGGCGCTCGACGCCAACGACGCCGTCGCCGCGCTGGCCGCCGACGACGAGTTCCACGCCGTGGCCGTCCACCGCTGCGACAACTTCGCGATCGCCGCGACCATCGACCGCTTCACCCCGCTGGTGCGCCGGGCCGAGCACAACCGGTTCTCCTCGCCGGACGCCCGCCACTCCGTCACCCAGCACCAGCAGATCATCGAGGCGTGCGAGAAGGGCGACCCCGCGCTGGCCGCCACCCTGGTCGACGAGAACTGGAGCACCCTGGAGGACGAACTGTGAACAGATTCCCGCTGCTCTTCGGTCCCTCGCCCGTCCACCGCCTGGACCGCCTCACCGCCCACCTCGGCGGCGCCGCGGTCTGGGCCAAGCGCGAGGACTGCAACTCCGGCCTCGCCTACGGCGGCAACAAGACCCGCAAGCTCGAGTACCTCGTCGCCGACGCGCTGGCCACCGGCTGCGACACCCTCGTGTCGATCGGCGGCATCCAGTCCAACCACACCCGCCAGGTCGCGGCCGCCGCGGCCAGGGCCGGCCTGAAAGCCGTGCTGGTGCAGGAGAGCTGGGTCGACTGGGCCGACGTCGGCAGCGACCGGGTGGGCAACATCCTGCTCAGCCGCATGATGGGAGCCGACGTCCGGCTGGTGAGCGCCGAGTTCGGCATCGGCGTCAAACCCGCCTGGGAACAGGCGATCGAAGAGGTCCGCGCGGGCGGCGGCAAGCCCTACCCGATCCCCGCCGGCGCCTCCGACCACCCGTTGGGCGGCATGGGCTTCGCGAACTGGGCGGACGAGGTCCGCCAGCAGGAAGCCCAGCTCGGCGTCTTCTTCGACACCGTCGTCGTCTGCTCGGTCACCGGCAGCACCCAGGCGGGCATGGTCGCCGGTTTCGCGAACGACACCGGCCGCCGCGTGCTGGGCATCGACGCCTCCGCCAAACCGGCCGAGACCCTCGCCCAGATCACCCGCATCGCGCACAACACCGCCAAGCTCCGCGAGGTCACGGTGTCCGAAGAGGACATCCTCCTCGACGACCGCTTCCACGCCGGCACCTACGGCATCGCCGACGAGTCCACCGTGGACGCCATGCGGCTGGGTGCGAGCCTCGAAGGCATGATCACCGACCCGGTCTACGAGGGAAAGTCCCTGGCAGGGCTCATCCACCTCGTGTCGTCGGGCGAGATCGGCCGCGACAGCACCGTCCTCTACGCCCACCTCGGCGGGCAGCCGGCCCTCAACGCCTACAGCTCGCTGTTCCCGGCATAGGTCTCACGCGCGCAGGCGCAGACCCTTCGGGGTGGCACGGAAACCTGCTTCCTGCAGAACCGTCGCCAGGTGTGAGGTCAGCGCGACCTCGCCGTCGGCTCGCTGGACCGCCAGCTGGCCCAGCCAGCCGTCGCGGACAGCCCGGCTCAGGGCGTTCGCGGCGGTGCGCAGGGTCGGCTCGTCGTCGGTGAACGACAGCAGCGACTTACCTCCTCTCTCCACGTAGAGCGCCGGGGTGCCGTCGACCAGCACCGCCAGCGCGCCGGCTTTGCGGGCCGGCCGGTGTTTGCCCTCTCCCAACGGATCCGGCCACGCCAGCGCGGCTCCGTAGGGCTGGGCGGGATCGGCGGCGGCCAGCACCACCGCGGCCTGGTCGGCCTGGGACGGCTGACCAGGAGGACGGGACAGGGCCCGCAGGCGGTCCACCGCGCCTCGCGCCGCGAACTGGGCCGCACCCAGCCCCTCGACGACATAACCGCGGATGACCTGGCCCGACTCCTCCATGGCCCGCAACACCTTGTAGACACCGCTGAACCCACCCGTCACGCGCTCGGTGTCCAGCGCGCCCCGCGTCAACACGCCGTGGCGTTCCAGGAAAGCCTCGGCACGAGCGTGCGCCCGGCGGGTCGGATCCTCCGCGGGGGTGACCGCCAGGGACCAGCGCCCGGCGGCGGTCGGCGGCCCCGTGCGCGAGGGCATGTCGGGACGAGCGGCGCGCAGCCGTGCGTAACGGCCTCGCGGGGCAGTGCGGCGAGGCTTGTGCGCCGCCCCGCCACCGGACACCAGCGCGCGCAACGGCGACAAAGTGTCGTTGGTGATCAGCCCCGCCCACACCAGATCCCACAGCGTGCCGACGACTTCCGCGTCCGTGCACGCCGTGGACAGCGAGGCCCGGTCGACCACCTGACGGAAGAACAACGCCCCGCCGGACAACGCCTCCAGCACCGCCGTGTGCAGCGGCGACTCCGGAACGGACTCCGGCACCAGGTCGGGCAGCAGCAGATCGGCCACGTCGGTCGGCGCGAGCGCGATCCAGCCGTCGCCACCGGCCAGCGCGCCACACCCCGTCCACGTCACCTCGCCGGACGCCGTCAGCTCGTCCAGCAGCGCCGGGTAGTAGCCGGGCAACCGGGACGGGAACAGCAGCGACTCCAGGGCACTCGCGGGAAGTGGCGCCCCGGCGAGCTGTTCCACCACCGAGAACACGTCGTCGACCGTCGGCGCCGCACGCAACCGGCGGCCCAGGCCGTGCCACTGCGGGAGAAAGCGGCCGAGCGCGGCGGGTTCGACCGGCTCCACCTCGGACCGCAGCAGGGCCAGCGACGCACGGCGCAGACGACGCAACACGTCCGCGTCGCAGTACTCGGTGTGCGTGCCGCCGGGCCGGAGCTCACCGCGCACCAGCCGGCCCGTGGCCGCCATGCGTTCCAGCACACCCGTCACCACGGCCACGCCCAGACCGAAGCGGGCAGCGGGTTCGGAGGCGGGGAACGGCCCGTGGGTGCGGGCGTAGCGGCTCAGCAGGTCGCCCAGCGGATCCGCCACCGGTTCGGTGAACGCCTCCGGCACGCCGACCGGGAGAGCGACCCCGAGCGCGTCACGGACCTTGCCCGCGTCCTCGATCGAGATGCTGCGTTCCTCGCCGGCGATCCGGACCCGGATCACCCGGCGCTCGGCCACCAGTTCGTCGAGCCACGCTCGGGACACGCCGCGTTCGAGCGCCTCCGCGTCGGAGAGATCTCCCAGGAACCGCAACAGGTCCGCGGTGTCCTCGGCGTGCCGCGGCCGGCGGTCCTCGGAGAGGCGCTGCAGGCTGCGCTCGACCTCGGCCACGACCTCCGGGTCGAGCAGCTCGCGGATCGCCTCCGAGCCGAGCAGCTCCGCGAGCAGCGTCGAGTCGAGCGACAACGCCGCCGCCCGCCGTTCCGCGAGAGGAGCGTCCAGCTCGTAGAGGAACATGCCGACGTAACCGAAGAGCAGGCTGCGGGCGAACGGCGACGGCGACTGCGTCTCCACCTCGACCACGCGCACCTTGCGCGAGCGGACGTCCGACATCAGCTCCTTCAGGCCCGGCACGTCGTAGACGTCCTGCAGGCACTCGCGCATGGCCTCCAGGACCACGGGGAAGCTCTCGTACTTCGCGGCGACCGACAGCAGCTGCGCCGACCGTTGCCGCTGCTGCCACAACGGGGTGCGGCGGCGTGGATCGCGGCGGGGCAGCAGCAGTGACCGGGCGGCGCACTCGCGGAACCGGGCCGCGAACAACGCCGAGCCGCCGACCTCCGCGACCACGATCTGCTCGACCTCGTCGGGATCGAGCAGCACGTCCTCCGCGCCCGCCGTCACCTCCACGCCCTCGTAGTCCAGGGCGTCCGGCAGCCGCAGCACGATGCCGTCGTCGGAGTGCGCGGCCTGCACCTCGACCCCGCGCTTCTCCCGCAGGCGCGCCGCGATCGCGAGCGCCCACGGCGCGTTGACCTGGGCGCCGAACGGGGAGTGCACGACGAGCCGCCAGTCGCCCAGCTCGTCGCGGAACCGTTCCACCAGAACGATCCTGTCGTTCGGGACGTGCCGCGTGGCCTCCCGCTGCTCGCCCAGGTACGCGAGCAGGTTGTCCGTCGCCCACGCGTCCAGACCGGCGGAGCCAGCTCGTTCCCGCGCCGCCGAATCCTCCATCGTGGACACTTCGCGCAGGAACTTGCCCATCGCACGGCCGAGTTCCAGCGGGCGGCCCGGAGCGTCGCCCTTCCAGAACGGCATGCGCGCGGGCTGACCCGGCGCGGGCACCACGATCACCCGGTCGTGCGTGATGTCCTGGACCCGCCACGACGACGTGCCCAGCAGGAACGTGTCGCCGACCCGCGACTCGTAGACCATCTCCTCGTCGAGCTCACCGACGCGCGAGCCGGCGCCGTTCTCCGAGGCCGGGGTCATGACCGTGTACATCCCCCGGTCGGGGATCGTGCCGCCGGACGTGACCGCCAGCCGTTGCGAGCCAGGCCGGCCGCGCAGCTCGGAGTTCACCCGGTCCCAGGTGATCCGGGGCCGCAGCTCGCCGAACTCCTCGGACGGATACCGGCCCGACAGCATGTCGAGCACGGCGTTGAGCGCCGAGTCCGGCAGCCCTGCGAACGGCGCCGCCCGCCGCACCAGCGCCGTCAGCTCCTCGAGCGCCCACGACTCCATCGCCACCATCGCGACGACGTGCTGCGCCAGCACGTCGAGCGGGTTGCGGGGGAACCTCACGGCCTCGATCGCGCCGTCCCGCATCCGTTCCGCCACCACCGCGCACGACACCAGGTCGCCGCGGAACTTCGGGAACATCACGCCCCGCGACACCGCGCCGACCTGGTGCCCGGCCCGGCCGACGCGCTGCAGCCCGGACGCGACCGACGGCGGCGCCTCCACCTGCACCACCAGGTCGACCGCGCCCATGTCGATGCCGAGCTCCAGTGACGACGTCGCCACCACGCACGGCAGCCGCCCGGTCTTCAGGTCCTCTTCCACTGACGTGCGCTGCTCCCGCGACATCGAGCCGTGGTGCGCGCGGGCGACGGACGCGGTCTTCTGCACCGTCATGCCCGACTGGCCGATGGCCTCGGCGGGGAACGACTCCAGCTCGGTCGCTTCTTCGGCGAGCTCGTTGAGGCGCGCGGTCAGCCGTTCCGCGAGCCGCCGCGAGTTCGCGAAGACGATCGTCGACCGGTGCGCCCGCACCAGCTCCAGGATCCGTGCCTCGACCGACGGCCAGATGGACGTGCGTTGCTCGGCTCCGGCGGCCGACCCCGACACCTCACCCGTCGGCTGGC
Source organism: Lentzea sp. NPDC020367 (assembly GCF_044387305.1). Lineage (NCBI taxonomy): Bacteria > Bacillati > Actinomycetota > Actinomycetes > Pseudonocardiales > Pseudonocardiaceae > Lentzea > Lentzea sp. NPDC020367. The sequence continues at coordinate 154,282 of NZ_JBIRVV010000007.1, read as the reverse complement.
CGAGCAGCGCCATGTCCTCGACCGGCACCTCCACCTCGACCTGGATGACCTTCGGGGTCTTCGGCTGCACCACCGACACCGGCCGGCCACCGGCGAGGAACGTGCTGATCTCCTCGACCGGCCGCACCGTCGCCGACAGCCCGATCCGCTGCGCCGGCCGGTCGAGCAGCGCGTCCAGCCGTTCCAGCGACAACGCCAGGTGCGCGCCGCGTTTGGTGCCCGCCACCGCGTGCACCTCGTCGACGATCACCGTCTCCACACCGCGCAACGACTCGCGCGCCGACGACGTGAGCAGCAGGAACAACGACTCCGGCGTCGTCACCAGCACGTCAGGCGGAGTGCGCCCGAACGCCCGCCGTTCCTCCGGGGACGTATCGCCCGTCCTCATGCCCACGGTGATCGACGGTTCCGTCACCCCCAGCCGCTGAGCGGCCTGCCGGATGCCGGTCAGCGGAGCGCGCAGGTTTCGTTCGACGTCCACCGCCAGCGCCTTCAACGGCGACACGTAGAGCACGCGGCAGCGCCGTTTCGGTTCCGAGGGGGTGGTCGAGGAAGCCAGCCGGTCCAGCGCCCACAGGAACGCGGCCAGCGTCTTGCCCGAGCCCGTCGGGGCGATGACCAGCGCGTGTTCGCCCGCCGCCGCGGCCGCCCACGCACCCGTCTGCGCCTGGGTGGGCGCGGCGAAGGCCCCGGCGAACCACTGCCTGGTCGCCGCCGAGAATGCCTCCATCACGTCCATGGAGACCATCATGACGCCGGGGTCCGACAATTTCTGATCGCGCAGGTCCGAGCACCCGGCGAAGCCCTCTGTGGCACGATCACCGCAGTACGTCTGCGAGGGGAGCACGGTGCGCGTCCTGTCCGTCGACCTGGGCACCGCCAACACGGTTGCGGTGCTGTCCGACCACGGCGTGGTGGATGTGGACGGTGGGCCGACGATGCCCTCGTCCGTCTACCTCGACGAGGACGGCTCCCTGCGCGTCGGCAGAGAAGCGGAGCGGCGTTCGCGCCAGGACCCGTCGCGCTACGAGGCGAACCCCAAGCGCCACATCGACAAGGCCACGCTCAAGCTCGGCGAGCAGAACCTGCCGGTCAACGACGCGCTCGCGGCCATCTACGCCCGCGTGCTGGAGGCCGTCACGGCGCTGCTCAAGGGCGAGCACCTCGACGAGATCCGCCTGACGCACCCGGCGGAGTGGGGCCCGAGCAGGCGCAACAAGCTGCTGTCCTCGGCCAGGCTCGCGGGCATGACCGGCGAGCTCGTGCCGGTTCCCGAGGCCATCGCGGTCGCCTCGTTCAGCGGTGGCCGCCCGCTCGCCGTCTACGACTTCGGCGCCGACACGTTCGACGTCTCCGTGCTCGACGCCCAGCACCGCATCCTCGCCGACGGCAGCCTCAGCGACGTCGGTGGTCTCGACGTCGACCAGGCGCTGCTGGAGCACATCGGCCGCACGGTCTCCCACAAGGACCCGGCTGGCTGGCAACGGCTGATGCGCCCGGTCACGGTGGACGACCACCGCGCCCGCCTCGGCCTGCGCGAGGAACTGCGCCTCGCGAAGGAGGACCTCTCCGAGCTGCCTCAGGTCGAGGTGCTGATGCCGGAGCCGTTCGAGAAGGTCGTCATCACCCGCGCCGAACTCGAGGCGCTGGTCCGGTCGAGCCTGATCCGCACCACCGAGCTGCTCATCTCCACGGTGCACCGGGCCGGTGTCACGCCCGAGCACGTCTACCTCGTCGGCGGGTCCTGCCGGATGCCGCTGGTCGCGCAGATCATCGCGGAGAAGGTCGGCATCGTCCCGACCAACCCGGACCACCCGGAGACGATCGTCGCGACCGGCGCGCAGGTCGTGGACCGGGCGACGATCACGCTCAAGCCCGAGGACGACAAGCCCAAGTACGTCGAGCCGCCCACGGTCGTGACCGCGCCGGTCAGCCCCGCCGTGAGCGGGCCGCACCCGGTGAACCCGAACGTCAGCGGCCCGAACCCGGTGGTCAGCGGCTCCTACCCGAGTGGCTCGTATCCAAGCGGTTCGTACCCGAGCGGGTCGTACCCGAGCGGCGCGTACTCGGCGAGCGGCACCTACCCGGTGAACCCGAACGTCAGCGGCAGCTACCCGGCGAACTTCCCGCAGCAGCAAGCCCCGAAGAAGAAGGACAACAAGAAGGTCCTCATCGGTGCCGGCGCGGCGGTCCTCGTGGTGGCGGGCGTGATCGGCGCGGCCTTCGCGCTGTCCGGCCCGAGCCTGCCCAGCGCCGACGAGTGCAAGGACGACACCGCGCAGGACGGCCAGGGCTTCACGAAGTGCCTGCGCCAGCTCGCGGGCACCGTGCCGGACGGCGGCGGCTGCGAGAAGGCCGACTCCGCGCAGATCACCGGCATGGAGGAGATCAAGGGCACGGTCGTGAGCTGCACGATCCGCGACGGCTACGCGGTCCAGTACATCCTCACCGACAGCGTCACCGGCGCCGAGAACAACGCGGCCACCATCGCGAAGTCGTTCCAGACCGACCGCGTCGAGGCCGACTGGACCGGCAACGGCCTGGAGGGCGACTACCGCGCGGCCACGTCGAGCGGCACCGGCGTGCTGGTGTTCACCGCCAAGGGCCGTCCCATGTTCGGCATCCTCACCAAGACCGCCGAGGAGAACGCGGACGAGCTCAAGGCCGACGAAATGGCCGATTTCTTCGAGAAGTCCGTGCAACCGGGGGAGTAAGCGCCCCTGATGGACCTGTCGGCGAGCGGTCCGGCCGTGTCACGATCGTGATCATGGTGACCGTCGCGCCGCAGGTCGAACGCGTGCAGCGCAAGGTCGTCCGCGTGCTGACCGGCACCCAGGTCCTGGGGTCGGCGGCGGTGACGATCGGCCTCGCGTTCAGCACGTTGATCGCCGCGTCGTTGTCCGGGTCCGAGGCCGTCGGCGGGCTCGCGCAGACCGCGGCCGTCGCCGGTGCCGCGGTGCTCGCCCTGCCCGGTGCCCGGCTCGCGCAACGCAGCGGGCGGCGTCCCGCGCTCATCCTCGGCTACGGCATGGGCGGGCTCGGCGCGTTGATCGCCGCCGTCGCCGTGGGTTTCGGCCTGTGGCAGGTGCTGCTGGTGGGTCTCCTCCTGTTCGGAGGGGCGTCCAGCGCGAACTACGCGGCTCGTTATGCCGCAACGGATCTGGCGCATCCGCAACGCCGTGCGCGCGAACTCTCCCGTGTCGTGTGGGCGGCCATGATCGGCGCGATCATCGGCCCGAACCTCGCCGACCCCGCCGGACGAGCGGCCGCCTCCCTGGGCCTGCCCGCCGGCGTGGGGCCGTTCCTGCTGGCGGCCGTCGTGCTCGGCGCCGCGGTGCTGGTGATCCAGTTCGGGCTGCGACCGGACCCGCTGGTCGTCGTGAAGAGCACACGACCGGTTGAATCTCCGGACTGCTGCGCCGGTGGTGCCAGTGGCGAGAGCCCTCGCGGCCTCAAGGTCTGGGCGACGCTCGGCCCGATGGCACGACTTGCACTCGTCGGTGTGACGTTGTGCCACACCGCGATGGTCGGGCTGATGTCGATGACTCCGGTGCACATGAACCACGCCGGGTCGTCGTTGCGCGTGGTCGGCATCGTGATCAGCCTGCACGTCGCCGCGATGTACGCCGCGAGCCCGTTGTTCGGGTGGATGGCGGACCGGCTGGGCCGCGTGCCGGTGCTCGCGATCGGCGCGTCGCTGGTGGTGGCGGCGTCCGGGGTCGCGGGAATGGCGCCCTCGCACGACGCTCCGCAGCTCGCCGCGGGACTGGCGCTGCTCGGGTTCGGCTGGTCGGCGGGGATGGTGGCGGGATCCGCGTTGCTGACCGAGTCCGTGCGGGTCGAGGACAGGCCCGCCGCGCAGGGACTGTCCGATCTGGTGATGAACGTCGGCGCCGCCGTCGGGGGAGCGGTGTCCGGCGTCGTCGTGACGGCGTGGTCGTACGCGGCGCTCGGGCTGATCGTCGGGTTCACCGCGCTGCCGCTGCTCGTCGTGTGCCTCTTCGCATCGCTGCGCAGGCCCGTTCGTTAGGGTCTCCCGGTGCGCATCACCATGTTCCGCAAACTCATGGCGGGGGAGTTCGGCCAGGTCAGGGCCGAGATGATCGCCCGCGACCACGTGCTGTCATCGCTCGGGGGCCGCACCGCGGACGAGGCGCTGGAGGCCGGAACCGAGGCCAAGGAAGTCTGGATCGCGGTCTGCGAAGCGTTCGATGTTCCGGAAAATCGCCGCTGAACAGGGCGTCGGGAGTGTCGCGTGTGCTCGAACACGTGTTCGGCTACAGTGGCCCCGACCCCCGGCTTCGCAGAATTGTCAGACCCCGCCAGTAGCGTCAGGTCCAACATGACGAAGCAACGGCAGACGACAAAAGGTGGACCCAAGATGGCACCCGCAGCACCCGACCGGGACAAGGCGCTCGAGCTGGCCCTGGCGCAGATCGACAAGCAGTTCGGCAAGGGCTCCGTGATGCGGCTCGGCGAAGAGGGCCGTGCCCCGATCGCCGTGATCCCGACCGGCGCGATCGCCCTGGACGTGGCGCTCGGCATCGGTGGCCTGCCGCGTGGCCGGGTCGTCGAGATCTACGGTCCGGAGTCGTCGGGTAAGACGACGGTGGCGCTGCACGCCGTGGCGAACGCGCAGAAGGCCGGCGGCATCGCGGCGTTCATCGACGCGGAGCACGCCCTCGACCCCGAGTACGCGAAGAAGCTGGGCGTCGACACCGACGCGCTGCTGGTGTCGCAGCCCGACACCGGTGAGCAGGCGCTCGAGATCGCGGACATGCTGGTCCGCTCCGGCGCGCTCGACATCCTGGTCATCGACTCGGTCGCCGCCCTCGTGCCGCGCGCCGAGATCGAGGGCGAGATGGGCGACAACCACGTCGGTCTGCAGGCCCGCCTGATGAGCCAGGCGCTGCGCAAGATCACGGGTGCGCTCAGCAACTCCAACACGACCGCGATCTTCATCAACCAGCTGCGCGAGAAGATCGGCGTGATGTTCGGCTCCCCGGAGACCACGACCGGTGGTAAGGCGCTGAAGTTCTACGCCTCCGTGCGTCTGGACGTCCGCCGCATCGAGACCCTGAAGGACGGCGGCGAGCCCGTCGGCAACCGCACCAGGGTCAAGGTCGTGAAGAACAAGGTCGCGCCGCCGTTCAAGCAGGCCGAGTTCGACATCCTCTACGGCAAGGGCATCAGCCGCGAGGGCTCGCTCATCGACATGGGCGTCGACCAGGGCATCCTGCGCAAGTCCGGCGCCTGGTACACCTACGAGGGCGACCAGCTGGGGCAGGGCAAGGAGAACGCCCGCAAGTTCCTGCTGGACAACCCGGACATCGCCAACGAGGTCGAGAAGCGCATCAAGGACAAGCTCGGCATCGGCGCCACCCTCGACGCCGACGAGACGGTTCCCGTCGCGCCGGTCGAGTTCTGAGGTCGTGAGGGTTGGACGAGGCTGAGGAGCAGCGCAAGGCGCGGGACATCTGCTACGCGCTGCTCACCGCTCGGGCCCGCTCCCGGCAGGAGCTGTACGACGCCCTGCTGCGCAAGGAGATCAGCCCCGGTGTCGCCGAGATCGTCCTCGGCAAGTTCGACCGCGCCGGCCTGATCGACGACGCGCAGTTCGCCGAGATGTGGGTGCGTTCCCGGCACACGTACAACGGCCTGGGCCGTCGTGCCCTGGCCATGGAACTGCGTCGCAAGGGCGTGGCGGACGAGGTGGTGGCTGAGGCCGTCGCCGCGGTCGACAGCGAGGCCGAGGAAGAGCGTGCCCGCGAACTGGTCCGCAAACGCCTGCGCACCATGTCCGGCGTGGACGAGACGGCGAAGATCCGCCGGCTCGTAGGTGCGTTGGCGCGCAAGGGTTACGCGGAAGGCCTCGCCTATCGCGTGGTGCGTGATGAGCTGCGCACCGCGGGGGCGGAGGCCTCGGCACTGGACGAGCCCTGGTCGTAGGCCAGGGCGGGTCCCCCTCGTGTCCGTTGGCGTGCCGTAACCGATCACGCCGCTGCGGTGGTTGGTGCCGAGTAGCCTGAAAAGCGTGAGCACTACTCCCGACGCGCCGTCCGCCGTGACCCCCACGGTCTCCGACCTGCTCTGCTTCGACCTCTACACGACGTCGCGAGCGGTCACCGGCTTCTACCGCCCGATCCTCGACAAGGCGGGCATCACCTACCCGCAGTTCCTGGTGATGCTGCTGCTGTGGGAGCGGGACTCGAGGCCGATCCGGGAGCTCGTGCAGGAACTGGACCTGGAGTACAGCACGCTCTCCCCGTTGATCAAGCGGTTGGAGAAGAGCGGCCTGCTGGTGCGCGTCACGCACCCCGACGACGAGCGTTCGGTGCTCGTCCAGCTCACGGACAAGGGCCGTGACCTGCGGTGGATCGGCGCCGAGATGTTCAACCAGCTCGGCAAGGCGCTCGGCATGACCCTCGAGGAGATCACCGTTCTCCGCAAGGCGCTGAACCGGGTCAGGCACGGCGCCGAGCGTCAGTGAGCTGAAACACATCGCGCGCGAGGTAACTCGTCGGGTAACTTACATCGTGCACGATCTAATCGAGCGCGATGCACCACCGCCACGGTGCCCGACGAGAGAGTGAGAGACCAATGCGAGTTCGCAAGGTGTTCGCGGTTCTGGGGACGCTGCTGGCGCTGGCCGCCGTTGTTCCGTCCGGCGCCGGTGCCGCGGAGGAGACCGAGAAGCAGGGCACCAAGAAGCCGACCGTCGTGCTCGTGCACGGCGCGTTCGCCGACGCGTCCAGCTGGAACGGTGTCGTGGAACGCCTGCAGCGCAAGGGATTCCCGGTCGTCGCGGTCGCGAACCCGCTCAGGTCCGTCACCGGTGACGCGAACTACCTGCGCAAGGTGCTCGCCTCGATCGACGGCCCGATCGTCCTCGCCGGACACTCCTACGGCGGCATGGTCCAGTCGCAGGCCGCGCTCGGCAACCCGAACGTGAAGTCGCTCGTCTACGTCGCGGCGTTCGCACCGGAGAAGGGCGAGAGCGCCCTCGAACTGTCGAACAAGTTCCCGGGCAGCACCCTCGGCGACACGCTGTCGGCCATCGACATCGGTGACGGCAGCAAGGACCTGACGATCCAGCAGGACAAGTACTGGCAGCAGTTCGCGGCCGACGTGTCCCGCAAGGACGCGACGCTGGCGGCGGCGACGCAGCGGCCGATCAACGACACCGCGCTGACCGAGAAGGCCGGCGACCCCGCGTGGCACACCATCCCGTCGTACTTCGTGGTGGCGGGCAAGGACAAGAACATCCCGATCGCCGCGCAGAAGTGGATGGCCGAGCGCGCTCACGCCCGCGCGGTCGTCGAGGTCCGGGGCGCCTCGCACTCGGTGGCGGTGTCGCAGCCGGACACCGTGGCCGACCTGATCGCACGCGCCGCGAAGTAGTGCCGAACGCGGTAGTTCGAAAGACGGAGAAGCCGGGACGCGGGCAGGGGCGTCCCGGCTTCTCCGTCTTTCCTCAGGGCTTCGCGACCGTGCAGCCGGGCAGCGCCAGGTTCAGCGTCGTGCCGGGGCCGAAACAGGAAACGAAGTCGAAGGTCTGCTGGCCGTAGTTGATGCCCTTGCGGACGGTGATCTGCCCGCCGGCGTCGACCTCGCACGGGTTGTTCATCGTGCAGCGGCCACCGCTCTCGTTGCCGGTGTTGTTGACGCCGACGACCTTGCCGCTCGCGTTGTCGATGATCGGCGAACCCGAGGTGCCACCGATGGTGTTGCACGACGACGTGTAGCGCAGCGAGTCACGCCAGGTCCAGTCGGCTTCCCTGATCTGGTGGACGAAGCCGTCGATCTGGCAGGAGTAGATCCGCTTCCAGTAACCGGAGACGACCCGGATGTCCGTCTTCGCCACGGGATGCGAGGCCGACAGCTCCAGCGCGCGGCTGCCGTACTGCTGCTGGATCTGCCCGTAGGTCGTGTTGAGCTGGTAGAGCGCCGCGTCCGTGCCGGTCATCGTCGCGTAGACGAGCTTGGTGCCCGTCAGGGTCGCGATCTTCGACCCGGCTCCGTTGAGCAGGCTGAAGCTGCGCGACACCGTCCGGCCGACGATCACCTGACCGGGTTTCATGAGTTCGACGCAGTGCCCGTTCGTGAGAACGAGCGCCTTGTCCGCGGGGCCTGAGTCCGGCAGGCGGACCAATGAGCCGGAGCAGTTGTTGAGCGCCACGATGCCGGTGAAGTCGACGGCGGCCTGTGCGGGGGCCGTCATCACTCCGAGTGCGGCGATCGTCGCGAGCAGGGTTCCGACGAGTCGTCGTGCCATGTGCAGGGTTCCTTTCGGGATGGCATCCAGCACCAAGCCTGTACGGATCGTAGCCGTCCCGCTACCAACGGAAGTCGGTCGACTAGCCGTCGGCAACTCGATCGAGTGACACTGCGGTGATCGGGCTAACGGGTAAAGCGGACCAATCGACGTCGTGGTCACACACCGCAACCGCCAGGAGCCGTGATGACCTATCCGACGCCCGCCTACGCCCCGCCTCCTGCCGCACCGCCGAAGCCCACGAGATTCGGTGCGCTCGCCTGGACCGCGGTGATCCTCGGGATCGTCGGCATCGTCAGCTCGTGGGTCATCTTCTTCAACAACCTCACCGCGGTCGCCGCGTTCGTCGGGATCGTGCTCGGCGTCATCGCGTTGTTCGGCACCCGCAAGGTGCTCGCGGCGGTCGGTGTCGTCCTCTGCGTCCTGGCGATCGTGCTGACCGTGGTGGCGCAGCAGGCCGCGGTCAAGGAGCTCGACAAGATCTTCAACGGTGAGGTCAACCAGGGCCAGGTCGGCGCGCCTGGTGAGACCGCTCGTCAGGACGCGATCGCCGAGAACCCCACCTGGGGCAAGCGGTACTCGTGGGCGAACGGCCTCTCCGTCGACGTCGCCGCGCCGGTCGCGTGCACACCCGGCCAGTACGCGTCGCCTTCGAACATCGCCCGCGCGGTGAAGTTCGAGATCACCATCACCAACGGGACGAGCGCCGCGTTCGAGACCGCGCTGATGTCGGTCGGCACCGACGCGCAGTTCAACGGGCAGAAGGCCGACATGGTGTTCGACAGCAGCGGCGGCTGCGACAGCACGTTCGACTCGGCGACCGTGCTGCCGGGCAAGACCTACACCTTCCACGTCGCGTACTCGGTCGGCGCGCAGCCCGGTGAGATGCAGCTCGTGTTCGAGCCGACCTTCAACGCCGACAAGGCGGCGTTCGTCGGCCAGGTGTAAACCGTTCGCTCGCGGGCGGGCGAACGGGATACAAATCGGGGCATGTTGCGCAAGTACCCGCGAACGCCCCACCTCGAGGGCTCGCGCCTGCAACCGGGCGACGAGGACCTCGACCAGGTGCCGTTCCGCGCGATCGCGGGGCGGCACCTCGTCGTCGAGGAGAAGCTCGACGGTGCCAACGCGGGCATCAGCTTCGACTCCGGCGGTGTGCTGAAACTCCAGTCACGCGGCCATTTCCTGATGGGCGGGCCGCGGGAATGGCAGTTCGCGCCGTTGAAGGCGTGGGCCGCGACGCACCAGGGCGTGCTGTGGGAGAGGCTCGGCACGCGGTACGTGCTCTACGGGGAATGGTTGTACGCCAAGCACACCGTGTTCTACGACGCGCTGCCGCACCACTTCTGCGAGTTCGACCTGCTCGACCGCACTTCCGGGGAGTTCCTGTCCACACCGGAACGTCGCCGCGTGCTCGCGGACACGCCGGTGGTGTCCGTGCCGGTGCTGCACGAGGGGCCGTTGCGTCGGTTGAAGGACCTGACCGCGTTGATCGGCCCGTCGCTGTGCCGCACTCCGGGGTGGCGTGCCGCGCTGGTGGAGGCGGCACGGGCGGCGGGGCAGGACCCGGAAGTCGTTGTCGCGGAGACGGATTCGGACGATGACATGGAAGGCCTCTACATCAAGGTGGAGGAGGACGGACGCACGGTCGAGCGCTACAAGTGGGTGCGGCCGACGTTCGTCACCGCCGTGCTGGACTCGGGCAGCCACTGGCAGGACCGCCCGATCCTGCCGAACCGGGTGGTGGCCCGTGTTTGAGCAACTCTGTCCCGCCGGTCCGCAATGGACTCTCGACTGGGACGCCGTGCGCTCGGCGTTCCCGTGGGTGCGTGCTCTCGAAGGCGTGCCGCAGGACCCGGTGCACCACGCCGAAGGCGACGTCGCCACGCACACCCGGATGGCCTGCGAGGCCCTGGTGTCGCTGCCCGAATGGCGAGCGCGTCCTTTGGCGGATCGCGTGCGGTTGTTCGCCACGGTGCTGCTGCACGACGCCGCCAAGCCGTTCCGCACGCAGATCGCGGACGGCCGGGTCACCGCGCACGGCCACTCGCGCGCCGGAGATCTGCTGGCACGCAAGCTGCTGTGGGAGATGGGACGCCCGATCGCCTGGCGCGAGCACGTCGCCGCGCTGGTGCGCCACCACCAGGTGCCGTTCTGGGCACTGGAACGCCCCGACCTCGACCGGATCGCGTTCCGGGTGAGCCTGCTCGCGCGCAACGACGACCTCGCGACGCTCGCCCGCGCCGACATCCTCGGCCGGATCTGCGGCGACGCCGGCTCGGTGCTGGACAACATCGCACTGTTCGAGGAGTACTGCCGCGAACGCGACTGCCTCGACCGGCCGCGCGCCTTCCCGTCCGACCACGCCCGCTTCCAGTACTTCCGCACGCCCGGCCGCGACCCGGACTACGCCGCCTACGACGACACGCGCGTCGAGGTGACCGTGCTGTCCGGCCTGCCAGGCGTCGGCAAGGACCACTGGATCGCCCAGCACCGGCCGGGCTGGCGTGTGGTGAGCCTCGACGCGGTGCGCTCCCGGCTCGGAATCGCGCCCGACGGCGACCAGCGGACAGTGGCCGCCGCCGCGTTCGAGGAGGCTCGCGTGCTGTTGCGCGCGGGGGAGCGGTTCGTCTGGAACGCGACCAACATCTCCCAGCAACTGCGCGAGCGCTGCATCGGACTCGCCGCCGACTACCACGCCCGGATCACCCTGGTCGGGCTCGAAGCGCCGAAGAACGTGATCCACGCGCGCAACCGCGCACGCCCGGAACCGGTGCCGGCCGCCGTGATCGACCGGCTCGCCGGCAAGTGGGAGGCGGTCGACCCCACCGAGGCGCACACCGTCGAACGGGTGGACACGGCACAGCCCTCGACGCGTGAGTAAGCCGCAGGCAGCTCTCCAAGATCCATATATCGGTTCGCCCAGGTCCGGCGCTGGGCGGCCCGTTGGCCTTTCACCCTGATTATGTCAACCCGTCACCCCTGCTGACCTGCCCCTTAGCAACGAGTCTTTGGACTTCGTCGTCAAAAGACTCGTTGCAAAGGGGGTAGATGAGGTGCGCCCGGCGGGCTGCGGAGGCCCGCCGGGCGCTGATACATCGGGTGGCGAGGGCGACAGCCGATATATCGGTGGGCAAGCGGTCAGCGGCGGTGTTCGCCGTGGTGGCCGATGGCTCGGACGAGCCAGAGGGTGCCGGCCGCGGCGACGACGAGGACGGCGATGCCGGTGAGGAAGCCGACGCTCGTGGACGAGTCGTCGGGCTGGGGTGGCGGGCTGCTGTTGGACTTCTGCTGGGCGATGGGCGGGACGTTCGTCATCTGCAGTGAGTTCGCCTTCACCAGGCCGGTGCCCTCCAGCAGGAGCATGTGTTTGAGCAGGAGGGTCAGGGCGGTCTGCGCGGCGATGCGCGCGGGGACGCTCTTGGTCGTCGCGCGGGCGTGGGCGACCTGGGTGATGAGCGAGCCGTCGGCGGCGCGGGACAGGTTCGCGTACATGCGGTCGAGTTCGTCGCCCGAGCTGGACGAGATGGCGTTCGCCCACGACTTCTGTTCCGTCGTCGGTTCGACGGGGAGGTCCACGCCGATCTGCCGCGCGGACTCGGTGACCGCCTGGGCGAGCTGGGTGTGCTCGGAGGCGAGCTGGCCCGCGACCTTGCGGACCTTCGCGTCGCGGGCGCGGTCGGAGCTCTCGCGGCTCACCGGTTTCTGCCAAAGCGAATGCTGGGTGAGCATCACGAGCAATTCCCGGTCCGACGGTTCCACGTTCTGGCCGATGACGCGGACCGCGTTCACCTGAGCCTTGGCCGTCACCAATTCGAGCGCCGACGGGTCGACCCTGCCGGTGTTCTCCAGGACCGTCATTGTACGAATCAGCATTTGCACCGTCTGGTGGGCGAGCGTGCGAATTGTGGTGTTCTGCGTTGTTGCCCGCGTTTGCACGGCCATGACGAGAAGGCCGCCCTGCGTCTGCCGGACGATCGTCGCGTAGGCGCGGTCGTGGTTGTCCCCGGTGCGTTGCGCCATCTCGTCGATGAGCGCCTGGTGCTCACTGCTGACGTCGTTCGGCAGGACGACGCCGAGTCCTTCGGCGGATTTCAGGAGATCGATGTCCAGTCGTGAATGCCCTTCGAAGATGTCCCGCCCGGCGTTGCTTATCCCCGAATTCGTGGTGCGTGCCGGAGCTTCTTTGCTCACCGGTATCAACCAAGAGTTTGCTTGGCGCAGAGATACCATGAATGAGCGGTCCGATGGCTGTACTTCTGTCGATTGCGCATTTGCCGGGACGGCTCCGATGAAAGCCCCCAGAAATACGACAGACAGGATGGTAAACAGCGCTGCGTGCTGTCCCAGCGTGCCCAACCGGTGACGCATAGTGCCCGTTCCCTCCCGCGATCGAGCTGCCTTCAAAGGTGATACGCGCAGGTGGGGTCCAAGTTCACGACACATGCGCAGATGTCGATGTGACGTGCATCACACCACTAATTGCGAACCATTCGGACTGAATTTACGTACCCGAGAGGATTTCGCGTTCACGATGTAGGATCCGGTGGATTCCATGCTCGGCCACCGAGTCGCTAGGTCTGCCGCCCGAAGCGAACCCGTCGCCGATATCTGGGGAGGTCGTCAGCTTCATGGGTGATCAGGGCAAGGTCGCACAAGCCCACCAGGACGAAGAATTGCTCACGCTGCTCTACGGACAGTTTCAGCGGATGCTGTTCTCGCAGGTCCTGTGCCTGACCAACTACGACCGCCAGTGGACGGAAGATGTTGTTCAGGAGACGTTGATCAGGGCTTGGCAGAACTCCGCACATCTCGTTCGTGAACCGGGGATGTTGCGCGGTTGGCTTTGTACTGTGGCTCGTCGCATTGTGATCGACGGATGGCGAAGCCGACAGGCGCGCCCGCAGGAAGTGGAATTGTTGCGTCCGGACATCGCCGAATCTCCGGACGACACCGAACAGACACTTTCGGTGATGGTCATTACCGATGTAGTACGCCAATTGAGTGAAGAACATCGTTCAGCCATCTACGAAACGTATGTCATGGGGCGAACGGTGAAGGAGGCCGCGATCGTTCTGGGAGTCCCGGAAGGAACCGTCAAGTCCCGGTTGTACAAGGCGATGCACACGATCCGCCGGGCGCTGCAGGACAGGAGCTAGTGATGGTGACCCGTCAACCACATCACGAGCACGTGGGAGCAGGAGCAGGACAAGACCAAGACGACGAAAACCGCACGAGCCCGGAAGGGCCGTGCGGTGATGTCGCGGCGTACGCGTTGGGCGTGCTCGACCCGGCGGAGCACGTGAAGTTCTCCCGGCACCTAGCCGGGTGCGAAGACTGCCGGCGCGACGTGGCCGACTTCGGCATGTTCGCGCCGGCGCTGCGGCCGGTGCTGCGGGAGTGTCCACCCGGCGGGCGCCAGCCGTGCCCCATCGCCCGCAGCATCCTGCTGGTGGCGGCGGGCGTCGTGGTGGCCATCGCCGCGGTGCTGTCCGTCGTGGAGTCGCTGTCCTCGCAGGCCGAGAACCCGATCGAGGTCAGCAGTCTCATTCGCGCGCAGTCCGCGCACGCCGAGCCGTTTGGGCTGCTCGGTCGCGTGTAACTCTCGCGGTGGCACGGTCAGGGGAGCAGCGAACAGGCAGGCGAGGCGGAGCCATCCGCGCATCAGCCTGGCCAAGATCATCGCTCGCTCCCACTCACAACTGCGAACAGCTCACAGTTCCGCTAGCCGTTACCTGTGGGTAAGTTTGCCCGACGACGAAGCGCAGGTCTTTACGGTCGCCACCGAAGGAACCACCGAAACCTTCGACCTGCGGTCCTCTCGGTACCGAAGGCAGGGGTAGACAGAGGTGACATCTCCACTACTCGGCCGGGACGCGGAACTCGCGACTCTCGGACGCTTGCTGGACGACGCTGTTCGGGGAACGGGCTCGTGCGTGGTCGTCACCGGCGGGTTCGGCATCGGCAAGACCGCGGTGCTCGACGCCATCGCCGCCGAGGCCCGCGGCCGCGGGTTCACCGTCCGCCTGGCCAAGAGCGCCCGCCTGGAGAGCCATCTCCCCGGTGCGGTGGTGCGCCAGCTCGCGCCGTGCCTCGCCAACGAGCACGACCTGGAAGAGCTGTACGCGCGCGCCGCGAACTCCGCGCGCAAGGCGCCGATCCTCATGGTCATCGACGACGTCCACGTCGCCGACACCTTCTCCAAGCGCGCACTCGCGTACCTGCGCCCACGGCTGCAGCACATGCCGGTCGTCATCGCGCTGGGCGCGTCCCAGGGAAACCTCGCCATCGACGAGGTCACGCTGCCCGAGATCGCCGGCGCCCACCCGCACCGGATCGACCTCGTCGGGCTCGACGTCGCGGCCATCGCAAGCCTCACCGAAGCCCTCCCCGGCCGGGACCCGCAACGCTGCCACGAGCTCACCGGCGGCAACCCCTACCTGCTCCAAGCCCTGCTCCGTGAGGAAGGCGAGGGTTCGGCGGCGGTCGGTGAGATGATCGGCATGCGGCTGCGCGAGTACACCGGAGCCGCCGAGGTCGCCCGGTCCGCGGCCGTTCTGGACGGTGACGCGGGCCTCGAACTGCTGTCCGCGCTCACCGGCTTCGACGCGCTGCCCGCCGTCGACATGCTCGTCCGGCTCGGCGTGCTCGCCGACACCGACCCGCTGACGTTCCGGTATCCGTTCGTGCGCAACAGCATCCTCGCCGACATGCCGATCGCGGTCCGCTCCGCCGCGCACGCCCGCGCGGCGTGGCTGCTGTTCGAGTCGGACGCCCCGGACGGGCGCGTCGCCGAGCACGTGCTGAAGGCCAGATCCGTCCGCTTGCCGTGGTCCGTTGACCTGCTGCGCGAGGTCGGCGGCGTCGAGCACCTGGAACGAGCGCTCGAGGAGCACCTGTCCGACGAGGACCGCCTGGCGATCGAGGTCGAGCTCGGCCACACGGAACACCTGCTGGACAACGCACTGGGCCGTGACCGCGTCCGGGACGCCCTGATGCGATGCGAGGACCCGCACCTCGCCGCCAACGTCACGCTGGCGTTGAACCAGAGCATGTGCACGGGTTCGGACGCGCACTTCGCCGTCTCGCTCGCGATCATGGCCGTCGCGCGGCTGCTGCCGGAGGACCGCGACCTGGTCTGGAACCTCGTCTGCACCACCTATCTCCTGGCCGCCAACCGCGAGGCGCGCATGGCCAACTGCGCGGGCAAGTACTTCGAGGACCTCGTCGGCGACGTCCCGCAGGACCCGAACCTCAAGCGCGCCCGGTCGGCGCTGCTCGCGGTCGGCAACGCCCGCAGCGGCGACTCCTACCCCGAAGCCGTCGAGTACGCGCTGGAAGCACTCGACGGTGAGTGGGTCGACGTCTTCGGCGAGCCCTACATCTTCACGTTCCTGGTGCCGGTGCTCGGCGACGATCCTGAGCACATCAACAAGTTCTGGCTCTCGCACAGCACCGCGCCGGTCTCGCACGACCCGCACCTGCGCCGCGGAATGCTCAGCATGATCGCCCGCGCCGCGGCCTTCCACAACAGCGGCGACCTGGCCCGCGCGTACACGTTCCTGACGCCGCCGGTCTCGACCGGCAACATGGACTGCCCGGCCGTCGTGCTCGCGACCGCGAAGCTGGCCGAGGTCTGCATCGAGATGGGGCAGTTCGACGAGGCCGCCCCGCTCGTCGCCGAGGACGGCGATCTGTTGCAGCACATCAACATCGTCTACGCCCGCGGCCGGCTCAAGCTCGCGTCCTGCCACGCGGAGGGCGGGTTGGAGGACCTGCTGGAGGCGGGCCGGCGACTCGCCACCCGTGAGATGCCCAACCCCGCGCTGATCCCGTGGCGTCACCACGCCGTGCGCGCGTATCTGGCACTGGGCAACCGGGACGACGCCGCCCGGCTCGCGCACGAGGAACTCGACCTGGCCAAGCGGTGGGGTTCCCCGAGGGTGATCGGGACCGCGATGATGAGCGTCGGCATCAGCACCGACGACATCGACGTTCTCGTTGAGGCAGAACAGATTCTCGGCTCGTCACCGCACCGGCTGCTGCACGCCCAGTCGTCCTACTGGCTCGGCCACCACCTGCGCCGCAAGGGCCGCACCGAGGCCGCGGCCCCGCACCTGCGCAAGGCGTTCGAACTGGCCCGTCACCTGAGCGCGCACCCGCTGGCCAAGCTCGCGGGCGACGAGGTCCGTGACGAGGACGACCAGGTGCAGGGCCTGACCAAGCAGGAGAACCGGGTCGCGCGGATGGCGGCGCAGGGCCTGACGAACCGGCAGATCGCCGAAGCCCTGCACCTCACCCGCCGCACCGTCGAACTGCACCTGTCGAGCGCCTACCGCAAACTCGGCATCACGGGACGAGCTGAGCTCGTCGCCGCCTTGTGGTCCTGACCGCGATCAGCAGACCCGCCAGCAACGCCATCACGATCACCGTGACGACCGACGACAGCACCAGGAACTCGTCGAGCTTGCCGCCCGTGAGGTAGGCGCCGAGCGCGATCGCGACGACCGCGCACACGGCTCGGTCCATGATGGACTCCATCGACAGAAGCGTCGCGCGGTAACGGGAGTCCGGGATCGCGTCGTTGAGCAGCTTCTTCTGGATGGGGAAGCTCATGCCCGCCGTCACGGAGAACAGGCACAGCAACACGATCGTCACGACACCGCCGGACGGCACGATGAAGCCGATCGCCAGCGCCATCACGATCGTCAGGAGGAACACCGATCTGGCCGGCCCGATCCTGCGCGACAGCCAGTGCGGGCGGGCGGCCGCGATCGCCTCGAAGATCGTCATCGCGGCGAGCACCGAGCCGTACCAGGTGACCGAGACTTCCTTGGAGTCCAGCACCGGCTGGAACAGGTTCACCTGCAGGATCCGCACCAGCGTGAACATCGCGATGCCCTGCACCATCAGCAAGAGCAGCCAGCGCGACGTCTTGAGCGCGCCGAACGCGCCGCCGACGCCCGCGAGCAGCTTCGCCGTCTTGCCCTCCGGCCGTTGCCAGCCGGGAATCGGTGGGAGCCTGAGCGCCAGCACGACGGCGATCGCGGCGTTGATCGCGGTGAGCCAGTACGGCGACGGCATGTTCCACTGCATCAGCAGGCCGATCACCGGCCAGTACACGATCTTGCCGATCAGGCTGTACGACCGCCCGACGCCCTCGACCTTCAGGTAGAGGTGCCCGGCGTCGTGCGCGTGGAGGTACTCGTAGAGGTACGCGCTCTGGGCGCCGGAGATCAACGACCTCGCCAGCGCGATCAGCAGGAAGTGGACCAGGAACCCGGTGTAGTTGCCGGCGAGCACCGGCACCAGGTTCGCGACGACCAGCACGCTCGCCCCGAGCCACAGCGACGTGCGGTAGTCGAAGCGGTCCGCGACCATGCCGGTCGGGATCTCCAGCAGGCAGAACGCGATGTAGTAGATCGACTGGATGCCGAAGATCTCGGCGTCGCTCAGGCCGAGCTGCTTCTGGTACTCGTAGAAGACCGGGATCCACAGCAGCAGCCCGAAGAAGAACTGGAAGCCGTACGTCAGGCGGACGGCACGCGCCACATCCGGAGTCGCCGGTACGCGAAGACCCAGCATCAGATCGAGTACGGCCGCAGCTGCAGGACGTACAGGACGTCGTCGGTGGCGAGCCACTCGATGTCGACCGGCGAGTCGAACGTGTAGTCCGGCGAGAAGTGCGACTGCAGCAGCCGCCCGACGATCGCGAGCCGTTGCAGCTGCGCGTGGGCCTTGACGCCCAGGTCTTCCTTCGCGTCACCGAGGGAGACCGTGCGACCGCCACCCTCCACAGTGGAGTAGAGGTACTGCATCGGCTGCTTCGAGCCTTCGACGACGTCGGTGACGTTCGGCGAGACGTTGACGTAGACGTTGCGGAAGTCGTTGCGGTTCATCGGGTTCGTGGTGACCATGACCCCGCCGAAGTCAGCCCTGACCTGCTCCTGGACCACGACGCCCATGAAGCAGTCGTCCAGCGAGATGCCCGCCTGCTGCCTCAGCCTGACGCTGCGCGCGGACACCAGCGAGGCCCACACCTCCTTGACCGACTCCACGATCTTCTCGGCGCTGGTCACGTGGTTGTAGGACTCGTAGATGCCCGCGGCGGAGAACCCGGCGAGGTCTTCGGCGTTCGACGAGCTGCGCACCACGAAGGTCCGCACGCCCGCGAGGTTCTCGACCAACGCGGTGTCCAGTTCGGACAACAGGTAGTCCGGCACGCGGGTCTTGCGGATCAGCTGCTGCAGCTCGACGCACAACGGCTCGATCTCGCGGGCGTTGAGCTCCAGCGCCATCTTCAGCTTGCCGATGGCCTGCTGGATCTTCGGCGACGACTCCAGGAAGCCCTGGTGCATCGAGAACGGGAGGGCGACGCCGCGCGGGACCCGCACCCGTTCCGCGAGCAGCTGCTGGGCCGCACCGAGCAGGTCGTCGCTCTCGGTGTTGAGCAGCTTCGCCAGGTAGGGCATGAGGTTGTCGCGCGGCGGGCGCGGCACCGAGAAGAACCCGAGCAGGCGGCGCGGCGACTCGGACGCGAGTACGTGGTGCAGCTCGCCGAGGTTCGCGGCCTTCGTGCCGTAGCGATGGCTGTCGTTGTAGCGGATCTTGCCGAGCGCGAGGATCGGGTTGTAGGTGTGCTCGGGTTCGCCGAGCGTGACGCGCTGCGCGTACCAGGCAGGCCGCTGGCCGGCGTCCTGCGGCTCGTCGATCAGCCGCAGCCCGACCTCGGCGCCGCGCGGGGACACCTCGTACTCGACCCACTGGCCGTCGAGGTTCTCCCGATCGATCAGGTCGAACGCGCCGATCTGGATGGCGTTCGGGATGGACCAGCCGGTCGCGAGGACGTTCGTGTGCGACAGGGGCGTGGTGTGCCCCGCGTTGATGATGCCGGCGAGCCGCGGAATGTCGTCGGGAACGCGGTGCATCACCACGATGTCGAACCACTCCAGCGTGTTCTCGCGGTACTCCTGCTCGCTGCGGAATGCGCGCAACCGGCCCTTCGTGACACCGGGGTTCAACGCGACGAACTCGGCCGTCGAGAACAATTCGTGCGCCAGGATCCGTGGAAGCCTTTCCACGGGCAGTTCCGCCACCTCCTGTTCCTGGAGATGGTTCGCAGGCTTGAAGAACAACGGCACGGCGGCGTCGACGTTCTTACGCACCTCGGCGTAGAAGAACTCGATCATGTCCGCCGACATGGTGTCGACCTCGACCGTCTCCAGCGAGAACATCCGCCGGTCCTCGCGCTTGTGCAGCGACAGGATGCCGAGGAAGAACCGCCGGTCAGAGGCGTGGTAGAAGCTCTGGTTGAACTCGTCGATCCGCGCCCGCATCTCGCTCTCGGCGATGCCCAGGATCTCGGTGCCGATGTAGAGCGCGTGGAACTCGTGACGCGCGTTGTTCAGGAAGTGGATCGTCCCGTTGTGCCGGTCGACCACCACCTTGACGAATGAATAACCACCCAGACTGCCGGACAGCTGGTTGAATGCCGACATAGTCAGCTGTTCTCCGACCAACCCCGCTACGTCGGCTTCCTGGACAGCCACACCTGCTCCTCTCGTGCGTCATTGCAACGAGCAAGTGTGACACCCAGGAGTTTGGGGTTATTCCAGTGGAAATCTCATTTGGCGGCCGTTCGGTTCACTTTCTCTCAAGCCCCCGTCAATTCGAGACCGGCGTCACCTCCCGTTGGGTGAAGAATCCAACGTGGTGGGACGCCGGTCTCGTGATGTGAGCCGAACTTCCGGTCCGTGATCTGGGTTACCCCAGCTGGACGGACTCCCTGGCGAGGGTTTCGATCCGCTCCCAGTCGCCCTGCACGAGGGCGTCCTTCGGGGCCAGCCACGAGCCGCCGACGCAGCCGACGTTGGCCAGCGCGAGGTAGCTCGGCGCGCTTTGCGGCGTGATGCCGCCCGTCGGGCAGAACCGCACGTGCGGGACCGGGCCGCCGATCGACTTCAGGTAGTCGACGCCACCCGCCGCCTCGGCGGGGAAGAACTTCAGCGCGGTCAGCCCGCGCTCGGCCAGCCGCAGCACCTCGGACACCGTCGCCGCGCCCGGCAGGTAGGGCAGCCCGGTCGCGTCGGCGGCGTCGAGCACCCGGTCGGTCGTGCCGGGGGTGACGAGGAACGCCGCCCCGGCCTTCGCGGCCTGCTCCGCGTGCTCCGGCGCGGTGACGGTGCCCGCGCCGATCACGATCTCCGGCACCTCGCGCGCGACGTTCTCGATCGCGGCGAGCGCGGCAGGGGTGCGCAGCGTGAGCTCGATGACGCGGACGCCACCGCGCAGCAGCGCCTGGGCGAGCGGCACGGCGTGGTCGGCGTCGTCGACCACGACGACGGGGATGACGGGGGACAGCGCGAGCAGGTCTGCCCCGGTGGTCACCCGAAGATTGTCACCGTTGGTCACGAGTGCACTCCTTGCCAGATCTCTTGGCCAGATCTCTTGATCGAAAACCGATATGTCGCAGGCCGACCTGGTGCTCGTCTCTGCCCACCCGGATGCAAAAAACGTTTGCGGACGAAGTCAAAAGACTCATTGCAAAGGCGGGTGGGCAGGGGGCGGCGAGGCTGGTCGGTCGGCTGTGGTCGTGCTGGGTGGTCGTACTGGGTGGTCGTGCTGGACCGCCCCTTTGCAATGGGTCTTTTGCGGACGAAGTCCAAAGACTCGTTGCTAAGGGGCAGGTCAGCGGTGGTGCCGGAGCCAATATATTGGTGGTGCGGGTGTCGGGGACAGCGGGCTAGTGGTGGGTGACCGGGGCGAAGTGGTCGGCGGTGATGGGGCCGAACACCGTCGCGCCGCGGTCGGCGGGTCCGACGCTACGGCGTAGCGCGGCGAACAGTTCGCGGCCCGTGCCCATCCACTCGCGGCTCGTCGGCGGGAAGTCCACCAGGGGGCGTGTCGCCAGTTCCTCCGCGGGCACCTGGATCTCCAGGGTTCCGGCGGTGGCGTCCAGCCGTACGACGTCGCCGTCGCGGACCCGGCCGAGCGGGCCGCCGACAGCGGCTTCCGGGGTCAGCTGGATGGCGGCCGGGATCTTGCCCGAGGCGCCGGACATGCGGCCGTCGGTCACCAGGGCGACCTTGTGGCCGCGGTCCATCAGCACGCCGAGTGGTGGCGTCAGCTTGTGGAGTTCGGGCATGCCGTTGGCCTGGGGGCCCTGCTGGCGGACGACGACGACCACGTCGCGGTCGAGTTCGCCCGCCTTGAAGGCCTCCTGGAACGCCTCCTGGGTGGTGAAGACGCGGGCGGGGGCCTCGACGACGTGGTTCTCCGTCGCCACGGCCGAGACCTTGATGACCGCGCGGCCGAGGTTGCCGGTGAGCATGCGCAGGCCGCCGTCGGAGGCGAACGGGTCCGTGGCCGGGCGCAGGACCTCGAGGTCCAGGGAACGGCCGGGGCCGTCGACCCAGATCAGTTCGCCGTCGGCCAGCATCGGCTCCTGGCGGTAGCGGTTCAGGCCGTGGCCCGCGACGGTGTTGACGTCGGCGTGCAGCAGGCCGGCGTCGAGCAGGGTGCCGACGACGAACTGGACGCCGCCCGCCGCCTGGAAGTGGTTGATGTCGGCGCTGCCGTTCGGGTAGACCCGCGCGATCAGCGGCACGATCGCCGACAGGTCGTTCAGGTCGTCCCAGCTCAGGTCGATGCCCGCGGCGGCGGCGATGGCGACCAGGTGCATCGTGTGGTTCGTGGAGCCGCCGGTCGCCAGCAAAGCCACAACGCCGTTGACCACGGCCTTCTCGTCGACGATGTGCGCGATCGGGGTGTAGCCCTCGCCCTTGGCCATCTCGACGGCGCGGCGGCCGGCGTGCTCGGTCAGGGCGCGGCGCAGAGTTGTCCCCGGCGGGACGAACGAGGCGCCGGGCAGGTGCAGGCCCATGACCTCGACGACCATCTGGTTCGAGTTCGCGGTGCCGTAGAACGTGCAGGTGCCGGGGGAGTGGTACGAGGCGGCCTCGGCCTCCAGCAGGTCGTCGCGCGAGGCCTTGCCCTCCGCGTAGAGCTGCCGGACGCGCGCCTTCTCCTTGTTCGACAGGCCGGACGACATCGGGCCCGCGGGCACCAGGATCGCCGGCAGGTGCCCGAACGACAGCGCGCCGATCAGCAGGCCCGGCACGATCTTGTCGCAGACGCCCAGCAGCACGGCGGCGTCGAACATCTCGTGCGACAGGGCCACGCCGGTCGACATGGCGATGACGTCGCGGCTGAACAGCGACAGCTCCATGCCGTCGCGGCCCTGGGTGATGCCGTCGCACATCGCGGGCACGCCGCCCGCGAACTGGGACACGCCGCCCACAGCGCGGACCGCGTCCTTGATCCAGGACGGGTACTCCTGGAACGGCTGGTGGGCCGACAGCATGTCGTTGTAGGAGGACACGATCGCGACGTTGGACTTGCGCAGCGCGCGCAGCGCCGCCTTGTCGCCGCCGGTGATTCCGGCGAAGCCGTGCGCCAGGTTGCTGCACGCGAAGCCGGACCGGGACGTTCCGTCCTGCGCGGCGGCGGCCACGCGTTCGAGGTACACGCGACGCGAATCGGCGCTTCGGGCGGCGATCCGGCGTGTCACCTCTGTCAGAACAGGATGCAGTTCGGTCATGGGGGTCTCCGGGTCATCACGGGCCGTGGTGGGGCCCTTACGAGACGACAACGGTGGCGTCCCACGGACGGGCGTGACGCCACACACAGTAAGTCATGGCTGGTCGCGGACACAAAAACGATTCAGTTGATGGGACCCGACCAGTTTTGAATCTTGGCGTGTGGTGCTTGTCACATGGCTTGAGATTGGGCAGAGTGCGGGGCACGACCTTGGAACGGAGGTGTCCCATGAACGCCACGGAGATCGTCGAGCTGCGCCGGGTCATCGGTCAGATGCGGCACGCCGTCAGCAACCTGCGCGCCAGGTATGGCGACGTGGCGGCTGTTCAACGCCTGGCCAACGACGTGGAACGCATGGACATCGACGCCACCGAACTCGTCGACCTGAGCACCCCGAGGCAGCGCGAAGCGCCTCAAGTGGAACGCGAGGTCGTGGTCGTGCCAGACACGCCCTACGACGAGTCGCTCTGGAAGGACGCAGACGACGAAGGACTCGGTGGCTACCGCAACCGGACCTGAGCCGAGCTGAACACGCGGCCCCCGCCTGACGCGGGGGCCGTAGTCGTTCCTCCACAACGACGTGGACCCCCAGAAAGGTGAGTAATGGCGAGGGCAGAGATCGCCGCCAGGACTCTGCGCACGGACCGATGGTGGTTGCCGCCGCTGACGACATTCGTCGGCTTGCTGCTCATCTCGATCTACGCGGCGTTCCGCACGTTCCAGGGGGACTACTACTGGGTCGACCAGTACCACTACCTCACACCGATGTACTCGCCGTGCCTCACCGAGGAGTGCGTCCCCGCGGCCTCGCACTTCGGTCAGTGGTTTCCGGCGCTGCCAGGCTTCCTGACCCCGCCGCTGCTGATCATCCCGTTCCTGCTGGGATTCCGGATCACCTGCTACTACTACCGCAAGGCCTACTACCGCGCGGCCTGGGCGTCACCGCCCGCGTGCGCCGTGGCCGAGCCGCACAGCAAGTACACCGGTGAGACCAGGTTCCCGCTCATCGCGCAGAACCTGCACCGCTACTTCTTCTACGCGGCCTCGCTCCTGCTGCTGGTGAACATCTACGACGCGGTCTCCGCGTTCAGCACCGGCGTGGGCCTCGGCAACCTCGTCCTGCTGGTCAACGTCGGCCTGCTGGGCGCGTACACGCTGTCGTGCCACTCGTGCCGCCACATCGCGGGCGGGCGGCTCAAGCACTTCTCCAAGCACCCGGTCCGGTACTGGATGTGGACGCAGATCTCGAAGCTGAACAACCGGCACATGCAACTCGCGTGGGCCTCGCTGATCTTCGTCTGCCTGACGGACCTGTACGTCGCGCTGGTCGCCTCGGGAACGATCTCCGACCTCCGCTTCATCAACTAAGGAGTGGTTTTGCCCGAGCTGGAAAGGCATTCGTTCGACGTTCTCGTGATCGGCGCGGGTGGTGCCGGTCTGCGAGCCGCGATCGAGGCCCGTGAGCACGGCCTGCGCACCGCCGTTCTCTGCAAGTCGTTGTTCGGCAAGGCCCACACCGTCATGGCCGAGGGCGGGATCGCCGCCGCCATGGGCAACGCGAACGAGAGCGACAACTGGCAGGTCCACTTCCGCGACACCATGCGCGGCGGCAAGTTCCTCAACAACTGGCGCATGGCCGAACTGCACGCACAGGAAGCGCCGCAACGGGTCTGGGAACTCGAGACGTACGGCGCGCTGTTCGACCGCACCAAGGACGGCCGGATCTCGCAACGCAACTTCGGCGGCCACGAGTACCCGCGGCTCGCGCACGTCGGCGACCGCACCGGCCTCGAACTGATCCGCACGCTGCAGCAGAAGATCGTGTCTTTGCAGCAGGAGGACTTCAAGGAGTTCGGCGACTACGAGGCACGCCTGCGGGTGTTCCAGGAGTTCACCGTCACCGACCTGGCCAAGGACGGTGACAAGGTCGCCGGCGCGTTCGGCTACTGGCGCGAGTCCGGCCGGTTCGTGCTGTTCGAGGCACCGGCGGTGATCCTCGCGACCGGCGGCATCGGCAAGTCGTTCAAGGTCACCTCGAACTCCTGGGAGTACACCGGCGACGGTCACGCGCTCGCGATGCGCGCGGGGGCCTCGCTGATCAACATGGAGTTCATCCAGTTCCACCCCACCGGGATGGTCTGGCCGCCGTCCGTCAAGGGCATCCTCGTCACCGAGTCCGTGCGCGGTGACGGTGGCGTGCTCAGGAACTCCGACGGCAAGCGCTTCATGTTCGACTACATCCCCGAGGTGTTCAAGGACAAGTACGCGGACAACGAGGACGAGGCCGACCGCTGGTACACCGACCAGGCGAACAACCGGCGCCCACCGGAACTGCTGCCGCGTGACGAGGTCGCCCGCGCGATCAACTCCGAGGTCAAAGCCGGGCGTGGGTCACCGCACGGCGGCGTCTTCCTCGACGTGTCCACACGCCTGCCCGCCGAGGAGATCCGGCGCAGGCTGCCGTCCATGCACCACCAGTTCAAGGAACTGGCCGATGTGGACATCACCGCGCAGCCCATGGAGGTCGGCCCGACCTGTCACTACGTGATGGGCGGCGTCGAGGTCGACCCGGACACCGGATCGTCCTCCGTGCCAGGGCTCTTCGCCGCCGGCGAGGTCTCCGGCGGCATGCACGGCTCGAACCGGCTCGGCGGCAACTCGCTGTCGGACCTGCTCGTGTTCGGGCGCAGGGCGGGTGCGGGCGCCTCGGAGTACGTGCGGGCGATGGCCGAACGTCCTGTGGTGTCGGAAGAACTCGTCACCGAGGCACGCGCCACGGCCCTCAAACCCTTCCAGCAGGAAGGCGGCGAGAACCCGTACACGCTGCACATGGAACTGCAGCAGTCGATGAACGACCTCGTCGGCATCATCCGCAAAGCCGGTGAGATGGAAGAGGCGTTGCAACGGCTGGAGAAGCTCAAGGAACGCGCGCAGGCGCTGACCGTCGAGGGACACCAGCAGTTCAACCCCGGCTGGCACCTCGCCCTCGACCTGCGCAACATGCTGCTGGTGTCGGAGTGCGTGGCGAAGGCGGCGTTGCTGCGCACCGAGTCCCGCGGCGGCCACACCCGCGACGACCATCCCGTGATGGACGCCGAGTGGCGCCGGAAACTGCTGGTGTGCAAGACGTCCGGTGACGGGGCCGAGGTGACGGAGAAACCGCAGATCCCGATCCGCAACGACCTGCTGGACCTGTTCGACCGCAGCGAGCTGGAGAAGTACCTCACCGCCGAGGAGTTGTCATGAGCTACCAGGGGAAGTTCCGGGTGTGGCGCGGTGACGACTCCGGCGGTGCGCTGGAGGACTTCACCGTCGAGGTCAACGAGGGTGAGGTCGTCCTCGACATCATCCACCGGCTGCAGGCCACGCAGACACCGGACCTCGCCGTCCGGTGGAACTGCAAGGCGGGCAAGTGCGGCTCGTGCTCGGCGGAGATCAACGGACGCCCGCGCCTGCTGTGCATGACCCGGATGTCGATCTTCGACGAGTCGGAGACGATCACGGTCACGCCGATGCGGACGTTCCCGATCATCCGCGACCTAGTGACCGACGTGTCCTTCAACTACACCAAGGCGCGCGAGGTCCCGTCGTTCGCGCCGCCGAAGGACCTGGCGCCGGGCGAGTACCGGATGCAGCAGGTCGACGTCGAGCGCTCGCAGGAGTTCCGCAAGTGCATCGAGTGCTTCCTGTGCCAGAACACCTGCCACGTGGTGCGTGACCACGAGGAGAACAAGGAGGCGTTCTCGGGGCCGCGGTTCCTCATGCGGGTCGCCGAACTGGAGATGCACCCGCTCGACACCGCGGACCGCGTCGACCAGGCACAGGACGACCACGGGCTCGGCCTGTGCAACATCACCAAGTGCTGCACCGAGGTGTGCCCCGAGCACATCCACATCACCGACAACGCGCTCATCCCCATGAAGGAGCGCGTCGCCGACCGCAAGTACGACCCGATCGTCTGGCTCGGCAACAAGCTGTTCAAGCGGTCTTAGCGACGGCCTGCGGTATGACCAGCCCGGACTCGTAGGCCATCACGACGGCCTGAGCCCGGCTGGTCAGCCGCAGCTTCGTCATCACGCGGTTGAGGTGCGTCTTCACCGTGCCCTCCGTGACCGTCAGCCTGGTCGCGATCGCCGTGTTCGTCAGCCCGGTGCCGACGAGCCGCAGCACCTCACGTTCGCGGTCCGTGAGCTCGTCCAGCCCGACCGAACTCCACGGCGAGACAGCCGAATCACCCCTCAGATACGCCGCCACGAGCCTGCGCATCACCGTGGGACCGAACTGCATCTCCCCGGACGCGACGGCGGTGATCGCGGCGATCAGCCTCGCCGGTTCGGACTCCTTGAGCACGAACCCGGCCGCGCCCAGCCGCAACGCCTCGTGGACGTACTCGTCCAGGTCGAAGGTGGTCAGCACCAGCACCCGCGCGGACGTCGCGGCACGGGTGAGCGCCGCCAGCCCCGGCAGGCGGATGTCCAGCAGGATCACGTCCGGCCTCGACGGCCCGGCCAGCGCGCAGGCGGTGGCGGCGTCGCCAGCCTCGCCGACGACGGTCAGACCGGGTGCGGCGTTCAGCAAGGCGACCAGGCCGGCACGGAACAACGGCTGGTCGTCGACTACGAGTACGCGCGTCACAATGCCCTCATTCTTGTGACGTCACCGCGGTAGATCCCCCACCAGGAGCGTACCGCGAAAGTTGACGGGAGATCCACTCTTCGTGAGACGACCCGGTTCCGCCCGCGTCGCTACGTTCGGCGCCATGCGAACCGCATCGGCCGATCTGCTCGCCGTCCGGACGATCACCGTGGACGGCTCGGACGTCTACCTCCGGGTCACGAACAGTCCCGTCGACCTGGAGATCCGGTGGTCCCGCGACGGCGACCACCGGGTGGCGGGCAGGCCGGTGCTGTTCCCGGCGGGAGATCGTTCGCGCCGGCTGCTCGGCGCCAACTTCCGCGCCGGCACGACGTTCTGCCTCGACGTGGTGAGTCAGGCGGGCGAGGGCTGGTGCGGTGTCGTCGACTGGAACGTCTGACCTTCCGAAGGGACTCTCGATGAAACGCGCTCTCGCCGGCCTGCTCGCCGTGGGCTTCGCGATGTTGTCGGCCACGCCCGCGCAGGCGGCGTCGACGACGATCACGGTGCCGTTCAAGGAGAACCAGATCACCTGGTTCACCACCGCGCGCACGATCACCGTCGCCGGGTCGAACATCGACGCCCAGGTCGCGCTCGGCGGCGTCATGCAGCTCGCCTGGTACAAGTGCGGCGACCGCAACACGCGCGGCGCGTTCGTGCGGATGGAGGAGACCCGCAAGCACGTCGGCACGAACTTCAAGGCGGGCACCAAGTTCTGCCTCGCCTCGAACAGCCCGTACACCTCGGGCACCGTCGGAGGAACGCTGTGGTGGAGCGGCAACTGACCGGACTGCTCGCGCTCGCCCTGCTGGCGGGTTGCGCCGCGCCGCCGGCAGAACCTCAGCTCGTCGACCAGCAGCGGTACACGCGGGACATGCGCGACGGCTCCGCGAAGTTCACCTGGCCGGACGGCAGGAGACCCGACCTCGACGTGCTCGCGGAGAAGTCGGGGCCGGGACCGGACAAGGCGCCGCCGGGCAGCGAGCGGATCGTCCTGGAGATCACGAACTCGTGCGCCTGGTACCTCGGCTGGGAGGACGCCCGCGGGCGCGGCGACCAGGCCGCTGCGGCGGCCGCGCTGAAGGTGATGGGCGAGGTGCTGCCGACGTTCTCACCCGAGGACCCCGACGGGCAGCGCTACGCCAGAGAGACGGCCGCGAAGGCCGGACAGGGCGATGGCTCACTGGCTGCGGACTACGTGACGAACAACTGCGAGTCGGTGCTCTGGAAATAGCGACGGGGGCGTGTCCGAAGTGGACACGCCCCCGTTCGTGCGAACCAGCGTCAGACGGCGTTCGAGGACGCCGCGATCTGGATCTGCTCGGCGTCGTCGTTGTCGAGCTTGATGACCTTCTTGTTGCGGCGGTTGCGCTTCTCGAGGTAGTTCGCGAGCCACGACAGCAACAGGCACAGTCCGATGTAGATCAGGGCGACCACGATCATCACCGAGATCATCGGGCGGCTGAAGTTGACCGCGTCACCACCGATGCGGGTACCCCAGCGCAGCAGCTCCTCGAAGGTGATGAGGAAGCCGAGCGCGGTGTCCTTCAGCAGCACGACGAGCTGGCTGATGATGGTCGGCAGCATCGCCCGCAACGCCTGCGGCAGCAGCACGAACGTCATCACCTGCGTCTTGCGCATGCCCAGCGCGTACGCGGCCTCGCTCTGCCCCTTCGGCAGCGAGTTGATGCCCGCGCGGAAGATCTCCGCGAGCACAGAGCCGTTGTAGAGCATCAGGCTGATCACGACCGCCGTGAACGCGGTCAGCTTCACCCCGGCCACAGGAAGGCCGTAGTAGAAGAAGAACATCATGATCACGAGCGGGATCGCGCGGAAGATCTCGACGATCACCGCCGCGGGAGCGCGCACCCACGCGTGGTCGGACAGCCGCGCCGCCGCGAAGATCGCGCCGAACGCGAGCGCCAGCACCGCGCCGACGGCGAACGCGCTGAGCGTGTTGCCGATCGCCTCGACCAGGGACAACTGGATCTGCTTGTAGTTGATCCAGTCGAGCCTGCGCGTCGTGAACTGGTCGGTGGCGACGAAACGCATGATCACGTACGCGATCGCCGCGATCACCGCGGCGATGCCGACCACGGCCATGATCCTGTGGCGGAAGCGGGCCTTCGGGCCCGGGACGTCGAACAGCACCATGCTCATCGGGCCACGCTCCACCGCTTCTCGAAGACCTGCTGCACGTACGTCAGCGGCATCACCAGGACGACGAACCCGATCGCCACCCAGAGGAGTCCGAACAGGACGTTCTCACCCTGCTCCGACAGCGAGTCGCGGATCGAACCCGCCTGGAAGACGGCGAAACCCGACGCGACGGTCGTGTTCTTCAGCAACGCGATCATCGTGCTCGTCATCGGCGGGACGACCGAGCGCAACGCCTGCGGCAGCACGACGTTGCCCAGCATCTGCGTGAACGTGAGCCCGAGCGCGCGGGACGCCTCGGCCTGGCCGACCGGCACGGTGTTGATGCCCGACCGCACGACCTCGCAGACGAAAGCCGCCGTGTAGAGCGACAACGCGATGATCGCCGCGGTGTAGGGCTCGATCTTCAGGATCTCCAGCAGCGGATACGCGAAGAGGAAGAACACGAAGACCAGCGTCAGCGGCGTGTTGCGCAGGACCGTCACGTAGGTCGTGCCGATGCCACGGAAGACCGGCACGGGGCTGACTCGCAGCGCGGCGAGGATCGTGCCCAGCACCAGCGACAGCACCGCGGAGATCGCGAAGAGCTGCAACGTCTGGCCGAATGCACGCAGGAACAGATCTAGGTTGTTGGTGAGGACGCTCATCGGTTTCCTTGCCGTCCGTCCGCCTTCAAAGGAACGGCCGGCGGACCCACGTGGGATCCACCGGCCACGTGATCAGCCTCAGTAGCGGTCGATCGTCGGCTTCGTCGCCGTCGAACCCGACTTGCCGAGCGTTCCGTCGTAGATCTTCTGCCAGTCGCCACCGTCGAGCGCGGCCTGCAGGATGTCGTTCACCTTGTCGCGCAGGGCCTTGTCGTCCTTCGGCAGGCCGATGCCGTAGGGCTCGCTGGAGAACGTCTTGCCGACGACCTTCAGCTTGCCTTCCTCGGCGGCCGCGTAGCCCTTGAGGATCGCGTCGTCCGTGGTGACCGCGTCGACCTCACCGTTGAGCAGCTTCGTGACGCACTGCGAGTAACCCTGGAACTCCAGGATGTTCTCGGGCTCGGTGTAGTTGTTCTCCCGGATCTTCTTGATCGGGGTCGAACCGGTGACCGAGCAGACCTTCTTGCCCTTGAGGGTCTCCGGGCCGGTGATGTCGGCGTTGTCCTTCTTCACCAGCAGGTCCTGGCCGGCGACGAAGTACGGGCCCGCGAAGGCGACCTTCTCCTTGCGGCCGGCGTTGATCGTGTAGGTGCCGACGTAGTAGTCGACGTCACCGTTGATCAGCGCCTGCTCGCGGGCGGCCGACTGGATCGTCTTGAACTGGATCTTCTCGGGGTCGAAGCCCAGCTTCGCGGAGACCAGACGCGCGATGTCGATGTCGAAACCGCTGTACTTGTTCGTCGTCGGGTCCTTGTAACCGAGACCCGGCTGGTCTTCCTTGACGCCGACGACCAGCGAGCCGCGCGACTTGACCTTCTCGAACGTGGGCGAGCCGTCGACCTTGACGTCCTTGGCGACCTCGAACAGGCCGGCGGGCGCCGCCGAGTCGGTCGGGCTGCCCTCCTTGCCACACGCGGTCAGGGCCAGTGCGCCCGTCAGCAGCACCGCCGCAAGGGTGCGAACCCTCATCGTCCTTCTCCTGCCATTCGTTCGAAAGTGGGCTGACTACTAGTGAGTCAGGATCTTGCCAAGGAAGTCCTTCGCGCGGTTGGACTTCGGCGCCGAGAAGAACGCTTCCGGGGTGGAATCCTCGACGACCTCGCCGTCGGACATGAAGATCACCCGGTCCGCGGCCTTGCGGGCGAAGCCCATCTCGTGCGTGACGACCAGCATCGTCATCCCGTCCTTGGCCAGGCCCGTCATGACGTCCAGGACCTCCTGGACCATCTCCGGGTCGAGCGCGGACGTGGGCTCGTCGAACAGCATCACCTTGGGCTTCATGGCGAGCGCGCGGGCGATCGCCGCACGCTGCTGCTGCCCACCGGAGAGCTGAGCGGGGAACTTGTCGGCCTGGTTGGCGATCCCGACCCGCTCGAGCAGTTCCATCGCGGTCTTGCGCGCCTCGGCGGCGGGCGTCTTGCGCACCTTCGTCGGCGCGAGCATGACGTTCTCGACGATGGTCTTGTGCGCGAAAAGGTTGAAGGACTGGAACACCATGCCGACATCGGCGCGCAGGCGGGCCAGTTCTTTTCCTTCGGCGGGAAGCGGTTGCCCGTCGACCTCGATGACACCGGAATCGATCGGTTCGAGGCGGTTGATGGTCCGGCACAGGGTCGACTTACCGGAACCCGACGGCCCCAGCACGACCACTACCTGCCCCTTCGGCACTTCCAGTTCCACGTTCTTGAGCACGTGCAACGGGCCGAAGAACTTGTCCACACCCGCCACACGAATCATCGGCGGTGCAGAGGCGGCAGTCATCCAGTCCTCCATTGGGGGTCGTCGGCGTTGGCGGAAACCTAGGTGTCCGCCACCACACCAGTCCAGGACATTGAGCAAGACTTAGGGTCTCAACTCTGTCACAGGCAGACATCGGTTGCCCGGGAGGTAGCGAAAGTGCGCGTGCTGCTCGTCGAGGACGACGACAGGGTCGCAGAGGCCTTGGTCCCAGCCCTGACCAGACGGGGTTTCCACGTGGACCGGCAGGCCACGGGCCGCGGCACGCTCGACCGCCTCGCGGGCGTCGACGTGGTGCTGCTCGACCTCGGCCTGCCCGACATGGACGGCGTGACGCTGTGCCGTGCCATCAGGGCCGCGTCGGACGTCGCGATCATCGTGGTGTCCGCGAGAGGGGAGATCGACGACCGGATCCTCGGCCTGCACGCCGGGGCCGACGACTACCTGGTCAAGCCCTATGACGTGGGCGAACTCGTCGCGCGCGTGCACGCCGTCCGCCGTCGCCGCGGCGCGGACCCGGTCGGCGTGGGAGCGGTGTCCACAGAGGTGTTCGAGACCGGCGACGTGCGGGTCGACCTGGGGCGTCACGAGGTCACGGTCGCGGGGGAGTCGGTCGCCCTGTCGCGCAAGGAGTTCCAGGTGCTCGCGCTGGTGATGGCGGCGGGCGGCGCGGTGTGCACGCGGGAGCGGATCCTCGCCGAGGTGTGGGGCCGCACCTGGTCCGGTGCGAACCGGACGCTCGACGTGCACGTCGCCACGTTGCGGACGAAGCTCGGCAGGCCCGCGTTGCTGGAGACCGTGCGGGGCGTCGGCTACCGGCTGGGGCAGGTGTGATCTCAATTGGGTGATCTTTTGTCGTCGGCGTGTCGCGGCCGGGTGGGGTGACGCCCGGTGAGGTCCCGACTGCTGGGCGTGGTGCTCGCCCTGATCGTGCTCGTGCTGGTGGGCCTGGGCGTGCCGCTGGGCCGCAACGTGGCGGCCGCGGAGCAGCAGGAGATGTTCCTCGACCGGCTCACCGACACCAGCCGGTTCGCCTCGCTGGCGCAGCGGCCGCTGATCGACCGCAGCCCGGACCTGCTGCGGCCGGAACTCGAGCGCTACGACGAGCTGTACGACATCGGTGTGGCCGTGGTGGACCGCGACGCGCCGACCGTGCCGCTGGTGGCCTCGCGCAACGACATCGCGCTCGGTGACCCGGTCGTGCAGGACCTGATCAGCAAGGCGCTGGCCGGGCGCCTGCCGGTCGCTCCCGAGCTGTTCGCGCCGTGGAGCGACGCGAAGGTGGTGCTCGCCGAACCGGTCCTGGTCGACGGCGAGGTGCGCGGCGCGGTGATCACGTTCTCGCCGACGGCCAAGACCCGCTTCGAGGTGCTCGCGTGGTGGGCGCTGCTGCTCGCGGGAAGCCTGCTGGTGCTGGCGCTCGCGGTGCTGCTGGCGCTGCCGGTGGTGCGCTGGACGTTGCGGCCGGTGCAGGCGCTGGACGAGGCGACCGGGAAGCTCCTCGCCGCGGTGGTGTCGGGCCGGCCCGTGCCGCCGGTGGGGGCGGAGAGCGGTCCGCCCGAACTGCGGCACCTCTCGCGGTCGTTCGACCAGATGGCCGCGAACGTGAGCGATGTGCTTGCCGCACAACGGGCCTTCGTCGCGGACGCGTCACACCAGCTTCGCAACCCGTTGACGGCGCTGAAACTCCGGCTGTCCAACCTGGAGGGTCACGTCGACGGCGAGGGGGAGGTGCACCAGGTCGAGGCGATCAGCGAGACCGACCGGCTCAACCGCATCCTCGACGAGCTGCTCTCCATGGCGCGCGCCGAGTCCAGTTCCGTGGACCCGGTGCCGGTCGACGTCGACAAGTCCGTGGCGGCGCGGTTGTCCGCGTGGTCGGCGGCCGCGGCGGCGAAGGAGGTGCACCTCGTGCTCGACGGGGAACGCGTCGGCATGGCCCTCGTCCCGCCGCGCGGTGTCGAGACGATCCTGGACGCGCTGCTCGACAACGCTCTGAAGTTCACCGCCGAGGGCACGCTGATCGTGGTGGACGCGCGCAAGTCCGACGGCGTCATCCGGCTCTCCGTCGCCGACCACGGGCCCGGTCTGCAGCCCGACGAGCTCGAACGGGCCACCGACCGGTTCTGGCGCAGCCCCGCCCACCAGAACGTGCCCGGCTCCGGGCTGGGCCTCTCGATCGTGCGGCTGGTGGTCGAACGCGTCGACGGCACCGTCCAGCTGGAATCGCCCGAGGACGGCGGGCTCAAGGTCGTGGTCGAACTGCCGGCCGTCTAGACCTTGGCTTCTCGGTAGTAGCGCATGGCACCGGGGTGCAGCGGCACCGGTGATGTCTCGATCGCGGACCGCTGCTCTATCGTGCGCGCCGCCGAGTGCGCCCTCACCAGGTCGGGCTGCCCCTCGAACAGCTGCCGCACCAGCGCTTCGGCCACGTCGTCGGGCATCGACTCGTTGACGAGCAGGAAGTTGCGCACGACGAGCGTGATGACCGGACCGGACTGCAGGTTGTAGGTGGAGGCGGGCAGCGTCGCCGATCCGTAGACGGGGTACTGCTGGCGGAACTTCAGCAGCTCGTCCTTGAGGTCGAGCATCCGCACGCCGAGTCCCTTGGTGAGGTCGGTGATCCGGCGCGTCGGCAGGCCGCCGGACCAGAAGAACGCGTCGAGCCTGCCCTCCTGCATGGCGCCGGCCGAGTCGTCGAGGCCGAGGTTCACGGTCTGCGGCGTGACGTTCTCGGACCGCAGCAGCTTGGTCGCGATGATCTCGACACCGGACTCCTTCGCGCCGATCGACACGCGCAGTCCGGACAGGTCGCGCAGCTTCGCCACCGGCAGGTCGGCGCGGACGATGACCTGCAGGTAGTCGTCGTGCATGCGGGCCAGCGCGCGCAACCGGTCCGAACCCGGCAATCCCTCGAGCGCGTCCGCCTGGGAGAAGCCGACCTGGGCCTGGTTGTTGATCAGCCGGGTGACGTTGTCCTTGGAACCGGCCGTCTGCACGACCTGGGGCCGCACGATGCCGAGACGCCCGCTCCAGATGTCCGCGAGACCGTTGCCGAGCGAGTAGTAGACGCCGCCCTCGCTGCCCGTGGCCATCGTTATCTTGATGTCCGTCACCGTGCTGCTACAGCCCGTCAGGACCGTTGCGGCGGTCAACAGGCTCACGGCGGCATGCAGTCGTCCCAGCACCAGCGCATCGTGCCACGGTGGTGCCCGGCCCTTGCACCCGACGAAGGTCCTGCCTGGTCACGGTGCGAATGGGACAGGCTTTGTGCGGTCCGCGAAACTCGGGCGTTTGACCAGGGGTTATCGTGTTCGTGTGAGTACCGCGCAGGTTCGCAAGAGCTTCCAGATCCGCACGTTCGGGTGTCAGATGAACGTGCACGACTCCGAGCGGCTCGCCGGTCTGCTGGAGGACGCGGGCTACGCCCGTGCCGAAGAGGACGAGCAGGCCGACGTCGTCGTCTTCAACACCTGCGCGGTCCGCGAGAACGCCGACAACAAGCTGTACGGCACGCTCGGCCACCTCGCCCCGCAGAAGACGGCGAACCCCGGCATGCAGATCGCGGTCGGCGGCTGCCTCGCGCAGAAGGACCGCAGCGAGATCGTCCGGCGCGCCCCGTGGGTGGACGTCGTGTTCGGCACGCACAACATCGGGTCGTTGCCGGTGCTGCTCGAACGCGCCCGCCACAACTCCGAGGCACAGGTGGAGATCCTCGACGCGCTGGAGACGTTCCCGTCGTCGCTGCCGGCCTCGCGCGACTCGGCCTACTCGGGCTGGGTGTCGATCTCGGTGGGCTGCAACAACACCTGCACGTTCTGCATCGTGCCGTCGTTGCGCGGCAAGGAGAAGGACCGCCGCCCCGGCGACGTGCTGGCCGAGGTGCAGACGCTCGTGGACGAGGGCGTGCTGGAGGTGACGTTGCTGGGGCAGAACGTCAACTCCTACGGCGTCGAGTTCGGCGACCGGCTCGCGTTCGGCAAGCTGCTGCGCGCCTGCGGTGAGATCGACGGACTGGAGCGCGTGCGCTTCACCTCGCCGCACCCCAAGGACTTCACCGACGACGTCATCGCCGCCATGGCCGAGACGCCGAACGTGTGCCACAGCCTGCACATGCCGCTGCAGTCCGGTTCGGACCGCCTGCTCAAGGCGATGCGCCGCTCGTACCGCACCGAGAAGTACCTGGGGATCATCGACAAGGTCCGCGCCGCCATGCCGGACGCCGCGATCACCACCGACATCATCGTGGGCTTCCCCGGCGAGACCGAGGAGGACTTCCAGGGCACGCTCGACGTGGTGCGCCAGGCCCGGTTCTCGTCGGCGTTCACGTTCCAGTACTCGAAGCGCCCCGGCACCCCGGCGGCAGACCTGCCGGACCAGCTGCCCAAGGCCGTCGTGCAGGAGCGCTTCGACCGGCTCGTGGCGCTGCAGAACGAGATGACGCACTCGTTGAACATCGAGCAGGTCGGCCGCACGGTCGAGGTCCTCGTCGCCACGGGTGAGGGCAAGCGCGACGCCGAGACCCACCGCATGAGCGGCCGTGCGCGCGACGGACGCCTCGTGCACTTCGCACCCGGTGCGATCGTTCCGCGTCCTGGTGACGTCGTGGAGACCGTCGTGACGTACGCGGCCCCGCACTACCTCGTCGCGGACGGCGAACCGCTGTCGTGGCGCCGCACCAAGGCCGGTGACCGTTCCGAGGCCGGCATCAAGCCCAAGACCGCGGGCATCGGCCTCGGTCTGCCGTCGTTCGGAGCGCCCGAGCCGTTGCCCGTCGTGTCGGGGTGCGCGGCACAGTGAGTGATGAGGACTTCTTGCGCAAAGAGATCGACGCGGTGGAGCACGAGGCGGCCAGGCGCATCGACCCGGGAACGGGCGCGCTGACGATCTCGGTCGCGGTGCTCGCGATCCTGGTGTCGCTGGTCCTGCCGTGGATCGGCGAGTTCACCGGCCTGCAGGTCGTGCTGGGCGAGTCGTCGCTGTTCCTCCCGAAGCTGTTCTCGTACCTCGCTCTCGGCATCGGGGTGCTCGGTTCCGGCATCACGCTCGCGGTACGACGCTGGGGCCTCACGTGGGTGTGCTCGCTGGGGCTGTTCGCGGGGTCGATCATCGGCGTGCTGTCGATCTGGACCCAGCAGACGACGACGAGCAACAAGACGATCGGTCCCGGGCCCGGCATCGGGTTGATCATCGCGGTGATCGCGGTGATCCTCCTGCTGGTGAAGTGGGTGCAGATCGCGGCCTCGCGCCCGCCCCAGCTGTGAACGGGCGCAGTACCCGCTAGAAACGTCTGAGGGCCCCTCTCCCGTGCGGAGAGGGGCCCTCAGACGTTGGTCTACCTAGCGGGTCGCCAGGGCCTGCTCAGCGGCGGCGAGCCACTCGCGCCACTGGGCCGCCTGCGCCTCGGCCTGCTCGGTGCGGCGCTTGTCGCCCGCGGCACGGGCCTTAGCGGCCTGCGCCTCGAACTGCTCCACGCGCTCGCGGAACTGGGCCACGCGGGCCTCGGCCTCGGGGTCGGACCGGCGCCACTGGGCGTCGACCGCGCCGCGGACCTTCTCCTCGATGCTGCGGAGCTTGCCCTCGAGCTCGCGGATGCGCTCGCGCGGCACCTTGCCGATCGCGTCCCAGCGCTCCTGGATCTTGTAGAGGGCGTTGCGCGCCGACTCGAGGTCGCCCGACGGGTCGATGCCCTCGGCCTCGGCCAGCAGCTCCTCCTTCAGCTTCGCGTTGGCCGAGAACTCGGCGTCCCGCTCGCTGAACGCTTCGGAACGCTTCTGGAAGAACGCGTCCTGCGCGGCCCGGAACCGCTGCCACAGCGCGTCGTCGGCCTCCTTGGGCGCACGCCCGGCGGCCTTCCACTCGACCATCAGCTCCTTGTAGCGACCGGCCGTGGTGCCCCAGTCGTCGGAGTCGACGAGCTTCTCGGCCTCCTCGACCAGCGACTGCTTGGAGGTCTTCGCCACCGAGCGCTGGCGGTCGAGGTCCGCGAAGTGCGAGCCGCGACGGCGGTTGAACGCGTCGCGCGCCTTCGAGAACCGGCGCCACAGCTGCTCGTCGGTCTTGCGGTCGACGCCGCGAATGGTCTTCCACTCGTCGAGGATCTGACGCAGCCGGTCGCCCGCGACCTTCCACTGCGTCGACTCGTTCGCGATCGACTCGGCCTCGTCGACGAGCGCCTGCTTGCGCGCCACGGACTGGGCTCGGGCGGCCTCCTTGGCCTCCTTCGCCTTCTCCATGCCGGCCTCTGCCTGGACCAGCACGTGCTCGACGCGGGCGGCCAGCGCCTTGAGGTCACCGACGACGGCGGCCTCGGCGAGCTGCTCCTTGACGTGCTTCGCGCTGGTCAGGGCGTGCTTGGGGTCGCCGGCGCCGGACTTGAGCCGCGACACGAGCAGCTCGACCTCGGTGCGCAGGTCGTCGAAGCGCCGCGCGAAGTGCGCGAGGCCCTCGACCGGCTCACCGGCCTGCCACGACCCGACAGCACGTTCGCCGTCCTCGGTCTTCACGTACACGGTGCCGTCGGCGTCCACGCGCCCCCAGCGGTCAGGGTGGTCCGACGCCACGGGGACGGCCGGAGGCGACGCCTGCGGTGCGGTCTCCTTCGGCGTTTCCTCGACCCCACCCTCGGCTGCGACCGCCACTGGAGTGGTCTCGGCCACGGCCTCCGGTGTGCTGTCCTGCTCCGACATCGCCGGTTCCTCCCATCTGACGCCCGTGCCTGCCACGGGCGCCCCGCCGTTGGCGGGGCCGATGCAATACGGGCGCTGGAGGGTCTCCCGTCCCCAGTTCCCCGCGCGCATTCAAACAGGTCAGAGCTCGACTCGGTACTGGGAGTCCACGATAGGTAGCCTCGTCGGTCGTGATCACCCGTGCCGCGGTGGTGCCGCACCCACCTCTTCTGGTCCCAGAACTGGTCGTGGGAGCCGCCGCAGAAACCGAGCCCGTGCGGGCCGCAACCCTTGCCGCAGCAGGAAAACTGCCCGGTCCGTGGGTCGCGGTCGCCGTGGACGACAGCGGCCCCTCCACATACTCGCCGCCGTTGTCGGGAACTTTTCTCGGTTATGGGGTCGATGTGCCTGTGTCACTCGGCGGTGACCTGCCGCCGGATGCGCGGATTCCGTTGCCGGTGCTAATCACCGCGTGGCTTCGGGAACACTGCGGAGTCGAGGTGTCACGCGTCGAACTCGTGCCGCCTGACCTGCCCGCTTCCGACTGTGTCTCGTTTGGACAACAACTCGCCTCGTCGCCGGAATCCGGGCTCCTGGTCCTGGGTGACGGCTCCACCCGGCACGGCCCGCGTTCGCCGGGGTCGGACGACGAGCGTTCGGGACCTTTTGATTCTTTGGTCCACAGTCTGCTGGCGAACGCCGACGTGGACGGCCTTCTCGGTCTCGACCTCGACCTCGCCCGTGAACTGGGCGCGCAGGGCCGTGCGGCATGGCAGGTCCTCGCGGGCGTGCCAGGACCGTGGCGCGGCTCGTCCGCCGAGTTCTTCGCACCTTTCGGCGTGGGCTACCACGTCGCTGTCTGGGAGCGCCCGTGATCACCCCCATCGCTGTTGTCGGACCCACCGCGACCGGCAAGTCCGACCTGGCCGTCGCGCTCGCGGAGCGGTTCGGGGGAGAGGTCGTCAACGCCGACGCCATGCAGCTCTACCGCGGCATGGACATCGGCACGGCGAAGATGCCGTTGGTTGAGCGTCGTGGCGTTCCGCACCACCTGTTCGACGTCCTGTCCGTCACCGAGACCGCGTCGGTGGCCGCCTACCAGCGCGAGACGCGGGCCGTCGTCGAGGAGTTGCTCGCCGCCGGGCGTCCGCCGGTCCTCGTCGGAGGTTCGGGGCTCTACGTGCAGGCCGTGCTGGACGACCTGAAGTTCCCCGGCACCGACGACGCGGTGCGCCTGCGTTTCGAGGCGGAACTGGCGTCGGCGGGCTCGGAGGCGTTGCACCGGCGCCTGCAGGAACTCGACCCGGCCGCCGCGATCGCGATCCTGCCGTCCAACGGCCGCCGCATCGTGCGCGCGCTGGAGGTCATCGAGCTGACGGGGCAACCGTTCTCGGCGAACCTCCCCAAGCCCGGCCCCGCCCGCTACGGCACCGTCCAGATCGGCGTCGACCGCGAGGTGTCCGAACTGGACACCCGCGTCGACCAGCGGGTGGACGCCATGTTCGCGTCTGGCCTGGAAGACGAGGTGCGCGCCCTGGTCCGGCTCGGCCTGCGTGACGGCAAGACCGCGTCGCGGGCGCTGGGCTACCAGCAGGTGCTGTCCGCAATGGACGGAGCCTGCACGATCGACTTCGCCGCCGAGGAGACCAAACGCGCCACCCGCCGGTTCGTGCGCCGGCAGCGGTCGTGGTTCCGGCGTGACCAGCGCATCACCTGGCTCGACGGTGCTCGGCCTGATCTTTTGGAGACCGCCGGTAACCTTGTCCCGTGGAGTTCGTGAAGGGGCACGGCACGGAGAACGACTTCGTCGTCCTGCCCGACCTCGATGACGCGTTGGACCTGACCGTCGCCCGCGTGCAGGCGCTGTGCGACCGGCAGCGAGGCCTGGGCGCGGACGGCGTGCTGCGCGTCGTGCGCACGGGCGGCAAGTGGTTCATGGACTACCGCAACGCCGACGGCTCCATCGCCGAGATGTGCGGCAACGGCCTGCGCGTCTTCGCCCGCTACCTGGTCGACGCGGGCCACCAGCCGCAGGGCACGTTCGTCGTCGGTACGCGCGCGGGGGACCGCACGGTCACCACGCACCCGGACGGCTCCGTCACGAACGACATGGGCCCCGCGCGGGTCACCGGCACGTCCATCGCCGCCGTCGAAGGCACCGGCATCGGCGGCTTCGCGGTCGACGTCGGCAACCCGCACCTCGCGTGCGTCACCGAGGTCCCGGTCGAGGACTTCGACCTCACCGTGCCGCCCGGCTTCGACCCGGTGATGTTCCCGCACGGCGTCAACGTCGAACTGATCAACGTCATCGGCGCCGACGCGCTGCGCATGCGCGTCTACGAGCGCGGCGTCGGCGAGACCCGCTCGTGCGGCACCGGCACCGTCGCGTCCGTCGCCTCCTGGCTCGCGGGCCAGGGCAGGTCGACGGGCTCGGCGACCGTCGACGTCCTCGGCGGCCAGGTGTCCGTCACCATCGAGCCGACGACGTCGACCCTCACCGGACCTGCCGTGCTCGTCGCCCGCGGCGAGCTCGACAAGTCCTGGTGGGACGCCCTCGTCTGATATCCGATATATCAGCTCAGTTCGTAGATCTCGATCTTCCCGAGCCGATCGGGCCTGACCACGCTCGGGTTCGAGTCCGGCGCGGTCAGGCACACGAGTTTGTCGCCGACGACCGCGACGGCGAAGCACGTCTGCGTCGTCTCCACCTTGTCGGTGATCTTGCCGCCCTCGGTCACCCGGAACACCGCGGGCTGCAACGCGGCAGCCACCCACACGCCGTCCCCGTCGCCCGCGATCCCGTCCGGCGCGATCCCGAACTCCTTCACATCGGCCCACACCCTGCGGTTTTGCAACGATCCGTTGCGGTCGACCGAAAACGAAGTGAGCTGGAACGCAACGGTCTCGGCGACGACCAGGATGGTGCCGCTCTCGGACTCGCCGGTCGGGTCGGGCAGCAGCGCCATGCCGTTCGGGAACTTGAGGTCTTCGGCGGCGACGCTGACGGACCCGTCGGGCTGGACGAGCGCGAGCGCGGCCCCCGGCGGTTCGAAGTCGGGTTCGAGCAGTCGTGCGATGCCGACGTCGTCGATCAGGCCGTGCAGGTCGAAGCCGAAGTTGCCGACGTACGCGCGGCCTTCGGAGTCGACGAGCATGTCGTTCGCGTGGAAGGTCGCGATGTCCGATATATCAGCGTGCAGGACGAGGTCCCCGCCGTTCTCGAGCCTGCGCACCGTCCGGTCGAGCATCGACACGACGAGCAGGCGTCCGTCGGGCAGCCAGCCGAGGCCCGAGGGCTGGCCGTCGAAGGCGACGACGACCTCGTCGTCGCCCGTCGTGAGGTCGAGGGCGTGCACTTCGCCCGCGTAGAAGTCGGAGTAGTAGAGGCGACCGTCAGGACCGCGTCGCGGCCCCTCGCCGAAGTGGAGACCGTCCCGCAGCACCGAGGTATCAGCCATGGGCCTCGACGCTAGACGTGGCCGGCAGGTCCCGCATAGAGCGCAGCGGCGAGAGCAGCAGCCACACCATCCCGCCCACCGAGCCGACGAGCGACACCCACATCGTCGGCACGATCCCGATCCACGAGCCGAGCACCCCGCCGAGCAGCGCGCCCAGAGGCGTCGCGCCCCAGACCACCCAGCGGATCGAGGCGTTCATCCGGCCCAGCAGGTGATCAGGGCAGATCGACTGGCGGTAGCTCACCTGGCCGACGTTGTAGACGACGATCCCGAACGTGCTCACCGCCAGGCAGGCCATCGGGAGCACGAGGCCCCACCCGTCCGAGATGAACGGCAGCGCCAGGGTGAAAGGCCAGGTCAGGACCGGGATGAGCCAGATCATCCTGGCCTGCCCGACGAGCAGTCCGATCCGGTAGGCGAGCGCCGCCCCGAGCACGCCGCCGACGCCTCCGGCGCTGAACACGAGGCCGGCCGTTCCCTCGCTCAGGTTCACGGTCTGCAGCAGGAACAGGATCATCACGGCGTTCTGGATGCCGTGGAAGAAGTTCGAGGTGCCCGTGCAGGCGACGATCATGCGCAGCGTGACGTTGCCGAAGACGAACCGCAGCCCCTCCATGATCTCGCGCCGCAGGTGCGGGTCGGGGTGGCGTTCCGGCGCCGGCTCCACCGTCTTGATCCTGACCAGGAAGAACGCCGAGCTCAGGTAGCCCAGCCCGGTCGCCAGGACGCTGTTGGCCGCGCCCAGGAACTGGGCCGCGTAGCCGCCGATGGCGGGTCCCGACACCTCCGCGACCGACAGGCTGGCCTGCAGTTTCGAGTTGCCCTCGACGAGCTGGCCGCGTCCGACCAGTGACGGCAGGTACGACTGGTAGGCGACGTCGAAGAACACGGTGCAGACGCCGACCGCGAGGCTCACCACGATCAGCTGCGTCAGGCCGAGCAGGCCCAGCCACCACGCGACGGGCACGCTCAGCATCAGGGCGGCGCGGACGACGTCCATCGCGATCATCAGCGGTTTGCGGCGCATGCGGTCGACCCACACGCCCGCGGGCAGGCCGATCACCAGGAACGCCATCGTGCTCGCCGCGGCGAGCAGACCCATCTCGAACGGTGTCGCGTTCAGCACGCCCGCCGCGAGCAGCGGGATGACCGTCATGCCGACGGTCGCGCCGAACTGGCTGATCGTGTCGCCCGTCCAGAGCCTGCGGAAGTCGGGGTGCCCCCAAAGCGCCATGCCGGGAAGTCTGCGCTGAGTGATTGGAAACTGTCAATCACTTAGACTGCGCTCGTGCCACTCTCCCGGAAGCGACGTCCCGCGACGAGCGACGAAGCCGCGGCGCTGAGCTCTGACCTGCGGCTGCGGATGATCCGCATGACGTTCGACCGCCCGCTCACCAACAAGGAGCTGGCCCAGCGGCTGGGCAAGGACCCGGCCACGACTCTGCACCACGTGCGCAAGCTCGTCGCCGCCGGATTCCTGGAGGCGATGCCCTCCCGCGCGGGCAACCGGGGCGCGAAAGAGATCCCCTATCGGTCGACAGGACTGTCCTGGGAGCTCGACAACAGCGAAAATGCGGTCGCCGTCGGCGAGGCGATGCTGCACGCTTTCCTCGGCGAGGTTGCCGACATCGGGCTCAGTGACGTGGATCAGAGCCGTCTGGTCGTCACCGTCGACCCCGAGGAACTAAAGCAGCGGCTCGCGTCGTTGATGGATGAGCTGGCCGCGCAACCGGTCAAGCCGGATGTTCCCCGTGTGGCGATCTACCTCGCGGTGTATCCGGGGGA
Organism: Lentzea sp. NPDC020367; assembly: GCF_044387305.1. NCBI lineage: Bacteria > Bacillati > Actinomycetota > Actinomycetes > Pseudonocardiales > Pseudonocardiaceae > Lentzea > Lentzea sp. NPDC020367. The sequence continues at coordinate 110,322 of NZ_JBIRVV010000007.1, read as the reverse complement.
CTAACTGTCCGTGGGACGATGAAGGGCAAATGACGGAAAACATCCAGAGCACAGAGTTCGACCCGGAGTTCGACGCCAAGTGGGAGGAGGACGACTTCTCCACGGGTGATTACGAACGCGTCGAACGCGCCGCGCTGCGCCGTGTCGCGGGACTGTCCACCGAGCTCGAGGACATCACCGAGGTCGAGTACCGGCAGCTCCGCCTGGAGCGGGTCGTGCTCGTCGGGGTGTGGACCGAAGGCACGGCCGCGGACTCCGACGCCTCCATGGCCGAACTCGCCCGCCTCGCCGAGACCGCCGGTTCCGAGGTGCTCGAAGGCGTCGTGCAGCGGCGGGACAAGCCGGACGCGGCGACGTACATCGGCTCCGGCAAGGTCTCCGAGCTGCGCGACGTCGTGCAGTCGACCGGCGCGGACACCGTGATCTGCGACGGCGAGCTCTCGCCAGGCCAGCTGCGTCAACTGGAGGAGAAGCTCAAGGTCAAGGTCATCGACCGCACCGCGCTCATCCTGGACATCTTCGCGCAGCACGCGCAGTCCAAGGAGGGCAAGGCGCAGGTCGAGCTGGCCCAGCTGCAGTACCTGATGCCGCGCCTGCGTGGTTGGGGTGAGTCGTTGTCGCGGCAGGCCGGTGGTCGTGCCGGTGGCGGCAACGGCGGTGTGGGTCTGCGCGGTCCCGGTGAGACCAAGATCGAGACCGACCGTCGTCGGATCCGCGCGCGCATCTCGAAGCTGCGCCGCGAGATCGCCGCGATCGGCGTCATCCGCGAGACCAAGCGGGGTCGCCGCACGGCGAACGAGATCCCGAGCATCGCCATCGCGGGCTACACGAACGCGGGCAAGTCGTCGCTGCTCAACGCGCTGACGGGCGCCGGTGTCCTGGTGGAGGACGCGCTGTTCGCCACCCTCGACCCGACGACGCGCCGCGCGCTGACGCCGGAAGGCCTGCCGTACACGCTGACCGACACGGTCGGCTTCGTCCGGCACCTGCCGCACCAGCTGGTCGAGGCGTTCCGCTCGACCTTGGAGGAGGTCGGCCAGTCCGATCTGCTCGTGCACGTGGTCGACGGCTCCGACGGCATGCCGGAGAAGCAGGTCAAGGCCGTGCGCGAGGTTCTCTCCGAGATCAACGACAAGAGCGACACGCCGATGCCGCGCGAGCTGCTCGTCGTGAACAAGATCGACGCGGTCGGCGACCTGGGCATGGCCCGGTTGCGGCACCTGTTCCCGGACGCGTCGTTCGTGTCGGCGCACTCGGGCCTCGGCATCGAGGAGCTGAAGATCCGCATCGCCGAGCTGATGCCACGTCCTGAGGTCGTGGTCGAGGCTCTCGTGCCGTACGCGCGCGGCGAGGTCGTAGCCCGCGTGCACCGCGACGGCGAGATCCTGTCCGAGAAGCACACGGAGTCGGGCACGCTGCTCAGCGCCCGCGTGCGCCCGGACCTCGCCGGCGTGCTCGAGGAGTTCGCGACGAACGGGACGCCTGCTTGATCCCGCCTCCACCCGTGGACGTGTGCCCGGTAGAAATGCAGGAGCTCTCCGGGCTCACGTCCGACGGCAAGCAGTTCTTCGCGGTCAGCGACAGCGACAACGGCACGCTGCGCATCCAGGTCATGGGCCGCGACTGCGTCGTGACGCGCACGATCACCGCGCCCGTCGACCCCTACGACGTCGAAGACCTGGCGATGACGCCGGACGGCACCCTCTGGGCGTCCGACACCGGCGACAACAACAAGTCCCGCTCCACGGTCGCCTTGCACAAGGTCTCGCCTTCGGGCGCCGTGGAGCGGTTCCGCGTCACGTACCCGGACGGCAAGCACGACGCCGAGGCGTTGCTCATCGACAAGTCCGGCACCCCGTACATCATCACCAAGGAACCCCTCGGTTCCGCGCTGGTATATCGCCCGACGGCCCCGCTCCGAACTGATATATCGGTGCCGTTGGAGCAGGTGGCACGCGTGTCGCTGTCGACGACGGACACCCCGGGCGGCCCGCTGGAAGGCACCCTCGACTCGCGCCTGGTCACCGGCGCCGCCTCCACACCCGACGGCTCCGTCATCGCCCTGCGCACCTACACCGACGCCTACCTCTACCCGGTCCCCGACGGCGACGTCGTCAAGGCGCTGTCCGGCGACCCGGTCCGGGTCCCGCTGCCGAACGAACCCCAGGGCGAGGCCATCGCCTTCGACCCGGACGGCACCCTGCTCTCGGCCTCCGAGGGCGCCGGCACGCCGATCCGCGCCGTGGCGGGCGCCGCGGCCCTGGCTCAGCCACCCCCGCCGACCACCACGACGCCCCCGCCGGCCGAAGACCAGCCCCAGGCGTCCCCTTCGGACTCACCGGGCGGCTCCTGGCAGAACTGGCCCCTGGCACTGACCCTGGGCGGCATCGTGCTCGTCGCCGCCCTGGTCATCGGCCTGCGCTTCCGCCGCCGGGCCTGATTCTCGGGCCTGACTCAGTCCCAGGCGACGGGCATCCGCTCCAGTCCGCCCATCACCAGGCTCGCCCGGTACGGCAACTCGTCCTCGGGCACGGCCAGACGCAGCTTCGGGAACCGCGTGAAGAGCCCGGGAAAGGCGATCTTCAACTCGATCCGCGCGAGGTGCTGGCCGATGCACTGGTGGATGCCGTGCCCGAACGCGAGATGCCCCGCCGTTCCCCGAGCCAGGTCGAGAACGTCCGGATCGGCATACCGAGCCGGATCGCGGTTCGCCGACCCCAACTCGACGAACACCGTGTCACCCGCACGCACGACGACGCCGTCGATCTCGACGTCCTCCACCGCGGTGCGCGCCGTAGCGGGCGTCAAACTGATATATCGGAGCAGCTCCTCGACGGCAGCAGCGGGATCGGCGAGCATCGCCTCCACCCGTGCCTGCTCACGCAGCAACTCCAGCGCGCCGAGCGACAGCATGTTCGTCGTCGTGTCGAGTCCGCCCCCGAGCAACGCCATGCCCATCGCGGCCATCTCGTCGTCGGTCAGCGGTGACCCGTCCGACTCGCCGGACTCCGAGTGGACGAGGTCGCTCAGCACGTCATCCGTCGGCTCCGCCCGCTTCGCCGCGACCATCTCCAGCATGAACCGCTGTAGCCGCTCGAACGCCTCGAACATCGCCACGGCTTCATCGGCTCCAGCACCACCACTGGCCCCGGTCAGCACCATCGCGTCCTGCTGAAACTCCCTGCGCCGCTCGTACGGAACCCCCAGCAACTCGCAGATCATCAGACCCGGCACCGGCACCGCGAAGTGCTTGACCAGATCCGCCGGCGATCCCTGCGCCGCCAGCGCGTCCAGATGCTCGCCCGTGATCACCTCGAGCCGCTCGGCGAGCAACCGCATCCGCCGCACGGTGAACTGACCGGTCAGCCGGCTCCGGTAGCGGGTGTGCTCCGGCGGGTCGTGATCGGTGAACGCACCAGGCGGCGTCGGCGGCGCGTCACCGGGACTCCCCGGCCCGAACGGGTTGTGCATCAGATCCGGCCGGATGCTGAACCGACCGTCTGCGAGCACGGCGCGCACAGTCGCGTGGTCGTGCGCGCGCCAGCCGACATGCCCGTCCGGGTACGTCATCGGACTCAAGGCCATTGCTCCCCCTTGCAACGAGGTCTTTCCCCTCCCTGCAAGCTAAAAACGTTTGCGGACGAAGTCAAAAGACTCATTGCAATGGCTTGAGGTGCAAGGCAACATGGTGTTGTGCCTGGTAAGCGCCTAGACGAAGAAGAGCGGCAGCTCATCGCCCAGTTCCTCTGGGACGGGCTGGGGTACTCCGAGATCGGGAGGCGGTTGCAAAGGCCTGCCTCGACGATCCAGCGCGAGGTGACCCGCAACGGCGGCCACAACAACTACCGGCCGGGTGCCGCGCACCGGGCGGCGAGTGAACGGGCGATGCGCCGGATGCCTGCCGTCGACGAACTCGACGTCGATGACGAGGCGTACTCGTTCGACCGCAGTCCGGGGGAGGTGCAGGAGTTCCACCTGAGGCTGGTCGGCGTGTTCCGGCAGACCGGGCTGACGCTCACGGCGGCGCGGATCCTCGCGGAGATCTTCATGACCGACAAGGGCAGCCTGTCCGCGACGGAACTGGTGCTGCGGCTGTCGGTCAGCCCGGCGACCGTCTCGCGGTCGACGAGCTACCTGCAGGAGATCGACCTGCTGCACAGCGAGCGCGACGGCAAGCGCGTGCGCTACTTCCTGGGCGACGACCTCTGGTACCGGGCGTGGCTGTCGAGCGCGCAGCGCAACTCGGTCTGGGCGCACACAGGACTGGAGGGTGCCGAGATCTTCGGTCTCGGCACCCCGGTGGGAGCCCGCCTCAAGGACATGGGCCAGTTCTTCGCGTTCGTCGTGGTGGACATGGAGTCCACCCGGCAGAAGTGGCTCGACTTCTTCGAGAAGAAGAAGCGGGCCCGCGGCGAGGTTACGGAAGACGCCTGAGCACGGTCACGACCTTGCCCAGGATGGTGGCCTCGTCGCCGTTGATCGGCTGGTAGGCCGTGTTGTGCGGCATCAGCCACACGTGGCCGTCCCTGCGCTTGAACGTCTTCACGGTCGCCTCGCCGTCGATCATGGCGGCGACGATCTCGCCCTGGTCGGCGGTGGGCTGCTTGCGGATCACGACCCAGTCGCCGTCGGTGATCGCGGCGTCGATCATCGAGTCACCGACGACGCGCAGCAGGAACAGCTCGCCCTCGCCGACGATCTCGCGTGGCAGCGGGAACACGTCCTCGATCGACTCCTCGGCCAGGATCGGGCCACCGGCCGCGATCCGGCCGAGCATCGGCACGTAGGCGGGCGTCGGCTTGGACATCGGGTCGAGACCGGCGTCGATCTCGTTGGGCAGCATCCCGACCGCGCGCGGGCGGTTCGGGTCGCGGCGCAGGAAACCTTTTCGCTCCAGCGCGCGCAGTTGATAGGCGACCGACGAGGTCGACGTGAGACCCACGGCCTCACCGATCTCGCGCACGCTCGGCGGGTAGCCGAAACGGTCGACCCAATCGCGGATCACGTCGAGCACCTTGCGCTGACGCAGAGTCAGGCCGGCGTTTCCCGCGATCTCGGCCACCTGTGTGTCCACAAGAGCGGGATCCGGGTCGATCGTCTTGCCTGCCACGGTCGCTGTCCTCCTCGCCGCCCCCAGTTCGAATGGGAATCCGGCCTCCGTCGATCTTCGTGGTCGACGGTAGTCGTGTTTGCTGCACAGATCAAACACCTGTTCGAGGTATTTGGGCGCGTGTTGTGGCGTTCGGAGAGTCGGTCTGGTAGAAATTCGCACGGACGTTCGATCGAACCCCTGTTCGATCATGGTGGTTGACCTGCGATGGAGGTCGTGATGGCGGTTCTCGTCGAGAAGCGGATGCGGGTAGTCGAAGACGCGGACGTCGCAGCGGGACGTCCACTCCGTTCGGGTCCCCGTGTCATGCCGCGCAGGCCCGCGACCAAGCCGCGCCCGGTCGCTGTGCCCGCGTCGCGCGAGTCGAGTTCGTGTGAGGTCCGGCCGAAGCGCGAGTCGGTGTTCGAACTCATCGCGGTCGGCGTGTTGAGCGCGCTGACGGTCGTCGCGCTCGGCGTGCTCTACCTACAGCAGGCGGGGGTCACCCCGTAGGCCTGCCCCTACATCTTGTGTTTCCGGCGCCCGGCGTGACGTGTTCTCTCCGTCATGTGCGGGCGTCGTTGCGTAATCACCGCTGATCGTCGGCGGTTCGCCCAACAGGGTGACACGCGACGCGCCGTGTCGAGTTGCGTCGGCGTCCGCTGCGATCTAGGTTCTACCCCTACATCTAGTGGTTCCACCGTTGTAAGTAGTCCACAGGTTGTGGGTAACCCGACCAGTGTGGCTGCTGCGGTGAGTGCTGCGCTGGGAAGGGGTGAGGTGGCGTGCGGTGTCCGTTCTGCCGTCATTCGGACTCGCGGGTGGTCGACTCCCGTGAGGTCGACGAGGGACAGGTGATCCGTCGTCGCCGCTCCTGCAACAGCTGCAGCCGCAGGTTCACCACGGTCGAAGAAGCGGTTCTCGCCGTGGTCAAGCGCTCCGGCGTGACGGAGCCGTTCAGCCGCGACAAGGTGGTCGTCGGTGTGCGCAGGGCGTGCCAGGGCCGCCCGGTCGACGAGGACGCGTTCCAGCAACTCGCCCAGCGGGTGGAAGAGTCGATCCGGTCGACCGGATGCGCGGAAATCGCCAGTCACGAGGTAGGCCTCGCCATTCTCGGCCCCCTGCGTGAGCTCGACGAGGTCGCTTATCTGCGCTTCGCGAGCGTTTACAGGTCCTTCTCGTCCGTAGAGGACTTCGAGAAGGAAATTCTTGATCTTCGCACTGCGAGAGCCGAGGAAGCACCGGCCGAGCAGTGATCCACGCGCACCAGAGCGCGTGAGACAACCATCTTTTCTAAGCACCAGCACGAGGGAGATCCACCGTGACCGAGACCGTCGGCGGCTCAGCCAAGAAGACAGCCGCACGGGCGGCTGCGAAGCCTGCCGCGCTGAAGATTCAGCGCGTCTACACCACCGAAGGCCGCCACCCCTATGACGAGGTCACCTGGGAGCGCCGCGACGTCGTCATGACGAACTGGCGCGACGGCTCGGTGAACTTCGAGCAGCGCGGTGTCGAGTTCCCCGAGTTCTGGTCGGTGAACGCCACCAACATCGTCACCAGCAAGTACTTCCGCGGTGCCGTCGGCAGCGAGAAGCGCGAGCAGTCGCTGCGCCAGCTGATCGACCGCGTCGTGAAGACCTACGTGGGCGCCGGCCGCGAGCACGGCTACTTCACCGGTGAGCAGGACGCCGAGATCTTCGAGCACGAGCTCACCTACATGCTTCTGCACCAGGTGTTCAGCTTCAACTCGCCGGTGTGGTTCAACGTCGGCACCAGCTCGCCGCAGCAGGTCAGCGCGTGCTTCATCCTCGCGGTCGACGACACGATGGAGTCGATCCTCAACTGGTACCGCGAGGAGGGCCTGATCTTCAAGGGCGGCTCCGGTGCCGGCCTGAACCTCTCGCGCATCCGTTCCTCGAAGGAGCTGCTGTCCTCCGGCGGCACCGCGTCGGGCCCGGTGTCGTTCATGCGCGGCGCCGACGCGTCCGCGGGCACCATCAAGTCCGGTGGCGCCACCCGCCGCGCGGCCAAGATGGTCGTCCTCGACGTCGACCACCCGGACGTCGTGGAGTTCATCGAGACCAAGGCGCGCGAAGAGGACAAGATCCGCGCGCTGCGGGACGCCGGGTTCGACATGGACCTCGGCGGCGCGGACATCGTGTCGGTGCAGTACCAGAACGCGAACAACTCGATCCGCGTGTCGGACGAGTTCATGCACGCCTACGAGAGCGGCAACGACTTCGGTCTGCGCGGCCGTCAGACCGGCGAGGTCATCGAGCGCGTCGACGCCAAGGAGCTGTTCGGCAAGCTCGCGAAGGCCGCGTGGGAGTGCGCCGACCCCGGCATCCAGTACGACGACACGATCAACGACTGGCACACCTGCCCCGAGTCGGGCCGCATCACCGCGTCCAACCCGTGCTCGGAGTACATGCACCTCGACAACTCGAGCTGCAACCTCGCGTCGCTGAACCTGATGAAGTTCCTGAGCGACGACGGCAAGTTCGACGCCGTCACGTTCGCCAAGGCCGTCGAGCTGATCATCACCGCGATGGACATCTCGATCTGCTTCGCGGACTTCCCGACCGAGCCGATCGCGGACACCACCCGCAAGTTCCGCCAGCTCGGCATCGGCTACGCCAACCTCGGCGCGCTGCTCATGGCCACCGGCCACGCGTACGACTCCGAGGGCGGCCGCGCGCTCGCCGCGACCATCACCTCGCTGATGACCGGTGTCTCGTACCGCCGTTCCGCCGAGCTCGCGGGCATGGTCGGCGCGTACGACGGTTACAAGCGCAACGCCACGGCGCACCAGCGCGTCATGCGCAAGCACGCCGCGGCCAACGACCTGATCCGCACCTACGGCGGCAACGACTCGGCGACGCACAAGGTCGCGACCGAGGCGTGGCAGCAGTCGCTCGAGATCGGCGCGAAGAACGGCTGGCGCAACGCCCAGGCGTCCGTGCTGGCCCCGACCGGCACCATCGGCCTGATGATGGACTGCGACACCACCGGTATCGAGCCGGACCTGGCCCTGGTCAAGTTCAAGAAGCTCGTCGGCGGCGGCTCGATGCAGATCGTCAACCAGACGGTGCCGCGCGCGCTCAAGTCCCTGGGCTACCTGGACGAGCAGGTCGAGGCGATCGTCGAGTTCATCGGCGAGCACGGCCACGTCGTCGACGCGCCGGGTCTGCGCCGCGAGCACTACGAGGTCTTCGACTGCGCCATGGGCGAGCGTTCGATCGCGCCCATGGGCCACGTGCGGATGATGGCGGCCACGCAGCCGTTCCTGTCCGGCGCGATCTCCAAGACGGTCAACATGCCCGAGGCGGCGACGATCGCCGACGTCGAGGAGATCTACTACCAGGGCTGGAAGCTCGGCCTGAAGGCGCTCGCGATCTACCGCGACAACTGCAAGGTCGGCCAGCCGCTGTCGGCCGGCAAGGGCGCGAACAAGGGCGCGGAGGCCAAGGCCGCCGAAACGGTCGTCGAGTACCGCCCGGTCCGCAAGCGCCTGCCGAAGAAGCGCCCGTCGCAGACCGTGTCGTTCACGGTCGGTGGCGCCGAGGGCTACCTGCACGCCGGTTCCTACCCGGACAACGGCCTGGGCGAGATCTTCGTCAAGCTGGGCAAGCAGGGCTCCACGCTGGCCGGCGTGATGGACGCGTTCTCGATGTCCATCTCGGTGGGTCTGCAGTACGGCATCCCGCTGGAGTTCTACGTCTCGAAGTTCCAGAACCTGCGCTTCGAGCCGGCGGGCATGACCGACGACCCGGACGTGCGCATCGCGACGTCGGTGCTGGACTACCTGTTCCGCCGCCTGGCGCTGGACTACCTGTCCTACGACAAGCGCGCGCAGCTCGGCATCTTCACCGCCGACGAGCGTTCGGCGCAGGTGGCCGGCGAGTACGGCGCGCCCGTGTCGTCCGACGTGGACCTCGAGGGTCTGCGTGGATCGGTGGAGGCCGCTCCGAAGCAGGTCGAGGCCGCCGTCGAGACGCCGAAGCACGTCGGTAGCTCCACCGAGCTGCTGGAGCTGCACCTGGGCAAGGCCGCTGACGCGCCGCTGTGCATGACCTGCGGCACGAAGATGCGTCCGGCCGGCTCGTGCTACCTGTGCGAGGGCTGCGGCAGCACGTCCGGCTGCAGCTGATAGCTGGAGCTAGAACCAGTAACTGATGCGACGGACCGTCACGGCAGCTTGATGCCGTGACGGTCCGCCAGCTTCTTCTCGATCTCCGCGATCACGCACGCGATCGTCGACGGGTTGAGCCTGCCCTCCCCGAAGCGAACGACGGTCTTCGCGAACTCGTCCGCCGCCAGCGCCCGGCATTCGGCGTTCAACGAGCGGTGGTCGACCTCCGCCTCCCTGAAGCACTCCAGCGGCTTGCGGCCGAAGATCGTCTCGAACTCCTCCCAGCCGCGCAGCGTCCAGTACGTGTCGCTGGACGACGTGGACGTCGCGCGCAGCCACCGCCACAGGTACTGCGGATCCACGTGGCTCGGCGACTCGCCGACGCAGCGCCCGCACAGCAGCACCACGTTGTCCGTGGTGCGACTGCCACCCATTGACGCAGGCACGACAAGGTGTTGCTCCAGTGAGGACCTGTAACCGCAGCGCCAGCAGCGTTCGTGGGCGGTGCTCCAGTCGAGGCTGAGTTCGACCTCGTGCTCGACCCAGTACGCGACGATCTGCCGGTTGCTGATGCTCATGTGGTCCTCTCCCCAGTCTTTGACTCCCCTGTCGGTCATGAAGGCGATTCCGTTTCGCCTACCCGCAACTGATAGAACATCTCGCATTAAGGGGGAGAGATGCGTTCGTTCGACGACTTACGCCGCTACCTGCTCGGTCAGCTCAACGCCGCTGTCCGGCGTCCCGGCATGTACGGCGGTGAGGCGGTGATCCTCACCCTGCTGGACGCGCTGGCGTTCGCCGACGACCGCACGGACCGGTGGCAGATCGAGCTGGACGCGCTGGTGAAGCGCGGCGCGGCGAACGCGGCGATGGTCAGCGGCGCGGTGCACGAGGCGCTCGGGCACCGCAGCGAGGACGTCATGGCGTCGGTGTACGCGGATCTCGCGCACCGCCAGGGCTGGCTGTCGCTCGACGCCGACAGCCGCATCCCCGGTGTGCTGGGCGAACGGGACTGCCTGCTCGACGACGTGATCGCCGAGTACGGCGAGCCGCCGTTGTGGCTGGGCGGCACGAATCCCAAGTACTCGAAGACGCTCGGCTACCCGGACCGGTCGGGGTCGCTGGTGTTCTTCCACTTCATGCCGGAGATGCGGCTGATGGCGACCCGGCGCGGCGACGGAGGCTTCCGCGACAGCTTCGTCTTCACCCCTGCGGGGCTGTCGCGCTGACGATGTCCGCGAACTCGGCGATGAGCGGCGTGTGCCGGTGCGCCGACCACGCCAGCGCGACCTCGTTCGGCGCGATGTCCTCGATCGGCACGTGCACGAGGTCCTCGCGCGAGTAGAACGTCGCCGTCGACAACGGCAGGATCGCCACCCCGCCGTGCATCGCGACGTGCTCCAGCTTCTCCTCGACGGACCGGATCCCCGGCGTGCTCGTGTGCTGCACGCGCCGCTCGCCGGACAGGTCCGCCTCCAGCACGCTTTCCTTGCCCGCCAACCGATGCGTCGCCGGCAGCACGGCGACGCGCGGCTCCTCGAACAACGGCACGATCCTCAGCCCGTCCGCCGGCACCGGCAGCCGCACGTAGCCGGCGTCGACGCGGCCGTCGTGGATCACCTCGACCTGGTCGTCCCACGTCGTGCGCCGCACGTCGACCCGCAGACCGGGGTGCCGTGACGCCAGCAGCCGCGCGGCGGGCGTGACGATCAGTCCCGGCATGAACCCGACGGTGAACGTGTCCGCCACTCCCACGCGCCGCAGCAGCGCCGAAGCCTGCGCGAGCAACGGCCGTGCGTCGCTCAATAGCTGTTCGCCACCAGGCGTCAGCGCCGTCCCTTTCGAGGAACGATCGAACAGCCGCACCTTGAGCTCGGTCTCCAGCGCGCGGATCTGCCGCGACAGCACCGGCTGCGCGATGTGCAGGGCCTCGGCGGCGCGGCCGAAGTTCAGATGCTCCGCGACCGCCACGAAGTACCGCAGCTTCCGCAGGTCCAAATCCATGTGCCCAGAGTAGGCCAAACCGGTAAAATCGCAGGTGATGCGCATAGTTCTGCACACTCGTGCGCGCCTGGACCTCGCATACGCCTCGCTCGACGGGCTCTCCGTCGGCGACGCTCTGGGCGCACAGTTCTTCATGGTCGGCCGCTCGTTGCCCGACCTCGTGGCCGGCAAGCCGCCACGAGGCCCGTGGGAGTGGACCGACGACACCGAAATGGCCTGCAACCTCGTCGCCGAGCTTCGTGATCACGGCGACGTCGACCAGACCCGGCTGGCGGCGACGTTCGCCGATCGCTGCGAGCCCTACCGCGGTTACGGCGCGGGGGCTTTCACCATCCTGCGCAAGATTCGCCAGGGCACACCGTGGAAAGAGGCAGCCTCCAGCGCGTTCGACGGGCAGGGTTCGTGCGGCAACGGCGCCGCGATGCGGATCGCACCGTTGGGCGCGTACTTCGCCGACGACCCTCAAACCGTTACGACGCAGGCGATCCGGGCCAGCGAGGTGACGCACCAGCATCCAGAGGGCGTCATGGGCGGCCTCGCGGTGGCACACGCGTCGGCCGTCGCAGCCAGGGCGCGGCTGACCGGTGCGCCACCACGCGATCTGCTCGGGACGGTGCTCGACCACCTCGAAGACTCGTTCGTGCGCAAGGGGATCGAGAAGGCGCGCAAGATCGACAATGCCGAAGAAGCCGCGTACGTCCTCGGCAACGGCTCGCGCGTGACGGCGCAGGACACCGTGCCGTTCACGCTCTGGGTCGCGGACCGCCACCTCGGCGACTACCGCGCCGCCATCACGACGTGCGTCCGGGCAGGTGGCGACGTCGACACCACGGCCGCGATCGTCGGTGGCATCGTCGCGAACCCGCCGGAGCAGTGGCGGCAGGAACGTGAGCCGCTCCCGGACTGGGTGAGTCGCTCTGAACAGGAACTTTGACCTCTGCGGAGTGATTTATTCATCACGTGTTGAGTTTTCGGCCGAACGCTCGTAACCTCTTCCTCAGCGGAACCTGGAGGGGTAACCATGGCGCTCACGATCGACTTCAAGTCCATCGACGGCACGATGCTCGCCGCAGTCGGCGGCAAGGCCGCGAACCTCGGTGAGCTCACCAGCGCCGGCCTGCCGGTGCCGCAGGGCTTCTGCGTCACCACGGACGCCTACCGCGCCGTCGCGCAGGCCGACGAACTGGCGAGCACCACTCCGGAGAACGCCCGCAGGACGTTGCTGGAAACCGCTGTGCCGCAAGAAATCCGGGACGTGATCGTTGCCGAGTACCGCGAGCTCGGCAACGACGTACCCGTGGCTGTCCGATCCAGCGCCACGGCCGAGGACCTGCCGTTCGCGAGCTTCGCGGGCCAGCAGGACACGTTCCTCAACGTCGTGGGCGAGGACGCGGTGGTCGACGCCGTGCGCCGGTGCTGGGCCTCGCTGTGGACAGATCGCGCGGTCAGTTACCGCGACACGAACGGCATCGACCACACCACGACCTACCTGGCCGTTGTCGTGCAACGGATGGTGCAGTCCGCGGTGTCCGGCGTGATGTTCACGGCGAACCCGGTCACCGGCACGCGCGACCAGATCGTCATCGACGCGAGCCCCGGTCTCGGTGAGGCCGTGGTGTCCGGCGCGGTCAACCCCGACCACTTCGTCGTCGACGGCGGTGAGATCGTCGAGAAGCGCCTGGGGGACAAGAAGTTCGTCATCCGCTCGCTGCCCGGCGGCGGCACCGAACACCTCGAAGTCGCTGAGAGCGAAGAACAATGCCTCACCGACGGGCAGATCCACGCGCTCGCCGTCCTCGGCCGCAAGGTGCAGCAGCACTACGGCTCGCCGCAGGACACCGAGTGGGCGATCGACGACGAAGGGGACCTGCACCTCACCCAGGCGCGCCCGATCACGACGCTGTTCCCGTTGCCGGACAACCCGGACGGCAACGCGCACGTCTACTTCTGCTTCAGTCTCGCGCAGGGGCTAGAACGCCCGATCACGCCGATGGGGCGCGCGGCGTTCCGGGAGATCGCCAAGTCCGCCTTGGAGATCGTGATCGGAGACCCGAAGAGCAAGTCCTATGTGGAGGCCGGCGAGCGCATCTTCTTCGACGCCACGAAGGCGTTGCAGAGCAAGGTGGGCCGCGTGTTCGTCACGCGCCTGCTCGGTGTGATGGAGGCGCGCTCCTCCGAGGTGTTGCGCGGCCTGTTCGACGACCCGAGGTTCGCGATCAGGAACTCCTCGCCGGCGCCCGCCCTGAAGCGCGTTCTCCGGCTCGCCCGCCGCTTCCACGTACCTGTGACCGCGATGAAGGCGCTGGCGAACCCCGAGAAGGCCGTGCGGAACGCGCTGCTGCTGGAGCGCGAGGTCCTGCAGAAGTCCGCGGCCCTCCCGATCGAGCAGGCGTTGCAGCAGTGCGTCGTGCCCGTGCTTCCTCGGCTCGCGCCCACCGCGTTGATCGGGTTCGCGATGCTCGGCCTGGTCGGCAAAATCGTGAAGACCAGGCCGGGGGAGCTGCAGACCGTGCTGCGCGGCCTGCCGAACAACATCACCACCGAGATGGACATGGCGATGTGGGACCTGGCGCAGGAGATCCGCCACGACCCCGTCGCGCTGCGGCAGTTCCAGAACGGCGAACGTCCTGCCGCGCTCGACCGGTTCCTCGCGCGGTGGGGCCATCGCGCCGTCGCCGAGATCGACCTGGGCCTGCCGAGGTGGTCCGACGACCCGGCGCACGTCATCGGCGTCGTGAAGAACTTCCTGCGCCTGGAAGAAGGCCAGGCCCACCCGGACGTGGTCTTCGCCCGTGGCGCCGCCGAGGCCGAGGCGATGATCGACACGCTCGCCCGCCGCGCGTGGGGCCGTGGCTGGTTCGTGCGCTTCGCGTTGCGCCGCACCAGGTTGCTCGCCGGTCTGCGGGAGTACCCGAAGTACCTGGTCATCACGTTGTTCGGCGCGCTGCGGAAGCGCGTCGCCGACATCGGTGCCCAGCTCGTCGCGGCCGACCGCCTCGACACCACGGACGACGTGTTCTTCCTGAACTTCGAGGAAATGCGCTCCCCGCAAGGAGATCTGCGCCCGCTCGTGGTCGAGCGCCGTGAGGTCTACAGCCGCGAGATGCGACGCAGGCACATCCCGCGTGTATTGCTGTCGGACGGCACGGAACCCGAAGCGGTGCACCACGGCGCCGCGGTGGAGGGCGATCTCGTCGGCACGCCGGCGTCGGCGGGCACGATCACCGGTGTCGCGCGCGTTGTCATGGACCCGGTCGGCGCGCATCTCGAACCCGGCGAGATCCTCGTGGCACCGTCGACCGATCCCGGCTGGACACCGCTGTTCCTGACGGCGGGCGGCCTGGTGATGGAGATGGGCGGCGCGAACTCGCACGGCGCGGTCGTGGCGCGGGAGTACGGGATTCCGGCGGTCGTGGGCGTGCGCGAGGCCGTGACGAGGATCAAGACCGGCGAGCGGATCACCGTGGACGGTGCCACCGGCGCGGTTCTGCTGGAACAGCCTGTTGACGCGTCATCGGGGCAACCGAACGCGTAATGTCGGGATTGTGGCTGAGTCCAAGGGTGAGCTGAACAAGGTCCAGCAGGGCATCGCCGACTACCTGCTGCGCGCCGGCGTCGACGGCTTCGGCCCGTTCAAGAGCGCCCGCGAGTCCGCGTCCGACGCGCTCGTCAAGAAGGGCGACGAGGTCGACGCGATCAAGCACCTCATCCGCACGCACGTCGCCCTGGCGGGTGCCCAGGGCTTCGTCACGAACCTCGGCGGCCTGATCACGCTTCCGGTGTCGCTGCCGTCCAACATCGCGGCCACGTACGTCATCCAGACGCACCTCATCGCGTCCATCGCGTCGTTGCGCGGCCACGACGTGGACAGCGACGAGGTGCAGATGGCCATCCTGCTGTGCCTGCTCGGCAATGCCGGAACCGAGCTGTTCAAAAAGGTCGGCATCAAGCAGTTCACCAAGAAGGCCGCGTCGGCACTCATCACAAAATACGGTACGAAGAAACTCGGCACCGTCGCGGCGAAGGGTGTTCCGGTGCTGGGCGGCGTGATCGGCGGGGGCATCGACGCCGCCTCTACCAGAGCGGTCGGCGCATTCGCAAATCGCTACTTCGCTCAGACGGACGCATTGCCGAAGGTCATCGACGGCGAGGTGCTGTCCGTGCAGATCGAGGAAGCCGACGGAAAGTCCGATTCGCGCTAACTGAGCCGGTCCAGTGCGGAGCTGAACGCGTCCGACGGGATCAGCACGCCACCGCTGAACGGATTCTGCAGCTGGTAGATCGCGAACAGCAGCAGAACCAGCGTCGAGGTCAGCGTGATCGTGATCAGCAGCTGTGAGGTCAGGGTCGGCCCGCGGAACAGGTACGGGAACAGCAGCGAGAGACCGGTGCCGATCAGCAGCGCGAGCCACACGACCGGGTTGACGCCGTTGTCCGCCGCGTCCAGGCGTTCCTGCCTGGCCTGGTAGACCTCCCACAGCTGGTTCGCCGCCTCGGCCTTGCGGTCCTGCTGCCAGTCGCCGTCCGGCGCCGCCGCCGCGATCGTGTCCCTGATCTGGTTCAACGTGGTCCAGCCCGCGTTGTCGACGTTCTCGCCGTCGCGCATGCGGGGCCATTCGTCCTGGACGACGGTCGAGACGTAGTCGCGGATCAGGTCGTCGACCTTGGTCTTGGAGGGCTCGGGCAGCGAGTCCGAGGACCAGTTGACGGCGACGAGGGAGTTGGCCTCTTTCTGCACCTGTTCCTCCGCGCCGTTGGCCGCGTCGAACAGGGAGATCAGGATGAAGGCGGCCAGCACCGCGTGCAGTCCGGCGACGATGCTGAACACCGATCCGCCCGCGCCGAGGTTCTTCTCGCCCACTTCCTCCGAGCCGAACCGGCGGGTGATGACGACGAGAACGGCGGAGATGGCGGCAGCACCGAGAACCCAGAGCGTGCCGCTGAGGTAAATGCTCAATTCGGCTCCTTTCTGGTGTGGGATTAGACCACGGTCTACTGTGACCGGTACAGCACGGTCTGGTTAACGAGTAATGGTCAGGTGGGAATGCGCGGCAACAGCAGTGATACCCGGTTGTCGTATTGGGCTACTCCATTCCGGTGGCGGCGGAATATGCTCGCACTGGGCGGTGTCTCGTCCCTGTTGATGCTTTCCGCGCCGTTCACCAGCGCCGTTGCTCAGGCCGCACTCCCGAACTGTGACGCTTATCAAGTCCGTTCATCCCATCGTGGAGACTTTTCGACGTTCACGAAAGTGGACGTCTCATCCGGTGGGGTGACAGAAGTAGCCCGCCTGGACTACGCGGTGAACGCACTGGGGTACTCAGCGACGCTGGGCCGTCTGGTCGGTCTCACGTCCAAGGGTCATCACTGGTGGAAGAACCCCTCCCATGTCGTGCTGATCGACACCAAGGGCGTCGTCAACGACCTCGGACCTGTTGACGCGCACTGGTTCCGCACCGACGACGTGTCGGCGGGAGCGGTCGTCGGCACCACGTTCTACGTGCGTGACACCGCCCGGCTGCACGCCATCGACATCGACCCGGCCAGCCCGTCGTACCTCAAGATCGTGCGGACCGTCGTGCTGGACTGGCCCGCTCTCATGCTCGACGACTTCACCGCCGACCCGGCGACCGGCAAGCTGACCGGGGTGTCGGCCGCGGGCTGGGGACCGGGCGAGGTCGTGTCGTTCGATCCGGTGTCCGGGCGCGTGCAGAGCAGGACGGAGATCGCCGGCCTGCCCGGCAAGTCCACCTACGGCGCCGTGGTGATCGACGCCGCCGGCACCGTCTACGCCATCAACAACGGCTACAACGGTTCTAGCCGCCTCTACCGCGTCACGGGCACCACGGCGGCAGAGCTCTCGACGGGTCCGCAGATGGGTCTGATCGACGCGGCGGGTTGTCTGCCGAACCCGATGCCGCCCCGCGTCGAACCTCCCGCTCCCCGCCCCGAGGTACCGGCTCCGCCACCTCCCGCCCCTGGCGTTCCTCCCGCTCCGGTCCCGGCGCCCGTGCCGATCGTGCGGCAGCCGCCTCCGGTCGCCACGACCCCGCCGTCTTCCGTTGCGCCGCAACCGGTGCCGGTCCGCGCCGCGCGTCAGAGGACCGAGCCTCGCCAGGAACTCGCGGCCGATCCGGAGACGACTCCGCTGACCAAGTCCCGCAAGTGGGCGGTGGTGACCGTCATCCTCGTGATGTTCGGCGCCGGAGCGGCGGCCGCTCGCGCACGGGGCTAGTTAATTCGGTTGGCGTGCGGCGACGGCGTCGCTAACGTTGCGGACATGCGCCTCATCTGATGAAGCCCCGCAGCGCTCTTGACGCTGCCCTCGCGACCTCGTCGTCGCGCGCCTCCGGTGACCCATGAGCGGGTCCATCTCTCACGGCTGTTTTTCGCCGTGCCCTTTGCACGCCCTCTTCGCGAGGAGGCTTTCGCATGCCTGACACCACCCAACCCCAGCCCCAGCCCGAGCCGGGCAACCGCGCCGCGCGTCGTGCGCAGAAGCGGGGCAAGCAGGACCAGAACGCGCACTTCCAGCCGCCGCAGCTGCGCGCGCCGTTGGTCCAGCCGCGCCAGTTCGCGACCCGTCGCCGCGGAGGAACCGCGTAGCCGACGCCGAACCAGGCGCGACACCGGCAGGGGACGCGTTCGACCGAACGCGTCCCCTGCTCTCTTCGTGGGTTCGATCTCCCGTTCTGTCCGGATCCGATCTAGCCTGAGTTGCTACCGGACCGACAGGATCGGAGGCGCCAGATGCGGATCGCTGACGTTTTGCGTGCCAAGGGAACGGCGGTCGCCACAATCGACCCGGACGTTCCGGTGTCCGAACTGCTCAGAGCGCTCGCCGAACACAACATCGGCGCGATCGTCGTCGTCGGTTCTTCCGGCGTCGCGGGGATCGTGTCGGAGCGCGACGTGGTGCGTCACCTGCACGAAGTGGGCGTTGACCTGCTGTCTTCCCCCGTGTCGGCGATCATGACCGCCGACGTCTTCACCTGTTCGCCGTCGGACACGGTGGACAGCCTCACGGTCGTGATGACCGAGCGGCGCTTCCGGCACGTGCCCGTGCTGTCCGACGGGCAACTGGTCGGGATCGTCAGCATCGGCGACGTGGTGAAGAGCCGGATCGGGCAGCTCGAACAGTCGCAGGACCAGCTGCAGGCCTACATCGCCCAGGGCTGACCCGAGCCACTCACTACGCTGGATCGGGTGAAACCTTCTCCTGGTCAGCCCGGACTCGTCCCAGAACTGGTGGAGGTCGCACCGGGAGTCCACGCCTACATCCAGCCCGACGGGTCCTGGATGATCAACAACACCGGCGTCGTCGTCGGCTCCGACGACACGCTGCTGCTCGTGGACACCACGTCCACCGAGGCACGCAACCGCGCGTTGCTCGCCTCGGTGGCGTCGGTGTGCCCCGCCGAACCCCGCTACGTGATCAACACCCACCACCACGGCGACCACACCTTCGGCAATTGGCTGATGCCACCGTCGACCGTGATCGTCGGCCACGACGCGTGCCGCGAAGAGGTGCTCGCCGCCGGCCTGCTCGCCGCGCAGGTCCTGACCGGCCCGGACTACGGCCACATCGAGGTCCGCCCGCCGTTGCTCACCTACGCCACGTCCCTGACGCTGCACCTGGGCACGCGGGTGGTCGAACTGCACCACCCCGGCCCGGCGCACACCCGCGGCGACACCGTCGTGTGGCTTCCGGCCGAACGCGTCCTGTTCACCGGCGACCTGGTCTTCGCGGGCGGCCAGCCGTTCCTCGCCGAGGGCAGCATCCACGGCTACCTGTCCGCGCTCGAGTTCCTGCGCTCGTTCGACGCCGAGGTGGTCGTCCCCGGTCACGGTCCGCTACTGCGGGGCTCCGAGATCAACCGCGTCCTGGACGACCTGGTCGCCTACACGACGTATCTCTCGGAACTCGCCACGTCCGGCCACGCCGCCGCCAAGACCCCGATGGAGGTCGTCCGCGAGGCGGGGGAGTCGCGCTTCTGGTCGTGGCAGGAGTCCGAACGCCTGGTCGGCAACCTCCACCGCGCCTACCACGAACTGGACGGCAAGCCCCTCTCCGAACGCCTCGAACTCCCTCGCGTCTGGATGGACATGATGGAACTCCACGGCGGCCCCATCGCCTGCCACGCCTAGCCCACCCCATATATCACTTCCCGCACCTGCCTGACCTGCCGCTTAGCAATGACTCTTTGGACTTCGTCGTCAAAAGAGTCATTGCTAAACCAGGTTTCACGTTCTAGACGGCCTGGCCGATGCCGGGCGGTTCGGGAACGTTCTCGGTCTTGGTGCCTGACGGCATCGCCCACATGAAGGCGCGCATCATCGCGTACTGGAACCTCAGGCCGGCGCCGACGTCGCCGGACTCCACGACCTGCTTGAGCGCGGCGAGGATGCCCTTCCAGGTGGCGTCGACCTTGTCGAGCCGCTTGACGCCCTCGGGCCAACCGGAGTTGCGCAGCGTGACACGCGTGCCGCCGTCAACCTCTTCGAGCTCCCACGAGACGACGGTCCACGGGTCGTCGCGCATGGTGAGCCGCTGCGTGTGGGAGAGCAGCCGCGGCGGGTCGACCTCGACGACGCGGCCGACGACGAAGACCCGCTTCCCGTCGGTCGACCGGTAGTACAACGGCGCGCCCGGCTCGAGCGCGGAGTCGAGAATCGCGTCCATCATGGCGCGCTGCTTGCCGTCGAGTTTGGTGATCTCCGCCCAGACCTTGTCGATGGGCGCGGCGATCACGATGCTGTGCAACAGCTCGGTGCCGGGTTCAGCCAACGTCCTCATCCTCCTGTTCGGCGCTCTCGACCGTGAACTTCAGGCCGACCAGCGCCGCTGCCCAGTTCTCCTCGTAATGCGCGACCCACCGCTGGTGAATCTGCTGGATGGGCACGGGATTCAGGTGGTTGACCCGCTTCCGGCCCCGCGGCTCCACGAGCACCAGATCGGCCTCGCGAAGCACACCGAGGTGCTGCATGACGACGTGCCGGCTGGTCTCCAACTCCTCGACCAGCTCTCCCGTGGTGCGCGGTCCCGTGCGCAGGACGTCGAGGATCGCGCGCCTCAGCGGGTTCGCGAGGGCGCGCCAGACGGCGTCATCGTCATGTGGCAACTTCATTACGTAAGGTTTTTAACACCTAAGTGCGCCCATGTCGAGCATCGGAAGATCGGCCTCAAGGCCTATAAGTTCGAGTGATGCTGCACGACGTCGCTGACGCCACGCACCAATATATTAGTTTGCTGGCCGATGACCAGCGCGAACACGCCATTCGCGCGATCACGGACGACGACCTCAGGCACC
This sequence comes from Lentzea sp. NPDC020367, assembly GCF_044387305.1. Lineage (NCBI taxonomy): Bacteria > Bacillati > Actinomycetota > Actinomycetes > Pseudonocardiales > Pseudonocardiaceae > Lentzea > Lentzea sp. NPDC020367. Next base: position 89,786 of record NZ_JBIRVV010000007.1, on the reverse strand, counting down.
GCTGGGCGTATACACCCGGTACACGCTCTGGACTCGCGCTCGGCGAACTCCGGCGGGACCAGCGCAAGGCGGTACACGGCATGCTCGCGACCGTGCTCAGCCCGCACGCCTATGCCCAGGCCGCAGCGGTGATGGCGCTGGAAGACGTGCTCGACCACCGCGAAGGCGGACGCCGCGACCGGCACAGCGGTGACTTCTGGACCGTGCTCTTCGGCACGCCCGGCAGCGACGAGCCGTGGGGCTGGCGCATCGAAGGGCACCACCTGTCGGTGAACGTCGTCATCGCCGACGGCCGCGTCTCCGCGACACCGTTCTTCCTCGGCGCGAATCCGGCCCGCGTCACCTACCGCGGCCGCGTCGTCGCCCAGCCACTGCGACTGGAAGAGGAACTCGCCCGCGAACTCCTCGACCGCATGGGCCCGACCGCCCGCCGCCTGGCCGTCGTCTCGGACACCGCGCCGCACGACATCCGCACCGGCAACGCGCCACGAATCAGCCCGTCCGAACCGGTCGGCGTGACCCCGGCCCAGCTCGGCAAACCCGCTGCGGAGCTGCTCGTCGACATCGTCCGCTTCTACCTCGACCGGCTCGCGTACGAACTGGCCGACGAGGAGTTCGCCCAGATCGACCCAGAGCGCCTGCACTTCTCGTGGGAGGGCTCGCTGCGCCGAGGCGAGGGCCACTACTACCGAGTCCAGGGCCCGGAACTGCTCATCGAGTACGACAACACGGCCAACGAGGCCAACCACGTCCACACAGTCTGGCGGCGCCATTCAGGTGACTTCGGCGACGACCTACTCGCGGCTCACTACGGCGCGTCACGGCACACTGTCGCCCGTGGAGTGGACCAGAACGGTTGACCCGAGAATCGACGCCGCCGTGGCAACGCAGGAGCGCCTGCGCACCCAGGTGATCACCACCAGCGCCCCTGACCTGCGCATAGACACCGTCGCAGGCCTGGACGTCGGCTACCGTAGCAATGACACAGTTGTGGGCGTCTGCGTGGTGTTCGATGCAAAGACGCTGGTCGTCCTCGACGAGGTCGTCGTCGAGGACACGACGGACTTCCCATATATTGCCGGGCTCTTCGCGTTCCGCGAGATGCCCGTTCTGCTGCGCGCTCTCGATCAGGTGACCGTCGCGCCCGACCTTTTGGTCGCGGACGGTCAGGGCCTCGCACACCCGCGCCGCTTCGGCCTGGCGTGCCATCTCGGCGTGCACACCGGCATCCCGAGCATCGGCGTCGCCAAGAACGCGATGGGCGCGTTCGAGCAGCCAGGCCACGCCCGCGGTTCGATGAGCGACCTCGTCATGGACGGCGACAACGGCGACGAGGTCGTCGGCAGGGCGCTGCGGACCCAGGACGGCGTGAAACCCGTCTTCGTGTCGGTCGGCCACAAGATCGACCTGGACCGGGCGTGCGCCGAGGTGCTGCGCCTGGCTCCGCGCTACCGGCTGCCCGAGACGACCCGCCGCGCCGACACGCTCACGAAGCAGGTTGCTTCGTCGGGGTGAAGCTCAGCAGCACGAGCAGAATCGCACCGCCGACCAGCGCGATGTCCGCGACGTTGCCGACGAACCAGCCGTTGTAGTCGATGAAGTCGACGACGTGCCCGCGCGCGAAGCCCGGCGGCCGGAACAGCCGGTCGAGCAGGTGGGTGGTCGCGCCACCCAGCATCAACGCGAGTGCGATCGCCCGCAGCTTCGACTGCGGCTGCATGCCGTACCGGGCGAGCATCACGACGGCGACGGCCGCGACGATGGTGAAGATCCACGTCGACCCCGCACCGATCGAGAACGCGGCGCCGGGGTTGTAGAGGAGCCTGAGCTGCAGGAACTCCCCGAGAACGGGAATGGGCGCGCGGCCGGTCAGCGCGCTCTCGGCCCAGAACTTCGTGGCCTGGTCCAGCAGCAGCACGAGCACGGCGATGCCCATGACGAGTGGCACGCGGCGAGAGGTGGTGGTGTCCATTTGCGGACGAGCGTAGTTAAGAACACCGCCACTCGGCATCAGACCCTGGTCACTTCTTGAACGCGTCGACGTCGTCGACGTCGGCTGCGGCGAGAAACTCCTCCTCCAGCGTCGCTGACCGCTCGTCGGTGTCGTAGTCGACGCAGATGCGCCACCGTCCGTCTGTGCGTCGCGAATACGTGTGGAAGCGGCCGTAGAACGTGCGCCCGTCGCCATCCGCACGCGTCGACACGAGCTGGAAGATGCCGCGCTCGCTCGCGACGTCGTTCGCCGCGATGCGCTCCACGAACCGGAACGTGATGCTCACCGAGCTGCCGCGGTCAGCGAGCTCGGCGAACCACTTCTCCGTCTGGTCCGCGTACTCGGTGAACCCGAACACCTGTTTCGCCGGGCCTCCCGCGCGAATCAGCTCCGGCGAGTATAGGTCCAGGAACGCCGGCGCATCCAGCCGTGCGTAGAGGAGCGGGAACGGATGCCAGACGTCGTCGTTGAGTTGCCTCAACAGAGTGGTGTCCACGACCTCAGAACGTAGCGCGAAAGACTCCGGACAGAAGTGGATGTGCGTCAACGATCTTGCGAGCGACGCTGACGGAGTCGACGAGCGGATGCAGCGCCAACGCCTTCACGGCGTGCGCACGCTCACCGCTGATGGCTGCCTTGATGGTGGCGCGTTCGACGACCTTGAGCGCGGTGACGAGTCCGACGCCTTCGTCCGGCACCTGGCTGACCGAGACGGGCCGCGCTCCGTTGGCGTCGACAAGGCTCGGCACCTCGACAATGGCGTCCGCGTCGAGACACGACAACGTCGTCCCGTTCGGCACGTTGAGGATCAGGGTGGCTCGCTGGTCGGACGTGATGGCGTGCATCAGGTCCAGGGCGACCCGCTCGTAACCGCCGCCGTCGAGGTCGTCGCTGTCGCGTTCGTCGTCGCGGGTCTCGGCCATGTAAGTCTGCTCGCGTTCGAGACGGGTTCGTTCCCAGCTCTCCCACGAAGGCGCCGCGTAGAACTGTTTCTGCTGCTCCAGCAGGAATGCCCCGCGTGACGCGCCGGACTCCACCGCCTCACGCGTGAAGTAGTAGTAGTGCAGGTACTCGTTCGGGATGGCGCCCAACGTTCGCAGCCACTCCGCACCGAAGAGCTTGCCTTCCTCGAACGACTCGAGCCGCTCGATGTCAGCGAGCAGATCCGGCAGCACATCGCGCCCGCGCACGTGGACGCCCCGCAACCAGCCGAGGTGGTTGAGGCCGGCGTAGTCGAGCCACGCGTCTTCGAGACGGGCGCCGACCGCCCGCACGACCCGTTTGCCGAGCCCGACGGGGGAGTCGCAGATGCCGATGACGCGGTTGCCGAGGTGCGCCGACATCGCCTCGGTGACCATGCCTGCCGGGTTCGTGAAGTTGATGACCCACGCGTCTGGCGCGTGCACTGATATACGGCGTGCGATGTCGAGGGCGACGGGCACGGTACGCAGCCCGTATGCGACGCCTCCGGCCCCGACTGTCTCCTGGCCGAGCACGCCGCAGCCCGCAGCGACGCTCTCGTCGGCCGCGCGTCCGTCGAGCCCGCCGACGCGGATCGCGGAGAACACGAAGTCCGCTCCGCGCAGTGCCTCGTCGAGATCGGTCGACGTCGTCACGGTCGGCGCATCCGATATATCAGTCGCGAGTTCGGCGAGGACGCCACCAATCGCGGTGAGCCGGGCGGCGTCGAGGTCGTGCAGCACGACCTCGGTCACGCGGCCGGGCGAGCGATCGGCGAGCAGCGCGCGATAGACGAGCGGCACGCGGAAGCCGCCTCCGCCCAGGATGACCAGCTTCATGCCTTGACCACGTCCTTGAGGGCCTCTCCTTGCAGCGCGAGCCGCCTCACTGAATCTTACATTTCCAGGTGCGGTGGACGACGAATTGCCAGAGGACCGACCAGTGGGCTGCCAGGGGTTCCTCGGTCAGTGTCGACTCGTCGTCCTGCGCAATGGAACCTGGGGTTCGTGGTCACTCGCCGGGCTTGCTGACCTGGGCGGATCATCTTCGTCGCGGGATCTCTCGAAGGGTTCCACGCGCGACTGAAGTGTGATAAAAAGAATGGCTTTGCATTTTCGGAATGAATTTTCCGGGAAGACAGAATTATTGTATCACAGGGGGCAAGGTGTTGGCGAGCGAACAGGCACGGATCACCTCTCTGTATGAAAAGCTCGACAAAGAACGGAACAAAGCGGCGGCCGACCTTGCGGCCGCGCTGCGGGACACCGTCACCCAGCGACTGGACCGCGAGGCCTCGGTCGAGTTGCTGACCAGGGAAGTGGGGAAGTACCGCGCGGCGGAGGAGGGGTTGTGCTTCGGCCGCATCGACTCGGAGAAAGGCGACTGCACCTACATCGGACGAGTCGGGTTGTTCGACGACGACTTCGAGCCGCTGCTGCTGGATTGGCGCGCGCCGGCCGCGCGCCCGTTCTACACGGCGACCGCCGCGAACCCGGAAGGTGTCGTGCTGCGGCGGCACTTCCGCGTTCGTGACCGGGAACTGTGCGACTTCCACGACGACGAACTCCTGACCGACACGACCGCGCTGCTCGACGCACTCAACGCGCCGCGGACCGCGACGATGCGCGACATCGTCTCGACCATCCAGGCCGAACAGGACGAGATCATCCGCTACTCGGGTCCCGGCGTGCTGGTGATCGAAGGCGGTCCCGGCACCGGCAAGACCGCCGTTGCCCTGCATCGCGTGGCATACCTGCTGTATACGCGCCGTGAACGCCTGTCGCGGCATGGTGTGCTGATCGTCGGTCCGAACACCGGTTTCCTGCGCTATGTCGGCGACGTCCTGCCGTCGCTGGGCGAGACCGATGTCGTGTTCGCGACGCCCGGCGAGCTGTACCCCGGCTTCGTGACCGACGTCGAGGACACCCCGTCGTTGCAACGACTGAAAGGCGATACATCGGTTCTGGACCTGCTGGCCGTCGCCGTCGCCGACCGGCAGGAGCTTCCCGACGAACCCGTCGAGATCGAGCTCGAGGACGTCATCGTCCCGCTCGACGCGCACATCGCCGCCCTCGCGCGAGAGAAGACCCGCTACTACGGCCTACCGCACAACGCCGCCCGCAAGTACTTCTTCCTCGCGCTCGCCGAGGAACTCGTCGCGCCGGCGTTGCGGCTGATCGGCGTCGACTGGCCGGAGATCGAGGAGGACGTCCGCCACGAACTTCGCCACAGCTCCGCGTTGCGCGACGTCGTCGACAGGCTGTGGCCGCTGCTCACACCAGAGAAGCTGCTGGCCGACCTGTACGCAGGCCGCTGTTTCCGGATCGGCGCACCGGAGCTGTACCGGCCCGACGCCGAGGCGTGGACGGTGTCCGACGTGCCGCTTCTGGACGAACTCGCCGAACTGCTCGGGTCCGACGGCACAGCGGAGCGCGCGGCCCGGCAAGAGGAGGAAGAGCAGCTCGACTACGCGCGAGGCGTCATGGACGTCCTGTCGATCGACAAGCGCGCGGACTCCGACGAGTACATCGTCACGGACTTCGTCAACGCGGAGGTACTGGCCGCCCGGCATGAGGTTCGCGACCAGCGCACCCTCGCCGAACGCGCCGCCGGCGACCGCACGTGGACCTACGGCCACGTCGTCGTGGACGAAGCGCAGGAAATGTCCGCGATGGACTGGCGCGTGCTGCTGCGCCGATGCCCCAACAGGTCCATGACCGTCGTCGGCGACCTGGCCCAGCGCCAGGCAGCGGGCGGCGTCCGGAGCTGGGGGTCGGTGTTCGAGCGGTTCGCCTATCGCCGGCTGGAGGTCAACTACCGCACGCCCGGCGAGATCATGGCCGTCGCCACCCCGGTCCTGAAGCTCGTCGACCCCGACGCGTCGGCGCCGGTGTCGGTGCGCACGGCCGGCGTACGTCCGTGGGCCCGCCGCGTCACTGATATATCGGCCGCAGTGCGCGACGAACTCGACGCGCACGCTGACGCACACAACGAGCGCACGATCGCCGTCATCGGCGAAGGCTGGATGCCTCCGCGCGCGTCGAAAGGACTGGAGTTCGACGTCGTCCTCGTCGTCGAACCGCACCGCATGTCGCCCAGCGAGCTGTACGTGGCGCTGACGAGGGCGACGCAACGGCTCGGCGTCCTGCACACCGAACCGTTGCTGCGTCACCTAAGAGGTCTCCTCTGAGATCCACGCCAGGTAGTCGTCGTTACCTCCGGTCACGGGGGTGACGACGACCTCGGGCACGTCATAGGTGTGATGCGCCTTGATGTGCACGACGAGATCGTCGACGCGGATGGTGGACGTCTTCACGACGCACTGCCACTCCGCGTCGACGCGCACCTCGCCGTCCCATCGATAGACGCTGCGGATCGGCACGATCTGCACGCACGCGCCAAGCCGCGCCTCGATCACGCCCTTCGCCAGCGACTCCGCGGCCTCGGCGGAATCGACCGTTGTCGTCACCACGCTCACATCACTCACAGCGCGTCGATCTCCTTCAACAACTGGTCTTTCAGTTCGGCCGGCGCGTACGACGCCCGCACCGCAGCCCGTGCGAGATCGGCGAGTTCGTCGTGGCCGAATCCGAACCTCTCGTGGCACAGCAGGTACTCGCGGTCGAGATCGGTGTGGAACATGCCGGGGTCGTCGGTGCTGATCGTCACCGGCACTCCGGCTTCCACCAGCCGAGGCAACGGGTGCTCGTCCAATGACTTCACCGCACCCGTGCGGATGTTCGATGTCGGACACACCTCGACTACGACGCCCTCGTCGGCGAGATGCCGCACCAGCTCGGGATCCTGCACCGCACTGACGGCGTGCCCGATCCGTTCGGCACGCAGATCGCGCACTGCGGCCCAGATCTCGCTAGGCGGCGTCGTCTCACCGGCGTGCGGCACCATGCGCAGCCCGGCATCGCGTGCCATCGCGAACGCCTCGCGGAAGTTCGACCTCGGCGAGTCCGACTCGAATCCACCCAGCCCGAACCCGACCAGCCCGTCGGGCCGGTACTCGGTCGCGAACCGCGCACTCGTCATGCCCCAGTCGCGGTCCCAGATTCCGGGAACGTCGAAGATCCACTGCAACGCCACACCGTGCACGGCGAGCGCCTCGTCGCGGCCCGCCTTCAAAGCTTCGACGAGTTCGTCGGGTGCGATGCCCGCCCGCAGGTGACTGGTCGCGCTGATCGTCAGTTCTGCGTATCGGATATTGGCCCGTGCGGCGTCACGCGCGTATCCGACGATCAGGGTGCGGACGTCCTCGCCGGTGGTGACGAGGTCGTTGACGATGCCGTACACGTTGATGAAGTGCCGGAAGTCCCTGAACTCGTAGAACTTCCGCAACGCGTCCTCGTCGGCCGGCACCCGTCCGCCGGGGTGGTTGCGGGCGAGCGCGAGGACGGTGTCGACGGAAGCCGCGCCCACGAGGTGGACGTGCAGCTCGGCTTTCGGCAACGCGTGGACGAAGTCGGAAATGTGCACGGTCCATGCTCTCAGGTCAAGGGCCGTTCGACGGGTGACATGTCTTGCAGTCAAAGGAGAGGGTGCAGGCGAATCCCTGTCTCTGGCTTCCGCATTGGGGGTGCCTCGTGAGGGGCGCACGAAGAGTTGCACTGCTGACAGCGGTGCTGGTTCTGCCATTCCTGCCCGTGACGGCCCAAGCCGCCGAGGGGCCGGTGTTCCTGGACGGCGAGGCGCAACCCGTCTTCGATCCGAAGGACGTGGTGAAGGAGAGCCTCTGGGTCCGGGCGCCGGTCGACAGCGACCGCGACGGCAAGGACGACGAGGTCTACACCGAGGTCGTCCGGCCACGTGCCACCGAACGCGGCCTCAAAGTCCCCGTCGTCTACATGGTCAGCCCGTACTTCTCGGGCGGCAACGACGTCGCCAACCACAACGTCGACGTCGAGCTGTACGTGCCTGACAAGCGCGACGGCCGTTTGCTGAAGTCCTCCTCCGACGAACGCATCACTGCGGCTCTCGGCCCGAACCCGATCACCTCGGGTCGTTACGAGGCCTACTTCATCGCGCGCGGATACGCCGTCGTCTACGCCGAATCGCTTGGCACCGGCAAGTCGACAGGCTGCCCGACGACGGGCGACGTCAACGAGACGATCGGCGCGCGTGTCGTCGTCGACTGGCTCAACGGCCGTGCGACCGCACGCACCGCCACGGGCGAAGCCATCAAGGCGACCTGGTCGACGGGCAAGACCGGAATGATGGGCGTGTCCTACAACGGAACGCTGCCCAACGCCGTCGCCTCCACCGGCGTGCGCGGCCTCGAAGCCATCGTGCCGATCGCCGCGATCTCCAGCTGGTACGACTACTACCGCGCGGACGGTGCCGTCGTCGCCCCCGGCACGTTCCAGGGTGAGGACGCAGACGTGCTCGCCGAGTACGTCTACACGCGCGCGGACCGGGAGATCTGCAAGCCGATCATCGCCGAGATCGCGAAGGACCAGGACCGCGTCACCGGCGACTACAGCAGGTTCTGGGACAAGCGGAACTACCTGAACGACGTCAAGAAGGTCCGTGCGGCTGTGCTGGCAGTGCACGGCCTCAACGACTGGAACGTCAAGATGACGCACGTCGAGCAGTGGTACTCGGCGTTGAAGAAGGTCGGCGTGCCGCACAAGATCTGGCTGCACCAGTCCGGCCACACCGATCCCGACACGCTGCGTTCGGTCGAGTGGCGGCGCACGCTGAACCGCTGGTTCACCCAGTACCTCTGGGGTCACCGCAACGGCGTCGACAAGGAGCCGAAGGCAACGCTGCAGCGCGAGGACAAGACGTGGGTCGACGAGAAGGACTGGCCGGCTCCCGGCACGTCCGACGTGAAGCTGCGCCTGTCCGCGGGAGGATCCGCCAAGGGTGGCCTCGGGATTCTGCCCGGCCGCGGCGTCGAGAAGCTGACCGACGACGCGACGAAGACGGCTGAGTCGCTGATCGACCTGGCGACCTCACCGAACCGGCTCTCCTACACCTCAGAGGCGACGAAGAAGCCGGTACGGCTGTCGGGCAGGTCGACGGCGAACCTGCGGGTCGCGTTCGACCGGCCCGCGGCCAACGTGACGACGCTGCTCGTCGACCGCAAGCCCGACGGCACGTCGCACGTCATCACGCGCGGCTCGACCGACCCGCAGAACAGGGAACGGCCGGACAGGACGTCGCCGATCAAGCCCGGCAAGTTCTACGACGTCGAGGTGCCGATCGTGCCGGACGACTACATCCTGCAGACCGGTCACCGGCTCGAGTTCGTCGTGATCTCCAGCGACTACGACTACACGCTGCGCCCGCAGCCGGGTGCCGGCCTGTCGCTGGACCTCACTCGGACGTCGGTGGAGCTGCCGGTCGTCGGCGGCTGGCGGTCTGTGTTCCAGACGTTCTGATGGGGTGCCGCGCTTCGGTCTGCGGAGACCGAAGCGCGGCAACCTAGCACCCACCCCCGACAAAACCTCGCTCCCGAGCACCCCAAGATCTCAACCTGTCCACAACCGCCGAGTTGTCCACAACCTCGCGGCCGACCCGGCTCACCACCCGGCCCACCCTCCACAGTGGGCCCATGCCCTCAGCCCTCTCGAAGCCGATCCGCGTCCGCGAAGCCGGCGATCTCTACGCCGCGATCCCGCACCTGATGGGGTTCCACCCGGCCGACTCGCTCGTCGTGCTGGTGCTGAAAGACCATCTGGTCAGCATGACCATGCGCGTCGACCTTCCGCGCCCGCGACATAGAGGCCTTCTAGCGGCTCAACTGGAAGGTCCGCTGCAGGAACAAGGCGCGACCGAAGTGCTATTGGTCGTCGTGTGTCCGCCGTCTGAGCACATGCCCGAGGAACTGCCGCACGAGCCGCTGGTCACCGCGCTCAAACTCCAACTGGGCGGTGTGGGCATCGAAGTCGTCGAGGCCGTGTGGCTGCCGTCGTGCCAGAAGGACGCGCGATGGCTCTGCTATCTCGACGTCGACTGCCACGGGACACTGCCGGATCCCCAGTTGTCCGCCATGGCGGCCGCGTCGGCGCACGAGGGCAACGTGACCTTCGAGTCGCGTGCCGCCATGGCCGCGATCGCCGCGCTGGATCCACCCGAGGCGCTGGAACGCAGATCCACGTTGCTCGACGAGCTCGTGACGACTTCGCACGGCCCTGACCCGAGGACCGAGCTGCGTCGGGTGAGCGACACGATCGACGCCGTGGAGCACCGCAAGGGATCGTTGCCGGACAAGGAGATCGTCGCTCTGGCGAGGGCGTTGTCGGTGCCCGAGGTGCGCGACGCTTGCATGGGGTTCGCGGCGCAGTCCAGGTTCCGGCTGGCTGAACGCCTGTGGCTCGAACTCACCAGGGCCAGCCCGGCACCGGAACGAGCGGAGCCCGCTTGCCTGCTCGCGTTCTACGCCTATCAGCGTGGCGACGGCGGGATCGCGTCCATCGCGCTCGACGCGGCCGAGGAGGCCTGCCCCGGCCATGCGCTGAGCAAACTCATCCGCGCCGCTGTCAGCGCCGCGTTACCGCCGTCGGAGATGCGGGCGCTGTCCGCGAAGTACCTGGACAGCGCCCGTGAGCTGCTCGCCGGCGCTCAGAGCAGTTCGGGTCGCTCCCAGTCCTGATCCAGGACGTGTTCGGCCAGGAACGCCCACACCGTCTCGTACCAGACCCGAGAGTTCCCGGGGGTGAGAATCCAGTGGTTTTCGGTTGGGTAGTAAAGGTATTTCGCCGTGACCCCGTGGCGGACGAGGTCGAAGTACAGGCGATGTCCCTCACCGATGGGAACCCGGTAGTCCTTGTCCCCGTGGATGACGAGCATCGGGGTCTTGATGTCGGCCACCCGCAGGTGCGGGGAGTTGGCCAGGATCCGCTCCGGCTGGGTGAGGGGATCGCCCATCTCCCGCATCCAGAAGTAGGAGCTGTCGGTGCCGCCGGAGAAGGCGTCGAGGTGCCAGAGCGACGCGTGGGTGACGATCGCGCGGAACCGGTCGGTCTGGGTGGCGATCCAGTTGGCCATGTAGCCGCCGAACGACCCGCCCATCGCGGAGGTCCGGGAGGCGTCGATGTCGGCCCGCTCGACGGCGACGTCCGTGATGGCCATCAGGTCGGTGTAGGGCTCGGCACCCCAGCGACCCCAGCCGGCCTTGATGAAGTCCGGTCCGTACCCGGTCGACAGGGCGGGGTCGGGCAGCAGGATCGCGTAGCCGCGAGCGGCCATCAGCCACGGGTTCCAGCGCCAGGTCCAGCCGTTCCAGCTCATGACCGGGCCGCCGTGGACCCACAGCACCAGCGGCGCGGGCGAGTCGGCGGAGGCGCCTTCCGGCAGCACCAGCCACGAACGGACGGTCCTGCCGTCGGCGACGACCGTGGAGATCTCGGTGAGGGTGCCGGGCACCGAACCGAGGGCGCCGGGCGCACGCAACCGTTCCGGATCCTGGTCGGCCCCGGTGGCGGCGAACCGCACGGGCTGCGGCGGATGGTCCACGGAGTTGCGCAACGCGTACAGCGTCTTGCTGTCCGGGCTCACGATCAGATCGCTGTAGTAACCGGAGACCGTCAGCTTCGTGATCTCGCCGCTCGCCAGGTCCAGCCGCCACAGCGGCTGGTGCCCGAGGTGGCTCGCCGTGAAGAAGACCGCCGACCCGTCCGGGCTCACCACAGGGTGGTCCGGTTCCTCCTGGAAATCGGGCGCCAGTGGCGTGATCGAGCCGTCCGCCAGATCGATGCGCACCAGGTCGCGCCGGTACGGGGAGTCCGGAGTGGACTCGCGGAACCGGATTGCGATCACGGCGGCGGAGTCCGGCGTGAACGTGGGGCTGTGGAAGGAGAAACCGTCCTCGGAGGCGATGACGCGAGACGCGCCACCGCTCGTGGCCACGACCCGAAGCTCGATCCTGCGGCCGTAGGCGGCGCTGACGTCCACGGCGTGGCCGTGAACGGCCAGCTTCCCGTCCGGACTGAGCGCGACGTCCTCGTCGCTGAGCCGGCTTTCGGAGTCTTCGCTGAGGGGGGAGACCTTCTCGGCGCTGACGTCCGCGACAGGAGCCGCGAACAGGCGGGGGTAGGCAGGACCGAGGTCCGCGTCCCAGTACCTGATCGGGTACGACTCGTGCAGGATCGCTGTCACGCCGGCGTCCTCGCGGGCCTTGCGCTTGGCGTTGTCGCCGTCGCCGAACTCCGTGAAGCGGTACGCCGACGACGTGAACAGCACTGTCTCGCCGGCGGCGCGCACCTGACCGACTCCGCCTCCGGGACGCAGCACCTCGGCGGCCTCACCGCGGACCGGAAGCCGCCACAGCGCCTTCTTGTCCTTGGCCTCGCCCGGCTTCGCGAGCGGGTCCGGACGGGCCGACAGGAACAGCAGCGAACCGTCCGGGGCGAACACGGGGGAGGAGTCGCCCTTGGCGGAACGGGTGAGCCGGACGGCTTCCCGCTCGCCGGTGGGGTCGACCTCCCAGAGGGAGCCCTGCCACGTTTTGCCGTCCGGTGCGAGCGTCGACACGACCGTGACGAGTCGGGTGCCGTCCGGGGACAGCGCGAGCGACGCGAGCCGCGGGGTGGCGTTGTAGCTCTCGAAGGAGGCGAAGTCGGTCATCCCGGCTCAGGCCTCGTGACGGGCGCGGGTGAACTCCCACGCGTCGCGGACGATGCCGGTGATGTCCGCGCGCTCGGGCTTCCAGCCGAGGTCGGTGCGGGCCCGCTCGGCGGAGGCGACGAGGACGGCCGGGTCGCCGGCGCGCCGCGGGGCGACGACGGCGGGGATCGGGTGGCCGGTGACCTCGCGGCAGGTGTCGATGACCTGCTTGACCGAGAAGCCGGTGCCGTTGCCCAGGTTGTAGATCCGGTGCTCGCCAGCGGTCGCGCTCTCCAGCGCGAGGAGGTGGGCGTCCGCGAGGTCCGTGACGTGGATGTAGTCGCGGACGCAGGTGCCGTCCTCGGTGGGCCAGTCCTCGCCGTAGATCGAGATGTGCTCACGCTGCCCGAGCGCGACCTGAAGCACGAGCGGGATCAGGTGGGTCTCGGTCGCGTGCCGCTCGCCGATGCTGCCGTAGGCGCCGGCGACGTTGAAGTACCGCAGGCTCGTCGCCGCCAGGCCGTGCGCGGCCGCGTACGACGTGATCGCGTGGTCGATGGCCAGCTTGGTGGCGCCGTAGGTGTTGGTGGGCGCGGTGGGCGCGGTCTCGGGGATCGGCACCTCCCGCGGCTCGCCGTACGTCGCGGCAGTAGAGGAGAAGACGAGCTTCGGCGTGCCGTGATCCTTCATCGCGTCGAGCAGACGAATCGCCGTCAGGACGTTGCCCGTCCAGTACTTGCCGGGGTCCTGCATGGACTCGCCGACGAGGGACTTCGCCGCGAAGTGCAGAACTCCGTCGAACCCTTCTGCGAGGACATCGCCGATCACCTCGGCGATGTCGCCCTTGATGAAGCGCGCTCCCGCAGGGACGGCGTCCTCGTGGCCGGTCGAGAGGTCGTCGAGGACGACAACCTCGTGTCCGGCTTCGAGCAGCCTGGCGGCGCACACGCTGCCGACGTATCCGGCCCCGCCCGTGACGAGCAGCTTCACCACAGTCCTCGCATTCCTGGTCAAGATCGTTCTTGGCTACCGGTCCCTGCCCGCGCCCGCGGACGGAACCGCCGTGAAGAGCCTCGGCCGCGTGAGCGAGCGCGAGGCGAAGCCGGCGAGCACGGACCGCTCGACCTCGTCGTGCCGTTCGACGGGTACGAGGGCGATGGCCGAGCCACCGAAACCGCCGCCGACCATCCGGGCGCCCAGGGCGCCCGCCGCCATCGCGGAGTCGACGGCGACGTCGAGCTCGAGGCACGAGACCCGGTAGTCGTCCCGGAGGCTCGCGTGGGAACCCGAGAGGAGGGGGCCGACGTCGGCGAGCCTGCCGTTGCGGAGCAGTTCGACGGTGCGCAGGACCCTGTCGTTCTCGGTCACGACGTGCCGCACCAGCGGACGCAGCTCTTCGGGCAGCCGGACGAGCGTCTGGTCGAGCTCGGCGATGTCGACGTCGCGCAGCGCGGGGACACCGAGGATGCCGGCCGCGCGTTCACAGCCTGCCCGCCGTGCGCCGTAGCCGCCGTCGACGAGGGCGTGGCTGGCGCGGGTGTCGATGACGAGCACCTCGAGCCCGCTGGCAGCCGCGTCGAACGCGACCTGTTCAGGCTTGCCGGAGCGCACGTCGTAAAACAGGGCGTGCGCTTCGATGCAGCACAGCGATGCCGTCTGGTCGAGGATGCCGGTCGGCGCGCCCACGAAGTCGTTCTCGGAGCGCTGCACCCAGCGCGCGATGTCCGCCCGCTCGGCGTCGACGCCGGCGAGGCCGAGCAGCGCGAGCGCGACAGCGCACTCCAGGGCGTGCGAGGAGGAGAGACCGGCCCCCGCGGGCACGTCGCCCGCGATGACGAGGTCCGCCCCGCCGGTGACGGCGATCCCCTGCTCGCGCAGGGCCCAGGCGACGCCACCGGGGTACGCGGCCCACCCCTTGACGGTGCCGGGGACTAGGTCGGCGACCACGACCGGGTCCGCTTCCTGCAGCCCGCCGTCGTCGCCCATCGTGCTGACGGTCATGACGCCGTCGGCACGGGGCGACGCCGCCACCGCGATGCGGTGGGGCAACGCGAACGGCAGCACGTAGCCGTCGTTGTAGTCGGTGTGCTCGCCGATGAGGTTGACGCGGCCCGGGGCCGACCAGACTCCCTCGGGCGCGCGTCCGTGCAGGCGCTGGAACGCCTCGGCCGCCTTCTCCGCCGGTGTCGTCGCCTGGGTCACCGGGCGAGCACCATGACGGCGTGGGCGACCGCGGGGTCGAGTTCTGCCGTGGTGCCGTTGCCGCGCACCTGGATGACCTTGGCGCCACCGAGCGCCTCGACCTCCACGGTGCCGCCCGGCACGACGCCGGCGGACTTCAGTTCGGCCATGAGGTCCGGGTCGAGCTGGACGTGCTCCGCGATGCGGCGCACCTCGACGCGCCCGCCGCCGCGGCGGGCCACCTCGTCCACGCGCACCAGGTCCGCCTCGGCGGGCGGGGCGGGCTCGCCGTCGCCCAGCTTGTCGAGGCCGGGGATCGGGTTGCCGTAGGGCGAGGTGGTGGGGTTGCCGAGGAGCTTGATGAGCTTGCGCTCGACCGCCTCGCTCATCACGTGCTCCCAGCGGCATGCCTCGCTGTGCACGTGCTCCCACTCGAGCCCGATGATGTCCACGAGGAGGCGCTCGGCGAGCCGGTGCTTGCGCATGACGGCGATCGCGAGGTTGCGGCCCTGCTCGGTGAGCTCGAGGTGGCGGTCCTCCGCCACGATGACCAAGCCGTCCCGTTCCATGCGGCCGACGGTCTGGCTCACCGTCGGTCCACTTTGGCCGAGGCGCTCGGCGATGCGGGCGCGCAGTGGCACCACGCCCTCTTCTTCGAGCTCGTAGATCGTGCGGAGATACATCTCCGTGGTGTCGATGAGGTCGTTCACACCCGCTCCCCTTCGTATGGTGTCAATGGTAGTCGTGCCGGGGGACACAGGTGTCCGCGCGGGTGCAGGATGTGAGCCGTGCATCCCTTGATCACTCCTGAGGCCCTCGCCGATGCGCTGAGTGCGCGTTCGGCCACCGTCGTGCTGGACGTGCGGTGGCGTCTCGGCGGACCACCCGGACGCCAAGACTACGAGGTCAGCCACGTGCCTGGCGCGGTGTACGTGGATCTGGACACCGAGCTGTCCGCTTCGCCGGGGATCGGGGGCCGGCATCCGCTGCCGGATCCGGAGCGGTTGCAGGAGGTGCTGCGCGGCGCGGGCGTTCGCGAGGGTGCTCAGGTCGTGGCTTACGACGGTGGGGACGGGTCGGTCGCCGCGCGGGTGTGGTGGCTGCTGCGGTGGGCCGGGTTCGGTGAGGTCGCGGTGCTGGACGGTGGGTTCGCCGCCTGGGAGGCCGCCGGGCTGCCGATGACCGCCGACGTGCCGGCCGTCCTGACGGGTGATGCCGCCGGTGATGTGGTGGTGCGGCCTGGGCAGATGCCCGTGCTGGACGCGGACGAGGCTGCGGCGCTCGCTCAGGAGGGTGTGCTGCTCGACGCGCGGGCGGCTGCTCGGTATCGCGGGGAGACCGAGCCGGTCGATCCCAAGGCCGGGCATGTTCCGGGGGCGCTCAACGCTCCGACTACCGGGCATGTCGGAGAGGACGGGCGGTGGCTCGGGCCGGAGGAGTTGGCCGCGCGGTTCGCCGGGCTCGGGGTGTCGGGTGGTGTGGCTGTCGGCGCTTACTGCGGGTCGGGTGTCACCGCGTCGTCCGTGGTGCTCGCGCTGGAGGTCGCGGGGATCACGTCGGGCGAGAAGCCGGCGGCGCTGTACGCAGGGTCGTGGTCCAACTGGTGTGCGTTGGACCGGGAGGTCGCGACCGGCGGCTGACGCTGCCCGTCGGAGTGTGGGGCGGCTGGCTAGGCGTTGGGGATGCGGTTGAAGCCCTCGGTGGCGAGTTTCAGAGCCGCGGCGCAGGTGTCCAGTTCCTCGATCGCCAGGACGCTCACCGAGAAGGCCGAGGTGATGGCGTTCGGGTCGTCGGTCAGCATGACGGTGACCTGGCAGTCCTCCTTGGAGGCGCTGACCTGCCATGCGGTGTTGCCGCCGATCTCGATCTGCTTCTTCTCGCCCTCCTGGTCCGCCACCTCGGGGACCGTGACCATCTGGGTGATGACGGTGGACGGGCCGGTGGTGGTGTGGATGCAGCCGCCGTCCGCCGAGGACTTGCCGCCGGTGGCGGCCTCGATGTCCGCCGCCTTGAGGACACCGCAGGTTTCCAGGCCGGCGGCCTTCTTCTTGGTGGTGATCTTCACGTCGCCCTGTTTCGGGGCGGTGGGGTCCGCCGGCTTGGAGGCCGGGGTGCTGGCGGTCGGTTTCTTCGTGGTCGTGGTGGGGTCGGCGGGTTCCTGGACCGCTTTCGGGTCGGCTGCCGCCGAGCCCTTGACCTGTTCGGCGCAGCCGGTGACGGCGGTGAGGGTCAGGCCCAGTGCTAGGAGGACGGCCGCTGGTCGCAGGTGCATGTCGCCTCTGACCCCTGTTCGGTGAGATCGGTTCCGGCTGGTGCGCCGGAAAGGTGCGCCGCAAAGACGCGACTGTAAGTTGCTGGGCATGGGTAAGCCAGCCGCGGTTGTCTGGGACAGGTCCTTCCTCGGGTACGACCTCGGTGGCGACCATCCCCTGAATCCGGTTCGGCTCGACCTGACCGTCCGGCTCGCCACGGCGCTCGGCGTGCTGGACGACGTTGAGCTGCGGGTGCCCGAGCCGGCCAGCGACGAAGAGATCGAACTGGTGCACAAGCCCGGCTATCTGAGCGCTGTGCAGGCGGCGCCTACCGCCGGATGGGACGTCGGGCACGGGCTGGGGACGCCGGACAATCCCGTGTTCGAGCGGATGCACGAGGCTTCGGCGTTGGTCGTGGGCGGGTCGCTGGCGGCGGCTCGGGCCATCGCGTCGGGTGAGGCGGATCGTGCGGTCAACATCGCGGGCGGGTTGCACCACGCGATGCCGGACAGCGCGGCCGGGTTCTGCGTGTACAACGACTGCGCGGTGGCGATCGAGTGGCTGTTGCGCAGCGGGGTTGAGCGCATTGCCTACGTTGATGTCGACGTGCATCACGGGGACGGGGTGCAGACGGCGTTCTGGGACGACCCGCGGGTGCTGACGGTCTCGTTGCACCAGCATCCGATGAGCCTGTGGCCCGGTACCGGGTGGGCCGGTGAGGTCGGGGGTGCTGGGGCCGAGGGGAGCGCGGTCAACGTGCCGTTGCCCGCGGGGACGCGGGACGGCGGCTGGATGCGGGCGTTCCACGCGACGGTGCCCTCGTTGTTGCGGGCGTTCCGGCCGCAGGTGCTGGTGACGCAGTGCGGTGTCGACACGCACAAGGAGGATCCGCTCGCGGACCTGTCGTTGAGCGTGGACGGGCATCGGGCGATCTACCAGGCGTTCCGGGACCTGGTGAACGAACACGGGTTCAAGTGGCTCGCGCTCGGTGGTGGTGGGTACGAGCTGCTCAGGGTGGTGCCGCGCTCGTGGACGCACCTGCTGGCCACGGTCATGGACCGCGACGTCGACCCGAACCGGCCGTTGCCGGCGGACTGGGTGGCGCACGCGACACGGATCGCGCCCGAGTGGCCTTTGCCTGCGTCGATGACCGATGGGTGCGACCCTGGGCACCAGCCGTGGGGTGGGGACGCGGAGGAGCCGGTGGACAAGGCGATCCGCGAGACCCGTCGCGCGGTGTTCCCCCTGCACGGACTTGATCCCGACGACCCCAGGGACTGACACCAGTGCCGGACAGCGCCAGAGACATCGGCAGGGATCCGTTCGACTTCCCGCGGGACTGGGAGGCGGACGTCGTCCTCAGCGACGGCGGCACCGTCCACCTGCGGCCGATCACGCCCGACGACGGCGAGAAGCTGCGGGAGTTCCACGGCAGGCTGTCCGAGCGGACGCGGTACTTCCGCTACTTCGGGCCGTACCCGCGGATCCCGCAGCGCGACCTCGACCGGTTCAGCACCGTCGACCACCACGACCGCGTCGCGCTCATCGCGCTCCTGGGCGACGACATCGTCGCCGTCGGCCGGTTCGACCGGCTGCGCGGTGACGGCCATCGGGGAGACAGCGCCGAGGTGGCGTTCGTCGTCGAGGACGGGCACCAGGGCCGCGGGCTGGGCAGCATCCTGCTCGAACACCTCGCCGCCGCGGCCAGGGAGGTCGGGCTGGAGCGGTTCGAGGCCGAGGTGCTCGCGGAGAACGGGCAGATGGTCCGGGTGTTCCGCGACGCCGGCTACCAGGTCAGCAGGGCGTTCGAGGAGGGCGTGCTGCACCTGGAGTTCGCGATCGACCCCACCGACGAGTCCGTCGCCGTCGCCAGGGCCCGCGAGCAGGCCGCCGAGGCCCGCAGCGTGCACAACCTGCTGCACCCGCGCAGCGTCGCGGTCATCGGCGCGTCCACCGATCCGACCAAGATCGGGCACGCGGTCCTCAAGAACCTCCTCGAAGCCGACTTCAACGGGCCCGTCTACCCCGTCAACGCCGAGCATCGCGCCGTGCGGGGCGTCCGGGCCTATCCAACCGTGCTCGACATCCCCGACGACGTCGACCTCGCCGTCGTCGCCGTCCCCGCGGCCAGCGTCGACGAGGTCATGGACGGATGCCTCGCCAAGGGCGTGAAGGCGCTCGTCGTCGTCAGTTCGGGCTACGGCGAGACGGGACCGGACGGGCTGTCGGCCGAACGCAGGCTCGCGGGGGAGGCGAGAGCGCACGGCATGCGCGTCGTCGGCCCCAACGCGCTCGGCGTGATCAACCTCGACCCCAAGGTCCGCCTCAACGCGAGCCTCGCCCCGAAGCTGCCGCAACGGGGCCGCGCGGGCTTCTTCTGCCAGTCCGGCGCCCTCGGCACGGCCATCCTCGCCAACGCCGCCGGTTGGGGCCTCGGTCTGTCCACGTTCGTCTCGGCAGGCAACCGCGCCGACGTCTCCGGCAACGACATGCTGCAGTACTGGGAGACCGACCCCGCCACCGACGTCGTCCTGCTCTACCTGGAGTCGTTCGGCAACCCGCGCAAGTTCGCGAGGCTCGCCCGCCGACTCGGCCGCACCAAGCCCATCGTCGCGGTGAAGTCCGGCCGGCACGCCGTCGTCCCCGGCCTCGCCGCCACCGCCGCGAAGGTCGACGAGGCGAGCGTCCAGGCCTTGTTCGAGCAGGCCGGCGTGATCCGGGTCGACTCGCTGGCCCAGCTGTTCGACACCGCGCTCCTGCTGGCCCACCAGCCGCTGCCCAAGGGCAAGCGCGTCGCCGTCGTCGGCAACTCCACCGCGATCGGCCTGCTCGCCGCCGACACGCTGCTCGCCCAGGACCTCGACCTCGCGGGCGACCCCGTCGACGTCGGCGCCCAGGCCACCCCCGAAGAGTTCGCGAAGGCCGTCAAGGAGGCCCTGGACCGCGCCGACACCGACGCGCTCGTGGTCGTGTTCGTGCCGCCGATCGCGGTCCCCGGCGCCGCCTACGCGCGTGCGATCAAGGAGTCCGCGCACCGCACGAAACCGATCGTCTCCACGTTCCTGGCGGTCGAGGGCATCCCCGACGAGCTCAAGATGCCCGGCAAGGGGTCGATCCCCAGCTACGCCAGTCCCGAACGCGCCGTGCTCTCCCTGGCCCGCGCCGTCCGCTACGCCCGCTGGCGTGCCGCGCCGCAGGGCACCTTCGTGCGACCCGACGGCATCGACGCCGACAAGGCGCGATCCATTGTGGACAGCCCGCGGTCCGAACTCCGCCTCGACGACCGCAAGGCCGTCGAACTGCTGGAGTGCTACGGCATCAACGTCGTTCCGTTCCGCATCGCCCACAGCGCCGAGGAAGCCGTGCAAGCGGCCGACGAACTCGGCTACCCGGTCGCGATGAAGGCCACCAGCGAACGCCTGCGCCACCGCACGGATCTCGTCGGCGTCCGGCTCGACATCGCCCACGCCGAATCGGTCACCGGGGCCTACCAGGACCTCGCCGAACTCTCCGGCAAACCGGGCGTGTACGTGCAACGCATGGCGCCCAAGGGAGTCAGCTGCGTGCTGGGCCTGCAGGACGACCCGAGCTTCGGCACGCTGGTCTGGTTCGGACTGTCGGGTCTGGTCAGTGACCTCCTCGGCGACCGGGCCTACCGGGCGGTACCACTCACCGACACCGACGCGGCGGAACTCGTTGCCGCACCGAAAGCAGCGCCGTTGCTGACCGGCTACCGCGGCGACGAACCCGCGGACCTGAAAGCACTTCAGGATTTGGTACTCCGTTTGGCCGCACTGGCCGAGGACCTTCCGGAGGTGCGTTCCCTGAAGCTCGAGCCCGTTCTTGCTTCTGCCGCAGGGGCTTTCGTGAGCAGTGCGCGAATCGTCATCGGACCGCCTCCGTCCCTGCACGACGCCGGTCCGCGTCGCCTGCGCTGACTGCGGCACCGGCTCCGGACTGAACTGTTACCGCACCGATTCCGTTGTTTCCATTCGCGTCGAGGTATGGACATGCGTCGGTTCGCCGCTTAGGTTTCCCGGCATCGCCCAGCAGCGCCGAAGCAGGTGCGCAGGCGCATGCCCGTGGAATAACGCTGTAGTGGATAGACAACCGCTGTAAGAGGGACGAATGACGCCGAGAGCACTTCTCCGCCTGGTCGCGGCAACATGTGCGGCCGTGCTCCTGCTCGCCTCGTGCGCGGGTGGCGGCGGTTCCGGCATGGCCAGCAAGGTCGGTTCGAGCGACCGCATGGTCATCGCCGTGTCGTACGACCAGCCGGGACTGTCGATCCGCAGGCTGGACGGCAGCTACCGCGGGTTCGACGTCGACGTCGCCAAGTACATCGCGAACGAGCTGGGCGTCAAAGAGGAGAACATCACCTGGAAGGAAGCGCAGCCCGGCAACCGGGAGACGCTGCTGACCAGCGGTGAGGCCGACATGGTCGTCTCCACCTACTCGATCACGGACAAGCGCAAGCAGATCGTCGACTTCGTCGGCCCGTACTTCGTCGCCGGCCAGGACCTGCTGGTGCGCATGAACGAGAACCGCATCGAGGGCCCCAAGTCGCTCAACGCCACCTTGCGCCTGTGTTCCACCGCCGGCTCGACCTCGGCCGAGTACGTCCGCGACCAGTTCGCCAAGGACGTGAAGATGGTCGAGTACGCCAAGTTCAGCGACTGCGTCACGGCGCTGCTCGCGGAGAACGTCGACGCCGTCACCACCGACGACGTGCTGCTCGCGGGCTACGCCGCCCAGAACCCGGAGCTCCTGCGGGTCGTCGGCGACCCGTTCAGCAAGGAGGAGTACGGCGTCGGCCTGCACCGCGACGACCCCGCCAGCAAGACCAAGGTCCAGGCCGCGATGCAGAAGATGATCGACACGGGTGCCTGGCGCAAGTCGCTCGAGGTCAACATCGGATCTTCCGGCTACAAGATTCCCGACCCGCCGAAGCTGGCCCCCTGATCACACGGGGCGTCACGTAGGCTCACGCCACGTGAACCGCGTCCCGCCGCACCGCGCTGATCGACCCGTTCGCGCGGGCATTCCCGAACACGGCAGAGTCCCGCGCTACTACGCGGTCAAGGCCGAGCTGTTCGACCTCGTCGAGAACCTCGGCGAAGGCACCGTCCTACCCTCCGAACGTGAACTCGCCGAACGGTTCTCCGTCTCGCGCGTCACGCTGCGGCAGGCCGTCAGCGAACTCGTGCTCGAAGGCAAGCTCATCCGCCGCCAGGGCAGTGGCACGTTCGTCGCGCCGCCCAAGCTCGTCCAGCCGTTGTCCCTGGTCAGCTACACCGAGGGCATGCGCCGTCAGGGCGTCGAGCCGAACCGCACGGTCATCACGGTCGAGGAGCTCGGCGCCGACGAGGGCCTGGCCCGCGACCTGATGCTCGAACCGGGCGACCCGATCGTGCACCTCGAGCGCGTCCTGCTCGCCGACGACGAACGCATCGGCCTCGAGTCGACGTACCTGAGCCTCGGCCGCTTCCCGGACCTGCTGGAGAAGCTCGACCCCGCGGGCTCGCTCTACGCGTGCCTCACCGAACGGCTCGGCGTTCGTTTCGCCGAGGCCGAGGAACGCGTCGAGACGGTGCTCGCCACGCCCCGCGAGGCGTTGCTGATCGGCACGAACCCGGCGCTGCCCATGTTGCTGCTGCACCGCGTCTCCTACGACGTCGACGGCCACCCGATCGAACGCGCCCGGTCGCTCTACCGGGGTGATCGGTTCAGCTTCGTGGCCAGGCTGCACGCGGACCGCTAGCCGGTTCATTCGGAACGGAACAGGATCGGCCTCCGAAGCGTCTGAGGATCATGGCGCTGGAACCGGAGATCGGGCTCGTCGGCAGGGACGACATCACCGCGTTGGTGGAGTCCCTGGTGGAACGCCGCGCGAAACACCCCCTGCCGGTGATCGTCGCGTTCGGTCCCGGCGGCAGCGGCAAGACGTCGTTGCTCGACCACGTCCGCCGGCGCTATCGCGACGCGCCGACCGCCAAGGTCGACCTCGACAAGGCCGGATCCCGTTCCTGCAAGGACATCCTCGACGTCGCCGCCGAGCAGCTGCGCTCCTACCGGCACGCCGAGTTCGGCCGCATGCGGTTGCCGCGCTACGACCTCGCCCGGCTCGCGCTGTACACGGAGCCCGCGGACGATCCGCACCACCGCGCCCGTGAGCTCGCCGCCAAGCAGATGACCCGTCTCGTCGCGGTGGCCGACGCCGCCGAGGTCGTCGAGATGCTGCCGCCGGCCCAGGGCCTGGGCAAGGTGTTGCGGCCGTTGCTGTTGTGGCTCATCGGGCTCGCGGTCGTCGCGCCGCGGCCGTTGCGCTGGCTGCTGGGCGGGCCTCGGGTCGCGAGTGCGTTGCGCTGGTTCGAGAACTACGTCGGACAGGAACTGAAGTCCGGGCCCAAAAGCAGACACAGCTTGAAGTTCGACGCCGCACTCGTGCACACGTGGAGCCTTCACCGCTCCGGTGACACGCTGGAGATCGACCGGCTGCTCGTCGCCGCCTTCCTCGCCGACATCACGGCCGCCTACCGGTTCCGCCGCTACCGCGGGATGAACAGCCTGCTGCTGCTCGACGGCGCCGACCTGCTCGACGGCATCGACTCCTACCTGCCCCGAAACGGCCACGCCCCGCCGCGCGGGCGACCGACTTCCTGAGCCTGCTCGCCGAGCGTCGCGCGAAGGAACCGCACGTGCCGCTGCTCGTGATCGCCACCAAGCAGTCCGCGCCCGCACTGGCCGACTCGGCGGTCTTCAAGCCGGTGCGCCTGGAACCCTTCACCCTGGCGCAGACGCGGCAGTTCCTCGCCGAGTGGAACCGCACCCGCAACAGCACGGTCGAGTCCGAGGCGCTCGTGGAAGAGCTGCAGGAGGTCACGCACGGCCACCCGCTGGCTGTGCGGCTCGCCATCCAGCTCGTGCAGTTCGTGTTCGCACGAGACCAGGTGCTGCCGTCGGTGCGGTCGGTGTTCGACGAACGGCTGCCGGTCGACGAGACCACGACGTTCCAGGACGCCACCGTCGGCGACTACCTGCTTCTCCGCTTCTTCCAACGCATTCCGGGCACCGAGGAGATGCCGGAACGCGAGGCGGCGCGTGAGATCTTCGCCCGTCTCGCCGCCCCGCGCGTGCTCGATCGGCACGTGATCCGCGCGCTGCTGCCGCCGTCGTGGTCGGCCGAGAACATGCGGGCTTTGCTGGCACAGCTCAGCTTCGTCGGCCAGGAGGGCGACAACTTCGTCCTGCACCCGCTGTTGCGCGACCTCCTCGCGCGCAGGCTCCGCGACGTTCCGGCGGACCAGCCGTTCTCGCACGCGAACGTCCACCGGTTGCTGAAGGACCGCTACGACGGCCTCGGGCAACGCGAGGACGCGCTCTACCACGCGCTCGCACTCGGCCAAGTCCACCTCGTCGCGCATCGCCTGCGTCCGCACGTCGACGAACGCAGCGACCGCTGGATCGCCGAGCTCGCCGCCGTCGCCGAGGCCCCGATGCCGCCCGGCGAAGGCGAACCGGAGTTCGACGAGGAGCCGCGCACGTGGTGGGAGCGGATGAGAACCGGCACCAAACGCAACCTGCACCGCCGCTACGACAGCGTGGTGCGCCCGGAGACGGGACTGCTGGAGGACGCGGTCATCGCGACCTGGGAACTGCGCTCCCGCAGCCGGACCGCACGCCCGACCGTCGAGATGTACGACCGGGTTCTGCGCACCCACCAGGAACTCGACGGCGCCGAGGAACGCCTGACCGCCTACCGCGCGACGAAACGCGCCCTGGAACACAACACGCCCGCGTCGCCGCCGGTGTCGTTGCCGCGCCAGTCCACGGTCGGCAGGTTCCCGTATCCGCGGCGCTGGCCGGGTCGCAACTCGGTGCGCCGCGTGACCGCCTACCTCGTCGTCGTGCTGCTTGCCTTGTACGGCGCGGCTTTCTACGTGCAAAGCAGCAACAACTGCTTGCGCTACGGCATTCTCGAACCCGATGAACTCGTCGCGGACCTCAGCGGCGACCGCACGCGCCTGTCCAAAATGGATGGAGTGCAATGCGTTGGCCTGAGCGAGAAACCAGGCAGGTTCGCCTACGGTGACCCGGCGACGCAGAACAACGACGACGCCGAGGTGGAGGAGCTCGCGAAGCTCATCGCGGAGGAGAACGACCGCGTCACCAAGGTGAAGGACCGCAGCGTCGTCACGATCGTCGTCGCCACCATGCTCAGTTCCAGTGAGCGGGTGAAGAGGGACCTGTCCGCGGGCGTGAACGAACTGCGCGGCGCCTACCTCGCCCAGCGCGACTGGAACCAGCTCGACGGGCTCGGCCGCAATCCGTTGGTGCGCCTGGTTCTCGCGAACTTCGGCGGCGAGTCCAAGTACGCGGAGAACGTCGCCGGGCAGATCCGCGCCTACGCCGAACGTGACCCGTCGGTGATCGCCGTGACCGGTCTCGGGCAGAGCCGCGAGACCACCCAGTCGGCGCTCGCCGTGCTGGGCCCGTCGAAGGAACGGCCGACCGGCATCCCGATGATCGGGTCGTCGTTGTCGTCGACGAACTTCAGCCAGAAGCCCTACTTCTTCCGCGTCGCGCCGGCCAACGACCGTCAGGCGCAGGTCGCCGCCCGCATCATCGAACGGACCGAAGCGTTGCGCGGCCGCCCGTTGCACCTCGTGCGCAGCCCAGGAGACGAGTACAGCTCGGATCTCGCCGAGAAGTTCGAGGCCGCGCTCAAGCCCGAACGCCACGACTACGACGAGACGGCCAACGCGGTCACCACCCAGCTGGGGCAGGTGGTGACGGACATCTGCGAAAAGGCCCCGAACCCGCTCATCCTCTACACGGGCCGCACCGCGGAGGTCGGCGGGCTGCTGACCGAGCTGAGTCACAGCAACTGCACCGACCCGGTGGTGTTCGGCGGCGACGACCTGACGCAGCTCGAGACGACGAACTTCACGGATCTGGAAGACATCAAACGATTCGCCGACGGCCGGCTCTACTTCACGACGTTCGCGTGGACGCCGGGTCGCGAGCCGATTCCCCAGCCGACGCAACAGTTCTTCACCACGTACGAGGCCGCCCAGAAGAAGCACGCCCGCAGGGCATTCCTTTCGGGCCCCAACGGACATGTTCTGCTCGCCTATGACGCCGTCAGCGTTGTCGCGCGGCAGACGTCCGTTGGGGCGTCACGAGAAGACCTCTACGAAAGGCTGCGCACTTTGCGTGACTTCCCGGGCGCGTCCGGGAGGCTGACGTTCGACCGGACCGGTGCGAGCGGCACGTCCGGAGCCGACCCGGCCGACAAGCTGGTCGTGGGCCAGATCGTCAAGCTGGACAACGGTTTCCTGGTGTCCCGCTACGTGTCCCACGAGGGAACATGACCGTCAGGTGAAGTGACTGCGGGTCACCGCACCCCGTGCGGGCGCAGGAAGATACCGCCCGTTCGCACTCGTTTCCCGCTCAAGTCGCGGAGGTACTGTTGACGGTACGAACTTCAGGACGTCCGCAACGGTGCGGAGGAGCGGGGGTGTGCCGTGTCCTTCAAGGCGGAGTTCCTCGCAGAACTCGAGGATTGCCTGCGCGGCTACGGCGCGGTCCCGGTGAGCAATCCCGACGCACTCGCGTTGTTCATCGAGTTCGTGCGAGCCCTTCCGGCGAGTGACCAGAGGCTGCGTTGCCTCGAAGGTGTCGACCAGGGTTCCGGGTCGTTCTGGAACAACCCGGCGGTGTGGTGGGAGCAGGTGCCGCGATTCGGCGCGGGACTTCCCCGTTGCGGATCGGCGGAGTGCCGCAAGCTGCTGGACGACATGCTCGACGAGGCGATCAGCGACGAGATCGACGTGCTCGAGATGGAGATCCGCGAACTGCCCAGCTGAGTCTCGGCATGAGGTCCGGACATGCCTGCCGGCGCCGCCACCTGTTACGGCCACGGCGCCGGGGCTTCCAGCACTTATTTGACGGCGACCAGCGACTTGAACAATTCCCGATAGCGGTGGAGAGCCAGTCGCAGGTCCTCGGTCTGTGGATCACCGTTTCCCTCGAGCTGCTTGGTGAGGGAGCGGTGCCGGGTGTTGAGCTCCTCGAGCGCGCGGCTCACGAGGTCGTCGGCCTTGCGGACGGCGGCCTTCGGGTCGTCGACGAAGTCGTACTGCACCGACTGCCACTCTTCTTCGAGCTTGCTGGACAGCTTCTGGTCGGTGCGCTGCTGGTCGGCGCGCTGTGACCCGGTGGGCTGCTGCTCGGTGCGGTGCTGCTCGCCGCGCTCGGTGCGCTGCGCCTCGGTGCGCTGGTGCTCGGTCCGCTGAGCCTCGGTCCGGTTCGCGTCGGTCCGCAGGGCCTCGGTCCACTGGGCGTCAGTGCGCTGCGCTTCGGTCTGGTTCGTGTCAGTGCGCTGGCCCTCGGTCCGCTGCGCCTCAGTGCGCTGCGCTTCGGTCCGGTTCGCGTCGGTGCGCTGGCCCTCGGTCCGCTGCGCCTCGGTGCGCTGGGCCTCAGTCCGTTGCGCGTCAGTGCGTTCCGCATCGGTGCGCTGCGTCTGCTGCGGGGTGCGCTCGCCCTGCTGCGGGCGAGCCGGAGTGGGAACCCCAGCGGCGTGAGTCGGTGCCTCAGACATCAGTCTTCTCCTTCCGCACGGTTTCCCTGTCCTTGCGCGGCTCGGCGCCGTGTTCGAGCAGATCCGTGAAGAGTTCGCGGTAGTGGACCATCGCCGTGCGCAGGTCCTCGGTGTTCGCTTCGCCGATCTCCTGGCGCTCCGAGATGTCGTGCGCCGTGCGGTAGTGCTCCAGGGTCCGCGCGTGCTCGACGGACAGAACGCTCAGCTGCGCCTCGTAACCCTCGGTGGGGTACCCGCGCTCGGCCATCAGATCGGTCACGAGCCGGTCGGCGTCGGCGATCGCGCTCTCCGGCGAGTCGACGAACTTCGCCTGCACGTTCGCCCAGTGCCGGCGGTAACTCTCCTGTGCCGTCTGGGAAAGCGGCTTCAGGTCGAACTCGCTGTGGCGGTGCTCCCGCTCGGCGAGCTCTTTCTCCGCGGCCGTTCTGCTGTCGCTGTCCGTGACCGCGCGGTCGTATTCAGGGCCGAAGCGGTCACGCAGCTTCTTGCGCTGCATAGCGGGCCTCAGCACGAACGCGAGGACCGCCAGCACCACTAGAACCGCGACCACCAGGCCGATGATGGCGCCCGTTGACATGGAAAAACCTCCAAGACAGGCAAGAAAGACTCTGCTGTCCTGGAGGCTTCCCGTTCACCCACAAGGGAAACATCAACCCTTGATACAAACCACCTGCTTGAGCTTCGCGACCACCTCGACCAGGTCGGACTGGTTCGCCATCACGGTGTCGATGTCCTTGTAGGCGCCCGGAATCTCGTCCACCACGCCGGAGTCCTTGCGGCACTCGACACCACTTGTCTGGGCGGCGAGATCCTTCGTCGTGAACGTCTTGCGGGCCTTGTTGCGCGACATCCTGCGGCCGGCGCCGTGCGACGCCGACTCGAACGAGTCGGGGTTCCCGAGCCCGCGCACGATGTACGAACCGGTGCCCATGGAACCCGGGATGATGCCCAGCTCACCACGTCCGGCGCGGATCGCACCCTTGCGCGTCACCAGAACGTCCTCGCCGAAGTGGTTCTCCTCGGAAACGTAGTTGTGGTGCGCCGAGATCGGCTCCTCGAAGGCGATCTGCGGGAACTCGCCGCGCAGCACGTCGCAGACCAGGCGCAGCATGACCGCGCGGTTGCGTCGCGCGTAGTCCTGCGCCCAGTACAGGTCGTGACGGTACGCCGCCATCTCGGGCGTGCCCGACAGGAACACGGCGAGGTCCGGGTCCGGCAGCTCGGCGTTGTGCGCGAGCGTGCGCGCCACCGCGAT
Source organism: Lentzea sp. NPDC020367 (assembly GCF_044387305.1). Lineage (NCBI taxonomy): Bacteria > Bacillati > Actinomycetota > Actinomycetes > Pseudonocardiales > Pseudonocardiaceae > Lentzea > Lentzea sp. NPDC020367. The sequence goes on along the minus strand of NZ_JBIRVV010000007.1, from coordinate 60,984 downwards.
GTGGTGCTGCGCCAGCTCGTTGCCGATGCCACGCGACCCGGAGTGCAGCATGACCCACACCCGCTGGTCGCCGTCCAGGCAGACCTCCAGGAAGTGGTTGCCGCCCCCGAGCGTGCCCATCTGGTGCAGCGCCTTGTCGGCGCGCGCCTTCACGACGGGCGTGAGGTCGTCGAACTTCCTCCAGAACGTGCCCCAGTCGGACGCGTCCCTCTTGGTGAACGCGGTCGCCTTGTGCTGACCGAAACCGACGGGGACCACGGCCTCCATGCGGGACCGCAACCCGCGCAGCGTCTCCGGCAGGTCGTTGGCGGTGAGCGAGGTGCGCACGGCGGTCATGCCGCAGCCGATGTCCACGCCGACGGCCGCGGGGGAGACGGCGTCGCGCAGCGCGATCACCGAACCCACCGTGGCGCCCTTGCCGTAGTGCACGTCGGGCATGACCGCGATGTGCTTGAACGCCCACGGCAGCGAGGAGATGTTCTGCAGCTGCCGCATGGCGAACTCCTCGACCTCGTCCGGTCGAGTCCACATGCGAATGTCCACGTTCTGACCGCGGACCAGAGTTGCTGCCATGCCACGAGGTTAGGTGGCGCTTCGCCCGTTCGACAAAGGAGTTTCGGCGCTCACGAACCCGTTTCGCTCAGCGGGCCACGGCGCGCTTGTACTGGTGGTTGGCCAGCGGAACGAAGATCAGCAGGAACACCACCACCCAGCCGAGCGACGCGAGCACCGGGTGCTGCAGCGGCCACACGTCCGGCGGCGTCTGCAGGGGAGAGGTGTTGCCGAACAGTTCGCGGGCGGCCAGCGTGACGGCCGAGACCGGGTTCCACTCGGCGACGTGCCGCAGGCCCGCCGGCAGGTTCTCCGACTGCACGAACGTGTTCGCGATGTAGGTGATCGGGAAGATGAAGATGAAGCTGGCGTTGTTGAACACCTCGGGACTGCGCACCAGCAGCCCGATCCACGCCATCGCCCACGAGAACGCGTACGCGAACAGCAGCAGGATCCCGACCGCGGCGAGGGCCTCCAGCGGCGACGAGTGGATGCGCCAGCCGACGATCAGGCCGGTGATCATCATGATGACGATGACCAGCGCGTTGTTGACCAGGTCGGACGTCGTGCGGCCGACCAGGACGGCCGAGCGCGCCATCGGCAGCGAGCGGAACCTGTCGATGATGCCCTTGGTCATGTCCTCGGCGAGGCCGCTGCCGGTGATGGTGGCGCCGAACAGCACGGTCTGCGCGAAGATGCCCGCCATCAGGAACTCGCGGTAGTCCATGCCGGGGATCTGGATCGAGCCGCCGAACACGTAGGCGAACAGCAGCACGAACATGATCGGCGCCGCGGTGGAGAACACCAGCAGGTCCGGCACGCGCTTGATCTTGATCAGGTTGCGCTTGGCGACGACTCCGCCGTCCGCGAGCGCCTGCAACAGCTTCACTTCTCTTCCCCCTGCACTGAATCGTCCGCGACATGACCGGTCAGAGCGAGGAACACGTCGTCGAGAGTCGGCCTGCGCAACCCGATGTCGAGGACCTTCACCGACTCGGCGTCCAGCAGCCGGATCGCCTCCATCAGCACCGAGGACCCGCCCGTGACCGGCACGGTGAGGTGGTTCTGGCGGTCGTCGGACTCGATCTGGCCGACGGCGAGACCGGCCAGCGCGCTCGCGGCGCTGCCGAGTTCGGTGGACGTGGCGACTGACAGTTCGAGACGCTCACCGCCGACCTGGTCCTTGAGTTGGTCGGCGGTGCCCTCGGCGATCACTCTGCCGTGGTCGATCACGGCGATCTGGTCGGCGAGCCGGTCGGCTTCTTCGAGATACTGGGTGGTGAGCAGCAGGGTCGTGCCGCCCTTGACCAGTTCCTCGATCACGTCCCACATGCCCAGCCTGGAGCGCGGGTCGAGGCCCGTGGTCGGTTCGTCGAGGAACAGCACGGTCGGCTTCGCGACCAGCGCGCCCGCGAGGTCGAGCCGGCGCCGCATACCGCCGGAGTAGCCCTTCACCGGACGGTCGGCGGCGTCCTCGAGGTCGAAGCGGGCGAGCAGTTCGCGGGCTCGTTCCCGGCTTCTGGCGCGGCCGAGGTGGTACAGACGCCCGACCATGTCGAGGTTCTCGAACCCGGTGAGGTTGTCGTCGACGGCCGCGTACTGACCGGAAAGCCCGATCTTCGTGCGGAGCTCGTTCGCGTTCCGGCGGACGTCGAGACCGGCGACGCGCGCCGATCCGGCGTCGGCTTCGAGCAGCGTGGTGAACACGCGCACCGCCGTCGTCTTGCCGGCGCCGTTGGGACCCAGCAGTCCCGTGATGGTCCCCTCGGGCACGGAGAGGTCCAGGCCGTCGAGCGCGACGACCGATCCGTAGCGTTTGACCAGGCCTTCGGCCACGATCGCGTCTGTCATGCGGGCATCATGGCGCCGAGGTCTGACAATTTCGTCCGATTTATGACCGTGTCCAGGTGATTGACACGCGCTTTGAACGTGAAAATAATTCAGAGCCATGGAACGCGTGTGCGTCATCGGTGCCGGCTCGTCCGGCATCGCCGCATGTCAGGTGCTCGGTGCCCGCGGCATCGAGTTCGACTGCTTCGAGACCGGGTCGGAGATCGGCGGCAACTGGCGCTACCTCAACGACAACGGCATGTCGTCGGCCTATCGGTCCCTCCACATCAACACCTCGCGGCAGATGATGGAGTTCAAGTCCTTCCCGATGCCCGCGCGGCTGCCCGCCTATCCGTCGCACTTCCAGATCGCCGAGTACTTCGACGACTTCGTGAAGCACCACGGGTTCCGCGACCGCATCCGGTTCCGGACCGAGGTCACCTCGGTTTCCGTCGCACCCGGTGGCTATTCCGTCACGACGCGCGATCGCGATACCGGTTCCGAGATTTCGGGTGTCTATCGTTCAGTAATCGTCGCGAACGGGCACCACTGGTCACCGCGGCTGCCCGAGCCCGCGTTTCCCGGCTCGTTCGACGGCGAACAGATGCACGCGCACTTCTACAAGACGCCCGAACGATTCGCGGACAAGAAGGTGCTGGTTCTCGGCATCGGCAATTCCGCCTGCGACATCGCGGTCGAGTCGTCACGCGTCTCCGCGCGGACGTTTCTGGCGATGCGCCGAGGCGCGCACATCATGCCCAAGTACCTCTTCGGCATGCCGACCGATCACCTGACGACCTCACCGCTCGCCCGTTTCGCGCCCGCCTGGCTGCAGGCGCTGTCCGTGCGGGCGATGCTGCGGCTGGCGCGCGGCAAGCTCTCCGACTACGGCCTGCCCGAACCGTCGCACGGCATCCTCGCCGCGCACCCGACGGTGTCCGACGACCTGCTGACCCGGCTCGGGCACGGCGACATCACGGTGAAGCCGAACCTGACGCGGCTGGACGGATCCGGGGTCGTGTTCGCGGACGGATCCCGCGAGGACGTCGACGTGATCGTCTACTGCACCGGGTACAAGGTCGACTTCCCGTTCCTCTCCGCTGCCGAGTTCCCCGCCGTGACGTCCGTGGACAACGAGGTGTCGCTGTACCGGCGGGTCGTGGATCCGGCGCATCCCGGGCTCTACTTCCTCGGGCTGATCCAGCCGCTGGGAGCGATCATGCCGCTGGCAGAAGCGCAGTCCGAGTGGATCGCCGACCTGATCTCGGGGCGCGGGGCGCTGCCCTCGGTGCCCGAGATGAAGGCGGAGATCACCTCCTACCGGGAGACGCTGCGGCGCCGGTACGTGAAGTCGAAACGGCACACGCTGGAGGTCGACTTCCTCGGGTACCAGCGGGAGCTGCAGGAGGAACGGCGGGCCGCCGCCGCGCGCCGCTGACTGTTCGCCCCTTCCTGTTCGCGCTGGTCGCAGCCCTGCCGCCCCGATGTTGACCTTTGCAATGAGTCTTTTGACTTCGTCCGCAAACGTTTTTTGCATGCGGGTGGGCGGGAGCGATATATCAGTTGGCGGGCGGTTCGGCGGGAAATGAGGGGTGCGGGCCACGGCCGCGTGGGTACGGTCGGAGCGTGTCGTCGAGTGCTCAGGTGATCGTTCTCAACGGTGGGTCCAGCTCCGGCAAGTCGGGGATCGCGCGGTGTCTGCAGGCCGTGTTGCCGGAGGCGTGGCTGGCGATCGGGGTCGACACGTTGATCGACGTGATGCCCGCGCGGTTGCGGCTCGGGTCGGAGGGGATCGGGTTCGCGGGCGACGGTGAGGTCAGCGTCGGGGCCGAGTTCCGGTTGCTGGAGGACGCGTGGATGGGCGGCGTCGCGGCGATGGTGCGCGCCGGGGCGCGGGTGATCGTGGACGACGTGTTCCTCGGCGGGACCGAGTCCCGGCGGCGGTGGGAGAAGGCCCTGGACGGGCTGGACGTGGTGTGGGTCGGGGTTCGGTGTGACGCCGCCGTCGCCGCTGGGCGTGAGCTTGCCCGTGGTGATCGGGTCGCCGGGATGGCCGAGGCGCAGGCCGAGCTGGTGCATCGCGGGATGAGTTACGACGTCGAGGTCGACACCGCGAAGGCCGAGGCGGTCGAGTGCGCGCAGGCGATCGCTCGGGTCGTGAGCGTCTAGGGGCGGGGTGGGTCGTCGTTCGGGGCGCAGGAGCCGCCGCCCTGGGGCCAGCACGACGGGCCGGCGGTGACCGGCAAGGGCGGCTGGGCGGTCGACAGGATCGTCGCCAGGGTCGTATCCAATACATTGCCCAGCTGGATTCGGCGGGCGAACACGCACGGCCAGACTTCGCCGGACGATGAGATGGCGACGGCGCCGTGGCCGCAGCGGCCGCAGAGCTGATCAGGGACAGGTTGATCCGAACCGGGCTGGTCAGGGCCGGGTGAAGCGTTTGCGCCGCGGCCGACGCGACGCAGCCGGTCGACGCCGACATTCGCGACACCCAGCGACGACAGGTCGGCTTGGGCGGCGTGGGTGCGCTGGCGGCCGATGTGGTCCGAGGAACTGACATCGATGACGCCCGCGCGCAGCGGGATGTCCCGGCTCAGGGCCTCGGCGATGTTCGCGCGGGTGCGGGCGTGGCTGCCGAGCCGGCGGGTGATGGCCTCGTGCTGGGACGCCGTGTCGGAGTAGTAGCTCGTCGCCAGGCGCACGCCTGGACGGGAGAAGGTGTCCCACAGGCGTGGGCCGATGTGCACGAGATTGCTGAACACCTCGACCTCGAGTCCGGCGGTGAGTGCGCGGCCGACGAACTCCGGTAAATCGGGATGCAATGTCGGCTCTCCGCCGATGAACTGAATCGAGTTCGCGCCGAGTTCGGCGAGCTCGTCGATGACCCGGAACCAATCACGAGTTCTGAGCACGCCCTCGTCGCCGCGCGGTCCGGACTCCGCGTAGCAGTGGGTGCAGCTCAGCTGACATTTGCCGGTGATCTCAAGCCATGCGAAACGCAGGTCGGTCATGTCCCACTCCCCTGGACGACGCCGTGCGATAACCATCTTGCCCCGGCGAGCGGCGAAAGGAGCTGTCGAATTCAATTAAACATCGGTCTGCTGTTGGCGTGGTGACATGTCACCGACACGAATACGGCGTGCGCCTCGCCGTATTGGTATTAACTGACTAATCAATCGCGGTCAGGAGCGTCTCATTAGGAAGCACGCGAAACCGCTCCCGGAAGCGGGCTCCGGCAGCCGCTCGATGTCGAACGACTCCCCGAACAGCCGCTGTTCGTCACCCACGGCGAGACCGGGGAACCGGGCGCCACGGCGCTTCCACCACGGGATCTCGTCGTAGAAGCACCACATCAGGAACACCGAACCGGGGTGAGACAGCCGCAGCACGGTCGCCGCCATCGCCTCCTGGCCCGGCCCGCCCAGGTCGTCCAGCACGCCGTAGTCGACGAGCAGGTCGAACGTCCCGGAGACGCCGGGGATCGAGGTGGCCGTCAGATCCCCCTGCAGCCACTCGACCGACAACGACGGCGGCGTCGCGCGCCGGGCCTTCTCCAGGCCGACGGGGGAGAAGTCCACGCCTGTCACGTCGAAGCCGTGCTCCGCGAGGAAGATCGCGTTCGCCCCGCTGCCACAGCCGAGGTCGATCGCACGGCCTGGCGCGATCCGTCCCGACGTCACGAGGTCCACCAGTTCGGCACGGGGCCCGCCCTCCCACGGCGCCCAGGTCCGGTACATGAAGTTGTAGGCACGACGACCGACCATCCCACGTCCTCCCAACGAAAAACGGGGCCGCCGACATGACGTCAGCGGCCCCGCTCATCCGACAACCTTTCAGTGCACGCCCAGCACACCGTCGATCCGGCGCGGAATGCCGAGCGGGTTCGCGTCCTGCAACTCCACCGGCAGCAACGCGTCCGGCCACGACTGGTACGTCACCGGCGCGATCCAGCGGCGGATGGACGTGGCGCCCACCGACGTGTGCAGCGGGTTCGTCGTCGACGGCCACGGACCACCGTGGTGCTGACCCCACGCCACCGCGACACCGGTCGGCCACGCGTTGAAGATGATGCGACCCGCGACGTGCCGCAGGACCTCGGCGATCTCACCGGCCTCCGCGTGGTCCGACGCCTCCGCGTGCACCGTGCCGGTCAGCGTGCCCGGCAGCTTCGCCAGCACCGAGTGCAGTTCCGCCGGCGAGGAGTACGTCACGGCCAGGGCGGCCGGGCCGAAGTGCTCCTCGGTCAGCTTCTCGAGGTTCTCCTCGAACACCGACACCGGCACGCTGAACAGGCGCGGAGCCACGGCCCACGCCTCGTCCGGGCGCGTACCGGCGGACACGACGGTCACCAGGTCCGACGCGGCCAGCGCGTCCGTCGACGCCGTGTAGGAGTCGCACATCCGCTCGTTCAGCATCGCGCCACCGGACGTCGCCGCGACGGCCTCACCCAGCGCGGGCACCAGCGCCTCCGGCGTGAAGACCAGGCCGGGGTTCGTGCAGAACTGGCCGACGCCCATCGTCAGCGACGCCGCGAACCCGGCGGCGATGTCCTCGCGTTCGGCTGCGCCCGGCAGGATCACCGTCGGGTTGACGCTGCCCAGTTCGCCGTAGAACGGGATCGGGTCCGGCCGGCCCTGCGCCAGGTCGAACAGCGCCCGCCCGCCACCGGTCGAGCCGGTGAAACCGACCGCGCGCACCGCCGGGTGCTTCACCAGCGCGACACCCGACTCGGTGCCGTACACGATGCCGAACACACCCTCGGGCGCGCCGGCCTCGCGAAGAGCGTCCACCACGACCCGCGCGGTCTCGCGCGACGTCGACGGGTGCGCCGAATGTGCCTTCACCACAACGGAACAACCGGACGCCAGCGCGGAGGCCGTGTCACCACCGGCGACCGAGAACGCGAACGGGAAGTTCGACGCGGAGAACACCGCGACCGTCCCCAAAGGACGGAGCACCCGCCGCAGCACCGGCCGCGGCGGGATGATGTCCGGGTTCGCCGTGTCCAAAGTGGCCTCGACGTAGCTGCCCTCGCGCAGCACCTCCGCGAACAACCGCAGCTGGTTCGTCGTGCGCTTGAGCTCGGTCGTCAGCCGCGGCACGCCCAGCGCCGTCTCGCCGTCTGCCGTCTCCACGAGCAACGACGACTCTGCGTCCAGCGCGTCCGCGACCTTCTCCAGCACCACGGCGCGATCCGCCGCCGCGACGACCGACCACGCCGAGAACGCGACGGCCGCGGCGGAAGCGATCCGGTCCACCTCGCTGTCGGGGGTCTTCGCAACGGGTTCGCCGAACGGCTCACCGGTGCGCGGGTTGTATCCCTGAACGACGTGGCTCAACGCCCTGCCTCCTTGACTGCCGTGTCGAAATCGGGGCCACACCAGGCCCCGCCCACGTACCTCGCCGCGGGCGACGAGGGATCGAGCTCACCGCCGTGCTGCTCCAGCACCGCGGCCGCGTACTCCTCGGAGTCGTCCTGGGGCTCGTAGCCCAGAGCGCGGGCCTCGTCGAGCGAGAACCAGCCGCGCTTGTTGTCCGACACGCCCCACACGATCCGGAAACCGGGCGACGGGAAGGAAAGAGCCGCCTCGAACAGGCGCGCGCCGTCGTCCGGAGACATCCACGTCGACAGCATCCGCACGTCGCGCGGCTTCTCGAAGCACGAACCGATGCGGATCGCGATCACGTCCATGCCGTAGCGGTCGGCGTACAGCGACCCCAACGCCTCCAGCGCCACCTTGGACACGCCGTAGTAGGTGTCCGGACGCGGGAACGCGTAGTCGCCCGCCTCGCCGTCGGCGCGTTCGACGTAGCCGACCGCGTGGTTCGAGCTGGCCAGGACCACCCGGCGAACTCCCTGGCGGCGCGCGGCTTCCAGCAGCGTGTGCGTGCCGTCGATGTTGACGCGCAGGATCTTCTCCCACGGCTCCTCGAGGCTGTGGCCACCGAGGTGGATCACCGCGTCGACGTCCTTCAACGCCGCTTCCATCGCGGCCATGTCGGTCACCGACGCCTCGACGAGTTCGACGTTCTCGCCGTCGGCGGCCGCGGGAAGCTCCGCGATGTCCAGCAGCCGCAGGACACGGCCCTCCGCCGCGAGGCGGGTACGCATGAGCGTGCCCACCCCGCCGCCGGCGCCGGTGATCAGGATGCGTGCGGTCACGGGTTGGACCCCTCCGTCTTGTTCAGATGTGTCGGCAAAGCTCAGCGACCGAACTGGCGGAGGAGCTCGGTGATCTGCCGGGCGGCGTCGAGCAGAGCGGCGATGACCTGCCGTTCGTGCTCGGGGTCCAGTCTGCCCAGGGGAACCGAGCAACTCATAGCGTCCAGAACGGGATTTCGGTAGGGCAGCGCGACGGCGAAGCAGCCCAGCCCGGGCGTGTTCTCCTCGCGTTCGTGGGCATAGCCGACATTCCGGAACCCGGCGAGCTGCTCGTGCAGCGCCGCCCGATCGATCACGGTGTTCGGCGTCAGCGGAGCCAGCTCGGCCGGAAGGATCAGGTCGACCTCCTCCGGCGTGCGCGTCGAGAGCACCGCCTTGCCCAGCGACGTCGAGTGCGCGGGCAGCCGGCGGCCGACGCGGGAGACGACCCGCAGGTGGTGCTCGGACTCGCGGCTCGCCAGGTAGACGACGTCCGCGCCGTCCAAACGGGCAAGGTGGACGGTCTCGTTGATGTCCTGACGGACCTGTTCCATCACGCGGATCGCCGCGCGCACAACAGGGTCGTGGTCCAAATAGGACGTACCGACGAGCAGTGCGCGCACACCGATGCCGTAGGTGCCGCGGTCCGCGTCGACCTCGACCCAGCCGCGCGCCACCAGTGTCTGCAACAACATGTAGAGGCTGGACTTGGGATAGCTGAGTTCGCGGTGCAGCTCCGTGAGCGTGAGCCTGCGGTCCGACGCGGACAACACCTCAAGCAACTCCACTGTGCGGTCGGCGGACTTCACCGCACCGGGACGAGCTGTGCCCTTGCCGATCGGCGACGCCACCTGAAGCCTCCTCGAAACAGGGAAGAAACTTTCCCTTGACACGTTGCTGTGCTGATTCTTACAGTCCTGACTCAGGTTCACAAGTACGACCCACGTTCACATATCTGAACACGAAGGGCTTCGACGATGCGCCGTAGAACAGCCACGACACTTGCCACACTCGGTGTGGCAGCGCTGCTCGCAGGATGCGGTAGCGGTGGCACCACGGCGGCGTCGTCCAAAGACCCGAACAAGCCTCTGGAGGTGTGGACCCGCTCCACCGAGGCGACCGCGAAGGTCTACGAGAAGATCTTCAAGTCGTTCACCGAGAAGACCGGTGTGCAGGTCGACTACAAGCCGATCTTCAACGACTTCGACAAGCAGGTGCAGCAGCGCGCCGCGTCGAAGGACCTCCCCGACGTCGTCATCACCGACACCGGCTCGCTCGGCAACTTCGTCAAGCAGGGCTGGACGACCGAGGTGAACCGCGACGACGTCGCGGGCAGCGGCGACATCGTCGACCGCGCGTGGAACAACGGGAAGGGCGCGGACGGCAAGTTCTACGCCATCCCCTACTCCACCCAGGCGATGGTCACGCTGATCCGCAAGGACTGGCGCGAGAAGCTCGGCAAGCCGATCCCCACCACGTGGGAGGAACTCGACGACCTCGCGAAGGCCTTCACCTTCAACGACCCGGACGGCAACGGGCAGAACGACACCTACGGCATGCTCGTGCCGGGCACGACCGACCGCGGCTACCTCGCCTGGTGGGCGGCCAGCTACATCTGGCAGGGCGGCGGCGACATCCTCGAGGACGAGGGCGACGGCAAGTTCCGCGTCGGCATCGACTCGCCGGAGTCGACCAAGGCCGTCGAACGGCTGCGCAAGCTCTTCTGCGACGACAAGGTCATGCAGCCCGGCTCGCTGACCCTGGGCACGAACGACGCGCACCCGCTGTTCGAGTCGGGCAAGAGCGGCATCTACCTCACCGGCCCGTACATGATCGGCCGCTTCGACAAGTCGGTCGGCAAGGACAAGTACGAGGTCATCGCCTCCCCGAAGGGCCCGGCCGGCGCCACGGTGCTCGGTGAGGGCGAGAACATCTACCAGATGGCCGGCTCCGCGAAGACCGCCGACCAGAAGAAGCTCGCCGAGTACCTGATCACGCCGGAGGCGCAGCAGGCCGGCATGAAGGGTGACCCGCAGCCGGTGGTCCGCCTGCCCGTCAACAAGACCGTCGACGTCAACGCGACGTACAAGGACCCGCGCTGGGCGACCGTGGCGGGCGTGTACTCGAGCGAGGCGCGGCCGTTCCCCAGCGTTCCGAACTTCGCGCCGTTCCGGCAGAAGACCTCGGAGACCCTGAACTCCATTTTCGCGAAGTGCCCCGCTGACTCCTCAGCCGAGCTGAAGACGCTCGCGGAAGCGCTCAAGAAGGAGCTCGAGAACCAGAAGGCGTCGAAGTGACGGCACTTCAATCACTCGGCGACACCCGAGACGTGGGCTCGACGGCTAGTGGCGGCGGTGCCGTCGAAACCCACCCCGTGAGGCGGCGCCGCCGGCGTCGCCTCACGGGAGCCACCTTCATCCCGTGGCTCTTCCTGCTTCCCGCCGTGCTGATCTTCGTGGTCTTCAAGTTCATCCCGATGGGCGAGGGCATCCGGCTCTCGTTGTTCGAGGTCCGGCCGTTCCTCGGCGACATCTTCGTCGGCTTCAAGAACTACGCGACCATCCTGCAGGACGAGAAGTTCCTGACCGCCAGCTGGCACACCCTCGTGCTGGCCGGCGGTCAGACCGTCGGCGCGATGGTGATCGGCTTCTTCCTCGCGCTGCTGCTCGAAGGCCACACCAAGTCGCTGTGGTTCGTGCGGTCCGCGGTGTTCCTGCCCGTCGTGGCGGCCACCGCGGTCATCGGCGAGATCTGGCGGCTGTTCTTCTACCCGGCGCCAGAGGGCTTCCTCAACGAGCTCATCTCGTGGATCGGCCTCGGGCCCTGGGAGTACATCCACAGCACGGACACCTCGCTGGTGTCGGTCATGTTCGTCGGCATCTGGAAGCACGCCCCGTACGACATGGTGCTGATCCTCGCCGGGCTCGCCGGCATCGACCGCCAGCAGTACGAGGCCGCCGCGATCGACGGTGCCTCGACGCCGCAACGGATCTGGAACGTCACGCTCCCCGCGTTGCGGCCCGTCATCACCATCCTCCTGACGCTGGCGGCGATCCGCGGCCTGCGTGTCTTCACCGAGGTGTACGTGCTCACCGGGGGTGGACCCGCGGGGTCGACCGACGTCTGGATGACCCGCGTTTACACCACGGCGTTCGAACAGTCCGAAGCCGGACTCGCCTCGGCGGGCTCGGTGTTGTTGTTCCTGGTTACGCTCGTGCTCACGGTCAGCGTGCAGTGGTACCGCCGGAGGAAGGAGGCGCGATGAGCGTCAACTCGAGCCGCTTCGACAGCGCCATCGGCTGGTCCACCAGGCCGGACGCGTGGGGCAGCAAGGCCGTCCGCTTCTTTTTCAGTGCCCTCGCTGTAATCCTTTTCTGCGGCCCGCTGCTGGTCATCTTCTCCGGCGCGTTCGACCACAACCCGGACCCGACCAAGCTGTCGGTGATCCCGGCCAACCCGTCGCTGATCAACTTCCAGGTCGCGGCGGAGAACAAGATCTGGCACTACCTGATGAACTCGTTGATCATCGCCGGTGGTGCGCTGCTGTTGCAGCTGTCGGTGAGTGTTTTCGCCGCCTACGCGTTGGCGCGCAAGAAGTTCCGCGGTCAGGCCATCGCACTGTTGGTCATTCTCGCCACGATGATGTTGCCGGAGGAGGTCATCGCGATCCCGCTGTCGCTGGTGATCGGAGACCTACCGCTGGTGCACGTGAGTCTCAAGGGCACCCTGCTCGGCGTCATCCTCCCGTTGGGGGCTTGGGGTTTCTCCATCTTCGTCATGACGGAGTTCATGAAGGAGATCCCCAACGAACTGGAGGAAGCGGCCAAAGTGGACGGTGCCGGGGAGCTGCGTCTCTTCGCGCAGATCATCCTCCCGCTGTGCAAACCCGCGCTCGGCGTCATCGCCGTGTTCGGCTTCAACATGATTTGGGAGCAGTACCTGCTCCCCCTGATCGTCGCCGCTGACCCCTCCGATTACACGCTCACGGTCGCACTTCTCGCGCTACGTTCCGACGACCAGGTCGGAACGGGCATCGTGCTGGCCGGTGCGTTGCTGGCGCTGGTACCGAGCCTGGTCGTGTACCTGTCGCTGCAGAAGTCCTTCCTGCGTGGGATCACCACCGGAGCGATCAAGGGATGAGTCTGGTTATGCAACTCGATGGTGTGCTGTTCTTTCCGGTGACCCCGTTCGACAGCGAGGGGAACATCGCGTACGACGTGCTCGCCGAGCACGTCAAGCACGGTGTCTCCGCCGGGCCGGGCGCGGTGTTCGCCGCCTGCGGCACCGGCGAGTTCCACGCCCTGGGGCTGGACGAGTTCGAGCGCGCGGTGGCCGTCGCGGTCGAGGCGACCGCGGGCAAGGTGCCGGTGTTCGCCGGAGCGGGCGGCTCGGTCGTGGCGACCAAGCAGTTCGTCCAGGCGGCGGAACGTGCTGGTGCGCAGGGCATCCTGCTGCTGCCGCCGTACCTGGTGACGAACCCGGCCGCCGGACTCGTGCGCTACGTGGCCGAGGTCGCCGGCGTCACCGAGCTGCCGATCATCGTGTACCAGCGCAACAACGCGCGGTTCACGCCGGAGACCGCCGTCGAGGTCGCGCAGATCCCGAACGTCGTGGGCTTCAAGGACGGCATCGGCGACCTCGACCAGATGCAGCGGATCGTGCTCTCGGTTCGTGCCAACGTTGACAAGCCGTTCCAGTTCTTCAACGGCCTGCCGACCGCGGAGATGACCCAGCTCGCGTACCGGGGCATCGGCGTCGAGCTGTACTCGTCGGCGGTGTTCTGCTTCGCGCCGGAGATCTCGATCGGCTTCTACAACGCCGTGCAGTCCGGCGACACCGAGCTGGTGAACCGCTTCCTCTACGAGTTCTACAAGCCTCTGGTCGAGCTGCGGGACAAGGTTCCCGGCTACGCGGTCGCCCTGGTGAAGGCCGCGGTGCGCGCGAACGGCCTGGAGGTCGGTGGTGTTCGTCCGCCGCTGATCGACCCGTTGGACGAGCACCTCGCCGCTCTCGACAAGATCATCGCTGCGGGCAAGGCTCTGCTGAGCTGAGAGGGCGTTCGGAATGAAGATCACCGAGATTGTTCTGACACCGATCGCGTTCCGGGACCCGCCGCTGCTGAACTCGGCCGGCGTCCACGAACCGTGGGCGCTGCGCACCATCGTCGAGGTGCACACCGACGAGGGCATTTCGGGGCTGGGGGAGACCTACGGCGACCTCGGGCACCTGGAGCGCTCGAGGTCCGTTGTGGACTCCCTGATCGGCCTCGACGTGTTCGCGTTGAACGAGATGCACGCGCGGGTCTCCGCGGCTCTCGGCGGCAGGACGGGCATGGACAAGCACGGCCTGACCGGGAAGATCACGGCGGAGAGCACCGTCGACCGCGTGTACTCGCCGTTCGAGGTCGCCTGCCTGGACATCCAGGGCAGGGCACTGGGCCGTCCGGTGCACGACCTGCTGGGCGGCGCCGTTCGCTCCGCTGTCCCGTACTCGGCGTACCTGTTCTACAAGTGGGACGGGCACCCCGGGGCCGAGCCGGACGAGTGGGGCGAGGCGATCGACCCCGCCGGCATCGTGGCGCAGGCGACCAAGATGATCTCGCAGTACGGATTCGGGTCGATCAAGCTCAAGGGCGGTGTGTTCCCGCCGGAGCAGGAGATCGAGGCGATCCGGGCGCTGCGCGAGGCGTTCCCGGAGCACCCGCTGCGGCTGGACCCGAACGCGGCCTGGTCGACGGCGACGTCGCTGAATGTCGCCGAGGAGCTCGACGGAGTGCTGGAGTACCTGGAGGACCCGACGCCGGAGATCTCCGGGATGGCGGAGGTGGCCGCGAAGGCGCCGATGCCGTTGGCCACCAACATGTGCGTGGTCGCGTTCGAGCACCTCAAGCCGTCGGTGGAGCAGGACGCCGTGCAGGTGCTCCTGTCCGATCACCACTACTGGGGCGGCCTGCAGCGGTCGCGCCAGCTGGGGATGATCTGCCAGACGTTCGGCATCGGCCTGTCGATGCACTCGAACTCGCACCTCGGCATCTCGCTGGCCGCGATGACGCACCTGGCCGCGGCGACGCCGAACCTGAACTACGCGTGCGACACGCACTACCCGTGGAACGCGGCCGACGAGGTCGTGGAGCCCGGTGTGCTGTCCTTTGTGGATGGTGCGGTGCCGGTGCCCGTCACGCCGGGCCTCGGTGTGACGCTGGACCGGGACGCGCTGGCGCGCATGGCCGAGAACTACGAACGTTGCGGCATCACGTCTCGCGACGACACGGGCTACATGCAGAAGTTCGACCCGAGCTACGAGAGGAAGCGTCCCCGGTGGTGAAGTCGGTTGTCCATGCCTATCCGTGGGACCTGATCGGAGACCCTGAGGCCGTCGCGCGGTACCAGGAACTCGGAGTCGACGCGATCGCCGTTGCCGCGTCGTACCACACCGTGCGGGCCGCGACGCCGCTCCACCCTTCGCATCGGATGGTCGACGCGCGGCACGCGGCGTTCTACCTGCCGGTGCGTTCGGAGAAGTACGGCCGGCTGGCGCCCGCCGAACCGTCCTGGGTGGACGGTTCGGATTCGTTCGGTGCCGCGGCGGCATTGGTTCGTGCCGCCGGACTTCCCGTGTACGCGTGGACCGTGCTGACGCACAACTCGCGGCTGGGCGACCTGCACCCCGATGTGACCGTGGTGAACGCGTTCGGGGATCGCTACCCGTACGCGTTGTGCACCGCGCAGGCCGACGTCGTCGAGTACGCGTCGGTGCTGGTGTCCGAGGTGCTGGAACTCGGCGCGCCGGACGGGATCATCCTGGAGGCCTGCGGGCCGCTGGGGTTCTTCCACGGCGGGCACCACGAGAAGACCGACGGCACGGACTGGAACGCGGTGCAGCAGAAGCTGTTGTCGCTGTGCTTCTGCTCTGCGTGCACCGCCCTGTACGCCGACCCGGATGCCCTGCGTGAAGCGGTCCGGGCCGGGGTTGATCGCGGTGCACCCAATGTTGAGGAAGCGTTGGGTGCGCTCGCGGAAGACGTTCAGGCCGTGCGCACCGGCGTGGTGCGGTCGTTGCGACAGAGGCTGGTCTCGGAGATTCGGGCCGCCGCGCCTTCGATCCGGGTCGGCATGCACGTGACCGCGGATCCTTGGGGCACTGGGCCGTTCGCGACCGTGGCCGGGGGAGTCGGCGCCGATGTCGACGTCCTGACGACGATGTGCTGGCCCGGCCCGGAGATCGCGGTCCCCGGCATCGAGGCTCTTCGTGCCGCCGCCCCGGACACGCGGATCGCCGCGTACGTGCTGGGGTTGCCGCCCAAGCCGGCCGACGGTGCGGCGTTGTCGAAGGAGTGGCTCGCGTACCTGGACGCCGGTGTGGAGGAGTTCCACCTCTACCACGGAGGTCTCGCGTCCGCGGCACGGTTGGAAGCTTTGCGAGAGGCTGTAACCGCCGTTAGCCGGTAACTGTGAAGAGAAGTCCCAAGAGAGTCACTGCAACCCGTTGTGACTGTGGTTCCGTCCTTTGACCATGAGGCACATAGGAACCGTAGTTGGCACTGGCGTCCTGCTGCTGGTCATCTCGGCCTGTGGCAGTGCGCAGAACGCGGGCACCGGAGCAGGTGGCGGTCAGGAGTTGCCGACCGCCACCTCGTCCTCCGAAGTGCCCCCGAACATCGCGCCAGGAGAAGTGCCGCCGGACGGTAAACCCGTGACGAAGCTCGATGCCAACGGTCTGACGCCGGACTATCCGCGCACCGTGTGGACACAGGGCGACGGGAAGACCGTCGGAGTCGTCGCCCAGGAGGGCGGATGCGGCAAGGCGAGCGCGTCCGTGCTGGAGCAGAACGCTTCCACGGTGAAGATCGAGCTCCTCGAGACGCTGCCGCTGACCAAGCAGATGTGCACTATGGACATCCGCTTCCCTCCGCTGACGGTGCAGCTCTCCGAGCCCCTTGGCGAGCGCACGGTCGTGCTGACGTCGCGGCAGGACCAGAAGTAGACCTTCCTCCCCACGGTGCCCGGCCGGCATCTGCCCCGCCGGCCGGGCATCTCTTCTCGTTTCGCGGTGAAAGTTCGACCGGACAGGTCGCAGGACATTTGACAGGGACTTCGTGTCCCGGTTTGCGAGGATGGTGCGCATGAGAAACGCCGTCGCAGCCGTTGCTCTCGCCGTCGTGCTCGTCGGTTGCTCGTCCGGCACGCAGTCCGGCGCACCCGGCTCCAGCTCGTCGGGCGGAGCGCCCACGGGCACGACCGCGCCCGGTTCGAGCGGCACCCCCGGCACGGGCTCGTCGAGCGGTAACCCCACCGCTCCCGTCCAGCCTCCGGTCTCGATCTCGGAGGAGAAGCCCGTCGTCCCGCCCAACGTCACGCCCGTGGCGAAGGAGAAGGTCGACACGACATCGTTGTCAGACACCTACCGCGACGAGGCCTACGTCTTCGGCGACGGCCGTGACGTCGAGGTCTTCGGCGTCGGCGGGGGCTGCAAGGAGGCCCGCGCCGAGATCACCGGCCAGTCGGCCGACGTCGTCCAGATCACGCTCGTCACGATCACCAAGCAGCCCGCCGGCACCGTCTGCACCCAGGAGGTCCGGCAGGTGCCGCTGACCGTTCGCCTGGACGCGCCTCTGGGCAACCGCCGCCTGGTCCTCGAGTCCCGCGAGGAAACCGGCTGAGCGTTCAACACCTCGCACTTTCGCGGTCGTCAGGCACTGGGGCGGCGCACCATGCCCTCGCGTGCGCCGTCCCAGCGCTCGACCGCACCCTCGCTCACCTGCGGCTTAGCAATGACTCTTTTGACTTCGTCCGCAAAAGACTTGTTGCAAAGGGTGGAAGCGAGCCTGGGTGAGCGAGCCGATATATCAGTTTCCGGCGTCGGCGAGGAACTCCACGCGGTTGCCGACGGCGTCGAACGTGTGGAAGCGGAGACGGCCGGGGATCTCCGCGGGATCGGCCCAGACGACCGGGTGGCCCGCTGCCGCCACGGACTCGGCCACCGCGGTCACGTCGACCACGAACGCCGGGTGCGCTTTGCGTGCGGGGCGGAAGTCGGCCTCGACGCTGACGTGGATCTCGCCGCCGCCGGGTACCGCGAACCAGCAGCCGCCGCGCGCGGCGAGCAGCGGTGGTTTGGGCAGTTCGGTCCAGCCCAGCACGCCCGTGTAGAACGCGCGCTGCTCGTCCTCGGCTCCCGCCGGACAGGTGACCTGCACGTGGTGG
Source organism: Lentzea sp. NPDC020367 (assembly GCF_044387305.1). Lineage (NCBI taxonomy): Bacteria > Bacillati > Actinomycetota > Actinomycetes > Pseudonocardiales > Pseudonocardiaceae > Lentzea > Lentzea sp. NPDC020367. Next base: position 43,257 of record NZ_JBIRVV010000007.1, on the reverse strand, counting down.
ATCAACGCGAAACCCCCGATCAACGAATACGGGACAACCGTACTGTTTGACCGGGGGCTTCGGGACAGCTGAGGAGATCTAGCGGCGGAAACTGATCTGCAGGGTCGGGGTCGACGTCTCCGCGAAGAAGTCGTTGCCCTTGTCGTCGACCACGACGAACGCGGGGAAGTCCTCGACCTCGATCTTCCAGACCGCCTCCATGCCCAGTTCGGGGTACTCGAGCACCTCGACCTTGCGGATGCAGTCCTGCGCCAGCCGCGCCGCCGGGCCACCGATCGAGCCCAGGTAGAAGCCGCCGTGCGACGAGCAGGCGTCTGTCACCTGCTTGGAGCGGTTGCCCTTGGCGAGCATCACCAGCGAGCCGCCCGCGGCCTGGAACTGCTCGACGTAGGAGTCCATGCGGCCGGCGGTGGTCGGGCCGAACGAACCGGAGGCGTAGCCCTCGGGCGTCTTGGCCGGGCCGGCGTAGTAGACCGGGTGGTCCTTGAGGTACTGCGGCATCTCCTCGCCGGCGTCCAGGCGTTCCTTGATCTTGGCGTGCGCGATGTCGCGGGCCACGACCAGCGGACCGGTCAGCGAGACGCGGGTCTTCACCGGGAGCTTGGTGAGGATGTCGCGGATCTCCGTCATCGGGCGGGTGAGGTCGATGTTGACGACCTCGTCGGACAGGTCCTCGCCCTCGATCTCGGGCAGGAACCGCGCCGGGTCGCGTTCCATCTGCTCCAGGAACACGCCCTCGGCCGTGATGCGGGCCTTGGCCTGGCGGTCCGCCGAGCACGACACCGCGATGCCGACCGGCAGGGACGCGCCGTGCCGGGGGAGCCGGATGACGCGCACGTCGTGGCAGAAGTACTTGCCGCCGAACTGGGCGCCGATGCCGAAGTTCCGGGTCAGCTCCAGGACCTGCTGCTCGAGGTCCGTGTCGCGGAACGCGTGGCCCACCGCCGAGCCCTCGGACGGCAGGTTGTCCAGGTAGCGGGCGGAGGCGAGCTTCGCGACCTTCAGGTTCTGCTCGGCGGACAGGCCACCGACGACGACCGCGAGGTGGTACGGCGGGCACGCGGCGGTGCCGAGCGAACGCAGCTTCTCGTCCAGGAACGACGCGAGGCGCTTCGGGTTCAGCACCGCCTTCGTCTCCTGGTAGAGGAACGTCTTGTTCGCGCTACCGCCGCCCTTGGCCATGAACAGGAACTCGTAGACGGGCTCCTGGCCGGGCTTGTGGAACACCTCGATCTGCGCGGGCAGGTTCGTGCCGGTGTTCTTCTCGTCCCAGAACGTCACGGGAGCCATCTGCGAGTAGCGCAGGTTGAGCTCCTGGTAGGCCTCGTAGACGCCACGGGCGAGCGCCTGCTCGTCGTCGCCGCCGGTCAGGACGGTCTCGGAGCGCTTGCCCATGATGATCGCCGTGCCGGTGTCCTGGCACATCGGCAGCACGCCGCCGGACGAGATGGCGGCGTTGCGCAGCAGGTCCATGGCGACGAAGCGGTCGTTGCCGGAGGCCTCGGGGTCGTCGATGATCTTGCGCAGCTGGGCGAGGTGCGACGGGCGCAGCAGGTGCTGGATGTCCCGGATCGCTTCCTTCGCGAGCAGCGTCAGCGTCTCGGGCGCGATCTCGAGGAACTTGCGGTCACCGGCCTCGATGAGCTTGACCCCGTCGGAGGTGACGAGGCGGTACTCGGTCTCGGTGTCCTTCGCGAGGGGGAGGACGTCGGTGTACTCGAATGTGGTGGGCACGGGGTACACAACTCCAACGGTGTGCAGTTCGGATCAGAAAACCGTACCGCCATCAAAGGGACGTACTGGTCCCCGTCCACCGTGTTCTTCGCAACCGTGCTTCTTGCGAGGCCCGCAAACGCGGAAGGCCGAGGCGGCCCCCGGCCGTCCCGACCTTCCTTCGCGTGCTAACCCGACTCACGACGGGCGTCGCGTGGCTCTGGTAACGCCCGACCGTGCCGTGAGTTGAGTCACAAGTCAATACTGCTGGTCGGGTGAGACCCGACCGTGACGACTCCGGGACTACGAGGCGTAGGCCCGCAGCTTCGCGGCGCGTTCGCCCTGACGGAGCTTGGACATGACCTCGCGCTCGATCTGGCGCACCCGCTCGCGCGACAGGCCGAACCGCTTGCCGATCTGGTCGAGGGTGCGCGGCTGGCCGTCCTCGAGGCCGTAGCGCAGCCGGATCACGGCCTGCTCGCGCGGCTCCAGCGTCGCGAGAACGCGGCGCAGGTCGTCCTGCAGCAGCCCGGAGATGACGGCGCTCTCGGCGTCGGTGGCGTCCGAGTCCTCGATGAAGTCACCGAGGGGAGCGTCCTCCTCCGTGCCGACCGGCATGTCGAGCGATACCGGGTCACGCGCGTGGTCGAGCAGGTCGGCGACCTTGTCCGGGTTGAGGCCGGCCTCCTTCGCGAGTTCCTCGTTCGTCGCCTCGCGGCCGAGCGTCTGGTGCAGGTCGCGCTTGATCCGCGCGAGCTTGTTCACCTGCTCGACGAGGTGGACGGGGAGGCGGATGGTGCGGCCCTGGTCGGCCATGCCGCGGGTGATGGCCTGGCGGATCCACCACGTCGCGTAGGTCGAGAACTTGAAGCCCTTGGTGTAGTCGAACTTCTCGACCGCGCGGATCAGGCCCAGGTTGCCTTCCTGGATCAGGTCCAGCAGCGGCATGCCACGGCCCGTGTAGCGCTTGGCCAGCGACACGACGAGGCGCAGGTTGGCCTTGAGCAGGTGGTCCTTGGCGCGGCGGCCGTCGCGGACGAGCGCCCCCATCTCGTCGCGGCGGGTGGGGGTGAGGCGCTTGGCCGTCTCCAGGACGTGCTGCGCGAACACACCTGCCTCGATGCGCTTCGCGAGCTCCACCTCCTCCTCAGCGGTGAGGAGCGCGGTCTTGCCGATTCCGTTCAGGTAGACTCGAACGAGGTCGGCTGCTGGTCCTTGCGCGTCGAGTTCGTGCTCGACGACGGTGGGCGTGTTCTCTCCGACTTCACGGTCGGAGATCCTCGTGACGGTCATGGATCTCCCTCCCCCTGGTGCGGGCGACGCTGCTGTCGGTCAGGACAGTCGCGCGTGGCGGTCAAGGCGGCGCGGCGCTGCGCCCTGGTTGCCGGTTGCGGCGGGCCCGCTCGGGATCCCATCGCTAGCTGGCTGATACCTGGGTAACGAAGACGATTCCGAATTCGTTCCCGACTTCCATGACCTGAAGACGTCATCGCTGTCACAGCGGTTGCGCGACTAATCTGAGGATTGGCTGAGAACCGTTTAGTCAGAGCTCGACGATCACCGTGAACGGACCGTCGTTCACGCTCCGTACCTTCATCTCGGCTCTGAATCGTCCCGTTTCGACGCGCGCGCCCTTTTGGCGTAGTTCCTGCACGACGGCGTTCACCAACGGTTCCGCGTGCTCGGGCCGGGCGGCCGCCGTCCAAGACGGACGGCGGCCCTTGCGAGTGTCCCCGTAGAGCGTGAACTGGCTGACGACCAGCAACGGAGCACCGGTCGACTCACACGACTGCTCGTCGTCGAGGATGCGCAGACCGTGCAGCTTCTGCGCCATTTTGCGAGCGTGCTCGGCCGTGTCGTCGTGATGGACGCCGAGCAGCACCAGCAATCCGGGCTCGTCGATCGCGCCGACGATCGCCCCTTCGACTTCGACACTCGCTTCTGTGACGCGCGCCACAACTGCTTTCACGCGGGAATCAACATTCCGTGCCGGATGAGATCACGAACGATCGGCAAGGCCGCTTCCGCGTCGATTTCTCCGTAAGCGAACTCGAGCAGCGCGAGCAGGTCCTCCAACGGCAGTGAGCCGTTGCAACCGGCGACGAGCTTCGCGGTCGCCTCGTCGACCTCGTGCTGCCAGCCGGGCCCGTCCGTGCGGTGCAGGCGCGCGACGACCTTGCGCCAGCCCTCGTCGCCCGCCTCGGACACCTCTTCGAGCAGAACGGTGTCGGCGACCCGGAACCGCCGGCTCAGCAGATCGGGATTCGCGCGCAGCCACGCGACGTTGTCGAGCCAGCGCGCCGCCTCCGGACCCAGCGGGTCGTCGTAGGCGTGGCGCAGGTCTTCGCAGATGACCTGGGAGTGCATCTCGTCGGTGCGTCGCAGCGTCACGTAGCCGAAGCCGACGCCCTGGACGTCGTTCTCCTCGAACCAGTCCAGCCACGCCGCGGCCTTCTGCCGTCCCTCGGGGCTGCGCGGGTCGACGCCCGCGTCCTTGAGCCACGTGCCGACGTACAGGGCGGGCTCGGCGATGTCGCGCTGCACGAACCACGCGTCGATGCCGCCGCGAGGCAGCCAGCCGGAGACGCGCTCCTCCCAGTCCTCACCCCTGCGGTGCACCCACGACGCGAGCAGCTGGCCGACGCCGCCCTCGTTGAGGAACGCGGGCAGCTGCCGGATGACCAGCGCCGACGCGTCATCGCCGCCGAGGCCGGAGTCGCGGTAGACGAAGTCCACGCGCGGCGGGCCGACGACGAACGGCGGGTTGCACACGACCTGGTCGAACCGACGGTTGCGGACCGGGCCGAACCACTCGCCCTGCAGCGTCTCCACGTCGAGCCCGTTGATGCGGAACGTGCCCTGCGCGAGCCTCAGCGCGCGCTCGGACAGGTCGGTCGCGGTGATGCGCTCGGCGTGCGTGCTGGCGTGCAGCGCCTGGACGCCGCAGCCGGTGCCGAGGTCGAGCAGAGTGCCGACCGGCGTGCGCTTGGTCGCGCGGGCGAGGCTGATGGACGCGTGCCCGACGCCGAGCACGTGGTCTTCGGGGACAGCGCTGCCGCGCAGGTCGGAGTCGAGGTCGGCGATGACCCACCAGTTGTCCTCGTACGGCCGCACGTCCAGCCCGGCCTTCAGACTCGCCGCGTCGAGGGCGGGGGCCAGGACCTCGTTGGTGACGAGGTCGTCGATGCCGACGCCGTCGAGCGCCTTGCGGACGTCCTGCTCCGGCTCGTGGTCGCCCAGCAGGAAGAGGCGGATCAGCGTGCCGAGCGTCCCGGCGTCCTTGCTCGCGCGGCGGGCGGGTTCGGGCTCACCGCGGCCGAGAGCGGAGTGGGCCTGGGCGCCGAGGGCCTCCACGACGCCGTCCGCGGTGTAGCCGGCGGTCTCGAACGCCCCGCGCAAACGGGCGCAGAGGTCAACAGAAAGATCGGGGTGCACGGGTGGAGATGCTTTCACGCCGCCCAGGTCACCGTGAGATCTGGCGGGAGTTCTGGAGGGTGATCTGGAGGGCGATGGCCATCGCGAGCCGCTGATCGGGATCGTCGAGGGGGAGCGGCGTCACCTCGGACATCTTCTGCATGCGATACCGCAACGTGTTCGGGTGCACGTTGAGCTCCTTCGCCGCCGCCCGCACGTCGCCCTGAGCCGCGAGCCACGCCCTCAACGTCGTCGCGTACTGCGTCCCGTACTCGGCGTCGTATCGCAATATATTGGATATCGGCCCGCGGGTAGGCAGCCGTCCAGCCTCGGCGACGGCGGCGAGCCGGTGCAGCAGGACCTGCGCCCACTCGTCGTCGTACACAACGGGTGTACCGGTGGAGAGCGCGAGGCATTCATCCGCTTCCTGCCGTGACGTCGGCAGCTGCGTTGCCTCGGCCGGACCACCGATGCCGGCCAGCACCGTCGCCTCGGCGGGCAGTTCGCGCACCAGCGACCTCACCCACCCGACGGCGTCGTCGGCGGCCGGGATGACGGTGTAGAGCACGTTGCCGAACAGCGCGCTGCGCCCCGGCCGCGACCAGCCGAAGCCCGCGGTGGCCCGCTGGAACGCGAGCACTGCCGCCCCGTGCTCGCCCTCACCCGCGTGGGCCTGGACCGCGATCACCCGCAGGTCTGCGGACGGCAGGCCCAGGCGCACGACGTCGGCTGATTCCGGGTGTTCGAGCAGCCTGATCACCAGGTCCGCCTCGGCCTGGCGTTCGAGGTCGGTCGACGCCCGCGACCGCAGCAGGTGCAACGCCGCCGTGCGCGCCCCGTCGACCAGCGCGGCGCTCCGGGCGGCGTCGACCGGCCCCGTCACCTCGACCCAGACGGACCCGAGCAGCTCACGGCCCGCCCGCACCGCGGCGACGAGCCGGTTGCCCAGCTGCGGGGTCAGCTTGGGCACGAAGATCGGCTCGTCCGACGACGCGAGGTGCGTGAACACGCCGAACTCGTCCAACGCCCGCCGCGCCTCCTCCGGAACGCGCCGCCCGAGGATGGTCTGCACGCGAACGGGGTCGACGTCCTCCTGCCGGTAGGAGTAGGCGAGCACCCGCGACTGCTGGTCCTCGATCGTCACCGGCCCGCCCACGACACCCGCGATGACGTCGGCGAGACCGAACAGGTCGCCGGTCCGCGTACCGCCGTTGACCAGCGTCTGCGTGACGTTCGCGAGCTGCCCCCACGGCACGGAGGGATCCACGAGCAACACCGCCGCACCGGACTTCTTGGCCGCGGCGATCACCCGTTCGTCGAGCGGCGGCCTCCCGTGCAACACGACGGCGGAAGCCGCGGTGGAGGACACCAGACGCGCCGCGGCGGCCACTGATGGCGTGCCCAGCCCGAGAAGCACGTCGCCCGCCGCGGCCGGCGTGTTCTCCGCTGGATCGTGCAGGGCCACCCCGCGCAGTTCGGCGTCACGGCCCCTCGGCGCGCAGGCCAGATGCGTGCCCAGACTGCCGAGCACGTCCACGAGGCGATCAAGGGCGACCACCCGCGGATGTTAACCGCCGACCGGGTGTCCCGGCGGTCACTCGGACGTGGGAGCATGAGACACGTGGAGGTGGTGTCGTGAGCAGTCCCGACCGGAACGACACCCCGGTGTTGATCACCGAGGCGGCCCCGTCCTACGAGGAACAGCACGCCGCTCGGCGCCGCAAGTACGCGATCATGATGAGCCTGCGCTTCCCGTGCCTCATCCTCGCGGCGTTGTTCGCTCACACCTGGTGGCTCGCCCTGTTCTTCATCGTGCTGTCCGTGCCGCTGCCGTGGATGGCAGTGCTGATCGCGAACGACAGGCCGCCGCGCAAGACCGAGAAGGCCAACCGCTACGAGGTCGAGCGCCGCGCCATCGCCCAGAAGAGCACCACCGTCATCGACGGCTGACCCTCCGCGAATCCCGCACGACCAGGCCGTCGCCGAACGCCGCCCACCCCTTTGCAATGACTCTTTGGACTTCGTCCGCAAACGTCTCGTTGCTAGGGCTCGTCCCTGCTCGCCCCGCCTTTGCAATGAGTCTTTTGCGGACGTCCGCAAACGTTTTTTGCATCCGACTGGCTGAGGAGGACACCGCGACCTGGGCCGATGGCCTCGGCGGCGAGGTTCGCAGGGCGTGCGAAGGGCACCGGTATATCAGCGGTGAGCTGATATACCGGCTGGACCCAGGTGCTAGCGGGGCGGTTGGGCGCCCACGACGCTGACCGCGCGAGAGCCTGCCCGGACACCGCCGAGGAGTGCGTCGCGCTTGGACGCGCCGGACAGCCAGGCCGCGAGGAAGCCCGCGTCGAAGGCGTCGCCCGCGCCGGTCGAGTCGACGCACTCGGTGACTTCAGCGGGGACTGAGATCAGCTCGTCGGCGTCGACCCACGCCGCTCCGTCAGGGCCCGAGGTGACCACGACGGCGCCGACGTGGGACAGCAGGGACTTCGCCGCGGCCGGTTCGGAGGAGCCGGTGAGGGCTAGGAGTTCGTCGGCGTTGGGGAGCAGGAAGTCGACGCCGCGCACGTCCTCGAGGAACGCCTCGGCCGAGTGGATCAGGACGGCCGCCTGCGGGTCGACGGACGTCGTCCAGCCCGCGGTGCGGGCGGCTTCGAGCACGGCCAGGCCGGCGGGGCGTGAGGTGGCGTCGAGCAGCACGTAGCCGGACAGGTGCAGGTGGCCGTCGGTGCCGGTGAGCAGGCCCAGGTCGAGGTCGGCGGGGGAGAAGCGGGCGTTCGCACCGCGGTCGGGCAGCATCGAGCGCTGGCCGTTCTCGTCTACCAGGACGACCACGCAGCACGTCGCCAGGTCCTGGTCCACCGCGAAGGCGCACTGGACGCCGGCGTGGGTGAGTTCGGCGTGGACCTGGCGTCCGGCCGAGTCGGCGCCCACGCGGGCCACCAGGACCGGTGAGGCGCCGCACGCGGCCAGCCACACGGCCGTGTTGGCGCCGGCGCCGCCGGGCTCGATGGTGACCTTCGCGCGCACGTCGCCGCCGTGGGCGATGGGGCCGGAGTGGCGGGCGACCACGTCGAGGCCCGCGTCACCGACGACCACGATCGGCCTCATCGGAACAGCTCAACGGCGACAGCGGCGGCGACCGAGGCGTTGTTGACGACGAGTTCCTCGTTGGCGTCGAGGCTGACGCCCTCGCTCGCGGTGTGGAAGTGCTCCAGCAGGACGGGCGTGACGTCCTTGCCGCGCACGTCCCCGTCGACGAGCTTTTGCAGGCCCTCGGCGAGCAAGCGGTCGTGCAGGGCCGTTTCCATCTCGAACGCGGCGGGGATCGGGTTCGCCAGCAGCATGCCGCGACCGCCGGCCGCGAACACGGCGGCGGCCTCGGCGGCGGTCTCGACGCGCCACGGGACGTCGAACTCCGACTCGCGGCGGTAGAAGGCGGGGAAGCGCGAGGTCTGGTAGCCGACGATCGGCACCGAACGGGTCTCGAGGACCTCCAGGGTGGCGCCCATGTCCAGGATCGACTTCACGCCCGAGCAGACGATCAGCACCGGCGTCGTCGCCACCACGTCGAGGTCGGCCGACACGTCCCACGTCTCGCGCGCGCCGCGGTGCACGCCGCCGAGACCGCCGGTCGCGAAGACGCGGATGCCCGCCTGGTGGGCCAGGGCAGTGGTCGAGGCCACGGTCGTCGCGCCGCTGCGGCCCAGGGCGTAGGCGGGGCCCAGGTCGCGCAACGAGAGCTTCACGAGGTCGCCCGCGTTGCAGACGCGGTCGAGCTCGGCGGAGGTGAGGCCGACGTGGGGCACGCCGTCGAGCACGGCGATCGTCGCGGGGACGGCGCCGGCCTCCCGCACGACCTTCTCCAGGCGTGCGGCGACGGCCAGATTGCGCGGCGCGGGCAGGCCGTGGGACAGGATGGTGCTCTCAAGAGCGACGACGGGCCGGTTCTCGGCCAGTGCGGCGGCAACTTCATCGGCGATGTGCAGCGTGGTCACGAGGGGACATCATCCCAGGTACCCTGGGCGCGTGAGCACCCAGACTCTTCCTGAGGTCGACGTACGGCCGGACGAGACCGACCAGTCTTCGGACGACACGCCGAAGATGTTCCACTACGTGCGCAAGGCGAAGATCGCCGAGAGCGCCGTGATGGGCACGCACGTGGTCGCGCTGTGTGGCGAGGTCTTCCCGGTCACGCGGTCGCCGAAGCCCGGTTCGCCGGTGTGCCCGGACTGCAAGAAGATCTACGAGAACCTGCCTCCCGGCGGAGACGGCGACTGAGCCTCGGCCCCAGAACCTCACACGCCCGGCGCCTCGAGTCGACTCGAGACGTCGGGCGCTGCTGTTCTCGTGCCCGCTAGCCCCGCTGCTTCTCCTCTTCCGAGTGGGACCGCTGCTCCTGGATCTTGAGCGGCGTCGTCAGCTGCGTGTCGGCGGGGGAGGGCGCGGAGTAGACCGTGTCGGTCGCTTCCGATTTGGGTTGCGCGGTCTCCTCGCGGATGCGGGACGCCGCGCGTTCCATCTCGAGCCTGCGCCAGCGGCGGCGCTGGCGGCGGGTCATGCGGGCGGGCCACATGTCCTGGATGGCGCTGTTGAAGTACGCGCCGATCGTGATGGCCAGGCCGATGAAGAACACGAACAGCAGGAACGCGATCGGTGTCGCCAGCGCGCCGTAGGTGTAGCCGGTGGTGGTGATCCACTGGATGTACAGGCGCAGCCCGATGGACGACAGGATGAACACCGCCATCGCGAGGATCGCGCCCGGCAGGACGCGGTGGTACGGCAGCCTTCGCGGCAACGCGACCTTGTAGAGCAGCGACAGCGACAGCACCAGCAGCAGCGCCACGCCGGGGTAGTAGAACCGGCCGACCCACGTCGCGATGTACGGCTGCCAGGACGTCGGGAAGAACTGCGGCAGGACGTCCGGGCCCAGCGCCAGCACCGGCAGGCCGATCACCAGCGCCACCAGGGAGATCATGTAGAGCAGCAGGGCGAAGATCCGCTGCCACAGCTCGTTGCGCACGCCGTACTGGCCGTGGGCGACCGTGATCGCGTCGACGAACGACGACATGGCAGACGACCCGGCCCACAGCGAGATCAGGAAGCCGATGGAGACGATCTCGCCCTTGCCGGTCGAGAGGATCTCCGCGACGGTCGGCTGGATCACGCCGTTGACGACGTCCGCGCTGAAGATCGTCCGGGTGAATCCGATGATCTTCTCCTGGACGGAGAGGACGATCTCGGGGCCGAACCAGGTGCCGATCCAGCCCATCGAACCCAGCACGCCGAGCAGCAGTGGCGGGAACGACAGCGTCTGCCAGAACGCGGCCTCGGCGGCTTCTGAGAAGATGTTGCCCTGCCACGCCTTCGACAGCGTGCGCGCAAGTAGACGCAGCGGCCCCTTGCGGCCGGACCTGCGTGCGTCGTTGTCGGAAGGCGAACCCATCGCAGTGACAAGCATGGTGCATACCGCCACGTTTCGCGGCATCGACGCTCGGAACAGGTACAGTCGCGGTGCCCTCGGCCACCGTCCGCCTGAGGGTATTACCTTGTTTGACCTGCATAAATGAGGAGAAACACGTCTGTGACAGCGACAGCAGCAATGCGACCGCTGCGGGCATGGCAGCGCCGCGCGCTGACCAAGTACCTGGCCGTGAAGCCGAAGGACTTCCTCGCCGTCGCCACGCCGGGCGCGGGAAAGACGACGTTCGGACTGCGTGTCGCCGCGGAGCTGCTGGCCGATCGGACGATCGAGGCCGTCACGATCGTGACCCCCACCGAGCACCTCAAGCACCAGTGGGCGAAAGCGGCTGCCGAACAGGGCATCCACATCGACTCGAACTTCCGCAACACCAACGCGATGACCTCCCGCGACTACCACGGCGTGGCCGTCACGTACGCGCAGGTCGCCGCCCATCCGACGTTGCACCGCGTACGCACCGAGAACCGCAAGACGCTCGTGCTGCTCGACGAGGTGCACCACGGCGGCGACGCCAAGTCGTGGGGTGACGCGATCCGTGAGGCGTTCACGCCCGCCGTGCGCCGCCTCTGCCTGACCGGCACGCCGTTCCGCTCCGACGACTCGCCGATCCCGTTCGTGCAGTACGAGGAGAGCAACGGCGGCTTCAAGACGTCCAAGGCGGATCACACTTACGGGTACTCCGACGCGTTGCGCGACGGCGTGGTGCGGCCGGTGCTGTTCCTGGCGTACTCCGGTGAGGCGTCGTGGCGGACCAGCGCGGGCGAGGAGTTCACCGCCCGCCTGGGCGAACCGCTGACGCAGGAGCAGACCGCAAGGGCCTGGCGCACCGCCCTGGACCCGGCCGGCGACTGGGTGGCGTCCGTGCTGCGCGCCGCCGACCAGCGGCTCACCCAGAAGCGCGAGAACGGCCTGCCCGACGCGGGCGGCCTGGTGATCGCCACCGACCAGACCGTCGCGAAGGCCTACGCGCAGGTGCTCCAGCGCGTCACGGGCCACATCCCCACGCTCGTCCTCTCCGACGACCCGAAGGCGTCCGGCAAGATCGCCGAGTTCGCGGCGACGACCGAACGCTGGATGATCGCCGTCCGCATGGTGTCCGAGGGCGTCGACGTGCCGCGGCTCGCCGTCGGCGTCTACGCGACGTCGTCGTCGACGCCGCTGTTCTTCGCCCAGGCCATCGGCCGCTTCGTGCGCAACCGGAAGCCCGGCGAGACCGCCTCGGTGTTCCTGCCCTCGGTGCCGGTGCTGTTGCAGCTCGCGTCCGAGCTGGAGGCCGAACGCGACCACGTCCTGGGCAAGCCGCACCGCGAGAAGGACGGCTGGGACGACGAGCTGATGGCGGCGGCCAACCAGGCCAAGGACGAACCCGGTGAGGACGAACGCGCCTTCACGGCCCTGGGCACCACCGCCGAGCTCGACCAGGTGATCTTCGACGGCTCGTCGTTCGGCGCCCCGACCCTCGCGGGCTCTGCGGAGGAGCAGGAGTACCTCGGCCTGCCGGGGCTGCTGGAGCCCGACCAGGTGCGGACCCTGCTGCTGCAGCGGCAGGAGGAGCAGATGGCGACCGCCGCCAAGCGCCCCAAGCCCGAGGTCGCGGTGCGGGAGGCGCGGCCCGTCGGCGTGCAGGAACGCCTCGCGTCACTGCGCAAGGAGCTCAACACCCTCGTCGCGATGCACCACCACCGCACGAAGAAGCCGCACGGCAAGATCCACAACCAGCTGCGCGAGTACTGCGGCGGGCCACCCACCGCGATGGCCACCATCGAGCAGCTCGAAGAGCGGATCTCGACCCTGCGCTCCTGGTAGAGCCAGGTCTCCGCGGCTGATATCCGATGTATCAGCCGCGGGTGACGGCGACGGCCAGCGTGTCGTAGTGCGTCGTGAAGCGGCCGCCGATCGTGTCGATCGCGCCGCCGACGTCGTCGAGGAGCCCGGTGACCTGCTCCGCGCCGAGCAGGGCCATCGGGCCCATGGTGAGCATGAGGTCGAGGTACTCCGCCGTCGTGTAGGTCTGCTCCCAGCTCGCCCGCCACTGGTCGGCGTGGGAGAACGCTCCGGTGCCGACGAACGCCTCACCCGTGCGCACGCAGCCCGCCTGATAGGCCTCGAGCGCCTCCTCGCGGCTCTGGCCGACGCGGAACGGGATGTCCGGCGCCGCCTTCCGGTAGGCGTCCATGAAGGCCTGGGCGATCGGCTCGGGCGGCGCGAACACGTGCCACAACGCCACGAACACCCCGCCGGGCCGCAACACCCGTGCGACCTGCCGCGGACCAGCTTCGGCATCGACCCAGTGCCACGCCTGCCCGGCGACGACGGCGTCGAACTCGCGGCCGGCGGGATCCCAGGTCTCGAACTTCGACACCTCGACGGGGACGCCGGTGCCGCGGGCGAACTCGGCCATCCGCTCGTCGTGCTCCACGCCGAGCACCTCGCACCCGGCCGCACGCAAGGGGCGGGACAGGACACCGGTGCCGCAGCCGACGTCGACGACGCGGGGCCCCGGACTGACCTCGATGATCTTCCGCACCAACTCGTCCGGGTAGGTCGGACGGGTGCGGTCGTAGCGAGCCGCATCGGCACCGAACGAGTTCGCCAGCCTTTCGGCGGCTTCCTTGTCGACGGTCATGCACCCAACCTAGGGATGTCCGGGAGGTGACAGGCGAGTGTTCGCCACGGGCGATATCCGATATATCGCCGCTGGAATCAGTAGCGTGGTGGTAACGCTCTCACGACTCTCAGTGACTAAATTTCGCCAGGGTTACCGCATCGTTGCGACTTAATCGATCCAGTGTGGTTCCGGTCACGCATATGTCAGGCATACGTTGTGCGCCACAACATTCTCTGTGACACAGCGCAGTGAAAGGGATGGCGGATGCGCAGCAAGACTCTCGCTTCCATCGCTGTTACCGCGGGCCTCGCCCTGACGGTTACGGCATGCGGCGCCAACACCTCCTCCAACACCGGAGGCAGCACCAACACGAGCACTGGCAGCGGCACGGGCGCGAAGGTCGGCGTGATCCTGCCCGAGACCAAGACCTCCGCTCGCTGGGAGGGCTTCGACAAGCCCCTCCTCGAGGCCGCTCTGAAGGCCGAGGGTCTCGACCCCGACATCCAGAACGCCCAGGGCGACGTCCAGAAGTTCAGCACCCTCGCCGACGGCATGATCAACAACGGCGTCAAGGTCCTGATCATCGCCACGCCCAACAGCGAGGTCGGTGCCTCCGTCGCCAAGAAGGCGCAGGCCCAGGGCATTCAGGTCATCGACTACGACCGCCTGAACACCGGTGGCTCCTCGTCTTACTACGTGTCGTTCGACAACGTGAAGGTCGGCGAGCTGCAGGGCCAGGGCATGGCCGACGCGCTCAAGGACGCTCCGCAGGGCGCGAACGTCATCGAGATCGAGGGCGCGCCGACGGACAACAACGCGACCCTCTTCGCGGACGGCCAGAAGAAGATCCTCAAGCCGCTGTACGACTCGGGCAAGCTCAAGCTCGTCCAGTCGCAGCCGATCGACGACTGGGACAACCAGAAGGGTGGTCAGGTCTTCGAGCAGATCCTGACCGGCAACGGCGGCAAGGTCGACGGCGTCGTCGCCGCGAACGACGGCCTCGCCGGCGCGATCATCACCGTGCTGAAGAAGGTCGGCCTCAACGGCAAGGTGCCGGTCACGGGTCAGGACGCGACCCCGGACGGCCTGCAGGCCGTTCTGCTCAAGGACCAGTACATGACCGTCTTCAAGCCGATCAAGGAAGAGGCCGAGGCGGCTGCCAAGCTGGCCGGTTTCCTCGCCAAGGGCGACACCGCGGGCGCTGACAAGCTGGCCTCCGGCGTCACCAAGGACACCAAGGCGAGCCGCGACGTCAAGTCCGTTCTCCTCACGTCGCAGCTGATCACCCGCGACAAGGTCAAGGTCGTCGTGGACTCCGGCTTCGTCAAGGCCTCCGAGGTCTGCGTGGCCGCCACCCAGGCTGCCTGCACCGAGCTCGGCATCAAGTAGGACCGCTCGTGACGAGGGCGGGGTGCGCGTCAGTCGCACCCCGCCTCTCGCCGCGTGTTACCCCGGAGGAAACCCAGTGAGCGAGCCGATTCTCGAGCTGCGCGGCATCAACAAGAGCTTCGGTCCCGTGCACGTCCTGCACGACATCGACCTCGACGTCAACCCAGGCGAGGTCACTGCCCTCGTCGGCGACAACGGCGCGGGCAAGTCGACGCTGGTCAAGTGCATCGCGGGCATCCACCCGACCGACTCGGGTGAGGTCCTGTTCGAGGGCCAGCCGGTCCACATCAAGGGCCCGCGTGAGGCCGCCGAGCTCGGTATCGAGGTCGTCTACCAGGACCTCGCTCTGGCCGACAACCTCGACATCGTCCAGAACATGTTCCTCGGCCGTGAGCGCACCAAGGCTGGTCTGCTCGACGAGTCCGACATGGAACAGGCGGCGCGCAAGACGCTGGCGTCGCTGTCGGTGCGCACGGTCAAGTCCGTCCGCACGCAGGTCTCGTCGCTGTCCGGTGGTCAGCGCCAGACCGTGGCGATCGCCAAGGCCGTGCTGTGGAACAGCAAGGTCGTGCTGCTCGACGAGCCCACCGCCGCACTCGGCGTCGCGCAGACGCGCCAGGTCCTCGACCTGGTCCGCCGCCTCGCGGAGCAGGGCCTGGGCGTCGTCCTGATCAGCCACAACATGAACGACGTGTTCGAGGTCGCCGACAAGATCGCGTGCCTCTACCTCGGCCGCATGGCCGCCGTCGTGTCGACCAAGGACGTCACGCACGGACAGGTGGTCGAGCTGATCACCGCCGGCCGTTCCGGTGACCTGGGCATCGCCCGCCCCGAGGCGGCGACGATCTGATGAGTACCGAAGAGGCGAGCAGCATGACCGACACCACCGAAACGCACGAGGCGGAGGCCCCGCAGGGCGCCATCTCCGACTTCGGCATCGACACGACCTCCCGTTCCGCCGGCGAGGCCATCAGGGACTACTGGTCCAGTGTCCGCGGCGGCGAGCTCGGCTCGCTGCCCGCTCTGCTCGGACTGATCGTGCTGCTCATCGTGTTCAGTTCGCTGTCCGACTCGTTCTTCACCCTCGGCAACCTCGCCAACCTGCTCCAGCAGGGCGCCAGCATCACCATCATCGCGATGGGCCTCGTGTTCGTGCTGCTGCTCGGCGAGATCGACCTGTCCGCCGGCACCGCGTCCGGCGTGACGGCCTCGGTGATGGCGCTGGACCTGATCCACGGCGGCAACCTGCTCGGCGGCATGGGCGACGGGGTCTTCTACGTCTTCTGCGGCTGGCTGGTCCTCGCGGTCGGCCTCTCGCTGCTGATGCGCCTGTGGACCGGCGCCGTGCTGTCCGGCATCGCGCTGGTCATCGCTCTGCTCGGCGTCCCCGCGAACGCGTGGATCGGCATGCTGCTGGCGATCTGCGTCGGCGCGTCGATCGGCTGCATCACCGGCTACCTGGTCGCGAAGATCGGCATCCCGTCGTTCGTCGTGACCCTGGCGCTGTTCCTCGTGTGGAGCGGTGTGGTGCTGCAGTTCATCGGCCAGGGCGGCACGCTCGGCCTGCGCGACGACACGATCTTCCAGGTCGCCAACGGCAACATCGGCACCGCCGGGTCGTGGATCCTGTGCGTCGTCGCGGTCGGCGGCTACGCGGCCCTCGTGCTCAACCGGCACTTCACCCGGCTGCGCAAGGGACTCGTCGCCCAGCCGACCGCGCTGGTGCTGACCAAGATCGGCGGCCTCGCGCTGCTGGCCGCGGTCGCCACGTTCGCGCTGACGCAGAACCGGTCGCCCAGCACCCTCGTGGTGATCGCGGGCGTGCCGTACGTCGTGCCGCTGGTGCTCGTCCTGCTGGTGATCGGCACGTTCGTGCTCGACCGCACCAGCTACGGCCGTCACCTCTACGCGGTCGGCGGCAACAAGGAGGCCGCGCGCCGCGCGGGCATCAACGTGGAGAAGATCCGGATGAGCGTCTTCGTCATCGCCTCCTCGGCGGCGGCGATCGGCGCCATCGTCTACTCCTCCAAGGTCGGCTCCGTCGACCCGAACGCCGGTGGCGGCAACACCCTGCTGATGTCGGTCGGTGCGGCCGTCATCGGTGGCACGTCGCTGTTCGGCGGCAAGGGCCGGCTGCGTGACGCCGTCATCGGTGGTGCGGTGCTGGCGGTCATCGCGAACGGCATGGGCCTGCTCAAGCAGCCCTCCGCCGTCGTGTTCATGGTGACCGGTCTCGTCCTGCTGCTCGCCGCGAGCGTCGACGCGTTGTCCCGCCGCCGGGCGGCCACCGCGGTCCGATGACGCGGTGACAGGACCTACGTCCGGCACTCGTCCCGACGAGATCCGCAGGCACAACAGGACGGCGCTGCTGCGCCGCCTGCACATCGACGGACCGTCCACCAGGGCGTCGCTCGCGGCTGAGCTCGGGCTCAACCGCAGCACGATCAAGGCCCTGGTGGACGGCCTCGCCGAAGCCGGTGTGGTCGCCGAACGCGTGCCCGCTCTGCGCAGCGGAGCGGGCCGCCCGTCCCTTCTCGTGCTGCCCCAGCCCAGCGCCGCCGTCGTCATCGCGATCGACGTGCGCGTGGAGCACGTGGCGATGGGGTTCGTCGGCCTCGGTGGGGAGATCCTCGGGCGGGACAGCTGGAACCTGCACCGGACGCGTGATCCGGGGGAGGTCATCACGCACATCGTCGAGTCGGCGCGCCTCATGGCCGACGACCTCGACGCCACCGCGGTGGGGGTGGGCGTCTCGGTGCCCGGCGTCGTGCGACGCGCCGACGGGCACGTGCACGAGGCACCCAACCTGCACTGGACCGGTGTGGCACTCGGCAAACGCCTGGAGGCGGTGCTGAAGCTGCCGGTCCAGGTCGGCAACGACGCGGAACTCGGCGCACTCGCGGAGCACGTGCGCGGTGCGGCCCGGGAGTCGGCGGACATGGTCTACATCTCCGCGGACGTCGGCGTCGGCGGGGGAGTGATCCTGTCCGGGCAGCCGTTGCGCGGCTCGGGCGGCTACGTCGGCGAACTCGGGCACATGGTGGTCAACCCGCGCGGCCTGCGGTGCTACTGCGGCTGCGACGGATGCTGGGAGACCGAGGTGGGCGAACCGGCGCTGTGCCGGGCCCTGGGGCTTCCCGACGACGCACCACGCGGCGCCGTCGTCGCGGCACTGCGGGCGCTGGACGACCCGTCGGTGCTCGACGAGTTCGCCGGCTGGCTCGCACTGGGGCTCGCGAACATCGTCAACGTCCTCGGCCCGGAGCTCGTCGTGCTCGGCGACCTGTACACGGCGCTGCCGCCGTCGGTGGTCGACTCGGTGAGCGCGGCCGTGCAGGTGCGCAGCCTGGTCTCCCGCGCGGTCGGCGGAACCCAGGTCGTGACCTCACCGCTGGGCAGGGACGCGAAGCTCGTCGGAGCGGCCGAACTGGCCTTCGAACCCGTCCTGGACGCCCTGTAAAGCCCTGGAAAAGCGAAGGGGGCGGAGATCCCTGGAGGATCTCCGCCCCGAGCGGCTAGGTGGGGTGGAAGTCAGCCCTGCTGAATTTCAGCAGCGAGTTCGCGCAATTTCTCACTGTGCGCCCGGGCGTGGTGCCCGCAGAACAGCAGCTCGCCCCCGGACGGGAGCAAAGCGCGAACCTGGGCAGCAGCCCCGCAGCGGTCGCAGCGGTCGGCAGCGGTCAACTCGGGGCGGGTGAGTGCTGCAGTCATGATGAATCTCCCTCCGTCCCGGCAACGGAACTGAGGTGTTCCGGTGCCCTCTTACCAAGCTGCGACCACAGCGCCCCTGGCAGGTGCGCGGTGCTCGCTGGCTCCACTCTGACAGACGTTTCGGCGATAGTCAGTGTTCCCGTGTACGTGGCGACTCGCGTCACTATCCGATTTACCCGGCTGCAGCAGGCTTACACCTGTGTTTGCCACCGGTTCACAGTCTTGACACGCACGCTGAGCAACCAGAAACCCGCTGGTGGAGCAGCACGTTCGGGCCATCCGGTCGGTTGCGTGCGGCCGGGAGTGTGATATCGGTTGCCCTTGTCCGCCCTCCGCGAACAGGTCACGAACGTCCCACGATTCGGACGCGGAACCGTGATCAAACTCCCGATCGAGCGCTTGTTCGGACCCCGTTCGATCAGCTCGCGAGGGCTGCGCTGATCGCTCGTGCGGCGTGCCCCACGGCCTCTCTCAGGGCCGTGGCGCTGCGCCCGTTGTCGAGCACCGCGGACACCGTGCCGACGACGCTGCTGGACGGCGTGCGCACCGGAGCGCTGACGAACTCCATGCCCGCCGGCACCGTCGCCCCCGGCCGCAACCGGGCCACGTCCTCGGCCCGCACGATGCTCGCCGCCGCGACCAGCACCCGGTCCCGCCGCGGCACCGTGAGGATCGTCGACGTCCTGATCGTCGCGGACAACGCCCGCAACGGCTGCCGGGCCACCCGCAGGATGCCGGGAGCAGGTTCCCAGGCCTGCCCGAACCGGAACATCTGCGCGCCGATGCGATAGCGGCCACGCACGTTCTCCACCGCGCCCAGGTCCTCCATCTGCTCCAGAAGCCTGTGCACCGTCGTCTTCGGCATGTCGCAGCGATCGGCGAGCTGCGTGAGCCCCAGCTCACCCTCGTCCATCAGCTTGTCCAGCAGTGAGAAAGCCCCTTCGAGTACCGACCTGCCCATGTTCTCCCGCCCCCTCGTTCCGTTGTCCGGAACTGTCCCTGTGCACCCCTCCGGCACAGCTGCACACTTGATGCTGTCGCGGATGCATAGGCGGCACATGAGTACAGGGGTACTCATCTTTCGGATGCGTTCGATCTCGGCTGCTCAGGCCAGGGCAGCACGGTGAGGTCCGGCCACTGCCCACGCCAGCGCGTGGTCTTGGCCTCGTAGACGGCGCGGGGAGCGAGCACGGGGTTGGGGCGAACAGGTCGATCGCCGATTCGGTCGACGTGTAAGGCACGCACGGAAAGCCGCAGTGATCCTCGTACCAAGAGGTGCACCCGCTTCATTGGCGGATCTCGACGACAGCGGGCAGCTCGGCGAATGGCGTTCAGCAGCCTGGATGACCTCGTTCTCGGAGGGAGCCGGCCGAGGATCATGCCGCAGCAAAACACAACAGCCCCGCACCGAACCGGTGCGGGGCTGTGTGCGTATGACTGGGTAAGACCTAGTCGAGGTAGTCGCGCAGAACCTGCGAACGCGACGGGTGACGCAGCTTCGACATCGTCTTGGACTCGATCTGGCGGATGCGCTCACGCGTGACGCCGTAGACCTGACCGATCTCGTCCAGCGTGCGCGGCTGGCCGTCGGTGAGACCGAAGCGCAGCCGGACGACGCCCGCCTCGCGCTCGGACAGCGTCGCGAGCACGGACTGGAGCTGGTCCTGCAGCAGCGTGAACGAGACGGCGTCGACAGCGACGACGGCCTCGGAGTCCTCGATGAAGTCACCGAGCTGGCTGTCGCCCTCGTCGCCGATCGTCTGGTCCAGCGAGATGGGCTCACGCGCGTACTGCTGGATCTCCAGCACCTTCTCGGGCGTGATGTCCATTTCCTTGGCGAGCTCCTCCGGGGTGGGCTCGCGGCCCAGGTCCTGGAGCAGTTCGCGCTGGATGCGACCGAGCTTGTTGATGACCTCGACCATGTGCACCGGGATGCGGATGGTGCGGGCCTGGTCGGCCATCGCGCGGGTGATCGCCTGCCGGATCCACCAGGTGGCGTACGTGGAGAACTTGTAGCCCTTGGTGTAGTCGAACTTCTCGACGGCGCGGATCAGACCCAGGTTGCCCTCCTGGATCAGGTCCAGGAACGCCATGCCGCGGCCGGTGTAGCGCTTGGCCAGCGACACGACGAGACGGAGGTTCGCCTCGAGCAGGTGGTTCTTGGCGCGCTCGCCGTCACGGACGATCCAGCGCAGGTCGCGGCGCAGCTGCGGGGTGAGCTTCTCCGCGTCCTCCTCGGAGCGACGCACGCGCTCGGCGGCGTAGAGACCCGCCTCGATGCGCTTGGCGAGCTCGACCTCCTCCTCGGCGTTGAGGAGGGCGACCTTGCCGATCTGCTTGAGGTAGGCGCGGACCGAGTCGGCCGAGGCGGTGAGTTCCGCGTCCTTGCGCGCCTGGCGCAGGGCCTCGGACTCCTCCTCGTCCCAGACGAAGTCGCCCGTCTTGCTGTCGGCGGTGTCCTCCGCCTCCTCGGGCTCGTCCACGACGGGCTCGTCGACGATCTCGACGTCCTCGACCAAGTCCTCGGCGCCGGGGGCGCCTTCCATGTCCTCGGGCTCGTCGCCGCTCTTGGCGGTGCCCTTCGCGGCAGGATCGGCCTTGCCGGCCGTCTTGCGCGGGGCCTTGGCGGCGGCTGCGGGCTTCTTCGCTGCCGCAGCGGTCGTCTTGCGCTTCGGCTTCTCCTCGGCCTCGCCGGCCGCGGTCGCCTTGGTGGTCCTGGCGGCGCTCGCGGCGGAGCTGGAGCGTCGGGTTGCGGATTCTGCGGCTGCCACGTACGCCCTTTCGCGACGGTCGTTCAAGGCAAACCAGAGGGCGCGAAACCTCGGTCGCCAGAGTTCGGGGGATCTCCCCGCCGATCTTGCTTGGCGGGTGTGCGTTCCATTGTAACGACGTCCGTGACTCGGTGTTGCGCCCCGAGGTGCTTCGAGGCGCTCTCACCTGCGTTCTCGCAGCTAGATCGAGTCGGACACGTTTCGGTGTCGAACGCTTCTCAAGGCCTGACGCCGTGCGCGGCGGCCCATGCGGCACCGACGATGCCCGCGTCGTTCTTGAGCGCGGCCGCGACGACCTCGGTGCGGACCTCGAGCAACGGCAACCACTTGTGCGCCTTCTTGCTCACGCCACCGCCCGCGATGACGAGGTCGGGCCAGATGAGGTCCTCGAGCACGTTGATGTAGCGGGTCACCCTGGGCGTCCACTCCTCCCAGGACAGGCCCTTGTCCTCCTTCACGGAGGCGGCCGCACGCGATTCCGCGTCGTGCCCGTCGACCTGGAGGTGACCGAACTCGGTGTTCGGGACGAGCTTGCCGTCCAGGAACACCGCGCTGCCGATGCCCGTGCCGAACGTCAGCAGCACCACGGTGCCGTTCTTGCCGACGCCCGCGCCGAACGACATCTCCGCGATGCCGGCCGCGTCCGCGTCGTTCATCACGACGACGTCCTCGGGCTTGCGCTTGAGGCGCTCCGCGAAGAGCTGCTGGGCGTCGCAGTTGATCCAGCCCTTGTCCACGTTCGCGGCACTGAGAGCGACACCGTGCTTGACCACGCACGGCAGCGTGACGCCGACCGGGCCGTCCCACTGGAACTTCTCGACGATCTCCGCGACGACCTCCGCCATCGCCTCCGGTGTCGAAGGCTGGGGCGTGGGGATCCGCATGCGTTCGCCGTCCAGTGTTCCTGCCTCGAGGTCGACCAGGCCGCCCTTGACGCCGGAGCCGCCGATGTCCACACCGAACCCGCGGGTGATGCCCATCCCCGTGGTCCTTCCTACTCGATCCTGCTTGCTTCGATTCAGTACCTGTGGTGCGCAGACATTAGCCTGACGGTCTCCGATAGTCCCGTGCTAGTGACGCAGGAGGGAACCGGTCGTGTTCGATCCCCGGCCACTCGTCGACATCGCGACGGCCATCGGACAGGAAGCGGGCGCACTTGTTCAGCGCATGCGTGCTTCCGCCGTCGTCTCGTTCGACACCAAGAGCACTTCGACGGACGTGGTGACCGCCGCGGACCGCGCCTCAGAACAACTCGTCCGGACGCGTCTTTCCGAGTTGCGCCCCGGCGAGCCGGTGCTCGGCGAGGAGGAGGGCGGAACCGTCGTCGAAGGGCTGACCTGGGTGGTCGACCCCATCGACGGCACCGTCAACTACCTCTACGGAATCCCCTGGTACTCGGTGTCGATCGCAGCGCAGCTCGACGGCGAGTCCGTCGCGGGCGCCGTGGTGGAACCGGCGACCGGCCGCGTGTGGACCGCCGCACGCGGGTGCGGCTCCTTCTTGGACGGTGCGCCGTTGCGCGTCTCCGCGACGACCGACCTGTCTCTCTCGTTGCTCGGGTACGGGTTCGCCTACCGGCCGGAGCGGCGTCAGCGGCAGGCCGACGCGTGGGCGCGGATGTCGACTCGGGTGCGCGACCTGCGCCGGGCCGGTGCGGCGTCGCTCGACCTCTGCTCGGTGGCCGCCGGTCGGCTCGACGCTTACACGGAGCACGCCCTCGGCCGGTGGGACTGGGCGGCCGGCGGGCTGATCGCCGCGGAGGCCGGTGCGGTCGTGCGGCTGCCTGGTTCTTCTCCCGAGCTGGGGGAGGACGCGACGTTCGCCGCCACGCCCAGCATCGCCGACGAGCTGTACACCGCGCTCGCCGAGTCCGGCTACGGCGAGGTCTGAAAACCGCAGGTCACGGCGCTAATATATTGGTTGTGCGAAGAACGTTTGCGGACGTCCGCAAACGTTCTTCGCATGAAGAGGCGGTGGTTCAGGTGCTCGAAGATCAGGAGCAGGTGACGTCGCGCGCGCCGGCCAGGTTCTCGGCGCTCAGCGTCGGCGGGGCGGCCGCGGCCACCTGACCGCCCTGCTGCTCCGGCTGCTGCTCGGCCCACTCCTTGAGCTGGTCGAGCACCTTGCGGGCGTCGCTGTTCGGCTTGACCTCGTCGAACTTCTTGCCGATCGCGATGTCGAGGGTCGCGTCCTGGCGGTCGTCGCGCACGAGTTCCAGGCACGGCTCCAGCAGCGACAGCGTCCTCGCGGCCGACGCTCCGGGCGCGCCGAAGCGGATCTGGCCGCGGCAGTTCATGTCGCCCGCCGGGTAGACCAGGTCGTTGCCGGGGTCGGCCGCCTGCTTCAGGCCGAGCTCGGTGAACATCGTCGCGACGGCCTTGGCGTGGTTGCGCTGCGTCGAGGCGTTGACGACCTTGAAGTTGACCTCGCCGACCGGCACCGGGTTCGTGCGGTCGAGCGCGTCGTGTTCCAGGACGGTGCCCAGCGGCGGTGGCGGCGCCGTCGACTCGGCGGCCGGATCGGCCCCCGCGACAGCCGAGGTCGTCGTCGCGACGTTGCCGGGTGCGTTGCACTTGATGGCCGCGTCCACGTCGCCCGCGTTGCCGAGCACCTTCACCCACACGAACACGGAACTGACCAACAGCACCGCGAACAGGACGAGCGCGGGCACGGGCCGACGCCTCTTGTAAGGCGTCAAGCTTCCCGATGCGGATCCCACGTTCGAAGCCCTCCCCGTGATCCGTCCCCTGAGATCAGCCTAGGCCCTGCCCGGCTGTTGCGCGCCCCGACGTGCGTGACCGACCGCACCGGCCTGATTGCTCACAGTCAGGACGGTACCGGCCCGGCGCCAGGTTGCACGCCAGAGTGCGCGTGCTCCCGCACAGGGTATCGGTCCAGCGTAGAAAGGTTGTGTCACCCGTCCGGTCGGTAAGGGGTAACCCGATGACGAGCCACCTGGGCAATGAGCTACCCTCTGCGCGCTCCGCACACATTTCGATCAAGCCGACGGTCACGTCAAGGGGGTTGGCTTGCCCGCCGGGTGTGCGAGACCTACGTCACCTTGACGTGGGGCACAAAAGAGGTCGCTGGAGCGTTAACCAGCGACACGAACAGTCTCCGTAGACCGCAGGGGTGAAGAAGATGGCGACCGACTACGACGCGCCGCGTCGCAGCGAGGCGGACGAACTCGCTGAGGACTCCCTCGAGGAGTTGAAAGCCCGGCGGAACGAGACGCAGTCCGGCGTCGTCGACGTCGACGAGGACGCGAGCGCGGAGAACTTCGAGCTTCCGGGCGCCGACCTGTCCGGCGAGGAGCTCACGTTCAAGGTCCTGCCCAAGCAGGCCGACGAGTTCACGTGCTCGAAGTGCTTCCTGGTGCACCACCGCAGCAGGCTCGCCGAGGACAACGGCGGCACGTACATCTGCCGGGACTGCGCCTGAGTTCAGTCCGCCGAAGAAAGAACTGGGCGCTCACCCTCACGGGTGGCGCCCAGTTGTGTTCTTTCAGGACTTGATCGCGGCGGCGAGTTCGTTCGGATGCCGCGTGCTGATCACCCAGTAGGGCGTCGGGTCCTCGGGGTCGGTCACGCGGACCCGCACGAGCGGCTTGACCCAGCCGCGGTGCACGACGAACGCCGCCGGGTCGAGTTCGCGGCCCATGACCCTGCGGCGGTCCTCGGCGGCGATGATCTCGACGTCGCCGAGCAGCTCCAGCGGGATGTGCGCGTCACCCGCGCGCAGTTCGCCGTCCGCGACCTCCACCTTCGTCGATCCCATCCGCACGATCAGCACGATCGTCAGCGGCAGCAGGATCACGTACGGCAGCCAGGAACGGACGCCGGGGAAGCCCATGTGCACCTCGGCGGCCAGCAACGCGGCCGCGAGCAGCGGCAGCGGCCAGATCCACCACGTCACGTACAGGCGTTCGCGGAAGGTCGTAGTGGCGGTCACGGCAGTCTCACTCACGTCGTCAGGGTAATCTCGGCCGCCGTGTCCAGCGTCGAGGTGTTGCTGACCCGGCTCGATCCGGGGGTTCCCGTGCCCGCCTACGCCCGTCATGGCGACGCGGGCGCTGATCTGGTCACCACGTCGGACGTGGTCATTCCACCAGGTGAGCGCGCCGTGGTCGGCACCGGTGTCGCCATCGCGCTGCCCGACGGGTTCGCCGGGTTCGTGCACCCGCGGTCCGGACTGGCTGCGAGGGTCGGCCTGAGCGTGGTGAACACGCCGGGCACGATCGACTCCGGCTACCGCGGTGAGATCCGCGTTTGCCTCGTGAACCATGATCTCCGTGAGCCGATCGCGCTGTCGCGTGGCGACCGGATCGCCCAGCTCGTCGTGCAACGCGTCGAGCACGCGGTGTTCCGTGAGGTCACCGAGTTGCCGGAAACGGAACGCGGTGCGGGAGGCTATGGCTCGACCGGCGGGCACGTGGTGCTCGCCCGGATGAAGGCGGAGGGGTAGGGGCATGTTCGGAAGGCGCCGCAAGCGCGGTCGTCACTCCTCGGGGGCGGTCGACACCGGTCCTGAGCACGACGAGGTCTTCGACGACGTCGACGGCCCGTGGGACTCGACGGTCGCGCCCCAGGACGACGTGGAGCGGCTCGACCTGGGATCTGTGCAACTGCCGATGCCGGACGAGGCCCAGTTGCAGGTCGAGATGGACCAGCAGAACGGCTCCGTGCGCGCCGTGCACGTCCTCACGTCCGTCGGCCAGCTGACGGTCAGCGCGTTCGCCGCGCCGAAGTCGGGCGGTCTCTGGCGCGAGGTCGGCGCCGAGCTGATCGACGGCCTCAAGGAGGACGGCGCCCGCATCAACCGCGAGAACGGCGAGTGGGGCGAGGAGATCACCGCGCGCAACCAGGGCGTGCAGATCCTCTTCGTCGGCGTCGACGGCCCGCGCTGGATGCTGCGCGGCGTCGCGGCCGGTCCCGAGGAGCACTTCGAGCAGAACTCGCAGGCGCTGCGCGAGATGCTGCGCGGCACCGTGGTCGTGCGCGGCGAGCAGCCGATGCCGCCCCGCACCCCGCTGCCGGTCGAGCTGCCGGAGGCGATCGCCCGGCACATCCAGCAGCAAGAGGGCTAACGAGCCCGCTGCCACGCCTGCACCGCACGCCCCAGTGCGTGCGGGTAGGCGTTCAGCGTCGTTGTGACGAGCACGGCGCGTGGGATGGCTTCCGCCCAAGCCCGCGCGACCGCGATCGGGTGCACCGGGTCATCCGTGCACCCGACGATTCCCGTCGGCACGTCCAGCGACTTCAGCTCGTCCAGCGTCGGCGCGAGCGACTCGGCGGCCTCTTCGAGGTGCGGCACGAGCTGGTCGCCGTAGCCGCGCCAGGCCCGGTTCAGCTCGTCGTGCAGCCAGCCGGTCGTGCCGGCGAGCGCCGTCGTCAGTCCCTGCGTCCGGACGATCTCCGCGCTGGCCCTGGCCGCGAGCGCCGCCGGTGCCTCGTCCGGTGCTCCGGTCCACGCGGGCAGCGCCAGGACCAGCCCCGCGCACCGGTCCGGGTTGGCCACTGCCCACCGCGCGGCGACGTGCGCGCCGAGTGAGACGCCGCCTACCACGATCGGGTGGCCTGCCGGGGCATTTTCGAGGGCCGTCAACCGTTCACTGAGTGTGCGAACGCTTGGTGCGTCAAGAACGGCACCGACCTGCGACAACGGCTCGGTGAAGACAGATCGGACGAACACCTCGTCGGAGGCGGTTCCGGGCAGCAGGAGGACGGTCTCGGCAGGCACACCCGAGATTGTCGTTGCCCGTGCGTACCCTCACTGTCAGACGGCCCACACCACGGGGCCACCAGAGCAATGCAGGAGTCGGGGATGAGCGGCTATTGGCGCCGCTTGGTGCGTCGCTTGACCAGCGACGTCACCGAGCTCGACGCGGACGACCTCTCGCGAAAAGCGGAGGCCGTCGGCGCGGTGAAGGCCTGCGACTGCAAGTCCGGTGAGGAGGTCACCGTCCTCGGAAGGCTCCGCAGCGTGGAGCTCTGCCCGCGGGACGCGGCCGCCACCCTGGAAGCCGAGCTCTACGACGGCACCGAGGGCGTCACGCTCGTCTGGCTCGGCCGCCGTCGCATCGCGGGAATCGAGCCTGGTCGGACGATCAAGGCCCGGGGCCGCATCGCCGTGCGCGACGGGCGCAAGGTGCTCTACAACCCCTATTACGAGTTGCAGAACGCTTCATGACCTCAGCTGAGACCGAAGAAAAGCAGCCCACCGTCCTAGAGCAGATGGGCGGCGTGAGCGGAATGCTCTACTCGTCGCTGCCCGTCCTGGTCTTCGTGATCATCAACTTCGCGACCAAGAACCTGATGGCCGCGATCATCGGCTCGCTCGCCGCCGCCGTCGTCATCGGCGTGGTCCTGGCCGTGCGCAAGGGCACCATCCAGCCCGCGATCTCCGCCGTCTTCGGCGTGGGCATCGCGGCGTTCATCGCCTACAAGACAGGCGAGGCCAAGGGGTTCTTCCTCTTCGGCATCTGGCAGAGCGTCGTGTACGGCAGCGCGTTCCTGCTGTCGATCATCGTGCGCCGGCCGCTCGCCGGCGTGATCTGGACGTTCCTCAACGGCAGAGACCGCTCCTGGCGCGACGACAAGGCATCGGTCCGCGACTACGACATCGCGACCTTCGTGTGGGCCCTCGTCTTCTTCGCCCGCTTCGTGGTCCAGCGCTGGCTCTACGACGAGGACCAGGTCGGCTGGCTCGCCGTGGCCCGCCTCGGCATGGGCTACCCGTTGATGGCCATCGCCCTGCTCGCCACGGTCTGGGCGGTCCGCCGCGCCGACAAGCGCCTCAAGGCGGCCGAGGAGGCCGCCGAGGCCAAGGTCAAGGCGGAGGCCGAGGTCGACGACGTGCTCGCACGCACGGCCGACGACCTGCTCACCCCGGACATGGACGAGCTCAAGCGCGTCGTCGACGCCGAGTCCCGCGACAAGTCCAGAGACTGACCCCGCTCCACTTCGAACGCGGCCGGCGCTTCCTTTCGGGAGCGCCGGCCGCGTTTTGTTCTGGATGTGACGGAGTCATGGGCACCTTCGGCACCGGTCCGTTCGACAGCGGTGGAGCCCTGGACCTGCTGGACGACCTCGCCGCCCGGCCGGCGGACAGCCGCGCCGACGTGCTCGCCGCACTGCTCGGCCGGCCGATCGCCGACCCTGCGTGCGTCGGCCGCGAGTTGTTCGCCGACCGAAGTCGTCGCAGCGGTCGTCCGGACCTGCCCGGCGTCGCGTCGGCGAGCCGTGGTGGGACGACGTCGCCGGGAAGGCCGCCGCGGTTCTGCCCGTCCCGGACCTGGCCCGGTTGGTGCCGGCCGCGCTGACGATCGTCGCCGAGCCGTGGGGCCGGACTGGACCTCGCCCGACGACGCCGTCGGCGCCGAGGAGACCGCGCGTCGACTGAACCGCCCGGCCCTTCGCTCGCTCCGCCGCCCACCCGGATGCAAAAAACGTTTGCGGACGTCCGCAAACGACTCATTGCAAAGGTGGGTCGAAGGGCGGGCGGCGCGTATGCCCAGGCCGGGCGCGCGATATATCGGATATCGGGTGTCGGCGAGGCGTCAGGACGAGCCGAGCACGGTTCGGAGTTCGTCGCGCCCCGTCACGCCGAGAATCCCGTAGATCGCGTGCAGGTGGTTGTCGACCGTGCGCTTGGACGTGTGGAGCCGTTCGGCGATCTGCTGGTTGGTGAGCCCGGACGTGGCGAGGCGGGCGACCTCGGCCTGGCGCCGGGTCAGGTGGGGCAGGTCGTCGGCGCACAGGGCCGGGGTGCGGACGCCGTCGAAGTCGCGCATCAGGAGGGCCTGGCGGGCGGAGGCCTGGGAGGCGGCGCGGGCGTTGCCCTGGGTTCGGTGCAGGCGGGTGGCGGCGGCCAGGGCTTCGGCTGCGTAGAGGGTGGCGCCGAGGCGCTGGAAGTCCGTTGCCGTGGCCTCCAGCGCGGTCGGTGCGGCGTGCGCGAGGGCGGTCGCGTGTGCCGTGTAGGCCGCTGTCATCGGGTCGTCCATCGTGGACGTGAGGGCCGTCAGGCGTTGGGACGTGTCCACGCCGAAACGCGCGGCGTTGTGCAGGGCCATGGCTTCGTTGCCGTGCGCGCCCAGTTCGGCACATTCGTCGGCGGCGGCCATCGCTGCGTCGGCGGCGGCGCGCAGGTCGCCGGTGCACGCGAGCACCTGGGAACGGGTCACCGAGACCGTGGTGCCGGTCAGGCGCCAGGCCGGGCGGCGGGCCTTCTCGGCGCGAGCGAGGGCTTCCTGGGCCAGGGCGGTGTCGCCGCAGATCGCCGCGGAGCCGGCCAGGTTCGCCAGCGCGATGGAGTCGAAGATCAAGGGACGCGAAGGGGTTTTCGGGCTGCCCTCGCGGGCCAGGCGCAGGGCGTGGGAGCCGTGGCCTCGCATGCGCGCGCAGAACGACAGCAGGCTGTAGAGCGATGTGGCGCCGGTGAAAGCCAGCTCGTCGAACGTCCTGTTGTGCATTGTGAGCGCGAGGGCTTCGGCCTCGGCGAGGTTGCCGGCGAACGCCAGCGCGAAGCAACGCATGCGCAGTGCGCCGTCGTCGGGCTCGGACAAGTCCTCCAGCGCCTCGTAGGCGGCGATCTCCTCCGAAACCTCGCGATAGCGGCCCGCGTGCAGGAGGCACAACGCTCTGGTGCGTCGCAAATGGACGGACAGATGCGGTGCCACGGGCTGATAGGTGCTCTCCAGCACCGTCGTCACGTGGCCGTGTTGCGCGGCCTCGATCACACGGACCACCTGAAGCCAGTCGCGCAGGTCTGCGGGGAGGCCGGGCACGTCGACGCGGTCGAGCACCGCGGCGGCGGCGTCCGCGTCGCCCAGACCGAAGTGGAGGTTCATCGATCGGGTGGCGCCGAGGCGGCTCAGGTCCTCCGCCGACAGCGGGCCCGCCATCACGTCCGCCAGCGTCGCCTCGGCCTGGTCCGGTGCGCGGCCGTGCATCAGGACCTGGCCGAACACGTGCCCGACGCGGTTGAGCCCGCCCGCCTCGACGGCGCCGCGGCACAGGCGTTCGGCGAGCGCCACGTCCTGTGCGGCCCAGGCCTGTTCGGCGGCCGCGGCCAGCAGGTTCACCGAGATGGGTGAACCGCTGTCCAGTCGCCACGTGGCGATGCGCATCAGGTCTTCACGGCGGCGTGCGCCCGTTGCCTCCAGAGCGGTGGCCAACGCGCGTTGGTGCGACTGCGCGCGCAACGTCGGGCACGTCGTACGAAGCAGACTGCCGTACAACGGATGCCCGAGCCGCACGACCATGCGACGTCCCGACGGCACGACACGGATCAACCCACGTGTCTCCAGGTCGTCGAGTGCCTCTTCCCGCACCAGAGACGCCAGCAGGTCCAGTTCCACCGGCTCGGAATACGCGAGCAGCTCCAGCGCGTGCCGGTGCGCCGGTTCCAGCCGGCCGAGGTTGGCCTGCACGAGCTCCGCGAGCCGCCCGCCGAGCTCGATCGCGCCGTGCCACGACCAGATGCCGTCCTCCGCGCGCAACGCCCCCACCGCACGGCCCGACACGACGAGTTCCCTGAGGTACAAGGGATTTCCCGCGCTGCCGGACCACAGCAGCGATGCCGAGCGGGTGTCGATCGGCCCGTCCAGCGCGCGTTCGAGCAGCAGGTCGGACTCGGTCCGCGACAGGTCGCCCAGCGGATAGCGCCGCAGCAACCCCTCCTGCCACAGCTCGGTGCGCTCACCAGGCCGTGAGGTCACCAGCACCCGTGCGTGCCCGTGTCGGATCACGTGATGCAGCAACGCGATGGAGGCGTCATCGAGCAGATGCGCGTCGTCCACCACGATCGTCAACGGCCGCGGCGAAGCCAGCAGGTGTTCCACGGCGCGACCGAGCGGGTTCGCCGTGCGCATGTCGGCGGGCAGCATCGCGGCCATCGCCCCGAACGGGATCGTCGACGTCGCCACCGTCGCGTAACAGCGCTGCACGGTTCGACCGGTGCGCTCCAGCCGTGTCACGACCTCGTCCGTGAGCCGGGTCTTGCCCACACCGGCGGGGCCGACGAGCGCGGCGCCCTTTTCGTCGGCTCCGGTGAGCGCGGACATCACGTCTCCGAGCTCCCGCACCCTGCCCACGAACGGCCACACAACTCGCAGTGTGCCGAAGGTCCGGCTCACCGCGCACATCGATTTACGCCCCTTGACCGAACAACGCGCGCAAGCCACCCCGTCCCGTCACGCCCACCGCCGCGTACGTCGTGTGCAGATGGTTGTCCACGGTGCGTTTGGCGATCGCCAGCCGTTCGGCGATCTCCACGTTCGTCAGCCCGGCCACGGCCAGACGCGCGATTTCCAGCTGACGTGGCGTCAACGCGGCGAGCGTGCTCGTCACCACCAGGCCGGGCGTGGTCGCGCCGTCGAACGACTCCGCGAGCGCCGCCGCCTGCCGTTCCAGCCGGTCCGCGTCACGGGGCCGGTCGTGCAACCGCGACAGCCTGCTGGCCTCCGCGAGGGCCTCGGCCGCGTACAACGTGGCACCGCACGCCGTGAACGCCGCCGCCACCTCCTCCAGCCCCGCCGGGTCACGCAACGCGCGCGCCTGGGCGTGCGAGGCGTACGCGGTCGTGAGCGGATCCTTGCGCGACTTCGCGAGCTCCAGAAGACGAGGCGAGGTGTCCGCACCGAACCGTGCGGCGTCGTGCAGCGATCCGATCTCCTCGGAGTGCGCGCCATGTGCGCGAGCCAAGGTGGCGTTGTCCAGAGCGGTCTGCATCGCCTCGTTGACACGTCCGGCGCCCGCGAGCACCCACGACCGGGCGGCTCCCACAGCGAACTGCGCGATACGCCACGAGGGCCGCAACCCTGCTTCCGCGCGGGCCAGGGCACGGAAAGCGCGATCCGTCTGCCCCTGCAACGCCGCACCGGCCGCGAACTCGGCCAGCAGCAGCACGTCCCACATCATCGGCAACGCGGCCGGGTCCGGAACGCCCTCGGCGGTGATCCGCACCGCCGCAGCGGCCTTCCCGCGCAACCGCGCGCTCTGACTCAGCAACACCCGCGGCGGCACCTGCGTGACCGACCAGCGGTCCTCCTCGATCAGCTCGGCCAGTGCCTGCGCGCCCCGCTTCTCCGCCCCCACGAGGTCACCGCACCGCAGAGCACTCTCGTTGCGCACACCGTTCGCCGCGCTCATCAACGACGGGAACCGTCCCGCTGTCGCTACCACGGCCTCATGGTTGTCCTCGACCCGTGCGATGGCATCGGTGTAGCGACCCGCGAACTGGTCGGCGAACGCCAGCACCTGCCGTCCCGCCGTCTCCGCCCAGCCGCCCTCGGCGATCAGCAGCTCACCGCCGAGCCGCGCGATTCCCAGCGGCGCGGCCTCCAGCGCGAACGTCAGCGCGAAGAACAGCACCGCGTGCTCCAGCTCGGCCGGCAACTCCCGTGCGGTGACGAGATCTAGCACGGCCACGGCGGCGTCCTCGTCACCGAGGCCGAAGAACAGGTTGAACGCGCGCGTACAGCCGACCTGGATCACCGTCAGCATGTCGCCGCCCGCCGCCATGGTCTCGGCGAGCACTTCCTCGGCCTGTGCGCACTGACGTTGGTACATCAGCACAAGACCCAGCACGAGCCCCACGCGTGATGTCGCCCCACGCGCCATGGCCGCGCGCGAGAGCCGTTCCGCGAGCTCCCAGTCCTGAGCGGACAGTGCCTGCTCGGCCGCCCGCGCCAGCACGTCCGGCGATTCGGCCGTCCCGCTGTCGAGCCGCCACGTCGCGACGCGCACCGCGTCACCGGGCCGGTCCGCGCCTTCCGCTTCCAGCCGATCAGCCAACGCACGGCGATGCGCCCGCGCCCGCAAAGTCGGGCACGTGGCCCGCAGGCGCGCGCTGTAGAGCGGATGCGCGACGCGAGCGCGTCCGTCGTCACCGACGCGCACGAACCCCATGTCCACGAGGTCTTGAGGAACGGGCAACAACCGGGGTTCGAGCGGTTCGCCGTACGCGAGCAGCTCCAACGCACGCCGTTGCGGTTCCGCGAGCCGTCCCAGTGTCAGGTCGACGAGCTCGGCGAGCCGCCCGGACAGCTCCAGCGGTCCGCTCCAGTTCCACCCGCCCACGGTCTCGGTCAGCGCGCCCGAATGCCGTCCTGCGGCGACGAGTTCCTTGAGGTACAACGGATTTCCCTGGCTGTTCGCCCACACCAGGTGCCGCGTCGAGGCGTTGGCCGGTCCGCCGAGAGCCGTCGCCAGCAACGTGTCCGCGCGTTCCTGGTCCAGCGCGTCCACCCCGACAACGGTCAGCCCGTTCATGCCCCAGCCGGGCCGTGCGGTGCAGATGATCCGTGTCAGCCGGTGGCGCACAAGATGCTGCAACACCAACAACGACGTGTCGTCGAGCAGATGCGCGTCATCGACCGACAACACCCGCCGCCCGCCACGAGAGAGATGCTCGGCGGCCGCGCGCACGGACGACGACGGCAGGATCGATCCCCGCGAGGCAGGCAGGTCGGTGGGCACGAGCGACGCGAGCGCGCCGAGTGGAATCCGAGACGTGGCGACTGTGGCGTAACAACGCACCACCGGATGCGGCACTGCGGCGAGCACCTCAGCGGCCAGACGTGTCTTGCCCACGCCCGGAGGGCCGGACAGCAGCACCGCGCCGTCCACGGCCAACGCCCGCAACGCGGTCCGTAGCTCTCTCTCGCGCCCGACCAGGGGCAGCTGATCGCTCACAGGTGGTAAGTGCTCGCTTCCGATGCGCAGATACCGGACAAGACGAGCATGCCGTGTATCAGGCGGTGAGCGGCAGGCGTCGAAAGGCCATGAACCTTCTCAAGCGCAAGGCCGCGATCCTGGCCGCACTGACCCTCGTCGCAGGCGGCGTCCTCGTCACGTCCTCGGTGGCACAGGCGCAGAACACCATCTACGTCCAGTCGAAGTTCAACGGCAGGTGCGTGACCGCGTCGACCGGGCAGAACGGCGCCGGCGTCATCATGGTCGACTGCCAGAACGCCCTCACCCAGCGCTGGTACTGGGACGGGCTGAAACTGCGCAACGCCGACGGCGGCAGATGTCTCACCGCCGCCTGGGGCAACGGGGACAACGGCGGCCACCTGCAGATGTACGACTGCCAGCCGGGCAACAACGCCAACCAGATGTTCTACCGGCCCGCCTCCACGAACGCGGAGATCGGGCGGATCCGGTCCTGGCTCGGCGGCAACCGGTGCGTCGAGATCGCGGGCGCGAACTGGTGGCAGGGCGCCTCCGTGCAGCTCTGGGACTGCCACGGAGGCGGGCACCAGTACTTCTGGGCCTAATACCCCAGCGCGGTCTTGATGTCCTGCTCGACGGCGGCGGTGGTCACGAACAACAGCTCATCGCCGCCTTCGAGCGTGTCGTCCGGCTGCGGCACGATGACCCGTCCGCCGCGCAGGATCGTCACCAGAGCGGCGTCACGGGGCAACGTCAGCTCCGAGACCGCACGGCCGGCGAACGGCGTCGACTCGTCGAGCGTGATCTCCACGAGGTTCGCCTGGCCCTGACGCAACGTCATCAGCCGTACGACGTCACCGATCGTCACGGACTCCTCGACCATGGCGGCCAACAGCCGTGGCGTCGACACGGCGACGTCGACACCCCACGACTCGGTGAAGAGCCATTCGTTCGTCGGGTCGTTCACGCGCGCGATGACGCGACGGACCGCGAACTCCGTCTTGGCCAGAAGCGACACCACGAGGTTGACCTTGTCGTCACCGGTCGCGGCGATCACCACGTCGCACAGGTGCATGCCCGCGTCCTCCAAAGAGGACAACTCGCACGCGTCGGCCTGCACCCACTCGGCCTGCTCGACCGAGTTCGGGTCGAAGTGCTTGCGGTCGCGCTCGATGAGCATGACCTGGTGCCCGTCCGAGACGAGCTCCTGCGCGATGGACCGCCCCACCGCTCCCGCACCAGCGATCGCGATCCGCATCAGCTCTCCTCCGGTGCCTGCAGCGCCGCCGCCGCGACGTCGGTGATCGTGCCGGACAGCGCCGCCACGTAGATGGTGTCGTCGGCCTGCACGACGGTCTTCGCGTCCGGCAGCACACCCGTGCCGAAGCGCATCACGAACGCCACGCGCGCCCGGATCGCCTCCTCGAGCTCGCGCACCGGCCGCCCGACCCACTCCTCGGCGACCTCGATCGGCAGCACCGCGACGGTCCCGGACGGGTCGCGCCACGCCGTCGCCGCGCCTTCGGGCAACAACATCCGCAGGAACCGGTCGGTCGACCACGGCACCGTCGCCACGGTCGGGATTCCCAGCCGCTCGTACACAGCCGCGCGCTTGTGGTCGTAGATGCGCGCGACGACGTGCTCGACACCGAACGTCTCGCGCGCCACCCGCGCCGAGATGATGTTCGAGTTGTCACCGCTGGAGACCGCGGCGAACGCGCCCGCGCGCTCGACCCCCGCCTCGATCAGGACATTGCGGTCGAAACCGTTGCCGACGACCTGCTGCCCGTGGAAGTCGCTGCCCAGCCTGCGGAACGACTGCGGGTCCTTGTCGATCACGGCGACCTGGTGTTCGAGTCGCTCCAGAGCCCTGGCCAGGGACGCCCCCACCCGGCCACACCCCATGATCACCACGTGCACGACATGCCTCCTCAGGCGAACTCTCCGCAGAACCTACCGAGCATTAGCCCGTCCCGGTGAGTGGACCCCTTACGCTCTGGCGGTGTCCAAGCTCGCCACCGCTGCCAAACGCCTCCTGGTAGGACGGCCGTTCCGCAGTGATCGCCTCGCGCACACCCTCCTGCCCAAACGCATCGCCTTGCCCGTGTTCGCCTCCGACGCCATGTCGTCGGTCGCGTACGCGCCGGAGGAGATCTTCCTGATGCTGTCGGTGGCGGGCCTGAGCGCCTACGCCATGGCGCCGTGGGTTGGGGTCGCGGTCGTCGTGGTGATGCTCACCGTGGTGGCCAGCTACCGGCAGAACGTGCACGCCTATCCGTCCGGCGGCGGCGACTACGAGGTCGCGACCGTCAACCTCGGGCGCAGAGCGGGCCTCACGGTCGCGAGCGCCCTGCTCGTCGACTACATCCTCACGGTCGCGGTGTCGATCTCGGCGGCCGCGGCGAACATCGGTTCCGCGATCCCGTTCGTCGCGACTCACAAGGCGGAGTTCGCGGTCGCGGCCATCGTGCTGCTGACGGCGGTGAACCTGCGCGGCATCCGCGAGTCCGGCAGCGCGTTCGCCGTGCCGGTCTACGCGTTCATGATCGGTGTCTTCGGCCTGATCGGTTACGGCCTGTTCCGCGGCTTCGTGCTGGGCGACGACATGCGGGCCGAGAGCTCGGGCCTCGAGATCCACGCCGAGCAGGACCACCTGATGGGACTCGCGTTCGTGTTCCTGGTGCTGCGGGCGTTCTCGTCCGGCTGCGCCGCCCTCACCGGCGTCGAGGCGATCAGCAACGGCGTGCCCGCGTTCCGCAAGCCCAAGTCCCGCAACGCCGCGACGACGTTGCTGCTGATGGGCACCATCTCGGTGGTCATGCTGATGGGCCTGATCATCCTCGCCCAGCTGACCGACGTGCGGATGGCGGAGTTCCCCGCGCAGCAGATCTCCAACGCCCCGGCGGGCTACGAGCAGAAGACGATGGTCGCGCAGATCGCGCACGCCGTGTTCGACAACTTCCCGCCCGGCTTCTACTTCATCGCCGGCGTCACCGCGCTGATCCTGGTGCTCGCCGCGAACACCGCGTTCAACGGGTTCCCGGTGCTCGGCTCGATCCTCGCCCAGGACCGCTACCTGCCGCGCCAGTTGCACACCCGCGGCGACCGGCTGGCGTTCTCCAACGGCATCCTCTTCCTGGCCGGGTTCGCGGTCGTGCTGGTGATCGCGTTCGACGCCGAGGTCACCCGGCTGATCCAGCTCTACATCGTCGGTGTGTTCGTGTCGTTCACGCTGAGCCAGCTCGGCATGATCAAGCACTGGCACCGGCTGCTCAAGACCGAGACCGACGAGCAGGCGCGCAGGCGGATGCGGCGCTCGCAGGCGATCAACACGTTCGGTCTCGCGCTGACCGCGACCGTGCTGATCATCGTGCTGATCACCAAGTTCACCAAGGGCGCGTGGATCGCCATCGCCGCGATGGCCGCCATCTACGCGTTGATGACCGCGATCCGCAAGCACTACGACACCGTCGCCGAGGAGCTTCGCAAGCAGGAGCGCGTGCGCACGATGCCCGCGCGCAACCACGCGATGGTGCTGGTGTCCAAACTGCACATGCCGACTCTCAGGGCGTTGTCCTACGCCAAGGCCGTGCGCCCGGACGTGCTGGAGGCCGTCACGGTCAACGTCGACGACGGCGACACGCGCCGGCTCGTCGCGGAGTGGGAGAAGGAGAACTTCAAGATCCCGCTCAAGGTGATCGAGTCGCCCTACCGGGAGATCACCAAGCCCGTTCTCGACTACGTCAAGCGCGTCAAGTCGGACAACCCGCGCGACGTTGTTACCGTGTTCATTCCCGAGTACGTGGTCGGCCACTGGTGGGAGCAGCTTCTGCACAACCAGAGCGCGTTGCGGCTCAAGGGAAGGCTGCTTTTCCAGCCGGGAGTGATGGTGACCAGTGTCCCGTGGCAGCTCGAATCCTCGGTGAAGGTCAAGGACAAGGACGTCATCGCGCCCGGCGCTGTCCGAAGGGGACTTGACGACCGATGAGCACCACCAAAGAAGACTGGACCGGACGCAAGTTCGAAGTAGAAGTGGGGCCTGTCGCTCACGGCGGGCACTTCGTCGCACGGCACGAGGGGCGCGTTCTGTTCGTGCGTCACGCGCTGCCTGGCGAACGCGTTGTGGTGTCGGTGTACGAGGACAACGGCGGCTCGTTCTGCCGTGCGGACGCCGTGGAGATCCTGGAGGCGTCACCGGACCGCGTCGAGGCGCCGTGCCCGTTCAGCGGACCGGGGATGTGCGGCGGCTGCGACTTCCAGCACGTCTCGTGGGACGCGCAACGGGGGCTGAAGGCCGAGGTCGTCCGCGAGCAGCTGGCGAGGCTCGCCAAGATCGAACGCGACGTGGTCGTGGAGGCGCTGCCGGGCGGCCCGCTGGAGTGGCGGACCCGGATCCGGATGGCCGTCGGCCGCGACGGGAGGCCGGGCTTCCGCGGCCTGCGTTCCCACGATGTGATCCCGATCGACCACTGTGTGATCTCCAAGCCGGGCATGGTCGAGGCGGTGACCGACCGAAAGTGGCGGGCACAGGAGCTCACGATCGTCCAGGACGGTGACGGCAACCGTCATGTGGGTGAGGTGCGTGGCCGACACACCACACGACGCGCCGGAACCGGTACGGCCGTCGAGACCGCCGCCCAACGAAAGTGGCGAGTTTCGGCGGACGGCTTCTGGCAGGTCCACCCGGCCGCCGCGGACACGTTCGCGTCCGTCGTGGGGGAGTGGGCCGCGGCCGAGCCGGGGCAACGCGCGTGGGACCTCTACGGCGGTGCGGGGCTCTTCGCGTCCGTGCTGGGACGGCAGGTCGGCGAAAGCGGATCAGTGCTGGTCGTGGAGTCTTTCCCCGGTGCCGTGGAGGACGGCCGGCGCAACCTCCGCCGCATGTCCCAGGTGGAGTGGGTGGCGGACAAGGTCGAGCTCGCCGTGACGCGCAAACTCCCCGTCGAGAACCCTCACGTCGTGGTGCTGGACCCCCCTCGCAAGGGGGCGGGCAAGGTCGTTGTGGCTGAAGTCGCACGACGCCGTCCGCAGCGGGTCGTCTACGTCGCCTGCGACCCCGCCGCACTGGCCCGCGACCTGGCCGAATTCACAGTTCAGGGGTACCGGCTCGCGGAACTGCGGGCGTTCGACGCGTTCCCCATGACCCATCACGTGGAGTGCATCGCCCTGCTCGTGCCTGAGACGAGCTGAGGCAGCGTCTCAGTCGCGTCTCCGTAGACTGAGCCGAAGTCTTCAGGAGTGAGGTGGGCGTGGTGACCCTGCTGGAGTCCGTGCACGGACCAGCTGATCTGAAACGGATGGACGAGGCGCAGCTGTCGCGCCTGTGTGAGGAGATCCGGCGTTTCCTGGTCGACAAGGTGTCCAAGACGGGCGGGCACCTGGGCCCGAACCTGGGTGTCGTCGAGCTGACCGTGGCACTGCACCGGGTCTTCGACTCGCCGCAGGACCCGATCGTGTTCGACACCGGTCACCAGTCGTACGTCCACAAGATCGTCACGGGCCGCCGCGACGGCTTCGACCGGCTGCGCAAGCAGGGCGGGATGTCGGGCTACCCGTCGCGGTCGGAGTCCGAGCACGACGTGCAGGAGAGCTCGCACGCCTCGACGGCGCTGTCCTACGCCGACGGCCTGGCGAAGGCCAAGCAGATCAACGGCGCGCACGGCCACGTGGTCGCGGTCGTCGGTGACGGCGCGCTGACCGGCGGTATGTGCTGGGAGGCGTTGAACAACATCGCGGCGGACAAGACCCGTCCCGTCGTGATCGTCGTCAACGACAACGGCCGCTCCTACTCGCCGACGATCGGTGGTCTCGCGGACCACCTGTCGTCGCTGCGCCTGCGCCCCGGCTACGAGCGCGTGCTGGAGAAGGGCAAGAGCGCGCTGCAGCAGACGCCGTTCTTCGGCAAGCCCCTCTACGCCGCGCTGCACGCCGCCAAGCGCGGCATCAAGGACGCGCTGGCGCCGCAGGCGATGTTCGAGGACCTCGGCCTCAAGTACATCGGCCCGGTCGACGGCCACGACATCGCGACGCTGGAGTCCGCACTGCAGCGCGCGAAGTCGTTCGGCGGCCCGGTGATCGTGCACGCGGTCACCCGCAAGGGCATGGGGTTCGCGCCGGCCGAGAACCACGAGGCCGACCAGATGCACGCCACCGGCGTCATCGACCCGATCACCGGTGAGGACGTCAAACCGTCCAGCCGGACCTGGACGCACGTGTTCTCCGACGCGCTGGTGCAGGTCGGCCGCGAGCGTTCCGACATCGTGGCGATCACCGCCGCGATGCAGGGACCAACCGGCCTCGACCCGTTCGCCAAGGCGTACCCGGAGCGGTTCTTCGACGTCGGCATCGCCGAGCAGCACGCGCTGACCTCCGCCGCCGGACTGGCGATCGGTGGTCTGCACCCGGTCGTGGCCGTCTACGCGACGTTCCTCAACCGCGCGTTCGACCAGTTGCTGATGGACGTCGCGCTGCACAAGCAGGGCGTGACGGTCGTGCTGGACCGTGCCGGCGTCACCGGTCCGGACGGCGCGTCGCACCACGGCATGTGGGACATGTCGATCCTCGGCGTCATCCCCGGCGTCCACGTGGCGGCGCCGCGGGACGCCGGCACGCTGGTCGAGGAGCTGCGCGAGGCCGTGGCGATCTCGGACGCGCCGTCGGTGATCCGCTACCCGAAGGCCTCGGTCGGCCCGGACCTGCCCGCGTTGGAGCGCGTGGGTTCCGTGGACGTGCTTCGGCGTTCGGGCAACGACGTGCTGCTGGTGACCGTAGGCGCGTTGGGCGGGCTTGGTCTCGAGGCCGCGCAACGGCTGGAGGACCAGGGCATCGGCGTGACGGTCGTCGACCCGCGGTGGATCTACCCGATGTCGGTGGACCTCGTGGAGATGGCCGCGTCGCACAAGCTCGTCGTGACGGTCGAGGACGGTGGCCGCCACGGTGGCTTCGGTTCCTCTCTCGCGGCCGCGCTGCGCGATGCCGACGTCGAGGTGCCGTTGCGCGACATCGCTCTGCCGCAACGCTTCCACGACCACGGTGACCGTGGCGAGGTGCTGGCATTGTGCGGCATCACCGCGCAAGACGTCGCACGGCGCGTGACGGAGTGGGCCGCTCGCCTGGAATGCCTGCCCGTCGAGATCGACGCTCCCGCGGAGAAGTAGCTCGGCTGAACACGACGACCCCGGCCGCCTGGCGACCGGGGTCGTCGTGCGTCCGGACGTGGTCGAAACAGCTTGTGAAGGTGTCGTTAAGCGCCTTCTCAGGTGAATGTGGCACCTTTGAGGCGTGCGGATTCTGGTAGTCGAGGACGAGGCGCCTCTGGCCGACGCGATCGCTCGCGGCCTGAGGCGCGAAGGCATGGCCGTGGACGTCGCCTATGACGGCGAGACCGGGCACGAGAAGTCGACCGTCACGCGGTACGACGTGGTCGTGCTCGACCGCGACCTCCCCGGGATGTCCGGCGACGAGCTGTGCAAGGAGATCCTCAGCTCCGGCGCGCTCACCAGGGTCATGATGCTGACGGCGAGCGGGTCCATCGAGGACCGAGTCTCCGGCCTGTCGCTGGGCGCGGACGACTACCTCGCGAAGCCGTTCGCGTTCCCCGAGCTGGTCGCGCGCGTGCGGGCGCTGGCCCGGCGCGCGACTCCGGCGACGCCGCCCGTGCTCGCCGCTCAGGACGTGGAACTGGATCCGGCGCGGCGCACCGTGTCGCGCGGTGGGCAGCCGATCGAGCTGACCCGCAAGGAGTTCGGGGTCCTCGAGGTGCTGCTCGCGGCCAAGGGGTCGGTCGTCAGCAGTGAAGAGCTGCTTGAGCGCGTGTGGGACGAGAACGCCGACCCGTTCACCACGACCGTGCGCGTCACCGTGATGACGTTGCGCAAGAAGCTGGGCGAGCCGGGCATCATCGACACCGTCGTGGGCTCGGGCTATCGGGTCCCCAGTGCCTCGAACGGCTCTGCAGAGGACTGACCTGTGCGACGACGCGGGCCAGGACTGCGTCTCCGGATCACGCTGCTCACCACCGCGCTCGTCGCCGTGGTGAGTGCTGTTCTGCTCTTCCTCGGCTGGACGCTGGTCGGGCGGGTCTTCGACTCGTCTCCGTCGTTCCCCTCCGACACCCAGGTCACGGTGGACGGGGTCAACGTCACCGTGAAGGTGCTGACCGACGCGTTGACGGCCACCGCGCGTCAGGACCTGCTGCGCGCCGGCTTGATCGCGTTCGCGTGCATGGTCGTAGCTGCTGCTGTCCTGGCGTGGACGTTCACCGGCCGTGTGCTGAAGCCTCTGCACGACGTGACGGGTGCCGCCCGCCGGTTGTCGGCGGAGTCGCTGGGGTCGCGGTTGCGGATGGAGGGCCCGCGTGACGAGGTCGCGGAGCTCGCGGACACGTTCGACTCCATGCTCGACCGGCTGGAAGCGGCTTTCGACTCGCAGCGCCGGTTCGTGGCGAACGCATCGCACGAACTGCGCACTCCTCTCTCGGTGGTGCGCACGGAGCTGGACGTGACTCTGTCCGATCCGGACGCTGACGTGGAAGAGCTGCGACGCATGGCCGGTGTCGTGCGCGCGGCGGGGGAGCGTGCCGAACAGTTGGTGTCGGCGCTGCTGCTGCTCGCGCGCACGGACGGCCTTGGGCTCGCTGTTCGTGAGCCGGTCGACCTGTCCGCGGTGGTCGAGTCCGCGTGGAAGGCGACACGGGCAGATGCCGAGGCACGCAACCTGCGCGCGGTGTTCCGGTGCGTGCCGGCGCTGGCGGTCGGCGATCCCGCGCTACTGGAGCGCATCGCCGGCAACCTGCTGGAGAACGCCATCCGGCACAACCACGTCGGCGGATGGATCGAGACCGTGGTGGAGACGGGGCCGCAGTGGTCGGTGCTGCGGGTGTCGTCGTCGGGTCAGCTGATCCCTCCTGACCGCGTGGAGGAGCTGTTCGAGCCGTTCCGCCGCGGGGGGAAGGACCGGACCAGTCAGTCCGGCACGGGTCTCGGGCTCTCGATCGTGCGTGCCGCGGTGGCCGCGCACGGCGGGTTTGCGCAGGCAGTGGCCGTGCCGACCGGTGGTCTGTCGGTCTCCGTGCACCTGCCGGCCGCACCCCGCTGACGCTGGATACAAGATTGTCGGCGTGGCCCCGGTCACACTGTGCGTCGATCTTGGCGGGTTTGGGCCGTCCGCGTAGTGTCTGACCTGCGGTTACGCCGTTAGGGACCCCCGATTTGGATCTCCTGGGGCGCCCGTGTAAATTTCTCCATGCCAGCACGGAACGGGCCGGAAAACACAGCCGGAACGGAGTGCGGCGAAAGACTTCTAAGCCTGACACAGCCCCGGAAGTGAGTCTCCTCGGAGATGAGCTGCGGTGTGCGCGTGTTCTTTGAGAACTCAACAGCGTGCCGAAACACAGCCAGTAATATGAATTACCTCCTCGTCGAGGTAGTTCCTTTGAGGCAAGACTAGATTGATGCCAGACATATTCCGTCTGGAGCGATCAAACACAATCCTTAT
>NZ_JBIRVV010000006.1:0-623676 GCF_044387305.1 Lentzea sp. NPDC020367 | reverse complement strand
CTCAGGCCGGCTACCCGTCGTCGCCTTGGTAGGCCATTACCCCACCAACAAGCTGATAGGCCGCGGGTCCATCCCATACCGCCGGAACTTTCCACACCAAACCATGCGGTCCAGTGTCGTATCCGGTATTAGACCTCGTTTCCAAGGCTTATCCCAGAGTACAGGGCAGGTTACCCACGTGTTACTCACCCGTTCGCCGCTCGTGTACCCCGAAGGGCCTTACCGCTCGACTTGCATGTGTTAAGCACGCCGCCAGCGTTCGTCCTGAGCCAGGATCAAACTCTCCAATAAGGATTGTGTTTGATCGCTCCAGACGGAATATGTCTGGCATCAATCTAGTCTTGCCTCAAAGGAACTACCTCGACGAGGAGGTAATTCATATATTACTGGCTGTGTTTCGGCACGCTGTTGAGTTCTCAAAGAACACGCGCACACCGCAGTCACATCAGCTTTTCGCTGACTTACTTCCGGGGCTTGTGTTGCTGAAGCTTATTTTGTCTTGCTCGCCGGTGTCAAATCGGCCTCTAGGAGGCTTTTGTCTTCCGGCTTTGTGGTCAGGCCCGTTCCGGCTTGTTTCCCGGCCCGTGTCGCTCTGACTTGGAGAACATTACACGGGGCACTTTCGATCTCCAAATCGGGGGGTCACCTAAGCACCAGAACCGCCACTGACCTGCGCGTTCGTCACCGCGAAGACCGGATGGCGGTCGGCCTCCGCCTCGAACGCCGAGACGGGGTCGCCGACCCGTGCGTCGAAGAAAGGCCTAGTCACCGGCTCTTTACGCACGTAAGCGGCCAGCACGGGCGCCGCGACGGCCGCGGAAACCTCGTTCAAAACGACTTGACGTGACCTACGTCCCCTTCGCAGGACCGCTGAACCAGCCGCCCGTGCGTTGTGCACCCAGTCGCGAACGCCGTACGGCGCGACGAGCCACTCCTGGCCGTCGTGCTGCATCAGACGAATGGGAATCGTCCGCTCCGCACCACTGCGCCGGCCACGGATGGTCAGCAGGACGTAGTAGGAGGGGGCGATGCCGAGAGAGACAGCGCGACTGATGACGACGTTGCCGACGCGACGGACGAGGTGCTGGCGGTAGGTCTTGGCCACAAGGTCAATCATGGACCTCGTGGTGTTCGACGTGGTGGTGATTGGCGGAGGTCCAGCAGGCCGTGCGCTCGCACGCGCCTGTGCAAGCGAAGGTCTCCAAACGGCGATCGTCGACCGTCACCCCCACCGGCCCTGGACGGCGACGTACGGCGCGTGGGCCGATGAACTCCCCACCGACACCCCCATCAAGTCCGCAAGCACCACTGTTCGCGCGTACGCGCGCGAGGAGCACCTGATCCAACGCACCTACGTCGTGCTGGACAACGCCAAGCTCCACGAACTGCCGGACACAATCCACGTGCTCCAACGGCCAGAAGCAGCGCGCTACACGTTCAACGCCACAGGCGCGCGCAAGGGCCGTGCCGAACAAACGGCCGTAGGCACGATCATCGACTCGGACAGCACCGAGACCACGCTGATGGACTGGCGCGGCAACGGCGACACGTTCCTCTACACAGTCCCGCTGG
Organism: Lentzea sp. NPDC020367; assembly: GCF_044387305.1. Lineage (NCBI taxonomy): Bacteria > Bacillati > Actinomycetota > Actinomycetes > Pseudonocardiales > Pseudonocardiaceae > Lentzea > Lentzea sp. NPDC020367. The sequence goes on along the minus strand of NZ_JBIRVV010000006.1, from coordinate 622,104 downwards.
GCGGCAACCGAGTCCTCGTGGAGGAGACCTGCCTGGCGCGGCGGCCCGGCATGCCCCTCCAGGAACTCCGCGACCGCCTGCACGCCCGCCTGACCCCGAGCCACGAAGAAGAACGCGTGCGCTTCCCACTGGACGCGCCAAGAACGAGCAACGCGTTCGGCGCGGCGGCCGGCTTCATCCACCCCGCGACGGGCTACAGCGTCGCCACCTCGCTGCACCTCGCCCCGCAGGTCGCGCAGGCGATCAAGGCGAACGAGGACCCGAAGCACGTCATCTGGCCCCGCAAGGCCCGCGTCGTGCACGCCATGCGCAAGCACGGCCTCGAAGCCCTGCTCCGCCTCGACGCCGACGAGACGAAGGACTTCTTCGAGCTGTTCTTCCGGCTCGACCCGGAACTGCAGCGCGCGTACCTGTCCGGCCGCGAGGACGTCAGAGGGACGGCGAGGGCCATGTCGGCGATCTTCAGGGCCGCGCCGGCCCACCTCAGGTGGAAACTCCTCTAGCGAACTCCCAGCGTGAACGCCGTGTCACCGAGCGCAGCCCCGGCGTGGCAAATCGTCGCCAACCTCGTGAACAGCTGGTGAACCCGCTTGGTGCACGTCGTTCGCACCGGCACGATCGGATGCGTGCCCGCCTTGCTGGATGACGTCAGGTTCGCCTTCCAGCCGCTGTTCAACCTGAACACCGGGGGCGTCGTCGCGATCGAGGCTCTGGCCCGGCCGCACGACGGCAGCGTGCAGGACCTGCTCCAGGCCGCCTTCCGGGCGGGCCTGCTGGCCAACGCCGACGTCGGACTCGCCTGCCGCGCCATCCGGTCCGCGGCCGACTTCGACCTGCTGCTGCCGTTGCACGTCAACCTGCTCGCGATCACGATCGCGGACAAGCCCGAGGTGATGAGCCCTCTCTACGGTGCTCTGCGGGACGCGGGGCGTTCGCCGGACAGCATCGTCATCGAGATCGGTGAGCCGTACTCACGAGCTAATCGCGCGCGCCTTGCCCGTGGCATGCAAACGCTGCGGAACAACGGTTTCCGCATCGCGCTCGACTGCGTGGGCGAGGGCGACGTACCGCTGGGCCTGCTGACGAGCGCGTCGCCGGACTACGTCAAGCTCGACCGCGAGATCGTCCGCACGCTGCCCGACGACGCCGCGCGGGGCGCGCTGGTGAAGTCGTTGGTGCACCTGGGCGAGTACACGGGCGGGCAGGTCGTGGCCGAGGGTGTGGAGACCGAGGCGGAGCTGACCTACCTGCGAAAGCTGGGGGTGGGGTACGCGCAGGGCAAGCTCCTCGCGCCCCCGCAGCGAAGACCGGCGGTGAACGCCCGCATCGCGCCGGAGGCGGTCACGGAGACCGGCGAGATCCGGCGCAGCACCACGGGTCCCCGGATCACGGCGTTCCTGCACCCGGCGACGACGCTGCACGAGCACGCGACCAGTGAAGAGGTGCGTGAGGTCCTGGCGTCGCAGCCGTCGGTCACGGGTGTCGTTCTGGTGGACGACGAGGGTCGCCCCAAGTGGTCGGTGGACCGCAACAGGTTCCTTCTCGCGGTGACGGGTCCGTACGGCCATGCCCTGCACGCCAAGAGGGAGGCCGCACGGCTCGCGGACAAGCCACATGTCATCGGCACCGAGTCGTCGGCGCTCGACCTGTTGGACGTGGTGACGGGTGCGAACCGTGAGCGCACCAACGACGACCTCATCGTCGTGGACCACAACGAGCGGTGCATGGGCGTTGTGCGCGTGGCGGACGTCGTGCGCGGTGTCGCGGAGCTCAAGGTGGAGCAGGCGGCCGCGCTGAGCCCGCTGACGCGTCTTCCCGGCAGTGACGCGGTCGCGAAGAACGTGGACGAGCGCATCGAGGCCGGCGAGATCTTCGCGATCTCCTGGCTGGACGTCGACAGCTTCAAGCTGGTCAACGACACGGTCGGGTTCGCGGCCGGAGACGATCTGATCCGCGAGATCGGGCACGACCTGGCGGACCTCGCGCACGCGTTCCCCGGTGTGCAGGTCGGGCACGTCGGCGGGGACGACTTCCTCTTGCTGGCCGGGCTCGACGAAACGGTGCCGCTGAGTGCGCGTTTGCTCGACAAGTCGTACACGGCAGAAGGACGACACGTCACCCTCTCTCTTGCGACCCTTATCTGTGCCCCGGGATCAGTGGGGTCGTATCGCGAGGTGTCGCGGTTGCTGGCACCGGTGAAGGAGCACGCGAAGTCGCTTGCGGGGTCCAGCTGGGTCATGGGCCGGCCGGGCACGGAACGACGTGACGTGCTTCGTGGTGTCGCGCAACGCGCGGTGAGTTAACAAGTACAACCAAACGCCTCCTGTGCGGCGCGCTGATCACTCATAGCATCGATGTTGCTACTCAGCGCACTGGAGGTTCGGCGTGCACGTCGGCAGCAGAACTCAAGCGGTACCCGCGCAACGCACGAGCTCGGATGGCCTCCTCACCGTTGGTGTGGAAGAAGAATTCGTTCTCGTCGAAGCCTCCACCGGCCATTTGGCCAACCGTGCCAAGGAAGTGCTCGCCGGGGCCGACCGGTTCGAGGTCGATCTGCAGCCGGAAATCGCGCAGTATCAGGTGGAATCGGCCAGCGGAATCTGCACGGACATGGGCGTGTTGCGCGACGAACTCGCGGTGGCGCGGCGGGCGTTGATCGAACGGGCCGCGCGGCACGACGCGAGACTGGCCGCGACCGGAACGCCCGTGCTGGGCCTCACGATGCCGACGCCGTTGACGAACTCCCCGCGCTACCACCGGATGGCGCAGGAGATGGGAGCGCTCACCAACGACCTCGCGATCTGCGGCTGTCACGTGCACATCGGGTTGCCCGACGACGAGTCGAAGATCTTCGTGAGCAACCACCTGCGGCCGTGGCTGCCGACGATCCTCGCGCTGGGCGCGAACTCGCCGTACTGGCTCGACGGCGACACGGGGTACGCGAGCTGGCGGTACGTGGTCTGGAACCGTTGGCCCACTTCGGGTGCGCCGCCGCACTTCGACTCCGCGGCCGAGTACTTCACGGCACGGGAGGAGATCGTGGCGAGCGGCGCGGCGATGGACGCCGGGATGCTCTACTGGGACATCCGGCTCTCCGCCCGTCATCCCACGCTCGAACTGCGGGTCTCCGACGTCGCGCCGACGGTCGAGGAGGCGGTGCTGATGGCCGCTCTGGTGCGCGGGATCGCCGCCACCGCACTGAGTTCCGGGGCGACGCCCGTGACACCGCCGCCGCATCTGCTGAAGGTCGCGATGTGGCGTGCCGCGCGGGACGGGCTGGAGGGCTTCGGCATCGACCCGGTCACCGGCGCGCCCGCGCCGGCGTCCTCGATCGTCGCGTCGTTGCTGCGGTGGATCCGGCCGGCGCTGGAGTTCTCCGGTGACTACGAGATGGTGACCACCGGGATCGACCGGTTGCTGCTCGACGGCACGGGCGCGGTGCGGCAGCGCAGGGCGTTCGCGCGCCGCGGTCGCCGCGACGACGTGGTGGGATTCCTGGTGGCGCAGACTGCACCGGTCTGACGGTTCACTCGATCGGGTAAATCTCGGGTTCGCTTGGGGTGCCTCCAAGCCTTCTTCCGGTAGTTAATCCCCGTGGCCACCCCCATCTGGGCACCGGGAGTGAACGGCCCGGAGCTTCCCAACACCGCGCGGGTCAGGGACTACTGGCTCGGCGGCACCCGCAACACCGAGGCCGACCAGGAACTGGCGGACCACCTCGTGTCCGCGGCACCGCACCTGCCGTACCTGTGCCGCACGCACCGCTCGTTCCTGGGCAGGGTCGTCAGGAGACTGACCGCGCTCGGCGTGCGGCAGTTCATCGACCTCGGCTCCGGCCTGCCCACCGCGGGCAACGTGCACCTCGTCGCGCCCGACGCGCGCGTGGTGTACGTGGAGATCGACCCGGCGGTGGCGGCCGAGGGCCGGGAGATCGTCGCGGACGAGCCGCGCGTGTCGTACCTGTGCGCGGACCTGTGCGATCCGGAGAAGGTGCTGGAGTCGCAGGAGGTCCGCTCGACGCTGGACCTGTCAGAGCCGGTCGCCGTGCTGGTGCTGGACGTGCTGCACTTCGTCTCCGACGACGCCGAGCCGTACAAGGTGCTGGCCAAGTACCTGAACGCGCTGGCGCCCGGCAGCTATCTCGGGCTCTCGCACACGTGCCGCGACCCGTTCATGCTGGCCGCGGTGGGGCTTTTCGGTGCCATGTACGGGGATCAGCCGTTGCCCGCCTTCACGTTCCGGTACCCGGAGCAGGTCGTGCGGTTCTTCGACGGCATGGAGGTCCTGCAACCGGGCGTGGTGCCGATCCCGTTGTGGGAACCGGATCCCGGCGAGGTCCAGGACCGCAACCCCGAGAACTTCCACGGATCCGGCGGCCTGGCGCGCAAGCTCTAGGCCAGCAACGGGATCGCGGCCAGCACGATCGTCGACGTCACGGCCATCGACATGCCGTACCGCAACTGCTGACCCGCTGTCGGCAGGTCTCGCGCGAGCAGGAACGCCGAGCACGCGACGACACCGACCGCCGCCCAGAGCGGCCCGAACCGGAACCACAGCCCGCCACCGACCAGCAACAACCCACCGACGGTCAGCTGGGTGGTCGCGTTGACGGCGTGCCTCGTCCCGTACACGACTGCTGGGGTGCGTGACCCGACACGGGCGTCGCCGGCGCGATCGGGGACGGCCCACCAGAGCGCCCGCCCCGTCGCCAGTGCGGCGACACCGGAGAACACGAGCCACACCGCCGGATCGGCCTGTCCCCCGGCCGCCGAGTAGGCCGTGATGCTCGGCAGCAGCCCCGCGGCGATCGCGAGCACCACCGGGCCGGAATAGCCGCGCCGTTTCAACCTGACCGGTTCGAGGTTGTACGCCAGGTACAGCACCAGGATCAGCCCGACGCCGACCGCGACCTTCCACGACACGGCGGCCGCCAGCGCGAGTGCGAAGATCATCTCGAAGATCGCCAGCGCGAGCACCTTGCGCGCGCCGATCTCCTGCACCGCTTGGGCGAGATGGCGTTTGTCGGTGGTGTGGATGTCGTTGCGGACGTCGGCGTAGGCGTTGAGCGGGTTGCCGGAGATGATCGCGACGAAGTTGGCGAGCACCGCGATCACGACGGCGAGGTCGAATCTCGTCGCGTAGCAGGCACCCCAGGCGGCGGCGCACGCGTAGTGCATGCCGAAGGGGTGTTCCAGGCGGTGGAGATGGGTCAACGCCGGCAAGTGGCCACCATCGCGAGGTCCGGCGGCGGCGCCATCGCGGCGCCCCGCAGCTGGGGTGTGCTGGTCGGGGAGCTGAGCCGGACGTGCCTGTGCGCCAGCAACGCCCGGACGATCAGGCGGATCTCCAGCAGCGCCAGGTCCTTGCCGGGGCAGTGCCGCACTCCCCCGCCGAACGGGAAGTACGCGCCGGGCGGCGGTGGCGTGCGAGCAGGGTCGAAGACGTGCGGGTTCTCGTACGTCGCTGCCCGGCGGTGCGCCAGGTAGATGCTCGGGGTGATGACCATGCCCTCCTCGCTCAACCTGTTTCCCGCCAGGGCCGCGGGCGGGGACAGCCGCAGCGACTCCCTGATCGTGGCGTCGAGCCGGCTGTCGTCGAGACCCGGTGTCCGGCTGATCCAGTACAACGTCCAGGCGGTGGCGCTCGCGGTGGTCTCGTGGCCCGCGAACAGCAGTGAGACCACCTGGTCGCGCAGGTCTTCCCTGGGCAGGAACGCCGCCAGCGCCGGTGGTTCGGCGGTTTGCGCGCGGTGCAACAACATCGCGTCCAGCCGCGGGTCGAACCGGGTGGCGCCGGGGGTCAGGTAGCGGTGCGCGAGGGTGCGGGCGCGGCTGCCGAGGCGCCGGTCCAGCCAGCGGGTGAACGCGGTCAGCAGTTCGTCGTCGTCCACGCCGAAGAGGACGCGGCCGATGATCCTCAGCGTGAGTTTCCTGGTCCACGCGGAGACGCTGGTCGGGCCGCTCGGCAGTTCGGCGATCGAGCGGTCGGTCATCTCCTCGATCAACGCCTGGTACCGGACGCCGCGCAGCATCGGGGCGAGCGTGCGGCGGTACGCGGTGTGCTCGGCGCCGTCGAGCCACAGCACGGATCGGTTGCCCAGCAACGGGCTCAGCGTGCGGCTCGGCGGGTGCCGCAACGCGCGGTCGTTGCGGAAGAGCGCGGTCATGACGTCCGGGTGCCAGACGAGCCAGCGCCGGTCCCGGAGCCTGACGAGGCCGTCCTCGACGCTCTCCACCGAGTCGAGGAACGGGATCAGCCGCAACGTGAACCGCAGCTCCGCGCGGTTCACCGGCGCACCGCGCAGGCGAGGTGGAGTGCGGCCAGGCCTTCCGCCTCGACGATTCTCGTTGGGGTGTAAAGGTCTTTGTCGTGCCACAACGGCGGGTGCTCGCGGTCTCCCCACTCGTGCAGGAACTTCGCGCCGCGGCTCATCGCCGCGGTGACGTCCCGCTGTGCGTGCGACAGGATCCGGATGGCGTAGGCGGTCTCCTCGTAGGTGCCTTCCCAACGGCCCCACGAGCCGTCGTCGTGCTGGGTGCCGAGGACCCAGTCGACGGCCTTTTCGTTGCCTTGCAAGGCGTTGGTGACGCACGCGGTGGCGTAGTAGGGCGAGGCGTGCCACTTGTCGCGCCAGTTGCCTGCCGGTTCCTGCATGTCCCGCAACCACTCCTCCAGTTCCCGGTCGTGCCCGACGGCCTGCAGCGCGTGGGCGTTCGTGCTGGTCGACGGGGTGCGCTCGTTCGGGAAGCAGGCGAAGTGGCGGGCTTCCCGGTAGTGGTCGAGGGTCTCTGCCGGACCTGGGCTGCCGCACAACGCGAGGGCGTGCAGCGCGGTGGCCGTGTCGTCGGCGTCGGCGGGAAGTCCCGGCCCGCCTGCCGCACCTCGTGCACCGAACGCGGCGTGGAGCTGCTCCACCATCGGATCGGGCACGTCCACGCCCGCGGACCGGAGGGCGACGATGATCCAGGAGCGTTCGAACAGCGGGACCGGGACTCCGGCGGGAACGGGACCTCCGTGTCGTTCTTGGACGGCCTCCAAGTAGCGGAGGCTGTCCCCCGGCACCGGGCCCTGCAACTGGACCGCGGTCGCGGCCGGACTGGCGGCGACGACCCCGCCGACCGCGACGACCTCGGGACGTGGGCCGAAGATCTCCAGCGTGTGCCAGAGCTTGTCCGGCAGCGGGCGTTGTCTGAGGGCGTGCAACGGGCGCGGGTCGAGAGACGTGCGCAGGCCGAGCCGTTCGGCGAGCGCGGGGACGATGAGCTCGACGGCGACCGTGTCCGGCAGCTTCACCGGGCGGCTGAGCAGCTTGCGCAGTGCTTCGAGACCTCTGCGCGCGGCCGGGTGCTCGTGCAGCGCGTCGACCGCGCTCAGGGTCGGGACCAGCGCGTATTCGCCGGGACCGCCCCACGTCCCGTCGGCGTGCTGGGTGTCGAGGAGGTACCGGATCCGGGCGTGGTGCCCCTGCAACCACGGCGCGAGCGCGACGAGTCTGCCCGTCTCGTACACGGACGGTGAAAGGCCGCCCCAGGGATCGTCGGTCAGTCGCGCCAACAGCCTCATCGCGGCCCCCGGAGATAGCAACTGCGTCACTCTAGGAACACTCAGAGTAGCACTCTGGACCGTTGGGCAGGCAAGGGTCTAGTCCGTTCAGCGGACTGATCTGCGGGGCGACTCGGGTGAGCGGATGCTCGTGGAACAAGGCCGGAAGGAGAGGTTGTGACGACAGCGCGCGAGATCATGCACCCCGGAGTGCAGTGCGTGGACGAGGACGCGAACCTCGTCGAGGCCGCCCGCATGATGCGGGACCTCGACGTCGGATCCCTGCCCATCTGCGGCAAGGACGACCGGCTGCGCGGCATCATCACCGACCGCGACCTCGTGATCAGGGCCGTGGCCGGTGGTCTGGACCTGGCGTCGACCAAGGTCAGCGAGTTCGGCGGCCACGTCCACTGGGTCGACGCCTCGGACTCGGTGGCGCAGGTGCTGCGGACCATGGAGGACAACCAGATCCGGCGGGTGCCGGTGATCGAGGACCACCGGCTGGTCGGCATGGTGTCGGAGGCGGATCTCGCCCGGCACCTGTCCGAGCACGACCTGGCGTCGTTCGTCGAACGGGTCTACGCCTAGCCGTCCGACCTGCCCACGCCGTGCTCCAGGTAGCGGGTCTCGCCTGATTCTCTGGCACGCAGCGCTTCGGAGACGCGGCGCGCGAGTCTCGGGATCAGGCGCCGGACTGCCTCGTCCGGGGTCACGAACTCGTACCGCCCGAGCTCCTCCGCCTGGAGGCGGATGTGGTCGTCGGCGGTGAGCAGGCCGCCCTCGAACACGAACAGGACGCGGTCCTGGTCTCCCTGGGGTGCCCAGTCGACCACGAGAAGCCTGCCGGGTTCCCTGACCAGACCCAGTTCTTCCGCCACCTCGCGGCGACAGGCCTCGCTCGGGGTCTCGCCGTGCTCGATCACCCCGCCCGGGATCTCCCAGTGCGGCTTGTAGGTCGGCTCGACGAGCAGAAGGCGACCGGCGTCGTCGAAGAAGAGGGCGCCCGCCGCGGAGATCGCTCTGCTGCTGTGATCCACAGTTCCTTTGTACGGCTCAGAAGAGAGTCGCGGGCTCGACCGGTTCCGGCTCGGGCAGTGGATCGAGTCCGGGAACCAGCGCGCGCACGTCGTCGTGGAAGCGGCGGGCGAGCGCGGGCGCGTCGTCGTTGTTGGGCGTGTGCACGAAGAACGTCGGCGAGAGGCCTTCGCGGAGCCAGTTCGCGACCACGTCGGCCCACGGCCGCCATCCCTCGACCGTCTCCTCGGCGGAATCCCGGCCCAGGTAGCGGACGACCGGCCGATCGGTCAGCGCACGCGTCCGCCGCGGCATCCTCGGCTTCTTGGCCCACGCCTCCGCTTCGCCCTCGCTGGTCGGCGGGCTCTGGAAGAGGACCTCGGTGTCGAACGTCATCCACTCGGCGCGCGCGTCGTCGAGCGTTGCTTCGAGCAGTTCGGTTGAACGAGCGTCGGTGAAGAAGTCGAGGTGACGCACCTCCACCGTGCGCCGGAGGTTGGCGGGCAGCCTGCGCAGGAACCGGCCGAGGGCCTCGACGTCGGGCGGGCCGAACGACGCGGGCAGCTGCGTCCACAGCACGGCCCGTTCCCCGAGGGGTTCGATCGCGTCCAGGAACGCCCGCATCTCCACCTCGACCCCGGCGAACCTGCGCTCGTGCGTGACGACCTTCGGCAGTTTCACCACGAACCGGAATCCGGGATCGGTCTGCTGCGCCCACGTTTCCACGGTGGTCCTGGCAGGGGTCGCGTAGAAGGTGGTGTTGCCCTCGACCGCGTTGCACCAGCCCGCGTAGGCCCGCAGACGTTCCTTCGGTGGCAAGGGTTGTGGCAGGAACCGTCCGGGCCACGCCTTGTGGTTCCACATCGCGCAGCCGACGTGAAGACGTGCCACTCCCACCCACTCCCCTTGGTCGTGGGTCCAATTTATCGTGTGGTCGTCCCGCCAGGATTTGAACCTGGGACCTACCGCGTATCAGACGGACGCTCTCACCGGGCTGAGCTACGGGACGGAGTGGAAGACGAGGGTGTCGAACCCTCCAAGGCGATCTTGCAAGGATCACCTGCGCGCCGGCGCGTCCCCCTTTGTATGAAGTTGTGCAGTGCCGCGGGCAGGATTCGAACCTGCACTGGACGCGTTCTGAGCGCGTTGCCTCTTCCGTTGGGCTACCGGGGCGTGCGGATCCAGGGATTCGAACCCTGACTGTCATGGCCCTCAACCATGTGCCTCTACCAGTTGGGCTAGATCCACGTGTGGCGAGCGGTCGGAGGGCATCGAACCCTCTTCTTCGGTTTGGAAGACCGACGTGTCCGCCGAGTTCACCACGACCGCATTGTTTTCGAGCAGCACCGATGGAAGGAGTCGAACCCTCGGACAACGGGTTTGGAATCCGTTCCGCTTCCCAAGCTCATCGGCATCGACAGAGGACAAAAAGAAAACCGCCCAGGGTTTCCCGTGGGCGGCTCCGAGGTCATGACCTGGGGATCAGGTCATGGCGTGGAGCCCCACGCCACCGCCAGCAGACCGCTGGCGATGAGGGCGAGAATTCGCCATCCCGCGAGCTGTGCGTTGGCAAGCATGTCTTCCTCCGGTTGATCTCTGTCGTTCGTGATGGGACCAAGCTATGCGAGCTTCGGACAGGCTCGCAACGCATTTAATCAAGCTTCTCGCGGTGTTCCAGATGGTGGATCTCTGTTTCGATGGCGTTCATGTGGGGTACCGAGCCTGGATTCGGGGAGCGCCATCCGGACGTCGCGAGGCTGCTGGCCGCGCACACGCCCGCCGCCGTAGACGAGGTGTCCTGGCTGGGCGGCGCGATGCCGTTGCGAGTCAGCGCCCACGCCGGTCCGGCCGACCTGCCCGACGAGCTGGTCACCTCGGTCCGGTGCGTCGTGCGGGTCGGCGAGCTGGTCGTCTTCTGCGAGAACGTCGACGGCGGCCACGTCCTGCCCGGTGGCCGGCGGGAACGCGGTGAGACGCACGCGGACACCGCGAGACGCGAGGTGCACGAGGAGACTGGATGGCTGCTCGACGGTGAAAGCCTTCGCCCGCTGGGATGGCTGCACTTCGAACACCTCGCCCCGAGGCGTCCTGACTACGACTACCCCTACCCGGACTTCCTCCAGGTCGTGTTCCAGGGCACCGCGACCGAACGCGCCGGTGGGCCCGACTGGACCGACACCGACGGGTACGAGCTGCGTTCCCGGCTCGTGAGCGTCGCCGAGGCACGCCGGACGTCCCTGAACGGCCCGCTGGCGTCGACGTTCCTCGACCTGCTCTGAACGACGAACGGCGCGCACCCCGCAGGACGCGCGCCGTTCGAGCGAACCGGGATCAGACGGTGAAGCCGAGCGCGCGCAGCTGCTCGCGGCCGTCGTCGGTGATCTTCTCCGGGCCCCACGGCGGCATCCACACCCAGTTGATGCGGAAGTCCGCCACGAGGCCACCGCTGCCGCCGCCGGTGAGGGCGGCTCGGGTCTGGTCCTCGATGACGTCGGTCAGCGGGCAGGCCGCGGACGTGAGCGTCATGTCGATCGTGGCGACGTTCTTCTCGTCGACGTGGATGTCGTAGACGAGGCCGAGGTCCACGACGTTGATGCCGAGTTCCGGGTCCACGACGTCGCGCATCGCCTCTTCGAGGTCGTCGAGCGCGGCGACGTCAGCTTTGGGCTCGAAGACCGGCATGCCTTCGGCTCCCCGGACGACTTCCTCGGTGCTCATGCTGCTCCCTGGCTTCGTGCTACTGCGTCTTTGAAGGCCATCCAGCCCAGCAGCGCGCACTTCACGCGCGCCGGGTACTTCGAGACACCGGCGAAGGCGATGCCGTCCTCGAGGACGTCCTCGTCGGGCTCGATCTGGCCGCGGCTCTGCATCAGCTCGACGAACGCGTCCATCTTCTTGAACGCCTCGCCCACGGGCTTACCCACGACGAGGTCCGTCAACACCGACGTCGAGGCCTGGCTGATCGAGCAGCCCTGGCCGGCGTAGGAGACGTCCTTCACCAGGTCGCCGTCGAGCTTGACCCGCAGCGTCACCTCGTCGCCGCAGGTCGGGTTGACCTGGAACGACTCCGCGTCGAACGGGTCCCGCAGGCCTCGGCCGTGCGGGTTCTTGTAGTGGTCCAGGATGATCTCCTGGTACATCTGCTGGAGCTGCATCAGGCCACCCCGAAGAACTTCTGCGCCTCGCGGACTCCGTCGACCAGTGCGTCGACCTCGTCCAGCGTGTTGTACAGGTAGAACGTCGCGCGCACCGACGACTGCGCGTTCAGGCAGCGGTGCAGCGGCCACGCGCAGTGGTGGCCCACGCGGACGGCGATGCCCAGGCTGTCGAGCACCTGGCCGGCGTCGTGCGGGTGGACGCCCTCGATCTCGAACGGCACGGCGCCGCCGCGGTCGACCGCGTCCAGCGGGCCGATCAGGCGAACACCCTTGACGCCGGACAGACCTTCCAGCGCGGCAACGGTCAGCGCGTGCTCGTGGGCGTTGATCCGCTCCATGCCGACGACGCTCAGGTAGTCCACCGCGGCACCCAGACCGACGGCCTGGGACGTCATCGGCGAACCGGCCTCGAAGCGCTGCGGCGGCGGTGCGAACGTCGAGCCCTCCATCTTCACCAGCTCGATCATCGAACCGCCGGTGATGAAGGGGGGCAACGCCTCCAGCAGTTCGCGACGTCCATAAAGGACACCGATGCCGGACGGGCCGAGCATCTTGTGGCCGGAGAACGACGCGAAGTCGACGCCCAGCTCGTGGAAGTCGACCGGGCTGTGCGGAACGGACTGGCACGCGTCCAGCACGGTCAACGCGCCGACCTTCTGCGCGGCGGCGACCAGGAGCCGAACGGGGTTGATCACGCCGGTCACGTTCGACTGGTGCGTGAACGCCACGACCTTGGTGCGCGGCGTGATCACGCTGTCCACATCGGACAGGTCGAGACGACCGTCCGGGGTCAGCTTGAACCACTTCAGCGTCGCGCCGGTGCGAGAAGCGAGCTGCTGCCACGGAACGAGGTTCGCGTGGTGCTCCATCTCGGTCACGACGATCTCGTCGCCGGGCCCCACGACGAAGCGCGCGGCCTCGGGACCCGAGGTCGCGGCGTTGCCCATCGCGTACGCCACGAGGTTGAAGCCCTCGGTGGCGTTCTTGGTGAACACCAGCTCGCCGAACGAGGCACCGACGAAGTCCGCGATGCGCTGACGCGCACCCTCGTACTCGTCGGTCGCTTCCTCGGCCAGCTGGTGGGCGCCCCTGTGCACAGCGGCGTTGTGCTGCTCCAGGAACGCGCGTTCCGCGTCCAGAACCTGCGTCGGGCGTTGCGAGGTGGCGCCGGAGTCCAGGTAGACCAGGCGCTTCCCGTCACGAACGGTGCGAGACAGGATCGGGAAGTCCGCCCTCAGGGCGGCTACGTCCAGTGGTGCTGCGGTGGTGGTCACAGCGCCTCCTCTCAACACCTATTAACGTCAGGAAAGGGCTGCGGCTTCCTTGGAACCGGTGTACTTCACGTAACCCTCGGACTCGAGCACGTCGGCCAGCTCGCGGCCACCGGACTCGACGATCCGGCCGTTCGCGAAGACGTGCACGAAGTCCGGCTGGATGTACTTGAGGATCCGGGTGTAGTGCGTGATCAGCATGACGCCGACCTCACCGGAGGCCTTGTACCGGTTCACGCCCTCGGACACGACGCGCAGCGCGTCGACGTCCAGGCCGGAGTCGGTCTCGTCCAGGATCGCGATCTTCGGCTGGAGCAGGCCCAGCTGCAGGATCTCGTGGCGCTTCTTCTCACCGCCGGAGAAGCCCTCGTTCACCGAACGCTCGGCGAACGCCGGGTCGATGTCGAGGTCGGCCATCGCACCCTTGACCTCCTTCACCCAGTGGCGAAGGGCCGGGGCCTCGCCGCGGACGGCGGTGGCGGCGGTGCGCAGGAAGTTCGACATCGAGACGCCGGGGACCTCGACCGGGTACTGCATGGCGAGGAAGAGGCCCGCGCGGGCGCGCTCGTCGACGGACATCTCGAGGACGTCCTCGCCGTCGAGGGTGACGGTGCCCGAGGTGATCGTGTACTTCGGGTGCCCGGCGATCGCGTAGGACAGCGTGGACTTGCCGGAGCCGTTGGGGCCCATGATGGCGTGCGTCTCGCCGGCCTTGATCGTCAGGTCGACGCCCTTGAGGATCTCCTTGGGAGCGTCCTCGCTGACGACCGAGACGTGCAGGTCCTTGATCTCAAGGGTGGCCATGACTTGCCGTTCTCCTGGTGGTGTAGCTAGAAGTCAGTTCGTGGTGACGGTGACGTCGACGAACACATCGCCGTCACGGATGTCGACGGCGTAGACGTCGACCGGTTCGCTGGCGGGTGGCGAGGAGGGCTGGCCGGTCTCGAGGTCGAAGCACGACCCGTGCAACCAGCACTCGATCCCCTTGCGGGTGACCTCGCCCTCGCTCAACGACACCGCGGCGTGCGAGCACAGATCCGCGAGTGCGTGCACCCGCTCGCCGTTGCGCACCAACACGACATCAGTTCCGTCGACGTCGGCGGCGAACGGCTTGCGGTCGTCCAATGAGGACAGTGCACACACCTTGATCACGTGCCGACCGCCTCGAGCTCTGCCTCGATGGCGGCCTCGAGGCGCTCGCGCACCTCGGGGACGGCGATCTTCGCGATCAGCTCCTGGAAGAAGCCGCGCACGACGAGACGCCGTGCCTGGTCCTCCGGAATGCCGCGCGCCTGCAGGTAGAACAGCTGCTCGTCGTCGAACCGGCCGGTGGCGCTGGCGTGGCCCGCGCCCTCGATCTCGCCGGTCTCGATCTCCAGGTTCGGCACCGAGTCGGCGCGCGCGCCGTCGGTCAGGATCAGGTTCCGGTTCAGCTCGAACGTCTCGGTGCCCTCGGCCGCCGCGCGGATCAGCACGTCGCCGATCCACACGGTGTGCGCGCCCTCGCCCTGCAACGCGCCCTTGTAGACGACGTTGCTGCGGCACTTGGCCTGCGCGTGGTCGATGAACGGCCGGTGCTCCTGGTGCTGACCCGCGTCCGCGAAGTACAGACCGAACAGCTCCGCGTCGCCACCGCGACCCGCGTACTGCACGACCGGCGTCACACGCACGACGTCGCCGCCGAGCGTGACCACGGTGTGCTTGATGGTCGCGTCGCGGCCGAGCTTCACGTGGTGCTGCGAGACGTGCACGGCGTCGTCGGCCCAGTCGTGGATGGTGATCACCGTGAGGTGAGCGCCGTCCGCGACGAGGAACTCGACGTTGTCCGCGTACGCGCCGGAGCCGCGGAAGTCCAGGATCACGGTGCCCTCGGCGAACTGCGAGGCCTTGATCTGGATGTGGCCGTAGGCGACGGCGCCGACGCCCGCGCCGGTCACCGTGACGGTGGTCGGCTCGGTCTTGGCGTCGCCGGGCAGCGTCACGATCGTGGCGTTCTCGAAGGACGAGTACGCCTGCGCCGCGACGCGGTCACCGGGGGTGCCGGCGGTGCCGAGCCGCGAGTCGTCACGACCCACGGTCTCGACGGTGACGCCGGCGGCGGCGGACACCTCGACGGCAGCGGAACCCGTTGCCGCAGCGCCGGAGTGCAGACCGGCAAGGCGCTTGAGAGGCGTGAAGCGCCAGATCTCCTCACGGCCACCCGGGACCTCGAACGCTTCTACGTCGTAGGACGCGAAGTGCTCAGCGCGCGAGGCGACCGGGGTGACAGCGCCGTGGGAGTGAGGTTTCGTAGACAGGGCGGCCATGTCAGCCGACGGCCCCTTCCATCTGCAGTTCGATCAGGCGGTTCAGCTCGAGGGCGTACTCCATGGGGAGCTCGCGCGCGATGGGCTCGACGAACCCGCGCACGATCATCGCCATGGCCTCGTCCTCGTTCAGGCCGCGCGACATCAGGTAGAACAGCTGGTCCTCGGAGACCTTCGAGACCGTGGCCTCGTGACCCATCTGCACGTCGTCCTCGCGGACGTCGACGTACGGGTAGGTGTCCGAGCGGCTGATGGTGTCGACCAGCAGCGCGTCGCACTTCACCGTGGACTTCGAGTGGTGCGCCCGCTTGTTGACCTGGACCAGGCCGCGGTACGACGTGCGGCCACCGCCCCGCGCCACCGACTTCGAGATGATCGTCGAAGAGGTGTGCGGTGCCATGTGGACCATCTTGGCGCCGGCGTCCTGGTGCTGGCCCTCGCCCGCGAACGCGATCGAGAGGACCTCGCCCTTGGCGTGCTCGCCCATCAGGAAGACGGCCGGGTACTTCATGGTCACCTTGGAGCCGATGTTGCCGTCGACCCACTCCATGGTCGCGCCCTCTTCGGCCTTGGCGCGCTTGGTGACCAGGTTGTAGACGTTGTTCGACCAGTTCTGGATCGTCGTGTAGCGGCAGCGGCCGCCCTTCTTCACGATGATCTCGACGACGGCCGAGTGCAGCGAGTCCGAGGAGTAGATCGGCGCCGTGCACCCCTCGACGTAGTGCACGTAGGCATCTTCGTCGACGATGATCAGCGTGCGCTCGAACTGACCCATGTTCTCGGTGTTGATCCGGAAGTAGGCCTGCAGCGGGATGTCCACGTGCACGCCCTTCGGCACGTAGATGAACGAGCCACCGGACCACGTCGCGGCGTTGAGCGCCGAGAACTTGTTGTCACCCGCGGGGATGACGGAGCCGAAGTACTCCCGGAAGAGCTCCGGCTGCTCCTTGAGGGCCGTGTCGGTGTCCAGGAAGAGGACACCCTTCTCCTCCAGGTCCTCGCGGATCTGGTGGTAGACGACCTCGGACTCGTACTGGGCGGCGACACCCGCGACGAGGCGCTGCTTCTCGGCCTCCGGGATGCCCAGGCGGTCGTAGGTGTTCTTGATGTCCTCGGGCAGGTCCTCCCAGCTGGTGGCCTGCTTCTCGGTGGACCGCACGAAGTACTTGATCGAGTCGAAGTCGATCCCAGAGAGGTCAGCGCCCCAGCTCGGCATCGGCTTGAGGTCGAAGAGCTTGAGCGCCTTCAACCGGTACTCGAGCATCCACTCGGGCTCGCTCTTCTTCGCCGAGATGTCGCGGACGACATCCTCGCTGAGGCCTCGGCGTGCGCTCGCGCCGGCAGTGTCCGAGTCGGCCCAGCCGAACTCGTAGTTGCCGAGAGACGCGATGGTCTCTTCCTGCGTGAGCGGAGACTGCACCGTGGTGGGCGTGCGCTGCTCGGCAGCGGCAGTCATGCGGGCTCCCCTCCATCATCTGGGATCCGATTTGCAATGTTCGGGATGTGCGTCGTGCACACGGCGTGGCCGCGGGCGATCGTCGCGAGGCGCTGCACGTGGGTACCGAGGAGGTTCGCGAACGTCTCCGTCTCGGTCTCGCACAGCTGGGGGAACTCGGCGGCGACGTGGGCGACCGGGCAGTGGTGCTGGCACAACTGCTCGCCCGTACCCACGTTTCGCGCCGCCGCAGCGTAACCCTCCCTGGTCAACGCGGTCGCAAGGGCCTTGGCCCGTTCGGCGGGCGTGACCTGGGCCACGATCGTCGAACGATGACCGTCCACGAGTGCGTCGACACGACTTTGCGCAAAGGCGCGCACTGCCTCTTCCCCACCCGTCTGGGCGAGGAACCTGAGGGCGGCGACCGCGAGGTCGTCGTAGGCGTGGCCGAACCGGGCGCGTCCGGCGTCAGTCAGGAGGAACAGCTTCGCGGGACGGCCACGGCCACGTTGGGTCTGCCGCGGTGCGTCCCTCGTCGTCGCCTCACCGTCCGCGAGCAGCGCGTCTATGTGACGACGCACGGCCGTGGGACTGATGCCCAGCTCCTCGGCGATACCCGCCGCGGTGACCGGGCCCTGCTCCAGGAGGAGCCTGGCGACAGCACGCCGAGTCTTGCCGTCGTGCTGCGGCACGGCGTCAAGGAAGCTCTCGGCGTTTTTCACAACACCAGTGTTGCGTATTTAGCCGGAGGTAGCAAAGATCGCGGTCACAGGGTGACCTGACTCACGGCTGAACGTGGCTCGATACCCTCCTGGCATGTCCACGAACGGCGGAGCTGTAACTCCGGAGAGCGACCTCTTGAACGGTCGGGAGCGTCGCCAGCTGGACATCGTCCGTCGCTGGGGCACCATCGGCGCGTTGCTGCTGACCGTCGGATCCCTGGGCGGCGGGGCCGCGCCCATCTACTCGCCGCTCTACGGCGTGCCCGTTCTCGGACTTTTCTCGAGGATGCCCAGTGTCGCGATGGGGGTCGTCTGGACCGGCATCTTCATGATCGTGTCGGCCTGGCTGGCGCTGGGCCGGTTCGTGAAGCCCGGCAGGCCGCGGCTGATCTCGCGCGGTCAGATGGACCGCACGCTGCTGATGTGGACCGTTCCGCTGGTCTTCTGCGTGCCGATGTTCTCCCGCGACGTGTACTCGTACCTGGCGCAGAGCGAGATCGCGGCGCGCGGGCTCGACCCGTACGAGCTGGGACCGGCGAACGCGCTGGGCGTCGACCACGTGCTGACGCGCGGTGTGCCGAACATCTGGCGCGAGACGCCAGCGCCGTACGGGCCGCTGTTCCTGGCTTTCGGCCGGTTGACCGCGATGCTGACCGGCGACCACGTGGTGTCCGGCGTGTTCGTGCACCGGCTGCTGGTGCTGGTCGGCCTGGGCATGATCGTGTGGGCGCTGCCCCGGCTCGCCGCCCGGTTCGGGGTGCCGCCGGTCGGCGCGCTGTGGCTGGGCGCGCTGAACCCGCTGGTGCTCTTCCACATCGTCATCGGCGTGCACAACGACGGACTGGCGCTCGGCCTGATGCTGGTCGGCCTGGAGCTCGCGATGCGCGGGCTGGAACCGTTGAAGTGGTCGTGGATCGCGCTGGGCGCCGGGGTCATCGTGTGCGGGGCGATGGTGAAGATCCCCGCGATGGCCGCGCTGGGCTTCCTCGGCGTGATGGTGGCGCGCAAGCTCGGCGGCCAGTTCAAGCACCTGGCGCTGGTGGCGGCGATCATGGCCGGCATCGCCGCGGTCGGGGTGGTGGTGATCTGCCTCGGCACCGGGTTCGGGTTCGGCTGGGTCGAGACGCTGAACGTCGCGTCGACCGTGAAGTCGTGGATGTCCCCGCCGACCGCGCTGGGCTTCCTGGGCGCCGGCACCGGGATCATGCTCGGTCTGGGCAACCACACCGAGGCGATGATCTCGCTGACCAGGATGCTCGGGCAGGGCGTGTCCGTCGTGATCACGATCGTGCTGCTGTGGCGCAGCTTCAAGGGCCGGATCAAGGCGATGAACGGCCTGGGCGCGGCTCTCGGCGCGATCCTGGTGCTCGGGCCGGTGCTGCAACCCTGGTACGTGCTGTGGGCGGCGATTCCGCTGGCCACCGCGGTGGTCGGACCCAAGTTCCGGATGTTCGCCATGGTGACCTCGGCGATCATCGCGATCATCCTGCCGCCGACCGGGTCCGCGTTCGACGGGCGCGCCTACACGGTGCCCCAGGCGGTCGCGGGCGCGGTGATCACGTTCGCCATCTGCGTGCTGATCGCGCGCAAGCGGGTCGGTCCGTTCCTGAAGTCCGATCCCGCCGGGCAGGTCTGATCGGACCGGTAACCCCGTTCCTCCGGCGGACGACCTACTGGACGTAGGAAGATCGTCGCCGGAGGGGGTGACGTGTGATGTCCGAACAACCCATGTCGCGCGAAGAGGTCCGGTTCGCCGTCGTGCTCAACGGGGGCGTGAGCCTCGCCGTCTGGATGGGCGGCGTGGTGCTGGAGCTCGACCGGCTGACCAGGCCCGGATCGGTGTACCAGCCGCTGCTCGACCTGGTCGGCTGCACGGCCAGAGCGGACGTCATCGCGGGCACCTCGGCGGGCGGCATCAACGGCGCCGCGCTGGCGTTGTCGCAGGTCAACAAGCACGCCGACCTGACGAGGCTCCGGGATCTCTGGGCCGAGCAGGGCCGGATGGAACAGCTGCTGCGCACTCCGTTCCGCGGCCAGCCGGCGTCGCTGCTCAAGGGCGACGAGTTCTTCCTCCCCCGGTTGCAGGAGGCGCTGGCGCGGCTCACCACGGACTTCGAGCCGACCGAGCCGGACCAGCGCCCGATCGACCTGCGGATCACCACCACACTTCTGGGTGGCGTTCCGACGATCACCTATGACGACCTGGGCCAGCCGCTGACCCAGTCGGTGCACCAGGGCTCGTTCTCGTTCCGCCGCGACCCGTACACCTGGGTCTCCGAGGACACCCGCGACGACTTCACGCCCGCCACGCTGAACGACCGCGTGCTGCAGCTCGCGCTGGCGGCCCGCAGCAGTGCCAGCTTCCCGTTCGCGTTCGAGCCGAGCTTCATCCCCGTCGGCGGCCAGGCGACGCCGGACCGCCCGGACATGGCGGACGTCGCGAGCTGGGCCAACGGCGCCGACCGCAGCAGGTTCGCGGTCGACGGCGGCGTTCTCGTGAACACTCCGACAAAGGAGGCGCTCGAAGCCATCGACCGGATGCCGGCGGACGGGCCGGTGCGGCGGGTGATGCTGCTGGTCTTCCCGCACGCCGAGCCGCTGGGTTCCGAGCCGATGGCCGACGCGATCGACAGCGGGCTGACGACGGTCGGGTCCGGCGGCAAGCTGCTGGGCGCGATGTCCAGCCAGGCCAACAGGACCTACGTCGAGAAGATCGAGGAGCACAACCGGCGCGCCGCGAGCAGCAGGGGCGGCCGGATGTCGTTGCTGGAACGCCTGCACGCGGGCGGCGACGACGTGGTCGGCGAGGTGTACTCGCTGGCGGACAAGCTCTTCGGCCACTACGAGGACATCGAGATCCGGCTGGCCGCCCGGCAGGTGACGGCGCAGCAGTTCGCGCTGCCCAAGGGCAATCCGGCGAACTGGTCGTTCGAACGGGCGCGCAGGGCCGCGGAGACCGCGCAGCGCAAGTGGAAGAAGCTGCACGGCGTCCTGCCGTACGTGCCGGGCGTGCGGCTGCCGGGCGTCGTGTGCCGCGAGGACGTGGGCTGGGAGTGGGGCATCACGATGGCCGAACGCCTCGGGGCGTCGGCACTCGACCTGCTCAAGCGGCTCGTGTGGGTGGTGGACGAGGGCCAGGCCGAGGAGATCACCAAGGTCCGCCGCGAACTGCACCAGGTCCGCGCGGAACTGCGGCGGCTGCGCACCGAGCTGTTCGACTGGAAGCCGTCCGACTCGCTCGGCGAGACCTACTGGACCGGCCGGCTCGCGAGCTACCACGAGCACCTGATCGACGGGCATCTCGGCCTGGAGGTCCGGGCTCAGGTCGCCGAGATCGGCCGGATCGTCGGCGCCGCGCGGAAGGTGATCACGGAGCTCGACGAGCGCCGGCTCAAGCTCGGCGGCCTGGTCTGCTGGCACGCCCTGCTCGACCCCGCGGCCACCCCGGCGGAGGCCGGGCTCGACGACGGCGAACGGTGGCTCAGTCGCCTGCTGGCACTGGAGATCGCCGGCACGTGCCTGTCCGACGACGCGTCGACCGGGCTGGACACGGCGGTCGAGCTGGTGCAGGTGTCGCTGCAGACGCGCAACGCGTTCGCGCAGCAGTCGATCACGGCCGACGACAAGGCCGGTGGGGCGTCGCTGTCGCGGTTCTCCGGGTTCCTCAAGCGGTCGTGGCGGGTCAACGACTGGATCTGGGGACGCCTCGACGGCGCCACGATGCTGTGCCGCGTGCTGTTCGACCCGCGCCGGTTGCGCAGGATGGACCTCCTCGGACGGCCTGACGGTGACGAGCGCACGGCGGAGGAACGGGCGGGGGCCGTGGTCGACCAGGTCGTCGCGGCGATGTTCGGCCTGGAGCTGCCGATGCAGGTCGCCGTGTGCGCGGAAGAGGCGAAGAAGGAACTCTGCGGCATCTACGAGACCGAGAACGAGCTGTCGCCGTCGTCGATGAAGCTCGCCGAACTGGCCGCGTGGGGCCTGCACTGGCGGATCATCTGCGAGGAGCTCCCCCGGCTGCGGGCCGCGATCATCGCCGACCGCGGTGACGGCGCGGACAAGCGTTCGCGCGGTGAGCTGTTCCTCGAAGAGCACGCAGACCTGTTGCGGCGCCTGGAATATCCGCACGAGCACACGGTCACGCTCGGCATGTCGGCACTCAACGCCTTCGACCGCGCGGGCATCGGCCGCGAGCCCCTCACCCAGGAAGCCGCGTCGGACCAGATGATCCGCACGGCCGCGAACGCCGCGGCCGTCGCCGTCACGGTCGCCGACTCCGAACGGTCGGGGCTCGCCGCGGTCCGTCCCGTGACGCGGGTGGTCCGCGGGGCCGCGCTGCTCCCCTACTGGACGATCACCGGCCTGACCCGCGGGGGCAACCTCGCGCAGTTCCTCGGGCTGCTCGGGCTCGCGGTCGGCGGCGCGCTGGTCGTGATGGCGTTGTTCGGCATGCTGCCCGCGTGGGCGGCGGGTCCGGGCGCGGCGATCGGCGCGGCCAGCCTCCTCGCCGCCTTCGGGTACGCGGCCCTGCGTAGCGGCACGATGCTGCACGGGCTGGTGTTGCTGTCCCCCGTGATTCCGTTGGTGGCCATAGCCGTCGAGCGGATGCCCGACGACAACGCGGAGATCACCACCGGCACGATCACGGTGGCCGGAGTCGCCGCCGTCGTCGTGGCTCTGCTGGTGCTCGGCTCGTTGCCCGCGCCGATCCGCACCCCGCTCGCCGTGCTGGCCGACTTCCGGCCGTTGCAGATCATCAAGCGCCGCTGGAAGCAGACCGCCGTGGTGCTGGTGGTCGCGGGGATGGTCTGGTCGGTGTGGCGGTTCGAGCTGCACCTCAAGCCGTGGCTGGTGATCCCCGCTTCGGTCCTCTGTGGAGCGTTCGGCGTCTACATGGCGCTGTCGAGCGGCAAGTCGCTGCAGCGCTGGCGCCGGGTCGAGGGCGTGTGGGGCACGGAACGCGCGGAGCCTCCCGCCGCCGCGACCGCGGGCTGGGCCGTCGTCTACGGCGTGGTGTACCTGGCGATCGCCGACGTGCTGCTGGTCATCGGCCCGCGCGGGTGGGGCTGGCAGGCGGTGATCGGCACCGCGCTGGCGTTCGGCCTGACGCTGCTGCTGATCACGTCCTGGTACGTGCCGCGGATCGAACGCCGCCGGATCCGCGAGCAGCTGGTGGCCGAGGCGATTCCGGCGATCTACCCGGACGGCTCCGACGTCGCGGCGACGTTGCGCGAACGGCTGGAGGGGCACGCCTCGCTGTACCGGTTCCTGGTGAAGGGCGAGGGCGAGCACCCCGGCGAGCTCAGCCTCTCCCAGGCCGGGCTGCTCGTCGCGCAACGGATCGGGGAGAAGCTCAGGGCACGCGCGTGAGGGCCGACGCGACGCGCAACGTCGAAGCGGTGCTGCGGGCGGCCGCGCGGGTGTTCTCGGCGGACCCCCTCGCGCGGATCAGCGACGTCGCCGCCGCGGCCGGCGTGGACAAGCGGACCGTCTACCGGCGCTTCGACTCCCGCGAGGACCTGCTGCTGGCGGTCTACCGCACTCGACTGGACCGGCTCGAGGCGCTGATCGACGAGGCCTTCTCCGGCGAACGACCGGTGCGCGACGCGCTGCTGGCGTTCGCCGAGGGCGGCATCCGGCTCAGCCGTGACTGGCCCGTCGACATCCGCGCGGTGACCGATCCGGCGATCCAGCGGCGCCGCGAGGAGCTGGATGAGCGGATGGACGGCTTCCTGCTCCGTGCCGAGGAGGCGGGCGTGATCGCGTCCGGACTGCCCGCCGGCTGGACGTTGCGGATGCTGCAGACCCAGCTGCACACGGTCGCGCAGGAGATGCCGGCGCTCCAGCCCGGTCCGGCCGCCGCACTCGTGATCGAGACGTTCCTGCACGGCGTGGGCGCCTGACCTGTGACCGAGGCCATGCCCCTCGCGGGCATTTCCGGGCCGTCTCCAGCGTCATAAGTGTCATAGAGAGTGACACTTATGAAGGAGCAGACGATGTCGAAGACGTGGCTCATCACCGGGGCGTCGCGGGGTTTCGGGCGCAGGCTCGCCGAGGCCGCGGCGGAGGCGGGTGACCGCGTCGTCGCGACGGCGCGGCGCCCTGAGCAGCTCGAAGACCTGGTGGAGCGCTTCGGGGACCGGGTGCGCGCGATCGCGCTGGACGTCACCGACCCGGAGGCGGCCCGCCGAGCGGTCGAGCAGGCCGTCGAGGCGTTCGGCGCGCTCGACGTGGTCGTGAACAACGCCGGCTACGCCAACAGCGCGCCGATCGAGGAGATGGCCGAGGACGACTTCCGCGCCCAGATCGAGGCGAACCTGTTCGGCGTCGTGAACGTGACCCGCGCGGCGCTGCCGGTGTTGCGGCAGCAGCGTTCCGGCACCTTCGTGCAGTTCTCGTCGGTCGGCGGCCGCGCGGGTGGCACGCCGGGCATGGGCGCCTACCAGACCGCGAAGTTCGCGGTGGAGGGCTTCTCCGAGGTGCTGGCGAACGAGGTGGCGCCGTTCGGCGTGCGGGTCGTGATCGTCGAGCCGGGCGCGTTCCGCACCGACTGGCAAGGTTCCTCGATGGTCCGCCACGAGGCAGGCCCCGACTACGACGAGACGGTCGGCGCGATCAACCGCTTCCGCGACGAGACCGACGGCGTGCAGCCGGGCGACCCCGCCCGTGCGGCGCGGGTGATCCTCGACGTCGTCGCCTCGGACGAGCCGCCACGTCGTCTGGTGCTGGGTGCCGCCGCCGTCGAGACGGTGCTGGCGGCGGAGGCCCGCAGGAGTGCGGAGACGCAGAAGTGGGCCGAGGTCAGCGCCTCCGCGGACTTCCCCGCGGACGAACGCTGACCCCGGCCCTGGTGGCCCGACGATCCCCCGTCAGGCCGGGCCCCCCTCGCTGAGACTCAGGCCGCCAGCGCGATGACCGGAACCGTCTGGCCCATCGCCCGCGCGTACAGCGCCTCGAAGCGCTCCAGGGTCGTCGCCAGCGCGTGGTGCGAGATGATCTCGCTGCTGGCGGCGCCCATCCGCGCCCGCATCGGAGCGTCGTGCACCAGAGTGTGCAGGCGCTGGGCCAGCTGGTTCACGTCGCCGGGCTCGAACAGCCAGCCGTTGCGGCCGGGGTGCACGAGGTGCGGCAGCGCCATGGCGTTCGCGGCGATCACCGGCTTGCCCGCGGCCATCGCCTCCATCGTCGCGAGGCTCTGCAGTTCCGCGACACCGGGCATGACGAACAGGTCGGCGCGGGCGTAGGCGTCGAGCAGGTCGTCCTCGGACACGAAGCCGTGGAAGCGGACCCGGTCGGTGATCCCCAGGTCGCGGGCCAGCAGCTCCCACTCGGCCTTGCAGGTGCCGTCGCCGACGATCTCGCCGAACGCGCCGGGCACGCGGGCCAGGGCGCGCAGGAACTCGTCGACGCGCTTCTCCTCGTCCAGCCGTCCGACGAACAGCGCGGTCGGCCGGTCGTTGTGGGTGACCTCGCGCTGGTAGCGGGCGATGTCGATGCCGCACGAGACGGGCACCGCGCGTTCGGGGAAACCGCTGTCGTGCAACAGCTGCACGGCGCGCGGGGTCGGCGCGGTGACGACGTCGGCGCGGCCGAAGACGCGGGCCAGGTCGCGGTAGGCGAACCTGCGGGCCATGCCCTGCAGGAACTTCGGCAGGTGGGCGTGGCTGAACAGGTTCTCCGGCATGAAGTGGTTCGTGGCGAGCGTCGGAATCCCTTGGGCGACAGCGGAGTTCAGGACGAACCGGCCCACCACGAAGTGCGCCTGGACGTGCACGACGTCCGGCCTGAGCGACTTGACCAGCTCGTCGGCCTCCTTCGACGCCTGCCACGGCAGGCAGAAGCGGAAGTCCGGGTAGAACGGGAGCCGGTGCGAACGCAGCCGGTGGACGGTGACACCGGGGATCTCCGTGGCCCTGGGCGAGTCCGGGGCGATGACGTGGACGTCGTGACCGTTCTCGGCGAGACCGACCGCCAGGCGCTGCGCGAAACGCGCTGCACCGTTGACGTCCGGCGGGAACGTGTCCGCGGCGATGACGACGCGAAGCGCGCTGGAGGTGTTCACGAGAAGCTCCGTTCGGATGTTTTCACGAGGTTGACGAGCAAGTGCGAACACGCCGCTAACGGCGGCGAGAGCGCAGGCGAACAGCGCGACACCGGTCAAAGGAGACAAATGTGCTGCTTCGCCGAGCAGGAAGGCGCCGAGGCCGACCGCGACCAGCGGGTCCACCACGGTCAGGCAGGCGACGGCGAGATGAGGAGGTCCGCCGGCGTAGGCGTGCTGGACCAGCCAGCCGCCGACGGCGAGTGAGATGGCGATGCCGAGCACAGACGCGAGGTGCGAGAGCCCGAAACCGCCTTGCTGCACCGACTGTGAGACGGCACGCATCAGCACGGACACGTACCCGTACGCGACGCCACCGGCCGATGCGAACGCCACGGCACGAATGCGCGCGTTCGGCGTAAGGGCTGCGATCACGCCCGGCACCGCGATCAGGCCGAGAGTCACGAGTCCGGCGGTGAGTTCGACGTCCGGCACGACCTTGGTCGCGGTCGCACTGCCCGAGGCGAGCAACACGAACGCACCCACGCCCACAGTCGTGAGCAGGATCGCCGGCAACTCGCGGAAACGGCGGTCCATCAACGCGGTCATGCCGATCGCGAGGACACCGATCGGCTGCACGACCGTCAACGGCGCCATGCCGAGCGCGGCCGCGTGCACCCCGGCACCGCCGACGAGCAGCGCGAACCCGGCGAGCCACCGGGGCTGGCGGAGAACACTGGCACGGGCACCGGTCTCGGCGATCGCGTCGTGCTGCAGGCGGGCCGCGAGGGCGAAGCACACGGCACCGAACACGGCGAGCGTGATGGCGAGCATGGTCATGAGGTGCGCCTCACCTGTAGTGCCGCGATGGCGAAAAGGAGTCCGTAAAGGGATGCGAACAAAACGCGTTCCGTAAGTCCGCGCGCCTCGAAACCGGCGAAGGAAACGTGACTCACCAGAAACGCCGCGCTCGACACGCTCGCAGTTATTGCGACACCGAGCAGAGCCGGAAATTTGCGGGCGATGAGCACACCGGCCGCGGGCAGAGCCATGAACATGACCGCTCCGGCGTACCGGTGGACATAGCCGGACAACGAGGTCGGCGCTCCCGTCGGATCGGTCGGGAAGATCGTCGACACGGTCAGACCCGCCGACCAGACGCCGATCAGCCACTGCGCTGACCTGCCTACACCCCGCAGGTTGACGGCGAGCAACGCCGAGACGGCCGCGAGACTAAGAGACGTCGCCGCGAGCCAGCCCGTGCCGTTGTTCACGAACACGTAGTCGCTGATCACGTCCGTGACCGGGTTGAGCTGACCTGCCGACATCACATGCAGGTAGAAAATCGGAACCAGTGAGAACACCAGCCCCCCGACCACCAGGCCCCGCCTTTTCGCCCCCGCCTCGATCACGACAAAAGTCTCTTGTGAACGCGGTGATCAACCAATGGGGAACTCCCCCGAGGGGACCCTGAGGTGTCCCTGAGTCGCAGGGGTAGGGCTAGCCCCACCTTTTTCAGCTCTGCTTCAGGAATGGGCCGAATGACCCAGGTGCGTGCGCATTGCCCGGACCGCCTAGGCTGCGTGCTCGTGAGCCCGAATCCCCAGCCTGCGGTGGAAGTGTCGGGGCTGGTCAAGAGATACGGCTCGAAGACCGCCGTCGACGGCCTCGACCTCGTTCAGCAGCCCGGCACCGTTCTCGCCCTGCTCGGGCCCAACGGCGCGGGCAAGACGACGACCGTCGAGATCTGCGAGGGCTTCCGCACCGCCGACGACGGCTCGGTGCGCGTGCTCGGCATGGCGCCGGGTTCCGAGGCGCTGCGGCCGCGGATCGGCGTGATGCCGCAGGGCGGTGGCGGTTATCCCGGCATTCGCGCCGAGGAGATGCTGAACCTCGTCGCGGCCTGCGCGGCCAATCCGCTCGATCCCAAGTGGCTGATCGAGATCCTGGGACTCGGTGGTGCCGTGCGCACCCCGTACAAGAGGTTGTCCGGCGGCCAGCAGCAGCGGCTCTCGCTCGCGTGCGCGTTGATCGGACGCCCCGAACTCGTGTTCCTGGACGAGCCGACCGCGGGCATGGATCCGCAGGCGCGCCGTCTGGTGTGGGACCTCGTGGGAGCGCTTCGCGACGACGGCGTGGCCGTGCTGCTCACGACGCACCTCATGGACGAGGCCGAGGCGCTCGCGGACAACGTCGTGATCATCGACGAGGGCCGCGTGGTCGCGCAGGGCTCGCCCGCCGAGCTGACCGCGAACCGGCCGGACGACCAGCAGCTGCGGTTCCGCGCGCGACCCGGTCTCGACCTCACGTTGCTGTCCGCCGCACTGCCCGAGGGGCTGAAGGTGCGCGAGGCGACCAAGGGCGCGTACGTCGTCGAAGGGATGATCGACCCGCAGGTCGTGTCCACCGTGACGTCGTGGTGCGCTCAGCAGGGCGTGCTGGCCGAGGAGCTCACGGTGGCCAAGCGCAGCCTCGAAGACGTTTTCCTGGAGCTGACCGGCAGGGAGCTGCGCTCGTGACCACCTTCGCTCCCGGCACGTTCAAGCCCGCGCCCGGCCGCGGTTCGTTGCCGCGCATGCTCTTCGTGCACGCGCGCACCGAGGCGTTGCTGACGTTGCGCAACGGCGAGCAGATCCTGCTGACCGTGATCATCCCGCTGGCGTTGCTGGTGGCTCTGTCGCTGATGTCGGTGATCCCGATGCCGGAGCCGCGCGTCGGGTCCGCCACCGCGCGGATCTTCGCGCTGGCGATCATCTCGTCGGCGTTCACCGGGCAGGCCATCGCTCTCGGGTTCGACCGGCGTTATGGCGTGCTGAAGCGGCTTTCGGCCTCGGCGCTGCCCCGCTGGCTGCTCGTCGCCGGACGGGTCTGCGGCGCGCTGGTCGTGGTCGCGTTGCAGATCGTGTTGCTCGGCGTGACGGCGTTGATCCTGGGCTGGCGCTTCCCGCTGGCCGGTCTGCCGTGGGTCGTGCTGCTGATCGTCCTGGGCACGCTGACGTTCGGTGCGCTGGGCGTGCTGCTGGGTGGGGCGCTGCGCGCCGAGATCGTGCTGGCGCTGGCGAACATCATCTGGTTCGTGCTGCTGATGGTCGGTGGCGTGGCCCTGTCGGTGCCGGTCGGGTTCGTGCACCTGCTGCCGTCCGCCGCTCTGGCCCAGGCCCTGGAAACCTCTGTGGTGCACGGCACGGCTCCAGGTGTGGGCCCCGTCGCAGTACTTGTGGCCTGGGGTGTTGTCGCGGGCGCGTTGGCGACCCGGACGACTCGTCTCACCTGACGACACCTACGATCGTTGGCGTGTCGAAGCTGACCGCCTTCCTCGTGTCCTGGCAGCGCGCTTTCGCGATTGCCGTCGTCATCGCGCAGGCCGGAATCGCGGTCACCGGGTCGATCGTCCGCGTGACCGGCTCGGGCCTGGGTTGCCCGACGTGGCCGCAGTGCGTCGAGGGCAGCGTCGTCCCGGTCGAGCACCCCGAGGTCGCGGCACTGCACCAGTGGGTCGAGTTCGGCAACCGCACGCTGACCGGTGTCGTCGGCGTCATCGCAGGCCTGTGCGTGCTGGCGGCCTGGTACAACCTGCCGCGACGCAGGCGGGTTCTCGTGCTCTCGCTCGTCCAGCTCGTCGGTGTGGCCGTGCAGGCGGTCGTCGGCGGCATCACCGTGCTGACCGGCCTGGCCTGGTACACCGTGTCGATCCACTTCATGATCTCGATGGGTCTGGTGTGGATGGCCGTGCTGCTCGTGAGCTCGCTGTCCGAAGGTGACGGCCCGGCTCGCTTGAAGGTGCCGGCGCCGTTGATGAAGCTCCAGGTCGTCATGGCCGTCGTGCTGGGCGCGTTGCTGCTCGCGGGCACCTGGGTCACGGCCGCCGGCCCGCACGCCGGTGACTCGGCGACCCCGCGTCTGGGCGTCGAGGTGGCGACTCTGGCGCAGATCCACGCGGACCTGCTGTTCCTGTTCCTGGGCCTGCTGATCGCGGTCGGGTTCTTCACCCGCACCCGCTCCTACTGGACGCTGGTCGGCGTCGTGCTCGCTCAGGGCGCGCTGGGCATGGTCCAGTACTGGACGGGCGTGCCCGAGGTGCTGGTGTCGATCCACGTGCTCGGCGCCGGTGCTGTAGTCGTTGCCACGGCTGCTTTGTGGACGTCGTCACGTGAGCGCACGCACGAGGTCGAGCTGCCCGCTTCCGACGATCAGGCGCTCAGCAAGGCTTGAGCTTCTCCCCGGTCGTTGTGACCGGCCCAGTTCGCCGGTGTCGCTTCGAAGTTGACGTCCGTGATCGTCTTGTCGGCGCCCGCGTCGAGCAGGATCCGGATGACCTCGAGATGGCCGCGTTCGGCCGCCAGATGCAGTGCCGTGACGCCCTCGCCGTGCATCGGCCCGCCGAAACCCGTGCGCTGGTTGGGATCCGCGCCCAGGTCGAGCAACGTGCGGGTGGCGTTCTCCAGCCCGCACCAGGCCGCCCACGCGAGCGCGGTGCCGCGGTAGACGTCCGCGTCGATCCGGGCGCCGCGCTTGAGCAGGTCGCCCAGGACCTCGGTGCGGTCGTTGCGCGCGGCCCACGACAACGCCTCGTCGAGCACTTCCTGCGGGTCGTTCGTCGGCCACCAGCGCGGGAAACCGCTGTGGGGCCGGTAATAGCCCCTTCTGGCCTCCGGTTCGGTCGCCAGGTCCAGGTCTCCCAGGCCGGCCGCGGTGCGCAGGTTCGGCGGGTGAACTCCTGTTCGCGCCAGAAGTTCGGCGGCTTCTCTGTTGCCCCAGAACAACGCGACCGTCAGTGGCGTGCCGCCCTCACCCCGTGCGTCCAGATCGGTCCGAGCGCCCTTGGCCAGCAGCAGTTCCGCGAGGTTCGGCAGGTTCGAGTACGCCGCCTGGTGCAACGCCGTCCAGCCGTGGACGTTCTGGTGGTCGATGTCCGCGCCGTCGTTGAGCAGCACCTCGACCAGGCGCTCGTCGCACTTGGCCGTCGCCAGCCCGAGCAGGTCGTTGCCGTTGGTACCGCTGGCCTTCACGAGCCACGGGTCGCGCGTGATGATCGCCTTGAGCTCACCGGGGTTCTGCATCTCGATGGCCTGGTAGGCACGCGCGAACGGCCGCGGCTTGCGGATGTTGGCCTTGAGCGCCTTCCAGTCCTCACACCCGTGCGCCTGAGCAAGGACGCTGTGCGCGCCCTCGTCCGTCAACGGCACGTCGTCGAAGACCTCCAGGGCACCGGGCACGCCGTCCCACGCGGAGGCCAGCAATCCCCTGGCCCGCTCCTCGTAGTACTCGATGTCGTCGCGAAACGGGTGCCACATGGCACCACGCTACTTCGGCGAGGCGGGCCTGCGCTCCCACAAAGCGGGCAGTTCCTCTGAGAGCCAACCGTAGAGGTGGTCGACGGTCCTGAGCCGCATCGACCGCTCCGGATCACCGCTGAGCAACCGCATGCCGTCCTCGGTGAGCGTCTGGACGCTGGCGATGGCGTTGAGCTTGCGCTGGATGAAGTCCGTCCAGGCCTTCTCGTTGATCCGGTACTCCGCCGCCTGCCGGCCACGCCGGGTCCGCTTGGTCACCAGCCCGACGTTGACCAGGTACTTGAGGTTCGTGCTGATCGACCCGCTGCTCGCCTCCAGCTCCTGCGAGAGCTCGGCGGCGGTGCGCTCCACCGGCTGGCAGATCAGCAGGTAGCCGAGGATGCGGCCGCCGATCAGCGGGATGCCCTCCTCGGCGAAGTGGGCCGCGAACCGCTCGATCCAGGCGGACAGGCGGGTCTCGCGTCCGACGCTCATCTCTGGCCCTCCCAGGCGAACACTGCTTTCGGTCGACACTGAAATCATCGTAGCGATCTTGTCAACGTCAGCCCGGGTCGTACGGCTCGGCGTTCTCCCTGAGCGCCTCGGCCTCGCTGCGCTACCACGTCCACCGCAGGTGCGGACGGGTCCACGAGCAGGAACCGCACCGCCTGGCCGGCCCGCAACCGAGCCAGCACCTTGCCGAACTGCGAGTTCAGAAGGGCGTTGCGGCCACGCCGGTGATCCAGAACTCCCACCCGGATCTCCATCAAGCCATCGTGCCGCTCGCGCACGCGACGAGGTCGTCGAGGGTGGTCTGGATCCGCGCGACGAGCCGATGTCTGTCCGCCGTGGCCATGAGCGAGTCGTTCGTGGGATCGAGGTCCGCGACCTGCATCCGCCCACTGGTCTTCAGGATCGCGGGCAGGTCAGATCCGGCGGGAACGGCTGGAGCTTCACCTCGATGAGGAGATCGACCGATCCGTTCAGCGGCGCGGCTTGTGGAGATCGGCAGGGTCGAAGGTGACGGAGATCGTGCCGACGACGTGCACCGGTTCCTGATTGCCCGGCGTCAGCGTCACGACGTCCGAGTACACGCCACCGTTCAGCCGGTGGCAGTAGATGACCGGACCGTCCGCGATGTCGAGCTCGACCCGCCAGTACGCAGGCACGCCGGCCGCGGCGAGAGCGGCGGGCTTCTCCAGACGGTCGCTCTTCTTCGTGGACGGGCTGACGATCTCGACCACCAGCGCGACGTTCGCAACGTCGACCGCCACGGTCTCGACGCGCTCTGTCGTCACGACCACGTCCGGGATGTAGCCGAAGTGCTCGCCGACGCGGACACCGACGGCGGTCAACGCCTCCATGCCCTCCGAGGCAACGGCGTCGTCGAGGATCCGAGCCAGCCTGTCTCCGACCCTCTGGTGCTTGGCGGCGGATGCGGGAGTCACGACGAACCGTCCGTCGACCAGCTCGATGCGACGGCCTTCTTGCGGGTCAAGGCTCTCCCAGTCGTCCAGGGTGTAGCCGTCCAGACGCCGCGCGGTGGTCACCTCATCACCCCTAGCCTGGCCTTCTGATACCGGTCGACCCACGCTTCAAGTCTGACACGTCCGGCAGCCATTGCCACAGCGACGACGACCACCACAACCGACGCCAGGAGGCGGAAGCCTTCCAACGCCAGTTGCTTGGGGTCGATCAACCAGAAAGAGCTATCGCTGGGAGAAGCTCCAAGTCAGCAGACGGGCGCGAGCGGGGTCGTCTCGTCCGGCCCTGGCCGCCGGCGCCACCGGTCCAGCTTCGCGTGCTCGGTCAGCGAGATCAGCGTCTCCCGCACCGAGAGCCGGACGCGCGGGTCGCAGTTCACGACCGGCACGTCGGGCGAGATGCCCATGCCGCGAATGATGGCCTTCACGTCCGACCGAACGGACGCGTGCACGTTGTTCAGCGCGAGCACGTACGGGATGTTGTGGTCCTCGAAGTACCGCATCGCGTCCACGGAGTCCGCGGGACGCATCACGTCGAAGAGCACGACGGCACCCACTGCGCCGCGCACCACGTCTCCCCAGCCCGCGCGCGGGTCCTGCCACTGCGGGGCCACGAAGAGGTGCAGCGCCAGGCCGGGGTCGAGCCACACGCGTCCGAACTGGATGCGCACCAGTTCCGTCACGGCACCCGCGCGTTCCGGCGGCAGTGCGTTCATCGTCAGGAGATCGTTCTCCACGATGGACCTGATGAAAGTGCTCTTGCCCACGCCGAAGCCACCGGCGACGACAATCTTGGCCGAGGTCAGCTCCCGACCGGGCGGCCCTGGGGGCCCGAATTCGGGAAATCTAGAGCCGACGTAGTCCACTCAGCACTCTCTCCATCAACCCGAGGTCCGGCGTGTCACCGCCTGCGGAAGCGGTCTGGTGCACGTCCACCAGACCTCGTTCCGCCATGTCGCCGAGCAACACCTTCACGACTCCCAGTGGGAGACGCATCAGTGCGGCCACTTCCGCGACGGATCGCGGGGAGTGGCACAGCTCGACAACGCGTTGGTGCTCAGCCTGCAAGATACCTGCCGAGTGCCGACTCTGATCATTGGCGG
This sequence comes from Lentzea sp. NPDC020367, assembly GCF_044387305.1. Taxonomy (NCBI): domain Bacteria; kingdom Bacillati; phylum Actinomycetota; class Actinomycetes; order Pseudonocardiales; family Pseudonocardiaceae; genus Lentzea; species Lentzea sp. NPDC020367. The sequence continues at coordinate 588,755 of NZ_JBIRVV010000006.1, read as the reverse complement.
AGACAAGTGTCTCGATCTCGAGGTCGATGTTGGACCGAGTGCGCCCACCCGTCCAGGCATATGCACGAACGATCGACGAGTCCTGAGCCTCCTGAATGGAGGGCTCGAAGTCTTCCTGCGGTACAACGGGAGTCGCTTCCCGCGCGGGCACCGGGTCCGGCGTGCGCGCCCGCTTTCGGCCCGAGTCCAGGGAGAACCCGTTCATCAGGTCGGCGAACGTCTGCTCGGCGGGCGTTTCCCGCCTTCGTCGTCGGTGCGCGTCAGGGGACGAGCTCATGGTTCACCTCACGCTGTGCAGCTGCGCTCGCAGTTCGGGGGTGAGGATCTGGCCCACCTGGTCGACGACCACGGTCATCTCGTAGGCCACTTGACCGACGTCGCTGTCGGGGGCGGCGAGAACCGCCAAACAAGACCCGTCTCGAATGGACATGAGGAGCATGATCCCGTAGTCCATCTCGATCACGGTGCGCAACACTCCGCCACCTTCGAAGCAACGTGAAGCGCTCATCGTCAGTGCTGTGACACCGGAGGAGATCGCGGCGAGCTGCTCGGCGCGGTCCGGTGGCAGACCCGTCGACTTGGTGAGCAGCAGGCCGTCCACCGAGATCACGATCGCGTGGGCGACACCGGCCACTCGATCCGTGAAGTTCGTGATCAACCAGCCGAACTGGTCGACCTGGCGCGACTGAGGCGTGCTCATGCCTTCTCCCCGTTGTACTGGCCGTTCCCCTGGCCGCTTCCGTTCCCGTTGCCGCCGAGCGGCGCCTGACGCAGGCCCGTCTGGTAGCTGGCGAGAAAGCCTCGTGCTCGTTCCGGATCGCGCTTCGGGCCTGTGGCAGGGCGTGTGCCGTTCTCGGGACGTTCCGCCAGGTCGGGGAGCAGGTTCTTACGCGGCGCCCGTTTCGGCAACCCGGCATCGGTCTCGCCGGCGTCCGTGGCGGGGTCTCCCGCCTGCTCCCAGACCGTCCCGCCGGGCTTCTTCCCGAACCACGACGCCACTACCGACGGTGACGATACAGGTGGGGTCGTTGCCGGCGAATGATCACCGTTGACCGATTCGCCCGAGACTCCGGTGCCCCTGAACCAGGACGACGTCGTCTCATTTGGTGACGCGGCCGGCACGCCGTTGTACTCGGCCGAAGCGGGGCGCGGAGTGCGCTGGGGCAGTGACTCGTCGATCGCGGCGCCGCGGAACGACGACCACTCCGCGGACTCGCGCGGCCGGTCGATGGCCGGGGCGGGCGCGGGCGGCGGCGCCAGGTTCGGCGTCTTCACGACGACGTGGGGCTGCTTGGCCAGAGCCGGCTTCGGCTGCGGCAGTGCGGCGTGGCGCGGCTGCGACGGCGCCGGGGCCTCCTCGTGCGAGCGCACGAGTTCCGCCGGCACGAGCACGAACGCGCGCAGGCCCTCGCGGCCCTCTCCCGCGCCGCGCAGCCGGACGGTGATGCCGTGGCGGCCCGCGAGCCTGCCGACGACGAACAGACCCATCTGGCGGGACACGGGCACGTCGTCCTCGGTGCCGGACGACAGCCGCTCGTTGGCCTCGGTGAGCTCGGCCGGGCCCATGCCGATGCCCTGGTCGGCGACCTCGACGAGCACGGCGCCCTGCTGGTCGATCCGCGAGCCGATCATGACCTGGGTGGCGGGCGCGGAGAACGCGGTGGCGTTGTCCAGCAGCTCCGCGATCAGGCGCACGAGGTCGCTGGCCGCGTAGCCGACGACCTCGACCGACGGCGTCGACTTCACCACGACGCGCTGGTAGTGCTCGATCTCCGACGCGGCGGCGCGCAGCACGTCCGCGAGCGGGACGGGCTGGCTGAACCGGCGGGCCATGTCCGTGCCGGACAGCACCATCAGGTTCTCGTTGTTGCGGCGCATGCGCGTCGCGAGGTGGTCGAGCTTGAAGAGGTTGGCGAGCTGCTCGGGGTTCTCCTCGTGCCGCTCCAGCTCCTCCATGAGCTTGAGCTGGCGCTCGACGAGGCCCTGCGAGCGGCGCGACAGGTTCACGAAGATGTTCTTCATGCCCGACCGCAGCGACGACTGCTCGACGGCGGAGCGGATGGCCTGCTCGTGCACCGCGTCGAACGCGCGGGCCAGCTGGCCGAACTCCTCCATGGAGTGCACGGGCACCGGTTCGATCGTGAGGTCCGGCGCGCGGTCGGCACGGATCGCGGCGACGACCTCGGGGAGGTGGTGGTGCGCCACGTCGAGGGCGGAGCGGCGCAGCTCGGACAGCGAGCGCAGCAGGTAGCGGCCGATGACGAAGCCGAGCGTGCCGGCGATGAGCAGCATCGCGAGCAGGATGACCGCGGCGGCGCCTGCCTTGTTGGACGTGTCGTCCTGCAGCGAGGCGGCGGTGTTCGCGAGCTCGTCCTGCAGTTCGCGGCCGACCTGTTCCATCAGCCGCGCGGTGGTGCTGGACGCCTTGTTCCAGTCGTCGACGGCGATGCCGAACTCCTGCGGCGGCTTGGGCTGGCCGGGACGCGTGGCGGGCGGCGGGGTGCCGTCGGGCTGGGTGAGCGCGCGTTCGACGAGTGCGTTGCGGCTCGCCACCGCGGCACCGGTGACGGTCTGGTCGTAGGCGCGGCGCTGTTCGGTGGTGCCGATGGCCTGGAAGTCGTTCAGGCGGTCCTGCAACCGGATGTCGGACTGCTCCAGCGCGCGGACCTCCGGGCCCAGGAGCTTGCCCCGGCCGATCCCGGCTAAGACGAACGCGTGCTGCAGCGAGACCTGCTCCTGCGCGATGACCATGTTGTGCAGTGCCACCGCGGTGCCCGAGATGGCGTTGTCGTTGAACTGGCCGACGAGCGCCTGTTCGAAGTCCAGCAAGGACTTCACGATCGCGGTGTAGCCGTAGGTGCCGCCGGACGGGTCGCCGCCGTCGCCGCCCTGGGCGACTTTCTCCCGCAGGTTCTTCAACGTCTCCAGCTGGCCGCCGACCTCGGCGAAGCGCTGCCGTGCGACGTCGCTGACGCCGTCGGTGCGGTCGATGCGGCGGCGCACGGTCGAGACCGCGTTGTCCGTGGACCTGATCTGGTTCTGATAGGCGCCGACACCGGAACCGCTGGTCGTGCTCTGGGCGGCGAGCGTGCGTTCCTGCTGGATGCTGGAGATCAGCGGCGCGAGATCGGCCCTGAGCCGGACCAGGCCCTGCATCTGCACGTAGTTGTCGGACCGGTCCACGTAACCGGAGATCTGCAGTGCGCCCGCGCCGACCGCGACGGCCACCGGCACCAGCAGCACGACGCCGAGCTTGACCGGCAGGCGCCAGTTGCGCCAGTCGCTGATCTTTCTCCACTCGACATTCACGAAATGGTCCCCAAGGCGCGCTCGAAGTGCCCCACTATCGGCTACCTCCTGGCCTGGTGAATCCCCGCGAGCTTGAGACCCCGCAGCTAGATATCTCGACCAGCCGTATCGGGTGTTAGCGGATAGTAGGCCAGAGAGCGTGACGCGACAACGACCTGGGGCGTGCACGATCGATCACCCGCTGTGACGACAGACCTTTTGGGGTGGTCATGCACGTTCCAGGGATTGACTCGCCGCCACGCGTGGTTACGCTTGCGCCTCCCACCCCCGGACCGGACGCGCCTTCCGCGCAGAGCCTCGCCGGGCACTCCCCGTAACGAATGCGAGCGGTTGATGACGAAGGCGCTGCCCTCCGTGTCACGCCCGGCCAACCCCGGTTTCGCGACCTTTGAAGAGCCTGCTCACTCATTGCTCATCGATGGTGACGGTGAGCCTGATTTCGGTGCCGTCCAAACGAGCGAGGATTTCCTCGACCTGAAGCGCCGGGTCAAGCGTTTCATTCTGCCGGCGACGCTGCTGTTCCTCGCTTGGTATGTGACGTTCGTATTGCTTTCGGCTTACGCCGCCGACTTCATGAGCACTCCGCTGTTCGGAACCGTGAACGTCGGCTTGACGATGGGATTCCTCCAGTTCGTCACCACCATCATCATCACAATGGCGTACGCGCGTTACTCCAAGCGGAAGCTCGACCCCCAGGTCGACAAGGTGCGCGCTCTCGTCGAATCCGATGAGGAGCTCGCGTGACCGGGGCGAACACCGCGATCAACCTGTCCGTCTTCGGCATCTTCGTGCTGCTGACGCTCTACATCGTTTACCGGGCGTCGACGCGAAACGTCAGCGCGTCGGACTACTACGCGGCGGGCAGCAGTTTCACGGGCACGCAGAACGGCATCGCACTCTCGGGTGACTTCCTGTCCGCGGCGTCGTTCCTGGGCATCTCCGGCGCGATCGCCGTGAACGGTTACGACGGCTTCATGTACTCGATCGGGTGGGTCGTCGCCTGGCTGATCGGCCTGATGCTCATCTCGGAACGGCTGCGCAACACCGGCCGCTTCACCATGGGCGACGTCATGGCGTTCCGCATGCGCCAGCGCCCCGTGCGCGCGGCCGCGGCGAACGCGACCCTGGTGATCTCGATCTTCTACATGATCGCGCAGATGGCGGGCGCCGGCGGTCTGATGGCGCTGCTCCTGGACGTGCACAGCAAGATCGGCCAGGCCATCATCATCGCGGTCGTCGGCATCGTCATGGTGCTGTACGTGCTGGTCGGCGGCATGAAGGGCACCACGTGGGTGCAGATCATCAAGGCCGTGCTGCTGCTTCTGTCCGTGTCGCTGCTGACCATCTTCCTGATCGGCAAGTTCGGCTTCGACTTCTCCTCGATGCTCGACCGCGCGACGCAGCGCTCGCCGCTGGGCGAGGCCGTGCTGGCGCCGGGTGTGAAGTACGGCGCCTCGGACCTGTCGAAGGTCGACTTCATCTCACTGGCCCTGGCGCTGGTGCTCGGCACCGCGTCGCTCCCCCATGTGCTGATGCGCTTCTACACGGTGCCGAACGCCCGCGAGGCGCGTAAGTCCGTCGTGTGGGCGACGTGGATGATGGCGATCTTCTACTCGTGCACGCTGGTCATCGGCTTCGGCGCGATGGCACTGGTGGGCACGGACAAGATCACCGGCGCTCCCGGCGGCGAAAATTCCGCGGCGCCGCTGCTGGCGTTCCAGGTCGGCGGCACCGTGCTCCTCGGCATCGTGTGCGCCGTGGCGTTCGCGACGATCCTCGCCGTGGTCGCCGGTCTGACGCTGACGGCGTCGGCCTCGTTCGCGCACGACGTCTACGCCAACGTGATCAAGCACGGCGAGGCCGACCCGCGCGACGAGGTCAAGGTCGCACGCCTCACCGCGGTCTGCGTCGGCGTGCTCGCGATCGTCGGCGGCATCGCGGCGAACGGCCAGAACGTTGCCTTCTTGGTCGCGCTCGCGTTCGCGCTGGCCGCCTCCGCGAACCTGCCGACGCTGCTGTACTCGTTGTTCTGGAAGCGGTTCAACACGCGCGGCACGCTGTGGAGCATCTACGGCGGCCTCACCTCGTGCGTGCTGCTGATCGTGTTCTCCCCCGCCATCTCCGGCTCGAAGTCGTCGGTGTTCCCGGACGCCGACTTCGCGTTCTTCCCGCTGTCGAACCCCGGCATCGTGTCGATCCCGCTGTCGTTCCTGGCCGGGTTCCTGGGCACGATCCTCGGCGGCGAGCCGGCGGACCGCGAGAAGCAGGCGGAGATGGAGGTGCGCGGGCTGACCGGCATCGGGTCAGGTCTGCGCTAGCAACCGCTCCACCGCCTTGTTGAACACCTCGGGACGTTCCAGGTTCGGCATGTGCGCGGCGCCGTCGACCACGACCAGCGTCGAGCCCGGAACGCGCTCGCTCATGTACTCGGCGTCGCTGACCGGCGTGTACTCGTCGTCGCTGCCCACGATCACCAGCGTCGGCACGGTGATCGAGGTGAGGGTCTCGGTGTAGTCGGGCCGTTCGGCACGGCCTCGCAACGCCGCCGCGGCACCCTCGGGCGGTGCGTTGTGCATCAGCCCCGCGACGAACTCGCCGACGGCCGGGTTGTGCGGCGCCACCATCTTCCACTGCACCTCGGTGGCGTAGCCCGACATGCCCTCGCGCAGCAGCCGGTCGGCCATGGCGTTGCGGTTCCGGCGGCCGTCCTCGGTCTCCGCCTGCGCGAACGTGTCGGCGAGGATCAGGCCGCGCAGGCGTTCGGGGAACGTGCGCGCGCACTCCATGACGATCTGCCCGCCCATTGACAGGCCGCCGAGCACGAACCGCTCGACGCCGAGGTGGTCGAGCAGGCCCGCGACGTCGGACGCGAAGGCGTCCAGTGGCGTGATGCCGGGGACGACGGTGGTCTCGCCGTAGCCGCGCAGGTCGGCGGCGATCACCCGCCGGCCCGCGGCGCTGAAGTGCTCTAACTGCGGGCGCCACATCGAGCGGTCGAAGGGATGGCCGTGCACCAGCACCAGCACGTCGTCGCCGGTGCCTTCGTCGTCGTAGCCGATGGTGATGCCGTTGACGTTCGCGGTGGTCATGATCCGACCGTAGCGCGAACTAGGACGCGGCTTCCTGGATCGCCTTGCTGAAGCGCGAAGCGGCCTCGGCGGTCGTGAGCTTGAAGCCCAGCGACGGTTCGGTCAGCTCCAGTTCGAGCAGCAGCGGCTCGCCGTCGGGGCCTTCGACGACGTCCACTCGGGCGTAGAGGAAGTCCTTGCGCTGCAACGAGAGCAGCTTCGCGGCCACGTCGAGGACCTGGTTCGCGAGCTCGACCTGACGCGGGGACGGTTCGATGCTGCCCAGCCGCTCCTCGACGTAGAGGCCGGACTCCGCCTCGGCGAGGCCCTGCGCCAGCATCGGTCCTTTGTGGAACGAGTGGGAGTACTCGCCGGCGAAGAACACCAGCGCGGTCTCGCCGTGGGCGTCCACACTGGACTGGTAGGGCTGCACCAACGCCTTGACGCCGATGGCTTCGAGGTGTGCGCGAGCTGACTCGTGGTCGGTGAACCGGCCCGCGCCGCGCGAACCCGCGCCGACCGCCGGCTTCACCACGAACTCGCCGTCCGGGAACGCCGGGGTCTCCCCCGGTTCCACCACGACGGTGGGCACCACGGGGACGCCGTGGGCGGCCAGTTCGGCCATGTAGGACTTGTCGATGTTCCAGCGCACGACCGAGAGCGGGTTCGCGAGGGTCGGCACGCCGGCGCACCACGCCAGGAAGGCGTCCAGGTGGTCCGGGTAGTCCCAGGTCGTGCGCAGGACCACGAGGTCGGCCTCGACCGCGCTGCCCCAGGGCTGCCACGACACGTCGACGCCGTCCCGGAGCAGGGCGGCGACGAGTGCTTCCTCGTCGCCGTCGCCCTCGGGCAGGCGGTCGCACGAGGCGAGCACGACCTTCATGACCGCATCTTGGCCATCTTGCGGCGGTGCGCGGAGCCGATCTTGGCGGCGGCGGTGGTCTCGCGGTCCCATTCGGACTGCTCGACGTTCTCGGCGGCCTCGACGGCCTTGGTGGCGGACTCGACGTCCTTGGTCATCACGTCGCCCATGGCGCCGTCCGCGCCCACCAGCACGATTCGCGCGCCGGCCCGGCCGATCGGTTCCACGACGGCCCTGACCGCCGTGCCCGGCTTGCCGTGGGCCTGCACGAACTCGGCGATGCGCTTCTGAGTGGTTTGATCAGACACCCCCACACTGTAAAACCAGCGGGTAGCTTCAGTCGGGTGACCACCGACACGCTCACGTCGTTCCTCACGTGGTACTTCGACCACCACCCCGCGCACGCGGCGCAGGCCGGCTCGCTGGAGCACTACTCCACCTTCGGGGACTTCTCCGCCGCCGCGTTCGAGCAGCGGGCCAGGGAGACCGAGGAGTGGCTGGCGCGGCTGGAGCCGTTGCCGACGTCGGTGGACCGCGATCTGGCGCTGTCGGTGTTGCGCGGGGCGTCTGCGCACGAGACGTGGCCGGGATGGCGGCGCGACCCGCACGAGTACGCCGGGGTGGTGTTCTTCGGGCTGCTGGGGCCGTTCCTGCACGGGCTGCTGCCCGAGGCCGAACTCGTCGCCTCCACGATCGCGAAGCTGCGCGAGGTGCCCGCGGTGCTCGCCGCCGCCGAGGCGAACCTCGACGCCTCCCTGGCGTCGCCGCTGGTCGTGCGACGGGCGTTGGACCAGGTGCGGACCGGCCGGTCGTTCCTGCTGGACTCGCTGCCGCTGGAGGCCGCGCCGGAGTTCCGCGCGGCGATGGCCGAGGCCGCCGGGCCCGCCGCGGACGCGTTCGACCGGCACGCCGCGTTCCTGGAGGACCTGGCCGTGCGGGCGACCGGCGACTGGCGGATGGGCGAGAAGCTCTACTCGGCCCTGTTGCAGGACAAGGAGATGCTCGGCTACGGCGCGCCGGAGCTGCACCAGCGCGGGCAGGACGCCTACGCGGAGCTGGAAGCCGAACTGATCGAGCTCGCGGGCTCGCCGGACTGGCGTTCGGTGATGAGCTCGCTGCAGGACGACCACCCGCCGACGCTGGAGGCGTTGCGCGCCGAGTACGAGGCGGAGACGGCACGGGCGCGCGCGGCGCTGGTCGAGCACTCGCTGGTGACGCTGCCCGAGGGCGAGGAGTGCCAGGTGGTGCCGGGGCCGCCGTTCCACCGCGCGGTCATGGCCGTGGCGAGCTACCTCGGCCCGCCCGCGCTGACGTCCAAGCGCACGGGGTACTTCTTCGTGCCGTTCACGCCCGACGGTGCCTCGGACGAGCAGGTCACGCACCGCCTGCGCACCAACGCGCGGTCGCAGCTGCCGACGATCTCGGTGCACGAGGCCTACCCCGGCCACCACTGGCACCTGACGTGGCTGGCCGCGCAGGGCCCGGCGCACCCGTTGCGCAAGATCTTCCGGACGCCGTACTTCTCCGAGGGCTGGGCGCTGTACGCGGAGAAACTGCTGCGCTCGGTCGGCCACTACAAGTCGCAGGGCGCGTTGATGGGGCACGTCGAGGCGCGGCTGTTCCGGGCGGCGCGGATGATCGTCGACACCGCCCTGCACTGCGGTGACATGACCCCCGCCGAAGCCGAAGCGTTCATGGTGGCGCGCACGGCACTGACGCCCGGCACCGCGGTGGGCGAGGTCAAGCGGTACTGCACGCGGCCGACGCAGGCGCCGTCGTACCTGACCGGGGCGCTGGAGATCGACCTGATCCGCGACGAGTACCTGGCCGCGGGGCTGGGGTCGTTGCGCGACTTCCACGACCGCATCGCCGGGTCCGGCGCGCTGCCGCTGGGGCTCGCGCGCCGGGTCGCCCTGGGCGAGGACTAGTCCGGCCATGACTGTGGTGCTGTCCGTCCCGGACACCGCGCTGACACTGCGGCCGTGGCGGTCCGACGATCTCCCTGCGCTGCTGGCGGCGCATCGCGATCCGCTGCTGCGCCGCTGGCTGGCCACCTCCCTGACCACCGAGGCCGAAGGCCGGCGGTGGCTCGACGCGCAGGACGACGGCTGGGCGAGGGCGACCCGGCTCAGCTTCGCCGTGGTCGCCGACGACCATCCCCCGCTGGGCCACGTGGTGGTGAAGGTGGGACCAGGCGGCACGGCCGAGGTCGGCTACTGGACCGCCGCCCCCGCTCGGGGGCGGGGAGTCGCCGCCCGAGCGGTGGAGACCTTGTCGCGGTGGGCACTGTCCATCCAGGACCTGGTCGCGCTCACCCAGCTGGAACTGCTGCACGCCGCCGGCAACCACCCGTCCTGCCGGGTGGCGGTCAAGTGCGGCTACGCGCTGCACGACCTGCTTCCCGCCGTACCGCCGGAGTTCCCCAACGAGGGACACCGGCACGTGCGCCGCTAGGCAGGCCGGTAGGCCTGGCCCGCCGCCGTCAACGTCGTGCCGGTGGATAGTCCCGTCGGACTTGTCTTGGTGGACAGCGTGAACCACGAGTAACGCTCCACGAAGGACAGTCCGTCGAGCATCCTGGTCGACGCGGTGATGAACGCGGTCTGCTGTTGCTGGCTCGGGTAGACCGCGCGGCCGGAACGCCAGTCGATCAACGCGTACTCGGTGAGCCAGATCGGCTTCTTGTACCGGTTGTAGACGTTGCGCAGGTACGACTCCAGGTGACCGGTGGCCGCGGAGGAGAAGTCCTGCCCGTACCAGTGCAGCGGGATGAAGTCGACGCGCAGGTTGCGTGCCTTGGCGCCCGCCATGAACCGGTCGAGCCACCCGCCCGCGACGTCACCTCCGAACGCGACGCCGGGCGCGCCGAGCCTCAGTCCGGTGTTCTGCAGGCGTGGCCACAGGTCCAGCGCGCGTTCGACGGTCATGTTCGCCTGGCCGGCCATGTCCGGTTCGTTGAAGCCCAGCAACTGCTTGCCGTTGGCCTTCGCGTTGTTCAGCTCGGTGTCGGTCACGCTCGCCGCGCCCCAGATCATCGGGACGAACTCGGCGTTGCTCTGGATTCCTCGCCGGTCCGAGGCCCAGGTGTAGTACCAGCGGGCGTCCAGGGCGGTCATGGCGGCGCCGGCCGGACCGGGGTCGTCGGCCGCGTTCACGCCCTTCTTGGCGGAGGCGGCCTGGGATGGAAGCGCTCCCATGAGGAGCAGACATGCGATCAGCAGCAGGGTTGTTTTTCGCATGGATCGGTCTTACCAGGGTCCCGCTCCTTTTGCTCCCACCAGCTGGGAGGGGGAACATCGGGGCCACGGCCAGGGTTGAGCAGGGTGAGTCGATCAAGGAGGACAGATGCCCAAGGCAGTGGTGGTGCGTTCGGCCGGTGGCCCGGAGGTGCTGGAGTACGCCGACGTGCCGTCGCCCGTGGCCGGTGACGGCGAGCTGCTGGTGAAGGTGGCCGCGGCGGGCGTCAACTACATCGACACGTACCAGCGCAGCGGCCAGTACGCGATCCCGTTGCCCACCGCACTGGGCCTGGAGGGTGCCGGCGAGGTCGTCGTCTCGAACTCCCCGGACTTCGCCGCCGGCGACAAGGTCGCGTGGATGGGCGTGCTGGGCAGCTACGCGGAGGAGGTCGTGGTGCCCGCGGCGTCCGCGGTCCGGGTGCCGGACGGGCTGGACGTCGAACTGGCCGCGGGCGCACTGCTGCAGGGCATCACCGCGCACTACCTGATCCACTCGACGTACGTCGTGAAGGAAGGCGACCGGGTGCTGGTGCACGCGGCGGCCGGTGGCGTCGGGCTGCTGCTGACGCAGTGGGCGAAGGCGAAGGGCGCCACCGTCGTCGCGACGGTGTCGACCGACGAGAAGGAGGCACTGGCCCGCGAGGCCGGGGCCGACCAGGTGCTGCGGTACGGCGACTTCGCCTCGCAGATCGAGAAGGTCGACGTCGTCTACGACGGGGTCGGCGCCGACACGTTCGACCAGTCGCTCGCCTCGCTGAAGCCGCGCGGGCTGCTGGCGCTGTTCGGGGCGTCGTCCGGGCCGGTGCCGCCGGTGGATCCGCAGCGGCTCAACGCGGCCGGGTCGGTGTACCTGACGCGGCCGTCGACCGGGTCCTACCTGCTCGACCGCGCGGAGCTCGACTGGCGGGCCGCGGACCTGTTCGGCGCGATCGCGTCCGGTGAGCTGAACGTCCGGATCGGCGGCCGGTACAAGCTGGAGGAGGCGGCGCAGGCGCACACCGACCTGCAGTCGCGCAAGACGACCGGCAAGCTGCTGCTCCTGCCGTGAGCCGATGAGAAACGGCCCCTCGGGTGTTCCCGAGGGGCCGTTTCGCTTTTCGCGTCAGGCGGCGGGGGTGACCTTCACGCCGTCGATGATGAAGACGAGGGTCTCGTTGGGCTTGATGCCCTGACCGCCCTGGCCGTAGCCCTTGGCGGGCGGCACGATCAGCAGCCGGCGGCCCTTCTCCTTGAGCCCGACGATGCCCTCGTTCCAGCCGTCGATGACCGGCGCCTGGCCAACGTTCTCGACGTCGAACGGCTCGCCGCGCTCGAAGGAGCTGTCGAGGATCTTCTTGTCCGAGAACGTCGTGAGCTGGTAGTTCACCGAGGCCGTCGTGCCCGCCTTCACCTCGGCGCCGGTGCCGGGCACCAGGTCCTTGATGACGAGCTCGTCGGTGGGCTTGCAGGCGGGGATCTCGACCTTGGGCGCCGCACCGAAGTCGCCGGTGACCTTGAAGTCGTCGGCCTTGCAGGGGGTCGTGGGCGCGCCGGCCGAGGGCTGGGCCGAGCTGCCGCAGCCGGCGAGGCCGGTGGCCGCCACGAGCGCCAGGGAAGCGATGAGCAGGACGTTACGCATGGTGGGTGAGCGTATTCGGGCGGGTGTGAGCGGCGTGTAGCAGGCCGCGCGACCTCGTCCTGACGGCCGTCCCCCGGCTCGGCCTGCCGGAGGAGCAGCGGCCACGGCCGGGCGGCCTAAAACACTCGCAGTGGGTGCGTTCGGGTCGGTGGGTCACCCTCATCCGACACGGGAGGGGTGGGTGGCGACTGGGCGTCACCGAAGTGCACGTATGCGGGTCGACGACTGGGCTCAAGGGCGGTTATTCCGGTCCTGAATGTCGCACGAATAGCAGCTTCCTTATCTTTTGACCGACGCGTACAGTAACTCCTCGCACTTGATCGGACACCGACCGCATTCGTCCGTTCGGGTAGCAGCCAATCTGGTGATCCGGGAGGTGGAGACTCGTGTCCGCGGAGGCCGGAGGCATCCGCAGCAGCCTGATCCAGGAGTTGTTCTGGACTCGGACCGGGTTGCTCCTCCTCATACTCGTCGTGACGTCGGGTGCGTCGCTGGCCATTTCCAGTCAAATGGATTCCGGTACAGCGAGAAACCTGCTGACAGCGCTGGGTACCGGCACTCTTATTTCGGCGGTCGTGAGCTTCACGCAGACGTTGATCACGTCGAAAGCGGCGCAGAAGGCGCTTCTCGCTCCGGTGATCGAGGAGAGTCGCAAGGCTCTCCGGGAACTCACCCAGGAGTATCGGGCGCTCGATCGCGAGTTCTTCCCCAGTCACGTGTTCGAGCCGACGGCCAAGCCGGATCCGGTGTTCAACCAGCTGATGATGCAGGACCTGGAGCGGACGCGGCTGTACTGCTTCCGCGGGTTCGCCGGCCGGTACGCGGCGGGCAGGGTGCTGCTCAGCCAGACGGAGTGCGAGCTCAGGGCGGTGCTGGCCGACCCGCGCGACGACAACGCCATCAGCGGGCGGGCGCGGTACCTGTTGCGCAACGAAGGCGCGGACGGGGACTACGACGAGATCCAGAAACGGCTCAAGGAGCAGATCGGCATCGGGCTCGTCGGGCTCTACGCGGCACGCAGCCGGTGTTCCAGGATCGACGTCACCATCGTTTCGGATCCGCCGCTCGATCGGCTCGAGTTGTTCGACGACTCGGCGTGGCTCACGCTCTACAGCAACACCGCGGGAGTGCTCAGGCCGTATCCGCGCACGCTCAGGTTCACCGAAAGTTCGTTCCTTTACGCGATGGAACGCGCGGAGTTCCTGCGCATCAGCAATTCCAAGGCCGGTTACCACTTCGCCATCACGCCAGCGACTTCCAGGAACGACTTCGTGGCGCTGTTCGAGAAGATCACCGGCGAGACGCTCACCATCGACGGTTTCACGGAGCTCGAAGGCAAGTTCCACGCATTCCGTCGCGAATTCTCCGCATCCGCTCAGTTGAGGAGCTGATCGATCTTGCTAGCCGAGTTCACCGGGGTGTCCGCGCTCGAGGAGCTCGCCACTCGGGTGCAGCGCGCCGAATTCCCCGTCGTGGACCACTGGGCCGATGTCGGCACGTGGTTTCGCGAATGGGCGGCCCGTCCCGGGTTGCGCAAAGAGCTTCGCGCGCACATCGACGGCCTCACACCCCAGGAGGCGACCTGGGTGATCGCGCACTCACGCGAGACGACGACGCACTACGCGTGGTGCCTGCGCGACGAAGCGGACGAACCGTTCACGTTCTGGCTGCACGAGTACAAACCGCTGGGCGATTGGCGGGCCGGCTACGCCGACTCGGTGCACAACCACCGCTACCACTTCTGCACCACCATCCTGAGCGGTGCGTACCTGCACGAACGTTTTGACGCCCGGCTCGGCGTCGGCGGCCGCACGGTCGTCGGCACGGAACTCACGAACCGCACCCAGTGCGCCGAGGGCACCACCGGCACGATGCTCGCACACGAGTTCCACCGCATCCCGCGAGCAGCCGACGGGACCATGACCTTCCTGGTCAAGTCACGTGCCGTGAACCCGTGGAGCCTCAGCTACGACCCGGACACCGGAATCAGCCACCGGCACGTGCCGGTGGAGGACCGACTGGAGGATCTGACGAACCACCTGTGAAGGCCCGCCGAGGCCGCCGCGACACGCTTACCATCAGCCCACCTGTCAGGAGGGCTGATGATGCGTACGCGCACATTGATTCCGAGGTCTGTCATCGCGGACGTGGAGCAGCGCGTGAGGCGGCTGTGCGAGGACCTGGCCGCGAAGCTGCAGTTCCACGGCTGGCACCACGTGAGCTTCGTCCGGGACAAGTCCGTGCACTTCGCCGGACGCAACGGTGCCGCGGCGGACGTCGTCGAGGTGGCCGCGCTGGTGCACGACCTGAACTACATGGTCCGCCGCAACTCGCTGCCCACGGACGGCGAGGCGTTGCGCCGCAAGGTGCTGTTCGTCGCCGGTGTCTCCCTGGGCGACATCGAGTGGATCGAACGCATCGTCGTCGAGGCCGAGATGCGCACGCGCTCCCGCGACATCTCGCTGGAGGCGCAGGCGCTGTCCGACGCGGACACGCTGTTCAAGGCACTGCCGGTCACGCCGGTCGTCCTGGCGCACAAGTACCTCCAGGAGAACGGCATCACGTTGCGCGAACTCGCGCACAAGATCGTGGGCGAGCAGGTGGGCAAAGCCGACGAGGGCTACTACTTTTACGACTCGGAGGCCGCCGCGACCTACACCAAGTGGGCCGAGACGAACCTCCTGTTGTGGAAGTGCATCGTTGAGTCCCTCGACGACCCGTGCGTCGAGGACCTGCTGACCAAGGTGGCGTCCTGAGCACGTTCTTCATCCGAAACGGCGTGGAGTCGGTCGCGGCCGGCGACTACGACCCGCGCGAAGCGGTTGTCGTGTGGCATGAGGTGTTCAACGAGGTGTGGGCGCCTCTGCCCGAAGACAACGTTGTCGCGCTCCCTGCTGCCCTCGTGGCGCAGCTCGTCAAAGCCGATCCAGCGCGCATGCACGACGTCGCACTGTCGTGGGCACCTCTCGTCGACATGGACTTCCATGCCGCGTTCGCGCACCTCAGTGAGTTGTCACGGCTTGCGCGCACGGCTGTGAGCCGCGCCGAGACCGTCTACCTCCGGGTCAGCGAGCAGGCGTGAGGCCCGCGGTCTGCTGTTGAGGCATCGTGACCCCGATGGCGGTGAACGCGAGTTCACGGGCCGCGCGTCGTGCGGTGAGCACGGCGAGATGAGTGCCCACCGTCGCCGTGCGGAGCAGCTCGGCGTGCGTGGCGGCGGCGACCTCCTCGATCACCTCGTCCGGCACCCGGTCACCGAAGGCCTCGGTCAGTTCCGCGACGGCCTGACGGATCTGGGCCTGCGAGTTCAGCATGCCGAGGTAAACGATCAGCCGGCCCCGTCGGTTCAGCGAAGCCGGAGATCCGCGCTTCCGTGCAACGCGTACGCGAGCCCCATCACGTTGCCACGACTGAGCATCTCCCACCGGATCTGCCGCAACGCGTCACCGGCGCGCAGGCCGGCCGCCAGCCGCGACAGCATCATGCCCGTGACCCAGCCGGCCATGTCCTGCGGCACGGCGACCTCGGGACTGACGACGCCCGACGCGCCGTGCTCGACGAACGAGGGCACCAGGGCGGCCATCGGTGACGTCCCCACGACCAACGGCTTGCGCACGGGCCAGTGCGGACGCGGCCACACACCCTCGCGATCCCACCGTGCGATCTCCTCGGCGTCGAGGAACCCCTCGCGGAAATGCAGGTGCACGACGTCCATCGACTCACCGGCCAACACGAGCCCCAGTTCAGCCGGGGTGACGTAGGCCGAGGACACCGCCTCCGGCGAGATCTGCGACATCAGCTCCGTGACGTGCCGCTCGGTGAGGCCGCGATCCATCCCCGCGTCGACCGCCATCGACACCTCGAACGGCCACGGGCGCGGCGAGACGCGCGCCACCAGCGGCCCGGCCGGGTGCTCCAGCACGCTCGACAGACCCCAGAACCCGAAGGGGCACAACACGTTCCCGCTGTGGTCGGCCACCGGGCAGTGCGCGGGCACCTCTCCCCCGGCACCGAACGGCCCGAACTGCCCGACCGACGCGCACAACCGGTGCGGACCGTCCGTGAACGGCAGGTCGTAGATCATCGGCCACGGCACCGGCCCGGCGTCCGGCGAAGCGATCATCAACCCGGCCGGGCGACCGGTCACCCGCGCCGCCCGCCGGATCGCGTCGGCCAGTCCGAGATCGCCGAACAGCCGCGAGTACACCTCGGCCCCCTGCCGGGCGAGGAACGCGAGATCCGCGCAGTAGGCCGGGAAGTCCTTGCCGTACCAGGGATCCAGCGCGGACAACGCCGGCAGCGGCAGCGCGCAGCCGGCCAGGCTGACCCACGACGGCACCCCGCCCGCCGACACCAGCGCCCGGTCGCCGAGCACGAGAACGGACGCTGCCCGCGACGACGAGGGCGGGAGGTCGGCGAACGTGCGGGAGAGCTTCAGCCGCGGCACCGTCCGGGACTCGCCCGCGCCGACCGGCAGCACGACCTGCTGGACGTGCACCGGCACGACCCCGTGGTAGATGACCAGCTCACCGGTCCACGGCACTGCCGCGTACGGCGTCGTGACCTCGAAGCTCACCCACGAGCTGGGCCCGTCCGCGGGCAGCACGAACGACTCGGACTGGACCGGCCGCCCCGGCATGCTCAGCACGGCCCGCAGTCCCAGGTCACCCGGCAGCACGGTGCTGTGCGCCCCGACGCGCGCCCACACCTCGTAGTCGCCGCCGGGCCGCAACGCTCCCGCGATGCCCTGGGTCGCTCCGGGCAGCGCGACCATCACGGTGACCGCGCGGTCCGCGACCACCGGCGGCGCGGGCAGCGAGGTGTAGGTCATCGCGCCCCGCCGCTCCAGCTCCCGGAACTGCCAGAGGACGTCCTCCAGCCGCCCCTCGCCGGAACCGCGCGGCACCGCGAGCACGACGTGCGGCGCGCTCCACCCGATCAGCGCCGAGGAAGCGTCCACACCGGACACCCAGGTGTGCACGGCGGTGAAGAGCACGACCGGCCGGCCCAGGCCGCGCAACGACGCGACCACCGGAGCCGAGTCCCACGAACGCGTGTCGTGCAGCGCCACGACGTCGCCGGGCACGTCCGCGAGCGACGGCAGCGACGAGGCCGACGAGAAGTGCCGGAGGTCGAGCACCGCGAACCGCAGCACCCGCACCTCGGTCTTGACCACGGCGGACCCGGTCGATCCGACCGCGAGCCCCTGGCTGACCTGCGCCCAGCCGCCCGGATCGGTGATCACGACCAGGGAGGACGCGGGTGTCAGGGCCGCGACGAAGTCCAGTGGTGAACCTTCACCACCGGTGACGGTGAACTCAACGGGCGCCACAGCCGTACGACTGGAGGTGCAGCTAGAACGGCCAGCCAAGCACCGGCAACCCGACAACGGCGTCCACGGCGAGACCGCAGAACACGAGCATCAGGTAGAGGTTCGACATGTGGAAGAACTTCATGGTGTTCGTGGACCCGCCACGGCGAACAACGTTGTGCAGCTTGTGCGCGAAGACGGCGAACCACACGCCGGACAGCGCCGCGACCGCAACGTAGATCCAGGAGGTGACCGGAGCGAGGGCCAGCGTGCAGACGACGGTGATCCAGCTGTAGATCACGATCTGCCGCGTCACCTGCTGAGCTGTCGCCACCACGGGCAGCATGGGCACGCCTGCTCGGGCGTAGTCCTCCTTGAACTTCATCGCGAGGGCCCAGGTGTGCGGCGGCGTCCAGAAGAAGATGACGCCGAACATGACCAGCGCCGGCCACTCGACGGTGCCCGTCACCGCAGACCAGCCGATGATCACCGGCATGCAGCCCGCCATGCCGCCCCAGATGATGTTCTGGGAGGTGCGGCGCTTGAGCACCAGCGTGTACACGAAGATGTAGAAGAGAATGGTCGCCACCGCGAACGCGGCCGACATCAGGTTGACGAAGATCCAGAGGAACGCGAACGAGACGATTCCGAGCACGATGCCGAAGATCAGGGCGTTGCGCGGCGGAATGGCGTTGTGCGCGAGCGGCCGGGCCGCCGTCCGCTTCATGACCGAGTCGATGTCGGCGTCGACGAAGCAGTTGAGGGCATTTGCCGACCCCGCGGCGAGGGTGCCGCCGGTGAGGGTGCAGGCGATGAGCCACAGGGGCGGCAGGCCGTGCTGGGCCAGCAGCATCGCGGGGATCGTGGTGATCAGCAGGAGCTCGATGACCCGCGGCTTCGTGAGCGCCACGTAAGCGCCAACAACCTGGCGAGGCGACCTGGGGGCCTCGAGGACGGCACTCATCGCGGGAACGCTCCTCGTGTTGAGACAGGTGTGAAATCCAGCGACTGATGGTAACCGCGCAAAGAATTCACAGCCCGTTCGGGTGCTGGTGTGCCCCGGCACACACGTGCCTGGGACCTTTCAGAGCAACATCTGAATCTCTCAGGACTAGGCTGGCCGGAGGACGTGGGAGAGAAGCGGGTCAGGCCGTTCGGGATCGATTCACGGACGCGTCGCAGACCCGCCTTAGCGACAAGTTTGGAGCTGTAAGTCCGTGACCGTCACCGACGACATCACCCGGCTCACCAAGGCCGATCTGCCTGACGACTGGACCGAGCTCGACAAGCGCGCCGTGGACACCGCGCGCGTGCTCGCGGCGGACGCCGTGCAGAACGTCGGCAACGGCCATCCCGGCACCGCGATGAGCCTTGCCCCGCTCGCGTACACGTTGTTCCAGCGCGTGCTGCGGCACGACCCCGCGGACGCGGACTGGATCGGCCGCGACCGGTTCGTGCTCTCCGCCGGGCACTCCAGCCTGACGCTCTACGTGCAGCTGTTCCTGTCGGGGTACGGCCTGGAGGTCGAGGACCTCAAGACCCTGCGCAAGTGGGGCTCGAAGACGCCGGGTCACCCCGAGCACGGCCACACCAGGGGTGTCGAGATCACGACCGGCCCGCTGGGCTCCGGTCTCGCCTCCGCCGTCGGCATGGCCATGGCCGCCCGCCGCGAGCGCGGTCTCTTCGACCCGGACGCCGCGCAGGGCACCAGCCCGTTCGACCACCACATCTACGTGATCGCCTCCGACGGTGACATCGAGGAGGGCGTCACCTCCGAGGCCTCGTCGCTCGCGGGCACGCAGCAGCTGGGCAACCTGGTCGTCTTCTACGACGACAACAAGATCTCCATCGAGGACGACACGACGATCGCGCTGTCCGAGGACACCGCGAAGCGCTACGAGGCCTACGGCTGGCACGTCCAGGTCGTGGAGTCCGGCGAGAACGTCAAGGGCATCCTCGAGGCCGTCGAGAAGGCCAAGGCCGTCACCGACAAGCCGTCCTTCATCCTGCTGCGCACGATCATCGGCTACCCGGCGCCGAACAAGCAGAACACCGGCGCCGCGCACGGTGCCGCGCTGGGCGTCGACGAGGTCAAGGCCACCAAGCAGATCCTCGGCTTCGACCCCGAGCAGACCTTCGAGGTCGCCGACGAGGTCCTGGCGCACGCCCGCGAGGTCGTGAAGCGCGGCGAGCACGCCAAGGCCGAGTGGCAGAAGTCGTTCGACGCGTGGGCGTCCGCCAACGCCGAGAACAAGAAGCTGCTGGACCGCCTGGTCGCCCGCGAGCTGCCCGAGGGCTGGGACGCCGACCTGCCGGTCTACCCGGTGGACGCCAAGGGCGTGCCGACCCGCAAGGCCTCCGGTGAGGTCATCAACGCGCTGGCCAAGCACCTGCCCGAGCTGTGGGGCGGTTCTGCCGACCTGGCCGAGTCCAACCTGACGACGATCAAGGGCGCCAAGTCCTTCGGTCCCCCGTCGATCTCCACGGGCATGTGGAACGCCGACCCGTACGGCCGCGTGCTGCACTTCGGTGTCCGCGAGCACGCGATGGGCGCGATCCTCAACGGCATCGCCCTGCACGGCCCGACCCGCCCGTTCGGTGGCACGTTCCTCGTGTTCTCCGACTACATGCGCCCGTCGGTGCGGCTGGCCGCGATCATGCAGGCCGCCGTGACGTACGTGTGGACGCACGACTCCATCGGCCTGGGCGAGGACGGCCCGACGCACCAGCCGATCGAGCACCTCGCCGCCCTGCGCGCGATCCCGGACTTCACCGTGATCCGTCCCGGTGACGCGAACGAGACCGCGTACGCGTGGAAGGCCACCATCGAGCAGCTCGGCCCGGTCGGGTTCGCGCTCAGCCGGCAGAACCTGCCGACGCTGGAGGGCACCTCCGCCGAGGGCGTCAAGCGCGGTGGTTACGTGCTCTTCGGTGACGACAACCCCGAGATCGTGATCATCGGCACAGGCTCTGAGCTGCAGATCGCCGCCGAGGCCGGGAAGGCCCTGCAGGCCGACGGCGTTGCAGTGCGTGTGGTGTCGATGCCGTCGATCGAGTGGTTCGAGAAGCAGGACGCCGAGTACCGCGAGTCGGTCATCCCGTCGGCGGTCAAGGCCCGCGTCGCGGTCGAGGCCGGCATCGCGCAGCCGTGGTACCGCTACGTCGGCGACAACGGCGAGATCGTCTCGATCGAGCACTTCGGTGCCTCGGCCGACTACCAGGTCCTGTTCAAGGAGTTCGGCTTCACGACCGAGAACGTCGTGGCCGCCGCCCGCCGTTCCCTTGACCGAGTGAGGGGTTAATCCAGTGAGCAAGCCCAACCTCGACGCCCTCTCTGGCGCCGGAGTTTCCATCTGGCTCGACGACCTGTCCCGTGAGCGGCTCACCAGCGGCAACCTGGACGAGCTGATCCGCGACTGGAACGTCGTCGGTGTCACGACGAACCCGACGATCTTCGCGGGCGCGCTCTCGAAGGGCGAGTCCTACGACGAGCAGGTCCGCGAGCTCGCGAACCGCGGTGCCGACACCGAGGCGACCATCCGCGAGGTCACCACGACGGACGTCCGCAACGCGTGCGACAAGTTCCGCGACATCTACAACTCGACCGGGGGTGTGGACGGCCGCGTCTCCATCGAGGTCGACCCGCGCCTGGCGTTCGACACGGACAAGACCGTGGCCGAGGCGCAGGACCTGTGGAAGACCGTGGACCGGCCGAACCTGCTGGTGAAGATCCCGGCCACCGAGGCGGGCCTGCCGGCGATCACCAAGACGATCGCCGAGGGCATCAGCGTCAACGTCACGCTGATCTTCTCCACCGAGCGCTACCAGGCCGTCATGGACGCCTACGTCGCCGGCCTGGAGCAGGCCAAGGCCAACGGCCACGACCTGCGTTCGATCCACTCGGTCGCGTCGTTCTTCGTGTCCCGTGTGGACACCGAGATCGACAAGCGGCTGGCGGCGATCGGCACGGACGAGGCGACCGCGCTCAAGGGCAAGGCCGCTCTCGCCAACGCGTACATCGCCTACGGAGCGTTCGAGAAGACGTTCCAGGGCGAGCGCTGGGAGGCTCTCAAGGCGGACGGTGCCAACGCGCAGCGTCCACTGTGGGCGTCGACCGGCGTGAAGGACCCGAGCTACTCCCCCACCCTGTACGTCGACCAGCTCGTCGTCGCCGACGTCGTCAACACGATGCCGGAGAAGACGCTGCACGCCGTCGCCGACGGGGGCAAGATCACCGGTGACACGGTCACCGGACGTGTCGCGCAGGGCCAGGAGGTGTTCGACCAGCTCGCCGCCGTGGGAATCGACCTCGAGGACGTGTTCAAGGTCCTCGAGACCGAGGGTGTCGAGAAGTTCGAGAAGTCCTGGGAAGAGTTGCTCGAGACGGTGACGAACCAACTGGCTCAACTGAAGGGCTGATCACGAAGTGACCTCCGTCGAAATCGTGAGGTCACCGAACGCCGACCAGGTCAGCATCATCGCTGCTGACCTGGTCGCGGATTCGGTGCCGAGCAAGCTGACCGCGCAGGACCCGACCCTGTGGGGGCCGGAAGCCGAGTCCGAGGCGAGCATTCGCCTCTCCTGGACGACGTTGCACGAGACGTCCCGTGCGCTGCTCCCCGATCTCGTGGCGCTGCGCGCCGCACTGCACGCCGAGGGCGTCGACCGCGTCGTCCTCGCCGGCATGGGTGGCTCGTCGCTGGCCCCCGAGGTGATCACGCGCACGGCCGGCGTGCCCCTGGTCGTGCTGGACACCACCGATCCCGCCCAGGTCGCCGACGCCCTTGCCGGTGATCTCGAGCGCACGGTGATCGTGGTGTCGTCCAAGTCCGGAGGGACTGTCGAGACCGACAGCCACCGGCGCATCTTCGAGAAGGCTTTCACGGACGCGGGCATCGACGCCGCGTCCCGCATCGTGGTGGTCACCGACCCCGGCTCGCCGCTGCAGAAGGCGTCCGAGGAAGCGGGCTACCGCAAGGTGTTCCTGGCCGACCCGAACGTCGGTGGCCGGTACTCGGCGCTGACCGCGTTCGGCCTGGTGCCGTCCTACCTGGCCGGTGCGGACGTCGAGACGCTGCTCGACGACGCGGCCGAGGTCGCGAAGGTCGTGTCGCAGGACTCCCCGGAGAACCCGGCGGTCGTGCTGGCCGGTGTCTTCGGCGCCGCGCACGCGCACGGTGCCGAGAAGATCGTCTTCGCGGACACCGGGTCCGGCATCAAGGGCTTCGGCGACTGGGCCGAGCAGCTCATCGCCGAGTCGACGGGCAAGAACGGCACCGGCCTGTTGCCGGTCGTCGTCGAAGGTCCCGGTGCCGAAGGCTTCGTGAACGCACGTTCGGACGCCACCACCGTCGCGATCGGACCGGCCACCGGGTCGGCGAACATCGCGGTCGAGGGTCCGCTGGGCGCGCAGTTCCTGCTGTGGGAGTACGCGACCGCGCTCGTCGGCCGGGTGCTCGGCATCAACCCGTTCGACCAGCCCGACGTCGAGGCCGCGAAGAAGGCCTCCCGCGCGCTGCTCGACGCGCCGGCCGTCGCCGCGACCGTCCCGTCCTTCGTGGACGGTCCGGTCGAGGGACACGGCACGGACTGGGCGCCGCGCAAGGTCCACACCGTCGCGGAAGCGCTTGCGGCGATCGTTGAAGTGGCGCCCGACCACGGCTACATCTCGGTTCAGGCGTACTTGGACAGGATCGACGACGCGTCGTTCGAGCTGCTCCGTGCGGAGATCGCGAAGAGGACGCACCTGCAGACCACGTTCGGCTGGGGTCCGCGCTTCCTGCACTCGACCGGCCAGTACCACAAGGGCGGTCACCAGAACGGCGTGTTCATCCAGATCACCGGCGAGTCCGGTGACGACCTGGAGGTGCCCGGCCGTCCCTACACGCTGGCGCAGCTGCAGCTCGCGCAGGCGCTCGGCGACGGTCAGGTCCTGGCCGAACACGGTCGCCCGGTGCTGCGTCTTCACCTCGAGGACCGCATCGCCGGACTGGCCCAGCTCGTCGAGGCAGTCCAGGAGGACGGCTCGTGACCACATCCGCCAAGTGGCACAACCCGCTGCGGGACGCGCGCGACAAGCGCATGCCCCGCATCGCGGGCCCGAGCGCGCTGGTCATCTTCGGTGTCACCGGTGACCTGTCGCGCAAGAAGCTCATGCCCGCGATCTACGACCTCGCGAACCGGGGTCTGCTGCCGCCGGGCTTCGGTCTGGTGGGCTTCGCCCGCCGCGACTGGGCCGACCAGGACTTCATGAAGGTCGTCCACGACGCCGTCAAGGAGCACGCGCGCACGCCGTTCAACGAGGCCGTGTGGCAGCAGCTCGCCGAGGGCATCCGGTTCGTGCAGGGCACGTTCGACGACGACCAGTCGTTCGACAACCTGGCCTCGTGCCTGGCCCAGCTCGACGCCGAGCGCGGCACGGGCGGCAACCACGCGTTCTACCTGTCGATCCCGCCGGGCGCGTTCCCGACGGTGGTCAACCAGCTCAAGCGCGCGGGCCTCGCCCAGACAGCACCCGACCAGTGGCGTCGCGTCGTCATCGAGAAGCCGTTCGGTCACGACCTGAAGTCCGCCAAGGAACTGAACCGCACGGTCAACGAGGTCTTCCCCGAGGAGTCGGTGTTCCGCATCGACCACTACCTCGGCAAGGAGACCGTGCAGAACATCCTGGCGCTGCGGTTCGCGAACCAGCTGTACGAACCCATCTGGAACTCGAACTACGTCGACCACGTGCAGATCACCATGGCCGAGGACATCGGTCTCGGTGGCCGCGCCGGGTACTACGACGGCATCGGCGCGACGCGCGACGTCATCCAGAACCACCTGCTGCAGCTGCTCGCGCTGATCGCGATGGAGGAGCCGGTCTCGTTCAAGCCGGCCGACCTGCGCGCGGAGAAGGTGAAGATCCTCTCGGCGACGCGTCCCGCGCAGCCGTTCGAGGAGACCACCTCGCGCGGTCAGTACACCGGTGGCTGGCAGGGCGGCCAGAAGGTCCCCGGTCTGCTGGAGGAGGGCGGTTTCTCGCCCGAGTCGAAGACCGAGACGTTCGGCGCGATCACCTGCGAGGTCAACACCCGTCGCTGGGCCGGGGTGCCGTTCTACCTGCGCACCGGCAAGCGCCTGGGCCGTCGTGTCACCGAGGTGGCCGTCGTGTTCAAGCGGGCGCCGCACCTGCCGTTCGACGACACGGCGACCGAGGAACTGGGTCAGAACGCCCTGGTGGTCCGGGTTCAGCCGGACGAGGGCGTGACGATCCGGTTCGGGTCGAAGGTGCCGGGCAACACCATGGAAGTTCGCGACGTCACGATGGACTTCGGTTACGGCCACTCGTTCACCGAGTCGTCGCCGGAGGCCTACGAGCGGCTGCTGCTCGACGTGCTGCTCGGTGAGCCGTCGCTGTTCCCGAAGAACGACGAGGTCGAGCTGTCCTGGGAGATCCTGGACCCGGTGCTGGAGTTCTGGGCTCGCAAGGACGAACCCGCGCTCGAGAAGTACAAGGCCGGTACGTGGGGGCCGCCTTCGGCGGACGCGATGACGGCTCGCACCGGAAGGCACTGGAGGCGTCCGTGATCATCGACCTGCCCTCGACCACCACCTCCCAGATCAACTCGCGGCTGGTCCGGCTGCGGGACGAAGGCGGTGCGACGACCCTCGGTCGCGTGCTGACCCTCGTGATCGTGACCGAGGACGGCCAGCGCACCGACGCCGCGATCGACGCGGCCAACGACGCTTCGCGCGAGCACCCCTGTCGCGTGATCGTCGTGGCCCGCGGTGCTCGTCAGGCGGCACCTCGCCTGGACGCGCAGATCCGCGTCGGTGGCGACGCCGGAGCCTCGGAAGTCGTCGTCCTGCGCCTGTACGGCGAACTGGCCAAGGAAGGCGCCTCGTGCGTCATGCCGCTGCTGCTGCCGGACACCCCGGTCGTGGCGTGGTGGCCGTTCGACGCGCCGGTGTCGCCGTCCAAGGACCCGATCGGTCAGCTCGCGCAGCGTCGCATCACCGACGCCGCGGCCGAGAAGAACCCGATCAAGGCCCTGGAGTCCCGGCGAGCGCACTACGCGCCGGGCGACACGGACCTGGCGTGGACGCGGCTGACGTTGTGGCGCGCCATGCTCGCCGCGTCGCTGGACCTGCCGCCGTACGAGAAGATCACCGAGGCCGAGGTGACCGGTGAGGCCGACTCGCCGTCCACCGACCTCCTCGCGGCCTGGCTGACCGACAAGCTGAAGGTCTCGGCCAGGCGCTACAAGGCGACCTCGGGCGAGGGCATCGTGCAGGTCAAGCTGGACCGTCCGTCCGGCGCCGTCGACCTGCACCGCCCGGACGGCAAGGTGGGCACGCTCGAACAGCCCGGCCAGCCGTCGCGTCGCGTGGCGCTGCAGCGTCGTTCGGTCCGCGACTGCCTCGCCGAGGAACTGCGCCGGCTCGACCCCGACGAGGTCTACGCGGCGGCGTTGAAGTCGCTGTCGAAGATCTCCAGGGGCCGTGCGCACTCCGCGGCGAAGCCGGCCGACGAGGCTCCCGCAGCGGAGTCCGCCAACGGTTCCGCCGCACCCAAGAAGTCGAAGGCGAAGGCTGGTTCGTGAGCAATTCGCAAGTGGTGGTCCACCGCGACGGCGACCTTCTGGCCGCCGCCGCGGCGGCCCGCCTGGTGACCCGCATCGTCGACGCCCAGGCCGCCCGCGGCTACGCGTCGGTCGTGCTGACCGGCGGCCGCACCGGCACCGCCGTCCTGGAGCACCTGAACCGGGGTGCCGCGCGGGACGCGGTGGACTGGTCTCGGGTCGACCTGTTCTGGGGCGACGAGCGTTTCCTGCCTTCGGGACATCCGGACCGCAACGAGACGCAGGCCCGTGCCGCGCTGCTGGACCACGTTCCGCTGGACCCGTCGCGGGTGCACGTGATGGAGCCTTCGGACGGCAAGTTCGGCGACGACCCCGAGGCCGCCGCCGAGGCCTACGCCGCTGTGCTGGCTTCCCTTGCGCGGCCGGAGGACCACGGCGACGTGCCCACGTTCGACGTCTGCCTGCTGGGCGTCGGCGAGGAGGGCCACGTGGCGTCGGTCTTCCCGGATTCTCCTGCCGTGCACGAGAAGGAGCGGACGGTCGTGGCCGTGCGCAACTGCCCGAAGCCGCCGCCGACGCGCGTGTCGCTGACGCTGGCGTCGACGCGGTGCGCGCAGGAGGTCTGGCTGATGACCACCGGTGAGGCCAAGGCCGCCGCCGTGGCCATGGCGCTGGACGGCGCCGGCGAGGTGCAGATCCCCGCGGCCGGTGCCACGGGCCGCCGCAGGACGTTGTGGTTGCTGGACACCGCGGCCGCCTCGGCGGTACCGGCGTTGTTCAAGCCACCGCTGGCGTGACGTTCAGGCCCCTGGGCTCCGGCTCAGGGGCCTTCGCCTTTCTCCGCGCAGCTTGCTGATGCGCAGCGCGCACGACGGGTGCGAGGCCAGCATCCGAGCCTTGAACCCGGCGTGGGCCCGTTGCTCGTCGTAGCCTTCCTTCACCCAGCGCTGCAACACTTCCAGCAGCACCAGCCGGTACCCGAGCTCGGCCGCGACCCGGTCCGCGTGCAACTCGGCCCTCCTGCTCGCCAGTGCCAGCAGGGGCGCGATCACCGGCACCAGCAACACCCACGGGCTGATCAGCACAGCCGCGACGCCGAGCGCCACGATCAGCACGAAGCTGACGACCCTGGCCCCGGTCGTGCCGATCTTGTCGCCCGCCACGTAGATGCCCACCCCGGCGACGACGACCAGCCACACCACCGCCCGCGCCGGCAGCTCGAACCACCAGCGCAGCAACGAGATCTTCGTGTGCCCGGCCAGGTGGTGCCCGATCTCGTGCGCCAGCACCGCTTCGAGCTGCTTCCGCGGCAACTGCAACGCCGCCGTCGACACCCCCACGACGTGCCCGCCGACGGCCATCGCGTTGATCTCCCTGGAGTTCTGGATCCGCAGCCGGTACCTCCCGGGATCCACCCCGGCCGCCCCGCACGCCTCTTCCAGCAACGGCTCCAGCGCGGCCCGCTCCGTCCCGGTCGGCCCGCGCATCCCGTGCACCAGCGCCGCCAGCAGCTTGCCCGTGGCCGGCAGGAACACGATCACGCCGGAAACCAGCCACACCACCGGAAACAGCCACGGTGTCTCCGGCGTCACGGCTCTGCCGACGAGCGTGATGATCAGCAGGCTGCTCAGCACCGTCGGCACCCCGAGCAGCAACTCGATCACGGCGGACATGTCGAAGCGTCGTCGGGGAGCGCGCACGTCATCACCTCGGGTCCGAGCGTTCCAGCGCGATCCCGTTTGTGTCCAGCCGAGTCGCCCGTCTCGCCCAGCGTGGTTAGCTGGAGGAGTCGACCGAGGGGGCGAGTTGCAGATCCGGGACGTGCTGGCCGAAGACGCGCCGGCGATCCACCAGATCAACCGCGAGGCGCTGGACTACGACTTCCCGCTGGAGGACACGGCGGCCCAGCTCGCGCGGATCATCAAGGTACCCAACGTGGTGCTGTTCGTGGCCGACGACGGCGCCGAGGTGCTGGGCTACATCCAGCTGAGCGACTACGAGAACACCTATCACCGGCCGCTGAAGAACCTGATCACGCTGGCCATCTCGCCACGCCACCAGCGCCGGGGCGTGGGGAGGGCGTTGCTGGCCGCCGGTGAGGAGTGGGCCTGGGCCGATGGTGCCGCCGGCATCCGTCTGGTGACCGGGGCGAACCGGGTGCACGCGCGGGAGTTCTACGCGGCCAACGGATACGTGGTGCGCAAGGAGCAGACCAACCTCATCAAGTGGTGGGCCTGACCGGCCTTCTCGGCGGGGGTGTGCGGTGCCGGAACGTCTCGTCGCTCATACCTCGCCCCGGTCCACCAGTTCCTCCATCACGTGCACCGGCAGCGACGGGTTCGCCGCCGCTGCCCCAGCCGTGAACTCACTCCCCAGCAACTCCACGATCGTGGGCACCGGCAGGTGCGGATGAGCGGCGGCCAGATGCCGGGCCTGCGCGTCCTCCAGGCACAGCAACAGAGTTGCACCCCACGCCGCAGGATGCCGCGCGACGGCCCGGTAGGTCTCCTCGACCGAACCGGCCCGCAAAGCCATGTGGTGCAACAACTCGGGCGGGCACAACGGATTCCGCGCCACCCGCGGGAACAGCGGAGGCCCGTG
The DNA here is from genome assembly GCF_044387305.1 of Lentzea sp. NPDC020367. Classification (NCBI taxonomy): domain Bacteria; kingdom Bacillati; phylum Actinomycetota; class Actinomycetes; order Pseudonocardiales; family Pseudonocardiaceae; genus Lentzea; species Lentzea sp. NPDC020367. The sequence goes on along the minus strand of NZ_JBIRVV010000006.1, from coordinate 560,183 downwards.
CCTCTCGACCAGCTCCCACAACTGCGCGACCGTCACCAGCGGATGGGTCGCGACCGCGCCCGCGACTCCACCATCGGAATCCAGCACCAGGCGGTCGAACAGATCCGCGGGAAGGTCAGGACGCCTGGCCACCAGCATCCGCACCTGCGCCACCGAGCACACAGCCAGTTCCCGAAGCTCGGTGACGGAAGCGGAAGCGATGCGGGGCAACGGATCGGGCCCGATGCGCGCCGACGGGGCCAGTTCCACCAGAAGGTCCAACGGGATCGCCGGGTTGCGCAGGAGCACGAGGCGCAGGGCGCGGGTCCCGGTGAGCTGGCGCAGGACCGGCACCGGGACGGCGGGGTTCGCGGCCAGCTGCGACAGGATGCCGGGTTCGAGTTCCGAGGCGAGCTGGTCGTAGACGTCGGACGGCAGGTCGGTGCGTTCGGCCAGGAAGTAGCGGGATGCGTGGTGGCGCAGCAGGTCCGCGGCGATGGACGAAGGTGTCGCGGGGTTGGCGGCCAGCTCGCGGGCCAGGGCGTCCTCGAAGCTCAACGAGGCCAGCACCGAAGCGGGCGTGTGCGGGCCGGCGGCGAGTGCGCGGCGCACGTCGAGGCTCGCGTGGCCGCTCAGCGTCACGGCCAGAGCGAGAGGTAATGGTTGGAAGGTAACCAATTCGGCGACCACGGACGGGTCGGAGTCGCGGGCCAGCAGGGCGACCACGTCGGCGGGCAGGGAGCAGGCGCACTCCGGGAGTCGCGCGCGGACGGCCGGGTCCGGGTGGAAGGCCAGTGCGCGGGCCAGTGCGGGGTCGGCGTCCGGGCTTCCGGTCACCACCAAGGCGACCGATTCGTTGGTGATGGGTATGTCGGCCGGGTGAACCAACCCCTTGTCCAGCAGCGTGTACACGGTTGTGGAGTCGGCATGGGCGAGGAGCGCGCGTATGTGCGCAGGAGAGAGATCAGCGCGTTGCGCCAGGTCAGGGGCCAACTCGGGGTGGGTGACCAGGCGGTCGAGCAGCGTGGCCGGCAGCGAGGGGTTCGACGCCAGGCCCTCCAGTACAGCGTTCACCAATCTCCCTGGTAACACGGCAGGCATTCCCCCCGACAACGCGTATCATCCCCAATCGCGTTGAGTAGCGGGGGTTTTGTGGCAAACGGCAGTGCGAAGCGACGTCCCACCATCGGGATGATCACCGCTGGCCCGCTCATCGAGCTCGCGGGCGAGCAGTGGCGTGGTGTCAGCGACGGAGCTCAGCGCCTCGGGTGCGACCTCGTGTGTTTCGTGGGCAGTGAACTGGACCATCCGGACCCGCTCAAGCGTCGCGCGAACACGGTCTACGACCTCATCTCGCCGAACCGCATCGATGCGCTCGTGGTGTGGACTACGCGCGTGGGGCAGCTCATCGGGTCCGAGGGCATGCAGGAGTACGTGAAGCGCTACGCGCCCATGCCCATCGTGAGCGTCGAAACAAGTCTTGCCCAGTGGCCAACGATCCTGATGAACAACCGCGACGGCATGAAGCAGGCCGTCGACCACCTCATCGAGGTGCACGGCAAACGCCGGATCGCGTTCGTCCGGGGGCCGCAAACGCATGCGGGCGCACGGGAGCGGTTCCTCGGCTACGCGGATTCGTTGCGCAACCACGGGATCCCGTTTGACCCCGCGCTCGTCACGATGCCGGGCTCGTTCATCTGGGAACCGAACGGCGCGACGCAGGCCGTGCGCAGGATGCTCGCGCGCATCAAGGAACCGCCGGACGCCATCGCCGCCGCGAACGACGACTACGCGATCGGAGTCGTGTCCGCGCTGGAGGAACTGGGCTACCGCACGCCGGAGGACGTCGCCGTCGTCGGGTACGGCAACCACACGAACGTTCGCACGCACGACGCGGCGAGTCCCGCGTTCACCACCGTCAGGGCGCCGTTCCTCGAAATGGGCTTCCGGGCGGCCGAACTCGCGGTGGCGCTGGTCAAGGGCCAGCCGACGCGCGAGCACCAGACCCTGCCGACCCAACTGATCGTGCGCCGGTCGTGCGGCTGCCTGCCGTCCGGGCTCGGCGACCACGCGCCCGCGCACGACCGGCTCAGCATCAACGAGTCCGCGACCGCGTCCACGGTGGCGGACCACCTGCGCGACTCGCTCGGGAAGCCCTCAGCGGACCTGCCGGACGGGTGGGCCGAGCAGCTGGTCGTCGAACTGATGGCGGCGGGACGCGGTGAGGTCGAGGGCGCGGAGTTCCTCAAGCTGCTGGCCGAGTACATCCGCTGGACCGCGCGCGCAGGGTGCGAACCGGCGAAGTGGTGGCCACCGCTGTTCGACCTGCATCGGTTCGTGACGGCGCGGATCAGCGACGCGACGATCATCAACGACCTGTGGCTGCGCGTGCAGCTGCTTCTCGGTGATGCGTTCGCCACGGACGCACGCTTCAAGTACCTGTCGCACGAGCGTCACGACCAGACGGTCCGTGAAGCGGGGCAACGGCTCATCGCGTCACGGGACGTGGACGAGTTGACGACCGCTCTCGCCGAGGAACTCCCCCGCCTCGCCATCCCCGGCTGTCACGTCATGGCGTACGACACGCCAGGCACGGCGCGCGCGCTCGTCCGGTACGAGAACGCCGAACTCAAGACCCCGCCGGCCACCCCGTTCCCCACGATCAACCTGACGCCGTACCCGTTCAAGCGCAACGTGCCGTTCAGCGCGCTGATCGCCCCGCTCTACACCGACGAGGACCACCTCGGGTACGTGATCTTCGAGGAGGGCCCGGAGCCCGGCTGGATCTACGAGGCGGTGCAGCAGCAGCTCAGCAGCGCGTTGCGGAGCATCAGGCTGATGCAGGAACTGAAGGACGCGCGCGCACGGCTCGAAGAACGCGTCGGCGAGACCGAAGCGCAGCTACGGCACGCACAGAAGATGGAGGCCATCGGACGGTTGACCGGTGGCATCGCGCACGACTTCAACAACATCCTCACGGTCGTGAACGGCAACAGCGAGATGCTGCTGCGACGGACCCTTCCGGACGATCCGAGGCGCACGGCGATCGAGGACATCAGGCACGCGGGCGAGCGGGCCGCGAACCTGACCAGGCAGCTGCTCGCGTTCACCCGTCAGCAGGTCCTGCACCCGGAGTCCCTGGACCTCAAGCACAACCTCACCAAGGTCGAGTCGATGCTGCGCACGCTCGTCGGCGAGGACATCGAGCTGGACATCGACCTGCCGGAGGACGTCGCGCAGGTGTGGGCGGACGCCGGCCAGGTCGAGCAGATCCTGTTCAACCTCGCGGTCAACTCCCGCGACGCGATGCCCACCGGCGGCACGCTCCGGATCTCGATCGAGGACCGGACCCTCGGCAACGGCGACACCGGCCGGATCGTCGGCGTGCGGCCTGGCGAGTACGTCGTGATGCGCGTCCAGGACACCGGCGCGGGCATGGCGCCGGACGTGCAGGCGCAGGTGTTCGAGCCGTACTTCACGACCAAACCGGTGGGCAAGGGCACCGGCCTCGGCCTGTCCACGGTGTTCGGCATCGTGCAGCAGTCCGGCGGGCAGATCGAACTGATCAGCGCACTGGGCGAGGGCACGACCGTGGAGGTCTATCTGCCCGTGCCGCACGAACGCAATGGCACGCCCGAAGCACCGTGCGCGCGTCGCACCACCACGCACCAGGGCGTCGGCACGGTGCTGCTCGTGGAGGACGACGCGCAGGTGCGGGTCATGACCCGGCGCTCACTGGAGACCGCGGGCTACGCGGTGATCGAGGCGGGCGACGGTCAGGAGGCGCTGCAACTCGCGACGGCGCACCGCAGCACGATCGAGCTCGTGCTCACGGACGTCGTGATGCCGAAGATGGGCGGCCCCGAACTCGTCCGGCTGCTGCGCTCGACCGGCGCGGCACCGGCCGTGATCTACGTGTCCGGGTACACGACCGACGAGATCCTCGACGACGAGGTGCTGATCACCAAGCCGTACGTGGAGTCGGACCTGCTCGAACGCGTCCGTCAGGTGCTCAGTCAGGACGCCTGAGCGCGGCGGGACACGGCGAGGCGGACCGTCTCGTCCAGCGCCTCGATCCGGAACGGCTTCTGCAGGTATCCGGCGACGTCGTGCCCTGCGAACCGCCGCTCCAGCGACGCGCGGTCGTAGCCGCTGGTCAGCACCACCGGCACGGCGAGGCCCTCGCGTTCGACCTGCGCCAGCACCTCTTCGCCGGACAGGCCCGGCATGCTGTGGTCGAGCAGCATCGCGCTGATGTCGGCGGACCGTTCGCGCAGGATCGCGAGCGCCTCGATGCCGTCGCTGGCCTGCAGAACTGTGAAGCCCAGCTCCTCGAGCAGGCTCACGGTGTACCTACGCACGGGGTCCTCGTCCTCGACCACGAGCACCAGCCCAGCCAGCGACATGCGGGCAAGTATGCCGGAAACTATTCGTGCCTTCAGCACCAGGTGTCCGACTATTTTTGGTAATTCTTCACGAACTGCTCCATCAGTGTGACCTGGGCCATTTGGATCACACCATTGGTTGAGGGTCTGCGCTAACCTTCGCGCACCGCTGCCGCTCCACGCTGAGAAAGAGGCACCAGGAAAGGCCAACTTCATGCGTAAAGCGACGGCAGCAGCCGCTCTGGCCGTGCTGTTCACATTGTCGTCAGCACCCGCACACGCCGCGACGATTCCTTCGGAGCGCGTGACGATCGACGTGGTGACGGTGAACGGTTCCGGGTGCAAGCAGGGCAGCGCCGAAGTGATCGTCTCACCGGACAACACCTCGTTCTGGGTGATCTACAGCGACTACCTGGCCCAGGCGGGCAAGGGTGCCGGTGCGACCGACTTCCGCAAGAACTGCCAGCTCACGCTGCAGATCAACGTCCCGCAGGGCTTCACGTACGGCATCGCGGAAGCGACCTACGGCGGCTACGGGTACCTCAAACCCGGCGCGACCGGGTACCAGTCGGTGAATTACTACTTCCAGGGTCAATCGGCCACCACCACGTGGAAGCACTCGTTCACGGGGCCGTTCGACGACAACTGGTCGATCACCCACAAGACCGAGTTCTCGGAGATCGTCTGGTCGCCGTGCGGCGAGCAGAAGAATCTCAACGTCAACAGCGCACTGCGCGTCGACAAGGGTAGCTCGGATGCCAATACAAACAGTTTCATGACGATGGACTACCAGCGCGGAGAAGTGCGCACTCTGCACCACTTCTCGTGGAAGCGCTGCTGATTTTCTGACAAAGGCCGCCGCCACCGAAGTTCCAACCGCCGCCACCCCTCCCTGCGAGACGCGTTTGGAAAGGTGCCCCTCATGCTCAACGCGGTTGCCGCTGCCCTGCTGGCCTCGGCCATCATCATCCCGCCCGGTTCGCCCAACGAGACGCCGCCGCCCGACCACATCACCATCGACGTCGTCACGGTCAACGGCTCCGGCTGCCCGGCGGGCACCGCGGCCGTCGCGGTGTCCGAGGACAACAAGGCCTTCACGGTCACCTACAGCGACTACCTGGCCCAGATCGGCGTCGGCGCGCGACCGACCGACTTCCGCAAGAACTGCCAGCTCAACCTCCGGGTCAACGTCCCGCAGGGCTTCACCTACGGCATCGCCCAGGCCGACTACAGAGGCTTCGCGCACCTGGAGAGAGGCGCGTACGCCATCCAGAAGGCCAACTACTACTTCCAGGGCATGTCGCAGAACGACTCGGCGCAGCACCGCTACAACGGCCCGCACAGCGACGACTGGCAGGCCACCGACCAGACCGAGGTCGCCGCGATCGTCTACTCGCCGTGCGGCGAGAAGCGGAACTTCAACATCAACACCGAGCTCCGCGTCTACCCCGGCACGTCCAACACGGCCACGACGACGAGCTTCGTGTCGATGGACTCCACGGACGGTGCGATCGACACGACCTACCAGTTCAGCTGGAAGACCTGCCCCTGATAGCCCCTCAGTAGTGCTGTGACTACCGCACGCGTCCGCACGGACGTGTGCGGTAGCACATATGTGAGAGGAGCCGCGTACAGATTCGCGTGTGCGGGCGTCTTACCCCCATGACGGGGCAGGTCGGGGTAAAGGGGCAGCCAATGCCATCCGCCGCATACGCGCAGTACGGTGAGGATCGCAAGGCTCACAGGGGAGGTCGGATCCTGACCACGACGCTGCTCCCGGCCAGACGGTCGGAGGAGACCGCGGCCGGCTCGCGCTGGCCGCTCAGTGGTGACTACCGCCAGGTGCTCGCGGACCTGGCGTTGATCTTCTTCGCCGTGCTCGACGTCTGGCTGTACGGGCTGTGGCTCGAAGCCGACCCGATCACGGACCTCCCGCCGGTCGAGAACTACCAGCTGTGGCTCAACTGGCTCGCGGTCGGCGCGCTGGTCCTGCGGCGGCGGTTCCCGTTCCTCACGCTCGTGCTGACCATTCCCGGCTTCTTCGTCGGCTGGTCGCAGCTCGCCGCGATGATCGCCCTCTACACGGTCGCCCGCCGCTACCTCGGCGGCTGGCAGACGGGCCTCGCGGCCGCGCTGGTGTGGCTCTGCCGGTTCGTCGCCTGGCCGTTCCAGGAGCTGATCGACCGGCCCGCCTCCGGCCACTTCCACTCCGCGATCTACGGCTTCCTCGTGTCTGGCCTGCCGATCGCGATCGGCCTGCTGGTGCACGCGCGCCAGGAGCTGTCCGACCGCATCCGCGAACTGGCCGAGTCACGCGAGAGAGAACGTGTGCTGCACGCGCACGCCATCCGTGCCGACGAACGGGCAAAGCTCGCCCGCGAGATGCACGACGTGGTGTCGCACCAGGTCAGTCTCATCGCCATGCAGGCCGGTGCGTTGCGCATGGCCGTGGTCGACGCCGAGCACAAGCAGGTCGCCGGCACCATCCGCATGTTGTCGACGCGCACGCTCGATGAACTCCGCACGCTCGTGTCCGTCCTACGCACCACGGACGACACCCAGCCGGGCCTCGACGAACTGTCCGACCTGGCCGCCGACGCGGGCTTCGAGGTGACCATCCAGCTCAAGGGTCCGGTCGAGGACCTCCCCGCACCGGTGTCCGGCGCCGTCTACCGGACGGTGCAGGAGGCCCTGACCAACATCCGCAAGCACGCGGTGGGTTCGAGCGCGACGGTGTTCATCGACGCCCAGTACGACGACAACGTGCAGGTCGAGGTGCGCAACACCGCCCCGTCCAGCCCGTCGTCGTCGCTGCCCAGCGGAGGTCACGGCCTGGTCGGCCTGCGCGAACGCGCCACGTTGCTCGGCGGCGAGTTCTCGGCGGGGCCGACCGAGGACGGCGGCTTCCTGGTGACGGCGTCGTTCCCGAGGGAACGCGTCATCACCGATTGAAGCCCTGGAAGGCGTGGAACGACTTCTTGGGCTCCAGGCGGTAGGGCGAGTTGTCGTCGTCGAACCGCTCGCGCATCGTGCGCAGCAGGCTGTACGAGGCCATGTCGTAGTCGCGGTCGCGGCACGTCGGGTTGTGCGGTGAGTCCGGCGTGATGACCGAGTACAGGTGCGATCCCTCGACGTCGGGCTGTGCGGCGAACACGCGCAGCATGCGGGCGATGTGGTCGGCCTGCTCGCGTTCGTTGCGCTCGAAACCGGGCTTGATCACCGGCGGGTCGGCCTCGTAGTCGACGATGTCCCAGCCCATCCCGCCGGCCTTCGCGGCACCCGTGAACGTGCAGCAGCCGTACTCCATGATCATCAGCGGCTTGCCCCAGCGACGGTATCTGTCCAGGTCGGCCGTGTACTCGGCATCGGTCTCGAAGTACGTGTAGTAGTCGAGGCCGACGAGGTCGAACAACGACCAGTCGTTCCAGTCGGCGTCCGCCCCCGCGGCCGCGCCGTAGGTGATCCGGCCCCGGAACTCCCTGCGCGCCACCTCGACCGCCCGCACCATGAACTCGCGGAAGCGCTGGATGACCGCGGGCCAGTCCGTGATCGACGGGATGTTCGCGAGCCGGTCCAGGAACGTGTCTCCGGGGATGATGCCCGGCGTGAACAGGAAGTGCTCGCAGCCGGTGACGAACGCGATGTCGTCACCGCGCCGCTTCCGTTCGGCCGTGCGCGCGGCCTCGGCCATGTGCTCCAGGATCTGCTCTTGCGGGTGGTCGTAGAGCCTCGGCTGCACGAAGACCCGCATGCCCCGGCGCAACGCCGCGTCCGTCGTCTCGGCGAGGCGGCCGAGGTCGCTGCCGAACGCCGTGATCGACGGGCAGCGCAACTCGCCGGCGAGGATGCGGATCTCCCGTTCCAGCTGCTGACGGCTCCAGCGCACGCGGCTCAACGGCTCCCCCGCCGCGTGCAGCACGCCGGTGTCGTAGCAGACACCGCCACGCTTCTTCGGCGCCGCCGACGCCGTGCCGCCCCCGATGCTCAGTGCCGCGGCACCCACAGCAGCCTTCAAGAACACCTTTCGACTGATCATCGTTCCCCCTCGACTAGTTGCTCAACTAGGCTCCTGTTCATGCAACCAGAAAATCGGCCGGGCGGCCAGAAGCGCAGCTTCATCGAGGACGCCCGCCGCGGTCAGATCGTGGCCGCGACCATCGCGACGATCGCCGAGATCGGGTACGCGAAGGCGTCGTTCGTGCAGATCGCACAGCGTGCGGGCATCAGCCCGGGGCTCATCACGTACCACTTCGCGAAGCGCGAGGAACTGATGAAGCAGGTCATGCTGACCGTGCACGACTCGATGGACCGCGCTCTGACCGCACGCTCCGAGAGCGCCGACGGCTACGTCACGGCGCTGCGGTCGCTCATCGAGGGTTTCGTGCACTACTGCGCCGAACACCCCGCGGAACTCATCGCGATCTCTCAGATCGCGGCCGCCGCACGGGACGCCGAAGCCGCACGGACGTGGTCGGAGGAGCAGAACGAGCAGACGCTGACCGAGTTGGAGGACATGTTCCGCGAAGGTCAGGCATCCGGGGAACTGCGCGAGTTCGCGCCCAGGGTGATGGCCGTGTCGGTCATCGCGGCGATGGAGGCGGCGCCGGCCGAGCTCATGGCCCGGCCGGACACCGACGTCACCCGGTACGCGAAGGAGCTCGCGGACCTGTTCGAACTGGCGGTCAGGCGCGCTTAGACGCCAGCGACGCGCTCAGAGCCGCCGCCGCACCGAGCACACCGCACGTGAGCGCCACCGACAACGTCGGCTCGTGCTCCAGCAACACCGATACGAGCAGCCACACGGACAGGCCGAGGCCGAGGCCCAGCGGCACCGACGCGATCACCGCCGCCAGGCCGGTCTGCCGCCGCCGCAACGCCCGCAGGTTCGACTCCAGGTAGGCGAACGTGAAGAGCAGCAGCAACGCCGAGCCCGTGCCCATCAGGCTCAGCCACGGCGTCTGGTTGGACTTCAACAGGAACGGCGCCCCGTCGTCGACGCGCGCCGTCACGACGCCGCCGATGATCCACCGCGCCGCACCCGGCAGCACGAAGCCCTCCGGCGTGCGCTCAGGCACGTCGGCGAGCGGGATCCCGGCCGCCGTCACGACGAGATGCGTGCCGTCGACCTTCACCGGGTCTGCCAGGTCCTGCGAGATGACGACCTCGGGCGGGTTGCCGGTCGCCGCGAACGGCACGACGGCCATCGCGATCAACGCGAGGGCGGCCACCAGCCACAACGCCCAGGGCTTCGACGGCGGCCTGATCACCTCCGAGGCCGGCACCAGCGTGCTGCTGCCGCTCAGCCGTGCGGCCGGGATCGGGTCGACCAGCGTGGCCCGGATCCGCTGCCCCGTGAGCGTGACGGTGTCGCGCTCAGGCACGGGCCGCAGCGACGGACGCGTGGAAGACGACGACACCTGCGGTGCGAGGTGCACGGGCATGCCCAGGCGCACGAGCCAGTCCGGACCGAACAGGTGGCCCGCCGCGGCCGCCAGGTCGATCGCGAACGTCTCGGCGTTGCGGTAGCGCGCCTCCGGCTCCCGGGCGATGCTGCGCATCACCACGCCCGCAAGGGGTTCCGGCACCTTCGGCACCGGCCGCGGTTCCTGGAAGACCCGCTTCTGGATCATCGCGATCGGGCCGCCGCCGCGTTCGAACGGCAGGTCGCCGCACAGCAGTTCGTAGAGCATCGTGCCGGTCGCGTAGACGTCGGCCGCGGGCGACAGCGCGTTGCCCATCGCCTGCTCCGGCGCGATGTAGGCGGGGGTGCCGAGCACCGCTCCACCGTGCGTCACGAGCGTCGCACCCTCCGACACGACCTGGGAGATGCCGAAGTCCGCCACCTTCACCACGCCGTTCGAGGTGAAGAGCAGGTTCTTGGGCTTCACGTCGAGGTGCAGCACCCCGGCCTCGTGCGCCGCGTGCAGCCCGGACAGCGCCGCGAGCACGATCCCGCAGGACTGCTGCGCGGTCAGGCCGTCGCCGGAGAACCGCGACCAGACCGTGCCGCCGTCGAGCCGTTCCATCACCAGCAGGTGCTCGCCCTGCTGCCGGACGTAGTCGTAGACGGGCACGATGTGCGGGTGGTCGAGGCGGGCCAGCAGCCGCGCCTCGTGCTCGAAGCGCTCGCTCATCCGCGGATCCTCGGCCACCGCGTGCGGCAGCCGTTTGATCGCCACGGGACGCCCCAGCTGACGGTGCACACCGCCGTAGACGACACCCATGCCGCCCTCGCCGATCTGCTCACCGACGGCGTACTGCGGCAGCGCGGCGACCACACTGGACTGAATCACCGTTGAATCCTCACGGTATCCACATCGGACGGATGCCGCCGCTCCCCGGGGTGCGGCGTCAGGTATCCGAGCACGAACGCGGCCGCGGCGGCGCCCACGATGAACGGGATCTCGGCCGTGGGCGACGGCGCCACCAGCCGCAGCACCGACAACGAGATCACCGCGACCAGCCCCGTGCCGATCCCGGCGGGCAGGAACCGCATGGCGCGCTGCCACCGGTTCGGGGGCAGCCGCCGGCGGGCCAGCGCGATCAACGCCCCCGCCCACGACAACCCGGTCAGCACGAGCACGCCCAGACCGAACGCCCCGTAGACCGACCAGAGCGAGCCCTTGACGTCTCCGGTCGTCTCGACAGACGCGATGCTCTCCCGCCCGACGTCGATGACCTCAACTGTGACCGGAAGGAGACCAATCGCCTGCGAGCCGAGGTCGGTGGGCTCCAGCGGGAACGACCGGGTCTCCGAGGACTTCGCCGGCACGTCGAACGGAACCGTTGTGTCGTAAGCGAAGAAGGTCAACGCGAGCGCGGTGCCGCTGATGCGCACGGTCTTCACGCGCTGCACGGTGGTCGTGTTGTTGCGGACCGTGACCGAGACCTTGGCGGTCTGCGAGGGGTCCAGAACGAGGTTCCCTACTCCAACCGGCCTACCGTCCACATCGGCCTCGAGGATCACAGACCCGTCCTGTGCGAGGGCCGCCGGGGGAAGCAGCATAATTCCGCACCACAGCAGTAAACCTGCACCGGCCATGCGACGTCTCACTAGCGCACCTTAGGTTCTGATCCGGGGAGAGGGAATGCGGTCTTTAGGCTTACTCGTGGCCATGATGGCCGGTGTTACGGTGCTGGTCGCCACACCGGCCGCGGCCCAGCAGCCGCCCAGTGTGACCGCGGCGCCGCAGCCTGCCACAGCAGGCGGCCCCGTGACCATTTCCTGGGGCGGATTCGTTACGTGTCGTGCCGTCAGCATCAGTTTCACGCTCGACGGCGCCCAGATCGCGTCGGCGGCCTCGGCCTCCAGCGGCTCGGTCGGGGCCACCGTGCCCGTGGGCACCAGTGCCGGTAGCCACAAGCTCGAAGCCAGGTCGTCCAACACGAAGTGCGGCGTCGCGGGCAGCGCGTTGCGCGTCGTCGTGCCGCCGCCCCCGACCACCACGACGACCAAGCCGCCCGTCACCGTTCCGCCGGTGACGAACCCGCCGGTCACCAACCCGCCCGTGACGACGCGTCCACCGGTCGTCACCACCACGACTCCGGGCACGACCACGACAACGACGACGACCACCACGGACTCGTCGGCCCCGTCCTCGTCCACCGACGCGCTGACCAACCCCGACGACGGCGTGCTGGTCCTGGACAAGGAGAACATCCAGCCCGGTGACGACCTGACCGCGACCGGCACGGGCTGCCCCAAGGGCGCGAACGTGACGCTGAAGTCGCTGGGCCAGGACGTCGGCAAGACGACCGCGGACGAGAACGGCACCTTCCGGTCGCCGGTGAAGTTCGCGAACATCGAGCCGGGCCGCCACAAGGTGCGCGCGGAGTGCGGCATCGTGCTCGTGGGCAACGTGGACGTGACGCTGTCGAGTTCGTCCGGCGGTACGACCAGCACGCTCGTGGTGCTGTTGTTCTTCCTGCTCGTCGGTGCCGCGATGCTGCGCCGCCAGTTCTCGGGACTGCGGCGATAAGAGATATGCGAAAGGCCCCCTCTCCGCAGGATGAGGGGGCCTTTCGCATTGTTCGAAGATCCGAGCCTTACGGCTCTTCGCGCTGGCGGCGCAGCTTGGCGAGAGCCTCTTCGAGGATCGCCTCGCCGTCCGCGTCGGAGCGCCGCTCCTTCACGTACGCAAGGTGCGTCTTGTACGGCTCGTTGCGCGGCGGCGCGGGCGGCGTCTGCTCGTCACGACCTGCCGGCAGGCCGCAGCGCGGGCAGTCCCAGCTCTCCGGGACCTCCGCCTCGACCGCGAAGGAAGGCCGGGACTCGTGACCGTTCGCGCACCAGTACGACACCCGACGACGGGGCGCGGACTCGCCGCGTTCCGATTCGCCCATCGGGCCTGCGCCGACGCGGGTACCGCGAATCGCGTTACCACCGGACATCGACCGTTACACCCCCACCAAGTGGTTACTCCAAGCCCCTGAGGGCTTCTGCCGCTGAACGGTTGATCAGGCTGACGGAGGCAGCTTGATCAGGAGTCCGATGCCCACGATGGCGATGATCCAGACCGCGCCGACGAACAGCGTCAGGCGATCGAGGTTCTTCTCGACAACGGAGGAACCGGACAGACTCGACTGCATACCGCCGCCGAACAGCGAAGAAAGGCCGCCACCACGGCCGCGGTGCAACAGCACGAGCAGCACCAGCAGCACGCTGGAGACGATCAACAGGATCTGCAGGAACAGGATCATTTCTTCCTCGCTGTCAGGCAGCCGACGCCATAGAGTACCTGTTCGACTGCCGAACGTGTGCAACCAGTGGGGTTAAGGGTTTATCCAGATCAACTTAGGGTAGAGGCCCGCCGGCAGCCAATGCGCACAGCTTGGTGAATTCGTCGGCCTGAAGGCTGGCACCGCCGACGAGAGCGCCGTCGATGTCCTTCTGCCCGATCAGTTCGCTGATGTTCGACGACTTGACCGAACCGCCGTAGAGCACCCGGACGACGGCCGCGGTCTCCTCGCCGTACTTCTCCGCGACGAACGAGCGGACCAGCGAGCACACCTCCTGCGCGTCGGCGGAGGAGGCGGTGCGACCGGTGCCGATGGCCCAGACGGGCTCGTAGGCGAACACGATCTTGGCGACCTGCTCGGCCGTGAAGCCCTTGAGGCCGTCCTCCAGCTGCTGGCGCACCAGCTCCAGGTGACCCTTGGCCTCGCGGACGTCGAGCTTCTCGCCGAAGCAGAAGATCGGGGTGACCTCGACCTTCAGCGCCGCCTTGACCTTGGCGTTGACGATGGCGTCCGTCTCGCCGTGGTACTCGCGCCGCTCCGAGTGACCCACCGTCACGTAGTCGCAGCCGAGCTTCGCGAGCATCGGGCCGGACACCTCACCGGTGTAGGCACCGGAGTCGTGCTGCGAGATGTCCTGCGCGCCGTACTTGAGGAGCAGCTTGTCGCCGTCGACCAGCGTCTGGATGCTGCGGATGTCGACGAACGGGGGAAGAACGGCCACCTCGACCTTGGCGAAGTACTTCTCCGGGAGGGAGAAGGCGATCTTCTGCACGAGACCGATCGCCTCGAGGTGGTTGAGGTTCATCTTCCAGTTGCCCGCGATGAGCGGGAGCCGGGCTGCCATCAGGACTCCAAAACGCTGATGCCGGGGAGTTCCTTGCCCTCGAGGTACTCGAGAGAGGCGCCACCACCGGTGGAGATGTGCGAGAAGCCGTCCTCGGGCAGACCCAGCGCACGCACCGCGGCAGCCGAATCGCCACCACCGACGACGGTGAACGCCTCGGACTTGACCAGGGCCTCCGCGACGGCACGCGTGCCACCGGCGTAGGTCTCGATCTCGAAGACGCCCATGGGGCCGTTCCAGAACACGGTCTTGGCGTCGGCGAGCTTCGACGCGAACAGCTCGCGCGACTTCGGGCCGATGTCGAGGCCCATCTTGTCGGCGGGGATCGAGTCGGTGCCGACGACGTCGTGCTCGACGCTGCCGAACTCGGCCGTGACCAGCACGTCGACCGGCAGCACGAGCTCGACGCCGCGCTTGTCGGCCTCTTCGAGGAAGCCGCGAACCTGGTCGAGCTGGTCGGACTGCAGCAGCGACGTGCCGACCTCGTGGCCCTGGGCCTTGAGGAACGTGTACGCCATGCCGCCGCCGACGAGCAGCCGGTCGACCTTGGCCAGCAGGTTCGCGATGACGCCGAGCTTGTCGGACACCTTCGCGCCGCCGAGCACCACGACGTACGGGCGCTCCAGGTCGTCGGTGAGCTTCTTGAGCACGCCGAGCTCGGTCTCGACGAGACCGCCGACGTACGCGGGCAGCTTCTGCGCCACGTCGTAGACCGAGGCCTGCTTGCGGTGCACCACACCGAAACCGTCGGACACGAACGCGTCCGCGAACGCCGCGAGCTCCTCGGCCAGTGCGGCGCGCTCGGCGTCGTCCTTCGAGGTCTCACGGGCGTCGAAGCGGACGTTCTCCAGCATCACGACGCCACCGTCGGTGAGCGCGCCGACCACGGAGGTGGCGGACGGGCCGACCAGGTCGCTCGCGAGCGCGACCTCGGTGCCGAGCAGCTCACCGAGGCGAGCGGCGGCCGGGGCCAGGGAGAACTGGGGGTCCGGCTCGCCCTTGGGGCGGCCGAGGTGCGCGGTGACGATCACGCGGGCACCCGCGTCGGCGAGCGCCTTGATCGTCGGCACCGACGCGCGCACACGGCCGTCGTCGGTGATCTTGTCGCCATCGAGGGGGACGTTCAGGTCGGCGCGTACGAGTACGCGCCGACCTGCGACACCCTCGGCGAGCAGGTCGCTGAGAGTCTTCACTGACTTCGTCCGCTCCTGCTCAGATCTTGGCGGCGACGAGCTTGACCAGGTCCGCGAGGCGGTTGGAGTAGCCCCACTCGTTGTCGTACCAGCCGACGACCTTGACCTGGTTGCCGATGACCTTGGTCAGCGGCGCGTCGTAGATGCACGAGTGCGGGTCGGTGACGATGTCGGCCGACACGATCGGGTCCGTCGAGTACTTGAGGATGCCGGCCAGCGGGCCCTCGGCGGCGGCCTTGTACGCGGCGTTGACCTCTTCGACGGTGACCTCGCGCTTGAGCGTGACGGTCAGGTCGGTGGCCGAGCCCGTGGGGATCGGCACGCGCAGCGCGTAGCCGTCGAGCTTGCCCTTGAGCTCCGGCAGCACCAGGCCGATGGCCTTCGCGGCACCCGTGGAGGTCGGGACGATGTTCAGCGCGGCGGCGCGGGCACGGCGGAGGTCGCTGTGCGGCGCGTCCTGCAGGTTCTGGTCCTGCGTGTACGCGTGGATCGTGGTCATGAGGCCCTGCTCGACGCCGAAGCTGTCGTTGAGGACCTTGGCCAGCGGCGCGAGGCAGTTCGTGGTGCAGGACGCGTTCGAGATGATCGTCTGCGAGCCGTCGAACTTCTCCTCGTTCGCGCCGATGACGACGGTGAGGTCCTCGTTCTTGGCGGGCGCGGAGATGATGACCTTCTTGGCGCCGCCCTCGTCCACGTGCGCGCGGGCCTTGGTGGCGTCGGTGAAGAAGCCGGTGGACTCGACCACGACGTCGACGCCGAGGTCCTTCCAGGGCAGAGCGCCCGGGTTGCGCTCGGCGAGGGCCTTGATGACCTTGCCGTCGACGGAGATGCCCTCGTCGGTGACCTGCACGTCGGCGTCCAGTCGACCGAGGATGCTGTCGTACTTCAGCAGGTGCGCCATCGTGGCGACGTCACCGAGGTCGTTGAACGCGACGATCTCGATGTCGTGGCCGCCGGCCCTCACGGCGCGGAAGAAGTTGCGCCCGATGCGACCGAAACCGTTGACACCTACACGAACCGTCACGACTGACTCCTTGCGTTCAGCTTGGTAGGAACAAGCCCACCCTATCTGCCGAACTGCGTCCCTGGTCACAGGGATAGTGAGTATCTCTTGATCGAGCCAGAAAAACCTGTCCTGATTAGGCCGTTCGGCGGCGCAGCGCGCGGAGCATCCAGAGGTACGCGCTCAGTTCCTCTGCCGCCTCCGCGGCGGTGCGGCAAGCCTCCGGACCGGTGTCCTTCGCGTCTCTTCCGACGACCGCCGTGATCCTCGCGAGCCACTCGTCCACCACTTGCCGGTCCTGCGGCGGGACGAGCGGGTTCGCTGGTCTGCTCTGGGCTGTCATGAAGGGATCCTGTCGAGGGTCGGAAGGACCCTTCAATACCCCGAAACAGCGGGTGTTACGGACCGTTACGCACCGGTACGGTCAATGGTCATGACGGCCAATGCCGCCTGCGTGACATGTGGAAACCCGCTCACCGAAGCGGTCGCGGGCCGACGCTACTGCTCCAACGCCTGCCGTCAACGCGCGTATCGCGAACGCAGCTCGGCACGCGACGACTCCCCGCATGACACCGCGCTCCCGGCGCCGCTCGACACCTTCGTCGGCCGCCGCGAGGAACTGGCCGCGCTGGCACGCCTCGGTGCGGACCGGCTCGTCTCGCTGGTCGGCCCGGCGGGCGCGGGCAAGACCAGGCTGGCCGTCCAGCACGTGAGCAAACGCGCTGATCAGACGTGGTGGGCGGCGCTGGCACCCGCGTCCGACGCCGTCCAGGCGATCTACCACGCGGTCGGCGCGCACCCGTTGCCCAACCGGTCGGTGCGCGACGCCGTGATCGCCGAGATCGAGCAGCACCGGCGGCCGTTGCTCGTGCTCGACAACTGCGAGCACCTGCTGCTCGACGTCGGCGACGTGGTGGCGGAGCTCTTGGCGGGCTGCCCGCGGCTGCGCGTGCTGGTGACGTCGCGGGAGCCTCTTCGCCTTGCCGGAGAACAGGTCTTCGCGGTCGGTGAGCTGGAGCTGCCGCCCGCGGATGCCGACCTCGCCGAAGCTCTGCGTCATGACGCCGTGGTGCTCTTCCGCGACCGTGCCGTGTCGGTGGACCGCTCGTTCGAGGTGGACGCGTCGAACGTCGCCGACGTCGTCGCCGTGTGCCGGTCGTTGGACGGCATGCCGCTGGCCATCGAACTGGCCGCGCGGCGCATCACCGTGCTGTCCCCCGCCGACATCCTTGCCCGATTGGGCGACCGCCTCGCGTTGCTGACCGGTGGGCCGCGCGCCGCCGACGACCGGCACCGCACGCTGCGGGCCGCGATCGGCTGGAGCTACGACCTGCTGTCCGAGGAGGAGCAGGCGGCCTCGCGCCGGCTCGCGGTGCTGGGCGTGCCGTTCGACCTCGGGGTGGCGAGCGCGGTCTGCGGCGTTCCCGACGCCCTGGAGCTGCTGACCGGCCTCGAGCAGAAGTCGCTGCTGGTCGCGGAACGGGTCGGTGGGCACACGACGTTCCGTCAGCTCGAATCAGTGCGTCTCTACTGCCATGAGCGCGCCATCGCGCACGGAGACGTCTCTCTTGTGGCCGACCGTGTGGTCGAGTGGGTGTGTTCGGTCGTGGAGCCGGAGATCTCGTCGTTCTTCCCGTCGCCACCGGTCGTGTTGCGCCTGGACCGCAACGTGGGCCTGCTCGAACTGGCCGTGGCGAGGACGGCGGACACCGGCGACTGGTCGCGGCACGCCCTCACGATCGTCGCCACGGCCTGGACGTCGACCCCGCGTGGCCCGCGCGGTGCTCCCACCGAGCTGCTGCACCAGGCGCTGACCCGGCCGATGCCCCAGGCGTACCGCAGCGTCCTCTCGGTGCTCGCTGCGATGCACCACCGGGTGCGCGGCGGCTGGCACGTGACCCGCCGGTTCGCCGAGGAGTCGCTGGCCATCGAACGCGCCGACGCCTGCCGTCCCGGCACGACGGCCCGCGCGCTGGAGGTGCTCGCCTCGGCCGAGGCACACACCGGTGATCCCGCGGTGGCCTGGCGGCTGTTCGACGAGGCCGCCGTGCTGCTGCGCGACTCGGACGACCAGCTGGCGCGCGCCATCCTGCTGAACTCCTACGGCTGGACGTTGCTGCAGCACGGTTTCGCGGACCGGGCGGCGCCGCTGGTGCGCGAGGCGTTGACGCTGACCCGGTTGATCGGCCTGCCGCACATGCTGAACCCCGTCCTGCACAGCGCAGGTGCGATCGCGTTGGCGCGCAAGAGCTTCCCGGAGGCCGTCGACCTGTTCCGGGAGAGCCTGGAGGTGGGGTCGGAGCACCCCATGGACCAGTTCTACGACCTGGAAGGGCTGGCGCTCGGGCTGGTCGGTGTGGGGTCCGACGACGAACGCGCGCTCTCGCTGCTGACGTCCGCCTCCGTCGTCCGCACCCGCTACGCGTTCCGCGCCGAGCCGTACTGGCAGGACCTGCTGGACGACGCGCGGGCCGTCTGCCGTGACCGGATCACCGCCGCACGGCTGCGGGCCGCCGAGTCGACGGGCGAGCGGATGTCGTTGGCACAGGCCATTTCCTACGCCCTGACCGCGCAGCCGCTCGCCGAGTCCGACGACGTGATCTCCGCCCGCGAACGGCACGTGGCGACGCTCGTGGCGGAAGGACTGACGAACCGGCAGATCGGGCAACGGCTCGGAATCTCACCGCACACCGTTGCCCGGCACGTCACGCACGCGCGTTCGAAACTGGGACTGCGCTCACGGGCTCAGCTCGCCGTGTGGGCGGGCCGGCACACGTCCTAGACCGCGTCCTGCAAGTCTCGCCCGTGACTCTCATCGAACGGACCTGCAGGACGCGGTCTAGACCTCGGCCTCGAGCATGTCCGCCGTGACCGCGGACTCGGTGTCCGGCAGTCCCAGGTCCTTGGCCCGCTTGTCCGCCATGGCCAGCAGACGCCTTATACGGCCTGCCACCGCGTCCTTGGTCATCTGAGGGTCGGACAGCTGCCCCAGCTCCTCGAGCGACGCCTGCCGGTGCGCGAGCCTGAGCTGCCCGGCGGCGGCCAGGTGGTCCGGCGCCTCCGGTCCGAGGATCTCGAGCGCCCGTGCGACTCGTGCCGCCGCCGCGACGGCCGCACGGGCCGAACGGCGCAGGTTCGCGTCGTCGAAGTTCGCGAGCCGGTTGGCGGTGGCGCGGACCTCACGTCGCATCCGGCGCTCTTCCCACGCCATCACGCTGTCGTGCGCGCCGAGTTTGGTCAGCATCGCCCCGATGGCGTCGCCATCCCTTATCACCACGCGCTCGGCCCCGCGGACCTCACGCGACTTGGACGAGATGCCCATCCTGCGGGCCGCGCCGACCAGCGCCAGCGCCGCCTCGGGACCGGGGCAGGTGATCTCCAGCGACGAGCTGCGACCGGGTTCGGTCAGCGAGCCGTGCGCCAGGAAGGCACCGCGCCACGCGGCCTCCGCGTCGCAGACACCACCGGACACGACCGGCGCGGGCAGGCCGCGCACCGGGCGGCCCCGCGGGTCGAGCAGTCCGGTCTGGCGGGCCAGCCCCTCGCCGTCCTTGACCACGCGGACGACGTACCGGGTGCCCTTGCGCAGGCCGTTGGACTGGATCGTGAAGACCTCGGCGTGGTGGCCGTAGAGCGCCTGGATCTCCTTGAGCAGCCTGCGCGCCGCGGAACCCAGGTCGAGCTCGGCCTCGACGACCACCCGGCCGGACACGATGTGCAAGCCCCCGGCGAACCTGAGCAGGGAGGACACCTCCGCGCGGCGGCAACAGGTCTTGGATACCGCGAGCCTGCTCAGCTCGTCCTTGACCGCCGACGTCATCGCCACGGGCTTGTCCCTCCCACTCCGGTCTCCTCGACCACTTGCCTCAGGCAACCGGCCAGCGCCTCCGGATCATGCCGCTCAGCGGCGTCCGGTGCGGCGATCTTGGCCAGATGCGTACGCGCACCCAGTGCCGAGGCGGCGCGCGTCAGCCGGTCCGGGGTGGGGACCGAGTCGACGTCCGCGATCACCGCGTCCACCTTCAGCTCGGGTGCGTGTTCGCAGACTACGTCCAAATGCCGCTCCGGAGAGAAACCAGCGGTTTCACCCGGTTGGGGGACGAGATTGAGCACAAGAACCTTCTTGGCCCGCGTGTGCACGAGCGCGTCGTGCAGTTCGGGCACCAGCAGATGCGGCAACACGCTGGTGAACCACGATCCGGGGCCGAGTACCACGACATCGGCGTCAAGTACAGCCTGTACTGCTTCCGGGCAGCCGGCAGGTCGCCCGTTCGGGGCAGTCAGCCGGATGCGCTGCACGAGCCCCGGTGTGGTCGCGATGGCGACCTGTCCCCGGATGCGCCGCACGTCCTTCTCGTCCTCGTCGAGGCCCACGACGTCCGCCTCGATGTCGAGCGGATCGTTCGACATCGGCAGCACCCTGCCCTTGACGCCGAGCAGCCGGCTCGTGAGGTCGAGCACCGCCACGGGGTCGCCGAGCTGCTCGAGCAGCCCGGCGATCACCAGGTTCCCGACCGCGTGGCCTGCCAGTGCCCCCGTGCCGCCGAAGCGGTGCTTGAACAGGGACGTCCAGCGCTGGCTGGCCTCGTCCTCCCCCGCCAGCGCCGCCATGGCCTTGCGCAGGTCACCCGGCGGCAGCAGGTCTTGCAGCTCGCGCCGCAGCCGCCCCGACGAGCCACCGTCGTCCGCGACGGTCACCACGGCCGTCACGTCGTCGGTGACCCGTCTGAGCGCGGTCAGCGTCGCGTGCAACCCGTGTCCGCCACCCAAAGCAACAGCTTTCAACTTCGTCACTCACGTCCCAGATCCCTGTGCACGACCTTCACGGCCATGCCGTCCTCGCTAGCCAGCCGCGCGGCCAGCTCTTCGCTCAGGGCCACACTGCGGTGCTTACCGCCAGTACAGCCGATCGCGAGCGTCAGGTAGCGCTTGCCCTCACGCCGATAACCGGCACCGATGAGCCTCAGCAGCTCGTGGTACCGATCAAGGAACTCGTCAGCGCCCTCCTGGGACAGCACGTAGTTGCGCACCTCACCATCCAGACCCGTCTGCTCGCGCAGTTCCGGGATCCAGAACGGGTTGGGCAGGAACCGCACGTCCATGACGAGATCGGCGTCCATCGGCAGCCCGTACTTGTACCCGAAGCTCAGCACGGTGACCCGCGTGCGCGTCGCGGCCTCGGTGCCGAACGTGTCCTCGATCTTGGCCCGCAACTGGTGAATGCTCAGCGCACTGGTGTCGAGAACCAGATCGGCTTCCTGCTTGAGCGGCGTCAACAGAATCCGCTCGGCCTCGATGCCGTCCTGCAACCGCCCGTCCCCCTGCATGGGGTGACCGCGGCGCACCGCCTCGAAGCGGCGGATCAACACGTCGTCGGTGGCTTCGAGGAAGAGCACGCGCGGCTTGTACCCCCGCGCGTCGAGGTCCTTGATGATGGCGGCCAGGTCCTCGGTGAACGCGCGGCTCCGCACGTCCATGACGACAGCGACCCTCGTGATCGCCCCGCGCGCCTGAGCGCCGAGCTCGACCATGGTGGCGATGAGTTCCGGCGGCAGGTTGTCCACGACGAACCAGCCGAGATCCTCCAGGCACTTGGCCGCGGTGCTGCGGCCCGCACCGGACAGCCCGGTCACCACGGCGACTTCGATGCCGGACTTCTCCGCGTTCACGACTACGACTCCGTTACCTGTTCATGAGCGCTGCTGGGCGCTCTCGTTTGGGCGAGCTGTGTGCTGGGCTGCGCTCCTGTCGCGACACGCCCGGCACGCAGTCTCCCCTGGAACGGCCCTCACGCGCGGCAGGTTCGACGGTCGACACGGCCGCGCCGTGGCCGCGGTCACGATCCTCGCCCGGTTCGCGGGACGCCCGCAGGACGAAAGTGACCACTGCGGCTGGTGAGAACGATGAGGGGCTCTTCACGGCGCGACCGGACAGCTCGACTGGAACGCCAGCCGCGCGTCGGCCCCGGACGCGATCCGGTCCAGCTCGTCGTCCAGCGCCATGAACACCTCCCACGCCTCTTTGCGTGCGGCTCGGGCGAGACGCGCGGTGACCAGCTGTTCCAGGTCCGGGACGCGCTTGGCCTTCCAGACCTTGTCCGCGAGACTCACCAGCAGGTCCTCCAGCCCGATGCCGTCCGCGGTCCACGACCCGTGCGTCCGCGCGAAGCGGGCCAGCCGTTCCTCGACGCCGCGAGCCCGCAGCAGCTCGTACCCCGCCGGCTCGTGAGCCGAGCCCGGACCGGACAACTCGTTGGGGTGCAACACCTTCCCGATGTCGTGCGTGGCCGCGCCGAACAGCACCGCGGCCCGGTCGACGGCCGCAGCCGGGTGGTGCGCCGCGACCCACGCGACGAGTTCGCACGCCACGTCGTGCACGGCCCGCAGGTGCGCGACCAGCCGCGGTGAGGCCCGCAGGTCGGACAGGAGGGTTGCGGCTGCGGCGGGGAGGGGGCGCAGGGCCACGTCCTCGGTCATGGCGCGGCGCGCCAGCGACTCGGCCTTCGTCGACACCGGCGGCGGCACCAGCGGCGGCACGGTGCTCGCGACTCCGGCGGCCTCTGCCTCCGCGCGACGGCCGGACTCCTGACTCATGTGCCGGCCGCCTCGAGACGGATGTGGCGGATAGGCTGCACACTCAGGTGGCGGGCCACCTCTGGGCCGATGCCGCGAGACGGCTCCACGCTGGAGGGTCGCGCCGACTCCACGCTCCAGGGCCGCGCCGGCTCCGAAATCATGGGGCGTGCCAGGTCCGGACCCACGCAGTCGACCGGCGCCGAACCCATCTGGCGCACAAAATCCGGGCTCGCACGGCGCGCCCGACCCGGACCCACGCGGTGAGCTGGCACCGAACCCCTGCGGCACGCCAGGTTCGGGCTCGCGCGGTGGACCGGTGCCGAACCCATCCGGCACACAAAATCCGAACTCACACCACGTGAGTCCGGACCCACACGGCGTGTCAGCTCCGGACTCACGTGGTGAGCTAGCACCGAACTCCTGCGGCACACAAAATCCGGGCTCACACGGCGCGCCAGATCCGGACCCACACGGTGGACCGGCGCCGAACCCAAGCGGCACACCAAAGCCGGACCCACACGGCACACCAGATCCAGACCCACACGGTGGGCCGACTCCGAACCCTTGCGGCACACAAAATCCGGACTCACGCGGCGTCTCAGGTCCGGACCCACACGGCGTGCCAGGTCCGGACCCACACGGCGTGTCAGCTCCGAACCCACGCGGTGAGCTGGCCCCGGACTCATGCGACACACCAAATCCGGACCCACGCGGCACACCAAACTCGGACCCACGCGGCGCGCCCCACCCGGGCCCGCGCGGCGCGGCGGCTCCTGACGCGTCAAGACTTTCCGCCCGCCGAAGCCAAGGTCGCCACCACGGCCTCCGCGGTGCGGCGGCCCACCCCCGGCACGTCGCTGATCTCGTCCACTGTGGCCTGTCGCAGCTTCCGCACCGAGCCGAAGTGCTTGAGCAGCGCGGCTTTGCGCGTCTCGCCTAGGCCGGGGACCTCGTCCAGTTCGGACGTGGTCATGCGCTTCGAGCGCTTCTGGCGGTGGTAGGCGATGGCGAAGCGGTGGGCCTCGTCGCGGACTCGTTGCAACAGGTACAGGCCGTCGCTGCTGCGCGGGAGGATCACCGGGTCCGGTTCGCCGGGGACCCAGACCTCTTCCAGGCGTTTCGCGAGGCCTACTACGGCCACGTCGGTGATGCCCAGTTCGGCCAGGACGTCTGAGGCCGCCGCGGCTTGCGGGCCCGCGCCGTCCACCACCAGGAGGTTGGGCGGGTAGGCGAACTTGCGGGGTTTGCCGGTGTCCGGGTCTATGCCCGGGTTCGGGCCGCCGGACGCGGTTTCGCGCAGCATCGCCTGGAAGCGGCGGCGGACGACCTCGGCGATGGAGGCGACGTCGCCTTCCGTTGCTGCTTCGCGGAGGGCGAAGCGGCGGTATTCGGCCTTGCGGGCCAGGCCGTCCTCGAAGACGACCAGGGACGCCACCACGTCGGTGCCCTGGACGTGGCTGATGTCGATGCACTCGATGCGCAGCGGTGCGGTGTCGAGGGCCAGCGCGTCCTGGATCTCCTGCAACGCCGCGGAGCGGGCGGTGAGGTCGCCTGCCCGGCGGAGTTTGTGCTGGGCGAAGGCTTCGGAGGCGTTGCGGGCCACCGTTTCCATCAAGGCACGCTTGTCGCCTCGTTGCGGGACGCGCAGGACGACCCGCGAGCCTCGTTGTTCGGACAGCAGGTCTTCCAGCGCGGAAGCGTCGTCCGGGAGCACCGGGACGAGGACCTCGCGCGGGGTGTTCTCGGTCTCGTCGCCGTAGAACTGCATGATGAACTGGTCGACCAGGGCGCCGTCGTCGATGGCCTCGACCTTGTCCAGCACCCAGCCGCGCTGGCCGCGCACCCGGCCGCCGCGCACGTGGAAGACCTGGACCGAGACCTCGAGCTCGTCCTGCGCGAACGCCATCACGTCGGCGTCCGTACCGTCGCCCAGGACGACTGCCTGCTTCTCCATCGCGCGGCGCAGCGCGCCCAGGTCGTCGCGCAGGCGTGCGGCGCGTTCGAACTCCAGCTCGTCCGACGCCTGGAGCATCTCGCGTTCGAGGCGACGGACCATGTTGTCCGTCTTGCCCGCGAGGAAGTCGCAGAAGTCGAGGACGATGTCGCGGTGCTCGTCCGCCGACACCTTGCCGACGCACGGCGCCGAGCACTTGTCGATGTACCCGAGCAGGCACGGGCGGCCGATCTGGTTGTGCCGCTTGAAAACGCCCGCCGAGCACGTGCGCGCCGGGAACACGCGCAGCAGCAGGTCCAACGTCTCGCGGATGGCCCAGGCGTGCGCGAACGGGCCGAAGTAGCGCACGCCCTTCTTGCGCGGGCCGCGGTACACGTGCAGCCGCGGGTACTCCTCGTGCAGCGTGACGGCCAGCACCGGATACGACTTGTCGTCGCGGTACCGGACGTTGAAGCGCGGGTCGAACTCCTTGATCCAGTTGTACTCGAGCTGCAGCGCCTCGACCTCGGTGGCGACCACCGTCCACTCGACGGAGGCCGCCGTCGTCACCATCTGGCGGGTGCGCGGGTGCAACCCGGCCAGATCCGCGAAGTACGAGTTCAGCCTGCTGCGCAAGCTCTTCGCCTTGCCGACGTACACGACCCGGCCACCGGCGTCGCGGAACTTGTAGACGCCGGGAGCCTCAGGAATCGTGCCCACGGCGGGGCGATACGTCGAGGGATCTGCCACGCCGTCAAGACTATCGACGTGGTCTGACAAAAACAGAAAGGGTCAGGTCAGGACCACCTGGTCGCCGTCGACCTTCACGGCGACGGCACGCAGACCGGACGTCGCCGGCCCCTTCTTCACCGAGCCGTCGGACGCACCGAACTGGCTGCCGTGCGAAGGACACGTGATGGTGCCACCGGCGGGTTCCCCGACCACGGAACCCTGGTGCGGGCAGGAGGCGTCGTACGCCTTGACCTCGGTGGCGGAGATGCGCGCGACGACGATCTTGCGGCCGCCGGGACCGTCCACGACGGCGCCGCCGCCTTCAGGCACGTCGGCCAAGGCGACCAGGGCCGTGCCGGTGGAACCAGCGGCTCCCGAAGTGGGTTCCGAGCCTCCGGCGGAGGTGGGAGACGAGCCCGTGGAAGTACCCGTTGAGCTGCAGGCGGTCACGAGTCCGCTGGGCACCGCGAGGGCAACCGCGATTCCGCAGAGCGCCGCTCGCCTGCTGACCAGGCTTTCGGTGTTCACGACCGATCCTCCGTGGTGGTGGGTGTTCGGGGTCACACCACAGCATTACGCGGAACGGTCAGCGAGAGTTCAGTCAGACGCCCAATGCACAGCAAATGCACAGGTCTCAGCCGAGCACCAAATCATCGCCGGAACGCGCAATGGCGACCTCGGTCAGTCCCGAAGTCGCAGGTCCTTTGCGGACGGCGCCGCTCAAAGGGTCGAAAGCGCTCCCGTGCAACGGGCAGGTGATGACTCCGGCCGCCGGAGGATTGACCAGGGAACCGACATGGGGACACGCGGGATTGAACGCGCGGAATTCACCCGATCGAGGTTGCACGACCAACAACTGGGCGTTGCCGGGCATGTCCACCAGCAAACCACTGCCCTCGGGCACCGAGGAGACGGCCACGACCCGGTCCCCTGGGCGAGCGGTCCCGACACCACCCGTCTTGCGAGGAGCGGGCTCGCCACAGGCGCTCAAAGCGGCGGCGAGCCCACACAACAACACTGATCGACGATCCACGAGCACCGATTATCGGCGGTGGTCCTCCGCGGTGGCCTGCCGGGCCAGCGCCAGCACGGCGGTGAACGGCGGGAACCAGTGCCGCGAGTGCGACGGCGGGTTCGCCCAGCGCAGCGATCCGTACCTGGTCATCGTGGGTGGGAGCGCGATCCGGTGCGGCGAGCGCACGAACTGCACTTCCGGCGGCGCCTTGAGGTGCGTGGGCAGCAACGCCACCAGCTCCGCGAGGAAGATCCAGTGCTCGCGGGGGCCGGGTATGACGGTGACCGGTCCGGCGAGCATGCGCGACTTCAGGTCGGCCAGCACTCGTGACCCGATTCGCGCCGGCATCGCCAGCGCGGTCGTGGCGGGGCCTAGCGGGAGGAACACACCCTGCTCGGTGACGGTCACCTGCCAGCCGAGCAACCGGTAGCCGGCGACGGCCTCCCCGATCGCGCGTGCGTGTCCCCTGTTCTGTGGGATACCGGCACTACCCGTACCGGTTTCCGCGGTCGTGAGGCTCATCGGCGGTTGTCCTCCCCGTTGGGTGGGTCAGGCACTGGCCACGCCACGGGGATCGACCCGCGGCCTGACGTTGTGCAGGGTGCTTCTCACTTCCCGCCAACACCACTCGTCCGCTGCATGAGCCTCATGCAGCGGACGTATGAAGCTCATCCGCCGCACGGGGGCACCAGGACTGCGACACGCGAATCCATTACGTCTTATGCATGAGATGGATGGACTGACGATCACACGTCCGTACACTGGGAAAACGCTCAGTGACGGGGGCGAGGCCGATGGATGCAGCGAGACCCAAATCCAGACGCGCTTGCCCGTGCGGGGCGTTCATCGCCGCCGACAACTCCGATCGGCTGTGTCACCGGTGCCGCCGCAACGCTCGTTCGGACGTGCACGGACCACCTGAGGTCCCCAACGACTTCTGGGACCACCCCGCGATCGCGGCGGCGTGCATCGACCGCGACATGGGCGCGCTGATCTCCGCGTACCGGCATCACCCCCAGCACCTGAGCAGGGTCACGCAGGACCGCATGGCGGCGTGGCTCGGCATCAGCCAGGCGCAGCTCTCGCGTTACGAGTCGGGCGAGAACCAGATCGACCGCCTCGACCGGCTGCGCCATTTCGCGGTGGTGCTCGGTGTGCCGGGCGAACGACTGTGGTTCGACCGAGTCGTCATCCCAGCTCAGGTGGGGTCCCCCATAACGGGCCCGCCAGACGTGCTCGCCGCCCCGTGGGAGGCGACGAGCATTGCCCGTTCGGTCGAGGAGACGGCGAGGAGCGACTTGGCGATCAGCAGACGAGCGGCGCTCACCGGAGCCGCCGCGGTGACGGTGGGGTCAGCACTGGTCGAACCGCTGCAGCGGTGGTTGCACCCCCTGCAGAACCTGTCGAAGTGGTCGTCGCACTCGGCGATCAGCGAGGAGGAGCTCTTCGCGTTGCAACGCGTGGCGGACGGCCTGCGCGGCTGGGGAGGCCGCGGCGGCTACGGACTGGCCCGCAAGGCGGTCCTGGGGCAGCTCGACGAGCTGGCCGAACGCCTGGGCCGGGCACCGTCCGGCCCGACGACGGAACGCGCGTTCTTCATCGGCGCCGAACTGTCGAAGGTGGCCGCGAGCATGTCGTTCGACGCGGGCCTGCACAACGCGGCCCAGCGCTACTACGTGCTGGCCATCCGCATGGCCAAGGCCGGTCACAACGACGGCTTCGCGGCCCTGTGCCTGGCCGCGATGGCGAGGCAGATGTTCGACCTGGGCCGCCCCGAGGACGGCTTGGAGCTGGTCCAACTGGGCCAGTACGGCACCCGTCGAACAGGCACGCCGACACTCAAGGCCCTCCTGCTCACCCGCGAGGCCTGGGCCTACGCCCAGATGGGCAAGACGCGGGAGTTCCACCAGGCGGTGGGCATGGCGCAGGACAGCTTCGCGCAGCGCGACGCGGACGGTGAGCCGCGCTACCTGCACAGTTTCGACGAGGCCGAGTTGGAGGGCGTCATCGGCGCCCGCTGCCGCGACCTCGCCATGCACGATCCAGCCCAGGCCGTGTTCGCCGAACAACACATCCGGCGCGCCCTGGAGCTGCGAGACCCGTCCAAGGTGCGCAACCGCGCCTTCGACGTGATCGGACTGGCGCGCACCAAAATGGTCGCGGGAGACCCGGAGGCAGCGTGCGGGTTGATCAACGAGGTCCTGCCGACAGCGGCGAAGCTCTCCTCGGGCAGAGTCCTGCGCAAGCTGGAGGACTTCGCCAAGGAAGCGGCACGGCACCGCCACATCCCCGCCGTGCAGGACACACGGGACGCCATCAGAGCGATCCGGACCGCTTGATGCGCGTAGGCATCACCGGCCACAGCAACCTGGTCCCGGAGTGCGTCCCCGCCGTCCAGGCCGCCATCACGGAGGCGCTGACCCGGCTGGGCACGGACCTGGTGGGCGTGACCTGTCTGGCTCCCGGCGCCGACCAGGTGTTCGCCAGAGCCGTCCTGGCGCTCGGTGGCCAGGTGGAGGTCGTGCTCCCGGCCCTGGACTACCGCGACCGCCTCAAGCCGCACCAGGTGGCCGACTACGACGAACTGCGTGCCGCCGCCACGGTGGTCAGCGTCCTCCCGCACATGTCGAGCGGACGCCTGGCCTACGTGGCGGCCAACGAGCGCATGCTCGCCTCGGTCGAGGTGCTCGTGGCGGTGTGGGACGGCGTGCCGGCCCAGGGCAAGGGCGGGACGGCGGACGTGGTGGAGCAGGCGCGCGCGTCCGGGGTGCCGATCGAGGTCGTGTGGCCGCAGGAGGCCAGAAGAAAGTCGTGACGAACCGAGATGGGCTAGGCCGAGTGAGGGAAGTTCGTCGGCAACCGGACCAACTCCCCCCACAGGCCTAGCCGCGCCCACCCGGCTTGATCACGATTTCGGGGCATGGCAGCCGATCCGTTCGCCCGCCTGGCCGACCGCCAGCAGTCCCTGCGAACAGCCTTACGAGCCCTGAAAGCCGCAGGCCCCGGCAGCCCCGACTTCCACACCCTCCTCACCACCACGAACGCCGAGGTCGACGCCGTGATGGCGGCGCGCAAGGACGTGGAGGCGGCCAGGCTGACCGTGCCGAACCGGGCGATCGCGGCCGGGACGACGGCGGCGGCGCTGATCGTCGCCGTGGGCTGGTTCGACGCCTGGTCGCTGCTGTCGCTGCTGCTGGCGGTGGCGACGGCCGCGGCGGTCCTGGTGGATCCCGTCGGCCGCGGCATCTGGGAGCCGAGGGCGCGGACCGCGGCGATCAGCGCGGCGCTGGCGGCTACTCTCCTGACCCCGGTGGTCAGCGGCTGGGCGGCACTCGTCACGGCCGCGGGCATCGCGTGGTGGGCCTGGAGGACGCTCAAATGAACATCGACCCGGTCAAGGCACTGGACGACAAGATCGAGCGCCTCAAGAAAGAGCTGAAGTCCCTCGAGACCCGCATCGACCACGCCCAGACCGAGGCGGCGCACACCCAGCTGAGCCAGACGAACCAGCTCAAGGACAACACCCGCAAGCTCACGAAGACCAACGACCGCGTCACCGAACTGGCGGAGAGCGT
Organism: Lentzea sp. NPDC020367; assembly: GCF_044387305.1. Classification (NCBI taxonomy): domain Bacteria; kingdom Bacillati; phylum Actinomycetota; class Actinomycetes; order Pseudonocardiales; family Pseudonocardiaceae; genus Lentzea; species Lentzea sp. NPDC020367. Next base: position 530,210 of record NZ_JBIRVV010000006.1, on the reverse strand, counting down.
CCACCGGCTCGAACGCCTCCTGGTGGCGCTCAACAGGAAGGTCCGGGCGGGCGAGACCCAGAAGGCCGACTTCGACGACTGGCCGGAGGTGGCCGAGCCGCTGCTCACCCAGATCCTGGCGGGCCAGGAAGCCTACGCGCGCAGGACTTTCACGCCGCAGGAGGCGAAGGACACCCGCAAGGCCATCGCCGAGTACGACCGCAGGGCGCTGGAGGCGTTCGACGCGGCCGAGGCCCTGACGCACCTCCCGCCGACAGCGGAAGCGTTGTGGCGCAAGAACTACAAGCAATGGCAGGCCGTCACGGCCCAGGAACGGCCCGAGGCACCGGACGACGACACGTACGCCAAGGACACCGTTGCCAAGTCGGCCGGCAACGAGGCCATCGCGCGGACGAGACGGCTCATCCGCGCCCGCGTCGAGGACGCGGTCGCGCGTGATCTGCTGTTCCCGGCGTGGTTCGAGAACATGCTCGGACCAGCCGCACCGCCCGGCAGAGCGGACGATTGGCTTTACACCGCAACGGATGTCGTGCTGTACCGGCTGCTGCACGGCGTCACGAGCCCGGCAGACGCGCTGGGTCCGGCGCCCTCCGAGGAAGGGCACCGCAAGACTCTGCACGACCGCCTGACCGGCGAGTGCGCGGACTACCGGAAAGCGTGAGAAAGCCCGGGCAGGGCGCCTCTGCCCGGGAACTCAACTCACGCCAGCTCCAGGCTGAACCGCTGCTGCTCGGCGTCCACCGCGAGCACCTTCACCTGCACGGAGGCACCGACCTCGGCCTGCTGGCCGTGCAGGAGCCCGTGTGCACCGGCGGGGTGCTCGATGAACGAACCGAAGGGAACGGTCGAGACGACCTTCCCCGAAAAGACATCACCAACGTTGGGAAGCATTGCGCATCACCTCCTCTCCCAAGCGCGCGTATCCCGTACTACGGATAGGCGCGGGGGTGGAGGGGCCCTGATCAAGTCAGGGCCGGGCAACCGTTCCGCTCACGGCACAAGGCCGACCCGGCAGTCATACCAACAACCTTAGCCAGCACGGGCCGTTGTCCGCAATGGAATCTAGACTCCGTCACATGCTGGAGACGTCCGCGCGACTGCTGAAGCTCCTGTCCCTGTTGCAGGTGCGGCGTGACTGGACGGGCCCGGAACTCGCGGGGCGGCTCAGCGTCGACGTGCGCACGATTCGCCGGGACGTGGACAAGTTGCGCAGCCTCGGTTATCCCGTCACCTCACTGCCCGGCGCGGCCGGCGGGTACCAGCTCGGCGCCGGCGCGGAACTCCCTCCCCTGCTGCTCGACGACGACGAGGCGGTCGCCGTCGCGGTCGGCCTCAGAACGGCGGCGAACGGCTCGATCGCGGGCATCGAGGAGACGTCGATCCGCGCTCTCACGAAGCTGGAACAGGTGTTGCCGACCCGGCTGCGCAGGCGGGTGCAGGCGCTCCAGGAGCACACCACTCCCCTGACGGCGGCGGGCCCGACGGTCGACGCGGAGACGCTCACGATCATCGCCGCCGCCTGCCGCGACCGCCAGCAGCTGCGCTTCACCTACGCCTCAACGCAGGGCGAGCCGTCGAAGCGGCTGATCGAACCGCAGGGACTCGTGCACACCGGCCGCCGGTGGTACCTGGTCGCCTGGGACGTGTCCAAAGAGGACTGGCGAACGTTCCGGGTGGACCGGATCACCGAGGAACCGACGCTCGCCGCACGCTTCGCGCCCCGCACGCCACCGGCGGAGTCCCTGGGCGACTTCGTGTCCCGCCAGGTCGCCTCGAGCGTCTACACCTACCAGGCGGTGCTCACGATCCACGCGCCGTTGCAGACCGTCGCGGAACGCACCACGCCGATGTCCGCGGCGCTGGAACCGATCGACGAGAACTCATGCCTGATGCGCACGGGCGCCGACGCGCTCGAACGGATCGTGTTCCACCTGCTGTTCCTGGGCTTCGAGTTCGAGGTGCACGAACCGGTGGAACTCAGGGACTACATCGAGACTCTCATCGGCAGGATGCAGAACGCGGTTAGGGTGCAGGGGTGACAGTGGACTTCGCGACCGCCGCGGACCCGTTCAGACGCGAGCTCCTCGTGCACTGCTACCGGATGCTCGGCTCGCTGCACGACGCCGAGGACCTGGTGCAGGAGACGTACCTGCGCGCGTGGAAGGCGTACGGCCAGTTCGAGGGCCGCTCGTCGGTGCGCACCTGGCTGTACCGCATCGCCACGAACGCCTGCCTCACCGCGCTCGACGGCCGGACGCGCCGCCCGCTGCCGTTCGGGCTCGGCACCCAGGGCGCCACGGAGACCGACCCGCTCACCCAGGACCACGAGATCCCGTGGCTGGAGCCGTTCCCGACCGACCCGGCCGCGATCGTCACCGAACGCGCGTCCACCAGACTGGCGTTCGTCGCGGCCCTGCAACACCTGCCGCCCAGGCAACGCGCGGTGCTGATCCTGCGCGACGTGCTGAGGCTCAGCGCCGCCGAGACCGCCGACGAGCTGGACATGACCGTGGCGGCCGTCAACAGCGCTCTGCAACGGGCGCACGCGCAGCTCAAGGACCTGACCGAGGACGAGGTCGTCGAGCCCGCGGACGCGAAGCCGCTGCTGGACCGGTGGGTGAAAGCCTTCGAGGCCAAGGACATCCCGGCGATCATCGGCATGTTCGCCGAGGACGTCATCTGGGAGATGCCGCCGTACCCGCAGTTCTACCTGGGCCCTGCCATGGTCGCGTGGCACCTCGCGAACCAGTGCCCGGCGGTCCCGCACGGCGCCAGGATGATCGCCACCGAGGCCAACGGCCAACCGGCTTTCGGGCTCTACCTCAGAGAACCGGACGGCGTGTTCCGGCCGTTCAACCTCCAGGTGCTGGAAGCGACCGACCGGATCACGCGCGTCTCGTCGTTCTTCGACCTCAGTCTGTTCCCGAAGTTCGGGCTGCCTTCGACCGCATGAACTCGGACCGGTCGAGCGGCCGGTTCACGATCCGCACGTCGCCGATCCAGCCGTGCAACGACTTCTCGACGACCCGGTTGTACGCGTAGGCGCCGACGAGCCACGGGTCGCCGGCGGTCGAGATGCCGCGGGCAGGCGTGGACGGGTTGCGCAGCAAGGGAGATCCGTCGACGTACATCGTCGTGTGCACGCCGTCGTTGACCACGGCGACGTGCCACCACGTCTCGTAGTCCATCTCGTGGCCCCAGTTCGTGGAGATGCCCGGCAGGCTGCGCGGGAACACCGCCCACTGCAGCTGACCGCCACCGGCGACGTTCAGCGTGGCGATCGGCTCGCTCGGGTCGTCCCCGGTCTTGCCGGCCGCGGAACCGGGCGCGAGCTTCGTGAACAGGCCGCACCACGGGTGGTCGAAGCCCGTGGGCAGCTTGAGGAACAGCTCGATCGTGTAGCCGCGATCGAACGTCTCGCGGTTCACCGGCGCGGACTCCACAGTGGACAGGTAGCCGGTCTTCTCGAAGTACAGCGAACGGTGTGACGGCGCGAACCGGTGGTGGTCGTCCGAGGCCGTCAGCGGGCCGGTCTGCCTGAGGTCGTTCCCGTTGCCCGACATGTCCTCGAGGCCCTCGCCGAGCCGCCAGTACGCGACGGTGCCGCGCACGAGCACGTCCTTGACCGGCTGCGCGGGCGGCAGCACCGGCGGGTCGAAGCGGGCGAACCGCTGCTCGAAGTCGATCGGCACGCTGAACCGGTCGGCCGGGCCGGTCAGCTCGGTCTCCTTGCGCTCCAACGGGTTGAGCGACCTCTTGCCGAGCAGCCACGGCGACAACGTGCGGACGTCGACCACCCGGCGGTCCAGGTCGAAGTGGTAGAGCCGGATCATCGCGCCGCCGCCGTAGTAGCGGTCCTGGTAGTTCGTGATGTGCACGTGCACGTCGTTGCCGGCCGTGTTGCGCATCGTCGCCCGCGCCGGCGGCCAGAAGTGCCCGTTCAGCGTCAGGAAGATCTGGTCGTTGTCCTTGATCAGCTCGTCCCACAGCCGGCGCCCGTAGTCGGACATCACCGCGGCACCGTCACCGCCGTCGTGGACCAGTTCGTGCGTGGTGAGGATGACGGGAAGCTTGGCGTGCTTCGAAAGCACCGAGCGCGCCCACTCGAGCCCCTTGGCGGACATGCGCCAGTCCAGCGCGAGCACAAGCCATTCCTTGCCACCCGCGCGGAACACGTGGAACGAGTTGTAGCCGTCGGCGCTCGCCCCGCGGAACGTCGGCGAGGTGCGGAACCGCTGCGGCCCGAACCGGTCGAGGTACGGCGTGCGGCCGCGCTGGTCGTCCAGCCGCGAGTCCGGCACGTCGTGGTTGCCCGCGAGCACGCTGTACCCGATCCGGCGGCGGTCGAGCACCTCGAACCGCGCGCTGATGTCGTCGATCTCGCTCGCGCGGGCGTTCTCGACGAGGTCGCCGAGGTGGCTGATGAAGACGATGTTCTCGGACTTCTGGTGGTCGATCAGGTACTGCAGCGTGGCCTTCAGTGGCGCCGAGTCGCCTCGATCAAGATCGAACATGTACTGCGTGTCCGGGATCACGGCGAGCGTGAACCGCCGCGCCTCGGGGTCGGGACGGCCGTACCCGACAACGTTGTCAGCACCGGCGGAACCAGGCGTGACCAGGGCGGCAGCGGCGGCGGTCGCACCGGTGCCGAGCAGGAAGGAACGGCGGGACGCGGTCATGGCGCGGAGCGTAGGTGCGCTGGGCCAACAGCAGGCGAACAACGGTCGATAGCATCGCGAACTATGTCCTGGGGGTTGCTGCTGACAGCAGGTGTGGTCGTCGCGGCCGGGGGCCTGTTGCAGGGCCTGATCGGCTTCGGCCTGGCGCTGGTCGCCGTGCCACTGCTCGCGTTGCTCGATCCGGCGCTGCTGCCGGTGCCGGTGCTGATGATCGCCGCCACGCACGCGTCGATGGCGCTGGTGAGGGAGTTCAGCCACGTCGACTGGCGCGGCGTCGGCTGGGCGATGCTCGGCCGACTACCGGGAACGGTCGTCGGCATCTGGATCGTCGACTCACTCGACCCGAAGGGCTTCGGACTGGTCGTCGGCGGCTCGGTGCTGGCGTGCGTGCTGCTGTCGATCACGACCTGGCGACCGCAGCCCCGGCCGAAGTCGCTGGTGACGGCCGGGTTCGCGAGCGGGTCGTTCGGCACGGCCACGGCGGTGGGCGGCCCGATGGTCGGGCTGCTCTACCAGAACCAGGCGGGGCCGCAGGTCAGGGCGACGCTCGCGGCGTTCTTCGTGCTGGGCTCCGGCGCGTCGATCCTCGGTCTGCTCGTCGCGGGTCAGGTCAGCGCGCACCAGCTGTGGACCGGGCTCGCGCTGGTCCCGTTCCTGGTGGCCGGGTTCCTGCTTTCCGGGCCGTTGCGCAAAAGGTTCGACGCCAAGGGCATTCGCACACCGATGCTGGTCGTGGCGGGAACGAGCGCTGTGGTGCTGATCGTGAGGAGCCTGCTGTCGTGAAGATCCCCACGTGGGTCGTGCTCGGGATCTGCGCGGTCGCGGCACTGATCATGATCGCGACCGCGCCGATGGTCGACGTGTGCGCCCAACCCGGCGCACGCTGCGGGACCCAGCCGGACTGGTACACGGGCGAGGAAAGCGTCACCACGCTGCACGGCGTCGAGATGAGCGCGAACTTCGACTTCCTCTACGACTACAGCCTGCTCTGGGCGGTCGTCGCGGCGGTGCTGGTGTGGGCGGTCGTGCGGCGATCCTGGGCGGTGTTCGCCACGGCCGCGTTGCTCGGCCTCACCGTGTGGCTGCGGCCTTCTTACTCCGCGTACCTGCTGATCGTCGCCGCCGCGGTGGCGGTGCTGTACGAGCACCGCCACCGCTGGCTGCGAAAGGGTCAGGCGAACGGCTGAACGTTCGGCTGGAACGTCGCGCCCTCAGCCGGCGGAACGAGGTCCACCAGGTACTTCGCGACGGCCGCGTCCGTGCCCGCCGAGCGGCCCAGGATGCAGTGGCCGAACGCGTCGACGCTGATCAGCCGCGCGTTGCCGAGCTGCTTGGCCATGCGCTGCGCGAACAGGTACTGCGTGGCCGGGTCGTAGTAGTTGCCGACCACGACGATCGGGTTCTTCGTCTTGCGGTTCCACGGGCCGATCCAGCGGTCCGGGTTGCGCGTCGGCCACGTCGCGCAGGTCAGCAGGTCCGACGCGGCCTGGTAGCGACCGAACGTGGGCGACTCCTTCTCCCACTTGGCCGCGGTGGCGGCCCAGTTGCGGGTGGTGTGGGAGAACGGCTTGTCGGTGCAGTTGACGCCGTAGTACGAGTCGTCCGCGGTGTACGGGGTGTCCGGCAGCGGGTCGACGTCCATGCGGCCACCGGCGTTGTTCAGCGGCGCGGCCAGTTCCACAGTGGACTGAACGCTGAGGGCGATCGACGGGTTCACAGCGTTGTGGACGCTCTGCAACCAGGCGGCCAGCGGCGCGATCCGGGCGATCGAGTACAGGTCACCCGCGACCCGGCCGACCACGTCGGACAGCGTGACCTTCGAGCCGTCCGGCAACGTCGCCGGAGCCTTGCCCAGCGCGACCTTGAGAGCCTCGAACTTGCCGCGGGCGTCACCGGCGAACGCGCACTTCGCGACACCGGCGGAGTCGCAGCGCTTCAGCATCGCGTCCAAAGCGATCTCGAAGCCGTCGGCGCGCTGGCGGTCGTACTCGGCGCCGTTCGTCAGGCGCAGCCGCGGGTCGACGTTGCCGTCGATCACCATCGCCCGCGTGCGCTGCGGGAAGATGTTGGCGTACGTCGAGCCGATCAGCGTGCCGTACGAGAAGCCGACAAAGTTGAGCTGCTGGTCGCCCACGGACTCGCGCATGATGTCGAGGTCGCGCGCGACGGCCTCGGTCGACATGTGGTTGAGCAGCGGACCGGCGTTGATCTTGCAGTAGTCCGTGTAGGTCTTGGACTGCTTGATGGAGCTCGCGATCTCGGCCTTCGTGATCGGCAGCGAGAACCAGCCCTCGTTGACCGAGTCGGCCTCCTCCTGGGTGCGGAAGCAGCGCATCGGCGCGCTGCGGGCCACACCGCGCGGGTCGAAGCCGATGACGTCGAACCGGTCGAGCACCGAAGCCCCGAAGTAGTTCTTCGACACGGCACCGCGGATCAGGCCGGAACCGCCGGGACCACCGGGGTTGAGGAAGATCGAACCGATCTTGCGCGACGGGTCGTTGGCGGGTCGCTTCATCATGGCGATGCCGGTCTTCTCACCGCGCGGGCGCGAGTGGTCGACGGGCACCTCCTGGACGGCGCACGTGAGCTTCGCGCGCTCCTCGGGCGTCACCGTGGCGGGAAGGGTGGCGAGCACGTCGGCCGCGCACTGCCCCCAGGCAGCGGGCTGGACGGCGGGACCGGCCTGGGCGCTCGCCGCGCCCAGGCCGGAAACCGCGGTGCCGAGCACGAGGGCGCTCGCAAGCGCCGCGCGCACGACACGCAAAGAACTGGAAGATGACGTCACGGATGCACCCCATCACCCGGCGTGCACCGTTTGTACCCGCCTATCGTCGGGTTGTGTCCCGACGACAGGCGGCGCACCTGTGAGAAATCAGAACGGTTGCGCGTTCGGCTGGAAGACCTGGCCGTTGGCGGGCGCGGTGAGGTCGACGAGATACCTCGTCACCGCCGCGTCGGCACCGGCCGAGTCACCGAGGATGCAGTGCCCGAACGAGTCGACGCTGATCAGCCGCGCGTTGCCGAGTTCCTTGGCCATGCGCTGCGAGAACAGGTACTGCGTCGCCGGGTCGTAGTAGTTGCCCACCACGACGACCGGGTTCTTGGTGCGCTTGTTCCACGGGCCGATCCAGCGGTCCGGGTTGCGCGTGGGCCAGGTCGGGCAGGTGAGCAGGTCGGACGCGGCCTGGTAGCGGCCGAACGTCTTCGACTCCTTCTCCCACTTGTCCGCGGTCTGAGCCCAGTTGCGGTTCGTGCGGGCGAACGGCTTGTCGATGCAGTTGACGGCGTAGTACGAGTCGTCGCTCGTGTACGGCGTCTCCGGCAGCACTCGCACGTCGGCCTTGCCACCCAGGTTGTTCAGCAGCGCGGGAGCGTCCACAACGGACTGAACGCCCAACGCGGCGGAGGGGTTCTGGGCCACGTGGATCGACTGCAGCCACGCGGTCAGCGCCTTGAACGTCGTCGGGCTGTACAGGTTGCTCGACGTGCGGCCGACGACGTCGGTCAGCGTCACCTGCGTGCCGTTCGGCAACGTCGTGGGCCCCTTGCGCAGCGACTCGCGGATGTTGTCGAACTTCGTGCGAGCACCACCGGCGAACGCGCACTTCTCGACACCGACGGAGTCGCAACGCTTCAGCATCGCGTCCAGTGCGATCTCGAAGCCACGAGCACGCTCACGGTCGTACTGCGCGCCGTTGGTGAGGCGCAGCTGCGGGTCGACGTTGCCGTCCAGAACCAGCGCGCGCGACTTCTGCGGGAAGATGTTCGCGTAGGTCGCGCCGAGCAGCGTGCCGTACGAGAAGCCGACGTACGTGAGCTGCCTGTCCCCCACGGCTTCACGCATCACGTCGAGGTCGCGCGCGACGGCCTCGGTCGACATGTGGTTGAGCAACGGGCCGGCGTTGATCTTGCAGTAGTCCGTGTAGACCTTGGACTGCCGGATCGAGCTGGCGATCTCGTCCTTGGTGATCGGCAACGCGTACCAGCCGACGTTCACCGCGTCGGCCTCCTCCTGGGTGCGGAAGCAGCGCAGCGGCGCGCTGCGGCCCACACCACGCGGGTCGAAGCCGATGAGGTCGAACTTCTCCAGGATCTCCGGGGTGAAGAAACTCGAGCCGTAGGCGCTGTAGATCAGGCCGGCGCCACCGGGGCCGCCGGGGTTGATGAACAGCGAGCCGATCTTCTTCGCCGGGTCGCCTGCGGGGCGCTTCATCATGATGACGCCGGTCGAGTCCCCGCGCGGCCGCGAGTGGTCGACGGGCACCGCCTGGATCGCACAGCTGACCTTGGTGCGTTCGGCGGCGGGGATCTCGGCGAGCACGTCCGCCGCGCACGGCCCCCACGCGGCGGGTCTCACAGTCGATGCGGCTTCGGTCTGGGCTGACGCGCTGCCCAGGCCGGTGATGACGGTACCGAGCGCGAGCGCACTGGCGAGCGCCACGCGCACGGCACGCGTTGATGCAGGAGTCATCGATGCAGCCCATCACTGAGCGCGCACCGCGTGAACCCGCCTATCGTCGGGTTGTGACCCCGGTTACACCGCTTGGGCCAACGAGACCGCGAACCTGCCCTCCGAATCGGTCCACCACCGGTGCAGCGCGAAGCCGCCGTCCTCCAGCTCCTGCTTCACGCCCTCCTCGCGGAACTTGGCCGACACCTCGGTCCGCAGCTCCTCGCCCTCGCGGAACTCGACGGTCAGCCCCAGCTCGGCGAGCGTCACGCGCATCGCCCGCTTGGCGCGCAGCCGCATCTCGATCCACTCCTGCTCGGCGTTCCACAACGCCACGTGCTCGAACGCCTCGACGTCGAAGTCTCCGCCGACCTCGCGGTTGAGCACGTTCAGCACGTTGCGGTTGAACTCCGCCGTGACGCCCTGCGCGTCGTCGTACGCACGCACCAGCGTCCCCGGATCCTTCACCAGGTCCGTGCCGAGCAGCAGCCACTCCCCCGGCTCCAGCACGTCGCGGACCGTGCGCAGGAACTTCTCCCGTTCCTCCGGGATCAGGTTGCCGATCGTGCCGCCCAGGAACGCCACCACGCGCGGCGACTCCCCCTGCAGCAGGCTCAGGTGCTGCGTGAAGTCGCCGACCACGCCGTGCACCCGCAGGCCCGGGTAGTCCGCGATGATCGCGTGCGCGGCCTCGGTCAGCGCCGACACCGACACGTCCTGCGGCACGAACTCCTTGAGCGTTCCGTGCTCCCTCAACGCGCTGAGCAGCAGCCGCGTCTTCTCCGACGAGCCGGAACCCAGCTCCACCAACGAGTGCGCGCCCGTCGTGGCCGCGATCTCGCCCGCGCGCTCGGCGAGCACCTCCCGTTCGGCACGGGTCGGGTAGTACTCGGGCAGTCGGGTGATGTCCTCGAACAACGCGCTGCCGACGGCGTCGTAGAACCACTTCGGCGAGACCCACTTCGGGTCCGCGGTCAGTCCGGCCCGCACGTCGGCACGTAGCGCGTGTGCGGCGTCCTCCGGCTTGAGATGAACGTCCAGCACCGGCTCGGTCATATCGGTCGAACCTCCACAGTGGATGGAACGGCGGTGACCACGTGCCGGTCGGGGATCTCCCGCCAGCCCGGGTCGTCGTCGAGCGGCTCGGACGCGAGTGTCACGCCCTCACCTTTCTGCAGCACCCAGAGGGCGTGTGTCCACGTTGTCCCCACGAGCACTTTTCCGTTGGTCAGCAAGAAGTTCAGCCGCGACTTCGGAGCCGCGTCCGCCACCTCCCGCACGAGTTCAACGAGCGCCTGGTCCGGGTTCTTCCCGGTCTCCAGACGACGTCTGAGGACCGTCCACAACAGCGCGGAGTCGGTCGGCGCGTCCATCGTGAGCAGGTCCGTCACGTCCAGCGTCTTCGCCAGCCCCGCCACCGTGTGCGGCCAGCCGTCGACGCGTCCGTTGTGGCTGAACAACCACGTGCCGTCGGTGAACGGCGCGCACGCCGCGTCGGTGACCGGCATTCCGACGGTGGCGCTTCGGACCGCCGCCAGGAAGGCGGTCGACGAGGTGCCCGCCAGCTGACGCAGGTTCGCATCGCTCCACAGCGTGCCGGCGCGCCGGTACCGCACCGGGCCGGGGAACCAGCCGACGCCGTAGCCGTCGACGTTGACGGTTCCGCCGGCCCGCATGTCGGCCGGTGCGTACGACTGGTGCTCCAACGAGTGCGGTGCGTCGAAGAGCAGGCTGCCGATGGGCATGGCGGTGCCCAGGTAAGCCAGATGGCGGCACATCGAGTCAGGCGTCCCTGGCGCAGCGGAAGCCGGAGAAGATCTGCCGGCGGATCGGGTAGTCCCAGTTGCGGAACGTGGCACGGACCGCCGACTTGTCCGTGCCGAACGAGCCGCCGCGCAGCACCTTGTAGTCCGGTCCGAAGAAGACCTCGGAGTACTCCTTGTACGGGAACACCTCGAAGCCCGGATACGGACCGAAGTCGCTGGAGGTCCACTCCCACACGTCACCGATCAGCTGGTGCACGCCGCTGGGCGACGCCCCCGCCGGGTACGCGCCGACCGGGGCCGGGCGCAGGTGCCGCTGGTTGAGGTTCGCGTGGGCTTCCGTCGGTTCCTCGTCGCCCCACGGGTACCGCCGGGTCTTGCCGGTCGCCGTGTCGAAACGGGCCGCCTTCTCCCACTCGGCCTCGGTCGGCAGACGCTTGTGCGCCCACCTCGCGTAGGCCTGGGCCTCGTGGAAGCACACGTGCACAACAGGTTCGTCCGGCACGATCGGCTCGGTCACGCCGAACGCGGTCCGCACGAACGAGTTCTCCTCGCGCTGCCAGAACCTCGGCGCGACCAGCTTCGCCTTGGTCCGGTGTTCCCAGCCCTCGTCCGTCCACAGGCGACGGTCGTCGTACCCGCCGGCCAGGATGAACTCGGCGTACTCGCCGTTCGTGACCGGGGTGGTGTCGATGAAGAACGAGTCGACGTGGACGGCGTGCGCGGGACGTTCGTTGTCGAGCGCCCACGGTTCGTCCGACGTGCCCATTTCGAACGGTCCGCCCGGAATGAACGATTCCGTTGCGGGAACGAGGTTTCCGCCAGGCGGTAAGGGTGCGTGCAGCACCGGTTCGCCGGTGCGCAACTGGTGCGTGGCCAGCATCGTCTCGTCGTGCTGCTGCTCGTGCTGCACGATCATGCCGAACGCGAAGCCGTTCTCGACGAGCCGACGGCCCTGCAGCGGCACCTTCTCCAGCACGTCGAACACCTTGCCGCGCACGTCCCCGACGTACTGGCGGGCCTCGCGCGGGTTGAGCAGCGGCAACTCGGGCCGCACGCTGCGGGAGAACTTGAACGCGTCGTAGTACTCGTCGATGTCGCTGCGCACCGGTTCGCGTCCACCGACGTCGCGAACGAGCCACAGCTCTTCCTGGTTGCCGATGTGCGCCAGGTCCCAGACCAGCGGCGACATCAGTTTCGAGTGCTGCCGGACGAGATCGTGCTCGTCGACGGCGTCGGTCAGGGCGGTGGAACGCGCGCGCGAGCGCAACAGTTCCTCCGCCACTTGCTCGCGGAGTTGTTCAGTCACAGCTTCCCCTCAAGCTCCCGGCTGATGAAGCCGATCTGGTCCTGAGAAAGTCCGGTGCGGGGCAACGCCTCGATGCCCAGCGCCACAACGTCCTTCGCGGCGCGCGCAACGCGTTCGTCCGCCATCCCGTACCGCGCGGCGGCGAGCCACCGCCCGGCCGCCCGTTCCGTCGCCGCCAGCACACCGTCCACCACGGACGGGTCGCTGAACAGCGCGACGAGCAGCGCACTCGGCGCGATCCACCCGCCGGGCGCGGGCGTGTCGAGGTATCTGATCTCGATGTACCCGCGCGGCCGGACCGGCGGGAACATCAACGACATGTGGTAGTCGAGGTCGTCGCTGGTGGGGACCCGATCGTGTGCCCCGTTGATCCAGTCGGCAAACGTCATCGGCCGCGGCGGGATCCAACTGGGACCCGGTCCGCGCACGACGATCACGGGCGTGTCCACGACTCTTCGCGCGTAAGCCTGGGCCGGATCGGCGCACACGGCGCTGGGTCTGGTGCGCACGGGATCGCAGCCGTAGAGCGTCCGCATGCGTGCCGACGCCCAGCCTTCGTGCATCCCGCCGATGCTCGGCGAGTTCGCGAACAACGCGATCATCACCGGCCCGAGCTGGTGCACGGCCGCCCACCGGTCCTGCAGGTACTTCTGCTCGCCGAAGTCGAGGCACACCTGAAGACCCGCGGTGTTGCACATCATCGAGATGCCGTCTTGACCGAGCGCCCCGAACGCGTGCTCCATCGCGGCGTATCGAGGCACCTGAAGCATGCGCGTGGGACTGCGATGCTGGTCAGCGCCTCGTTCGCCGAGCACGAGACCGTGGTCGGCCAGCATGGCGGTGAGGTGGGAGATGTCCTGGGTGACCGTCCGGAAGAGGTCCGGGAGGCTGGTGCAGGGAGGTGTGGAGATCTCGACCTGCCCGCCCGGTTCGACGGTCAAGGGGGTGCCGCTGGGAAGCGGCCGCTGAGGGCTGTCCGGAACGAGTGTCGGCGGTGCGTGCTCTCCGAGAGCCGCCGCCAGCCTGTGCCTGTCTAGTTTCTGAGACGGATCGTCGGCGTGGTGGACGGTCCATTCGAGCTCCACGCCGAACAGCCGCGGTGGCCCGTGCTTGAAGCAGACCGAGGCCACGTAAGCCTCGGCCTCGGCGCGGTCGGCGAACCTCGCCAGCGCCCTTTTGTTACGCAACGCAGTCACGCTGCCACACTCCCCGTGATCGTCTGGCCCGTTCGACGCTACACGCGGGGTCTGACAGTTGCAGCTCACAAATCCTTACGAAACAAGTGAAGTGCCCGTACGCACGCGTGCGTACGGGCACTTGTCTCACTTGGTGGAGCTACGAGCGCCGAGCGTTGGAACGGCCGCGCAGCACCGTGTTGGCGGTTGACGCGTTCTTGATGGCCGTCTCGATCTGCGCCATCGAAGAACCGGAAGTGATCCCGGGAACAGTCGCGGTGTTCAACGCGTACAACGTGAACGTGTACGGGTTGGTGGAGCCACCGGGACAGGGCCCGAAGTACTTCAGCGAGTTGGCCCCGGACTCCATGGCCTTCTGCTTCGCCGACCCCTGCCCCGGCACGTTGAACCCGGACCCGAGGTTCTCCGGCAACGAACGCACGCTGCCTGGAATGTCCCAGATCGCCCAGTGCAGCTTGTTGCCGTTGTTCACGCGGTCCGCGAACACGATCGCGTAGGCGGCAGCACCAGACGACTCACCCCACGCGAACGGCGGCGAGGGGTCCTGGCCGGGCACGCCGTCACCGGCGCAGGTGTGCTTGGCCGGGATCATCGCGTCGTCCGCGAACGCGGAGGACGTCAGCTTGAAGCCGCCGCCACCGCCTTCGTAGACGATGTCGATGTGCAGGACGCGGTCGTTGCCGGCCGAGCCGTCCTTGTCGGTCGTCGTCGTCAGCCAGATGTCGCCGTCGCGGTCCACCTCGACCGTGCGCAGGCGGTTGTAGGTGCCCTGGAAGTAGATCTGCTGGTCGACCAGGTTGCCGTTGGCGTCGATGCGCATCCGGTAGATGCGCTGGCCGACGGTGGTGGCGACGAAGACGTAGTCGTTGATGATCGTCAGGCCGCTGGGTGAGGCCTGAGAGGTCGACCAGGTCTTCTTCGGCGGGATGGTGCCGGCGCAGTTGCCGATCGTGCCCTCGCAGGGCTCCCAGCCGTAGTTGCCGCCCTTGGTGATCAGGTTGACCTCGTCCTGCTGCGAGTTGCCGAACTCCGAGGCCCACAGACGCCCCTGCGAGTCGAAGTCCAGGCCCTGCACGTTGCGGTGGCCGTAGCTCCAGATCGCCTTGCCGGGGAACGGGTTGTCGGACGGGATGGAGCCGTCCGGGTTGAGCCGCAGGATCTTGCCGGCGTTGGTGTTGAGGTTCTGCGCGTTGTTGCCGTTCTGCGCGTCACCGGTCGAGACGAACAGGTACCGGCCGTCCGGGCTGAACCGCAGGCGCCCGCCGTTGTGGTAGCGGTTCTTCGGCACACCGCTGAGCAACGTCGTCCAGCCGGACAGCGCCGCACCGTCGAACTGCGCCCTGACCAGGCGGTTTCCGTCGGCGTAGGTGTGGTAGATGTAGATGAACCGGTCGGAGGCGAAGTTCGGCGAGACCTCGATGCCGAGCGCGCCGCCCTCACCGTTCGTGCCGACCGCGCCGGGCACCTTGCCGACGACGGTCTTGCTGCCGCCCTCGGTGATCCGCAGGACGTTGAACGTCTCGCGCTCGGTCACCAGCGCCGAGCCGTCGGGCAGGAACCCGAGGCCCCACGCCACGTCGACCCCGCTGGCGATCTGCGTGACGGCACCGGGGTTCGGCGCGCCGGTGCCGCCGCCCGCGCCGGGCTTGACGGAGATCTCGTTCGAGAACGCCGAGAAGTTGCCCGCCGCGTCCTTCGCCCGCACCTTCACCAGGTATGTCTGGCCGTTGACCAGGCCCGCGACGGTCGCGGACGTGGCCGAGCCGTCCGCGGTCTGCTTCAGCGCGCCGTCGAAGTGGATCTCGTAGCCGGTGACGCCCACGTTGTCCGTGGAGGCACCCCAGGCGATGGAGACGCTGGTCGAGGTGGTGCCGGTGGAGCGCAGCGTGCCCGGGGTGGTGGGCGCCTGGCCGTCCGGCGGGGCGGGCTGGGTGCGGCCCGGGACGTTGTTCGAGGCCTGCGAGACGTTGCCCGCACGGTCCTTCGCGAACACGGTCCAGTCGTAGAGGGTGTCGGCGCGCAGGCCGGTCGCGGTGCCCTCCAGCACGTTGCCGACGCTCGTGACGAGCTGTCCGTGCTGGTAGATGTCGTAGCCGGTGACGCCCACGTTGTCGGTGGCCGCCTCCCACTTCAGCGACACCGAGTTGTGGGTCGACGACACGAACTGGAGGTTGCGCGGTGGCGTCGGCGCCTCGTTGTCCGCGGGGCCGGTCAGCACGGCGGTCAGCTTGTCCGCGTTCGGGCCGCCGTTCGCGGTCGTCGCGGTGGCCTTGATCTTGTTCGAACCGGCGTGCAGCGTGACCTTCAGGGTCCGCGTCTGCCACGTCGTCCAGGCGCCCGTGCCGGGGAACGAGACGGTCTGGGCGTTGGCGCCGTCCACGGTCACCGAGGTCGGACGATCGACCGTCGTTCCGTTGGCGTACCGGAACGTGAGGTCGTGCTCGCCACCGGAGTCCGCGTTGATCGTGTACTCGACGGACGAGCCGATCACGTTGTCGTAGTTGACGAAGCCCGTGCCGGAGAAGCCGGCGTGGTTGGACTCCACGACGCCCTGCGAGATCGTCGCGTTCTCCGCCTCCTGCTCCAGGGCGGGAACGTTCGCGATCTCGTCGACCTCGAGGTAGTCGAGGTTCGGGCCGCCGGTGGCACCGGTGGACGTGAGCTTGATCTTGTTCTCGCCCGCGTTCAGGTTCACGGTGTTCTCGGCCGACACCCACGTCGTCCACGCACCCGTGCCCGCGAAGGCGCGCTCGTCGACGGCGAGACCGCCGTTGACGCTCACGTCGACCGGCCGGCTGTCCGCGGTTCCGTTGGCGTAGCGGAAGACCAGCTTCGCCTGGCCCGCCTTCGTGGCGTTCACGGTGAACTCGACCGAGCTCCCGGCCACGTTGTCGACGTTGACGAACCCGGTTCCGGAGAACCCGGCGTGGTTCGACTCCACCACGCCCTGCGAGATCGTCGCGCTCTCCGCTTCGTACCGGACCGGCGCCGCGAGGGCCGACTCCGGTACCGACATCACTGCGACGGCTGTTGTGCAGGCAACACCCATCGCGCCGAACGCGCGGAGCGTCCGGCCTCTACTCGGTGCCACTGTTGTGCCTCCCACAAGACGGGTAGGGGGAATCACGACGGAGCGGCGGCGGATTCAGTTTTAGACAGGAAACTTTCCTGACTGTCGCGCAGATCACACCACCCGCGACATCCGGAGTCAACCCCCTCCGGGAACTGCGGGAAAGCGCTTACCAGATCCCGTTACCTATCCCGGTTCTCGGCGAGCGCGGCGATGAGATCCGAAACCGTGCCGTTGAGCAGCAGGTCGATCACGTGGACGCCTGTGGACTCACGCCGCTGCCACCCGAGGCGCTCAGCGAGCGCCGACAGCTTGATGATCTCCTGCGTGTCCATGGCGCGGAAGGATATGGCCGGAAGCCTGCCCGTTCGCGCAGGCCCGCCCGATGATCCACACGAACGGGGTGGGCCGGGAAGATCACACTGATGGACGTGTCCAATCCGTACGTACGGATTGGATTTCCCGCCCTCCCCCTGCGACCATCTACCGGTGCCCAGGGTCAGTCAGGACCACCTCGACGCCCGCCGCCGTCAGATCCTCGACGGCGCGCGTTCCTGTTTCGCGCGACACGGCTACGAAGGTGCCACCGTACGCCGTCTGGAAGAGGCAACGGGACTCTCTCGCGGCGCGATCTTCCACCACTTCCGCGACAAGGAGTCGCTCTTCCTCGCACTCGCCGAGGACGACGCGCTCCGCATGGCCGACGTGGTGGCCGAACAGGGCCTCGTCCAGGTCATGCGCGACCTGCTCGACGAACCGGAGAAGCGGACCGAGGAGCACGCCGCCGACTGGCTCGGCACGCGCCTCGAGGTCTCCCGCAGGCTTCGCACGGACCCGGATTTCCGGGCGCGCTGGGCCGAGCGCAGCGAACAGCTCACCGCCGCCACCCGCCAGCGCCTGATCCGTCAGCGCGAAGCCGGCAACCTGCGCGACGACGTCGACGTGACGGTGCTGACCAGCTTCCTGGAACTCGTCCTCGAAGGCCTCGTCTCGCACCTCGCGATGGGCCTGCCCGCGGACGACATGGAACCCGTGCTCGATCTAGTAGAAGAAACCGTGCGGCGACACCGCCGCAACTCTTGAGAGTTCTTCGCGTACCACTCAATGTGGACGTATGCCGTCCACGCTGAAGACAGCCACTCAGTTCTTCGCGCTGCGCACGCTCGTCCGCGGCTACGCGCTGCTCGGTGACCCGTACGCGGGCGTCATGGCCTCACCGCCGGACCGCGACCCGTACCCGATGTACGAGAAGGTGCGCGCCAAGGGCGACATGGTGCGCAGCCGCATGGGCGCGTACGTCACGCCGAGCCGCGAGATCTGCGACTCCGTGCTGCGGGACAACAGGTTCATCACCGCGACCTTCGACGAGGCGTCGATGGTGCCGATCACGCTCGTCAAGGACGGCGAGAAGATCGTGAACCCGGTGCAGGACTCGTTCCTGATGATGAACCCGCCGACGCACACCCGGCTGCGCAAGCTCGTCCAGCCGTTCTTCACGCCCCGAGCGCTCAAGGACCGCACCGAGTCCATCCAGAAGATCGTCACCCAGTACCTCGACCGCCTCGACGACCGCTTCGACGTGGTCTCCGAGTTCGCCTCCCAGGTGCCGATCCAGGTCATCGCGGACCTGCTGGGCGTGCCCGACGACCACAAGGACGTCTTCGCGCGCTGGGGAAGCTCGCTGGCGGAGACGCTCGACGGCGTGTGGTCGCACAAGCAGCTCAAGAGCCTGCACGCCACGATCATCGAGTACAACGACTTCATCGACGGCCTGATGGACGAGCGCCGCCGCAACCCGAAGGACGACATCGTCAGCCACCTCGTCACCCAGCACGAGGACCTGAGCCGCGAGGATCTCGTTGCCACCACGGGGTTGCTGCTCTTCGCCGGGTTCGAGACGACGGTGAACCTGATCAGCAACGGCGTGCTGAAGGCGTTCGAGAACCCGCACACGATCGCGCCGCTGGCCCAGAGCCCGGAGTACGCCGAGGGGTTCGTGGAGGAGGTCCTGCGCCTCGATCCGCCCGTGCAGTACACGATCCGCTGGCCGAAGGAACGCCTGGAACTGGCCGGGGTGTCGCTGCCGAAGGGCATGCCGGTGATGCTGATGCTGGCCGCGGCGAACCGCGACCCGCGCGTGTTCGAGGACCCGCTGAAGTTCGACCCGACGCGGTCCAACGCGCGCGAGCACCTCGCGTTCAGCGCGGGCATCCACTACTGCATCGGCGCGGGACTGAGCCGCATCGAGGGCTCGCTGGCGTTGCACGAGCTCTTCAAGCGCTTCCCGAACCTCGGCGCGGACGGCCCGGTGACGCGCCGGCGGTCGAAGCTCATCCGCGGCGCGTTGCGACTTCCGGTGCGTGCCAACGAATCCAGTCGGTCACTGACGGTGAACTAGCGCTGACCTGGGGCGAGATTTGTTGCGGGGAGTGCTCGACTTCACCCGGCTGGAGCAATGTTCGTGCCCCAATGACACATGTGCGTAGTGCATCCTTGTAGACGAGAGGGAGACCCGCCGCACCGCCGCCGCGACGGGCCTCCCTTTCGCCTTTTTCCGGACTTACTCGACGCCCGCCATGAGCTTGCGGATCGCCGGGGCCGCCACCGCGAGCGCGACACCGAGGACCACGGCCGCGCCGCCCAGCGTGAAGAAGTACGCCGAGGGGCTCGTCGTGTAGAACTTCACGAGCTGCGCGGCCACACCGGTTCCGGCGGAGACCGCGAGGAACCACAGGCTCATCGTCTGCGACGCGAACGCCTTGGGCGCCAGCTTCGTCGTGACCGACAGGCCGACCGGCGACAGCATGAGCTCACCGCAGGTCATGATCAGGAACATCAGCACGAGCCAGAGCGGCGTCACCTTGCCGTCGGCCGCCGAGTTGCTGGCGAAGTACATGAGCACGAACGACAGGCCCACGAGCACCAGCGCGCCGGCGAACTTGCGCGGGGTCGAGGGCGCGCGGTCCTTGAGCTTCAGCCACAGCCACGCGAACACCGGCGCCAGCGCGATGATCATGATCGGGTTGATCGACTGGAACCAGGCGACCGGGAACTCCCAGCCGAACACGTGGTTGTCGACGTGCGAGTCGGCGAACTCCGCGATCACCGAGGCGCTCTGCTCGAAGATCAGCCAGAACATCGCCGCCGCGACGAACAGCGGGATGTACGCGAGGACGCGCGGCTTCTCCTCCGGCAGCGTCTTCTTGCTGCGGTACATCACGGTGAAGTACGTGATCGGCAGGACGATCGACATGATGCTGATCATCAGGATGACGCCCTCGACGTCGCCCAGCACGTACGACAGCACGCCCAGCGCGCCGATCACGACCGCGATGAGGCCGATGAGGCCGTAGACGCGGCCCTTCTCCTTCGGGTGCAACGGGTTCGGCGCCACGGCGGCCGAGCCGCGCAGGTTCTTGCGGCCGAGCCGGTACTGGATCAGACCGGCCGCCATGCCGACCGCGGCGACGGCGAACCCGGCGTGGAAGCCGACGCCGTCCGCGAGCGCGCCGGTGATCAACGGCGAGACGAAGCCACCGATGTTGATCGCCATGTAGAAGACCGTGAAGCCGGCGTCGCGACGTGTGTCGTCTTTGGCGTAGAGGCCGCCGACGACGGTCGAGATGTTCGGCTTGAGCAGGCCGGTGCCGAAGACGATGAAGATCAGGCCGAGGTACACGCCCGTGATCCCGATCGGCAGCGCCAGTGCGATGTGACCGCACATGATCAGCACGCCGCCGTAGAACGTCGAGCGCTGGCCACCCCAGACGCGGTCGGCGAGCCAGCCGCCCGCGACACCGGACATGTAGACCGCGGTGCCGTAGATGGCCACGACCGACAGGGCGAGTGCCTTGTCGACGCCGAGGCCTCCGTCGGACACGGCTGTCCACAGGTAGAGGCCGAGGATGGCCTTCATCCCGTAGAACGAGAACCGTTCCCAGAGTTCGGTGAAGAACAGCGTGGACAGGCCTCGGGGGTGCCCGAAGAATCCCTTGTCCTGCGCGGAGATGCTGGCGCTAGGAGCGCTCACAGTCATCGTCCTCTCGTGTCAACGATGTCACGGCGGATCTGGTCGAGATTACGCCGAACGCTCGTACTGTTAGAAATCGGGGTTGCGTCCGAGTGGCCCAACTCTCACGCCAGGATGCGCGGCTGGGCAGGATTTGATGCACTGCTGGGATGGATTTGATCCAGGCGCACGGCGTGGCGATGACGGAGTTCGACCGACGGGTCCGGGAGATCGCTCCTGACCAGTGGTCGCTCGGCACCCCCTGCCGGGAGTGGTCGGTCAGAGACCTCGTCGGCCACCTGGTCTACGAGCAGCTCTGGGCCCCGGAACTGCTCGCCGGCTGCACGGCGGAACAGGTCGGCGACCGGTTCGACCACGACAACCTGGGCGACGACCCGCTCGTGTCCTGGGTCGTGGCGGCCGCGGCGGCGCGCGAGGCGTGGCTGGGCAAGTACGCGCTGGCGAAACCCGTGCACGTGTCGTCGGGGACGCTGGACGCCGAGGAGTACTGCTGGCAGATGACCACGGATCTCGCGGTCCACGCCTGGGATCTGGCGCGCTCGATCGGCGCGGACGAACGAATTGACCCCGATCTCGCGTCGGCGGTGTTGAAGTACGTCGAACGCAACATCGAGGAGTGGGGTGGTTCGTCGATGTTCGATTCGCCCGTTCCGGTTGCGCCGGACGCCGACGACCAAACACGACTGATTGGACTTCTGGGACGTAAGCCTTAGGCCCTTGACGGGTATCACGTGAATTGCGCACAGTAAGCCTGCCGCCGCTTTCAGTCAGGAAAGTTCCCTGTCGAAAGAGGCAACAATGCGCAAGCTCGCCCCAGGGCTTTTCGCCGTGTCCGCTCTCGCCGCATCCCTGCTCGCATCCCCCGCCGCCCAGGCCGCCGGCCCGAGCGCGTCGCAACTGCTGGCCAAGCTCACGTCGTGCTCGCAGATCTCCAGCGGCAAGTACCGGTCGGATTCCGAGACGTCCGCGAACATCCCGGTCTGCGGCAAGAACGGCGCCGTTTGGTACAAGGCCGACCTGGACGTCGACTGCGACGGCCAGCGCACCGCGAAGTGCAGCGAGAGCACCGACCCGTGGTTCCAGCCCGACACCGCGTTCCACGACTCGAAGGGAAAGCCGCTGGTCGCGGACAAGCTCCCGTACGTGGTCGTGCCCTCGCCCAGCGGGACCTGGGACTACCGCAAGTTCGGCATCCAGGGCGGTGGCGTCGTCGCCGTCATCTACAACGGCAAGGTCGACTACGCGGTGGTCGGCGACACGGGCCCGACCGCGATCATCGGGGAGGCCTCGTACGCGTCCGCGGTGAACCTGGGCATCAACCCGAACCCGGAGAACGGCGGCACCGACGGCCCGGTGCACTACATCTACTTCAAGAACTCGAAGGTCTCCCCGATCGAGGACCACGCAAAGGCCACCTCACTCGGTGAGTCACTCGCCCAGCAGTTCCTGAGCCAGAACTAGAATTCCCGGTTCTTCTTCCGAAACGCCCCGCGCCGCATCCCCCTGTGCCTCCTGCGGGGCGGGGCGTTCCTCCCCCGGCCGCGATCCCCGGATCCCCCCGGACCGTTGAACGCACCGCATTTCTACAGGTAGATCGTTGTCCGGTGTCGGAGCGCTTTCAGCGGACAACGACCTCCGGACAACGTTTTGGTCTCTGCTCCAAAGTGACGCACCGGATGCCCACGGCGTCCAGGTGCTCGCTGACCCTCACGAACCCGGCGCTCTCGTAGAACCTGATGTTCCCGTCGCTCTCGGCGCCGGTGAACAGCCAGACGACCTCGACCCCGTCCGGAGCGTGCTCGCCGATCGCCTGCAGGAGCTTCCGCCCGGCCCCGGTCCCCTGGACGTCGGGCGCGACGGACAGCCGGGCGACCTCCATCCGGTCACCGTCGACGCGGCTGCGCACCGACCCGACGAGCCTGGAGCCGCTGAACGCGCCGAGCGCGGGCGTGCCGTCCTCGAGGTGCTCGCGGATCTGGTCGAGGGTCTCGACGAGCGGCGGCAGGTCCCACGCGCCGTACCGCCTGGCTTCCTGGAGGTACGCGGCACGCTGGATCGTCATCACCTCACCGGCGTGCTCCGGCCTGAGCGGTCCGATGTGGACGTTCACGGACCGGTGACCCCCGGCGTCCAGCTCTCCGGCAGACCGCTCTCGGTGAGGATGATCTGGTGGTCGTGGAACCCTTGCGGCGCATCGGGCTGCCAAGGCCACTGCCCCTGCGGCGTCGGCACGATGATCTGCACGGCCGCGAACTCCGACCCGTCGTAGAGCAGGTACGCGCTCCCGAAGAACTCCGGGTAGAAACCCTTGTACACCCGCTCGAACGTGATCGGGACGCCCTCGAAGAAGTCGTCGTAGAGCTTGCCCGGCTGGAACCGCTCGCCGTCGCTGGCCCGCTTCACGTACATGTTGACCAGGTTCTCGCCCATGCCCTGCGGCAGCCCGATCACCACGGCCTCTGCCACCCCGAACCGGCGCCAGGCCCCCACCGAGAACACGTAACCCGGGCCCTCGGAGTCCGGGTTCACGACGATGTTGGTGTGGCCGAACCGGTCGGCCGCGGAGAGCAGGCGAGCCCGCAGCTCGATGTCTTCGTCGGAAAGCACGGCACCCAGCCTACGGCACCCCTCCGGCGCCTTATGCCTGCTTGGAGCTGTTCCAACGCTCCCACCTTCAGGCAGATTTGACGCGAAACGATAGAGCTTTCGCGGCCCCTGCCCCTACCGTCCGTCCATGCCCAAGAGATCGTCCAGCGTGGTGGGCCGCGAGTTCGGCAACGGCGTCCGAGCCGCCATCGAGAGCACCGGACTCACCCAGCGTCAGCTCGCCGAGGTGCTCGGCTGGCAAGAGGCCAAACTGTCCGACATGCTCGCCGGCAAGGGCGGCGTGAACGAGTTGGAAGTCGCCACGCTGCTCGCCTACTGCCGCACACCGCTTGAGGACCGCGAACGTCTGCTCGACCTGTTCCGCGAGTCCGGCAGCTTCTTCGTGCAAATTCCCGAGGACGGTCTACCCGACCAGGCCCGCACTCTGATCAACCAGGAGAAGGAAGCCAACGAGATCATCGACTGGTCAATGATCGTGGTGCCCGGCCTGCTCCAGATTCGGGAGTACATCGAGGCTGTCACCGCCAAAGCGCGAACGGTCCCGCCGGAGAACATCCCAGCGACGGTCGAGGCGAGGGTCGCCAGAGCGGAGATTCTCGAATACAGCCGGACTTTCACCTTCTACCTGCACGAACAGGCGTTGTGGCTTCCGGTCGGCGGCGAGGAGGTGTGGCGGGAGCAGCTCGCCCACCTGCTGCGGATGTCGGTGCGGAACTACGTCACCATCCGGATCATCCCGAGGTCTGTCGGCATGCACGCGGGAGCGGCGGGCGACTTCCGGCTGATGAAGTTCCCGAAGTACCCGCCGGTGGTCTACATCGAGAGCGTCAAGTGCGGCCTCTTCTTCGATGACAAGGGCACCGTCGAGGTCTACGAGAACATCCTGAAGGACCTCGCTGCCGTCGCCCTGGATGAGGAAGAATCGAGGGCGGTGATCAACAGCATCTTGGAGGGCCTCCAATGACCGTGTGGCGCAAGAGCACCTACACCGGCGATGGCAACAACTGCGTCGAGGTCGGCCGTGGCGTCGGTATCCGTGACAGCAAGGCGCCGACCACGCACCTCCCCTTCTCGGCAGCTGCGTGGTCGGCGTTCTTGAACGACGTGAAGGCTCGTCAGTCGCAGTGATGCGTGGCGGCCAGGTCGACCTGGCCGATCGCGTCCGGTGCGAACGACACGGCGTCACGGCCGTTGAACCTCGGCCACCCCGGATCGCCGTGCGTGGCGAAGGCGGCCCAGTGGTCGATCATGCGCTCGGACAACCTCTGCTGCTCGGGCGTGAACTTCGGGGCACGTCCGCCGAGGTCGAAGAAGTCCCACAGGTCCGACGCGTGCTGGGCGCCCAACGGCATCGTCGGCGGCAGCGGTGAGAGCTTCGGCGGGGTGGGGTCGGCGAACTCGTAGGCGTACACGCGTGTCTTGGCCGACAGCCCGCGGTCGGTCTTGAGCTGGGTGCAGGACCACATCTTGTCCGTCACGAGCGCGGCCCACGCGAGTGCCGCCGACCCGTACTTCTCGGGCGAGTACACGGCCCTGACCGCTGCCGCCTGGTCGCCGAAGGTCTCGGCGAGCACCGTCTCGAAGGTGTCGGGGCGCATCGCGGCGGTCCCGTTGTCTTCGTAGGCAGCAATCCACGGCCGTGCCTCGTCACGTGTCGTGCCGCTCAGCACCGGCACGCGGTGGAATCGCCCGTCCCGCACGGCATCGCCCGGATAGCTGGGCAGCGCGGCCGTCCCGTACGCGGGCTGGATGAAGTCGCGCAGGTGCGGCTTCAGCTTCTCGATCTCCTTGCCGCGCAAGCACTCCACGTCCGCGCACTCCAACGCGCGCGCCACGTCGGCCCCGTGCGCCGCGACGACGTCCAACGGCTGGAAGATCGTCGCCGCCTGCTCGCCGCGGTACTCGAAGTTGTCGAGCCACCCGGTCGCACAGGACCCGCTCTGCATGACCGCTTTGTCGAACAACCCGGCCGCTCCCGGCGACGTGAGCTGCGCGCACACGCTCATCGCGCCGGCCGACTGCCCGGCGAGCGTCACGTTGCGCGGATCCCCGCCGAACGCGCCGATGTTGGCCCGCACCCACTTCAAAGCGGCCTGCTGGTCCCGCAAGCCGAACGTCCCGGACCCCGCCAGCCCCGGCATGCCCAGGAACCCGAAGATCCCGAGCCGGTAGTTGACCGTCACCACGACGACGTCACCGCGCTCCGCGAACCGCCGCGCGTCGTAGTTGGACCCGGCCCCCATGAAGTACCCGCCGCCGTGCAGCCACACGATCACGGGCTTGTGCCTGCCCGCGGGCGCCGTGACGTTGAGGTAGAGGCAGTCTTCGCTGTCGCTGCCCTGGGGCAACTCGCCCGGCAACTGAGCGCACGCCGGTCCCGGCTCGACCGCGTCCCGCACGCCGTTCCACTTCGCGGGCGGCCGCGGGTCGCGCCACCTCAGGTCCTTCTCCGGCGGCGCGGCGTACGGAATCCCCTCGAACACCCTCGTGCCACCGCTGGCTTCCCCTTTGACCGCCCCGTACCCGGTCCGCACGACCAGGTCGTCCGCCGACGCCACCGCCGTGCTCGCCAGCAGTCCGGCCGCAACGAGCGGCACCATCCAACGCAATCGCATGACATCTCCCCAGTTCGGTGTCAGGGGACAGTCCACCGCCGCGGGAGTACCGCTCACGACCCGCAAAGGTCTAACGCCACGTCCACCGTTCGTCGGACCTGCACCTCACCGGACGTCTCGTCCGACGTATGGCCGGGACCCATGAAAATGGTCATCGACCAGCCCTGATCCGATCACGCAATTCACTCGCCGCAACACGGCAAGACGTCGACCAACGAATCTTCACCCTCTCGGACTGCCTTTCTGCGCGAATGGATGACTTCCTCGAGGAACTTGTCCACGAATTGTCAATGAACGCCTCCCAGTTTTTGGCCAGTTCGGCGCAAACGTGCGACAAGTGAGTGGCCCGGGTTGTCCGGGGTCGTCACCGCCAGATAAACTTTTGGACCCTAACCTTGCACTGCGACGTCGGAGGGGAGCACCGTGGAGCTCAGGCAGATCGGCGGGTCCGGATGCGGGAACGGCCCATGTCCCGCTGTGTACGAGACCGAGAACGGGACGATCGTCGTACAGGGGTTCAACGTGGATGGCGACAAGGCCGGGCTGAACCTGCCGCCAGGAGAAGGCGCGGTCGAAATACCGCGCTACATCCTCGAGCGCGCGTTCAACCAGTAGCCGGACCGAGGAGCCGTCGCCATCATTCTGAACATGGACCAGTTCGGCAGACTCTTCGTCGAGTTCAAGAAGTCCGCGACCCGAATAGAGACCCTTCCGGCCTACTCGGTCGAAGAAGAGCGAGCGCAGTTCGAACACTATCTCGCGGGAAAGCCGCTGCCCGAGAATCGAAACGCGGAATGGGCGGACAACATCAGGGCGTGCGTGGCCGATGGCAGGTACATGGGCAGGGTGCACATCATCGACCACGTGCTTACCCCGTACCTCCAGTTCGAGATCGACTGGTACTACGCGATCAACGGCGCCGCGGGAGAGGACATCCGGTTCATCTACCGGAATGACGTACCGGACGTCACCTACACGGACACCTGGCTGTTCGACGACACCGTGGTCGTCGATCTCAGCTACAACAAAGAGGGAGAGCTGCTCTACATAAACCAGAACGACGCGCCAGAGCGCCTCGCCCAGGCGAGAACGGCGTGGCGGGAGTTCCACGCCAGGTCATTCCCGCTGTCCGAGCTTCTCGCCGAGATCCGGAGCAGCAGACTCGTCATACCCCGCGCCACCGGCCGCGCTCGGACAGTAGCCCGCCGAAAGCGAGTACAACCGTGGACAAGGCATCGGTTCGCACCGAATTCCTGATCAACGACCAGTCCGCGGGCTACCCGGTCCGCGTTGTCACGGCCCAGGTCGAGCCGGGCGAGATCGCGTGCCTGGTGCGGGACGGCCACCTGGTGCGCAGAGGGCTGATTCCACCGGCGACGGCGGCGACCCTTCGTGACCGCGTGCACGAGATCGCCGCGTCCGAGGAGGGAAAGCCGGGTGCGGAATGGGTCGCCCACGACAGCATCTACCTGCGCAGGCTGCTCGACAAGCACGTGGATTTCCACCGGTTGCTCCGCCTGGAACCGGTTCTCTCGATCGCCCGCACACTTCTCGGACCTCAGGTGTGGATCGACCTCGAGGCTCGGATGCACTACCCGGGAACGGCGGGCATCGCCGTCCCGTGGCACAACCACCTGCCGGTCATCCCCGATCCGCTGCCCGTCTTCTTCTGTTATCCGCACCAGCTGCACTGCCTGATCTACCTGGATCGGGTGTCGGTGGACGAAGGCGCCCTGACGTTGCTGCCGGGCTCCCACCTGCGGCCGGACCTGCGGATCCCGCAGGGCGATCGGGGTGACCGCGCCGGCCAGGTCGAGCTGTTCTTCGAGCCCGGCGACGCGGTGATCATCCACGGGGGCCTCTGGCACCGGACGGCGGCGTCGACCGCGCGGGCACGGCACCGAACCCTGGTGCTGCTCGGGTACGTCCCGTCGTGGATCAGGAACGAGGCCGGCGAGCACGGCGTGCCCGTCGAAGAGCCGCTCACCGCGGCGCTCGCGCGCACGGACGACGCGGAACTCAGAGAGCTTCTCGGCGAGTTCCGCTGGTGAGCCCGATGCCGAACCCCGCGAACCGATGCCGGCTCCGGCCGCTGCCGGCACATCTACCCTCTGCTCCGTGGTGATCAAGATGCCTGACGATTCCGACGGCGAACTCGAAGGTGCCGGCAACCGCTCGCTGGTGAACAGCAACACCGGCGAAATCGTGCAGGTGCGCGATGTCGAGGGTGGAATTCACTTCCACTACGGAAGTGGTGGCCGCGGCCACCGCCCTCTTCAGCCGCCGCGAGGCGTCCGGGGATTCGTGAACCGGATTTCCGAGCTCACCGCTCTCGACGAACTCCTGGCCGACGACGAGAACCTCGTGGTGTACGTGATTTCCGGGACCGCGGGCGTGGGAAAGACCTCGCTCGCGCTGCACTGGGCACATCGCGCACGGGCCGAGTTCCCGGACGGACAGCTCTACATCGATCTCCGGGGCTACGACCCCGGCCTGCCCGTATCACCCGACCAGGCCCTGGAGCGGTTCCTGATCGCGCTCGGAGTTCCAGCGGCGGCGGTGCCTGATGACGTCGAGGCGAAATCAAGTCTCTACAGGTCCGCGCTCGCCGACCGGCGCATGCTGATAATCCTCGACAACGCGGCGAACAACGCGCAGGTCCGCCCTCTCGTGCCGGGTTCGGGTCAGAGTCTCGCCATCGTCACGAGCCGCAGCCATCTGCAGGGTCTCGCGATCCGGCACGGCGCACGCCGCAGAACGCTCGACACCCTCACCGAGGCCGAAGCCGTTCAGCTGCTGACCACGACGATTCGGGAGTACCGCAGCGGAGACGATCCCGCAGAAATCGCCGAACTGGCCGGCCTGTGCGCGTATCTGCCCCTGGCCCTGCGGATCGCGGCGGAACGAGCGGCAAGTCGTCCGTCGATGCCGTTGAGCAGGCTCATCGCGGATCTGCGCGACGAGTCGGAACTGTGGAACACGCTTTCCACTGGTGACATCGACGAGGCGGAGGCCGTGCACACGGTGTTCGCCTGGTCCTATCGAGCTCTGCCGGAAGAGACGGCACTGGTCTTCTGCCTGCTCGGCCTGCATCCGGGCGCAGACTTCAGCGAGAGCG
Source organism: Lentzea sp. NPDC020367 (assembly GCF_044387305.1). NCBI lineage: Bacteria > Bacillati > Actinomycetota > Actinomycetes > Pseudonocardiales > Pseudonocardiaceae > Lentzea > Lentzea sp. NPDC020367. Next base: position 501,373 of record NZ_JBIRVV010000006.1, on the reverse strand, counting down.
CCGCCGAGGCGCTGGCCGGCGGAAACCCTCGCCAGGTGCGCACCGCGCTGGACCAGCTCACGGGCGCCTGTCTGCTGGAGCCGACGGGTTTCGCGCGCTACCGCTTCCACGACCTGTTGCGCGCCTATTCGGTGGACTGCGCCCAATCCAGGCTGTCGCAGGAGGAACAACTCGAGGCCCTCCAACGGGTCTGCGACTGGTATCTGCGCATGAGCTACGACTGCGCGCTAACTCTGGCGCACGACACGACGTTGTTGTTCGAGATGGGTGAGGGAGTTTCTCCCTTCTCCGACCACACCCAGGCGGCTCGGTGGTACGCCGAGGAGAAGTTCAACCTGGAGGCCGCCGTGCGGGCGGCGGCCGGTACCGGGCAACTCCTCACGGCCTGGCGGCTGGCCGCCGTGCTGGAACGGATCTACGCCACCTACAACCACTTCAACGACTGGCGATCGACCTCGCGGATCGGCCTGGACTGCGCGCGGGAACTGGGCCTGCGCGCGGAGGAGGCCGCGATGCACGACAGCCTCGGCAGGCTGAGCCGCATGACGATGCGCCTCGGCGAGGCCGTCACGCACCACATCGGCGCGGTGGCCACCTACCGCGAACTCGGCGATCTGGCCAACGTGGTCAAGGGGTTGAACGGGCTCGGCTGGGTGCACCTGTTCCAGCATCGGCTGCGCGACGCCCGATCCGCGTTCGCCGAGGCGTTGGACGTGGCACAGGAGCTCGACGACCAGGAGTGGCTCGCGACGGTGCTCTACAGCCTCGGGTACACCTGCGCGCAGCTCCGGGACCTGGACGAGGCCGACGCGCACCTGACGAGATCGCTGGGCATGTTCCGCGACCTCGAAAGCCGTCTGTACGAGTCGATGGCCCTCACGGCGACCAGCTACGTCTCCCGGATCCGCGGTGACGCGGGCACGTCACTGGCACTCGCGACCGAAGCGGTCTCCATCAGCCGCGAGATGACCAACCGGCTGTGGGAGGCGACGGCTCTGCTGTACCTCGGCAAAGCGCAGCGGGCGGTCGGGGAGCCCGGCCCGGCCCTGGTCTCCTATCAGGCGGCCGCGGTCATCTGCCGCCAGAACGGCGATCGCAGCCGGGAGGCGATGGCCGTGGAAGGTGCGGGGCTGGCGTACGGCGACCTCGGCCGGGAGGACGACGCCGTCGACTTCCACCGGCAGGCCGTGGCCACTCATCGGCAGCTGGGCGACCGTTGGAAGCTCGCCAAGAACCTGGTGAACCTGAGCCGTGAACTGTCCGGGGACGAAGCCCGGCACTGCGGACGAGAGGCGTTCGAGATCCTCGCCGAGTTCGACGACGCGAAATCGCTCGCCCTGCGCACCTCGCTCGCCGAAGACCTGGCCTGAACGCGAGAACGCCGGCCACGCGCATCGCGTGACCGGCGTTCGCCGAAAGTGGGACGTCGTCAGCCGACCTCGGCCATGACCTCGTCCGACACGTCGAAGTTCGCGAAGACGTTCTGCACGTCGTCGCAGTCCTCCAGCGCGTCGATGAGCTTGAAGATCTTCTTCGCGCCCTCGGCCTCCAGCTGCACCGACACCGACGGCAGGAAGCTCGACTCGGCGGACTCGTAGTCGATGCCCGCGTCCTGCAGCGCCTTGCGGACCGGGATCAGGTCGCCGGCCTCGGACACGACCTCGAAGGCCTCGCCCAGGTCGTTGACCTCCTCGGCACCGGCCTCCAGCACCGCCAGCATCACGTCGTCCTCGGACGTGTCCGCCTTCGGCACGATCACGACACCCTTGCGGCTGAACATGTACGACACCGAGCCGGGGTCGGCCATCGAACCACCGTTGCGCGTCATCGCCGTGCGGACCTCGGTAGCGGCGCGGTTGCGGTTGTCCGTGAGGCACTCGATGAGCACCGCGACTCCGTTGGGCCCGTAGCCCTCGTACATGATGGTCTGCCAGTCGGCGCCGCCGGCTTCTTCACCGCCACCGCGCTTGCGGGCGCGTTCGATGTTGTCCAGCGGCACCGAGTTCTTCCGGGCCTTCTGGATGGCGTCGAACAGCGTCGGGTTGCCGTCCGGGTCCCCACCACCGGTGCGGGCCGCCACCTCGATGTTCTTGATCAGCCGCGCGAAGAGCTTGCCGCGCTTGGCGTCGATGGCGGCCTTCTTGTGCTTGGTGGTCGCCCACTTGGAGTGGCCGCTCATTTCTCCTCCGAACCAGTCAAACCACGAACCATGTCCACGAACAGGCGATGGACGCGCTCATCCCCCGTGAGCTCCGGATGAAACGCCGTGGCCAGCACGTTGCCCTGCCTGACCGCGACGATCCTACCGGCGGCATCACCCGCTTCAGCCGTAACGGGCACCGTAGCGAGAACCTCGACCCCGTCGCCAACCGCCTCTACCCACGGCGCACGGATGAACACGGCGTGCACGCTCTCACCGGCGAGATCGAGATCGGTCTCGAACGAGTCGATCTGCCGCCCGAACGCGTTCCGGCGCACCGTGACCGCCAGGCCACCGAGCTGTTCCTGGTCCTCACGGCCGTCCAGCACCGTCTCGGCCAGCAGGATCATGCCCGCGCACGACCCGTAGGCGGGGAAACCGGCCTTGATCTTGGCCTTGAGCGGTTCGAGCAGCTCGAAGTTGACCAGGAGCTTGCTGATGGTCGTCGACTCGCCGCCGGGGATGACGATCCCGTCCAGCTCGGCCAGTTCCTCGGGCCTGCGAATGGGCCGTGCGGTGACATCGCACTTCGCGAGCGACACGAGGTGTTCCTGGACATCGCCCTGAAGAGCGAGCACGCCGATGACGGGAGGGGCAGCGACAACCATGTTCACCAGCATATTCGAGGTCAGAACGACCGCGAGCCGCCCCCTTCGTGAGGGGGCGGCTCGCGGCCTGAACGGGCTACGTCAGTCGATGGTGACGAGATCCCGCTGCTCCACCGGCTGACGCGACTTCACGAAGCGCCAGCCGAGGAACAAGATCAGAGCGACCACGGGGATCGACCAGAACGCGATCTTCTCCGCGGTCCCGGCGAAGGCCATCTGCCCGATCACCAGCGCGAGGAACGCGAGCGTCCCGTACGAGGTGTAGGGCGCGCCGGGCATTCGGTAGGACGGCCGCTGGATCTCGCCCGCCAACGCCTTCTTCCGCAACCGGAGCTGGCAGATGATCAGGGTGGCCCAGGTGGACACGACACCCAGCGAGGCCACCGCGATCGCGATGTCGAACGCCTCCTTGGGCACGATGTAGTTGAGAACGACACCGAACAGGTAGGCGACACCGGTGAACAGGATGCCGCCGTACGGCACGTGCCGGGAGTTCATCTTGCCGGTGATGGCCGGAGCCTCACCCTTCTGCGCCAGCGAACGCAGAATCCGGCCGGTCGAGTAGAGGCCGGAGTTGCACGACGACAACGCGGCCGTCAGCACCACCGCGTTCATGATGTCGCCGACCGCCGGGATGCCCAGCGCCGAGAACACGGTCACGAACGGCGACTCGGTGCCGGTGAAGTGGTCCCACGGCAACAACATCGTCAGCAGCAGCACGGAACCGACGTAGAAGATCGCGATGCGGTAGACGACGCCGTTGATGGCGCGCGGCATGATCTTCTCGGGGTCCTTGGTCTCGCCCGCGGCGATGCCGACCAGTTCGATGGCCGAGTACGCGAACACGACCGCCTGCAACGTCATCAGGGCGATGCCGAAGCCTGCCGGGAACAGGCCGCCGTGGCCCAGGGTGTTCGAGACCGACGCCGTGGTGCCGCCGATGTCCGCGTTGCCGATGACCAGGCCCACGCCGACCACCAGGAACACGACAATGGCGGTCACCTTGATGACGGAGAACCAGAACTCCAGCTCGCCGAACAGCTTGACGGACAACATGTTGATGGCGATCAGCACGACCAGGGCCACCAGCGCGGTGATCCACTGCGGCATGTCGGGGAACCACTTGTGCATGTAGATCGCGACGGCGGTGATCTCGGCGATGCCGGTCATCGCCCAGTTCAGCCAGTACAGCCAGCCCGACGTGAAGCCGGCCCACGGGCCGATGAACTCGCGGGCGTACTCGACGAAGCTGCCGGACACGGGGCGATGGAGGACGAGTTCGCCCAGCGCGCGCATGACGAAGAACGCCGCGAGGCCGCACACCGCGTACGCGAGGATCAGCGACGGCCCCGCTGTGGCGAGGCGCCCGCCCGCACCCAGGAAAAGGCCGACGCCGATAGCGCCACCGATTGCGATCATCTGCACCTGACGCTTGCTCAGCGCCTTGGTGTAGCCGTCCGCATCAGTTTCCACAGAACTCACGAGGAGGTTCCTTCCGAAACGGAAAAATGCTCGCGTCGGAACCTCCCGCGCCCCGACGCGCTGATTCGGGGAACCCTAGCGAGTGGCGGTCATCACCAAGTAATCACCTGGGGAAGACTTAACGTAAGCGACATCACACAGCGCCACGTTCAGGTCATCCCAAATGTCGTCGACGTGCTCAAGCCCGACGGAAATGCGCAGCAAATTGTCCGGAACGCCAGAAGCCCGCAGTTCTTCTCCGGGTACCAGGCGATGGGTCAAAGCCGAGGGATGCTCGATAAGCGTGTCCACCGAACCCAGCGACACGGCCGGCGTGATGAGTTTCAACCGCCGCACGACCTCAACCGGATCGCCGTGCACGCCGAACGCGATCATGGCGCCGGTTCCGCGCATCTGCCGTGACGCGGACGGGTAGCGCACGAACTCCACGGCGTCGTGCGAGGCCAGTCGCGAGGCCAGCACCGCGGCCGAACGGGACGCCGCCTCGACGCGCAACGGCAGCGTGGCCAGCCCGCGGTGCAGCAGGTAGCCGCCCAGCGGGTGCAGCACCGCGCCCGTGATGATCCTGACCTGCCGCAACGCCGCCGCCAGCGACTCCGAGCAGGCCACGACGCCGCCGAGCACGTCGCCGTGCCCGCCCAGGTACTTGGTGCCGGAGTGCAGCACGTACGAGGCCCCGTGCAGGTACGGGTTCTGCAGGATCGGGGTCGCGAAGGTGTTGTCGACCATCACCGGCACGCCGCCGGACTGGCGCACGACGTGCTCGATGTCGACGAGGTCCAGGTTGGGGTTGGCCGGGGTCTCGACCACGATCAGCCCGGTGTCCGGCCGGATCGCGGAGGACACCAGGCCCGCTTCGACGTACGTGGTCGTGACGCCCAGGAGACCGGACGACAGCAGGTGGTCGGTGCCGCCGTACAACGGCCGCACGGCTACAACGTGCGGTTTTCCCGCCATCACGCATGCGGCCTGGACGACGGCGGTCACCGCTGCCATGCCGCTGCCGAACGCCACGGACGTCTCGGTGTGCTCGAGGGCCGCGAGCGCCTGTTCGAAACGGGCCACCGTCGGGTTGTGCAGCCGCGCGTAGACGGGCGAGGTGGCCCGCGCGGCGCCGGTGGCCCACTCCCCCAGCGCTTCCCCGCCGAGCGCCTGGTCAGGCACGGGGTAGGTGGTGGACAGGTCGATGGGAGGTGCGTGCACGCCGAGCTCCGCGAGGTCGTCGCGGCCGCCGTGCACTGCGATGGTCTCGATGCGCGTCATGGCCCGAATGGTGGAGACTTCATCGGCAGGGTGGATGAAAGACCGCAGGCGATTCGGCAGAACGGAGAACGGCCGTGCTGGATTCGATCGACGAGGCCATCGTGCGGGAGCTGCGGAAGGACGCGCGGCTGCAGAACAAGGACCTGGCCGAACGCGTCAACGTCGCGCAGTCCACGGCGGTGGTCCGGCACCGGGCGCTGCGGGAGCGCGGAGTGATCACCGGCTATCACGCCGAGGTGGATCCGGGCGCCGTCGGACAGCACGTCCAGGCGATGCTCGCGGTGAAGATCCGCCCGCACACCAAGGAGATCGTCGACCCGTTCATGGCTTATGTGCTGAGTCTGCCGGAAACTCTCGCGCTCTCACACGTGACCGGTCCGGAAGATTTCCTGGTGCACGTCGCGGTATCGGACGTCGGCCATCTGCAACGACTCGTGCTCGACAAGTTCACCAGCCGGCGAGAGGTGACAGAGGTTCATACAAACCTCCTTTTCTCGCACGTCAGGAAGCATTAACCGGCGAGGCGCAATGCGGGTGCGAGCTGGTCGCGGCCGTCAATGCCGAGCTTGCGATAAACCTTCGTCAGGTGGATCTCGACGGTCCTCAACTGCACGAACAGCACGGCCGCGATCTCGCGGTTCATCTTGCCCTCGGCGGCTAGAGCGGCCACCCGCCGTTCGGACTCGGTGAGGCCCGCGGGACCGGCGGCGAGTTCCTGCCGGATCTCCTCGGCCAGTTCCTCGACACCGCAGTCGTCGGCGAGGTCCACGGCCACACGCAGCTCGGCGCGGGCCGGCTTGACCCGTCCGGCCAGGTGCAGCGCGCGCCCCAGTGCGAAGTGGCTGCGCGCCCGTTCGAGCAGAGCGCCGGACGGGGCCAGCAGGTCGACCGATTCCTGAAGCAGCGCAATGCCTTCCACGCCGAGAAGCACGCCCTGCGCTCGCAACGACGCCGCCAACGGCAGCACGGCGCCGATCGAGCGTGCGAGCCGTTCCTCGGCGAGAAGGTGGTCTCCTCCGAGGGGCAGCCGCCACGACGTGCTGTCACAACGGCGCACGTGCAACCGTTCGCCGCAGTCCAGCAGGTCGCGCACGCCGTCCTTGCGCCGCTCGGCCGCGATCCGCACTCGCCCTCGTGCGGCCAGCAGAGCAGGCGCGCCGAACAGGTCCGGCACCTCTCCCGGCACGATCTCGAACACGGCCGTCGCCATCTCGAGGTCGCCCATCTCCAGCAGTGCCAGGGAAAGCTCGGTCAGCGCCGCGAACACCGGCGTCGACACCCGAGCCGCGCCGCAGCTCTCCAGCACCGCCAACGCCTCGCGGGCGTCGGACTCGGCACCCGCCAGCCGTCCCAGATCCCGCAGGCACGCCGAACGCGCCGTGAGTGCCGACGCGACGCACGGCCGGTGCTGCCAGCGCCGTGCCATGGTCAACGCACGATCCGCACGCGCGTAGGCGGCCGTCAGCTCGCCACGCATCCGCACGAACCCGATGGCCCGCAGGTAGGGCTCGAACTCCGAGGGCGTCGCCGGCAGGACGTCGGGATCGCCGATGACGTCCGGCTCTACCTGCGGCTCCTCCCCCAGCAACGCCAGCAGGCCCGGCAGCGCGGGGTGTGCGGGATCGGCCTCTCCCAGGTGGTCCACCGCCGCCGGGACGTCCACATAGGACTCGGCCTCGCCGAGTTCGGCCAGCAGCCCGGCGGACTCCGGCTCGTCCATCGCCCGCCTGAGGTACCGGACGGCGTCCACGACCCGGTTGCGCGTCCGAGCCCGTTGAGCGGCCGACACGAGCACCTCGGTCGCCCACTCCTCGCCCTGCGGCCGGGTCTCGACCAGGTGCTCGGCCACCGCCTCGGAGGACGCGCCCGTCTCGGTCAGCAGCCGGGCGGCGGCAGCGTGCAGGTCCTGGCGCTCGGTGATGGTCAGCTCTTCGCGCAAAGTGTTGCGCACCAACGGGTGCACCAGCGAGCCGTCGGCCGACAGCAAGCCCATCCGGTGCAACGCGGCGATCGTCCCGGCCAGTTCGCACGGCTCGATGCCGATCAGCTCGGCGACGCGCGGCAGCGTGACCTCGCCGCCCAGGACGGCCAGCGCGTGCAACGCGTCCGGAGCGTGCGGCGCGAGGCGACGCAGGCGGACGTTGACGGTCGGCAGCAAGGCCGGTGCGGTGAGTCCGACGACGTGGTCGGTGTACGCGCGCACGAGGTTGAGCAGCAGCAACGGGTTGCCGCCCGCCTCGGCGCGGCACAGCGCGATGAAATCGTCGTCCTGCGGCCCCAGCTCGTTCTCGACCAACGCGCGCGAGTCGGCGAACGACAGCTCGTCCAGCCGGATCTCGCTGGTCGACGCGGCGAGCAGCTCCTCCAGGGTCTGCGGCCCCGCGCACACCTCGCCCGCCCCGATCCCGGCCAGCGCGAAGATCGGCAGGTGCTCGATGCGGTGCGGCAGGGTGCTCAGCCACTGCAGCGACGGCTGGTCGGCCCACTGCGCGTCGTCCACGACGAGGGCGACGGGGCGTTCGGCGGCCATCCTCGCCAGTGCGCGGTGCAGGACGTGCAGTTCGGGCAACGTCACCGGGCCCGGTTCGGCCAGTGAGTCGGACTGCCCGAGCGCAGCGGCGATGCGTGGCTGGTGCTGGACGTCTTCCCCCGGCTGCACGCACACGAACAGGCGGCTGACCAGCCCGAACGGCAGGTCGCGCTCCAGGTAGCTGCCGCGCGCCGCCAGCACCGTGAACCCGTGCCGCGCGGCCAGCTCCCGCGCGGTCGTGAGCAGTGCCGTCTTGCCGGCCCCGAGTCCCCCGGTGGCCACCACGAGGTGCCCGTCACCGCCCGAAGCCGCGGTGAGTGCCTCCGCGAGCTGCGTCGTCTCCCGGTCCCGCCCGACCAGTCCAGGTTTCGCGCCCATGGGCCCATCTGAGGCCTGTCCGCCATTGGCCCTCTATCGCGGAAGCATTGGCGCTATGCCACCCCGACGAGCCGTAGGCCCGCCGTGGTCACCGCGGCGAGCACGATGACCGCCACGAACGGCAGCTTGCGCCACGCCGCGAGCCCGCCGACGGCGACCCCGGCCGCGAGGGCCCAGCCGCCGAACTGCTTGCCGTTCGTCAGCGCCGAGACCGCTACCAGCGCCAACAACAGCACGGTCGCACTCGCGGACAGCAGTTCACGGACCTTCTCGGGCAGCGTGACGCGGTCGCGCAGCAGCGGTCCGGCGAGGCGGATCGCGAAGGTGCCGGCGGCCAGGATCAGGACTGCGGTGACGGGCACGGCTCCTCCTTCTTCTTCGTCGTGCGGAACGCGAACAGTCCGGCCAGCGCGAGCAGCACGGGCACACCGGCGGGCAGGAACGGCGTCGTCGCGAGCGCTATCGCCGCGCCGACCAGCGCCGCGTTGCGCGTCGCCGCGTCTTTGAGCGCGGGCAGCGTGAGCGCCAGCAGGGCCGCCGGGAACGCCGCGTCCAGCCCGAACGTCATCGGGTCGCCGATCGCCTGCCCCACGAGCGCACCGATGAGCACGCCCGTGTTCCAGCTGAAGAACAGCGACACGCCACACGCCCAGTAGGCCGCACGCGCTCTCGAGGGATCCTTCTGCGCCATCGCGAACGCCGTCGACTCGTCGATCAGCAGGTGGCTGCCGACGATCCGCGCCAGCCAGCTCTTGCCCAGCACGTCCCCGACCGCGAGGCCGAACGGCAGGTGCCGCGCGTTGAGCACCAGCCCGGCCAGCACCGCGGCGGCAGGGCTGCCACCTGCGGCGACAACACCCACGGCCATGAACTGCGAGCCACCCGCGAAGATCACCAGCGACATCAGCACCGGCATCCACCACGGCAGGCCGGAGCCGACCGAGATCGCGCCGAAGCTCGCACCGGTCACGGCAGCACCTAGTGCGACCGCGGCCACGTCACGCAGAAGCACAGCATCAAGAGTTCGCCAGATCGAACGCACCACCCATTAAGATGAACACCTGGGATCGGTGTTCGTCAAGACGAACGGATGGACTTCTGTGTCGAACGCACCACTCGACCTCATCGCGGCCAACCTCCGCCGCGAGCGCGACCGCACCGGCATGTCGCTGAGCGAGGTCGCCAAGAAGGCCGGCGTAGCGAAGTCGACGCTCTCCCAGCTGGAGTCCGGAGCCGGAAACCCCAGCGTGGAGACCCTGTGGGCACTCGGCGTGGCGCTCGGCGTCCCGTTCAGCCAGCTCGTCGAACCCGCCGTGCCGCGCGTGCAGGTGATCCGCGCGGGCGAGGGCCCGGTCATCCACTCCGAGCGCGCGCACTACTCCGCCACGCTGCTGGCCGCGTGCCGTCCGGGCACCAAGCACGACATCTACTGGCTGGCGCTCGAACCCGGCGGCGCCCGCGAGTCGCTGCCGCACGTGCCGGGCAGCATCGAGCACATGATCGTGGCGACCGGCCGCTGCCTGGCGGGCCTCGCCGACGACCCGATCGAGCTCGGGCCCGGCGACTACATCGTCTACCCCGGCGACGTGCCGCACATCTGCAAGGCACTGGAACCGGGCACGACCGCGATGATGGTCATGGAGCACACGGTCTAGCTCAGCCGGCTTCGCAACGTGCGCAGCCAGGACTCGCTGAGCGCGGGCTCGCCGTCCATGGCGCGCGCGATCATGCGCCGAACCTCCTTGGTGCGGCCGAGTTCTAGGAGGTGCACCGCTTCGGCCAGCGCCATGCGCGTGCGTTCGTCCCTCTTGATCTCGCCGGAGTACTCGCGCCACTTCACCAGCCGGTAGCCGCGGGTCAGCTTGGTCTGGTGGTCGCCGAAGTAGGACCAGACCATCCTCTCCAGCGAGACGTTCACCACCGCGGAGGCAGGCAGGCGATGGGTCCACTCGGGGTGCTCCTGCTGCCACCGCCAGGTGTTGGGGCTGGTCTTGGTGCGCGTCGTGACGCCGACGAACCGCAGCTTGCGCCGGATCGCGGGCCAGGTCTCGCGCTCCTCGGTGATCCAGTCGTCCAGCAGCGCGAAGAGCTTGGTGAACGTGGAGCCGACGTGCACGACGTCCACGAAGGTCACCGGGCGATCGCGCCTGGCCAGCGCCGCGGGCGTGATGCCGATCTCCGCGGCCATCTCCCTGGCGCGCCGGACGTCGCCGGGGATGAGCTCACCAGAGCCGTACAGCGAGATCGGCAACCGGCTCAGCGTCCGTCCCGAGTCCGGCAGCGCCCCGCTGAGCAGGTCGAACATCGAGTCGAGCGACCTGCCCACGAACACCAGGTCGCCGTTGCCGCTGCGCGCCAGGACCTTGCCCGCGCACTCGGCGAGTTCGGGCAAGTACCACGGCTCGGGCGCGGTCACGCCGTCGAGCAGCGACCCGAGCTGGTCGGGCGTCACGAGGTCCCAGCGATACGGCACGTTCACACCGCCATGATGACAAGCGGGCATCTACTACGCCATCGGGTTTCGAACGGTTCACCGAGACATTGATCCCGGTACTCAATTCGGCGAAACGGTCCAACTTCCAATCAATTGGTTGCCTCTCCTCCCCATTCCTGACTACAAATGTTTCATGCGGAAATCCCTGTGCGCCGCGGTAGCCATCGCTGCCCTCACCAGCGCTTTTGCCTTCGTCTCTCTGCCTTCACGGCCCCGTCGGCCGGTGCCTGCGCCACCCAGCTGAGCCGGGCGAGCATTCCTCTCGGTCAGGCCACGCACGCGGTCGAATTCGGCACGATCCAAGGTCCGTTTCAGAACCATGAATTCATTTGCACCGATCTCGCCACCGCGTGCACGAACCTGCAGGGCGGGCAGTGCGCCGGTCTCGCGAACGTCGTGAAGACCGAGGTCGACTCCGCGCTGAGCGGCATCGCGGCGGGCGAGACCAGGCCGACAAGGCGGTCACCTCGGCCTACTACAAGGCCTGGAAGATCGCCCACCCGTAAGGGGCGTCACATGCGAAACGGGCCAGGTCGCACCCGCGACCCGGCCCGTTTCTCCACTTAAACGTATAGCAGGTGGGGGGCCTTGCCACAAGACCCCGTGCATCGTTCACACTCATCGCCTCAGGCAGAACAAGGGCGCTGTGGGGAGCACGTGGGTTACGAAGAAGAACTGCAGTCCGAGCGTGAATACGTGGCCGGTCTCTACGCGCGCCTCGATGGCGAACGCGCGCGCGTGAAGGCCGCCTACCTGTCGGCGCTGGGTGGCACCGGCGAGACCGCGATGGACCGTGACAACGAGGTGCGCGCCCGGCACCGCGAGATGAAGCGCCTGAACGTGGCCGACTACGGCCTGTGCTTCGGCCGGCTGGACAGCGTCGACGGCGACAGTTCCTACATCGGCAGGATCGGCCTGTTCGACGAGGAGAACGAGTTCGAACCGGCGCTGCTCGACTGGCGGGCACCGGCGGCGCGGCCGTTCTACACCGCCACCGGGGCCAGCCCCGAGGGCATGCTCCGGCGCCGCCAGTTCCTCACCCGCCGCCGTGCCGTGGCCGGGTTCACCGACGAGGTGTTCGGCAGGCTCGGCGAGGAGCAGGGCGACGTGGCCCTGCTGGAGGCGTTGAACGCGCCGCGCGGCGAGGGCATGCGCGACATCGTGGCGACCATCCAGTCCGAACAGGACGCGATCATCCGGCTCGACCACCCCGGCGTGCTGGTGATCGAGGGCGGCCCCGGCACCGGTAAGACGGTCGTGGCGCTGCACCGCGTCGCGTACCTGATGTACACGCAACGAGAGCGCATGGAACGGCACGGCGTCCTCGTCGTCGGTCCCAACCCGGCGTTCCTCAACCACATCAGTCGCGTGCTGCCGTCGCTGGGCGAGTCGGACGTCGTGTTCTCGACCACCGGCAGCCTGCTGCCCGGTCTGCTCGCGACCGCCGAGGACACGCCGGAGGTCGCGCGGCTCAAGGGTTCGCGCAAGATGGTGGACGTGCTGAAGGGCGCCGTCGCGTCTCTGCAGCGCGTTCCGGCGGAGCCGATCCCGATGGGCATGAAGGACGTGATCGTCCACATCGGCGCGGACGTCGCCGAGTGGGCCCGGCAGGAGGCGCGCGACAGCGGCCTGCCGCACAACGAGGCCCGCGCGGTGTTCCGCGAGATCGTCACGTACGTCCTGACCGAGCGGGCGATCGGCCGCATCGGGAAGGGCTGGATGTCCCGGTCCGACAAGCAGGCCTGGGAGGAGATGCGGGCGGGGCTGGTCAAGGACCTCGCCGACGACGACGCGTTCCTCGCGATCCTCGACTCCCTGTGGCCGATCATGACGCCGTTCGAGCTGCTGGGCGCGCTGTACTCGTCGCCGGAACTGCTCGCGGAGGCGGGCGCGGACCCGTCGCTGCACCGCGTGGACGGGTCCGCGTGGACGGTCTCGGACGTGCCGCTGCTCGACGAGCTGCACGACCTGCTGGGCAAGGACGGCACCGAGCAGGCCGACGACCAGGCCGCCTCGGCGGACCGCGCGGCCGAGGCCCGGTACGCGGCCGAGGTGCTCGACAGCATGGTCGGCCGCTTCGACCACATGGACGACGAGGACCACCTCTTCGCCTCGGACATGTTGTTCGCAGAGGACCTGGCCGAGCGCTTCGAGGACCACGACCAGCGCACGCTCGCCGAACGCGCGCTGGCGGACCGCGGCTGGACCTACCGGCACGTGGTGGTGGACGAGGCCCAGGAACTGTCCGAAATGGACTGGCGGGTGCTGATGCGCCGCTGCCCGGGCCGTTCCTTCACGGTCGTGGGCGACCTGGCGCAGCGTCGTGCGGCGGCGGGTGCCACGTCGTGGGCCCAGATGCTCGACCCGTACGTGCCGGGGCGCTGGGAGTACCGGTCGCTGACGGTCAACTACCGCACGCCGGCGGAGATCATGGCCGTCGCGGCGCGAGTGCTCGCCGAGTTCGCGCCGGACGTGCGCGCGCCGGAGTCGGTGCGCGCCAACGGTGTCCAGCCCTGGGCGCGGCGGGTGACCGAGGACGAACTGGCCGGCGCCATCGAGGAGTTCGTCAAGCAGGAGGCGTCCCTCGAAGGGACGAGCGTCGTGATCGGACCTGTCGGCGTGCCCGGCACCGTGCCCGCCGCGGAGACGAAGGGCCTGGAGTACGACTCGGTGCTCGTCGTCGAGCCGGAACGGATCATGGCGGACGGGCCGCGCGGCGCGGCGGAGCTGTACGTGGCGCTGACCCGCGCCACGCAACGGCTCGGCGTGCTGCACCACGAGGCGTTGCCGACCGCTTTGTCCGATCTCGCTGAGACCGTGGGCACAAGCGGGTAATTCGGTGGGTGCGGGGTTCTGACCAGCTCTAAAGTCCCGCTGGTGAGCACTCCGCCCTACCAGCCCCACGACCCGGCCAACCCGTGGGCGACACCGCCCGCGGGGCAGGCCGCGCCGGGCCCGCAGCCCGGCCAGGCGTACCCGGCCCAGGCCTACCCCGGACAGCCGGATCCCGGCCAGGCGCAACCGGGCCAGCCCTACCAGGGCCAGGCCTACCCGGGCCAGCCCGATCCCTCCCAGCCGTACCCCGGCCAGCCGTATCCGGGTCAGGCCTACCCCGGTCAGCAGTTCCAGGCCTACCCGTCCTACCCGGCTCCGCAACCGCCGAAGTCCTCGGGCAAGGCGTTCCTGATCATCGCCGGGATCGTCGTGGTCGCGCTGGGGCTCAGTGCCGCCGTGTTCCTGGGCAACTGGGGCAGCAAGAGGCCGGTCGCGGCTCCGTCCACATCGGCCACGACTACGACCACGACGACCACGAAGCCGAAGCCGTTCGCGGAGGTCGGTGACTGCGTGCTGCTCGCGGGCGGGTCGTTCAACCCGAAGTTCGAGAAGACCCCGTGCGCCGAGAACAAGCACAACTACACGGTGTCCAAGGTGCCGGCGACGTCCACCGAGGAGTGCGGCACGCCGCCGGACGGCTACGTCAAGTACACCAAGGGTTCCAGCGTGAACGTGTGCCTGATCCCGGTGTTCGTCGACGGCGAGTGCTACGACTTCACCCTCGCGTCGCTGCAGTCGGAGTTCCCGAAGAAGGCGTGCGGCGGCTACATGGTCGTCAAGGCCAAGGTGATCACCGGAACCGCGGACAAGGCGGCGTGCGGGCAGGACGAGCGACTCGCGCTGGCGCTGGCCTACCCGGAGATCAAGACGACCTACTGCCTGACCCACACGTTCTCGATCTGACCCGATAGGCGGTCGGCGAAGGACCCGGCCGCCAATAGGATGGGCGGAAGTCTGGGGGGACTGCTCGCGTCGGCCAGACGATTCACATCCGCGTCCGAGCCGCATTGGGGGCAATGCATGACGACTCCGCCTGTTCCACCGGAAGAACCGGCCAACGTGTGGGCGCCACGCCCCCAGGCCACCCCGTTCCCCGCGTACCCGGTCAGCGTCTACCCCGCACCGGCACCCGCCGGCCCTCCACAAAGGACCTCCCGCGCCGGCCTGGTGATCGGGATCGGTCTCGGTGTCCTGCTGGTGGCGATGATGGCGACGGTCTTCTACGTGCTCCCGGGAACCGGCACTCCCGGCGCGGCGGTCGGCGACTGCGTGAAGCTGACGGGCGTGGAGTCCAACATGACGTACGAAAAGGTCTCGTGCGACGGCAAGCAGCACAACTACACCGTGAGCAAGGCGCGAACCTTCCGGACTGACGAGTGCGGCGACGATCCGGACGCGTACACGACCTACGAAGGCTTCAACGGTGAGCACCTGTGCTTGATCCCTGTGTTCTTCGACGGCGAGTGCTACGACTTCATGCTCGCCTCGCTCACCGCCGAGAACCCCGTGGTGGACTGCGGCGCGACCGGTGCGGTCAAGGTCCGGGTGCTCACGAACACCGCGGACGAGGCGGCGTGCGGCCCGGATTCGTTGAAGGCGATGGCTTACCAGGAAACGAAGACCACCTACTGCTTCGTGCTGCCGTAGTAGGACGGCAGAAGGGCGCGTCCCGCACAGGACGCGCCCTTCTTCGTTCGTTACTGGGACCTACCAGCCGCGCTCGGCCAGGCGGTGCGGCTCCGGGATCTCGTCGACGTTGATGCCGACCATGGCCTCACCCAGGCCGCGCGAGACCTTGGCGATGACGTCGGGGTCGTCGTGGAAGGTGGTGGCCTTCACGATGGCCTCGGCGCGCTGGGCCGGGTTGCCGGACTTGAAGATGCCGGAACCGACGAACACGCCCTCGGCGCCGAGCTGCATCATCATCGCGGCGTCGGCCGGGGTCGCGATGCCACCCGCGGTGAACAGCACGACGGGGAGCTTGCCGTTCTGCGCGATCTCCTTGACCAGCTCGTACGGCGCCTGGAGCTCCTTGGCGGCCACGTAGAGCTCGTCCTCGGGGAGGTTCTGCAGGCGGCGGATCTCCTGGCGGATCTTGCGCATGTGCGTGGTGGCGTTCGAGACGTCACCGGTGCCGGCCTCGCCCTTGGAGCGGATCATGGCCGCGCCCTCGGTGATGCGGCGCAGGGCCTCGCCCAGGTTCGTCGCGCCGCAGACGAAGGGGACGGTGAACGCCCACTTGTCGATGTGGTTGGCGTAGTCGGCCGGGGTGAGCACCTCGGACTCGTCGATGTAGTCGACGCCGAGCGACGCGAGGACCTGGGCCTCGACGAAGTGGCCGATGCGGGCCTTCGCCATGACCGGGATCGAGACGGCGTTGATGATCCCGTCGATCAGGTCGGGGTCGCTCATGCGCGCGACGCCGCCCTGGGAGCGGATGTCGGCCGGGACGCGCTCGAGTGCCATGACGGCGACGGCGCCCGCGTCCTCCGCGATCTTCGCCTGGGTGGCGTCGACCACGTCCATGATCACGCCGCCCTTGAGCATCTCGGCCATGCCGCGCTTGACGCGGGCGGTACCCGTGACCTGATCAGTGCTCACCGGGGCAACCTTTCACGAGGGGAAGTCTTGGTGAACTCAGCCTACGTCCGACGTGGCCCCCTCACCCAAGCCACTGGAGCCCCGAACCAGAAGGCCACTTTCCGATCAACCGCAGGTCGTGACACGTGTCACTGCGCCGGTTGTGAATTGTGTTCGCGTGCTGGTGGGCGTCCAGACGGGTCTGCGGGGTTGTACCGGGAGGGGAACGGGTGTGAGATCGAACACTACGACTTGACGGAGGTCGTCATGGGAAGCAAGAACTCCGACAACGGGGCACCGGCAGGCGCGGTCGCTGTAGATGACCCGGCCAAGGTCCGCAACGTCGTGCTCGTGGGGCCGTCCGGCGCCGGCAAGACGACGCTCACCGAGGCCCTGCTCGCCGCCACCGGCGTCCTGACCCGCGCGGGATCGGTCACCGAGGGCACCACGGTCTGCGACCACGACCCGGCCGCCGTGCGACAACAACGATCGGTGGGCCTCGCGGTAGCCCCGATCCAGCACGGGGACATCAAGATCAACCTGATCGACACCCCCGGCTACGTCGACTTCGTGGGTGAGCTCAGAGCAGGACTACGGGCCGCGGACGCGGCCCTTTTTGTTGTCAACGCTTTCGAGGGCGTCGACGCGGCCACCATCTCGTTGTGGGAGGAGTGCGCTCTCGTCGGCATGCCACGCGCCGTCGTCATCACACGCACCGACCACCACCGTGCGGACTTCGGCACCGAGGTCATCGCGTGCCAGGCGGCGTTCGGCGCGGGCGTCGTGCCGCTGTACATGCCGGAGGGCGACGCACTGGTCGGGCTGCTCACATCCGGTGCGAACTACCCGGACGAACGCGCGGCGTTGATCGAGGGAATCATCGCCGAGAGCGAGGACGAGACCCTCATGGACCGCTACCTCGAAGGCGAGGAGATCGACCAGGACACGCTGATCGCCGACCTGGAGACCGCCGTCTCGCGCGGCTCGTTCCACCCCGTGATGCCCGTGTGCGCCGCAACCGGCATGGGTCTCGTGGAGCTGTTGGACGGCATCGCGCGCGCGTTCCCGTCACCGCTGGAGCACGACGTTCCGGACGTGACGTCCGTGGACGGCATCCCGCAACCTCGCATGGCCGCCGACCCGGACGGGCCACTCGTCGCCGAGGTGGTCCGCACAGCAGTGGACTCCTACGTCGGCCGCGTGTCGTTGGTCCGTGTCTTCTCCGGCACCTTGCGCCCCGAACGCCCCGTGCACGTCTCCGGCCACGGCATGGCAGACCGCGGCCACGAGGACCACGACGCCGACGAACGCGTCGCCCACATCTACTCGCCGCTGGGCTCGACGCTGCGCGAGGTCCCGTACTGCGTGGCCGGCGACCTGTGCGCACTGACGAAGCTGACCACCGCCGAGACCGGCGACACCGTTTCCGCCCCCGAACAACCACTGCTGATGGCGCCGTGGGACATGCCAGAACCGTTGCTACCCATCGCCGTCGTGCCCCGCACACGCAGCGATGAGGACAACCTGGCCCGCAACCTCGGCCGCCTGGTCGCGAGCGACCCGACCCTGCGCCTGGACCGCAACGCCGAGACGCACCAGATGGTCCTGTGGTGCATGGGCGAGGCCCACGCCGACGTCGTGCTGGCCCGCCTGCGCGCCGGCGGAGCCGAGATCGACACCGAACCGGTGCGCGTCCCGTTCCGCGAAACCTTCGCCGGGTCGGGCAAAGGCCACGGCCGGCACGTGAAGCAGTCCGGCGGCCACGGCCAGTACGCGGTGTGCGACATCCTCGTGGAACCACTCCCCCGAGGCGCCGGCTTCGAGTTCGTGGACAAGGTCGTCGGCGGCTCGGTCCCCCACCAGTTCATCCCGTCCGTCGAGAAGGGCGTGCGCGCGCAGCTGGAACGAGGCCTGCACGACGGCACCCCTGTCGTCGACGTACGGGTGACTCTCGTCGACGGCAAAGCGCATTCGGTCGACTCGTCGGACGCCGCGTTCCAGACAGCGGGCGCACTCGCGTTGAAGGAGGCCGCGGCCGCCGCGCGCACGCAACTGCTGGAGCCGATGGACGAGGTCGCGATCCGGCTGCCCGACGAGCACCTGGGAACCGTGCTGGGCGACCTGTCCGGACGGCGCGGCCGAGTCCTCGGCACCGAGTCGGACGAGGGCGGGCGCACGCTGATCCGCGCCGAGGTGCCGTCGTCGGAGCTGCTGCGGTACGCGGTGGAGCTGCGGTCGCTGACGTCGGGGACCGGCACGTTCACGCGCCGCTTCTCCCGCTACGACCCGCTGCCGGAGGCGCTGGCGGCCCGCGCGGCCAAGTAGGCCCGATTCTCGCGGTCCGGTCTTGTCGGACCCCGTGAGTACGTTGAAACGCAGGGGTTCCCGATCAGGGGGTACCCCTGCGTGAGCGTGCCTTCCAGGCGTTCGGGAGACCGGCGTCGACGGGTTCCCCAGCACTGCACTTCTCCTGACCTGGCTGGGTTTGCGCAGTGAGCACGTAGAACGCGATCAACGGGTACCCTCCGGCTCGCAGTACTCGCGCCACCTGGTGCAGGTCTGGGGTGCGCTGCATCCAGGCGAACGACGGCGCAGGTGCGGATGAGCCGGAACAGAAAACCCGGATGGGCACTGCCGTCATGTCACCGGCGCAGGTGAGTACGGCGGCGTGCGCACATCTGCAGTGACGGGTCAACACCGACGACAGGCACCGGTCCGCGAGGGACGCCGCCACGTGGCCAGAACCGCAGCCAACGTCGAGCACCGGCCGTGCGCTGCTCGGCGATCAAGTCGAGCAGCGCACGGTCCAGTCGCTTCCCGCGAGCTCGTCGCCAAGTTCGGCGGCGTACCTCGCGGTCAAGAGGTTGTACGAACGCAGCCTTAGGTGTTCTGCGGGAAGCCCAGGTTCACGCCGCCGTGCGACGGATCGAGCCACCGCGACGTGACGACCTTCGAGCGGGTGAAGAAGTGCACGCCGTGCGGGCCGTACGCGTGGGAGTCGCCGAACAGCGATTCCTTCCACCCGCCGAACGAGTAGTAGGCCACCGGCACGGGGATCGGCACGTTCACGCCGACCATGCCGACCTCGATCTCGTTCTGGAACCGGCGAGCGGCGCCGCCGTCGTTGGTGAAGATGGCGGTGCCGTTGCCGTAGCGGTTGCTGTTCACCATCTCGACGGCTTCTTCATAGGTGTCGCAGCGGACGACCGAGAGCACCGGGCCGAAGATCTCGTCGGTGTAGATCGTCATGTCCGTGCCGACGTGGTCGAACAGCGTGGGGCCGAGCCAGAAGCCGCTCGCGTCGCCGTCGATCGGGTGGTCCCGGCCGTCGACCGCCAGCACCGCGCCCGCGGCCACCCCGGCGTCCAAATAGGACGTGACCTTGTCCCGGTGCACGCCGGTGACCAGCGGGCCCATCTCGCACGACGAACCGGCGCCGACCTTCACGTCGGCGATCCGCGACTGGATCTTGGACACCAGCGAGTCGCCGACCTCGCCGACGGCGACGACCACCGAGATCGCCATGCACCGCTCGCCCGCCGAGCCGAAGCCCGCGGACACGGCGGCGTCCGCGGCCAGGTCGAGGTCGGCGTCGGGCAGGACGACCATGTGGTTCTTGGCGCCGCCCAACGCCTGCACGCGTTTGCCGTGCGAGGTGCCGGTCTCGTAGACGTAGCGGGCGATCGGGGTGGAGCCGACGAACGAGATCGCCTTCACGGTCGGGTGTTCGAGCAGGCGGTCGACGGCCACCTTGTCGCCGTGCACGACGTTCAGGACGCCGTCCGGCAGACCGGCTTCTGCGAACAGTTCGGCGAGGAAGTTCGACGCCGAAGGGTCCTTTTCGGACGGTTTCAGGACGACGGTGTTGCCGCAGGCGATGGCGGTCGGCACGAACCACAGCGGGACCATGGCCGGGAAGTTGAACGGCGAGATCACGCCGACCACGCCGACGGGCTGCTGGATCGAGTAGACGTCGACGCGGGTCGACGCGTTCTCGCTGAAGCCGCCCTTCAACAGCTGCGGGATTCCGCACGCGTACTCGACCGACTCCAGCGCACGCTGGATCTCGCCGCCCGCGTCGGACACGACCTTGCCGTGCTCGGCGGACACGATCTTCGCGAGGTCGCCCTTGCGGTCGTTGAGCAGTTCGCGGAACTTGAACATCACCGTCGAGCGTTGCGCCAGGGACGCGTTCCGCCAGGACGCAAACGCTTCCGCGGCCGCCGAGACCGCAGCGTCCACTTCGGACACCGAGGCGAAGGCGACCTGAGAAGCCACCTTGCCGGTCGTCGGGTCGTAGACATCACCGAGCCGCAGAGGAGTCTCGTCCCAGGGCTTGCCGTTGATCCAGTGCTTGATCACGCCTTCTCCACCGCCTGCGCCAAGATGCCCAAAGCCTCTTCCAGTTCGTCCTCGGTCAGCGTCATCGGCGGGGCCAGCCGGATCACGTTGCCGTACAGACCGCCCTTGCCGACGAGCAGCCCGCGCGCCTTCGCCTCCGCCAGCACGACACCGGCCGCACCAGAGTTCGGTTCGCCTTCGGGACCGACGAACTCGACGCCGACCATCAGGCCCTTGCCGCGCACGTCGCCGATCACCGGGTGCTTCTCGGCCAGCTCACGAAGGCCGCTCAGCAGCCGCGAACCGAGCTTGGCCGCGTTGGCCTGGAGGTCGTGGTCGAGCAGGTAGTTCACGGTGGCCAACGCGCCGGCCGTGGAGATCGGGTTGCCGCCGAACGTCGAGATCGAGTTCGCGTTGATCGTGTCCATCAGGTCGCCGCGCGCGACCACACCGCCGATCGCGAGGCCGTTGCCGAGGCCCTTGGCGAACGTCATCGCGTCCGGCACCACGTCGTGCGCCTGGATGCCCCAGAAGTGCTCGCCGGTGCGGCCCCAGCCGGTCTGCACCTCGTCGGAGATGAAGAGGATCCCGTACTCGTCCAGGACGTCCTTGAACGCGCGGAACAGGCCGTCGGGCGGGGAGGTGAAGCCGCCGACGCCCTGGATCGGCTCGGCGATCATGCACGCGACGTCGCCGGACGTCGTGGTCTCGATGATCTCGCGCAGGTCGTCGACGCAGGCCTTGATGTAGTCCTTGTCGTCCATCGCCTTGAACGGCGAACGGTAGCGGTAACCGCCGTGCACCCAGCTGACCTTGATCGGCGACAGCGCGGACGCGGACCAGCCGCGGTTGCCCGTGATGGCGATCGTGGCGAACGCACGGCCGTGGTAGCTGTTGCGCAGGGCCAGGACCTGCTCGCTGCGGCGCGCCTGGGTGGCGAGCATCAGCGCGGTCTCGTTGGCCTCGGTGCCGGAGTTGGTGAAGAACACCTTGGCGTCCGGGATGCCGGACAGCTCGGCGATCTTCTCCGCGAGCTCGATCTGGTTCTTGATCAGGTACAGGGTCGAGCTGTGCAGCACGCCCGTGTCGAGCTGCGAGCGGATCGCGTCGCTGATCTCGGCGACGTCGTAGCCGATGGCGTTGGTCAGGATGCCCGCGAAGAAGTCCAGGTAGGTCGTGCCCTCGCGGTCGGTCACCCGGCGCCCGGAGGCGCTCGCGATCTCGATGGGCTCGTCGTAGTAGAGGGCCACCCACTTCGGCATCACCGCGCGGTGTCGTGCCAGCAGCTCCTTGTGAGCCATCTCGTCCTCCAGGGGGTCCGACGCCTGCCTCGGAGTCTGCTGGCGTGCCGGGTGCGCCGCCATGCACAACCTGTACCCGGATCGGCTGGTTGGCATTACGTTGTGTCCATGTACCCGACGGTCTCCGAAGTCGTCGCTCTG
The DNA here is from genome assembly GCF_044387305.1 of Lentzea sp. NPDC020367. Classification (NCBI taxonomy): domain Bacteria; kingdom Bacillati; phylum Actinomycetota; class Actinomycetes; order Pseudonocardiales; family Pseudonocardiaceae; genus Lentzea; species Lentzea sp. NPDC020367. Next base: position 479,220 of record NZ_JBIRVV010000006.1, on the reverse strand, counting down.
CCGGTGATCCGGCAGGGAAAGCCCCGTTTGGTGGCCGGATCGGCCGGACTCGGCAGACGCGTCCGATGGGTCCATGTGGCGGAGATCGCAGACATCGCGCCGCTGCTGCGCGGCGGCGAACTGGTGCTCACGACCGGCGTGATGCTGCCCGAGTCCGGCCTGGCCCGCTACATCGAGGAACTGGCCGCCGTCGGCTGCGCGGGCCTGATCGTCGAACTGGGCAGGCGGTGGCGCGACGACGTGCCCGGCGCCCTGGTCACGGCGGCGGAACGGCACGGGTTGCCGCTGGTCACGCTCACCGAGGAGACCAAGTACGTGGCCGTGACCGAGGCCGTCGTCGGGCTGATCGTGGACGCCCAGCTGGCCGAGCTCAGGGCCGCGGAGCAGGTGCACGAGACGTTCACGGCGCTGACGGTCGCGGGCGCCGAGCCCTCCGAGGTGCTGCGCGAGGTGGCCAGGACGTCCGGACTGGCGGTCGTGCTGGAGACGCTCGGCCACGACGTGCTCGCCTACGACGCGGCCGGGCACGATCCTGTGACGCTGCTGGACGACTGGGCGGCGCGTTCGCGGGCCGTCACGGTCACCGAACGGACCGCCTACGACACCGCGTCCGGCTGGTTGATCACCATCGTCGGGGCACGCGGCGCCGACTGGGGCCGGCTCGTGATGGTCTCGCCGGAGCCTCCACCACACCGGCACGTCGTGGTCGCCGAACGCGCCGCGTCGGCGTTGGCCGTGCATCGGCTCGTGGCACGCGATCGGGAGTCACTGGAACGGCAGACGCACCGGACGTTGCTGGCCCAGCTGCTCGGCCAGTCGCCGCAGTCGCCGGATCTGGGTGCGCGGGCGGCGGCGCTGGGAGTGCCGCTGGAACGCCGCCAGCTGATCGGCGTGGCGGTCCGGCCGGTGTCCGTCCTGCAGGGGCAAACGCTTGCCACGCAGGAGGTCCTGCGTGATCTCGCCGAGGCGACGGCACTGGCGGCCCGCCGGGTGACGGTCGCGGCACTGGTCGGCGTCGTGGACGACACGTCGGTGCGCGCGCTGCTGTCGGTGCCGGTGACCGTTGGTGTGGAAGGAGTTCTGCGCAAGGTCGCGCGCGAGATCCACCGGACGGCGGCGTCGGCGGTGGTGATCGCGGTGGGCACGACGGTCACGTCCACAACGGACGTTCGCAGGTCACTCGGCGAGGCCGTGCACGTGGCAGGGGCGGCGCTGCGGGCACCGGGATCCCAGCTGTACCACCGGCTCGACGACGTCCGGCTGCGCGGCCTGCTGCACCTGCTGCGCGAGGACGAACGGGTCCGGGCGTTCGCGGACCGCGAGCTCGGGCCGTTGCTGGCGCGGGACTCGGCGCAGGGCTCCCGGCTGGTCGAGCTGCTGCGGTGCCTGTGCGAGAACGGCGGCAACAAGTCGGCGGCGGCCGCGGCGGCGCACCTGTCCCGCACGGCCTACTACCAGCAACTGGGGCGGATCGAACAGGTGCTCGGCGTCTCGCTGGAGGACCCGGAGTCCGTGCTCTCGCTCTACGTCGCCCTGCTGGTACACGAAATGGGCCCGTGAGCGCGCACGGGCCCATTTTCGATGTGGGAACTCAGCCGTTGATCGTCGGGAAGGTGCCCGAGAGAACGGTCGGGTTCGGCACGACGTTGTTGGTCGGCAGGTCCGACAGCGCCGGCGCCTTCAGGTCACCGACGTGCGCGTTGCCCGTGAGGGCCTCGGCGTTCGGCAGCGACGGCAGGGTGCCCAGCTCGGCGGCGACCGGGTTCGGCACGGTGCGCTCCTGCGCGGCCGGGACGGCGGGCAGCGCGGGCACCGGCAGGTCGTTGGCGACGGGGGCGCCGACGTGCGGGAGCTGGACAGCGGAGGCCGACTCGAGCGGGTTCGCGTGCTGCTGGGCGTCGGAGATCAGCTTGTCCGCGCCGACCTCGGGAACGCCGGCACCCAGCTGGGGCAGCTCGGCGGCGCTGGCCGAACCCGCGAGGAGCGGGGCGGCGCTGGCGGCGAGCAGGGCGGCGGCACGGAACAGTCCGGAACGAGACACAGTTTTCCTCAATCTGGTTTGGGGACCGATCTTCGATTTCATCGGCGCATTCGGTTCGAGAATTAACCCGCTCGATCGGGTGGTGAGGGTTTGAACCTCACGCGGCGGGAGGTCCTACGGTCGTGGTGTGACCCGTTGGAGCGTCGGTGACCTGGCCAGAGCGAGCGGACTGACCGTCCGCACGCTGCACCACTACGACGAGATCGGACTGGTCGTCGCTTCCGAGCGCACGACATCCGGTCACCGTCGGTACACACCGGACGACGTTCGTCGCCTCTATCAGGTGAGATCGCTGCGCCAGCTCGGTCTTTCCCTGGAAGAGGTCCGATCGGCACTGTCCCGTTCGGACTCGCTGCGACCTCTCTTCGAGGCCCAGCTCGCCGCGCTGAACGCCCAGGCGCGACAGGTGGAGGCACTGCGGTCGCGGCTCACCGCGCTGCTCGACGGGCACACCACCGAGTCCCTTCTGTCCACTTTGGAGATGATGTCCGTGTACGAGAGCTACTTCACCGCCGACCAGCTGGGCGACATGAGGTCGCGCGCGGCGGCGATGGGCCCGGAGGCCGTGGAGGCGTTGAAGGCGTCCTGGTTGGAACTGGTGCAACAGCTGCGTCAGCACATGACCGACGGCACCCCCGCCGACGACCCGCGCGTCGTCGAGCTGGGGCGGCAGTGGGACGAGCTGGGTGCCCGGTTCACCGGCGGCGACCCGGCGGTCCAGGCCGCGGCGCAGAAGTCGTGGACCGAGAACAAGGCGACGATCAGCACGCAGATCGGGTGGCCCGCCGACGACGGTCTGGTGGATTACGTAACTCGGGCGCGCGCGGCGCGGTGAGTTCGGTAGAAGTTGGTCATGCTTCCCGATGACCGACGTCTGCAAGCCGCCAACCCGACCGGGTGGTTCGAAGATCTCTACGCGGAGGCCGAAGCCGGCACGGCCTCCGTCCCCTGGGACATCCCCCACCCGCAACCGCACCTCGTCGCCTGGGCCGAGGGAGTCGACGGCACGGGTCAGCGCGCGCTGGTCGTGGGCTGCGGCTACGGCCGCGACTCGGAGTTCCTGGCCTCGCTCGGGTTCGAGGTGACGGCCTTCGACATCTCCCCCACCGCCGTGGCGGCCGTGCAGGCGCGGTACCCGGAGTCCTCCGTCTCGTACGTGGTCGCCGACCTGCTGGACCCGCCCGCCGAGTGGCACCACGCGTTCGACCTGGTCGTGGAGAACATGACGGTGCAGGCGCTGCCCGTTGACGCGCACGCCCAGGCCATCGAACGGGTCGCGTGGCTGACCGGGTCGAAACTGCTGGTCCTGGCCGTGGCCAGGGAGGAGGGTTCGGTCGCGGACGGTCCGCCGTGGCCGTTGACGCCGTCGGAGATCCACGCGTTCCAGACGGACGGTCTCACCGCGCTGGAGGTGAATCGCGACGGGGGCCGCTGGACCGCTGAATTCGTGCGACAACTGGCCATGAACTGACCACTTATGACGCACTTCCGCCGCTTAGCGTGAATCATGCTCGTTCGTCGGCTGCTCGCCCGTCTGCTCGACTGGCTCCTGGTGCTGGTCGTGGCGTGGCCGTTGGTCCACGAACCCGTGCTGGTGGTGCTCTGCGCGGCGCTGTACGACGCTCTGCTGCTTCGCCTGAACACCCTCGGCAAAGTCCTCACGGGGCTGCGGGTCGTGGGCCCCGCGTCCGGCCTGAACCTCCGGCGGGCGCTGACGCGCACGCTCATCACGACCGCGCTGCCCGGCGCGGGCGCGGTGCTCGTGCTCACCGGTCTGGGCTGGCGGGAGCCGGCGCTGATGGCGGGCCTCGGCTGGCAGCAGCCGTGGGTCGTCATCGGCGAGCACGTCGCCGTGGGGTCGCCGGGCTGGCTCGCGTCGTTGCTGCTGGTCGGCGGGTTCGTGCTGCTCGTGCTGTCCGCCGTGGAGTCGCTTGACCTCCGCGGCACCCGGACCTGGCACGACCGCAAGGCGGGCACGGCCGTGGTGCGGCTCAAAGTGGCACAATCCCAGCGGTGACCAACGAGGTCGGGCAGAACCACGGGAACGTGGTGCAGGCGCACACCGTGGGTTCCGTTCACCTCACCTCCCCCGAACCGGCGCCCACCGCGCTCGACGGTCTTCGGCACGCCGCCGAGTCGTTCGTCGGCCGCGAGCGGGAACTCGCCGAGCTGGACGTGGCCGGACTGACCGTGGTGTCGGGCCTCGCGGGTGTCGGCAAGACCGAACTCGTGCTGCGGCACGCCGAGAAGTTCCCCGGCGGCAAGCTCTTCGTCGACCTCCAGGACTACGACGACGAACGCCGGGTGACGCCGGCCCAGGCGTTGGAGGAGTTCCTGACCGCCCTGGGGGTGCGGGAGATCCCGCGTTCCGAGGACGCCCGCGCCGCGTTGTTCCGCACGCTCGTCGCTGACCGCGAGCCGATGCTGATCGTGATCGACAACGCGAGGTCCGCGCAGCACGTGCGGCCGTTGCTGCCCAACCGGCACCGCACGATCGTCACCAGCAGGCACCGGCTCGTCGGCCTCGACGACGCCCACCACCTGGAGCTGGGGCTGCTCGCACCGGACGAGGCGGCCGCGCTGGTGGGCGATCCCGAGCTCGCCGAACTGTGCGGACGGCTGCCGCTCGCGTTGCGGATCATGGCCGCGCTGCGCCGCACCGACCCCGGCCACGACTGGGTCGCGGAACTGCGCGAGGTGAGGCTGGACCTGCTCGACGACGGCGACGAACGGTCCGTGCGCGCAGCCTTCGAACTGTCCTACCGAGCACTCACCGAGGAGCAACGCCGGGTGTTCCGGCTCTCCGCGCTGCACCCCTCGCACGAGGTTACGGTCGAGGGCGCCGCGCAGCTGGCCGGGTGCACGGAGGCCAAGGCGCGCAAGGTGTTGAGGGAGCTGCGGACCGCGCACCTGATCGAGCCCGGCGACCGCTTCCACGACCTGGTGCGCCAGTTCGCGGCCGGCTGCGTCAGCGCGGACGAGGAGAAGGAGACCCGCGAACAGGCGATGTCGCGGTTCTTCACCTACTTCGCCGAGCGGGCCGCGCAGATGAACGAAGCACTCCGCACGCCGAAACAGTCCGAGGCGCTGCACTGGTTCGACCGCCACCGGCCGACGCTCGTCGCGTCCGTGCTGTCCGCACTGCTGCTGCGGCACATCCCCCACGGCGGCGCGATCGCCCAGGCGCTGCACGACTACCTCGGTCTGCGCGGCCACCTGGACGACCTGCTGATGACCGACCAGCTGGCCGTGGACGCGGCGATCAACCTGGACAACACCTGGTTCGTCGCGGTTCTGCGGGTGCGGCTCGGCCATTCCTGCCTGCGGGCGGGGGAAGACGTGCGCGCGTTGAACAACCTCTACGAGGCCTGGAAGGTCGTGCGCCACTGCAACGACGTGCCGCTGATGCACGACGCGCTGGAAGGCCTGGTGCTCGCCTTCGAGCGCAACGGCAGGCACGAGGACGCACGGCTGGCGGCGGTGGACCGGGACGCGCTGGCCCGCATGCTCACAGCCGATCCCCGATGAACCGCAACGCCTCCGGCAGCACACGGCGCCAGTAGCCGGCGTCGTGTTCGCCGTGTTCGAACGATCCCTGCGCGCCGACCGCGTCCGCGAGCTCTCGCGCAGGGTCGTGGAACGGATCTTCCCGCCCGCACCACACGCCGACCGGTGACGTGATCCTCTCCCTGTGCCGCAACGGTTCGTGCGCCTCCCACACCTCGCGCGACGCGAACCCGTCGATCCGCTGGGCGTCCTCCCACGACGGGAAGAGCGCCGGGCTGATGGCCGCCGCGGCCTTCAGCGGCTGACGGGACGCGACGTCCAGCACGCCGAACCCGCCCATCGAGATCCCCAACGCCGCCTCGAACGGCACGGGCGGCGTGAGGTTCACCCAGTAGTCCTCGCCGCCGTTGATCACCGCGCACCGGAACGCGCACCCGTTGAGGAACTGCGGCAGCCCCAGGTCCCGCCACCACCCGACGCTGCCGCCGCGGCCGTGCAGCACGAGCACCACCGGCCCGTCCGTCCCCATCCACGCGCCCCACTGCGTGGGCTGAACGGGTACAGGTGCGACGTCGGGGACCACGCCGGGCGGGCCCGTCCAGCCGAGCAGACGGCGGCCTCGCGGGGTCAGCGCCGCGTACGTTCCGGCCGCTCCCACCAGGCCCGCACCACCGAGAAGGACAGCTCGCCGGGACATCCCCATGCGGTCCAGTGGAACACAATGTGCGCCGATCATGACAAGCGTGGACACTCTGACACTGCCACACCTGCGGCGGCGGACCCAGGATTCCGGGGTGGAATCCGACCGGATTGAGGTTGTTTCAGCAGCGTAACAGGGGGTTGAACGATGGCAGTCGAGTCCTCACCGCCCCAGGTCACACCTGACGGCCGAGTCGAACTGAGCGACGCAGGTCCCATCAAGGACAGCAGGTTCTTCAACCCCGAACTCGCCCCCGTGCCCGTCGAGCAGCGGACATGGACGACGTACAACTTCTTCGCGCTGTGGATGGGCATGGCGCACAACATCCCCAGTTACACGCTCGCGGCGTCGTTGATCGCGATCGGCATGGACTGGGTGCAGGCGTTCCTCACGATCACGCTGGGCAACCTGATCGTGCTCGTTCCCATGCTGCTCAACAGCCACGCCGGCACGAAGTACGGCATCCCGTTCCCCGTGTTCGCCCGCGCCTTCTACGGCATCCGCGGCGCGAACCTGGTGGCGTTGCTGCGCGCGTTCATCGCCTGCGCCTGGTTCGGCATCCAGACGTGGGTCGGCGGCAAGGCGCTGCACGTGATCATCGGGCGGCTGACCGGCGACGGGTGGACCAAGGCGTCGTCGATCGGCGGCCAGCCGTGGACGTTGTGGCTGTGCTTCTTCGGGTTCTGGGTCGTGCAGATGCTGGTGATCTGGCGCGGCATGGACGCGATCCGGCGGTTCGAGAACTGGACGGCGCCGCTGGTCAGCATCGGGTTCCTGATCCTGCTGGGCTACGTGCTGGTGAAGGCGGGCGGCTTCGGGCCGATCCTCGACACGCCCAGCAAGCTCGGCTGGGGACCGGACTTCTGGAAGCTCTTCTTCCCCGCGCTGATGGGCATGATCGCGTTCTGGTCGACGCTGTCGCTGAACATGCCGGACTTCACGCGGTTCGGCGGCAGCCAGAAGAAGCAGGCGATCGGGCAGCTCCTCGGCCTGCCGACCACGATGTCGTTCATCGCGATCGTCGCGATCCTGACGACGTCCGGCGCGCAGGCGTTGTACGGCGAGGCGATCTGGGACCCGGCGGATCTCGCGTCCCGCTTCGACAACACGTTCCTGGTGGTCATCGCGCTGGTCTCGCTGGTGCTGGCCACGATCTCGGCGAACCTCGCGGCGAACGTCGTCAGCCCGTCCTACGACTTCTCGAACGCCTTCCCGCGCAAGATCACGTTCGCGATCGGCGGCCTGATCACCGGTGTCATCGGCATCGTGATCCAGCCGTGGCGGCTGATCTCCGACCCGAACATCTACATCTTCGCGTGGCTCGGGTTCTACGGCGGTCTGCTGGCGTCCGTGGCCGGTGTGTTCGTCGCCGGGTACTGGGTGATCAAGAAGACGCACCTGGAGCTCACCGACCTCTACCTCGACGGCAGGGGCGCGTACTGGTTCAACGGCGGCTGGAACTGGCGGGCCGTGGTGGCGACGCTCGTGGGCTCGGTGCTCGCGGTCGGCGGCGCCCACGGCGGGCCGTTCCCGGTGGACGGGCTGATCCCGTTCCTCAAGCCGCTCTACGACTACAACTGGGTCGTCGGCTTCGCGGCCGGCTTCCTGGTCTTCCTCGCTCTGAAGGACAACACGGCAAAGGAGACGACCAGGTGAGCAACATCATCCGGGCGGCGCTCGTCCAGCAGAAGTGGACGGGCGACAAGGAGTCGATGATCGCGAACGCGGTCGAGCACATCCGCGCCGCCGCATCCCAAGGCGCGCAGGTGTTGTGTCTCCAGGAGCTCTTCTACGGGCCGTACTTCTGCCAGGTGCAGGACGCGGACTTCTACTCCTACACCGAGTCCATTCCGGACGGACCGACGACCCGGCTGATGCAGGAGGTCGCCGCGCAGAACAACATCGTGCTGATCGTGCCGATGTACGAGGTCGAGCAGCCGGGCGTCTACTACAACACCGCCGCCGTGATCGACGCCGACGGCACGTACCTCGGCAAGTACCGCAAGAACCACATCCCGCAGGTGAAGGGTTTCTGGGAGAAGTTCTACTTCAAGCCCGGCAACCTCGGTTATCCGATCTTCGACACCGCGGTCGGGCGGATCGGCGTCTACATCTGCTACGAGCGGCACTTCCCCGAGGGCTGGCGTGCCCTGGGGCTCGCGGGCGCGAAGATCGTGTTCAACCCGTCGGCGACCTCGCGTTCGTTGTCCGAGTACCTGTGGAAGCTGGAGCAGCCCGCCGCGGCCGTCGCGAACGAGTACTACGTCGGCGCGATCAACCGCGTGGGCGTGGAACCGTTGGGTGACAACGAGTTCTACGGCCAGACGTACTTCGTGTCGCCGCGCGGGCAGTTCGTCGACGAGGTGGCTTCGGACACCGAGGAAGAGCTCGTGGTGCGCGACCTCGACCTCGACCTGATCACCGAGGTCCGCGACACGTGGGCGTTCTACCGCGACCGCCGCCCGGACACCTACGAGGGCCTGGTGAACCCGTGAGCACTCTCATCCGCAACGGCCTGGTCATCAACGCGACCGGTTCGCACGCCGCCGACGTGCTGATCAGCGGCGAGCACATCGCCGCCCTGGTCACGCCGGGGTTCGAGGTGCAGGCCGACGAGGTGATCGACGCGGCCGGGAAGTACGTCATCCCCGGCGGCATCGACGCGCACACGCACATGGAGATGCCGTTCGGCGGCACCCAGTCCGCGGACACCTTCGAGACCGGCACGACCGCGGCGGCGTGGGGCGGCACGACCACGATCGTCGACTTCGCCGTGCAGCCCAAGGGAAGCAGTCTGCTGTCCACGTTGGACAAGTGGCACAGCAAGGCGGACGGCAACTGCGCCGTCGACTACGGCTTCCACATGATCATCTCCGACGTGAACGACGAGTCGCTCAAGGAGATGGACTCGTGCATCGCGGCCGGCGTGAACAGCTTCAAGATGTTCATGGCGTATCCGGGCGTCTTCTACGCCACGGACGGCGAGATCCTGCGGGCCATGCAGAAGGCGCGCGAGACCGGCGCCACGATCATGATGCACGCGGAGAACGGCATCGCGATCGACCAGCTCGTCGCGCAGGCGCTGGCTTCGGGCCTGGGCGACCCCGTGCAGCACGGCCTGACCCGGCCGCCGGAGCTGGAGGGCGAGGCCACGTCGCGGGCGATCCAGCTCGCGAAGGTCACCGGTTCCCCGCTGTACATCGTGCACCTGTCGGCGTCGCAAGCGCTTGACGCCGTCACGGCTGCCCGTGACACGGGTCAGAACGTGTTCGCCGAGACGTGCCCGCAGTACCTGTACCTGTCGCTGGAGGACCTGGCACGACCGGGCTTCGAGGGCGCGAAGTTCGTGGCCTCGCCGCCGTTGCGGCCCAAGGAACACCAGTCGTCGTTGTGGCGCGGCCTGCGCACCAACGACCTCTCGGTGGTGAGCACCGACCACTGCCCGTTCTGCTTCAAGGACCAGAAGCAGCTGGGCGTCGGCGACTTCTCCAAGATCCCCAACGGCATGCCCGGCGTCGAGCACCGCGTCGACCTGCTGCACCAGGGCGTCGTGAAGGGCGAGATCACCCGCGAACGCTGGGTCGAGATCGTCTCCACAACGCCCGCGCGCATGTTCGGCATGTACCCGCGCAAGGGCGTGATCGCACCGGGGGCCGACGCGGACGTCGTGATCTACGACCCGACGGCCTCGCAGACGATCTCCGCCGACACGCACCACATGGCCGTGGACTACTCGGCCTACGAGGGCTTCGAGGTCACCGGCCGGGTGGAGACGGTGTTCTCCCGCGGCCGCAAGGTGATCGCGGACGGCGCGTACCACGGCTCGACGGGCCACGGCCGTTTCGTGTCCCGCGACCTCAACCAGTACCTCGTCTGAGAAAGGCGGTCACCCGTGGACTTCGGTGTAGTGCTGCAGACCGACCCGCCGGCGCGGGACGTGGTGGAAGGCCTCCGCGCGGCCGAGGACTGCGGCTTCCGCTACGGCTGGACGTTCGACTCCTGCGTGCTGTGGCAGGAACCGTTCGTCATCTACTCGCAGGTCCTCTCGGCCACCCGCGATCTGATCATCGGCCCGATGGTCACCAATCCGTCCACAAGGGACTGGTCGGTGACGGCATCGCTGTTCGCGACGCTGAACGACATGTTCGGCAATCGCACGGTCTGCGGCATCGGCCGGGGCGACTCGGCCCGCCGCGTGATCGGCCAGAAGCCCGCGTCCCTGGCCACCCTGGGCGACGCGATGCACGTGATCAAGGAGCTGGCGGAGGGGCGAGAGGTCGAGCACCACGGCACACCGGTCCAGATCCCGTGGGTGCGCAACGGAAAGCTCGAGATGTGGATGGCCGCGTACGGTCCCAAGGCGTTGAAGATGGTCGGCGAGCAGGCCGACGGCTTCATCCTGCAGACCGCCGACCCGGACATCGCCCGCTGGACCATCGGCTCCGTCCGCGAGGCAGCGGTGGCCGCCGGACGTGACCCGTCGGCCATCACGATGTGCGTGGCAGCACCCGCGTACGTCGGCACTGACTTGAGTCATCAGCGCGACCAGCTGCGGTGGTTCGGCGGGATGGTCGGCAACCACGTCGCGGACCTCGTCGCGCGGTACGGGGACTCGGGCGTCGTGCCCAAGGCCCTGACCGACTACATCAAGGACCGCGAGGGCTACGACTACGCCCACCACGGCAAGGCGGGCAACCGGTCCACCGACTTCGTGCCGGACGCGATCGTGGACCGCTTCTGCCTCGTCGGGCCGGAATCCGCGCACATCGAGCGGCTGAAGGAACTGAAGGAGATCGGCGTCGACAACTTCGCGCTCTACTTGATGCACGACGAGAAGGACAAGACGCGCGACGCCTACGGATCGGCGATCATCTCCGCTGTTTAGCGGCATACTGAATCGCGTGTCTGATGATCTGGACAAGGGGTCCGTGCACAACTCCGTGACCGGAGACGTGTACGGACCCCTTGTGCAGGCCGGCTATGTCAGTGGCGACATCAACCTGCACACCCACACAACGCTCCGCCCTCCCGCGGAACTACCGCTGCGAATCGGTGTCGTGCCCCAGCGGGCAGCGGCGTTCCAGCACAGAGAACTCCCCTGGAAAGCGGTGACCGTGCTTTCCGGGCTGGGCGGTGTGGGCAAGACACAACTCGCGGCCGATCACGCCGCGACGGAATGGGCAGCAGGCAACGTCAGCTTGCTGGTGTGGGTCACCGCGGGTTCCAGGAACGCGATCGTGTCCACCTTTGCCGAGGCCGCGGCGGAACTCACCGGACGCGACGAGCCCGATCTGGAACGCGGCGCGCGCAAGTTCCTGGAATGGCTGGCCGCCAAGGACGAACCGTGGCTCGTGGTGCTCGACGACCTCCAGGATCCCGAAGACCTCACGGGCCTCTGGCCCCCGGACAACGGCCGGACGCTCGTCACGACGCGGCGGCGGGACGCGGCTCTGCGCGGGCACGAACGGCAGATCCTCGACGTCGAGACCTTCAGCGAGACCGAAAGCCTGAACTACCTGCGCACGGTGCTCGCCGATCGACCGGCGTTGCTCGACGGCGCCGCCGAGGTCGTGCGCGAACTCGGCGGCCTTCCGCTGGCGTTGGCCCAGGCCGGCGCCTATGTGCTGGACCAGCACCTGTCCTGCGCGGACTACCTCGGCAGACTGGCGAAATCGCGGCGCACGAGCGTGGCGGCCACCTGGTCGTTGTCGATCGAACGGGCCAACAGCACGCATCCCAAGCGGGTGGCGGGCCGTCTGCTCGACGTCATCAGCGTCCTCGATCCCCACGGCATTCCGCTCGACGTGCTCACCGAACCGTCCGTGCGGAGCTATCTCCACAAACTCGACGAGACCGGTGTGCGGGAGGTGCTCGCGACCCTGCACAGGCTCAGCCTGATCACGCTGGACGTCGGCTCGACGGCACGCGAGGTCCGCGTGCACGCGCTGGTGCAACGCGCCCACCGCGACGGCTGGTCCGTCCGGCAGACGAAGAAGGTCAGCCGCGCCACTGCCACCGCACTGACAGCCACGTGGCCGAAGTTCTACCGGAACGACGCGAGAGGACAGGCGCTGCTCGCCAACGGCGAAGCGCTCCTGTCGGTCATCGGCATGGACATGTGGGTCAAAGAAGGCCTGCTGTTGCCGAGCCTGCTGGGGAACAGCCTGGGCGACAGCGGCCGTGTGGTCGAAGCAAGGGACTACTTCGACCGACTGTGCGAAACGACCGCGCGGATCCGCACTCCGTACGACTTCACGACCATGCTCGCACGCATCGGCCGAGCCGCCTGGCGCGGCAAAGCCGGTGATCCGGCGGGTGCCGTGGCCGAACTCGAGCAGATCTCGGCCGACGAACACCGAGTCTCTCCCATCTACCGCCGCTTCACGCCAGGCCTGCTGCAATCCGCACGGCAGGACCTGGCGCACTTGCGTGCACAAGCCGGCGACGTCTCCGGTGGCATAGCCGATCTCGAGCGCATCCTCGCCGACCAGCTCGGGGAGCACGGACCGGAACACCCCGAGGTGCTGAAGACCCGATACGGGCTGGCCAAGCTCCACGCGGAGGCCGCGGCCGATGATCCGGTGGGCGAGTTCGACCGGCTTCTGCCCGACCTCCACCAGGTGCTCGGCCCTGACGACACCCACACCCTGATGGCCAGGAACGACCGCGCCTACTGGCTCGCACAGTCCGGTCGCCTGGCGGACGCCATCGGCGCGCTCGATCAACTAGTCCCGGATTTCGAGAGGGTCTACGGCCACGACAACCTGGAGACGCTGTTCATCCGGGGCGGTCTCGTCGAGTGCCTGACCAGGAATGGCGAGCAGGCACGTGCGGAAGTGGAGGGCGAGCGCCTTCTGGCCGATCTCGTCAGGGTGCTCGGGCCTGGTCACGAGGACGTGGCGGAGTTGCGGCGCACGCTCGGCGCGAACGACTAGCGGACCGTGCGGGTCTCGCCGTCCCACTCCGCCGTGAGCGTCGGCATGAGTTCGGCCAGCTGCACCGGATACACGGTGTCCTCGGCGGCGTCCAACTCTTCAGCGCTCCACCACCGGAACCCGGTGATCGAGGTTTCCTCGACGTCGTTGAAGCCCGAGGTGTCGACGTCCACCCCGTCGACGGAGGCGTAGAAGAACCACTCCTCCGCGTCGAACGTCTCGCCGTCGAAGCTGAAAACCGTGCGGCGGCGCCAGATCGGGCCGACGAGCTGTTCCGGTGCGAGCTTGAGGCCCGTCTCCTCGAAGGCCTCGCGGACGGCTGTGTCGCGCAGTTCCTCGCCGTCCTCCACGCCGCCGCCGACCGTGAACCAGAAGGACTCCTGGGGACGGGCGGGGTCGAAGCCCTGGAACAGCAACACGCGGCCGGCGGAGTCCGTCAGCACCACTCGGGCGGACGGGCGGGGCTTGAGCATCACGGCTTCGGACGGGGTGGTGGGTTCGGCGATCTCGAAGTACGACGGTTGCGGGGCGGTGCCTGCCAGGCGGAGCCAGCGGACCACTCGGCGGCGGCGCAGCAGCAGGGTGTCGCGGACGGCGTCGTTGTGGACGCGGCGGGCCAGCATGACGCGTTCCTCGGCGTCGGCGAGTTCGAAGGCCAGTGCCGGGGCCAGGGTCGAGCGGTCCAGGGCGGCCAGGAGGCCGGAGAGTTCGTTCTCGGCCTGTTCGCGGTCGGCACGTGAGGCGGACTCGGCGCGGGAGGCCGCCGCGGAGAGTTCCGGCACCAGCAGCGTGCGCACCAGGACGGCGCGGCGGGCCAGGGCCTTGTCGACGGCGGCCCAGGCGGCGTCGGTGCGGACGTGCAGGCGATCCAGGCGGTTCGCGATCTTCAGGATCCAGGCGGCGAGCAGCAGGGCGACGAGCACCACGACAAGAGCTGTGGTCATGCCTCGCTCACCCTGCGCGGGTCGGCGGCGATGGCGGTCTCGTAGACGCGCAGCACCTGTGACGCGACCACGGACCAGTCGAAGGCCTGCACCCGCGCCGACGCCAGGTCGACGTACTCGGCGCGCAGCGCGGAATCCCGCAGCACCGAGCGCAACGCGTCGGCCAGCGCGTGGGCGTCGCCGACCGGGAACAGCGCGCCCGCCTTGCCGTCGTCCAGCACGCGGCGGAACGCGTCCAGGTCCGAAGCCACCACGGCGGTGCCGGCAGACATGGCCTCGGTGAGGATGATGCCGAACGACTCGCCGCCGGTGTTCGGGGCGACGTAGACGTCCACGGACCGCAGCATCCTGGCCTTGTCCTCGTCGCTGACCTGGCCCAGCAGGTCGACGCGAGAAGCGAACGGGCCCTCGAACGGGTCCTCGCCGCGGCCCACGACGAGCAGGCGCAGGTCCGGGAACTCGTCGGCGATCAGGCCGAACGCCTCCCACAGCAGCGGCATGCCCTTGCGCGGCTCGTCGTAGCGGCCGACGAAGCCGATCGTGCCGCCCGCGCGCGGGTAGCCGTCCAAAGTGGACGCCGAGGAGAAGAAGTCGACGTCGACGCCGTTCGGGATCTCCACCGCGTCCCCGCCGAGGTGCTCGACCTGCACGCGCCTGGCCAGTGCGGAGACGGCGATGCGGGCCGTGACCTTCTCCAGGAACGGCTGCAGCACGGGCTGGAACGCGGACAGCATCTTGGAGCGCGGCGTCGAGGTGTGGAAGGTGGCGACGATCGGGCCGTCCGCGACCACCAGCGCCAGGAACGACAGCGAGGGCGCGGTGGGCTCGTGCAGGTGCAGGACGTCGAACTGGTGCTCGTCGATCCAGCGCCGCACCCGCGCGTACGAGACAGGGCCGAACGACAGCCGCGCCACCGAACCGTTGTACGGGATGGCGACCGCGCGGCCGGCCGACGTGACGAACGAGGGCAGCGCCTGTTCGTCGTCGGCGGGCGCGAAGACGTTCACGTCGTGCCCGAGGCCGATCAGGGCGCGGGCGAGGTCGACGACGTGGGCCTGCACTCCCCCTGGCACGTCCAAGGAGTACGGGCAGACGATCCCGACCTTCACCGCGCGAGCCTCCTGGCCAGCGCGGCGCGGCGCTTCTCCGGCAGATCGGCGAGCCAGAGCTTCTGCAGCATGTGCCAGTCGGCCGGGTGCGCGGCGATGTCGGCGGCGAACACGTCCGCGACGGCCTGCGTGGCTGCCTGGACCGTGCTGACCTTGATCGGCGGGTGGATGCGGAAGTGCCAGCCGTCCGCGGTGAACCAGCAGCCGACCGGCAGCAGCGCGGCGCCCGTCGTCGAGGCCAGGTGCGCGGGACCCGCCGGCATCAGGGTCTGCTCGCCGAAGAACGTCACGGGCACGCCGGACGACGTCAGGTCGCGGTCGCTGAGCAGGCAGACGACCTTGTTGTCGCGCAGGCGTTCGGCGAGCACCGTCGCGGGTGGACGGTCGCCGCCGTTGAGCGGCAGCACCTCGAACCCGAGGGTCTCGCGGAACTCCACGAACTTGCGGTACAGCGACTCGGGCTTGAGCCGCTCGGCGACCGTCGTGAACGTGCCGGAGTGGCCGACGAGCCAGACGCCCGCCATGTCCCAGTTGCCGCTGTGCGGCAGGGCGACGACGGCACCGGTGCCGGCCTTGAGCGCGGCGTCGAGGTTCTCCACGCCGGACACCTGCGAGTCGCACTTCTCGTAGGCGGCGCGCAGGTCCATCGACGGCAGCCGGAACGCCTCGCACCAGTACCGCGCATACGACCGCAGCGAGTCCTGGACCAGTTCGTCGAGCTCTTCCTCACCGGCCCGCGGCACGACCCGGCGCAGGTTCGTGCGCAACTGGTCGACGCTCTCGCCGCCACGCTTGGCCGCGTAGTCGGCACCGGCCTGGAACAGCCCGCGCGCCCACGACTCCGGCAACAGACGGATCAGCCGCCACCCGGCGCTGTACCCGAGGGTCGCGAGGTTCACGCGGCCTCCCGCGCCGACTTCGCGACGGCGAAGATCCGCTGCAGCACCGTCACGACCGTCATGGCCGCGAGCAGCCACAGCGAGATGGCCATCAGGTACGGCACGCCCAGCCCCTGCACCCCGGCACCGATCAGCGCGACGATGAACCGCTCGGCCCGTTCGGCTATGCCGCCGTCGGCCGAGAGCCCGGACGCGTCGGCGCGCGCCTTGACGTACGAGATGACCTGCGAGGCGACCAGGCAGATGAACCCGGCCGCGGCCGTCCACCGGTCGCCGGTGTCGAACGCGTACCAGGTGAGCGCCGCGAACAGCGCTCCGTCCGCAATGCGGTCGCAGGTGGCGTCGAGCACGGCGCCGAACCTCGTGGGGCCCTGCGCGCGGGCCATGGCGCCGTCGATCAGGTCGAGCAACACGAAGAAGGTCACCAGCGCGCAGCCCAGGAACAGCTGCCCGCGGGGGATGAACCACAGCGCGCTCGCCACGGCACCGATCGTGCCGCCCACTGTCACGGCGTTGGGCGTGAGGCCACGCGCCAGCAGCCACGCCCCGATCGGATCGGTGACGCGCGAGACGGACGCGCGAGCGAAGATGTTCAGCATGGCAGGTCGCAGCCTAGCTGGACTGCTGAAACAGGTGTTCCGCGGGTAAGCGCGGTACGCGGGACACCCTTCGACGGGAATGCGCCGAGCGGCTCGCGGGTGGGAGCGGACAGAAGCGCCTCCGACGGACCGGGACGTCCGGGGATCGCATGCGCGCAGGCAGAGGGCGGGCGCGGGCGGGCCGTGCGAGCGCCGTCCCACGCCGGTGACAAGCACTCACGTGCAGCCCGTCCAAACCCCCTCTGCGAAACCGTCTCTAACCGAGCCGGCGGTGGTCTTCGGCGATGCGCTTCAGCAGCGCCTGCAACTCCTCCCCTCGCACCGCCAGCCGCTCCAGCCGGCCGAACAGCGCGAGGTACTCGCGCACGTCCAGCGGGTCGGTGATGGTGGCGTTGCCGGTCAGCACGCTGACCGTGACGACGCGCTCGTCGTAGATGTGGAAACCGTGCAGGGCGACCACGTTCGCGTCCGCCGACCACGGCACCACGCCGAGACGGACGTTCGGGCGGCGCTGGATCGCGGCCAGGTGCTCGACCTGTTCCGCCATCAGCTCGGCCGAGCCCATCCGCCAGCGCAGCGCGCTTTCGGAGAGCACGAACACGAACTGCTTCGCCAGGTCGTCCATCCGGGCACGGCGGGTGCGCAGGGCGGCCACCGCGGCCTCCTGCTCCGAATGCGGCATCGTCCCCAGCACGATCCGCAGGTAGGACTCGGACTGCAGCAACGAGGGCACCAGGTTGACCTGGAAGAACCTCGACGTCGCGGCCCGCGCCTCCACGCGGCTGATCGTCTGCTGGTGGCGGTGCGCTCCTCGGTGCAGCACGACGCGACGGGTTTCCGCCTCCGCGTGCAGCGACCTGGCGAGTTCGACCAGTTCGATGCGCGTCTCTCTCGCGGCGGCCAGTTCCGCCACGAGACGCTCCACGTCCGTGACGGACGGAAGCAGCATGCCGTTCTCGATCTTCGACAGCTTTGACTGGCTCATCCCGGTGGCACGGGCGGTGGCCGTGCCGGTCATCTTCGCCTCGGTGCGCAACCGGCGTAGTTCACGCGAAAGCCGCTCTCTCGCTAATCGCGAACGCTCAGGTGCGGTCATGTTCGCACCGTAACCATTCGCACACGGTGAGACGATCGGCCATAGGCGGGGACTTGACTCGCAGTTGACACCTCCAGGTGGGTGATCTCACCTACCTGGAATCGCTTTGTGCTGGTGTTACGTCTCGATCGACTGGAGAAATGCACCCGAAAGATGTAACCGAAAGCCATTCCGTGTCGCGTGGAAACGACATCGATTGTCCAGTGCGGACAACGTGAGTGGTTTTTGTCACTCTTTTGTCCAACAATTGGTACGGCTTTCAATCACAGACACGCCGCTAAACGCTCCGTTTAGCCCGCAATACCGTCCGAACACCGAACACGATGGCACCCAGAATCAGCACGAAGCCGATGAGCCCCAGACCGGGGGCGTCGTCGGCGTCGGCGTACATGATCGCGCCGACGCCGAGCGCGACGACGAGGACACAGGCCACCAGGGGCAACAGCAGTCGAGGCATGGGACGACTGTCGCTCGTGACCTATCGAAAGTCAACAGATAAGCGTCGGAAAACGATCAGTCGACGGCCTTCCAGCCGTCGGCCAGCAGCTGCCGGGTCTCCCCCAGCAGCTGCGGCAGGACCTTGGTGTGCCCGATGACCGGCATGAAGTTCGCGTCCCCGCCCCACCGCGGCACCACGTGCTGGTGCAGGTGGGCGGCGATCCCGGCGCCGGCGACGACGCCCTGGTTCATGCCGATGTTGAACCCGTGCGGCGCCGCCACGTGCCGCGCGACCTTCATGGCCTTCTGCGTGAACGCGGCGATCTCCGCGGTCTCGGCGACGGTGAGCTCGGTGTAGTCGGCCACGTGCCGGTACGGCAGCACCATCAGGTGGCCGGGGTTGTACGGGTACAGGTTCAGCAGTGCGAAGACCTCGGCCCCGCGCGCGATGATCAGTCCTGCCTCGTCGTCCAGGGACACGACCCGGCAGAACGGGCAGCCCTCCGGCTCGTCGCCGTGCGCCTTGCCCGCGCCCTGGACGTACGACAGGCGGTGCGGGGTCCACAGACGCTGCAACGCGTCGTGGACCCCCACACCGTCCTGCTCGGAGAACTCAGGCGTCACGAGAGCAGTTCCGCCGTGGGCGAGGCGTTCTCGCGACGGCCGACCCAGTCGACGATCTGCTCGACGGCCCGCTCCACCGGCACACCGTTGATCTGCGTGCCGTCGCGGAACCGGAACGACACCGCGTTCGCCTCCACGTCCTTGGCACCGGCCAGGAGCATGAACGGCACCTTCTGCATGGTGTGGTTGCGGATCTTCTTCTGCATGCGGTCGTCGGAGGCGTCCACGTCGACCCGGATGCCGGCCTTCTTCAGCACCTCGCGCACCGCGAACAGGTGGTCGGCGTTCTCGGACGTCACCGGGATGCCCATGACCTGCACCGGCGCGAGCCACGCCGGGAACGCGCCCGCGTAGTGCTCGGTCAGCACGCCGAAGAAGCGCTCGACCGTGCCGAACAGGGCGCGGTGGATCATGACAGGGCGCTGGCGGGAGCCGTCCGGGCCGGTGTACTCCAGTTCGAACTTCTCCGGCAGCATGAAGTCGAGCTGGATCGTCGACATCTGCCAGGTGCGCCCCAGGGCGTCGCGGGCCTGCACGGAGATCTTCGGGCCGTAGAACGCGGCGCCACCGGGGTCGGGCACGAGCTCCAGGCCGGACTCCTCGGCCACGGAGGCGAGCGTCGCCGTCGCCTCCTCCCAGATGTCGTCCGGGCCGACGAACTTCTCCGGGTTCTTGGTCGACAGCTCCAGGTAGAAGTCGTCGAGGCCGTAGTCGCGCAGCAGGTCCAGCACGAACGTCAGCAGCGACTTCAGCTCGTCGCGGACCTGGTCGCGAGCGCAGAAGATGTGCGCGTCGTCCTGCGTCATGCCGCGCACCCTGGTCAGGCCGTGCACCACGCCGGACTTCTCGTAGCGGTACACCGAGCCGAACTCGAACATGCGCAGCGGGAGCTCGCGGTACGAACGGCCGCGCGACTTGAAGATCAGGTCGTGGAACGGGCAGTTCATCGGCTTGAGGTAGTAGTCCTGGCCGGGCTTGCGGACCGTGCCGTCCTCGTTGAACTCGGCGTCGAGGTGCATCGCCGGGTACATGCCGTCCTTGTACCAGTCCAGGTGACCGGAGACCTCGAACAGCTTGCCCTTGGTGATGTGCGGCGAGTAGACGAACTCGTAGCCCGCCTCGGTGTGGCGCTGGCGGGAGTAGTCCTCCATCGCCTTGCGGATGATGCCGCCCTTGGGGTGGAACACCGCGAGGCCGGAGCCGATCTCGTCCGGGAACGAGAACAGGTCGAGCTCCACGCCGAGCTTGCGGTGGTCGCGGCGCTCGGCCTCGGCCAGGCGCTCCAGGTAGAGGTCCTGCGCCTCCTGCGACTCCCACGCGGTGCCGTAGATGCGCTGCAACTGCGGGTTGTTCTCGTTGCCACGCCAGTACGCGGCGGCCACGCGGGTCAGCTTGAACGCCGGGATGTGCTTGGTGGTCGGCACGTGCGGGCCGCGGCACAGGTCGCCCCAGACCTGCTCACCGGAGCGCGGGTCGAGGTTGTCGTAGATCGTCAGCTCGCCGCCGCCGACCTCCATGATCTCGCTGGTGTCGACGTCGCTCTTGATGTCGACGAGCTCCAGCTTGAACGGCTCGGACGCGAGCTCGGCCTTCGCGGAGTCGATCGACTCGACCACCCGGCGCGAGAACCGCTGCGAGGACTTGATGATCTGCTTCATGCGCTTCTCGAGCGCCTGCAGGTCCTCGGGCGTGAAGGGCTTCTCGACCTGGAAGTCGTAGTAGAAGCCGTCCTTCACGGGCGGGCCGATGCCGAGCTTGGCCTCGGGGAACTGCTGCTGCACGGCCTGCGCCAGCACGTGCGCGGCGGAGTGGCGCAGGACGCTGCGGCCGTCCTCGGTGTCGGCCGCGACGGCCTCGACCTCGACGTCGACCTGCGGGGTCCACGACAGGTCGCGCAGGTGGCCCTCGGCGTCCTTCACGACGACGATCGCGTCGGAACCCTTGCCCGGCAGACCGGCTTCGCGCACGGCCGTGCCCGCCGTCGTCCCAGCCGGAACCACCACGCGCGGCGGGTTCTGGGCGACTGCTGGGCGCGACTCGGACACGATGACTCCTACGTTCGAAGATGGGGATTGCGGATCAGATGTTATCGGTGCTCAAGATGGACATGACGATCGCGTCGTGGAAGACGCCGTCCCAGAGCAGGGCGTCCCTCAGCCGGCCCTCCTCGCGGAAGCCGAGCTTCTTGTAGACGTGGATGGCCCGGTCGTTGAAGTCGTACACCTCCAGGTCCACCCGGTGGAGGTCGCGCTCGTTGAACGCGTGGTCCAGCACGTGCCTGATCGCGATCGATCCGTAGCCCTTGCCGAAACCACCCCACAACGCGATCCGCATGCCCGCCGACCTGTTGTGCGGATTGATGGTGAGCACGACCTCGCCGAGGAACTTCCCGTCCTCGGTTATCGCACGGGTGTAGCGGTCCGGGTCGTTCAGGGTGCGCTCGATGTACGCCTCGTAATCCTCCAGCGTGAACGTCCCGTGAGTACCGGTGAGCCGGTTGACCTCGTCGTCGTTCGCTCCGGCGGCGGCCATCTCGGCGGCGAACTCAGGGCGCAGAGGTACGAGTTCCATGCTCCGATTGAAGCCGGTGGGCGCAAGCGGATTCCGTCCGCGACACCTACGTACGCGCTTCTGAGTGGTTTTTCGGATGCGTCCAAGCGCCTCGGGCGAGCACCCTGTTGTCACCCGGCCCGCCGAATGGAGCATCGATCATGTCCGACCTGGTCGTCGAATGCCCGGTCCGCCTCACCGAGTCCAACCGGGACGAACTGCGCCTGCTCTACGCCGACCTGCGCGACCACTACGCACGGCGGGACGCCCGCGACGGCACGCGCACGACGTTGCACTTCCTGTGGACGGGCGTCCTGGACGACGAGCTCTTCGGCGCCACCTATGCCGACCAGCGGCACGTTTTCGCTGGTTCCAGGCCTGTCATGAACTCGCTGAGGGATCCCGCAGGGCTTCAGGAAACGAACAGGTGGCTGTCAGCCACAGCTCAGCCGGACGGCGCATCGTTGAGGACATGAGCGAGCAGGGACAGACGCCTCCACCGCAGGAGCCGTCCAAGAACGATCCGCGGGCGGCCCAGCCCGCGCCGGACCAGGCCACGACCCCGCTGCCGGCCGAAGCACCGGCCACGCCTGGCCAGCAGCAGACCGCCGAGCTCCCGGCCACCCCGGCGGCACAGCAGCAGCAGGCAGCGGACCAGCAGGCGACGACCGCGGCGGACTCCCCCGCGGCACCAGCGGCCCCGCAGCAGACGGCGACGGCCGCGGAGGCTCCGGCGGGCCCACCGCCCCCTCCGGCGGCGACCCCTTCGGCCGCGGTACCGGCACCCCGTGGCCGGGCGAGGCGTTTCGCGGGCCACCGCGCCACCCAACTGGTGGCCGTGGGTCTGCTGGGTCTCGTCCTCGGCGGCGGCATCGTGGGAGCCGTCGCGGCCAACCGCTTCGACGACCGGGGCGGCCCCGGCCACGTGCGGATGTACGAGCGCGGCGAGCGCGGACCCGATCGCGGCCCTGCCCGCGGCGGCGACCGCGGTGACCAGCGCGGCCCGTTCGGTGAAGGCCGTCCCGGCGACCGCTTCGAGCGGTGACCCGACCGAGCGCGTGACTCACGACCCGATCCCCGACGCCGTGAGTCACGCGCTCCCCAAAACCCGGAACGCGCGCCCCGCCGGAATTAGTCCCCCTCGTTCTGCGGTGGCGTGCGTTCCGCCCATGCCTCAGTGGGGCTGCGGTCCCAGCCGGATCGCCAGCAGCTGACGCCGCATCACCTTCCCGGTCGCGTTGCGCGGCAGCTGCGGCACGACCACGACCTCGCGCGGAACCTTGTGCCGCGCCAGCCTCGTGCGCACGAACTCGCGCAGCTCCCGCACGTCGATCCGCGCGCCCGCGACCGGCACGACGAACGCGCGCAACCGTTGCCCGTACTCGGGATCCGGCACGCCGAGCACCGCCGCGTCGCGCACGCGGTAGTGCGTCATCAGCAGGTTCTCGACCTCGACCGGGTACACGTTCTCGCCGCCGGACACGATCATGTCGTCCTCGCGGCCGTCGAAGTACAGCCGGCCGCTGGGGTCGAAGTGGCCGAGGTCGCCGGTCGCGACGAGTCCGTCGATGGACTCCTTCTGCGTGCCGTCCGTGTAGAGGTCGACGGTCAGCGAGCCGCGCACGTAGATCTTGCCCGTCACGAACGAGCGCGTGATGCGGTTGCCCTCGGCGTCGTAGATGCGCACGACGCAGTTGTGCGGTGGCAGGCCGACGCTGGACGGCGCGGCCGCGAGGTCCTCCGGCGTGGCGACGGTGGCGACGGCCACTTCCGTTGAGCCGTAGAGGTTGTAGAGCACCGGGCCGAGGACGGCCTGGGTGCGTTCGACCAGGTCCGGTGAGATCGGCGCGCCCGAGGAGAACACGACGGCCAGGTGCGACAGGTCGAACGAGTCGATCACGTGGCGTTCGAGTTCCATGATCCGTTGCAGCATCGTCGGCACCAGGACGAGCGTCGTGCAGCGCTGGCCCTGCACCGACCACAGCGTCTTGCGCGGGTCGAAGCGGCGGTGCAGCACCGCGCGCGAACCCAGCGACATCGCGAGCGTCAGGTGCGAGTAGCCGACGGAGTGGAAGATCGGCGCGGCGATGAACGTCGACTCGCCGGAGTGCATCGGGATGCGGTCGAGGAAGTCCGACGCGGTCAGCACCGACTTGATCTCGCGGGCGGTGCCCTTGGGGGTGCCGGTGGTGCCGGACGTCAGCTGGATCACGACACCCGGTTCGCGCGGCGGTTCCAGCTCTCCGCGCGGCGCCTTGGCCACCAACTGGTCCAGCGTCGGCGTGCGGCGGTCCAGTCCGTCGCGCGACCACGCGAGCCAGCGCGGAATCGACGGCGGCAACTGGTGGAACAGCGGCGTGAACTCCTCATCGTGAATGACGAGCGACGCGCGTTCACGTTGCAGGAGATCCATGACGACCGGTGCGCCGAATCCCGTGTTCACCAGGAGTACGCGCACACCCAGTTTCGCGCACGCCAGCAGCGACTCGACCGTGCCGCGGTGGTTGCGGCACATCAGCGCGACGACGTGCGTGTGCTGCACCCCCAGCGCGCGCAATCCCTGTGCGATGGCATTGGAACGCCGGTCGAGTTGTCTGTACGTCACCGAACCACGTTCGTCGACGATCGCGACGCCGTCCGGATTCAGCCGGACGGAACGGCGCAGCGCCGTCACGTTCGGCCCCCAGACCTGGACCTCTCTCAAAGCCTGCACGGACATCTTGACGTTCGTGAGACTCACCATGCCCGCTTCGGACAAGACACGGAGTGAGTGCACCTTGCCCATGGCGTCGCGAAACACCTTGCGCAACCCTGGCATCAACAGCTCCTTGCGCTGCAAGTCCCCGAGGTTTCGGACGGTAACCGTCCGAAAGCCTTACGCCAAGTGTTGTTCCATGCGGAATGTGCATGACAACAGGACATTTGGACTTGTAAACGTTTTCAGGTGGTCCGGTTCATGTTCGTCAGCTTTCCACACTGCTGCGTTCGCGGGAGTCTGACCGGTCAGACCAAGAAGCCGCGCAACAACGACGCCGTTCCGTCCAGGTGTTCGGCCATGGCCTGCCGTGCCGTCGTGGGGTCTCCGTCCAAAATGGAGGCGATGATGCGCTCGTGCTGGGCGTTGGAGTGCGCGAGGTTCGGTTCGAGCAGCGGGATGTGGTCCAGCAGCTCGTTGGCGCGCATCCGCGACTCGGCGACGGCGGCGGTGAGGGCCGCGGACCCGGTGGCCTCGGCGATCGCCAGGTGCAGCCGCGAGTCCTTGCGCCGATATTCCACGAGCGATGAGGTGGAGGCTTCTTCCAGTCGCGCCCGCAGTCCGCGTCGTTCGGCGGGCCCCAGCGACCGTCCCGCCGCCGTCTCCGCGGCGCCCGTCTCCAGCACCTTCCGCAACGTCAGCACGTCGTGGAGGTCGCCGAACTCCTTGCCGGGAGCGGACTTCGGCAGCACCTCGTTGACGAACGTGCCGCCGTAGCGTCCCCTTCGGGACTCGACGTAATGGTTCTCCTGCAACGACCTGATGGCCTCGCGCACAGTCACCCGGCTCACGCCGAGCCGGGTGGCCAGTTCCCGTTCGGACGGCAGCTTCTCCCCCGGCGCGACGACGCCGAGCCGGATGGACTGCATGAGCCGTTCGACGGTCTCCTCGAAGGCGTTGCCCGCCCGCACCGGGCGGAACAACGCCTCCTGCGCGTGCTCCATCATCTAGAGCGGTGTCACGTACGCGCCGGCGATGCCGCCGTCCACGAGGAAGTTCGACGCCGTCATGAACGACGAGTCGTCGGACGCCAGAAACGCGACCGCCGCCGCGATTTCCTCAGGTTCGGCGAACCGACCGAGCGGTACGTGAACCAGGCGCCGCGCGGCCCGCTCCGGGTCCTTCGCGAACAGTTCCCGCAACAGCGGCGTGTTGACCGGGCCGGGAGACAGGGCGTTGACGCGGATGCCCTCGCGGGCGAACTGCACACCGAGCTCACGCGACATCGCGAGCACGCCGCCCTTCGACGCCGTGTAGGAGATCTGCGACGTCGCCGCGCCCATCGTCGCGACGAACGACGCGGTGTTGATGATCGAGCCCTTGCCGTTGGCCTGCATGTGCGGAAGCGCGTACTTGCAACACAAATAAACCGACGTGAGGTTCACCTTCTGCACGCGTTCCCACGCCTCGAGGCCCGTCGTGAGGATCGAGTCGTCGTCGGGCGGCGAGATACCGGCGTTGTTGAACGCGATGTCCAGCTTGCCGTAAGTGTCCACAGTGGTCTGGAACAGCGCTTTGACCTGTTCCTCGTCGGTCACGTCGACCTGGACGAACAGTCCGCTCACCTCGTCCGCGGCGGCTTTGCCCGACGCGGGGTCGAGATCGGCGACGACGACCTTCGCGCCCTCGCTCGCGAACCTGCGCACGGTCGCGAGTCCGATACCGCTGCCGCCACCCGTCACGACGGCCACGCGGCCTTCGAGTCGCTGCACCATCTGTTGTTCTCCTCGGGTTCGCCTGGAATCAGGTAGCGATGAAGACGTTCTTGACTTCGGTGAACGAGTCGAGCGCGTCGGGGCCGAGTTCGCGCCCCAGGCCCGACTGCTTCACGCCACCGAACGGCGTCCAGTAGCGGACGGACGAATGCGAGTTCACCGACAGGTTCCCGGCCTCGACCGCGCGCGAGACGCGGATCGCGCGGCCGACGTCGTTCGTCCAGATCGAGCCGGACAGCCCGTACTCCGAGTCGTTCGCGATCCGGATCGCGTCGGCCTCGTCGGTGAACGGGAGCACGACGACGACCGGTCCGAAGATCTCCTCGGTGACCGTCACGTGGCCGGCGGGCGGCGTCAGAACCGTGGGCGGGAACCAGAAACCGGGTCCGTCCGGCGACGATCCGCGGAACGCGACGTGGGTGTCGTCTGGGACGTAAGACGCGACCTTGTCCAGGTGCGCCGCGGTGATGAGCGGCCCCATCTCGGTCGCCTCGTCGCCGGGCTCGCCGACCTTGACGCCCTTGACGGCGGGCTCCAGCAGTTCCATGAACCTGTCGTAGACGCTCGTCTGCACGAGGATTCGCGACCGGGCGCAGCAGTCCTGCCCGGCGTTGTCGAACACCCCGTACGGCGCCGTGGCGGCGGCCTTCTCCAGGTCGGAGTCCGCGAAGACGATGTTGGCCGACTTGCCGCCCAGCTCCAGGGTCACCCGCTTCACCTGGTCCGCGCAGCCCGCCATGATCTGCTTGCCGACCTCGGTCGAGCCGGTGAAGACGACCTTGCGCACCAACGGATGCGTGACGAACCGGTTGCCGACGACGCTGCCCTTGCCCGGCAGGACCTGGAACACGCCCTCCGGGATGCCCGCCTCCAGCGCCAGCTCACCGAGCCGGATCGCGGTCAGCGGCGTCACCTCGGCGGGCTTCAGGACCACCGTGTTGCCGGCCGCGAGCGCGGGCGCGAAGCCCCAGCCCGCGATCGGCATCGGGAAGTTCCACGGCACGATCACGCCGACGACGCCGAGCGGTTCGTGGAACGTGACGTCGAGCCCGCCCGCGACCGGGATCTGCTTGCCGAACAAGCGTTCCGGGGCAGCCGAGTAGTACTGGAGCACGTCGCGGACGTTGCCCGCCTCCCAGCGCGCGTTGCCGATGGTGTGCCCGGAGTTCTCGACCTCCAGCCGGGCGAGTTCCTCGACGTGCGCGTCGACGATCTCCGCGAACTTCCGCAGCAGCCTGGCTCGATCGCCGGGAGCGACGTTCCGCCAGCTCTCGAACGCCTTCTGCGCCCGGCCGATCGCCGCGTCGGTGTCGCCGAGAGTGGTGTGCGGCACGGACCGCACGATCTTCTCGGTGGCGGGGTTGATGACGTCAAAGGTCACGACGCTTTGCTCCTTGCAGCGGCTACGAGAGCTTCGAAAAGCCTCAGGTCCTCGATGTCCTGCTCCGGGTGCGACTGCACGCCGACGACGAACCGCGCGCCTTCCAGTTCAACGGCTTCCGCGGTCCCGTCGGGTGCCTTCGCGGTGACGCGCAACCCGTCCGCCACGCGGTCCAGCGACTGGTGGTGATGGCATTGAACGGTCGTTCGATCGCCCAGGATCGTGTGCAGCTGGGTGTCGGCGGCGACCGTGATGTCGGTGCTCCCGAACACGCCCGGTGCCTCGTTGTGGCCCTCGATGTGCTGGTGCAGCGTGCCGCCGAGGGCCACGTTGAGCACCTGCATGCCGCGGCACACGCCGAGCACCGGCAGGTCGAGCTTCAGCGCGGCCTCGACGAGCGCGAACTCGGCGTCGTCGCGGGCGCGGCTCGGTTCGCCGGTCCGTTCGTGCTTCTCGGCACCGTAGGCGGCGGGGTCGATGTCCGCGCCGCCCGCGATCACCAGACCGTCGAGGAACCCGATGGTCTCGGCGTTCCAGGTGCCGACCGGCGGCAGCATGACGGGGTTGCCGCCCGCCTCGACGACGCAGTCGAGGTAGCCGCGGTAGAGCACCGCCGCTTCCACGTCCCAGAGCCCGAAGCGCGTGCGCTCCAGGTACGTGCTGATGCCGATGAGTGGCTTAGAGGCGCTCAAACCCGCGCACCTTCTCCCAGTCCGTGATCGCCGCCTCGAACGCGTCCAGCTCGACCTTGGCGGCGTTGAGGTAGTGCGCGATGACGTCCTCGCCGAACGCCTCGCGCGCGATCGTGCTGCCCGACAGCAGTTCCGCCGACTCCTTGAGCGTCGTGGGCACCGTCGGCCGGTCGGACGCGTAGGCGTTGCCGACGAACTCGTCCTCCAGCTCCAGCTCCTGCTCGACGCCGTGCAGGCCGGCCGCGATCAGCGCCGCCACCGCGAGGTACGGGTTCACGTCACCGCCGGGGACCCGGTTCTCGAACCGCAGCCCGTGGCCGTGGCCGACGACCCGCAGCGCGCACGTGCGGTTGTCGCGGCCCCACGCCACCGCGGTCGGCGCGAACGAGCCCTTCACGAAGCGCTTGTAGGAGTTGATGTTCGGAGCGAGGAAGTAGGTGAGCTCCCGCAGCCCGGCCAGCTGGCCCGCGAGGAAGTGCTTCATCAGCTGCGACATGCCGTGGCCCTCGGCGAAGACCGCCTCGCCTTCCTTGGAGCGCAAGGAGAGGTGAATGTGGCAGGAGTTGCCCTCGCGTTCGTTGTACTTCGCCATGAACGTGAGCGCCTTGCCCTGCTGCGACGCGATCTCCTTGGAACCGTTCTTGTAGATGGCGTGCTGGTCGCACGTGCGCAGCGCCGTCGTGTACTTGAACGCGATCTCGTGCTGGCCGGGGTTGCACTCGCCCTTGGCCGACTCGACGACCATGCCCGCGCCCGTCATGCCGTTGCGGATGGCCCGCAGCAACGGTTCCACGCGCGCGGTGCCGAGCAACGAGTAGTCGACGTTGTACTGGTTCGACGGCGTGAGGTTGCGGTAGCCGGCGTTCCACGCCTGCTCGTAGGTGTCGTCGAAGAGGATGAACTCCAGCTCGGTGCCGACGTAGCAGTCCAGTCCCAGCGCGGCCAGCCGGTCGAGCTGCTTGCGCAGGACCTGCCGCGGCGAGGCGACGACCGGGTCGCCGTTCTCCCAGACCACGTCGCACATGACGAGCGCGGTGCCCTCCTGCCACGGCACGCGCCGCAGCGTCTCGAGGTCCGGCTTCATCACGAAGTCGCCGTACCCGCGCTCCCAGCTCGACATCTCGAAGCCGCTGACCGGGTTCATCTCGACGTCGACGGCGAGCAGGTAGTTGCAGCCCTCCGCGGAGTGCCCGAGGACCTCGTCGAGGAAGTACTGCGCGGCGCAACGCTTGCCCTGCAGGCGACCCTGCATGTCCACGATCGCGACCAGGACGGTGTCGATCTCACCGCTGTCCACGGCCTCGCGCAACTCCTCGACGGTCAGCATCTCCGCGTTCCTCCAAAGGTATGTCTGCGAGCCATTGGCGGCACCATCTTGACACCGCTGGGTGGCGAGCGCCACCCTCGACCACCGTCTAAAGGACTGGACGGAGTCCAATTGAGGAGGACGCCGATGAGTCACGATGCAGACAGTCCCCCCACCCCCTCACGGTCGGCCGACGAGCAGCGGCTGCACGAGCTCGGCTATGCGCAGGAGCTCTCCCGGACGATGTCCGGCTTCTCCAACTTCGCGGTGTCGTTCACGATCATCTCGATCCTCTCCGGCTGCCTCACCCTGTACGGCTTCGGCATGAACACAGGTGGTCCCGCGCTGATCGTGTGGGGCTGGCCGTTCGTCGGCCTGATGACGCTGATCGTCGGCCTGGCGATGGCGGAGGTCTGCTCGAGCTTCCCGACGGCGGGCGGGCTGTACTACTGGGCGGCGAAGCTCGCGCCCAGCAACGGCGCCGCCTGGTCGTGGTTCACCGGCTGGTTCAACTTCCTCGGCCAGGTCGCGGTGACCGCGGGCATCGACTTCGGCGCGGCGTTCTTCATCAACGCGTTCCTCGACCTGCAGTTCGGCTTCGCGGCCACGCCCCCGCACACGATCCTGATCTTCGGCATCGTCCTCGTGCTGCACGGGCTGCTCAACACGTTCGGCGTCAAGCTCGTCTCGCTGCTGAACGACATCAGCGTGTGGTGGCACATCGTCGGCGTGGTGGTCATCGTCGGCGCGTTGGTGATCCTGCCGTCGGAGCACCAGTCCGCGTCGTGGGTCTTCACGCACTTCGTCAACAACACCGGCTGGTCGTCGGCGTTCTACGTCGGCATGCTCGGGCTTCTGCTGGCGCAGTACACCTTCACCGGCTACGACGCCTCGGCGCACATGACCGAGGAGACGCACGACGCGGCCCGCAGCGGACCGCGCGGCATCGTGATGTCGATCGTGGTGTCGCTCATCGCGGGCTGGGTGCTGCTGGTCGGCATCACGTTCGCGATCCGCGACTACGACGGCGCCATCGCGAGCTCGACGGGCGTGCCCCCGGCGCAGATCTTCATCGACGCCCTGGGCGTGACCGGCGGCAAGCTGTTGCTGCTGATCGCGATCGGCGCGCAGCTGTTCTGCGGCATGTCGTCGGTGACCGCGAACTCGCGGATGATCTACGCGTTCTCCCGTGACGGCGCGCTGCCGGCGTCGCGGTTCTGGCACAAGATCAACAAGCGCACCCGGACGCCCACCAACGCGATCTGGCTGGCGGCGGGTGGCGCGTTCGTGCTCGGCCTGCCGTACCTGTGGAACGCGACGGCGTACGCGGCGGTCACGTCGATCGCGGTGATCGGCCTCTACATCGCGTACGTGCTG
Organism: Lentzea sp. NPDC020367; assembly: GCF_044387305.1. Taxonomy (NCBI): domain Bacteria; kingdom Bacillati; phylum Actinomycetota; class Actinomycetes; order Pseudonocardiales; family Pseudonocardiaceae; genus Lentzea; species Lentzea sp. NPDC020367. Next base: position 448,552 of record NZ_JBIRVV010000006.1, on the reverse strand, counting down.
CCGACGCTGCTGCGGCTGCTGCAGGGCGACCGGTTCCAGCGCGGGCCGTGGCACCTCGGCAAGTGGAGCAGGCCCATCGGCGTCGTCGCGGTGGCGTGGGTCCTGTTCATCACCGTGCTGTTCATGCTGCCCCAGGCCAGTCCGGTGACGGCGAAGACGTTCAACTACACGCCGATCGCCGTGCTGGTCGTGCTCGGGTTCGCGGGCGTCTGGTGGCTCGTGTCCGCGCGGAAGTGGTTCACCGGCCCCAAGGTCCAGGGCACGCCGGAGGAACTGGCCGCGATCGAACGGGATCTCGACTCGGTGTGATCGATCCCCGGCGGCACGGGCCTCGTCGGCCGTGCCGCCGTTCGGTGCCCCTAACGTGGCGGAGCATCCCCCTAACGGGTGACCATCAGCCCCTAGGGAGCTCACCCGTCCGAGATCTGGGGATCACACCCGATGCCGGGGGAAGTCGATCTCAATACGGTTCCTGACGACATCCCCCGAACGCCGTAGGAGCCCCACTCCCATGATCCAGGCCACCCCGCAGCAGCCCGTTCAGCCCGCCGCGCCCGCCCCGGCCACCCCGGCGGCCGTGCCGCAGGAGGCCCAGCCGGCCACGCTGCAGGAGTTCGCCCTGAACCTCCTGAACGACCCGGCGGCCCTGTCTGCGTTCGACCTCGACCCCGAAGGCGTCCTCAGCTCCTGCGGTCTGAGCGACATCACCCCCGGTGACGTCCAGGAGATCCTCCCGCTGGTGCTCGACGCCGCCTCGATCGCGGACGTCGACGGCCTCTCGTCCTACAACGCCCTCGGCGGCCTCGCGAACCTCGACTCCGTCAACGGCCTCGCCGGCGACCTGTCCGGTCACTGCGACGTGTCGAGCACCCTCGACGGCGTCACCGGCGTCGTCCCCGGCATCGGCGACGTGGCCGGTCTGGCCAACGTCTCGGACCTCGGCGGCATCACCGACCTCGGCAACGTCACCGACCTGTCCGGTGTCACGGGCCTCGCCGGCACCGGCGACGTGCTCGGCACGGTCACCGGCGTGACCGGCGTGGCGGACGTCCACGGCGTCCTCGGCACCGTCACCGGCGTGACCGACGTCGTCTCCGTCGACGGCGTGCCCGGCGTGGTCGGCGCCCTCACCACCGACGTCACGACCGTCACCGACGTGGTCCACGAGGTCGTCCCGGACGTCGCGCCGGTCAGCGGCGTGCACGACACCGTCCACGGCGTCGCCGACGGCACCGTCGGCAACGTGCTCGGCGGCGACGTGCTCGGTGGCGTCACCGACCTCGACCTGCTCGACGGCGTCGGCGGCCTGACCGAAGGCCTCGGCCTCGGTCTCTGATGTGATGCTCGAATGAGCAGACGAGCGTTGATCCTCGGCGGCACGGGCCTCATCGGCCGTGCCGCCGCTCGGCGTCTGCGGGAGGCCGGCTGGACCGTCGACGCCCCTGGCCGTGAGGTGGACCGCGGCGATCCCGAGGCGCTGGCCGCGGCGATGGGCGACGGCGCGGACCTCCTGGTCGACACCCTGTGCTACTCGGCCACCGACGCACGCACGCTGATGCCGTTGGCACGCAAGGCGGTCTCGACCGTGATGATCTCCGCCAAGGCCGTCTACGTGGACTCCCACGGACGCCACGCGAACTCCTCCGAGCCGCCGCGCTTCGACGCCCCGGTGACCGAGGACCAGCCGACGCTCGCGCCGCTCGACTCGGACCCGTTCACCCGCGAGGGATACGGGCCGAACAAGGTGGCGGCGGAGCGGACGTTGCTCGACAGCGGACTCCCGGTCACCGTGCTGCGACCGTCCAAAGTGCACGGTCCGGGCAACAAGCGGCCGCTGGAGCGGTACTTCGTCGAACGGATCCTCGCCGGGAACAAGGTCGTCGTGCTGGCGTCGCGCGGTCAAGGCGTCGACCACCCGACCGCCGCCGCGAACCTCGCCGCGCTGATCGAGACCGCCGCCCTGCACCCCGGCGCGCGCGTGCTGAACGCCGCCGACCCGGACGCCCCGAACGGCCTGGAGATCTCCCGGATCATCGCGGGCTCGCTCGGCCACGAGTGGCACGAGATCCTGCTGGACCACGACCAGGCCGGTCGCCACCCGTGGCACCGCGGCTTCGTCCTGGACACCTCTGCCGCTCTCGCGCTCGGCTACCGGCCGGTCGGCGACTACGCGGCCACCGTCCAGGAGACGCTCCGCGACCTCGTTTCGAGCAGGTCGTGGCAGGATCGGGCAGGTGAGTGACATTCAACGTGTGGGAGTCGTCGGTTCCGGCCTCATGGGCTCCGGAATCGCCGAGGTGAGTGCCCGTGCCGGCCTCGACGTCATCGTCGCCGAGGTCAACGCGGGTGCGGCCGAGGCAGCGCAGGGGCGGATCGCCACCTCGCTGGCCAGGGGCGTCAAGTCGGGCAAGCTCAGCGAGGAGGACCGCGACGCCGCCCTGGGGCGCATCCGGTTCACCACGGACATGGGCGAGTTCGCCGACCGGCAGTTCGTGGTCGAGGCGGTCGCCGAGAACGAGCAGATCAAGACCGACGTCTTCACCACGCTCGACAAGGTCGTGAAGGACGAGGACGCCATCTTCGCGTCCAACACGTCGTCCATCCCGATCATGAAGCTGGGCATGGCCACCGGCCGTCCCGAGCAGGTCATCGGCGTGCACTTCTTCAACCCGGTGCCGGTGCTCAAGCTCGTGGAGATCGTGCCGTCGCTGCTGACCGGCGCCACCACCCAGGTCCGCGCCGAGGCGTTCGTGCGCGCCACCCTGGGCAAGGAGGTCATCCGCTCGCAGGACCGCGCCGGCTTCGTGGTCAACGCGCTGCTGATCCCCTACCTGCTCTCCTCGATCCGCATGCTGGAGTCCGGCTTCGCCTCGGCCGACGACATCGACAACGGCATGGTGCTCGGCTGCGCGCACCCGATGGGTCCGCTGCGCCTCACCGACCTGATCGGCCTCGACACCACGAAGGCCATCGCCGAGTCGATGTACGACGAGTTCAAGGAGCCGCTGTACTCGCCGCCGCCGCTGCTGCTGCGCATGGTGGACGCGGGCCTGCTGGGCAAGAAGTCCGGACGCGGATTCCACAACTACGCGAAGTGACCGAAACCTGGACCGTGGACGGCGCCCCTCTCGCATCGGACGAGACGGGCGCCGTTCTTCGCGCGCGGATCAGCGCCGGACACCTCGAAACGTGGCTGACCAGCGAGTCCGGCCGGATGCTCGCCTTCGTGACCAACACCGAACGCGCGATGGTCATGCTGCTCGACGGCGAAGGCGACCCCGGTGAACACGCGACAGACCCGGTAGCCACCGGCTCCAGTGACGGTTTCGTGCTCTCCAACGGGCAGAACGACGCGTACCCGGACGCGGACACCGTGCCGATCGACGAGGCGCTGAGGATCGCCGAGCACGTCGTCCGCGAGGGTTCCTGGCCCGCGGACGCGCACCACGTGAGCGATCGCTAGACCGCGGCCAGCCGGTTCATCGAGTGCTGGATCAGCCCGACCAGCACGGCCTTCGAGGACTCCCGATCGCGTGCGTCGCACAGCAGCACCGGGATCGCCTCGTCCAGGTCCAGGGCGTGCCGGACCTCGTCCACCGTGTACATCTGCGACCCGTCGAAGCAGTTCACGGCGACGATGAACGGGATCCCGCGGTGCTCGAAGAAGTCGATCGAGGGGAACGACGAGTCGAGCCGGCGCGTGTCCACCAGCACCACGGCGCCGATGGCACCGGTGGCGAGTTCGTCCCACATGAACCAGAACCTGTTCTGGCCCGGCGTGCCGAACAGGTAGAGCACCACCTTGGTGTTGATGGTGATGCGGCCGAAGTCGAGGGCGACGGTGGTGGTGTCCTTGCCCTCGATGCCGGCGAGGTCGTCGACGTGCACACCGGCCTCGGTGAGCAGTTCCTCGGTCCGAAGAGGCGGGATCTCGGACACCGACGCGACCATGGTGGTCTTGCCGGTGCCGAACCCGCCCGCGATGACGATCTTGACCGCGGTAGGCACGATCAGGCCATCAGATCCCACGAACACCATCCAGTACGGCCTGCAGGAGATCCCTGTCGGGAATCTTGGGGGTGGAGTTCTGCACGAGCACGTCACCACGCTCGATGAGGTCCGACAGCAGGACCTTCACCACGACGAGCGGCACGTCGAGGTAAGCGGCGACCTCGGCGACCGAGAGCGGGCGTGCGCACAGTGCCATGATCTCGCGATGTTCGACCATCAGCGACGTCTGGTCGGACGCAAACGAGGACGCTCGGACCTGCGTCACGAGATGAAGGTCAGGCGCGTTCGGCCGGGTGCGGCCGCGCACCATCGCGTAGGGCCGCACCAACGGTCCCGCGGCCTCGTCGTACCACCAGTCGTCGCGCCCGGTCATCAGCGCGACTCGCGCGCCGAGGGCACGGTCGCCGTCTCCTGGCGCGGAGCCGACGACAGGTACGTACCCACCCTCTTGACCAGCATGTTCATCTCGTACGCGATCATGCCCATGTCCGCGTCCTCCTCGCCCAGCACGGCCAGGCAGGCACCGTGACCGGCCGCCGTCACAAAAAGATACGCGTGTTCCATCTCCACGATCGTCTGCCGGACGGCTCCACCTCCGAAGTGCCGGCCGGTGCCGCGGGCGAGCGACTGGAACGCCGACGCCATCGCGGACAGGTGCTCCGAGTCGTCGCGGGACAGCCCGGCCGAGCGGCCGAGCAGGAGTCCGTCCGCCGACAGCACGACCGCGTGGCGGGCGCCGACCACTCGCTGGATCAGGTCTTCCAGCAACCAGTTCAGTTCGCCGTGCTGGCTTGCGTTGTCCTTCATGACGAGGGGGCTCCTTCTGATCTCCAGTCGTCGGTCAGCCGGGCGTCACGGGTGCCGCGCTGGAACGCGGCCAGTCCGTCACGGGACCGCTCGGCCAGCCTTTCGCCGGTCACCGGCTCGGCGGGTGGCGGCTCCTCCGAGGACTGCATGAGCTGCGGCGCGAGGTTCTGCCGCTTCTTCCTGCGGGGAAGGGGTGCCTTCCCGTCCTGAGCCGGAGGTGCCGCGGGGGTCGGTTCCTCCACCGATGCTTCTGCTGCGGACACGGCCGCGGGGGCAACTGCGCTCATATCAGGTTCTACGAGCGCCTTCAGCCCCGCGTTCAGTGCCTCGTGCACTTCGGGATTCACCTTCACGGGAAAGCTCGGGTGGTCCGCGCCGTGGCCGTGGTACGTGTCGTGGAACGACTGCACCGGCATCTGCGTGGTCTCGGTGATGTCGCCGGCGGTGTTGTGCGGGGCGACGATGTTCGGCGGCAGCACGCACAACGCGACCGTGCCGCCGTAGGGCGAGTCGCGCAGCTCCACCTTGATGCCGCGCCGGGCGGCGAGCCGGGCGACGACGAACAGCCCCAGCCGGGACTCCCCCCGGAACGCCATCGTCTCGAAGTCGGGCGGGTTGGAGAGCTTCGCGTTGGCCTGCAGGCGCTCCTCCTGCGTCATGCCGAGGCCGTGATCCTCGATCTCGATCACGATCCCGTGTGGCACGGCGTTGGAGTGGACGATCACCTCGGAGCGCGGCGAGGAGAACGCCGTCGCGTTGTCGACGAGTTCCGCGAGCAGGTGGATGGTGTCGGCGACGGCCACGCCGACCAGCGCGCGGTCCGGCACCGGGTTGACCCTGACGCGGACGTACTGCTCGGTCTCGGCGACCGCGGACCGCAGGACGTCGCTCAGGCGCACCGGCTTGCGCCACTGCCTGCCCGGCTGTTCCCCGGCGAGGATGATCAGGTTCTCCGCGTTGCGGCGGGCGCGGGTGGCCAGGTGGTCGAGCTGGAACAGCGAGTCGAGCCGCTCGGGGTGCTCCTCCTCGCGCTCCAGCTTGTCGAGGATCTTGATCTGCCGGTGCACCAGGCCCTGGTTGCGGTGCGCGATGTCGAGGAAGACCCGGTTCACGCCCTCGCGTGCCTGCGTCTCCTTCACCGCCGCCGCGACCGCCGTGTACTGGGCTGCGTTGAACGCGTCCGCGACCTGGCCGATCTCGTCGTTGCCGTAGTCGAGCGGCGGCATGTCGCGGTGGACGTCGACCTGCTCGCCGCCGCGCAGCCGGGCCACGATGTGCGGCAGCCGTTCCTGCGCGAGCCGCAGCGTGTCCTCCCGCAGCGACGCCAGCCGCGTGACCAGGGCCCGCGACACGAGCCGGTTCGAGATGCGCAACGCCAGCACGATGCCGACGACGACCGCGAGCAACGCGATCAGGCTGCCGATGAGCACCGCGGCGACCCGGCTGTTGGCCTTGTCGAGACCGAGATCGGCGGCGTTGCGGGCCTGCGTGACGGCGAGCCCGACGAGGTTGTCGTGCACCGGCGCGGCCACCCCGCGCCACTGCTCGTCGGTCACCGTCGCGTCGGAGTTGATGATCCGGCCTTCGAGGTCGAGCAGCGACCGGTACTCGGTGCTGCCGCGCAGCGCGTCGTACAGCGAGCGCGGCTGCTCCAGCGCAAACGGGATCGTTGCGTCGAGACTCGAGTGGTACGCGCCGACCAGCCGGGCGAACTCGACCCGTTCGGCCGGGGTGAACCGGCCGTTGAGCAGCCCGCGCGAGCCGATCGTGGCACCGCGCGAGAGCCAGTCGGCGGCCTGGAAGATCGTGACGGCCTGGACGTTCGCCTGGCTCGCCTCCGAGTCGGGCACGAGGCGCGCCTGCCGGGCGAGCAGCGCGACGCCCGAGTCGAGCAGGCTGTTGTAGTAGTCGTAGACGGCCTGCGGGTTCGCCGATCCCGAGTCGATGCGCGTGCGCTGTTGCGGCAGCTCGTTCAGCACCGAGTTGAGGGCGTTGATCCGGTCGAGCGTGTCCTGGGGCGCGCTCTCGGAGAGTTCGGTGAACGCGTCCTTCATCTTGCGCACGGCTTCGTCGGTGACGCCCTGCTGCCGTTTCAACCCGGTCTTGTCGACGCCCCCGACGCTGCTGAGGACCTCGAGGGTCAGCTGGCGTTCCTTCTGCAGCCCCGCGAGCGCCTCGACGGACGGGATGGTCGCGCCCTTCACCCCGGCGGCGACCGACCGCATGTAGAAACCGTCAAAAAGGGTGTACGAGGAGAAAACGGCCCACATGACCAGCAGGACCACGCTGGGAACGACCACGACACCGGCCAGCCGGGACCGAATGGTCCGGTAGTTGGTCGGTGTGTAACCGCTCTTCTCGTTCACAGCGCTCTCACGGTCTCCTGTGTCCCACGGCTAGCGCTGCGGGTAACCCAACTAACTCCTTCGGCTGCATTTAGGTTACGGGGAGAGATCATCGTTACCCAATGACAGCGATCACACGCAGTACGCGGTCGCAGGCTACCCAGTCGAGTGACTGGAGCAACACCCAGTACGGGGGTTCTTGCCTTGTGAGAACCCCCGTACGGGCTAGTTCTGTCGTTCGTTCTACGGGCGCTCCACCGCGACGACGTTGTAAGTCGTCTCGGGCGTCGGAGGCGTGCTGAACCGGGCATTCGGCAGGTAGAGGCGCTTGCCGAACGCGGCGACCGTCGTGGGAACGTCGAACCGCGCGTCCGTGCGTTCCGCCGCGAGCGTCGCGCCATCACGACTGAGCGTGTAGCGCGCGACTTTGTTCAGCCGGTTTTGCACCACGTACAACTGCCGTCCCTCACGCAACAGACCGTCGCCATTGGTGAGTGTTTGACCGCTCAAATTGATCTCGGTCGATTTGCCGCTCCGGGGATCGATCCGGAAGAGCTTTCCGGTGTTGCTCTGCACGACGATCAGGCCGCCGTCGAGCCCGGTGACGATGCCGTTGAGGTTCGTCGCGCCGGGGGTGACGACGAGGTCGCCGGTCAGCGCGAGCGTCCGGTGCGGCTTGAGGTTCAGCGGCACCTCGTAGAGCACCGCCTTGCGCGAGTCGGTGAACCACGCCGACTTGTCGGTCAGCACGACGTCGTTGACGAACGTGTCCGCGGTGGCGAACTGGAACTTCGCCAGCAACGCGCCCGTGCGCGTGTCGTAGACCCGTGCGTCGCCGCCCGTGCCACCCGAGACCCACAGCCGTTTGCGGTTGTCGACCTTCAGACCGAGTGACGGCGTGCCGGGCCCCTCGGCCAGCACCTTGCCCTTGCCGGTGCGCAGGTCCGCCGCGTAGATCGACCCGGTGGCCCGCGACCCGAAGTAGGCCGTGGTGCCGCTGATCGCGATGCCTTCGGGTTGCCACCCGTTGGGCAGGGAGAACTCGGTCGGGAAGTGCCGGGAACCGTCCGCGGTGGCCGGCGCCGCGACGGTGAGCGTGATGCCCAGGACCGCCGCGAGCAGGACACCGAATCTGCGGTACATGCCGCCTCCTTGTCGGGTTGGGATGCGTCCTGATCCTTCCCCTGCTGGCGGCCGAACAGGAGATTTCTCAGGAATCCGACATCTCTACAGGTCAGCGGCGGCCTCGGCGATGAGTTCCAGCGACTCGCCGGTGCCGAGCGCCCTGTCCTGCAGGCTCTCGAACCGCGAGGCGCACTGCTCGGTCAGCCCAGGCTCCTCGACGTACTCCCCCTTGATGAACGTCTCCAGGTACGCCACGTCGTTGTGCTGCCGATGCGGGAACCCGAGCAACGTGAACGGCGACCCCATCGCCGGATACGCCCCCGCGCCCCTCGGCACCACCCGCAGGGTCACCGTCTCGTGCTCGCTGACCTCCATCAGGTGCAGCAGCTGCGCCTTCATCACCCGCGGCCCGCCGACCACCTGCCGCAGCACCGCCTCCGGGAACACGGTTTGCACCGCCAGGGGATCCCTGTCGGTCAGCCGCGTCGCCCACGCCTCCCGCACCATCGCGAGCCGCGCCGTCCGCACCGGATCGTCGTCCTGCAGAACCGCGTTCGTGTATCCCGGAAGCTGGAACACCGACGGAACGAGATCCGTCGTGAACGCGCGCAACAACGTCGCCTCGAACACCAGATTCGCGAAGTCGGCCGCCGGATCGAAGTTCGGGCCGTCGCCGCTGGAACGCGCCCGGACCCGTTCCGCGTACTGCGCGCGCAACACCACGGCCTGCCATTCCGGAGTCGGCACTTTGTAGACGTAACCGAGCGCCATGACGTCCACGGGCGCCGACGGCTGCACCGCGTTCTCCATCATGGACAGCTTGGCACTGCTGAAACCCACGCGCTGACCGGCCTCGGTGAGGCTCAGCTCGCGCTCGTCGCGCCACCCGGCCAGCTGCCGCCCGATGGCGCGTTCGAGCGTCGTGGCCCGGAAATCCTTCGGCATGACGCAAAGGATATGACCAATTCGGATTCCCGAAAGGGACGGGTCGCTGTGGACAACCCTTTACCGCCAACGATCTTCGTTAGAAGGAATGCTTTGCGTTAAACGGCCGTGCACCCTTTTTACGATTGATAGCGCTTTGCGCGCGCATGAGCACGCACGAGGTCATGGAAGCGAAACGCGTAGTCCCCGACCTCGGTCAGCAACGACTTCTCCACCAGGTCGTCCAGCGCGTCCTCGACGTCGCAGTCGGCCTCGCCCGCGATCGCCGCCGCCACCGGCACCCCGAACGCGTCCGGCTCCCACGCGCACAGCCGGTAGAGCCGAGCCTGCCGTTCCGGAAGCTCCACATAGGACCGATCGAGCAACGGCCCGAGCCGCCCGTCGTCGGCCAGCGGCTCGACGCCGATCTCCTGCGCCTGCGCGAGACCCAGCCTCGAACGGCTCGTGACGAGCACCGTGCCCGAGGCGGGCAGCAGCGGCGTCACCTGCTCGGCGGAGTCCGCGTTGTCCAGCAACAGGGTGAACTGCCGCAACGTGACCAGACTCCGGAAGACCGCCGGCTCGTCACCGGTCTCGACGTCCAACCCGAACGCCCGCAACACCTGACTGAGGTCGTGCGCGGCGAGATCGAGGTAGAGCTGGTCGCCGGATCCCCGCTCCCGCAACCACTTCAACGCGAGCGCGGTCTTCCCCACCCCGCTCGCGCCGTGCAGCACCGTCACCCCGGCCCTGATGCCCGCCAGCTCGGCGTCCCGCCCCACGAAGTGCCGCGGCGGCGCGGGCGGCCGGAACCGCGGCGGTACGTCGTTCCTGCCCCTGATGACCCCTGTGGCTCTGACAGCCAGTACGTCACTCATCAACCCGTACCTCCCCGACACGTTGAAGCTACGGGCTTTCCTCGTCTTACATCAGACGGCCATCGAGTGATCGCACGTGAGCGCGGCCCCTGTCTTCGACGTCGAGGAACGAACCTGCCGGCCGTTGACGATGATCTTGCAGGTGAGCTCGCCGTGCACGCCCTCCAGCCGGATGACGACCCTCCCCTTGCGCTTGCCCATGCGCTCGAACGGCAGGTCGGGGTTGCGCAGCGTCCGTTCCTCCTCACCGGGAAACGTGTAGGTGAGCCGGTCGGTCGTGCCGGTTCCCTCGACCACCACGCGGATGTTGGGCGCTGCCGCACAGCCGGCGCTTCCGGCCAGCAGCAGGCCCACGAGTAAGGCAGCGGTCTTCATGTCCCGAACGGTAGGAAGCGGGGAGGTGCTCCGGCATCAGCCTGAAGGCTCAAGAAGCATCAGCCATCAGAGTGACAACCCGTGGTGTCTGAGGCATTCCTCGACCCGCAACCGCTCGATCTCGCGGTCCATTCCCTCTGGCAACAAACGCAACCGGTGCTCGACGCCCAACGCGGTGCAGGCCTGGACGAGCAGCGCGTCATAGGCCTGACGAGCGCCGATCTTCTTGATCGCGGACGCCCCGGGCTCGAAGGAGGCCCGCACCCGGCGCACACGACGAAGGTCGGCCGCGATTCGTTCTATCGGCCGATGTTCGGGCACCGGTCCAAGCTACCCCGACTGCAACGCCAGGAAGAGGTCCACGCGTGCCTCGAACTCCGCCAGGTCGGCGCCGAGCAGGTCCTCCACGCGCCCCACCCGATACCGCAACGTGTTCACGTGGACGTGCAACTTGCCCGCCGCCGCGGTCCACGAACCAGAACAGTCGAGGAACACCTTCAACGTGCCCACGAGATCCGACCCGTGCTCGGCGTCGTAATCCAGCACCGGGCCGAGGAGCCGTCGCCGCAACGACGCGCGCAGTTCCTCCGGCACGCCCGCGAGCAGCAGTTGGTGCAGTGCGATCTCCTCGCCCGCCACCACACACGTGCGGCCGCCACGGCGCTCTCCCAGCCGACGCGCGTGCGTGGCTTCCTCTGCGGCGCCGCGCAGTCCGCGGGACGTGACCGGTGAGCTGATGCCGACGAGCACGCGGGACGAGCCGAGGCCCGGTTCCATCACGCGCATCGCCTCGCGGACGTCGTCGGGCACCGAGTCGCCGGCCTTGGCCACCGCGTAGACGGTGTCGCCGACCGGTGTCACGAGGGCCTGGGGCAGTGCCTCCTCCAGCACCGCCGCCGCGAGTTCCGTCCGCTGGTCGGAGGTGACGGCGCTGATCACCCGCAGCTGGGCGCTCTCCAGTCCGGCGGCCGCCAGCCGGGACTCCAGGTCGGCCGATCCGCTCAGCACCGCGGACACGAGTGGTGCGGCGGTGCGGTTCTCGATCTGGCGGCCCTGGGCCTCGCGCAGTCGTTCCAGCCCCACCAGCGACGCCAGTTCGGCGGCGGCCTCCGGTTGTACCGAGCCGCCGACGACGAGGATCCAGCTGGTGAGCCGGTTGCCGCCGCGTTCGGAGACGGGGACCAGGGTCATGCCCCTGACCGTCTTCGGGAGGCGGTCGGCCTGCAGGAACTCCTTCACCAGCGCGACCCGCTCGCGCAGTTCGCCGCCCGCGACGACGCGGCCGGTGGTGGACAGCACCCAGCAGGAGGCGCCGAGTTCGTGGCTGCCCGCCAGCAGCAGCGCGGGCAGGCCTGAGCCCTCCGCGACGACGTTGAGCAGGCGGCGGTGGCGGGAGAGGCCGACGAGTTCCATCGAGACGCGTTCGGTGATGGTCGCGAACGAGAGGTCGACCGGCACCTCCAGCAGCGGCACGTGGTGGCGCAGGCAGGCGTCGACCAGGTCGTCGGGCAGCGCGCGGTTCTCGGTCTCGGACGCGGCCAGACCGGCTACGCGGGCCGAGGCGAGGGAGCGGACGAACGTCTCGGAGTCCTGCGGGCCGTGGTGCCAGAGCAGGCCGGACAGCACGAGCTCCCCGCCGGACAGGTACCGGCTGGGGTCGGGCAGCTCCGTTCCGTACACACGGGTGACGGTGCGGTCGAGCTGGTCTTCACCGGTGTGCAGGCTCAGGCGCAGTTCCGGCATCTGCAGCAACGTCCGCAGCAACAACATGAGAGGTCACTTTCGTCCGTTCGTGTTTGTAGGAAAGCACAAATTCGTTACCTGTAGGAGCCTCCTGATTCATGTGTCCCGCCGTAGAGGTGTGTACCTCTAGGTCTGTGTACTGGCTCACAACCAGATGGGAGGGCGAGTGACGATCTCCACGCACGTGCTGGACGCGGCGCGCGGCAGGCCGTTCGCGGGCATCACCGTGTCGCTGCAACGCCGCGACGGGACCGAGGTGGCGCACGCCGAGACGAACACCGATGGCCGGATCACCGGATGGGGTGAAGGTCTGGAGGCCGGGGTCTACCGGCTGGTGTTCGACACCTCGGAGGCGGCGCCGTTCTTCCCCGAGGTCGTGCTCACCTTCGACTACTCCGATCCGGCGCAGCACTACCACGTGCCGTTGCTGCTGTCGCCGTTCGCCTACTCCACCTACCGAGGTAGCTGACGATGGACTTCCTTCGACCGGAAACGCTTGCGGAGGCGTTGGAGCTCAAGGCGGAACGCCCTGACGCCGTGCCGATCGCCGGTGGCACGGACGTCATGGTGGAGCTGAACTACGACCACCGCAGGCCCTCCGCCCTCCTGGACCTGACCCGGATTCCCGAGCTCCAGCAGTGGTCCGACGGGCTGCGCGTCGGCGCCGGCGTGCCGTACGTGCGGATCATCGACGAACTGGGCGCGCAGCTGCCGGGTCTGGCGATGGCCGCACGAACGGTCGGGTCGCCGCAGATCCGCAACCGCGGCACGGTCGGCGGCAACCTCGGCGCGGCCTCCCCCGCCGGGGACACGCACCCGGTGCTGCTGGCCTCCGACGCGGTCATCGAGGTGGCCTCCGTGCGCGGCACTCGGATGATCCCGGCCGCCGAGTTCTACCTGGGGGTCAAGCGGAACGCGCTGGAGCAGGACGAACTGATCGTCGCGGTTCACCTGACGCCTGCCAAGGGGCCACAGCAGTTCTCGAAGGTCGGCACGCGCAACGCCATGGTGATCGCGGTGTGCTCGTTCGGGATCTCGTTGTTCCCCGAGGAGAACCGGGTGGGCGCGGCGGTCGGGTCCGCCGCTCCGACACCACGGCACGCGCACGACGCCGAGCAGTTCCTGGCCTCGGCGCTGGACTTCCGCAACCCCAAGCCGTTGCTGGACTCCGTGAAGCGCGAGTTCGGGGAGCTGGTCTCCCAGGCCGCGTCACCGATCGACGACGTGCGCGGCTCGGCGGCCTACCGCAAGCACGCCTTGGCCGTGATGGCCCGCCGGACGCTGGGCTGGGCCTGGCAGGAACTTCTTGATGGGGAGCGAGCATGCGCGTGAACGTGACGGTCAACGGCGAGCAGCGCCAGGCCGACGACGTGTGGGAAGGCGAGTCGCTGCTGTTCATGCTGCGCGAGCGGCTCGGACTGCCCGGCTCGAAGAACGCCTGCGAGCAGGGCGAATGCGGTTCGTGCACGGTGTACCTGGACAAGGTGCCGGTGTGCGCGTGCCTGGTCGCGGCAGGGCAGGCGCAGGACCGCGAGGTGACGACGGTCGAGGGACTCGCGGACGGCGACGTGCTGGACCCCGTGCAGGAGGCGTTCGTCGAGGCGGGCGCGGTGCAGTGCGGCTTCTGCACGCCGGGTCTCGTGGTGCAGGCGCACGATCTGCTGGACCGCGTGCCGAACCCGTCGGATCCGGAGATCCGCGAGGCGCTGGCCGGAAACCTGTGCCGCTGCACGGGGTACGAGAAGATCCTGGACGCCGTGCGACTGGCGGCGGCGCGCCGATGATCGTCCTCGACCGCTGCGCGGTGTCCACTGTGGACGAGGCCGGGACCGAGCACCTGTCCGGGCACGTCGTCATCGACGGCGGGCGGATCCGGTCCGTCGGATCCGGCCCGGCGCCTCGGCCCTACGAGTCGCACACCTACGTCGACGCGTCGTCGTGCCTGGTGACGCCGGGGCTGATCAACACGCACCACCACCTCTACCAGTGGGCGACGCGCGGGCTCGCGACCGACGCCACGCTGTTCGAGTGGCTGACCACGCTGTACCCGGTGTGGCGCGGGCTCGACGACACCGTTACGCACGCGGCGGCGTCGGCAGGGCTGGCGCGACTGGCGTTGACGGGCTGCACGCTCGCCGCCGACCACCACTACGTCTTCCCGTCCGGTGGCGGCGACGTCTTCGACGCGCTGGTCTCGGCGGGGCGGCGGATCGGGATCCGCCTGGAGGCGATCCGCGGCTCGATGGACCGGGGCCAGTCGCACGGCGGGTTGCCGCCGGACAACCTGGTCGAGGAGACCGAGGCCGCGCTGATCGCGACCGAGCAGGCGATCGGCGACTACCACTCCACCGCCGACGACGCGCTCGTGCGCGTGGCCGTGGGTCCGTGCTCGCCGTTCTCGGTGTCGCGCGAACTCATGACCGGCGCCGCGGCTCTCGCTCGCCGCCACGACGTCCGGCTGCACACGCACCTCGCCGAGACCCTGGACGAGGAAGAGCAGTGCCAGGCGGAGAACGGGTGCACGCCGACCGAGTACGCCGAGCAGCTCGGCTGGCTGGGTCCGGACGTGTGGCTCGCGCACACCGTGCACCTCAACGGCGACGCGGTGAAGCGGCTGGGAGCGACCAGGACCGGTTCCGCGCACTGCCCGACGTCCAACGGGCGGCTGGGCACCGGGATCGCGCCGGTCCGCGACCTGCTGGACGCCGGCGCGCCGGTCGGTCTCGGCGTCGACGGTGCCGCGTCCAATGAGGACGGTGGACTGGTCGTCGAGCTGCGTTCGGCGCTCTACCAGGCACGTCAGCGGGGCGGTCCGGGCGCGATGGACGCTCGCAGGGCGTTGTGGATGGGCACGATGGGCGGCGCCCAGGTACTGGGCCGCGCGGACGCGCTGGGCTCGATCGAGCCGGGCAAGGTCGCGGACCTCGCCGTGTGGGACCTGTC
This sequence comes from Lentzea sp. NPDC020367, assembly GCF_044387305.1. Classification (NCBI taxonomy): domain Bacteria; kingdom Bacillati; phylum Actinomycetota; class Actinomycetes; order Pseudonocardiales; family Pseudonocardiaceae; genus Lentzea; species Lentzea sp. NPDC020367. The sequence goes on along the minus strand of NZ_JBIRVV010000006.1, from coordinate 433,401 downwards.
CGGAATGGACTACGCGGGGATCGCGGACCCGGTGGCGGCACTGGTGCTCGGCACTCCCCCGCCGTTGAAACTGTTGATCGTCGGCGGTGAGGTCGTGGTGCGGGACGGTGTCCTGCTCACGGCGTCGACCGACGAGCTGGCGCGTGACCTGTCCGCGGCCGGCGCCAAGCTCCAGGAGGCAGCGCGATGACCCTCACTCCGGCCGAACTCACCTCCGCGGTCTCGGGTGGCATCGGGACGTCGCCGCAGCGCCCGGACGGCAACCTGAAGGTGCGCGGCGAGTTCGCCTACGCGTCCGACCTGTGGCACGAGGACATGATCTGGGGCGCGACGCTGCGTTCGCCGCACCCGTATGCCCGCATCACGTCGGTCGACATCACTGAAGCGTTGAAGGTGCCGGGCGTGTACGCGGTGCTGACGCACTCGGACGTGCCCGGCCGCAACCTGTACGGGCTGGAGCACAAGGACCAGCCGGTGCTGGCCGTGGACGTCGTGCGCTACCAGGGCGAGCCGATCGCGCTGGTCGGCGCCGACCACCCGGAGACCGCGCTGCGGGCGATGAAGAAGATCGTCGTGACCTACGACGTGCTGGAACCCGTGGTGGACATGGAGACCGCGGCCGAGGACACCCCGTTGCACCCCGGCGGGAACCTGGTGCGGCACGTGCCGATCCGGCGCGGTTCGCAGGACGTCGAGGCCGAGGTCGTGGTGACCGGCCGGTACGAGGTCGGGATGCAGGACCAGGCGTTCCTCGGGCCGGAGTCCGGGCTCGCGGTGCCGGCGACGGACGGTTCGGTCGATCTCTACATCGCGACGCAGTGGCTGCACGTCGACCGCGACCAGATCGCGGCCGCGCTGGGCCTGCCGCAGGAGCAGGTGCGGCTGACGCTGTCCGGCGTCGGCGGTGCGTTCGGTGGCCGTGAGGACCTGTCGATGCAGGTGCACGCGTGTCTGCTGGCCCTGTACACCGGCAAGCCGGTGAAGATGGTCTACAACCGCGAAGAGTCGTTCTACGGTCACGTGCACCGGCACCCGGCCGTGCTGTACTACGAGCACGGCGCCGACCACACCGGCAAACTCGTCTACGTCCGCACTCGCATGTACCTCGACGGTGGCGCGTACGCGTCCTCGACGCCCGCTGTCGTGGCCAACGCGGCGACGCTGGGCGTGGGTCCGTACGAGGTCGACAACGTCACGATCGACGCCTATGGCCTCTACACGAACAACCCGCCGTGTGGCGCGATGCGCGGATTCGGTGCTGTGCAGGCAGGTTTCGCCTACGAGTCCCAGATGGACAAGCTGGCGGAGGCGCTGGGCATGTCCCCGGTCGACGTCCGGATCCGCAACGCGATGACCGAGGGTTCCGTGATGCCGACCGGTCAGGTCGTCGACTCGGCCGCACCCGTCGCGCAGCTGCTGAAGCTCGTGCAGGACAGGCCGTTGCCCGCAGGGACGTCCTCCGACATCCGCGAACTGCCCGGTGGCGTCTCGAACACCACGCACGGCGAGGGCGTCATCCGCGGCGTCGGCTACGCGGTCGGCATCAAGAACATCTGCTTCTCCGAGGGCTACGACGACTACTCGACCGCGCGCGTCCGGGTGTCGATGGTCAACGGGGAACTGGCCGCCGCCGTGCACACCGCCGCCTGCGAGGTCGGCCAGGGCCTGGTGACGATCATGCAGCAGATCGTGCGGACCGAACTCGGCATCGAGCGCGTCACCGTGCTGCCGATGGACACCACGATCGGCAACGGCGGCTCGACCTCGGCCTCGCGCCAGACGTACGTCACCGGCGGCGCCGTGAAGGCCGCCTGCGCGCTCGTTCTGTCGCGTTTGGACGGTCGCACGGACATCGGCGACGAGGTGATCGACGAGACCACCGAGTGGCGTCACCGCGCGACCGAGGCTCTCGATCCCGAGACCGGACAAGGCAACGCGCACGTCCAGTACGGTTTCGCCGCCCACCGCGCCGTCGTCGACGTGGACGTCGATCTCGGCCTGGTGCGCGTCGTGTCGCTGGACTGCGCGCAGGACGTCGGCAAGGCGCTGAACCCGCAGGCCGTGGTCGGCCAGATCCAGGGCGGCTCCGCCCAGGGCCTCGGCCTCGCCGTGATGGAGGAGATCCAGACCTCCGGCGGCAAGGTGCGCAACCCGTCGTTCACCGACTACCTCATCCCCACCGTGCTCGACATGCCGCCGATGAGCATCGACGTGCTCGAGCTCGCCGATCCCCACGCCCCGTACGGGATCCGTGGCGTCGGCGAACCGCCCACCATCTCGTCGACCCCGGCGATCGTGGCGGCGATCCGCGCGGCGACCGGCCTGGCGCTCACCCGCGTCCCGGTCCGCCCGGAACACCTCACCGGTACTTAGAACCTGGAGTTTGTTGCTGTGAACGCACATCTGCTCGCCACCATCGACCTGGCCACCCGCAACGTGGCCTCCGGTGGGGGCCCGTTCGGCGCGATGATCGTCCGCGACGGCGAGGTGATCGCCACCGGCGTGAACCAGGTGACGCCGAACCTCGACCCGACCGCCCACGCCGAGGTCGTCGCGATCCGCGCTGCCTGCCAGGCGCTCGGTGACTTCCGTTTGACCGGCTGCACGTTGATCTCCTCGTGCGAGCCGTGCCCCTTGTGCTTGTCCGCCGCGCTCTGGGCGCGCGTGGACAAGGTCGTGTACGCCGCCGACCGCGATGACGCGGCGGCGGCCGGCTTCGACGACCGGGAGTTCTACGAACTCTTCAGCAAGTCCCGCAGCGAGTGGGACCTGCCGGTACACCAGATCTCCACAGGCGAGGACAACGCCCCGTTTACCGCGTGGACGTCTCTCGCAACTCGTATCGATTACTAACGGCCACAAGCCTGTCTAGCTGACCGGAGCTCGCATCGCACAAACGCGTTCCGGCGTTGGAACGCGCCCACCGGCATGGGAAAGGCCGTCCATCCATGACCCAGTTACGGAGCCGACCGACGACTTCGTCGCTCGACCAGTTCTTCCGCATCACCGAACGCGGCAGCACGTTCGGCCGTGAAGTGCGCGGCGGTATCACGACGTTCGTCGCGATGTCGTACATCGTGCTGCTGAACCCGTTGATCCTCGGCGCGTCCGCGGACATCACCGGCGCCAAACTCACCATCGCCGAAATCACCACCGCGACCGCGCTGGCGGCCGGCGTGATGACCGTCCTCATGGGACTCGTCGGCAACGCTCCACTGGCGATAGCCGCCGGTCTCGGCGTGAACGGCGTGGTCGCCTTCCAGATGGCGCCGACGATGACCTGGGCGCAGGCCTTCGGTCTCGTGGTGCTGGAGGGCGTCTGCATCGTGATCATGGCCGCCTCCGGCGTCCGCGAGCGGATCATCAACGCGATCCCGGAGCCGTTGAAGATCGCGATCACCGTGGGCATCGGGCTCTACATCGCTTTGGTGGGACTGGTCTCCGCCGGTTTCGTGACCCGCACGCCGGACGCCGCGCACTCGACGGTGCCGGTGCGGATGGGCGTCGACGGCCACCTGAGCGGCTGGCCGATCGCGATCTTCTGCCTGGGTCTGCTGCTGATGATCGTGCTGATGGCGCGCGGTGTGCCCGGTGCCGTGCTGATCAGCATCGTGGTGGCCACGGTCGTCGCGATCGGTGTGAACGCCGCGTTCGACGTGCAGGGCTGGGGACTCGTGTCGCCCACGCTGCCGGACTCGGTGGTCAGCTCGCCGGACTTCGGGTTGTTCGGGCGGGTGGACCTGTTCGGCGGCTTCGTGTCCGCGGGTGTGATCGCGGCGACGATCTTCCTGTTCACGCTGGTGCTGTCCGGTTTCTTCGACGCCATGGGCACGATCACCTCGGTCTCCGACGAGGCGGGTCTCACCAAGGACGGTCGCGTCGAGGGCATGGGCAAGATCCTGATGGTCGACGGCGCCGGCGCGATCGCCGGTGGCGTCACGGGGTCCGCCCCGAACACCGTGTTCCTGGAGTCGGCCGCGGGCGTTGGCGAAGGCGCCCGAACCGGCCTGGCCTCGGTGGTGACCGGCGGACTGTTCCTGGTGGCACTGCTCTTCACGCCGCTGGCGACGGTCGTGCCCGCGCAGGCGGCGGCTCCCGCGCTGGTGGTGATCGGCGGCCTGATGATGACCCAGATCCGCCGAATCCCCTGGCAGGAAACGGACTTCACGATTCCGGTCTTCCTGACCATCGCCGTCATCCCGTTCACCTACTCCATCACCAACGGCATCGGCGCGGGCCTCGTGTCCTACGTCGTGCTGCGCGTCTGCAAGGGCCGCTGGCCCGGCTGGCTGATGACCGGCCTGGCGCTGATGTTCGCCGTGTACTTCGGCGTGGATCTGATCACCGGCAAGTGACCTGAGGGCTCGGCCGGGCGGCCACCCGGCCGAGCCCTTCTTCTCGATTGGGAGGCTCGATGCGTGATCTGGCGCCGACTTTGCTGTCGTGGGACCGGTTCGCGGTCGCCTCGGTGGTGGCCGTGCGCGGCAGCGCGCCCCGCCCGGTCGGCGCCGCGATGGCCGTCGGCCCCTCCGGCGAGGTGATCGGCAGCGTGTCCGGCGGCTGTGTGGAGGCCGAGGTCTACGACCTGGCGTGCCAGGTGCTGGAGACCTCCGAACCGGCTTTCGCCACGTTCGGCTACTCCGACGACACGGCGTTCGCGGTCGGCCTCACCTGCGGCGGCTCGCTGGACGTGCTGGTGCAGCGCGACAGCCCGTCGTTGCGCGCGGCACTTCAGGCCTCGGTCGACGGACACCCCGTGTCGGTCCGGTTCGAGGCCGACGGACGGACGTTCACCGAGTCGTGGACGCCACCACCGCGTCTGCTGGTGTTCGGCGCCATCGACCACGCCGCCGCCGTGGCCGAGATCGGGCGTTTCCTCGGCTATCACGTGACCGTGTGCGACGCACGACCCGTGTTCGCCACTCCCGCACGTTTCCCCGCGGCGCACTCAGTCGTCGTCGACTGGCCGCACCGCTACCTCGCGTCCACCCACACCGACGACTCCACCGCCGTCGTGGTGCTGACCCACGACCCGAAGTTCGACATCCCCGTGCTCGTGGAGGCGCTGGCGAGGCCGTTGGCGTTCGTCGGCGCGCTGGGCTCCCGCCGCACGCACGCGGAGCGCCTCGAACGACTGCGAGAAGCGGGCGTCGGCGAGGCGTCGCTGGCGCGGCTCCGTTCCCCCATCGGCCTCGACCTCGGCGGCCGCAGCCCGTCCGAGACGGCGGTGTCGATCGCGGCCGAACTCGTGGCCGTGCGCCACGGCGGCACCGGTCTTCCGTTGTCGGCGCTGTCCACCCCCATCCACCGAACCCTGGAGAGTCATGGCACTGATCTTCCTCAACGGCGGCGGCATGCGGGGCGGACCGCTGCACTCGCAACTCCAGGGCACGCCGATGGTGTGCCAGGCGCGCAGTGCGGCCAAGTACCGCTACTTCTCGGTGCGGGGGAAGTTCCCCGCGATGCACGAGTCGGGCTCGGCCTCGGTCGTCGGTGAGCTCTACGACCTGCCGCTGAAGATCCTGCGCGACCACCTCGTCCCAGCCGAGCCGGCCGAACTGGAGATCGGCGTCATCGAACTGGAGGACGGCAGCGCGGCCCTCGCGACCGTCCTGCGCGACGCGATGGTCGATCCGTTGATCCGATCGGGTGACATCCGGGACATCTCGTATCTCGGCGACTGGCGGGAGTTCTTGCACAGCGAGGGGTGAGGGAGTGGCACGGGGGGTGCCACTGGCAAGGGGGAGTTGCCGCACGCGGCGGGACCAACCGAAGTGGTCCCGCCGCGGGACCTTCTCCTCAGCGCCCACTCCCCTTCAGCAACCCGCGTTCGTACGCCACCGCCACGGCCGCCGCCCGGTCCGACACGCCGAGCTTGGCGTAGACGTGCAGCAGGTGGGTCTTCACCGTCGCCTCGCTGATGAACAGCGCCGCCGCCACCGCACGGTTCGTGGATCCCTTGGCCACCAACGCCAGCACGTCGACCTCCCGCGTGGACAACGGCTCCAGCGCGGGCTCCCGCACCTGCCCCAGCAAGCGCGTGGCCACCGCGGGTGACAGGACGGCCTCGCCCGCGTGCGCGGCACGGATCGCGCGTTGCAGTTCGTCGCGCGGGGTGTCCTTCAGCAGGTAGCCGGTGGCGCCCGCCTTGATGGCCGGCAGGACGTCGCGGTCCGTGTCGTAGGTGGTGAGCACCAGGACGCGGCACGGGTGGGTGCGGAGGCGTTCGATCGCTGACAGGCCATCGGAACCCGGCATCCGCAGGTCCATCAGGACCACGTCCGGCGACATCGCCGTCACCACGGCCACCGCCTCGTCGCCCGAGGCGGCCTCGCCGACCACCTCGAAGTCCGGTGCGGCGGACAGCATGCCGCGCAGCCCGTCGCGGACCACCGGATGGTCGTCCACGATGACCAGCCGGATCACGCCGGCACCCGTGCCGAGATCGCCGTTCCCGCGCCCGGTTCGGACTCCACGAACAGCGCGCCGGACAGGCGGTGCACGCGGTGGCGCATCGCAGGCAGGCCGAAGCCGTCCGAGGGGCGCGCGAGGTCGAAGCCCACGCCGTCGTCGCGCACGTCCAACGTCACCACGTCCTCCATGTACGACAGGGTCAGGCCCACGCGGGACGCCGAGGCGTGCTTCGCCACGTTCGCCAGGGCCTCCTGGGCGGTGCGCAGCAAGGCGACCTCCACCTCCGGGTGCATTTCGCGCACGGCTCCGGTCAGCGTCACCGAGACCGGCACGCCGTTGTGCTTCGACCAGCCCGACGCCACGTCGTCCAGCGCCTCGTGCAGGGCCGCCGAGTCCAGGGCGGGTGGTTGCAGGGCGTGCACCGAGCGGCGGGCCTCGGCCAGGTTCGAGCGCGCGAGCTCGGCCGCCACCGCCACGCGGCGCTCCCAGTCCTCATCGGACGCCGCGGACAGTTGCGTGATGATGCCCGCCAGGCCCTGGGCCAAGGTGTCGTGGATCTCCCCGGCCATGCGGTGACGTTCGTCCTGCACGCCCGCCTCGTGCGCCTGCACCAGCAACTGCGCGTGCAGGCCCTGGTTCTCCTCCAGGAGTTCCTTGCGCAGCCGGGCCTGTTCGGTCGTCACGTGGCCGACGTACGTGAAGGTGCACGCCAGCACCACGAAGACGACCAGCAGCAACCAGAACGCCGCCTGGGCGTCGAGGGGGTAGCCGCCGAACAACGACAGCGCCGCCAAGACCGCCGTCAGCGCCACCACGATGAACATCCAGCGACCGCGCAACACCTCGCTCGCGTAGACGTACAGCGCGTAGGACACGACACCGAACCAGTGCTCCTGCATGCCCAGCACCGCGTAGAACACGACCATGCCACCGATGAACACGGCCATGAGCTTCGGACGGCCGCGCCATCCGGGATGCAGCGTGAACCACCACGCCATCCACGCGAAGCAGCACGCCACCACTCCGTAGGTGAACCAGCGCTCCGGGGCCGACTGCGTGGTGAAGACCGCGTACAGCACCGTCGTCACCGTCAGCACGAAGTACGGGATCACGTGGGCGATCGCGACGAGCCTGCGCTCCCACCTGTCCAACGCGGCCATGTCCACGAGCTACTCCCACCGGAAAGTTCTGGCCGCGACCGTACCCGCCACGAGGCTCACCAGCCCCATGATCGCGAGATGCCTCCAGTCCGGCGCGGTACCCAGCCACGCCTGCTGCAACGCCTCCACACCGGGAGGCGTGTACGACCCGATCGCCTGAATCACCGAGGGCAGCATGAACCGCGGCAGGTACACGCCGCCGAAGAACATCAGCAGCATGAACACCACCGTCGCCCAGCCACCGGCCGATCGCGCGTTCGGGGCCAAGGCGGCGATCACCAGGCCCAGCGCGAACGTGCCCGCGCCTCCCAGCACCACGGCACACGCCAGGCCGAGTGGATGGTGAGGCAGGTCGACGCCGAAAACGACGTACCCCACCAGTATGAGGAGCAGCACCGACAAGATCACCGCGACGAAGTTGACCACCATCTGACCGGCCAGCAGCCGCGCCGGGTGCATGGGCGTGGTGGACAGCCGGCGCAGCACGCCCTTCTCGCGATACGTGGCCACGACCGCGGGCAACCGTTGCAAGCCGATGAACACCAACGTGAACACGACGAGCGCCGACACGTAGCTGTCGATGAACCGCTGACCGCCGAAGTTCGCGTCTGGCGTGCGCAACGCCGGAATCGCGCCCAGCACCAGCAACAACAGGCTGGGGAACAGGATCGCGAACAACGAGTTCAGCCGGTCGCGCAGGAACAACCGCGCCTCGATCTCAATGATCTTCAACATCACGACCCCCGGTGAGTTCGACGTAGGCGTCGTCCAGCGAGACCTGGTCGACGCGGAGCTGGCGCGCCACGACCTGCCGCCGTGCCAGCAGGGACGTCACCGCGTGCAGCAGGTCCTCCGACCCGCTGACCACGAGCTGCTCCCCCACCGACGACACCGCGGTCACTTCCGGCAACGCCTCCAGCAACGACACGTCCAGGGCGGCGGACGGCACGAACCGCACCCGCGTGGCACCGTCCACACGCGACACCAGCGCGGAGGGCGTGTCCAGCGCGACGATCCGCCCGTCGCGGAACACCGCCACCCGGTCGCAGAGCCGTTCCGCCTCCTCCATGAAGTGCGTGACGAGCAGGATCGTCACGCCGGCCGCCCGCACCTCCTCGATCACCGACCACGTGTCCCGCCGCGCCTGCGGATCGAGCCCCGTCGTCAGCTCGTCGAGGATCGCCACCCGAGGCGAGCCGATCAGCGCCAGCGCGATCGACAGCCGCTGCTTCAAGCCGCCCGACAGCCGCCCGAACTCCACCCCCAGGTGCTCGGTCAGGCCGAGCCGCTCGGACCAGTCGGCGGGCGACGGGTAGAACGACGAGAACAGCTCCAGCGCCTCGCTGACCCGCATCCGCTCCGGCAGTTCCGAGTCCTGCAGCTGCACCCCGATCGACGCGCGGACGTCCGCGGGGCGCCGCCCCAGCACCGACACGGTCCCCCGGTCCGGCGTCCGCAGCCCGGCCACGCACTCCACCGTCGTCGTCTTGCCCGCCCCGTTCGGGCCCAGCACGCCGAAGATCTCCCCCTCGGCCACCTCGAACGACACGGAGTCCACCGCCACGCGGGGCCCGTACCTCTTCCCGAGGTCGCTCACTTCGATGATTGCCATGCCACCAGCGTCGAAGAACGGCGCCCGAAGATCATCGAACAACGAGCGCGACCTGGATCAACCGATCGGTTGATGCCGTCAGTCAGTCTCGAGAACGGCGGCGCGCAGAGCGGCGGCCAGGCGCGCCACCGGTTCCGGCAGTGGTCCGGGCAGCCGGGCGAGCAGGACCCGGCGCTGTTCGGCGGGCCCACCCCGCACCGGCAGGATCCGCACCCCGGCGGGAACGACCTCGCTCAGCGACGTGGGAATCGTCGTGATGCCGAGCCCGGCCGCGACCAGCCGCACCTTCGCCAGCCAGTCCCGCGCGGTGTGCGCGACGACGGGCCGTTCGTCCAGCCCCGGCCACACCCCCATCACCCACGGATCGCCGGGCCCCGCGATCCAGCGCTGGCCCCGCAGGTCTTCGACGTCGATGAAGTCGTTGCGCGCCAACGGATGCGTAGCAGGTACGGCCACTCGCAGGCTGCGTTCGACGAGGGTGTCGACCTCCAGCGCGGGAATCTCGTCGTCCGGAGCGCGGAACGGCGGCGCCGACGAGATCAAGGCGATGTCCACCGTGCCCGCACGCAGCGCGCGCACCAACGCCGGCGTGCTCCCCTCACGCGTCACGACCGTGATGGACGGATGAGTGCGCGCCAACGCCGTCAGTGCCTGAGGGAGCAGCCACGCCCCAGCCGTCGCGAACCAGCCGAGCCTCACGGTGCTCACGTCCTCAGGCAATCCCGCGAGCTCTCGCGCACCCGCGTCGACCTGATCGACGACCACGGCCGCACGCCGCAACACGAGCCGTCCAGCCGCGGTGAGCCGCACGCCGTCATGCCGCCGCTCCAGCAACGGGACACCGGCCGACCGTTCCAGAGCGGCGATCTGCCGGGACGCGGCGGACTGCGTGTAGCCCAGGACAGCGGCCGCCGCGGTCAGCGAGCCGCGCTCGGCCACCTCGCGGAACACCCGCAGCGCCACCAGTGAGGCATCACCCAGAGCCATGACGTTTACGCATACCCCTCTTGACAAATTCTCGCTACCCGCATAGCTCGAACGAGCCTAGCGTCGAAGACGTGATCACAACAGGGTTCGGGTTCAGCAGTACAGCCGCCGAGGTCGCCGAGGGGATCGACGTGACCGGAAGGCGCGTGGTCGTGACCGGGGCGTCCTCCGGCATCGGTGTCGAGACCGCACGTGCGCTGGCCGGTAGAGGCGCCGAGGTCACCCTCGCCGTCCGCAACACGGACGCGGGCGAGAAGACCGCGCGGGACATCGGCGGCGACGTCCGCGTCGCGAAGCTGGACCTGACCGACCTCGCCTCCATCGACGCGTTCGTCCGCGCCTGGGACGGCCCGCTGCACGTCCTGATCGCCAACGCCGGCGTGATGGCCGTCCCCGAGCGGTACACCGACCAGGGCTGGGAGTGGCAGTTCGCCACCAACCACCTGGGCCACTTCGCACTGGCCACCGGCCTGCACCCGGCGCTCAAGGCGGCGAACGACGCGCGCATCGTCGTCGTCAGCTCCACCGGCCACATGCTCTCGCCGGTCGTCTTCGACGACGTCAACTACGGATTCCGCACCTACGACGCGTGGACCGCCTACGGCCAGAGCAAGACCGCCAACGTCCTGTTCGCGGTCGAGGCGACCCGCCGCTGGGCCGGGGACGGCATCACCGCGAACGCCCTCATGCCCGGCGCCATCTTCACGAACCTGTCGGCCCACCTCGGCATCAAGGAGAGCGACGTCGACCTCAGCACGATCAAGACGCCGGAACAGGGCGCCGCGACGTCCGTCCTGCTCGCCACCTCACCGCTGCTGGAGGGCATCGGCGGCCGCTACTTCGACGACTGCAACGAGACCCCGACCGTCGACCGCCGCGACGAGGCCCCGCCGCTGCACGGCGTCGCCCGCTACGCCCTCGACCAGGACAACGCCGCCCGGCTGTGGACGTACTCCGAAACCCTCCTCGCGAAAGCCTGAGACATGACGATCGCACTGGTCACCGGCGCCACCCAGGGCCTCGGCCTGGCACTGGTCGAAGGGCTCGCCCACCGCCTGGAGCCCACGGACACCGTCTACCTCACCGGCCGGGACGTCGAGAAGATCACCGCCGCGGTGGAGTCCCTGCCGGGCGGGGGCGCGCTGGTCCGCGGCGAACTCCTGGACGTCGCGGACCCCGGCGCGGCCGCGAAGCTCGCCGCCCAGATCCACGACCGGCACGGCGGAATCGACGTCGTCTTCGGCAACGCCGTCATGCGCGTCGGCCCCGACGACGACCCTCGCGAGTTCATCGACGGCTACACCGAGGTCAACAACTTCGGCACCACCAGGCTCCTGAAGGCCTTCGCCCCACTGCTCAACGACAACGGCAGGCTGATCGTTGTCGCCAGCTCGCTCGGCACCCTCCACCACCTCGCACCGGTGCTGCACGGGCACTTCACGAAGCCGTCCTCTTTGGACGAACTGGACGCGCAGGTCGCCCGCTGGCGCGACGCGGTGAGGGACGGCCGCACGAAAGCAGGCGCCTGGCCGGGATTCGTGAACATTCCATCGAAGATCGGCCAGGTCGCCGCCGTGCGCGTCCTCGCGAGCGAACGCCGAGAAAGCGACCTCGCCAAAGGCATCCTGATAGCCGCGACGTGCCCGGGAATGATCAACACACCGACGTCCGCGCTGTGGTGGGACGTCAGCACCGCGCCCACCCCGGCCCAGGCCGCGACGGCGTTGCTGGACCTCGCTCTCAGCCCGCTCGAGCCGGCGCAGTACGGCGAACTGGTCCGCCACGGCGAGGTCGTGCCGTTCAGCTGATGGGCTTGTCCAGCCCGTGCACCACCTGGTCGAGCAACGTCCGGATGACCGCCTCGTTGTGCTCGTTGCGACCCGGCGTGATCATCCGTGACGTCGCCTCGACCATCGCGTGCACGAGCATCGCCCGCAGCGCCGCGCGCTCCACCCCGGCCGTCCGGAAGACACCGACCAGCGGCGCCAGCAGTCGTTCGTGCTCGGCCCTGATCTGCTCGCGCGACGAGTCCGGCAACGTGTGCGCGGACAGCGCCACCACCGCCCCGTGGCTGCCGTCGGTGATGATCGCGAGCTCGGTGCGCAGGTACGCCTCGATCTTCTCCGGCACGGACGAGGCGCCGTTGACCGCGTCCTCCAGCTTGTCCGCCCACTCCGGCAGCGCGTCCGACACGATCGCGGCGACCAGTTCCTCACGCGAGCGGAAGTACTCGTAGAGGCTCGGCCGCGACAACCCGACGCGTCTGGCGAGCGACGCGAGCGTCAGCGCCTCCGCTCCCTCGGTCGCCACGATGTCGCGCCCGGCGTCCAGCAGGGCGCGCAACCGGTTGGCGCGATGCTCCGCGACGGTGTCTGCGCTGATCCTCGGCACATCGGGATCGTATCGCGCTTGATTTCCCGACGGGGAGTTGGAATAGTTCCCGACAGAGCGTCGGGATCAGGGAGGCCAGCATGTTCATCGCGACCAACCGGATGTTCGTGAACCCGGACATGTCCGAGGAGTTCGAGCGGTACTTCCGCGGCAACATGCGCACCCACCTGCCCGGAGTCCCCGGCCTGCTGCGCAGCACGCTGCTCAAGCCGACGCAGGACGACCAGCCGTACGTCTCGGTCAACGAGTTCGAGTCGGAGGACGCCTTCCGCGCGTGGGTCGCCTCCGAAGCGTTCCGCGAGGCGCACAAGGGCCACCGCACGATCGCACGCCTGGTCACGGGCAACGAGCCGGAGCGGTTCACGCACGCGGAGGACATGGTTCTGCCGCGGCAGCGCACCGAATAGACGTTCCTACAGCTCCGTCAGGAGCTTCCTCATCCTCTTGATCTCGTCGTCCTGGGTGGCGACCACGTCGTCCGCCATCTCCTCGACCTGAACGTTGGTCCCGGAGCCGCGCACGTCGGTCGCCATCTTGATCGCACCCTCGTGGTGCTTGATCATCAGTTCCAGGAACATCCGGTCGAAGTCCTTGCCGCGCGCGGAACCCAGTGCGTTCAACTGGTCCTGCGTCGCCATGCCCGGCATCGACGAGTGGTCGCCGTGCGTGCCAATGGCGTTGAACGTCCGCTGCCACTGCTTCATCGCGCCGATCTCCGGCTCCTGGCTGAACCGGATGCGGTCGGCCAGACCCTTCACCGTCTCGTTCTCCGCGCGATCGGGGGCGAAGCGCGTCATCGCGAGCGCCTGCTCGTGGTGCGCGATCATCATCGCCACGTACTCGCGGTCGGCGTCGTTCGGCGGTGCCTGGACCCTGCCCGCCACGTCTGAGGGCGCGACGGTGGGCGCCGAGCCGCCGGGCGTGTCCGGCGCGATGACCGGTGCGGCGGCGGGCTCGGACGTGCAGCCGGCGAGCAACGCGGCCGCCACGACGAAGACCAGGACCCCAGAACGCATGCTTCGGACAATACAGTCCGCCTCCCGCCGATCCAGGCCTCGCGACGTGGCATACAGCCGGTGACACCGCGAAACCGGACAATTACTCCATGATGTATGTCCGACGTTTCAACTGTGGACAAAGAGTGCAGAACCCTCCGAAAGACGCTGGCCCTTAGCAAGGCGAAAGGGTCATACTCCCCCTCACCAACCCGTACCGAGGGGGTACAGCTGTGAGTTCACGCGAAACGGCCCGGCGGCGTAGAACGCCTTTCGCGATTCTGGGGGCTCTCACGCTGACGCTGTCAACGTTGACCGCGCCCGCGTTCGCCGAGCCCGATCTTCCCGCCGACGGCAAGGGGCTGAGCGAGGCCCAGCTCGAGTCGCGGGCCGACGGGTCCACCGGCCTTCCCGGCGTCGACGAGATCAGCCGCAGCCGCAACATGGTCCTGGTCTCGCACCTGGACAAGCAGGCTCCGCTCGACTCGACCCAGACCGACATCGCGTTCCAGGACAACTACGCGTTCGTCGGCAACTACAACGGCTTCACCATCTACGACGTCCGCAACCCGCGGGCGCCGAAGATCACGAGCTCGGTCCTCTGCCCCGGTTCGCAGAACGACATCTCGGTGTACGGGAACCTGCTGTTCCTGTCGACCGACTCGTCGCGCAGCGACAACTCGTGCAACAGCGTTGCCCAGCCCGCGACGATCAAGGAGTCGTGGGAGGGCGTCAAGGTCTTCGACATCAGCGACAAGAAGGCCCCGAAGTACGTCGCGGCCGTCGAGACCGACTGCGGCTCGCACACCCACACGATGGTGCCGGCCAAGGACAAGAAGAGCGTCTACCTCTACATCTCGTCCTACTCGCCCAACGCCACGTTCCCGGACTGCCAGCCTCCGCACGACAAGATCTCGATCGTCAAGGTCCCGGTGCGCAACCCGGCCTCGGCCTCGCTGCTCAAGGCGCCGGTCCTGTTCCCGGACGGCGGCAACCCCGGCCAGCCCGGCGACATCGAGACCGGCTACACCTCCGCCACCACCGGTTGCCACGACATCACCGTCTACCCGCAGCTCGACCTCGCGGCCGGCGCGTGCATGGGTGACGGCGTCCTCTGGGACATCTCCAACCGCGAGAGCCTGGTGGAGATCAACCGCGTCCAGGACGACAAGCACTTCGCGTTCTGGCACTCGGCGACCTTCAACAACAGCGGCACCAAGGTCGTCTTCACCGACGAGCTCGGTGGCGGCGGCGCGGCGACGTGCAACGAGAAGATCGGCCCGAACCGCGGCGCCAACGGCATCTACGACATCGTGGGCAAGGGCAAGAACCGCAAGCTGGTCTTCAAGTCCTACTACAAGATCCCGCGCATGCAGGGCGACACGGAGAACTGCGTCGCGCACAACGGTTCGCTGATCCCGGTGCCCGGCAAGGACATCATGGTGCAGTCCTGGTACCAGGGCGGCGTCTCGGTGTGGGACTTCACCAACTCGAGCAAGCCGCGTGAGATCGGCTTCTTCGAGCGCGGCCCGATGGCCAACGGCTCGGGCGGCGGCACCTGGTCGACCTACTGGTACAACGGCTACATCTACTCCTCGGAGATGGGCCGCGGCTTCGACGTCATCGACATGCGCGACCCGCGCACGTTCGTGGCGAAGCTGTTCCGCACGGACGAGCTGAACGTGCAGACCCAGGGGAACTTCTACCGCGGGTAGACAGTCTCCCTCTCAGATCAGCGCGGCTGCCGGCGTTCGGCAGCCGCGCTGACTGCTGTCAGGACCAGGGTCACCGCCACACCACCGAACACGGCCCAGACCGGCGAACCGACGTCCATCGCCCACGCGGCGACGACGGCGGTGAGGCCGTAGCCCGCACCGGTCACCGCGTACATCATCGAGAACCCCGCCGCGTGCGCGCCGACCGGAAGCCGTTCGCGCAACGCGAGACTGCGCGTCACCAGCACACCGGACTGGAACAACCCGGCCGCGAGCAACGCGCCCGTGATGCCCGGCAGGTTCGGGAACAACGCCAGCGCGCCGACGCACGTCGCGGTGAGGACGAGCAGCACCAGCCCCTGCGTGCGGAACGTTCCCGGCCACGGCCGCAACCCGTACAGCACCGCGCCGAGCGCGCTGCACGCCGCGAAACCCATGAGCAGCGGCCCGATCCAGCCGATGCCGATCCCCCGGTGCTCCAGCAACGCGGGCAGCACCAGTTCCGCGACCGCCAGCTGTGCCAGCGCCGCCGCGCTCACGAGGTAGATCGGCCAGGCCGACGCCACCACACGAGGTTTAGCCGTGCCGGAACGGGACGTCACGTGCCCGCGCGGCAGGATGAACACCAGCCAGGCCGCCACGACGACCAGCGACACCGACACCACGACGGGTGCGCGGTGGTCGACGCTCAGCGCCAGCACGGTGACCAGCGCGGGCGCCACCGCCCACACCACCTGCGTGATCATGGCGTCGAAGCCCATCGCCTTGGGCACCAACGAGTCCGGCACCAGCCCGAGCAGCATCGCCCGCAGTCCGCCCGGCGTCGTCGACGGCCCGGCGCCCGCGATGAACGCCGCGATCGCCAGCACCGTCACGTTCTGCGTCAACGCCAGCGTCGTGAACGCGCCCGCGCCGACGACCAGTCCGATGGACAGCTGCCCGCGCATCCGCGACGGGTCGAGGAACAACCCGAGCAGCGCGGCGCCGAGGATCTCGCCCAGCACGTAGACCGCGACCAGCGACGCGGCCAGCACGTACCCGCCGGGCAGTCCCCTGGTCAGGAACACCATCATCAGCGGCGTCATGGACATCGGTAACTTCGCGGCGACCGTCACCACGGCGCACGCCAGCACGTCCCGGTTCGCGAGGTCGCGGTACCCGGCAGCGGAGATCGTCATCTACTCGCCCAGCTCCTGGAACAACGTCAGCTGCAACCCGGCGGGCGCGGCCAGCCGGGCGTTGAGCGAGTTCCACGGCGTGCGCGTCGGTTCCGCGATCACCTCGGCACCGGCGGCCTCCAGCGCACGGGTGGCCGCGGCGGAGTCGTCCACCTCGAAGGCGACCCGGACGTGCCCGGCGACGCGCTTGCCCACCTCGACCTGGTCGATGTACTCGGCGTGCGGCGGATCGGTGATCTCCAGCGTGGCCCTGCCGGCCTCCAGGATCGTGACCCGCCCGCCGTCGGACGTGAACGCCGCCCGTTGCTCGAGGCCGAGCACGTCGCGGTAGAAACGCAGGGCCTCTTCGTAGTCGTCAGCGGTGACGACCAGGCGGAGTTCACGGACACCGGTCATGGCGACGATCATCGCACCACTCGTGTCAGAACAAAGCGAACCCGCCAAAGTGCGCCGCCTGACAAGATGACGATCATGCTGGACGGACTCGACGACGTCGACTGGGCGAAGCTGAAGCACGCGTACGGACCAGCGGACGACGTCCCCGGCCAGCTCCGCGACCTGGTGTCCCCCGACGAGTCCGTGCGGACCGCGGCGCTCGACGAGCTGTTCGGCAACATCTTCCACCAGGGCACGATCTACGAGGCCACGCCCCACGCGGTGCCGTTCCTGCTGGAGGCGCTGCCGGAGTGCCCCGAGCAGGAGACGCTGCTGCTCCTGCTGACCTCGATCGTGACCGGGTACGACGAGAGGTGGCTGCCGGAGACGATCCCGGTCGCCGGCCACCGCGAGTCCGCGGCGACGGCGGAGGACCCCGAAGCCAAGGCGTACAACGACTGCTGGGTGCGGATCTACGACGGCGTCCGCGCGGGGGTACCGCTGTTCCGCGAGCTGCTGAACGCGGCGCCACCGGTGCGAGCCATGGCCGCGTACGCCCTGGCGTGGTTCCAGGAGGAGGCGGAGGAGAGCCTGCGCGCACTGGCACCGATCTCCGCCGGCGACCCCGAAGACTTCGTGGCGGCGACGGCGTCCGTCGCGATGGGCCTGCTGGGCGGGCGTCCCGCGTTCGGCGATCCGCGTCCGCTCGCGCGCTGGGGTGCCGCGATCGCGCTGGCCACCGTCGACCGGCGGGACGCGAGCGACGAGGTCGTCGGCGAACTGGTCGCCGCCACCGCCGGCGCACTGCCCGACAACCGCGACATCCCGTTCCTCGACGGCTACCTCGGTGCCTACGCGGCCGCCGCTCTGAGGCTGACCGGCGACTCGGAGCGGACGTTCCACGCGCTGCTGACGCACATCCCGTCGGTGACCGGCCTGGACGCCTACCACGTCGTCGAGGCTGCGCTGCACCTCGCGTTCCCGTCAGGCCCGACGCCGGCGGGCACCCTCTACGCGGCGCTGGACGACCGCCCACGCCGACTTGCGGACGCACTCGCCGGCACACCGGAAATCTGGCTGTACAACGGCGCGAGCTACGACCAGTTCGGTGTGCTCACGGGTGCGTACGGGCTCCCGGCTTCGAACGAAGCGATGCGGGACTACGCCTCGACGAGCTGACTCGACGACACCAGCCGCGTGGCGACGCACAGCACCAGCGCGATCCCCGCCGTCACGTGGATCGGCGCCGGTCCGAACGTCGCCGCCAGCACCGCGAGCGAGCCCAGCGGCAGCAGGTACTTGCGCACCCCCTCCTGGCCGGGGCAGTCCTGCACGTACCAGACGCACAGGAAGAACACGGCCAGCGGCACCGTCGTGAACGCGGCGACCGTCGTGCCCGGTGCGTGCGAGAGGTGCAGGTCGTAGTCGACGCTGGCGGCGAGTCCGGCACCGAGCGCGGCGATCGAGCCGAGGATGAACAGGTGCGCGTACCCCCACAGGAACGCCTTCTTCAGGTTGTGCAGGTGCGACGGCGCCTCGAAGTAGATCCACCACACCGAGAACACGATGACCAGTGAGGCCGCGGCGAGCGAGATGAGGTTGACGCCGGTGTCGAAGCCCTTCTGGAACGCGAGCGTGGCCGCCAGGATCGACTCGCCGAGCACGATCAGCGTGAACAGGCCGTGCCGTTCCGCGATGTGGTGCGGGTGCCACGTCGTCGCCTCGTTGCGCTCCGCCCACACCGGCACGAGCAGCTCGCCGATCATGAAGAGGATCCACAGCGGGAGCTGCAGGCTCGTCGGCGCGACCAGCACCCACAACACCCACAGCACCTGCATGCCGGCGATACCTGCGGCGTACCGGCGCGTGCAGCCCTTGTGCGACGGGTTGTCGATCGACGCTCGCAGCCAGTGCGCGACCATCGCGAGGCGGATGACGACGTAGCCGGCGACGACGATCCGGTAGTCCTGGTGCTCGAAGACCGCCGGGATGCCGGCCGCGATGACCAGCACGCCGGCGATCTGGACCATCGTGATGATCCGGTAGAGCGTGTCGTCGTTGTCGAACGCGCTGGCGAACCAGGTGAAGTTCAGCCAGGGCAGCCACAACGCGAAGAACGCCATGCAGAACGCCAGCAGGCCCGCGCCCGCGTGGTTCTCCGACACGGCGTGGTGCAACGAGGCGGCGGCCTGGGCGACCGCCACCACGAAGCTGAGGTCGAACAACAGCTCCAACGGCGTCGCGACCCGGTGGGTCTCCGCCGTGTCGCGCGCGAGGAGCTTCTTGATCATCCAGGCACCACCATGATCCGTGATTCGCTGAGGTCGAGCGCGACCCGCGTGCCGGGCTGGTAGACGGAGGCGGTGTTGGAGGGTTGGTCGATGCGCAGCACCTGCTCCCCCACCCTGACCGAGATCCGCGTGACCGGCCCGAGGAACGACTGGGTCAGCACGTCGCCCACGATCTTGCCATTGGAGTCGCCGTCGTGCGCGGAGACGCCGATGTCCTCGGGACGCACGATGACGCGAACGTCGCTTCCGGACGGTTGGTCGTGCGACGCAGCGACCGTGACACCGTTCACCACGACGGTCTGGCCCTCCGCCTTGGCCTCGACGCTGTTCGTCACGCCGACGAACAGCGCCACGAACGCCGTCGCCGGCTCCCGGTAGACGACGGACGGGGTGTCGAGCTGCTCCAGCTTGCCGTGCGACATGACGCCAACGCGGTCGGAGACGGCGAGCGCCTCCTCCTGGTCGTGCGTGACGAACAGCGTCGTCATGCCGAGCTCCGTCTGGATGCGACGGATCTCGTCCCGCAGGTTCACGCGGACCTTGGCGTCCAACGCGGACAGCGGCTCGTCCAGCAGCAGCACGCGCGGCTGGATCGCGAGAGCGCGCGCCAGCGCGATGCGCTGCTGCTGACCACCCGACATCTGGTGCGGGTAACGGCCACCGAGGTGCGCGAGGCCGACGAGCTCCAGCAGTTCGCCCGCCTTCTTGGCGTCGCCCTTGCGCATCTTCAGGCCGAACGCGACGTTCTGCGCCGCGGTCATGTTCGGGAAGAGGCTGTAGGCCTGGAAGACCATGCCCATGTCCCGCTTGTTGGCCGGAACCTTCGTGATGTCCTTGCCGCCCACGGTGACCGTGCCGGAGTCGGACGTCTCGAAGCCCGCGACGATGCGCAGCGCCGTCGTCTTGCCGCAGCCCGACGGGCCGAGCAACGAGACGAGCTCGCCCTCGGCCAGTTCGAGGTCAAGACCGTCCAAAGCCGCGTTCCCACCGAAGGACTTGCGCAGCCCTTTGAGTTCCAAGTGACCCATGTGCTTACTCCTCGACCACGGTCTGACGGCGCCGCTGGCCGACGTAGGAAAGTGCGAACAGGAGGACGAACGCGAAGAGCAGGCACAGCAGCGACACCGCGATGGACACGCCCGCGTTGCGCTTGCCGAGCAGGTTCACCTGCACCTGCAACGTGTCGAAGTTGAGCAGCGACGCGATGGTGAACTCGCCGAGCACCAACGCGACGCTCAGCAACGACGCACCGATCAGGGCGACGCGGATGTTCGGCACGACGATCTTCCACAGCACCGTGAACCACGACGCTCCGAGGCTGCGCGCGGCTTCGGCGAGCGTCTTCAGGTCGATCGCGGCGAGACCGGCGTCGACCGCGCGGTAGGCGAACGGCAGCACCAGGATCGTGTACGCGAACGTCAGCGTCAGCGGTGAGTCGCCGAGGAAGAAGTTCACCCACGCGTAGAGCGGTGCCATGCCGACCACCAGCACGATCGCGGGGATCGCCAGCGGCAGCAGGCACAGGAACTCCACGAGCCGTTGCAGCTGGGGAAGCCTGAGCCGGATCCACGCCATCGTCGGCACGAGCAGCACCAGCATCAGCACAGCCGAAGTGACCGACAACAGCAGCGAGTTGACGAGAGCCTCCATCAGGCCCTCGTCGTCGACGATCGACGTCCACGACTCCAGGCTGCGGCTGCCGCCCTTGCCGCGCGTGGAGAACTCCGCCATCGCGATCAGCGGCAGGATGAAGTAGACGCCGAGGATCAGCAGGATGATCGTGCGCAGGACGCGCTGCTTCACTAGCGAACCCACTTGGCCACCCTCTTCTGCAGCAGCACGTTCACGCCCATCGCGATGCTGACCACGATCACCATGCCGAGGCCCAGGGCCTTGCCGAGGTTCTCCTGGCCGAGCACGACCTCACCGGTGAGGAAACCGCGGATCTGCAGCGGCACGATCGGGCTGCCCTGCGAGACGAGCGCGGCGGCCGTGGCGTAGGCGCTGAAGGCGTTGGCGAACAACAGGAGCAGCGCGCCGAGGAACGGCGGCGTCAGGATCGGGCCGCCGACGTGCCGCCAGTACGTCCAGCTCGTGCCGCCGAGGCTCGCGTTCGCCTCACGCCACTGCGGGCGCAGGCCGTCCAGCGCGGGCAGGAACACGATGACCATCAACGGGATCTGGAAGAACGTGTAGACGAGCGTCAGGCCCGGCAGGTCGAACAGCCACGCGCTGCCGGCGAACAGGTCGATGCCAACGTTGTCACGCAGGAACTTCGTGACGAGACCTTCGAAGCCGACCGTCGCGAGGAACGCGAACGCCAGTGGCACGCCACCGAACTGGGCGAGCACACCGCTACCCGCGACGACGATCCGGCGCAGCATCCCCTCGGGGTTGCCGACCGCGATCGCCCACGTGAGCAGCGCGCCGAAGATCGCGCCGATGACCGCCGTCAGCGCGGAGAGCTCGATGCTGCGCACGAAGGCGTCGAAGACGACACCCGTGAACAGGGTCGTGAGGTTGTCGAACGTGAACGCGCCGTTGGAGTCCTGGAAGGCCCCGAACAGCACGAGCACCGTGGGGTAGACGAGGAAGGTGCCGACGAACGCCAGGAACGGCACCGCGACGAGCCAAGCGGCCACAGATGGCCGACCGGCGGCCCCACCCCTCTTCGGGGCAGGACCGCCGGGCTTTGCCGCCGCTACGGGAGCGACTGAGGTCATCCGATGGCCTGCGCCCAGGTCGCGGTGAGAACGGCCTTGGCCTTGTCGGCCTGCGCCTGCGTCTGGAACACCTGCTTGCCCTCGGTCTTCGGCAGCTTGTCCTTCGCCGCCTTGTCCGCCTTGTCGCCCATCTTGTCCAGGCGCACCGGGCGGGACATGCCCTTCAGGTACAGGTTCTGGCCCTCGTCGGAGTAGAGGAACTCCTGCCACAGGCGCGCGGCCGCGGGGTGCGGCGCGTCCTTGCTGATGGCCTGGTTGTAGTAGGCGCCGATCTGCGCGTCGGCCGGGACGACGACCTTCCAGTCGAGCTTGCCCTTGAGCTTCTCGGTCTGGGCGGCGTTGGTGTAGTCCCAGTCGATGACGACGGGCGTCTGACCGGACTCGATGGTCGCGGGCGACGGGTCGACCGGCTGGAAGTTGCCGGCGGCCTTGAGCTGCTTGAAGAACTCGACACCGGGAGCGATGTCGTCGGCGGAACCGCCGTTGCCCAGTGCCGCCATCATGACGCCGGAGAACGCGGCACCGGCCTGCGTCGGGTCGCCGTTGAGCGCGACCTTGCCCTTGTACTCGGGCTTGAGCAGGTCCTTCACGCTCGTCGGCGCCGGCACCTTCGCGGCGTCGTAGCCGATCGACATGAAGCCGCCGTAGTCGCCGTAGTACGCACCGTCCGCGTCCTTGAGCTCAGCGGCGATGTCGTCCCACGTGCTGACCTTGTAGGGGGCGAACAGGTCCTTGTTGGCCAGCGCCACGTTCAGCCCGAGGTCGAACACGTCCGGCGCGCGGTCGTTGCCCTTGAGCTGCTTGGCGGCGTTGATCTCCTCCTGGCTGGACGCGTCCGGCTGGGCGGAGTCGACCTTGACGCCGTACTTGGCCTCGAAGGCCTTGATGATCTCGCCGTAGTTCGCCCAGTCCGGGGGCAGCGCGATGACGTTGAGCTTGCCCTCCTTCTTGGCGGCCTCGACCAGCTTGTCCATGCCGCCGAGCTCACTCGCCGACTTCGCGGTTCCGGCAGCACCAGCCGGCGTCTCCTTGGCGGGCGGGGCGCCACAGGCGGCCACCGCCAGCACCAACGCGCCGACGCCAATCAACTTCGTCGTGACGTTCCCTCGCTTCAGCACGAGCGGAGGATTGGCTCGGGATGCTTTCGTTGTCAAGCCAGCCGCGCCGGTTGAGACCTTCTCGACTCCTACCGTGAATTCTCGGCGTCCCCGGGGTTGCCGCCGAATGCTTTCCGCGCTTCGCTGAGGTGTTGTGCCGAGATCCCGGTACCGGGATCGACGTGGACGAGCGCGGTGGTCAGGTGCCGTCGCTTGTGGACGAACTCCTCCCGGCGCGCCGCGTGCAGCCCGAAGTCGTCGTCGAACCAGACGAGAGGTCTCTCGTAGGCGTACCTGGCGACCGCCGGGTACTTCCAGCCGGTCGCGTCCTGGAACTCGATCACCTTGAGCGGCGGAAGGCCCAGACGCGGTCCGATCTCGGTGTTCGCCCGGTGCAGCCAGGTCGTGGCCCAGGCGAGTTCGGCGCCGGTTTCGTCCGCCAGCTGTCTCAACTGGTCGCCGTGACCGGGGTCGAGCCAGATGCGGAGCCTGCGCCGCCAGCCGACCCTGAGGTCGAACGGCCGGTAGTTGCCCGGCTTGGGGTTCGCGGCCCACGGGTTGAGCGGCCCGTCGACGTCGATCAGGATCAGCGGTCTCACCCCGTCCAGCATGCCCGGACGGCCCGCTCGGTGGTCGAAAACGCCCGCCCCTGTTCGTATAGGGGGCATGTTCACCGATGAGGAGATCGCCTACCTGCGCGAACAGCCCCTGGCCCGCCTGGCCACGATCAACGAGGACGGCTGGCCGGACGTGGTACCGCTGGCGTTCGAGTACGACGGCACGCACCTCTGGGTCGGCGGCGCGGGTGACCAGGTCAGGAACACCCGCAAGTTCCGCAACATCACCGCCGGCCGCCGCAAGGTCTCGCTCGTGGTCGACGACCTGGTCTCGTTCACCCCGTTCGTCGCGCGGGCGATCCGCGTCTACGGCACCGCCGACGACCCGGAGGCCCGCACCGGCATCGTCGGCCCCGGCGTCTACTGCCGGATCACGCCGACCAGGGTCTGGGCGTGGAACATGGCGGGCGAACCGGTGGGCGAGACCTGGTACGAGCCCCGCCGGTCATGAGGCCCTGCGCGCGGAGCACACGGCCGCGTTGCCCCACCGGGCGCCGTAGAGCAGCCCGGGCAGCAGCCGCCGGAACCGCAGGTGGATCTCCCCCGCCCGGTCCACGGACTGAGTCGTCCCGACCGGCTCCGCCTCGGACCGCAGCACCCCGTCGAACGCCCGCACGAGCCTCTTGCGGTCGTGCTCGAACCGCACGCGCAGGTCGAACACCTCGCACGGCCGTTCGGGCACGTGCAGCACGCACGGGCGCATGGCGTCACGGTGGGACAGGCGGTAGCGGATCGCGAAGTCGTGGGTCTCGCCCCGCGCCAGCGGTTCGGCCGGGACGAGCCGGAAGCCGGGCCGGTCCAGGTTGCCCCGGTCCTGCAACGTGCCGCCGTACAGCAGCTGCGCCTCCACGTCCCGCCGGTGCACGGGGAACGCGGCGACGAAGTCGAACGACGTCACCCCGTCCTGGTTCACGACGATCTGGTAGCGCTCCAGCACCTCCGGCCGTTCCTGGTCCAGCATCACCGCCACGGCCAGTTCCGCGGTGTGCCAGCCACCCGCGTCCCGGCGCATGGTCGTCGCGGCGAGCTCCGCCAGCTGTTCCACGGCCTCGTCGACACGCCGGCGCACGGTGCGGGCGTCGCGGTCGATCGTGGCCGCCAGCCAGCCGACGCGCTCCTGGTAGAGCGGGTGCCGGACGTCCGAGATGAGGCCGAACGCCACCCGTGCCGCGAGGTGCAGGTCCTCCGGGAGCTGCTCGACCAGGTCTGTCAGCCGGGTGACCAGCTTCTGCTTGGCCGCGACCGCCCCGTCGGCCTCGGTGATCCCGCACGCCGCTGCCAGCGCCGGACCGATCTTGTCCGTGATCCGTCCCGCGTGCACCCCTCGCCCCTTGCGGAGGGTCTTCAGCTCCTGGACCAGGCTCGCCGTCGTCATCCCCGGTTCTCCTCCCCTTGCGTGCTCACGTGCTGCGGGGGCAGGTTGCGTCGGCCATGTGGACGAGAAGTGGACACGCCGTGGATCGGTCAGACGTGGTCCGGGCGCAGCACCGTCCGCGCCACCGACGAGGCCAGCGCGATGCCCAGCCGCACCCCGTCACCGCCGAGGAAGACCCGCGAGCTCCCGATGCGGTCGAGCGCGGGCTGGTCGACGGCCCCGAACCCGAACGCGATCATCTCCGGGCACGAGGTCGTGGCGCTGAGCCGTTCCAGCGCGGCGGGCCAGGCGGGATCCGTGGCCCTGCCGTCCGAGACGAAGAACAACATCGGCCGCCGCACCCGCAGTCGCTGCGCCTTCAGGCTCTCCACGTCACGCTCGATGACGGTGCGCACGAGGGTGAACGCGGATCCGAAGGCAGAACCCGATTCCTGGCGCGGTCGAATAACTTCGAGCGGATCGAGCGCGGGCGACAAAGGCCGCACGACCAGCGGCCGTTCCGCGAAAACGACCACGCAGAGCCGAATCTGGGCACCTCTGCGGCGATCCGCGTGCACCACACCGCGGAACTCCCGCATGCCGGCGTTCACCTCGTCGATGTGGCCGGCCATCGAGAAGGACACATCGCACACCACGTAACAAGGCAACACCTCACGGTCCATGCCGTGCACCGTTACCGGATCGCGTTGATCAAACGTGGACAAAAAGCTGATTCGGTGACACGCAGACGGGACCTTGCGCGACATTCCCCCCAGACGAGAGCAACAGATCGGGAGGCGGCGTGGAATTTCGAATGCTGGGTCCACTGGAGGCGTGGCACGACCACACCGCCGTACCGTTGGGGGACCAGCAACAACGCTTCATCCTCGTCGTACTTCTGTTGCACGCGAA
This sequence comes from Lentzea sp. NPDC020367, assembly GCF_044387305.1. Lineage (NCBI taxonomy): Bacteria > Bacillati > Actinomycetota > Actinomycetes > Pseudonocardiales > Pseudonocardiaceae > Lentzea > Lentzea sp. NPDC020367. Next base: position 407,580 of record NZ_JBIRVV010000006.1, on the reverse strand, counting down.
CAAACCTGTGTCACCCGAACGGATCACCGAGATCGTGTGGCAGGGCAACCCGGACCGGCGGAGCCTGGTCCGCAGCTACATCAAGCGCCTGCGCACGGCGTTCGAACCCACCGACGCCGAGATCGAGACGACGGCGACCGGGTACGTGCTGCGCGTCGACGAGGACCAGATCGACACGGTCCGCTTCGACCGGCTGCGCGGGGAGGCCGCGCTCGCCCAGCAGGACAACGACCAGCGCCGGGCCATCGACCTGCTGCGCGAGGCGGTGGCGTTGTGGCGCGGCCGGTTCCTCGACGACATCGACATCGACAGGGTCGGCGGCGCCGAGGTGTTCGTGCCGACGGAGAGCTACCACGACGCGCTCGGCGATCTGGCCGAACTGGAACTCGTCACGGGCGACCACCGGTCGGCGAGGGACCGGATGCGCCGCGCCACCCGCACCTCCCCCGACCACCAGAAGTACGCCGAGCTCCTGATGCGGGCGTTGATCGCCGGCGGCGACGGAGCGGGCGCGCTCCGGGTCTTCGACACCGCGTCCGCCGCGCTCGCCGAGTCCGGCATCGAGCCGGGAACCGTGCTGCGCAACCTCGCGGAACGCGCCCGGCGCGGTGAACCGGCCAGTTCGCTGCCGTCCCGCCCCGGCGCGTTCACCGGCCGGTCCGACGAGCTGGACAAGATCGCCGCGGCCGCCGCCGGTTCGGACGAACGGCGCGCCGTGTGGATCAGCGGCCCGCCCGGCGTCGGCAAGTCCGACCTGGCCGTCGAAGCCGCGCACCGCCTGCGCGACCGGTTCCCGGACGGTCAGCTCCTGGTGCGCCTCAACGGTTTCACGCCGAACGTGGCGCCGATGTCCGTCTCGGACGCGCTGAGCCAGCTGCTCACCGACCTGGGCGTGCCCGCGGAGCAGATCCCCGACACGGTGGGTCGCAAGGCGACGGTCTACCAGTCACGGCTCTACGGCACGAAAACGCTGGTGGTGCTGGACAACGCGGCGTCACCCGAGCAGATCCGGCCGTTGCTGCCCGAGACGCGCGAGTGCTTCGCCGTCGTCACGAGCAGGAAGATGGGCGAGCCGGACATCAGCGAGCACGTGCGGCTGGCTCCGATGCCGGCCGGCGACGCGTCCGCGCTGTTCCAGAGGCTGACGAACGGCTCGTCGCGCGTGCGCGGCAGGTCCGCGGACGTCGCCGGGCTCGTGAAGCGATGCGGGTACATGCCGGTGTCGATCACCGTCGCGGCGGCGTTGCTGCGCAAGCACGACAGGTGGTCGCTCGACTACCTGATCGGCCAGCTGGACGACAACGGGGCGTGGCGGGAGGACGGCGCCGCGATCCACGCCTCCTACCGGCAACTCGACGCCCACCAGCAGCAGGTCTTCCGTCTTTTCGGACACCTGCCGGGACCCGACGTGGACATCGTCGGCGCGGCGGCGCTCATCGGCACCGACATCGCCGTCACCCGCAAGCTGCTGCACGACCTGCACGAGGTCTGCCTGCTGGAAGAGGTCGCGCCGGAGCGCTACCAGATGCTGGACTCCATCAAGGAGTTCGCCGCTCTCGAACCTCCCTCCGCGGACGCGTTGGAACGCCTGCTCGACTTCTACCTCGTGACGCTCGCGGACGCCGTGAACGTCGCGTACCCGTTCGACCGCGCCGCCCTGCCCTCCGTCGAACGGGAAAGCCCGCGGAGTCTGCGGTTCGCGCTCGAGGACGAGGCGATGGCGTGGATCATCGCCGAACGCGACAACCTGATGGCCGCGATCAAGCAGGCGGACTCGGACCGCGCGTGGCTGCTCGCCTCGTTGATCTGGCGGCACTTCAACACCGCGAACCGGATCGACGACTGGATCGACGCCGTCAGTTCCGTGCGGCCGGACGGCGACCACGGCCGAGCGCACGTCCTCTACCGCCTGTCCATCGCCAACGACCGGCGTGGCCGGCACACCGAGGCGCTGGACCTGGCCGGACAGGCGCTGGCGTGCTGGACCCGGCTGGGCGACGTGGCCGGTGAGGCCGCGGCGTTGTGCGCGATCGGCGTCTCGAAGATGCAACTCGGTCCGCACGACGAGGCGATGAGGCATGTCGAGGCCGCGCTGGCGAAGTACGAGCAGTGCGGGGACGTGCGCGGCCAGGGGCACGCGTTGAGCTTGCTCGGCTACCTCAACGAGCAGCACGGCAGGTACGAAGTCGCGGTGGCGCAACAGGAAGCCGCCGTGCGGTTCCTGCGGGAGAGCGGCCACCGGCAGGGGCTCGCCCACGTGCTGAACAACCTGGGCGCGAACCAGCAGCACCTGGGGATGCTCGACGCGGCGATCCTGAACCACCTGGAGGCGCACGAGATCGCGGTCGAACTCGACGACCTCTGCGTGGCGGCCTACGCGTTGACCAACATCGCCGACGCCCACCGGCTCGCGCGCAGGTTCCCCGAAGCGTTGCACCACCACGATCTCGCGACCAAGGCGGCCGCCGGGCTGGCCGACGCGGAACTGCGGGGAAGCCTCCTGCGCGACCGGGCCGCCACGGAGAAGGACCGCGGCCGGCCGGGCGCGGCGCTGCTGCTCTACCAGGAGTTGCTGGACGTGGCCACGGGTACTGGCAACCGCACGCACGAGTCGTACGGCCAGATCGGCGCCGCACGGACGTTGCACGCCCTGGGCCGGCACGCGGAAGCCGTGGCGCACTGGGAAATGGCCGAGGCCGTGTACCGCGAGCTCGACCAGCCGGAAGCCGAGGAGGTGCGGCGGGAACGGGCCGAGCTGACGTGCGCGTGCGGTCAGCGGTGAACGAACAGTCGTTTCAGGTCGGGGTAGACCTCGCGCACCGCACCATGGTTGTGCCACCGGCCCAGGATTCTGGCGAGCTGCCTCAGCTCGGTTCGCACCGTCGCGGAGTCGACGTGCGCCGCGTGGTCCAGGGTGAAGGCGAGCGAGCGGCAGCTCTCGTCGACCTCGCCCGACAACGCGAGCGCGAGCGAACGCCGGGCACCGAACCTCGCCAGGCTGCGGCGGGACGTGGCCGGCACCAGCGCGAGCTGCCGGTCCAGCACGACCGCGGCCTCGGCGTTGAGCCCGAGATCGGACAACGCCCAGCCCCTGGCCAGTTCCAGCGGGTCGGGAGCGCTCGACCCGAGCACCGGGTACGGGCTGTCCGGCGCGGCGATCTCCATCTGACGCGCGGCCCGGTCGAACGCCCGTTCCGCGGCACCCCGGTCGCCCGCGAGCGCGTGGCCCTGCGCCTCGCGCCGGGCGGCCAGGGCGAGGACGCGTGAGCCGGCCCTGCCGATCCACTGCGCCTGCTGGGCGAGGTTGATCGTGGCGGACGCGTCCCTGCGGTAGAGCGCCAGGCCGGCCTCCCGCACGAACGCGTAGCTCGCGATGTCCGGATCTCCCGCCGCACGGGAGAGTTCGGACGCGTGCCTGGTCCACCACAGCTCGCCCTGCTCGTCACCCGCCTCCTGGCACATCCAGCCGGTGTACTCGGCGATGCGCGCGGCGAGCAGGAGCAGCCGGGTGCCTACCGGTCCGGCGTTCTCCCGCGCCATGCCGTGCATCGTGTGCTGCAAGGCCCGCAACGGTTCGAGCACCACCTGCGGACTGGTCCGCAGTCCCAGGCCCCGCAACTGCTCGAACGAGGAGCGCATCCCGGCGATCACGTGTTCGTCCGGCACCGGCCGCCCTCCGCTGCCGGCGAACGCGCCGACGCCGAGCATCGTTCCGGCCACCAGCACCTGACGCCGGTCGAGGCCCCTGGTGTCCCGCGAGGACGGCGTGTGAGCGGCGGCCTCGACCAGCCGGCCACCGACGTCCAGCACCCCGTCGCACAGCCGCGCCACCGTCGGGGTCGGCGGTTTGAGATCGTTCTCGATCTTGCTGAGATATCCCTTGCTGTAATGGATCAGCTTGGCCAGCTGTCCCATCGACAGACCCGCCGCGATGCGGTGTGCGCGCAGCAACTCACCAAAAGTTTCGGACATGATTGCCTCCCGCTCCGGCGTCTTCCGAGTACATCATCCCGACCGTTCCTCCGCAATCGCCCCGGCCGTTTCGAGAAATGGCCGGGGCGCATTTGCGTCAGGTCATCCGTGCCACGGGTTGCCGTGGCCGTCCTGGGTCTCCGTGGTGGTCGTCGTGGGAGGCGGCGGCGGGTTGCCGTCCGCGTTGGCCGCGACGCCACCGGAAAGGGAGGCGGCGACGGCGAGTGCGGTCAGCAGGGTGGCGCCACCCGCGACGAAAGTGGACACGATTTTGGACATGGCGAATCCTCCGAAGGGAGTCGGAATTGATTTCCGGATTTCGCCCGCTCTCTGCGGGCTCCCTTCGAGCATTCGTCCTGGAAAAGCCTGAAAACAGGTGTTTCCCGTTGCCCACCGAGGTGGTCAACACGTCCACTCCTCATCCACTTCTGGTCAACACCGGCTGTGGATGCTGCACGCGCCCGGCCGCCGGCCGGTCGTCATCAGGGAGGTTTGGAGTGACCGAATCCGCGACCTGCGACATCGCCGTGTCGTTCGCAGAGGAACAGCGCGCCGTGGTCGACGAAGTGGTCGAGGCGTGCCGTCAGCGCGGCCTGACCGTGCTGGAGAGCAACGACCTGCCGCAGGCAGAGGTGCGCTTCCTCGTGCCGTTCGTGTCCACCGTGGACGAGATCGTGAACGACCGCGAACACGTGCTGCCGGTGCTGACCGGCGAGCCGCCCACGTCGTCGAACGTGACGTACCTGCGGGCGGACGAACATCTCGTCAACACCCTCGTCGCCCGCATCGAGGCCGCCGAGACCGCGGGCCACGACCGCGTCCCCGTCGCCGACCTGGTGGCGGCGCTCAAGCAGCCGGAGCCTCCCGCGCCCAGCAGCGCCCTGCGCACCCTCGCCGAACAGTTCGCCGCCGCGTCCCCCGCACTCACCAGGCGCGGTCTCGCCGGCACCCTGCACCTGGGCGGCACGACAGTCGCGGTGCGCGTCGAACGGGCGAACGACGCCGTGTACGCACTCGAAGTGCGCGACGACGACATCGTGAACTTCGTCGTCCTGGGCGAGTCCCCGGAGCTGTTCTCCACGCTGTGGCAACGAATCGAGGACATGCTGACCGCGACCGCGTGACGCGAAAAGGGCGGTGCCCCCGTTGTGGGGACACCGCCCTTTCTCACTGCCTGGCTCGTTCGATCACTTCCTCCAGTCGCAACGGACTGGGCGGGTGATGACTCAGGCACAGCGGAGCGAGCATTCGCCGGAACCCGAACGTGTCCCCGGTGACGTAGAACTGCCCGCGTTCGAGCCGCGAGATGTCCGTGATCGAACTTCCCTTCGCCCGCGCCATCTCCGTGGCCGCGGCAATCTGCGCGGGACTGTTCAACCGCCCGAAGAACTGCGTGGTCGCATTGCCGGTGACCTGGTTGTGCACGCCTTTGGGCGCCTGCGTCGCCAGCAACAACCCGAGCCCGTACTTACGAGCCTGTGACGCCAGCAGAATCGTCGTCTGCGTGCTGGCCGTCGCCTGCCCGGAAGGCGCGATCGTCTGCGCCTCGTCCATCACCATCAGCCCGCCGAGCGGCCGATCCACAGCGGGATTCCGCTTGATCCAGGCGAACACCTCCAGTTGCAACTGGCTGATGAACCCCTGCCGCTGCTCGTCGGACGCGAGCCCGACGAAGCTGATCACCGAGATCCGCGCCTTCTTCCCCTGCGAGGGCTCGAACAACACCCCGGGATCCGTCGCCTCTCCAGTGCCCGCGAGCAGCGGATCGTTGACCATCGCGGCCCTGAGCGTCTCCGCCAGATCAGCCGCCGTGGTCGTCGCCGAGGACAACTTGCTGACCCCGTCCGGCAACTCGGCCAACAGATCCACGAGCCCGTTCAGATCCCGCCTGTCGTTGCGCGCGTAGTACTTCAACGCCTCCTTGAGCACAGCCCGCCCACGAACGGCGAACTTCGTCTCGTTGGCAATCCGCGCATGAGGCACCAACCGAGCCACAGCGGCCTCAACAGCCGCTCCAAACTCATCCTCATCCCCTCGTACCAAGGCAAAATCGGGCAAGGGATGAAAACTCAACGGCCGCCCGGCAGCCCGTCCAGGCGTCCACACCACGACCTCAGTCCCGGCAAGGTACTCGGCGGCCAGAGCGTCATCGCCCGCCCGCCACTCCCCCGGAGCCTCAGGCCAGGCGTCCCCGAGCCGGGCCAGGTCGTTGTTGGGATCCAGCACGATCGCCGAAACCCCTTGCAGCGCACACTCTTCGACGATCCGGCGCAACAGCACGGTCTTCCCGCTGCCGGACCCGGCGAACACGATGGCGTGCTTGCGCAACGACTCCAGCTCGATCCGGATCTCGCCGTCCATCCCGAGCACGATCGCTCCGTCGGCCCGCGGCTCAGACCGCGGCTGGAGCGTCTGCTGGGGCGTCGCCTGCTCTGGCCGCGGCGGAGGGCGTGTCTCCTGGTGCCCACTCCTGGTCCCGCTCCTCGCCGGATCCGGCAGGATCTTCCGCAGGAACGTGTTGCTGCTGGCCGGTTTCCGCGCCACCAGCCATGCGAGCAGCTGGTGCGACTGCGACAACCACATCTCCTTGAGCGCGATGAACGTGCGCAGGTCGTCGTCGGACACGTCGACGCTCTTGCCGCCGCGCTGCACGAACTCCGCGACCTCGCCCTTCGTCTTCGCCCCGGTCCAGCCGGTGGAGCCCTTGCGGATCAGGACGAGGTGCCTGCCGCGTCCGTCCTCGGCCGCCGCACGCGCGTTGCGGAACTTGCGCAGCACCTTGTTGCCGTGACTGCTGGCGATCAGCCGGAAGACCCAGCGCTCCTCGACGTCCCGTTCCTCGTCCACGGTGTGCCGCAGGCTCGCGTGGAGACTCTTGTCCTGGGCCTGGGGCTCGGGATGCCACGCCAGATCGTCGTTGCCGATCTCGGTGACCCACGACCTCAGCCCTGCCAGCAGCAGCGCCGGCATCACGTCGTCCTCGTTCTGCGACCTGACTTCGGCGGCGGCGGGCGCGGCCTTCTCCCGCAGCCGCGCGAACTTGGCGTCGAGTTCGGCGAGGTAGTCCGGTACGGGACCTGACTTGGGCGCGGACGGGACCGCCGGCGCGGGCGTCTCCTGCTGTTCCGGCTCCTGGAACGAGCGGAGCTCCCGGACCTCGCCGTGCAGGCACGCCTCCGCGTGGGAGTGAAGGCGCTTGAGCAACGTGCGCGGGGTCTCTTCCCTCCAGTCTTCGCCGAACGCCTCCGCCGCCACCGGCCAGGTCGGGTGAGGCGGCGTGATCCCCTTGCTCTGGTAGATCACGGCGAGCCACTTCGCCACGAGTGTCCTGGCGATCGAGGGATCGGTGACGGAGCCCAGGATCGGTGTCAGCGTGAACCGGTCGCCGACGGTGTCGCTGGCGGCCTGGCGCAGCTTGATCCACGTGGTGGGCAGGCAAGCGACGATCGTCAGCGTTCGCCGGGTGATCTCGCGCAGCTGCATCAACCCGTCCGAGATGAGCGCGAGCTCCCGCGCCTCCTCCGGGCTGAGGTCGTCCTCGATGAGGTCGAGGGTCTTGTTGACGACGGTGTCCAACTGGTCGATCGCGACCACGCAGGGACCGGTCATCGCGAGGACGCGCGAGATGTCCCGCACCACCTGCTGCGAGGACTTCGTCCTGGCGGACAGGCCCCACCCGCGGCGCTCCCCGTCCGCGTCGTCCAGCCCCTCGAGGTAGTTCCTGCCGATCGACGAGTGCCTGGACGCGTACAGCACCAGCGCGCGGATCACCTCGTCGCACTCGCTGGCGATCCGGGCGTCGACCTTGCGCAGCCCGTCGATGAGAGCGGTCAGGTGATCGGGCTTCAGCGGCGCCTCGTTCACGATCGCCTTGGTGACCTGCTCGGACATGTCGGCGCCCCGGCACAACTGCCGCAGCAGGAGGATGAGCTGGAGCTGGCCGCTGTCGTCGGTCCGGAGCAGCTCGCTGCGCATGGAGTCGGCCACGTCGTCCCAGAACATCGCCGCGGAGGTGACCTCGATCAGGAAGAAGTAGCCACCGGTTTCCTGCACCATGCTGCGCACGGTGCCCAGCAGGTGGGTCTTGCCGACCCCCTTCCGCCCCTGCAAGACGAGCCCGATGGGGTTGGAACCGGTGCTGTCCCTGGCATCCGCGATCGCTGTCCGGATGCGGTGCTCCGCTCGCGTGTGCAGACCGTCGACGTGGGACGGCGAGGTGCGCCAGACGTCGTCCGGGGTCTCGGCGGAGTTGAACCGCAACGCGGCCAACGCTTCCCGCAACTGTGCGGTCACGACTCCTCCATCGCCACGAGGTGCAGATCCTCGCTGCCGACCCGCAGTGCGGCGGCGTGGTCTTCGGCGGTGAGCACCTTGGTGTTGGACTCGGGCGCCAGGTGGACGGTGCCGGTCTTCATCATCTTCACCAGCGTCTCGTCGACCTCGCCCTTGTCCGCGCCGTTGAGCCGGGGCCGGATGCGGGCGAGCCGGATCCAGTCCTGCGGTTCGACGGCCAGTTCCTCGTAGACGGACCGGATCAACGACTCCAGGTCCCGGGACCGGATCACCTCGATGAGCGTCCCGCGGGAATCGTGGTGCAGGACGAGCTTCCGCAGCAGGCCGAAGCCGGCGCGTGCGTACGACGGCGTCCTCGGCGGCAGCTCACCATCGACAAGATCCTTCAGACACCAGGTGATTCCTTCGTCGGTGATCTCGTGGACCATCGGCGTGACGGTGTCGTCCGTCCGGATCAAGCCGGCCTTGTTCAACTTCTCACGACCGGGCTTGGTGAGCCTGACCTGGCCGCCCAGCTCCGTGTTGGGCATCGCCCGATTCGCCAGGACCAGCACAATCAGCACCGCACGTTCCGGGGCGCCAAACTTCTCCGGCATCACGCCGCCTCTCTCAGTCGGTGAACGCGTCGAGTCGTCGATCGATCCGGGCGAGCAGCTCTCCCACGGCGGCTCGCAGCTCCGGTGGCATCGGGGTCCTGGCGCCGTTGCCGTGCGCCTTGCTGATCAGCGCGAGATCAGCCGAGTGGTCGATCAGCAGTTCCACGGCGCCGCTGTCGAGCGCCGCCGTCATGCCGTGGACGGCTTCCTGGACGAGCACGAACCGGCCGGCGTAGGGCATCTCGACCGGAAGGCCTCGCAACGCGGTCGCGGCCGTCAGCAACGCCTCGTGGTTCGGTTCGTGCTCGGGGGTCCCCTGGATGAGGGTGTGCAGCTGCCGCGCGACCAGCTCCGGACGCGGGCCGAGCTCCAGGTGCCGCAGATTGCGCAGGAAGCCTGGTAGCTCGTCTCGATCCGTGTTCTTCGTCAGCACGCAGAACAACTGCCGCTGATCGCCTTCGGGCCCGATGGTGTGCCGCAGGAAGCGCTCGGCCTCGGTGATCTGCCACCGGCTCGCCAGTCCGTCGACCAGGAGGCACAGGTGCTCCGCCGGATCACCGGTCTTCTCGAGGATCTCCGGGTCGCCGGACACCGAGCGATCTGCCCGCAGCCCGAGCGCGGTCAGTTCGGTGATGAGTTCCTCGGTGGCCTTCAACAGCGTCCGGGGACTGGACACCAGCAGGTCGAGGTCGAAGTCGCGGTGGTGGTTGCGCGCGGCCGCGACGTAGGCGTCGCGGTTGTCCTCCAGCACGTCGGTCCGGTCGAACCCCTGCGCGATCACCGCGGCGATGGTCTCCAGCGCGTACGAGATCTGGTCGGGGGACGGGACGAGCTCCTCCAGCACCGGCAACTGCTCGCCGAAACTCCAGTAGGAGACGTACGGGACCGTGAGATGCCGCAGCATCAGATCTTCCGGAACGCTCTTGACGAGCCAGTTCTCGAACAGCGGGGCGACCACCGCGGCGCATTTGCGCTGCCACTTGTCCGCACGTTCGTACTCGACCCGGTTGTCCAGCCGGGACAGCACGGGGAGCACGGTGTGCCGGGGCCGGTCGTAGGGCATCCGATCTCGCGCGTCGTCGGCGCGGCGGGTGATGTCCACGACCTCGTCGAGGTTCTGGTCGTTGGCGGTGAAGACGACGACCAGGCGGTCCGGCAGGTGAGCCGTGCAGATGCCGGCTATGTCGGAGATGCCGGTCCTGCTGTCGATCAGCACGAAGTCGTGGTCGGTGGTCCAGCGGTCGCGGCACACCTCGAGGAAGGTCGCGAACCCCTTCTCGTAGAGCTTCTCCCAGTCGATCGTCTGCATCCGCTGCATGTAGGAGCGGTCCATCTTCCCCGCGGCCAGCAACTCGAGCGTGCCGTTGCCCCCTACCGCGGCCTTCACGACGTGGGTGGTGGGTTCTTTCGCGCCGGCGAGGAAATCGTGCGCGAGATCGATCACGCCCCCATTCGGTGCCGCCTGGAGCACCGGTGCGAAGTAGTGGTGCAGCCCGGGAGCTTCGAGGTCCCAGTCGATCGTGAGAACCCGATAACCCCAGCGAGCGAGCAGCACCGCGATGTTGGCCATGGTGAAACTGCGACCGACGCCGCCCTTGTACGAGTAGAAGGTGATGACGGTCCCGGCCATGGTCAGAACCTCGGTATCTGGGGTGGTGGCAGAAGAGGGGGTTCCGGTGGATCGACGTCCGGCCAGTCCGGCTGCCACGGGGGCGCCTGCTTGGCGAGCCGGACGAGATCAGCCGCGAGATCGTTCACCCGCGTGTGGAATCGAAGGTATTTCCGGCTCTGCTGATACACCGGGTCCGGGTGCGCCACGTCTTTGAAATCCACCCACGACCTTTCCTTCTCCTTGGGCGGAAAGTTCTCGGAGTCGGAGTAGAGGATCGGGTAGATCAGCCCCTGGGAGACGTCGATGCTCGCGACACCGAGCATCTCCTCTCTGGCCCGCATGCTCTTCTGCTCAGCCATGCACCAGCGCGACTCGTAGTACTGCGGCGTCAGGAGCTGGATCATGATCTTGCTGTGGCGCAGGGCGTCCTGCAGGTTCGACGGCCAGTGCACGGCGCGCTCCATCGTGCGGTCGACGTACACCGTCGGAGTTGGCGCGTACTGATCTGCCAGACATTCCTTGAACTTGTTCAGGAAGTGGTTGATCAACCATCTCTGCACACTGCCGTATCGGCAGTAACTGATGAAGAAATCGTACTTGTAGGACACAGCGCACAACGGTAGGTGCGCCACCCCGGTCGATAAAAGACAAAAAAGTGGGCATTTTCAGCTGCGCCGACCGGAATTGGACAAAAACTGGATGCCTTGCGCGCTCCACCCCGGAACAGCAAGAAGCCCTCGATCATGGTGATCGAGGGCTTCTTGGGAGTGGACGATACAGGGATTGAACCTGTGACCCCTACCGTGTCAAGGTAGTGCTCTCCCGCTGAGCTAATCGTCCGAGCGGATGACGAGACTCGAACTCGCGACCCTCACCTTGGCAAGGTGATGCGCTACCAACTGCGCTACATCCGCGTGCCCCGCCGGTTTCCCGTGGCGCGAGAGGAACTTTATCCGACGGTCCCCCGAAGTTCCAAATCGGCTGATCTTGAGCCTGCCGGCCAGGCCGGAGACAACAGCGACCACCGATAGGGGTCCGGGGGCGAAGCCCGCCGGGCGGGGTCTGGGGGTTGCACCCCCAGAAAACACTACGGGACGAGCTGGTTCGCGCTATCCGCGAACACAACTCGCCCCGAGTACCGTGGACGATACAGGGATTGAACCTGTGACCCCTACCGTGTCAAGGTAGTGCTCTCCCGCTGAGCTAATCGTCCGAGGCGGAGACGGGAATCGAACCCGTGTACAGGGCTTTGCAGGCCCTTGCCTAAGCCACTCGGCCACTCCGCCAGGAGCATGACTCCACGACGGCTGGCGCCGGGGAACCACAGAGCGGATGACGAGACTCGAACTCGCGACCCTCACCTTGGCAAGGTGATGCGCTACCAACTGCGCTACATCCGCGTTCATCACTGACTTCATGATGTTGAAACAAAGCTTATACGAGCGGTTCAAGCGGGTTTCACCGGGGGGTCCCGCATCGCCATCGCGGGCCCCCTACCTCGGGTTATTCAGCTGAGGTCGTTCGAGATGAGGTGCGTGAGCGCCTCGTCGACGTTGACCCAGAGGTGCTCGTTGCCCGGCACGACGACGTCGTAGGTCCGGTCGAGGAAGTCGGCGAGTTCCTGGGCGGACGCCTCGAACATGGCGTGCCCGGAAGGCGAGCTCAGCTCGATCACGACGACCTCGGGGTCGTCGGCGGCGGGGCGGATCCGGACGTCACCGTCACCGGCGTCGGCGATGAGACCGTCGGCGAGCAAGTCGCGGGCGTAAACCCACTCGACCCAACCGGCGCGGCCGGTGCGGAACGCGGCGACGACCGCGTACGGGTCCTTTGTGTCGTATCGCAGCTCCACTTGAACCGGGACCGCAGGGGTCCTCGGTGCCAGCAGGTCGAAGACCGCTGTCGAGCGGAGCGTCACGTGATCGTTGCGCATCGTCGTTACCCTCTTCTCCCTTCCCGGTCAATGAAACGACCGAGCACCTTAGTTGTGACGTGCATGTGGCGAGGAACGCTCGCGAATCGGGCCCAGATCACCCCATCGGGTCAGCTTGACTCCGCAACGCGACCGTATGCACGCGCTCCGTGTCCTCCTCGCTCGTTAGCCGACGTTCAGCGACTCCCATCTTGCTGGGTCTAACCTGAACCCGGTACCGGCTGTTGCGCGAATGTTGGACGTGAGGACATCTCTGGTGGCTGACTCGCCCGGCCCAACCGTCGCGTCGAGCGACGGCCGGCCGACCGATTTCGAGCTCGTGCAAAGACTCGCACAGGGCGATCGGCCGGCGTTCGGTGAGCTGTACGACCGTTACAGCACACCAGCGTATTCGCTGGCCAGGCGCATCTGCGTCGACCCGGACCTGGCCGAGGACGTCGTCCAGGAAGCCTTCCTCGCGCTCTGGCGGAACCCCGCCAGGTTCGACCCCGCCCGCGGAAGTTTCGGCACCTGGTTGATGACTCTGGTGCACCACCGCGCGGTGGACGCCGTACGTAAGGAGAACACTCAGCGTCGTCGGACTGTTCCCCTAACCGACGATGTCTCCCCTCCTGCCGAAGGCTCCGACCACGCAGCGTTGGTCAGCGTGGTGAGCGCCGAGGTCAGGGCGGCCCTGCACACGCTGCCCGAAGAACAGCGCCAGGTAATAGCGCTCGCCTATCTGGGTGGCTACACGCAGTGCGAAGTGGCAAAGCTGACAGGCGTACCCCTGGGCACTGTGAAATCGCGCACGTTCGCGGCGATCAGACGCCTGAGAGGCACGTTGGGGAACTTGTGGGCCGGAGAGACCGGCGAGACGACGGGAGTTCACCGGTGAACGGCGACCTGTGCGCTCAGGAGGAGCTCGCCGTCGGCTGGGCGATGCACTCCTTGGAGCCCGACGAGGAAGCACTGGTCCGCGACCACCTGCCGACCTGCACCACGTGCCAGCGCACCGTGCAGGCGACGCAGGAGGTGCTGGCGGGCATCGGCGGCGCGGTCCGCCAAGAACAACCACCACCCCGCCTGCGCGCGAGGCTGATGGAACAGATCGAGCACATCCCCCAGGACGTGCCTGAGCAACACACCCCGCGCCACGCGGCCCCGATTCCGCTGCGCCCGCAACACCGCCGCCGCACCGGCCGCGTGCTGCTGGCCGCCGCGGCAGCGTTGGCCGTACTGGCAGGCGCCGGCTACCTGGGCGTGCGCGTGAACCAACTCTCGAGCGAGGTCACGGCCGCACAGGCACGCACCGACGACCTGAACAAGGCCCTCTCCCTGGCCGCGGACCCGGCCACGAACAGGGCGGTCCTGCGCACGACCTCAGGCGACGAGGTGGCCGTGGTCCTCTCGAACCCGACCTCGGGCGCCGTGATGCCGATGAACCTCAAACCGAACGACACGGGCCACGTTTACGTAGTTTGGGGTGCAAGTACCAAAGCGCCGGTACCGTTGGCGGTGTTCGACGTGCGCGCAGGCACCACAGACCCGCAACTGCTGTCTTGGTCCGCCGACGCGCACAAGCACACGACCTTCGCGGTGTCGCTCGAACCAGGCCGCCAAGCCCCGCCGAAACCCTCGGAGGTGCTGGCAGGCGGTCAGGTTGCACCCGCCTGAATCCCAACAGGATGATCGACACATGACGAAGCCCGAAGTGAAGCCCGACGAGCACAAGGGCTGGCGCCACTGGTTCCACCGAAACCCGGCGCTCAACCTGGCCTACCGAATCGGCGTGGGCGTGATCGGCGGCCTGGTGCTGATCGCGGGCATCGTCATGATCCCGTACCCGGGCCCAGGCTGGCTCGTGGTCTTCGCGGGCCTGGCCATCCTCGCCACGGAGTTCGAGTGGGCAGGCCGAGTCCTGAAGTTCGCGAAGCGCTACTACGACCGCTGGGTGGCGTGGCTCAAGCGCCAGCCGGCCTGGGTCCGCGGCCTGGTGATGGCGGGAGTCTGCGCCATCGTCCTCGTCACCTGCTACTTCCTCAACGTGTTCGCACTGGTGGGAGGCTGGTTCGGCGTGGAGTGGACCTGGTTGCAGAGCCCGATTTTTGGTTCTCGTTGATGATGTTGTAGGCTATGGCCACACCGCGAGAGCGGGACAGCACCACAACAGAACACGGGCGTTTAGCTCAGCGGGAGAGCGCTTCGTTCACACCGAAGAGGTCACTGGTTCGATCCCAGTATCGCCCACACAACCGGAAAGCCTCTGACCTTCACAGGTCGGGGGCTTTCGGGTTTGTCGGGCACTCGCAGACCGCTCGTTCCGGGACCTCGGTGCAAAAAGTGGTGCTAAACCGGGTCGTTCCACGTCAGACCAGCCCTCTCTGCGAGGGCGGCAGGAACAGACCAATCACTGCCTCTGTGGCGTCACGATCAAGGTCCTCGATGTCCGCCGAGCAGATGTCGAGCGTGAACGCCACCGTCGCGTGTCCCAGGCGAGAGCTGACGATCTTCGGGTGCACACCGGCCCGCAGCGACATGGTCGCGTAGGTGTGACGCACGTCGTGGAATCGAATCTTCGGCAGCCCCAGGAAATTGACGATCTTGTTGAACTCCTCCGTGATGGTGTCTGGGTAGATCGGCCTACAGTCTTCCCAGCAGAACGCCAGCCCGTGGTCCTGATAGGCGTCTCCCCAATCCCGCTTCTCCTTCTCCAATTGCTGGAAGTGGACGGTCAGCACTCCGGTGGTGAAGCTGTCCAGGGCAAGCAGCCGACGGCTCTTCTGGCTCTTGCCCGCATCCTTCACCGCCTTTTCACCTGCGATGACTCGTGTGGTGGCGGCCATGCGAACGACCTTTTTCGTGAGGTCGAAGGCCGTGATCTCCGCACCGCAGAGCTCTGAGCGGCGGACTCCGGTCGAGGCCTCGAGAACCCACAACGCATGCCAGCGGTGGTATTGCACGTGCTCGAGGAACCTCATCATCTGCTCCGGAGTCCAGGTGCTGTGGTTTCGCCTCGGAACTGACGGAGCCTTCAACTGCACGCTTCGGCCGAGCGTGCCGAGCGCAGTGACTCGTCCACATGGTGCGCTGTTAACGTTGACACACTGATCACATGACAGGTTTGACCGCTGAACTCGTGGTCGAGGGTCGCGTCCCGCAGACACCGGCTCTCGCTCCGAACGGGCATCTGCTCTGCTACGTCCTCGCCCCCATCAGCCGAATCGGTGACCACCTCGACACCGCACTCTGGCTGGCCGATATCAACGACGACGGTGTGTGGAGTCGGGTGACCGCCGACACCGCGACGGAGTCCCGGCCCCGCTGGTCCGCGGACTCGGGCACGTTGTACTTCCTGTCCGACCGCGCCGAGCGTGGCACTCCGCAGTTGCATCGGCTCAGCCCCGCCGACGACGTGGTGATCGCGGTGACCCGCTGGCGTGCCGGCATCATCGACCACCGGCCGCTCGCCGATCCCAACCTGATCGCGCTGCTCGCCGAGGACGAGCCCACCGAGCAGGACGTGCGCCGCGCCCGGGACCGTGACGACGCCATTGTCTTCGGCGAACGCGAACCGCGTGCTCGGCTGCGCCTGCTTGACCTGCGCACCGGCCAGGTCACCACCCCGGATGTGTTCGGCGACCGGCACGTCGTGGAACTGCGGCAACGACCCGACGGTGGCCCGCTCGCCGTCCTCACCCAGGCCAGCGCCGACAAGGACTACGGCCCCCGCACCGGCCAGCTGCACCTGTTCGACCCCGCCACGGGGACCGCGAAAGACCTCGGACCGGTCGAGGTCGACGCACAATCCCTGGCCTGGTGGTCGGCTGAAGACGGTTGGCACCTCGGTTACATCGCCCTCACCCCACCGGTCCTCCACGCCGGCACCGCCGTGTTTGACCTGGCTATGAGCAGTCTCGTCCGCCGCAACCGCACCGCCGACCTGCCGATGTGCCCCACCGAACTGTGCCAGACCGACGCCGCCCCGCTGGTGGTCTTCGCCAACGGCCTGAACACGACCCTGGCCCGGCTCGACCCCGACGGTCCCACGCCACTGTCGCAGCACCCCGGCCACCTCGACGCCCTCACCACCACCCCAGCAGGCAAGACGATCGCGGCACTGACCGGCACCCGTTACCAACCCACGAACGTTCATGTCGGGCCACCGACCGGGCCGCTGTGGAAGATCACGGACACCCGCCCCGAACTGAACGGCATCGCATTCGGTACCCAGCGACCGCTGGCCTATCGAGCCGCCGACGGCCTCGATCTGGACGGTCTGCTCGTGCTGCCGGCCGGGAAATCCGCCTCGGACGGCCCGTTCCCACTCGTCACGATCGTGCACGGAGGCCCCGACGACCGGTACGCCGATCGCCTCCAGTTGTTCTCGTTCCACAGCGCACAGGCACAGTGGCTGGCCGCCGCCGGATACGCGGTGTTCCTGCCCAACCCGCGCGGCGGCCAGGGCCACGGCCACGAGTTCGCGGCCAGCGTCGCGGGCAGGGTCGGCCGGGAGGAGTGGTCCGACATCCTGACCGGCATCGACCTGCTCATCGCCGAGGACATCGCCGACCCCGGCCGACTGGGCATCGCCGGCGGCAGCCACGGCGGCTTCATGGCCGCCTGGGCGATCGGGCAGACGAACCGGTTTCGCGCCGCGCTGGTCAACGCGGGTATCACCGACTGGGGGATGCTCGCCGCGACCGGGGAGCACGGCCAGCTCGACGGCGCGCTCAGCGGCAGCATCGGGTGGGATGGGATCGGCCCACACCCACACGACGCGGTCAGCCCGGTCTCCTTTGCCAGCCGCGTCCGCACCCCGGTGCTCATCCTGCACGGCGCCGAGGACACCAACGTCCCCCTCGGCCAAGCCGTGTACTTCCACCGGGCCCTGCGCCATTTCGGTGCCGTGCACGAGTTCGTGATCTATCCCAGGGAGGGCCACTCGATCCGGGAACGCAACCACCAACTCGACGTCCTGCGTCGCACCCGTGCCTGGTTCGACCGCTGGCTCCAGCCCTGACCGGAGATGCCTGGTCCTGGCATCGTTGTTCCCACACTGACGACTGCAAGAAGCAAAGGCGGTCTCGGCCAGACCGTGCCCAGTTCTCTGCTTCGGCGCGGGTCCGGCGGTCGAGCAGATCGGCTTCGAGTTCGTCGAGGCGGGCGAGCATTCGTCCGCGGCCGAGAGCCGCGAGCAAACCGAGGTCAAGACCCCGTAGCCCGTGCACAGCGAGCCGACGGTCACGTCGGTGCCGCCACGGACGATCTCACGCAGCGAGGCCACAACGACCTCCCACCGTCTCGTCCAGCAGGTCAAACCCATCGGCATCGCCAACTGCCACGGCAGCAAGCTCGGCGTCGTGGGCGAGCTGGAAGACGAGCACTTCGTGGTGGGCCACGAGCGGCCGGCGAGGCGGTGGCGCGAGCTGCACGCCGCGCGGCGAGCGTGGCTCGCGTGATCAGGCGGCCATCACGCAACTCCGCGGTCAGCGCGACGCACCGGTCGACCGGAGTCAGCCCCGCCGCAGTGCCTGCCGCGATGAGCTGGGTGGTCAGGTCGGCGAGTAAACCGTCCAAGTCAGATGCCGACGAGATTGTCAGGTACCCGCTGATTCACGAGCTCGCCCGCTCGTGTGGTTAGCGAACCTCGCCGCCATCGAGCTGCACGTTCCTCAATGGACCCTCTCGGGCAACGGATCGAGGAACCCGCCGGACCGCCTCGTGTTCGACCTCGATCCCGGACCGGGCACCACCGTCGTCGACTGCTGCAGAGTGGCCGAACGGTTGCACGACGTGTTGACGGCGGACGGCCTCACCCCGGTGCCCGCAACGTCCGGTTTCAAAGGCCTCCAGATCTATGTGGCATCAAGAAGGCGAACGTGCAGGCGCCCTCCGCCTACGCGAAGACCATCGCGACGAACTTCGAACGGGAAACGCCCCAGCAGGTCACCGCCACGATGGCGAAGTCTCGACGGACGAGCAGGGTTCTCATCGACTGGAGCCAGAACAACGTCGCCAAGACGACCATCAGCCTGTAGTCGTTGCGCGGCCGCGACGAGCCCACCGTCGCCACTCCCCTCACCTGGCACGAGGTCTGACACTGCCACCAGCCTGACCAGCTGAAGTTCACCGCGGACGACGTGCTCGAACGTGTCTCGGAGCTAGGTGATCTGTTCGCGCTGATCCACGAATGTCCTGGAACACTTCCCTGTTAGGGTGCGCCGCGCTCTGCACGCCGCTCCGCTGCTCGCACCGGACTGTTCCTCGACGTCCACCGTCATCAGCATCTCGATCTGAAGTAGCAGCGAGCACCGGAGCTGCCGCGTCCGACCACGACGACCTTCACCTCGTGAACTCCAGCAGGTCGCGATAGCCAACGCTTGGCAGCCGCCAGCCGAGCGATGAGCTGTCACGCGCGATCGAGAACAGCCGCAGCGAGATCCACTCGCGCAGCCAGGGGATGGGCGTCGACGCCACGAGCCAAAGCCTGCGCGACATCACCGGCCAACTGCAGGATCGAGGAGACCGTGTGGGTTTCGACCATGGGCCAGTGTCATCCCCGCATCTCCTTTTGCTGGTTCTGGTCGTTCGCGAACACCTTGGTGCGCCAGCCGAGAAGAATCGCTTGCAGGGTGTGTTCGGCCAGGCGGCGGGCACGATCGTTGCCGAGGTGACCGAGCGAGGCGATGCCGTGCATCGTGCCCCAGAGGGCCTCGCAGGCCTCGTCGAGATCGGCCAGGACGACGTCGTGTGCGGCGGACCAGGTGGTGAGCAACTCCTTGAGGGAGTCGATGGCCGGCTCCACGACGCGCCGCCGTTCGTCCGTGTCGACCGCAGGGTCGTTCATGACCTGGTAGAGGTGCGGGTGCTCGCCGGCGAACCGCACGTACTCCGACGCGATGCGCCTCATGCGCAGGTCCACATCGGCCTCCTGGACGGCGTGGAGGACCTCGGTCAGCATCAGGCGGTGGCCGTGCGCGACCAGTTCCAGGACTAGCGCGTCCTTGTTGGCGAAGTGCTGGTAGACGACGGGTGCGGAGTACTCGACGTCGCCGGCGATGCGCCGGATCGTCAGTGCCGCAGGGCCTTCGGTCTCGAGCACGTGCAACGCCGCCTCGATGATCCGCTCGTGGGTGTTCGCCCGTTCGCGGGCCCGTCTCGTGCTGATCGACATGGTCCGTCACTTCGCCCTCGATGGTGTCCTCGAACACTAACGACCGCCCTTGACCCTGTCGGAGGAGTGCGCCATGGTTAACAACGTTAGGAAATCTAACGTCGTTAGAACACGAGAGGTTGACCATGATTCACCACATCTGCCGCGTCACGATGAAGGCCACCGCGACGCCAGAACAGGTCGAGGCCGCACTCGAGGGCTGGCGCAACCAGGGCAGGTCGAACCCCGCCATCCAGTCGTTCATCGTCGGACGTGACCTTGGTGGCGACTACACCCACAGCGCGGTGTTCGTCATGCAGGACCTCGACGGCCTCTTCGCCTACCTGACGCACCCGACCACCTACCAGACCGACCACCTGGGACTGAATCTGGTGGAGCGGATGGAGATCTTCGACATCAGCGACGACGAGGACCCGGACCTCAACGGCAAGATCCAGGAACTGCATCGGCGCCGCAACGAGCTCAACCCGCAGGTCGCCGGCATGCTCGCCGATGTGCCCAGCTACACCGGCTCCGGCGTGGATCACTGACCGAGACTCTGGAACGGAGAGAACAGTCATGGTCGAACACGTCGTCATCGGCGCCGGATCCATCGGCAGCAACGTCGCTCGCCTGCTCGTCGAGCGTGGCCACGACGTCCGGATCATCACCCGCAGCGGATCGGGCCCCGAGCACCCGTCGATCGAGCGAGTCGCCGCGGACGCGTCCGACCCGTCCAGCCTGACCGAACTGTCCCGCGGCGCCGAAGTCATCTATCACTGCGCCAACCCTCCCTCCTACACGGAATGGGAACGCCTGCTACCGCCCCTGCAGACGGCGGTCATCGCCGCCGCGAAGGCGAATGACGCCGTCCTCGCCCTGACCGGCAGCATGTACGCCTACGGCCCGCAGCCCGGTGGCCTGATGACCGAACACACCCCCATGGCCGCGACCGGACACAAAGGACTGCTGCGCAAAAGGTTGTGGGAACAGGCCCTCGCCGCGGGCATCCGCACGGTCGAGGTCCGCGGCTCCGACTACGTCGGCAAGGGCGCCAACGGCATCTACTCCCTGCTCATCGAGCCGGCCCTGACGAAGGGCAAGGCAGCCTGGATCACCGGTCACCTGGACATGCCGCACACCTTCACGGTCAACACCGACATGGCACAGGCACTCGTCACGCTGGCGTCGGAAGAACGGGCGTGGGGCCGGGCCTGGCACGTGCCGTCCCCGCCCGCCATCACCGTCCGCGAGCTCGCCGGACGCTACGCCGCAGCAGCAGGTCGATCACCGATCAAACTGATCCAGCTACCGCGCTTCGTGATGCGCGCTACCGGCCTGGTCGTACCGATCGCCCGCGAGGTGGCAGAGATGGACTACCAGTGGTACGCACCGTTCCACATGGACGCCACGGAGACGACCGACACCTTCGGTCTGACCGCCACCGACCTCGACACCGCCGTCCGCGACGAGGTCGGTGCCGGACGCACAACGAAGCAGCGCTAGCGGCGAGGTGCAGCCTGGTCGAGGACATGCAGACGGAGGGGCGAGTTGCCGCTGTCCACGGAGCCGTGGTCCAGCAGTTGCAGCCGGGGCAGCGCGACCCGTCGCGATGTGTCCAGGACGCGGCAGGCCTCGCTGACGGTGAAGGGCTGCGGCAGGGCGGCGAGCGCCCGTTCAAGCGGCTCGGGCAGCAGTGTTCTCACTCGTGCATGACCGTCCACGGTCTTCAGCCCGGCTGCCTGAACGAGTTGCGCGGCGATGCTGTTGGACGGGGAGAGCGAGGTCCTGCGCCAGCGCGCTCAAGGGAATTCCCTTGACGTGCAAAGGATTCTTGTCGCGCCACTGCTCGATCACACCGGGCACTTGCTCGACGAGCGAACGCCACCGTTCCGGGTGGACCCGTCATCCGTCCACCTGCGTTCCCGTCGCGGACAGACCGTCCATTCGGAACTGTTTTTCGGCCAGGAAGCCTCGCTCTGACTTGTGCGGGTTGGCCACGAGGCACCGCGTGGCCAACCCGTGCGTGACTCGCTGGTAGGCCAAGGTGTCTCATCGACGCAGGTCACGCCATAGCGATATCCGCTCGCCCCACGGGAAACCGCACGCCCGTGAGGTCTTCTGAGAGTTCCCAGAGGCGTTGCTGCACAGCCAAGTCGTAAGAGGCAGGACTGGAGGCGACCAGCTTCGGGTTGCCACGCCTCTCGCCCCGCCCGCCCGGTCCGTAGTACTGCCCGCCAAGGACAGAAGGGTCAGTGGCGGCCCGCAGGGACGGAAGCGCGCCCGCCGCCGCAGGCTGTGTGATCACCGGCGCGAGCCAGTTGACCAATTCGCGGGCAACCGGCGGGATGTTGCGGGCAAGTTCTGTGTTGGAGACGCCGGGGTGCGCGGCCACCGCGACAGTGGTGCCGTGAGGGACGAGCCTGCGCTGCAGCTCATAGGTGAACATCAGGTTGGCGAGCTTGGCCTGCCCGTAGGCGGCGATCCGGCTGTAGGAACGCTCCCACTGCAAGTCGTCGAAGTGGATGGCGGCGCGAATGCGGTGACCGGTGCTGCTGACCGTCACCACGCGGGAGCGAGGCACAGGCAGCATCTTGTCCAGCAGCAGTCCGGTGAGCGCGAAGTGGCCGAGGTGGTTGGTGCCGAACTGCAGCTCGAAGCCGTCGTGGGTGATCTGCTTCGGGGTGTGCATCACTCCAGCGTTGTTGATCAGCAGGTCGATCTGCGGATGGGCTGCACGCAGGTCTACCGCGGCCGTGCGCACAGAGTCCAAAGAGGTCAGGTCCAGTTCCTGCACGGAGACGTCGCCGTCGATCCTCGCCGCGGCCTGCTTGCCCTTCTCCGTGTCACGCACGGCAAGCACGACCGATGCCCCGCGTTCGGCGAGCTGTCGAGCAGTCTCGAAGCCCAGTCCGGTGTTGGCGCCGGTGATCACTGCCACCCGGCCGCTCTGGCGCGGGATCTGCTGCTCGTCCCAGTTCATCCCAGTCTCCTAAAGTACCGTCGGTAACTTACGCTCGAAACGCTAAGGTACCGCCGGTACCTTGTCAAGGGACCGGCGGTACCTAAGCTAAAGTCGAGGACATGACGTTCCAGCGGGCGCGCACCGACGAGCAGCGTGAGCTCAGGCGACAGGCGATCCTGGAGACGACCTCGGCGATGCTCGACGAGATGCCGGTGGCGGAGGTGACGCTGAACGAACTGAGTCGGCGGGTCGGTTTGGCGAAGACCGCGGTGGTGCGCTACTTCGAGTCCCGCGAGGCGGTGCTGCTCGACCTGCTGAACGACCGGACGGCGAGTTGGCTCACCGAACTGGAGCAGGAGCTGTCCGCCGGCGTCGACCTGGGTTTGTCCACAATGGAACGGGCCGAGCAGACGGCCGACGTGCTCAGCCGCTCACTAGCATCCCGGAAAGTGCTCTGCGATCTCTACGGCGCGCAGGGCGGGGTTCTGGAGCACAACGTCTCGGTCGAGGTGGCCCGTCGCCACAAGCAGGCCTCACTGAGCAATCTCAAGGTGATGACGGACCTGCTCCAGAGGTACCTGCCCGAAATCGGTGACCACGTGGAGCACTTCTGCCTGAACCTCCTGCTGATGGCAGGCGCTCTGTCCGCGTACATGCCTCCCCCACCGAGTCTGCTGGCCGTCTACGAGGCCGAACCAGCGCTGGCGGTCCACCGCATCGACCTTCGATCAGCCCTGCGGCTCGCGGTCATCACGTCTCTTGCAGGCATGCTGCCTCGCTCCTGAGTCCGGGAGCCGCCTGAAGCCGCGATCTCGGCCCAGGTGCGCTTTGCGGCAGTACAGCCCAACGCCGCCGTCCTCCACGAGAACGGAGGCGTTGCAGCCCAAGCGCGCACCGAGCTCAGCGGCCTCAGTCGTCCTCGGTCGCGGCGACGAGGACCGCAGCGGGAGCGACCTACCCGTTCGGATCAAGGACAAGGCCAGTTTCACGTGCAGTCGCAACGACTTCGGGCGCCCACTCCAGCACGGTCCGGTTGTCGGCCCCGGAGCTGAGACCCACCGCCCAGCGGCCCCTGCTTGGCCGTGAGGACCTGGGGCTCGTCGTAGCGGTGCCGCAGCACGCCCTCACCCAGGGTCGCGCGCAGCCACGCCACAGAGATTCCGTGCGCCTAACGGGAACGATCACCCGCGCCAAAACGAATTGCGCGTGCTCGTCCGGGTCGTAACGACCCCGCCCGTCGCCACGACGTTCGTCAGAGGCAGTCGGACGAGAGGCGGCCATGCCGGTCTGGATTCCCCTGGTGGTGCCGCTCGTGACGGTGATGATCACGCTGTCCGGCGGTTGGTTGGTGACGACCCGGGTCACCGACCGCTGGGACCGGGTCAAGAAGACTCGTGAGCTCGACCTCGCCGCCGCGAGCGACTTCCAGCGGCTCCACGGCGAGGCGGTGTCGATCTGGAAGACCTGGAACGCGCTGATGAGCGACTTCCCCGCCGGGTTCGCACCACCGCAGGACGCCAAGTGGACGTGTCTGCTCCGTGCGACCGCGGCAGAGGGCCAGTTCGAGTCACTGCTCGCCAAGCTGACCGGGGAACGTGTCCTCGATCAGGACGACATCGCGGTACTGGGCGGGCTGCGGCAGGCGTTCAAGTCGCTGCGCCGCCACATCCGGGCGAATGAGACCATTCCCTGGACGTCCGACAGATCCAAGGAATACGTGGCGTTCAAGTCGCTCGCCTCCGCGATGTCCGCCCTGTTGACCAGGAACCACCCGCGCAAGCAACCGTCCGCCGCCGCCGTGAACCAGGCATTCGCCGAGATCACCGCCAATCGCCACGAGCGGACGTGGACCGCCGTCCCCAGCACCCGCGAGCCCTGACCGCTCAACCGAGCAGCTTCACGAGCTTCGCCGGCGCCAGCACCCGGTAGCTCTCAGTCAGCAACTCCCGCACCTCGTCCCAGTCCACGTCCGGCAGCACCTTCAGCCCGACCACGTCCTTGCCCCACGCCGCCCGGAAGAACGGCTCCCCGGCTCCGGCCAAGGCGTCGAACTCCTCGGACTGCGCGCGGAACGTCATGATCACTGTTGGTTCGGTGAGTTCGGCGGCCCGGCTGTACGCCCCGGTCTCACCGGGATACGCCGTGAAGACGTGCACGAAGCTGCGGTTGCGGATGCTCCACCGCATGCCCACCCACGCCGCTTGCTCGGTGGTCTCCGGCAGCGCGGCGCAGATGGCCCGCACCTCGTCCAGGACCCGGTCCGGCACGTCCGCACGATCGTTCACGGCGCACAACGCTACGCGCCCGCTCCCCCGTCCACGGGCATGATCGCCCCGTTCACCATCGATGCGCTGTCGCTGAGCAGCCAGGCCGCCACCTCGGTCACCTCGCGCAGTTCGGCCATCCTGCCGAGCGGACTCGAGGCGTTGTCGTGCGCGATGACGCCGGGGGTCTCAGCCTCCCACTGACCGATCATCGCCATCGCGGTGCCGCCGGGGTAATGCCGTAGCCCCTGATGCCCTCCTTCGCCACGTAACGGCGGCGCTCTCGGTGAGGCTGTTGAAATCGCGCTTCATGGCGCCGTAGGCGGGCAGGACCACCTCGGCCTAGGAGCGCAGAAACTCGGCCCAGGTCACGGTCGGTCGCTCTGTGTGGCGCCGGGTCGACGCCGGCAGCGTTGAGGATCTCCCACACGGTCGAAGGAGCGACCCTGACACCAAGGAGGGCGAGTTCTCCGTGGATGCGCCGGTGCCCCACGAGGAGTTCTCGGCCGCCAGACGCAAGACAAGACGGCGGACCGGTGCCACGGTGCGCGGACGCCCGGACCTTCGACGCCGGCTCGCCTGGGCGTGGCGACGCTTCCACAGGTCACGATGCCATCGCAGCACCGTGTCCTGGCTGACCAGCAGTCGGAGTCGGCGCAGCACTGCGACCAGCCACGAGTCACCGTCGGGTGAAGATCCGTTCAACGGCGATCCGCCCGAGGAACAGCAGGTTGCCCAGCACGTACCGGCGGAACAGCCGCTTCGGCTCCAGCAGCAGCCGGTACACCCACTCGACTCCCACCTTCCGCATCCACTCGGGAGCGCGGGAGACCTTGCCCGCGGCGAAGTCCAGGAACGCGCCGACCGCGACCCCCAGGTATGCCCCGGTGGCACCGAGGTGCTGGTCCAGCCACAACTCCTGCTTCGGGTTGCCCATCGCCACAATGAGTACTTTCGTGCCGCTTTCCTTGATCTGGCGCAGGATCCCGGCCTCCTCGACGCGGCCGAAGAACCCGTGCCGACAGCCTGCAACCCGGAGCCGGGGGATCCGTGTGGTGAGATTTTTCGCAGCCGCCTCCGCGATCCCCGGTTCCCCACCGAGAAAGAACACCGGTGCGTCACGCTCCGCTGCCAGCTCCAGGATCCTCGGGGTGAGGTCGGTGCCATTGAGGTTGTCCGGAAAGCATTTCCCCTGCACCTTCGCAGCGATCGCCAGCCCGGACCCGTCGTTCAGCACGAGCGCCGCGCTGTCCAGAACTCGCCGGTAGGCGAGGTTGACACTGGCCACGTTGAGCGAGTGGGCGTTTGTATAGGCCAGCAACGACGGGCCCGGCGAGTCGATGAGCTCGCCGACTACGGTGAGCACCTGGTTCCTGGGCAGGCAAACCACCCGAATGCCGAGCACGGTCACTGTTGGGACGTGCGAGCGCATACCCGTATCTTGCCGTCGAACGACAGATAGCAGCATCGGCTGATGTGGTGAAGAGTAGTGTTTCAATGCGGATTGGAATTTTACTCGCTGCGGTGACCCTGTGCGTGCCGAAAACTACATCCACGCAAGTTAAGCGGACCGACGACGCATCTCACACCACCAGAGGCGCCGAGTTCTAAATTCCTCTCATCGCGCATGCGTCGAACTCAAATACTCGTTGCGAACTCTGGAACACCGCCATAAATTTCCTTCTGACAGGATTTTCACAGGTGCCCAATGCCGCGACCGTCAGGGCTGCATTTTCGAGCCACAAGGGTGTCCGGCCATCAGCACCTCGGCAAGTTACGACACGAACTCCGCAGAAGCCACCAGGCCAATCGACACGCGGTCTCGAACAGCGCTAAGCCCAGTCTGGTAGTAAATCCGGTAGCTGGGACGCTTCGTTGCTAGCGAGACGCCAGCGATGGCAGAAGACCCAACAAGACGGTTCGCGCAAGTCACGACACAAGTACTGAGACCCGCGCAATGGCCTGACACTCGACAGGATCCGTTCACACCGAATAGGTCACTGGTTCGATCCCAGTATCGCCCATACAACCTGAAAGCCTCTGACCTGCGAAGGTCAGAGGCTTTCAGGTTTTTTGCATACCGTGAGAACCCCGTTTTGGGGTCTTCGGTAGCAGAAGTGGTAGCAGATCGGCGTTTTTTCACGTCAGATCAGCCCTCTCGCCGAGGATGGCAGGAACAGACCAGTCACTGCCTCGGCGTCGCGGTCCAGGTCTTCGACGTCCGCTGAAGTCGAGCGCGAACGACGTACACCCTGCGCCCCAGCCGGCGGACACCGGGCAGCACACCCGAGTCGGCGTACCGATAGGCCGATGCCCGACTGATGCCGAGCAACCGGGCGGCTTCTGGAACGGACACGAGAGCAGGACCATGATCATCAATCACGAGACTCTCCAGACTGAATCTGGGCACACGAAAGCACGGCCCGAAAGGCCGGCACTTTGGGACTGCCAGGTCGTATGCCTTGATTGGGTCAACATCAATTACGACGCTTTGCCAGCTGCACCACCGAAACCAGCTGCGATGCGCAGGAAAGCACCCGTTGGCATGACTCAGGCGCCCTGCGGCACTTCATCGCCATTGGACTGTGCCGCAGACGGGTATATCTCCCAACGAGTTCTACCTACGTTGTCGACACCGTGCGATTGACGCCGACGGCCTGGCGAATCCCAGCCAGGGCGCGGCCGCAGCACCGCCACAGCTCGAAGGCCGGCAGCACGAAGACTTGCCCCGCTCTTGCCGGATTGTGTGTAGGTGATCAGTCGCCGATACCCCATGGAGCGAGCTGCTCGCCAAGCTGCCGCGTAGAGCATGGAGTTGGCGTTGCGGGTCCCGGTGGTATAGGTGCGCGTGACTTCGATCGTCCATCCGTCGTCGAGATGCCGGGCCACGGGACGACCTACCGTCGCCACGCCAACCAGTCGGCCTTCCGCGCGAACCCCGATGGCAAACTTCATCCCACGCGGTGCCTTGTGATGACGATGGTGGCTCGTCACAAATGCGCTCGCCTGACGAAGAGTCAGACGCACCGAGTGCAGAGGCGTGTGGTCGTGCTGCCTGCCTCGAGTCGAAGACTTCGACACCACCGACTGCCACGGCAGCGAGTTCGGCGTCGTGGACAAGTTGGAAGACGAGCACTTCGTGATGGGCCGAGAGCAAGGCTCGCGACGCGTCGACGCAAGCCGCACGGCGCTCCGCGAGCGAGGCTCGCGTGATCACGCGACCACCACGCAACTCCGCGGTCAGCGCGACGCACCGGTCTACCGGTGTCAGCCCTGCTGCGGCGCCTGCCGCGATGAGCTGAGTGGTCAGGTCTGCAAGTGAACTGTCCAGCTGCCGCTGAAGCCGCGCGACGACAACGACGTGTCCACCGGCGCGCAACAGCGGTTCGCAGCAGCGCAGTGTCCTGACGAGTTCGACCGGGTAGCGGTCCAGACTGTCCGGGCGGTCCGAAGCCGTTCGCAAAGCAGTCAGGACAAGACCGACTCGACCGATCAGGCCGGCTGCGCGAGCGGTCGCGAGGACTTTCGAGCACGTCCTCAACGGTCACCGGCCCAGAACATCACCCGGAACCGCATCGGGTCCAGCATGTTCAGGTCGTCGACGGCACGGCCAGCCGGTCACGCACGCTCCGCACCCGGTCGAGGCCGAGCCGGTATTCGGACAACAGGTGCAGGTCATGAGCCCGATCCGCGAACGCGGCGGCTTCGACCGGCCGTCGCTGGGCCAGGAAAGCCTCCGCGAGCACCCGGAGGCTTTCCGCTTCGATCAGGCGATGACCGCTCGTACGGCTCAGGTCCCGCGCTTGCGTGGCGAACTCGATCGCGAGCTCGGGCTGTTCCAGGTCGATGTGCAGTTCGGCCAACGAGACGAGGGCTTCTCCACGAGTCCGCTTGTTCGCGGCCTTCAGCGCGAACGACAACGCGAGCTGCAGCTCGGCCAGCGCTTCGGAGTGCCTGCCCTGCAGCCGGTAGGTACTGCCCAGCACGTGATGGCTCGACGACTGCCCGTTGAGTGCGCCGAGCTTGATCCCGACCGCCAGACCCTCGGTCGCGGTGCGCACCGCGGCCGGGTAGTCGCCCATATCGCGATAGGTGCACGCAAGCTGGTTCAAAATGGTGCCGTGCAGGGTCGGCTCGTTCAGTTCGCGGCACAGCTCCTGGCCGGCCGTGAAGTGCTCGATGGCCTCGTCGTACCAGCCGAGCGTCCGGCAGGTCCGGCCGCGCAGGCTCAGGCCGGCCAGTTCGGCGTTGCGATCTCCTACCTCCTCGGCCAGACGCATCGCCTCGGTCTGCAAGCGGTGTGCTTCCATCAGCTCGCCCAGTTCCCACAGCATGTCGCCCTCGCACACGAGATTGATCGGAACCACCAGCGAGTGTCCGACTTCCTGGGCGCACTTGACCGCCATGCGGTAGTGGTCGACCGCCTCGCGCACCTTCCCCACCGGCGCGCAGATGCGGCCGAGGTGGTTGAACACCATGCTGCCCAGATCGGCGATCCCCTCTCGCTCGACGATCTGACGGGCTTCCTCCATCCGTGCCTCCGCCCGGCCGAACTCGCCGACCAGGCAGAGAGCGGAACTGAGCGACCACAGCGCGTGGATCTGCCCGGAGAAGTTGTCCGTGCGTCTCGTCCAGGACAGCGCGGCTTCGGCGAAGTCGAACGCATTGACCACGTCGCCGTGCCGGTCCAGGACCTGTCCGACCACGTGCACGAGGAGCGACCCGATGACGGGCTCGCCGAGGGCTCCCGCCAAGTGGGCCGCGGGCATCAGGCACGAGATCTCGTCGTCCAGCCACCTGGTCGCCGTCGCGCTGTCGGCGAACACCGGGAGCTCGCACTCCACGGCGAGCAGCGGCCGGTAGGCACGAGGAACGATCGCCTCCATCGCTGCCCGTGCCGCCATCGCGTAGAAGAGCAGAAGACGGTGCTGTGCCACCGCCCGTTCGTCAGCCGCGCACCGTTGCGATGCAGCTAGACGAAGCAGGTCGTGGAAGGTGAACCGGCCGGGCGTGTGCTCTTCCACGAGATGCGCGGAGGCGAGCGAGCGCAAAGCGCGCCGGGTGGCGACCTGATCAAGGCCGGCCAGCGCGGCCGCGGCGGCCACCGTCACGTCCGGCCCCGGGATCAGCCCCAGCAGGCGGAAGAGCCTGCTGGCTTCCTGCCCGAGGCTCTGGCACGACAGGTCGATCGCGGTGCGCACCGCCATGTCCGGGTCGCCCTGCGCCTCGAGTTCGGTCAGCCGATCACCCGTGCGGAGCTCGGTGACGTAGTCCTCGATCGACCAGCCGGGCCTGCCCGCGAGGTTCGCCCCCGCGATGCGCAGCGCCAGCGGGAGCCGGGCGCACAGCTCAGCCAGCTGACCCGTGGCCCCCGGCTCCGCGGCCGTCCGCCGCTTGCCCAGGAGGTGCTCCAGAACTTCCCGTGCCTCGACAGGGCTCAGGAGGTCGAGGACGAACAGCCGCGCACCGTCACGGGCCACCAGTCCGTCCAACCGGTTGCGGCTGGTAACCATCGTCAGGCAGCCCGGTGTGCCCGGCAGCAGGGGACGGACCTGGTCGGCCGTCACCGCGTTGTCCAGGAGCACGAGGACCTGGCGGTCCGCCAGCAGTGAGCGGTACAGCGCGGCGGCGTCAGCGGCATCGGCCGGCACGCGGCTCTTGTCCACTCCGAGCGCTACCAGCAACGCGGCGAGCGCGAGCTCCGGCGTGAGCGGCTGGCCGCCGCCGTGACCACGCAGGTTGAGGTACAGCTGGCCGTCGGGGAAACGGAAGCGGACCCGATGTGCCCAGTGCACGGCGGCCGTCGTCTTCCCCACTCCCGCGGTACCGGCCAGAGCGGCGACGACTGCGGTCTTGCTCACCTCCGGCAGCAGGTCGTCCAATGCGCCGAGCACCTCACCGCGGCCGGTGAACCTGGGCAGCGCCGCTGGCAGTTGAGCTACTGGCACGGGCCGGACCTGAGCTTCCGCCTCGTCCTCCGCACCGAGGTCGGCGAGCACGTCCGCATGCGCCTGAACCAGCTGCTCGCCGGGCGAGACGCCCAACTCCTGGTCCAGCAGGACTCGGGCTTCCTGGTACGCGGCGAGTGCGTCCGCACGACGGCCTGACCGGTGCAGGGCCGTGAGCAAGTCACTCCACAGCTGCTCTCGCAGCGGAAACATCGCCGTGAGCCTGCGCAGCTCCGGAACGACCTCGGCATGCTCGCCCAAACTGAACCGCGCTGCCACGTAGTCGGCGAGCAGACCGTGATACCGCTCTTCCAGTCCCGCGGCCTCAGCAGCGAGCACGGGTCCCGCGGCAAGCCCCTCGAAAGGGCGGCCGCGCCACATCCGCAGTGCCTGACCGAGGGCTTCCACCACCGTTCGCGGCTCGTCAGCGCCGCGGGCCGCTTGGGCGAGCCTCTCGAACGACAACAGGTCGAGCTCGGGCTCCTCCACTCGCAGCAGATAGCCGCCTGGCCTTGTCACCAGCCGGTCGGCCCCAACCTGCAACTGCCTGCGCAGACCGCTCACGTACGTCCGCAGGTTTCCTTCCGGCCGGGCCGGCGGCCTGTCCCACACGGCTTCGGTCAGGTACTCGAACGTCACGACCTCGTTCGCGCGCAGGAGCAGTGCCGCGAGCACGGCACGCTGCCGGGGCCCTCCCAGCGCTCGAGGCTCCCCACCGACCTGGGCTTCCAGCGGGCCCAGCACCAAGAACTTCACTCACTCAGTGTGCCCGAGCGATTACGAGATCTGGGCGAGATCTGGGCAACGCCTCCACGAGAGTCCCTCTTGTCCGCCTGCGAGGGCAGACCACAACGATCTCATCCGTCGAATGGACTTTCTCTCATGCGATTGATTCGCACCACGGCTCTGTTCGCAGCCACTGCGCTCGCCATGCTGCTTCCTGCCGTCGGCGCCAACGCCACCGCCATCGCCTGCGGTGGCTCCGTCTCCAGCGTGGCCATCGGCGCCAACGGCTGCATCAGCGCCGACAAGTTCAACGAGGGGCGGGTCCCCATGCGCGAGATCAAGGCCCACGTCAAGCTGAGGAACACCAGCGCTCACGCCGCCACGGTCGAGTACGAAGCGTTCTTCCGCATCGTCGAGGGCGGCGACTGGTCCAAAATGGGCAATGGACGCACCAGCGTCCCCGCCCGTGGCGCCGTCGGCCCCATTGAAGTCGCCAGCGTGAGTCGCGTCTGCGGCCTGCGGAACGCCAAGGCCGAGATCCGCATCCACGTCAGGCCCGCGGGAGGCGCTTGGAGCAACTGGACCGGCGCCGTGACCGCTCAGTGCCAGACCTGATCGTCGCGACGCACCGTTGTCTGACGCGCGAGCGCTGAGCCCGTCCTGCGCTCGCGCGTCAGAGCGTGAACAGCTTCGAAGTTTTCGGGTCATTCGCTGGCAGCAGGTCGGCGACGGCCCCGTCCGGCCGATCGTGCCGCTCTCCGCGTCCAGGCTCAGTTGGCGGACCGGATCCTGATCAGCCTGGTGGATCGCGACGATCATCTAGATCCGTCTTCCGCACGTGGCTGTTGATCACCTTGGTCTGGTCGGATCTATCTCGAGCAGAGCCAGGAGTCGGGCTTGCACACCAATCACGCAACGTAAAGCAAACAGAATTACAAGATGCTAGCGGAACTCGGTCAGGTTGAGGACGAGGTTGTGGACGCGCTCGGGCAAATCGGGGTGCAGGAGGGCGAGGGAGGCGATGTGCTCCGTCCACTCGTCCTCCAGCAGCCGTTCGGCGATTTGACGAGCGGGGACGGGACCACGACCTTGTCAGCAGTGTCCCACCTGAGCGGTGTTCCTACTGTCCAAAGCAGACCGTCCGACCCTTGATCGTCAACAATGCTGGAATCTGATGACGGACCGCCCTGTACTCCGCTTCAGTCGCGGTGCGGATCACCACAGCAGGCCGCCTCTGAACCATCTGTGCACTCTCCTTGACGACCACGGTCCGACATCGCGCGGGCAACCACATCACGCGCCGCCATCCAGGTCTGCAGGGAGTTCTGCGATCGGCGATACAGCCTCAAAGTCTTTCCACGACGGGAAGAATCGCCTACTTGCGACGTGTACCCAGAGGGTTTCTCACGGCTCTTTGCGCCACTACGCCCGGCTACTCGTCATCGCCGAAACACAGGCTGGGAATCGACCGCCCTGACACCTTGAGCACTCGCCAGCACCGGGCCGCAGGAGCGGAACAGCTCCTTCGACCTTGCCGCGCTCCCAGAACGAGAAGAAACGGCCGTCACACGAACGTCCACTGTGGTGAGAGCGACAGCGGCGAACGGGGAGTGCCGGCGGCATTCGGCGGGCACCGGGGCAATCTCGCTGGAATACTCACTCGGTGTGACCGTCAAACGTGCGCTGGCCATCGACTCGGTGATCGTGGTCGCGCTGCTCGCGCTGCACCTTCTCGTGGTGCGTGAGCTCAGCGACGGGTCTTCCGGATGGCTGCCGGCGTGGGGTGCGGCGGCGGTGGGTGTCGCCGGGATCGTGCCGTTGCTGGGTCGTCGGCGGTGGACGCGGACGGTCTTCCTCGTCGTGCTGGTGGCCGCGTTGACGCTGGTGCTGGGTGGTTATCCGAGCGGTGGTGTGGGGCTGGCGCTCCAGGTCGCCCTGTACACGATCGCGGCGAACTCGGCGCCGATTCACACCGTGGTGGCTGCCGTGCTGACGTCGGTGGCCGCCGTGACGAGTTACGTCGCCAACCCCGGCTTCCACCCCGCGGTGGCGGTGCTGGACGTGGTGCTGCTGAGCGGATCGATCGGGCTGGGCACGGTGACGCGCCGCAACCGGCAGCGGGCGCTTCAGCTGCGTGAGGTCGTGAGCCAGCTCGAACAAGCGCGCGAGCAGCTCAAGGAGGAAGCCGCGCTCCTGGAGCGGAACCGGATCGCCCGTGAGCTGCACGACATCGTGACGCACAGTCTGGGGGTGATCTCGGTGCAGGCCGGTGTCGCACGGGCCATGCCCGACGACGTGGCGCATGCTCGCACGGCGCTGCGGGTCATCGAGACGGCGAGCAAGGACGCGTTGTCCGAGATGCGACACCTGCTCGGCGCGTTGCGCACGCCGGAGGGAATGGATGCCGAGCTGCGGCCGCAGCCGACGCTCGGCCAGCTCGACGACCTCTTCCAGACGATGCGAGATGTCGGGATGTCGCTCACCGTGCACACCGAAGGTGCGCCGTATCCCCTCACCGCCGGGCGTGAGCTGACCGTCTACCGGATCATCCAGGAGGCGCTCACGAACGTCCTGAAGCACGCCGGCAACGCCGAGGTACAGGTGCGCCTGCGCTATCTGGACGACCACATGAGCGTCGAGGTGTTCAACGACGCTGTACAGCCGCCGGGTGGCGAGCACGGCCACGGACTCGTCGGAATGCGGGAACGCGCCGTCGTCTGCGGAGGGACGCTCAACGCGGGGCCCGTCCCGGGAGGCGGGTTCCGGATGGTCGCGACTCTGCCGAGGGAGCTGGCGGCGTGAGCATCAAGGTGGTGGTCGCGGACGACCAGGCCATGGTGCGCGCCGGGTTCGCGGCGTTCCTGCGGGCGCAGCCGGACATCGAGGTCGTCGCCGAGGCCGCGGACGGTGTGTCCGCCGTCGCCGCGGCCACCGCACACCGGCCGGACGTCGTGCTGATGGACATCCGCATGCCGCAGACCGACGGCATCGAGGCGACGCGGCGGATCACCGAGGCGTTCGGCGGCGAGGTGGCGGTACTCATCCTCACGACCTTCGACCTCGACGAGTACGTCTACTCGGCGCTGCGGGCGGGCGCGTCCGGGTTCCTGCTCAAGGACACCGATCCCGAGGACCTGGTCGCGGCCGTGCGGGTGATCGCGGCCGGCGAGGCGCTGCTCGCGCCGACCGTGACCAAGCGGCTCATCCGCGAGTTCACCTCCGCCCCAGTGCGCACGGTGTTGCTCGACGAGCTCACCAAACGCGAGAACGAGATCATGGTCCTGGTCGCGCGCGGCCTGGCCAACAACGAGATCGCGGACAAGCTGTTCCTGTCCGCGACCACGGTGAAGACGCACGTCAACCGGGTGATGACCAAACTCGGCCTGACCTCGCGCGCCCAGGTGGTCGCCGCCGCCTACGAAGCGGGGCTGGTGATCCCGGCGCGCACCGCCGACTGAACCGGGGTGCCCTCGAACGCGGCCACCACCTCCCGCACGGCGGCCTCCGCCACGAGAGGGTCCAGTCCCATGTGGACGGATGCCAGCTCGGCCGCGTGCTCGGTGCCGGCCGAGACCAGCAGAAGTTCGACGATCCTGGCCGCGTCCCCGCCGACCTGGAACACGCGGTCCTGCGTGGTGTCGCAGACGAGCTGCTCGTCGTCGCTCCAGACCAGGATCGGCGCGTCGACGTCCTCGACGAGGTCCGCGGGCAACGCCGGGGTGAAGCGGCCTCCGAACCCGGACACCCTCAGCCCCGTCCGTCCCTCGGCACGCAGACCTCGCAGCACGGCGAGCACTCGCAGGTAGCGGGACAACCACGGACGAGCGGCACGTGCGTCCTCGATGACGTTCGCGTCCACCACGGCGTTCAGGCACACGTCTCCACCGGCATCGGGTCGCGAGAAGTCCACATCGGACTCGATCGAGCCCAGCACCTCGCCACCGGGCGCGGTCCGCACCTCACCGGACGCCGACACGTGCAGGCGGTTCGCACCGACACAGGGGTGGGTCGTGCCCAGGGCGCACTGGTCGGCGAGGAACACGCCGGGAGTGGTCAGCTGCTCGACGAACACCCCTTTGCTCCTGGCCAGATCGGCGTCCTGCAGGAACGCCTCGTAGTCCTGTTCACCCCCGACCCGCACCACGGTCGGGCCCGCGACCGCGAGGAACGGCGTCGCCAGGTAGTCCTGCGTGTGCACGAAGAGGTCGTCCCCCACCAGGAACTCGTCTCCCGGCTCGACCAGTCCTCCTTCGTACCGGACGGCCGCCTCCCCGGCGCCGGGGCTGAACACGAGCCCGCCGGCTCCGCCCAGCTCCACGGCCTTGTCCTCGTGCGTGGCGGATTCCACCAGCACCACCCTGCCGAAGCCACCTGTCACCGTTGTGCCGCTGACCAGCTGCACCACCGCGGTGAACGCGGCGCGAGCGTCCGTCATCTGAATCCCCCAGAACACGCGAAACTCCCCGAAAACTGCTTTCGACGTTACCTGTGGCCTCTGCTCCGCCACGTCCTACCAACGCCGTAATGGAGAAGTACAACCAGCGCAGTATTGCGTTCGGCTGCGGCCGGATGTCAGGGTTCATCTCGCTTGGGGGAAGCGTGATTCGGCGAGGCGTGCTCAGAGCCGCCCGCCGACACCAAAGTCGCCTCCATTTTCGGCGCGCACCTTCGGGGGGAGGTGAAAATGATGAACGACATCACTCTGGACCTTTCGGTCACCGAGCTCGAGGACATGGTCGGCATGAGCGGCTGCTCGCAGGCCGGCATGGACCCGAAGGCGTGTGACGCCTCTCTCGGCGGAGCGGTGAGCCTGGCGATCGCCTTCTCGGCGATCGCCGTCGCCGTCACCTGATCCGGTGAATTTCGGGTTGGACCTGCGACAACGTGAATTGGGGGTGAACGTGAAGGAAGCCAAGGTTCTCGACCTCTCGGTCTCCGAGATGGCCCTGCGGGGCCCGGACCTGAGTTACGTCGAGCTCGAGGTCGTGGCGACGCCGGACGTCGGTGATTTCCTCGCCGGCGTGGGTGCCGGCGCGGGTGTCAGCGCGCTCGTCATCGGCGCGATGACGATCACGTAGAAGGTCGCGGCCGGGTGCTTGTGTGCGGAGACACAACATGAAACCAATCCAGGCACCCGGCAGTTCTGCACTATGCTGCCACCATGGCGAACAACAATTCCGAGGCGAACAACGGCGCACTTGTTGCGTTCCTGGTCGTCGCGATCGCATTGATTCCGGTCTCCTCCGCCGTGTCGGCGGAGTGGCTGCGAATCACCCTCCTCGTGGTGGCGATTCTGGGTATTTTCACCGTCTCGTTCTTCCTGCTCCGCAACGTGAAGCGTCGCCAGGCGAACGGGGACTGACTCCGGAGGAGCCTTCCTCATGCCGGGTGTGACCGAGTCCAGCCGGATAGACACCGTTCTGCGCGCACTCGGTCTCGGTGACCTCGACTGGTCCGCCGCCACCACGATGAGCGGGCGGAACAACAACTGGCTCGGTGACACCGCGTGCGGCAGACGCGTGTTCGTCAAACAGCTCGTGGGTACCGAAGCCGAGATCACCAACGGATTCCGGCGCACCGAGGCCTTCTACCTCACGCCGCATCCGGCACCGCTGCGCACCGCGACGCTGATCGGGCTGGACGAACGCGTCGGGGTGCAGGTCTTCGACGGGCTGCCGGAGCCGCGCAGCGGCCAGGAAGTCATGGCTGCCAAGGACTTCGGCCACGCGCTCGCGGCCGAGGCCGGCGCCGCGCTCGGAGCGCTTCACTCAGCCGGGTCGACACGCCTCGCCGAGCTTGAACCGTCGCTTCCACCACTGCCGCAGGAGAATCCCCTACTCGGGCTCACCGAGGAGTTGTTCTACGACTCCAGCCTCGGCCAGCTCGAAGCCTGGCGGCTGGTGCAGCAGGACGGCGTGATCACAGACGCGCTGGGCCGGCTCGAGGACGACGCCGTGAACACGGTGAAGGTCCCCGTGCACGGCGATGTCCGGCTCGACCAGTTCCTGGTGTCGGGGGATCGGCTGTACCTCACCGACTGGGAGATGTACCAGCTCGCCGATCCCGCCCGCGACGTCGGCGGGTTCGTCGGCGAATGGCTGTACCACGCCATCGTCGACCTGTTGGGAGAACGCACGCGAGCCGCCGGTCGGCTTCTTCCGCCGCCGACGGTCGTACTGGCACCTGATCGCCCGCCCTGGAGACAGGCGCGTCCCGGGGTCGCGGCGTTCTGGTGCGCCTACCGCGCGGTCCAACCGGATCTCGCCCCCGACGTCGCCGCCCGCGCACCGTTGTACGTGGCGTGGCACCTGCTCGAGCGGATGCTCATCGACGCTCAGCCTCGAACCGGCCTGGACGGCACCGCTCTCACCTTGTTCCGCATGGCACGCACGATTCTGCTGCGCCACAACGATTTCACCTCAGTTCTCGGGCTTGAGCCGTGCTAGCCGCCCGGCTGGCCGAGGCGCTCCCCCAGGTCCGCACCCGGGCGGGGACAGCGACCGTGAACGGCGTCGAGCTCGAGGCGGACACCCGGCCGCATCTCGTCGCGCGACTCACCGAATGGCTTTACGCGCACCTGCACGCGGGGCTGGCCGACCGGAACGTCGCACTGGCGCTGGCGAAGCGCGACCGGTGGCTGGAGCAGGCGCTCTCCGCGGCGGTCCCGCATTCCGCGGCACCGGTTCGCGCAGTGCTGCGTTCGGCCGGAGAGTCCCTGCTCGTCGAGTGGGACGGCGTGCTGGTGCACCTTCCTGCCTCTGCCGCGGTGCGGATCCCCGCGGTGGGTGAGCTCGTCGACCTGCTCGTGCCTCCTGCCCGACCGGCCCTGTCACCGGGCTTCCTGTTCGTCAGCGGCTCCCGGACCGTCGACCTGTCCGAAGCCGCACTGCGCGTGTACGTCCACGTGTCCGATGAGGACAATGCGGTCGCCGTCTGGCGTTCCGTGCTGCAGACCTTGGAGTCCAATGCCGTCGCCTATCAGGCGAAGGTGCTGTCCAGGGCACGGCAGTACCCGCGCCGCGACGCGATCGTGGTGTACCTGCCGTCGCCGGACGCCGCTCCCCTGGTCGCCGACGCGGTCCGCGATCTGCCCGGAGTTCTCGACGAGACATCGGTCTTCGCCGAACGTCTCGCGCGTGGCGTCGCCACGGCGTGGGAGCCGTCGGACGCACGACCGGGCAGGTCCCGGCAGAGCTTCGGGCAGCACCGCTGTGCCGTGCTCGCACAGGCTCTGCTGGACGCCGCGGACGGGGACGAACGCAGTGAACCCGCCGTCGTGCGGGCGTTTCTGGACGCGGGCATCGATCCTGCCAACCCCGCGCGGAACGTCGGTCGGCCATGACCTTCTCCGTGCACGTGCCGTTCATGCCGGTGCGCGCCGACCAGGTGCTGCCGGTCGGTGAGCTGGTGAGGCGCGCCGACGACTGCCGCCTCTGGCTCGGCCAGTCCCTGTCGCTCGAACCGCACCAGCTGTTCGCCCATCTCGCGGGCCGCGGCGTCCAGGTACCGGTCGGCACGAGCGTCACGTTGATGCCGTTGCGACATCCACTCGAAGCCGCCTCGCAGGCCCGCTCGCTCGCCCAGCTCACCGGCCATCCGGTGGTGGCGGGCTACGGCCCTGGTTCGGCCGACTTCCAACGCGCGTTGCTCGGGGCCGCCTATCGCAGCCCGCTGACCGCGGCGCGCGAGTACCTGACCGCAGTCCGGTCTTTTGTGGACGGTGCTTCCACCGCGCTGCCGCCGATCGATCACCCGCGGGTGGACCTGGGTCTGGGAGTGCTGCGTCCCGCCATGGCGCGGCTCGCCGGGGAGATCGCCGATGTCGCGATCACCTGGCTGTGCCCGCCGAGCTATCTGAAGGACGTGCTGGTGCCGGAGATCCGGGCCGCCGCACGCGCCGCGAACCGATCCGTGCCCCGGGTCGTGTCCGTGGTGCACCTGGCCCAGCGCAAACCGCGCCGTGATCCGGCAAGGCTCGCACTGGCCGTCAGCAGAAACCATCTGCAGTCGCCGCACTACGTCGACATGCTCGGCAGAGCCGGTGTTCAAGTGCGTGCGGACGATCCCGAATCGGGCGCGCGGGCGCTGGTCGACCACGGCGTCTTCCTGCACGGTGACATCGCGGAACTGGTCAGCGGACTCGATTCCTACCGCGAAGCCGGAGTGGACGAGATCGTGCTGAATCTCAGTGGCGTCGGATTCGAGCGGGGCGACCAGGTCGCGGTGCGTGAGCTGGAGTTGTTGCTGCTCTCGCTGGGATCCGTGCGACACGACTTTCGTTGAAGAACTACAACCAGCGCAGTAGGTGAAGTCGGCCCGCAGGCGGTATTGAGCTTGCGCGCCAACGATTCGAGAATGGGTGCGGGGGTTCCGCACGTCCTGGGGGAAGATCTTGAGCGGGAACACGATTCCCGGCACAGCCGGGCTGCTGG
Source organism: Lentzea sp. NPDC020367 (assembly GCF_044387305.1). Classification (NCBI taxonomy): domain Bacteria; kingdom Bacillati; phylum Actinomycetota; class Actinomycetes; order Pseudonocardiales; family Pseudonocardiaceae; genus Lentzea; species Lentzea sp. NPDC020367. Next base: position 367,704 of record NZ_JBIRVV010000006.1, on the reverse strand, counting down.
CCGCGTTGTACGGCCTGCAGGCACAACCTTTGTACGGCGAGGAAGGCGCATCCGCCTACGACGCGATCGCCCGGCACGACCCGACTGAGATCCGGGACGTGCTGCGGCTCGCCCGCGGGCCGGTGCTGGAACTGGCGTGCGGGTCGGGCAGGCTGACCCTGCCGCTGGCCGCGCGAGGCCACGACGTCGTCGCACTCGACAACTCGCCCACGCTGCTGGAGCTGCTCGCCGATCGGCTGCCCGCGGACCACTCGGTCATCCTCGCCGAAGGCGACATGACGGCGTTCGATCTGGGGCGGTCGTTCGAGACCGTCCTGCTGGGCACGTCGTCGGTGTGTCTGCTCGACGAGGACCAGCGAGCCGGGCTCTTCGCGTGCGTGCGCGGACATCTCGCTCCAGGTGGCCACTTCTACCTCAGCGTCCTGGACTTCGCCGGCACTCTTCTCACCCGCCCGGCCGAACGGTCCACAGTGGTCGTTCACGAGCAGTCCGTCATCACGCTCCTGCAGCACTTCGATCCCCGTCGCGGCATCCGGACGACCAGTCTGCTCCGTGACTCGGCGGACGGTCGCGCGCTCTACACGAGTGAGGTGCGGCTGGTCAGCTCCGGCACGCTCTCCGACGAGCTCGCCGCGGCGGGATTCGCGGTCGTCGAGCAGCGTCGCGGCCCGGACGGTGAACAGGTCCAGGTGCAGCTGGTCTGCAGGAGTTCCGATGACTAGCCGCCATCCCGTGTGGGAGTCCTTGATCCCGCCGAGCCGGTACGGCCTGCCCGACCGGCAGGCGGTCGCGGCAGAAGGCACGCGCGTCCGGTTCGCCGACGGCAGCTGGGCGTTGTGCGCCACGAGCGGCCTGTGGAACTGCAACCTCGGCTACGGCAACAAGAACATCGCCGACGCGGTCGCGGAGGCGCTGACGAACGCCTCGTACCTGACGTTGTTCCGCGGCGGGCACGACCTCGCCGTGCGGGCGGCCGAGGCGTTGCTCGACGTGTGCGGGCCGAGCTTCGGCCGAGTGTTGTACTCCACGTCCGGCGGCGCCGCGAACGACGTGATGATGAAGATGGTCCGCCATTTCCACGCGGTGCGCGGAGATGATCGCCGTCGCGTCGTCGTGGGACTGACGGGCAGCTATCACGGCCTGACCTATGGCAGCTTCAGCCTGACCGGGGAGAACCTCGGCCAGCAGATCTACGGCGTCGACCAGCGCGCGGTCCGCCACGTCGGCTTCACCGACGAGGCGGAGCTCACCTCCTTGCTCGCGAGGGAAGGCCATCGCGTCGCCGCCGTGGTGCTCGAACCCGTGCTCGGTTCGGGCGCGCATCCGGTGCCGGAGAGCTTCATCTCGGCGGTGGCAGGACTCCGCGAGGAGCACGGCTTTCTCCTGGTCGCCGACGAGGTCGCCACGGGGTTCGGTCGCACCGGCCGGTACTTCGCCTCGTCGGGCTGGCCGATCGCGCCGGACGTGCTGATCACGTCCAAAGGGCTGACGAACGGCACCTGCGCGGCGTCGGCGGTCGTTGTGTCGCATGAGATCTGCGAGGTCTTCGAACGCGCGGACGCCGTGCTGGTGCACGGCGAGACGCAGGCGGGCACTCCTGGCAGCTGCGCCGCGATCCTGGCCACCATCCAGCAGATGCACGAGCTTGACGCGGTGGCGACGGCGGCGCGCAACAGCGTGAAGCTGGATGCGCTGTTGGACCGGGTCTCCGCACATCCGCTCGTGAGCGGACACCGTGGCAGCGGCTGCTTCCGCGCGATCACGCTGCGGTCCGGCGTTTCCGCACAGGTGACGGAAGCCGCCCGGAAGGCGGGCGTGATCGTCCAACCCGGACCCGACTGCGTCCAGCTGGTCCCCGCGCTGACCTACGGCGACGACGAGCTGGCCGAACTGGAGTCGGCTCTGCTGACCGCGCTCGACGAGGTGGCGCGGTGATGCTGCGGCGCGCCTGCCCCACCACGGTGCACGCGGCTGCGGGGGCATGGCGTTTGGCGGACCTGGGCCGGCGCCCGCTGATCGTCACGGACTCCGGGCTGTCCTTCTCCTTCGACGCGCCCACCATCCGGCTCGACACCACCAGCACCGATCTTGGCACCGTGCGGGCGTTGTCGTCGCAGATCGCCGAGCACGCGCCGGACGTCCTGGTGGGTGTCGGCGGTGGCGGCGTGCTCGACGTGGTGAAACTGGCCTGCGTCCCCGATTTCGCCGATGTGCTGGAGGCACGGGGGCAGCGCGCCGGTGTGGTCGGCCTGCCGGACACCTCACCGGCCTTCCGGCGGGTGTTCGTGCCGACCACGATCGGCACCGGCGCGGAGGTCAGCCCGGTCGCCTGCGTGCGCATCGGAGGGCACCGCAGGCTCGCCATCGGCAACGCGCTCGCGCCGGAGTCCGCGGTGCTCGATCCGGCGTTCACCGAGACCCTTCCGCCGTCGCTGTTGCGCGAAGGAGTGCTGGAGGCGTTGTTGCGAGTCGTCGGCCCGTTCGTCGGCAGCCCGTGGATCGGTGGGCTGCCCGACGCGGAAGCCGAGATGCTCGTGCGTCAACTGGTCGCCGTCGGCGACAGGCTGGCGGCCGGCGATGCCGGACCCGGCGTCCGCCTCACCGCGGCCACTCTCAGCGCGGCCACGCACACCGGCTGGGCCCTCGTCGGCAGGGACACCTACGGCGCCAAGCACTGGTACCTCGCCAACGAACTGTCCACCGTGCTCTGTGTGCGCAAGATGATCGCGACCGCCGCGGTGGTACCCGCGGTGTGGACCCGGATCATGGCCGGCGACCGCCGCTACGGCGATGCCGGACGGCTGGCGGAGGCGTGGAGCTGGATCGCCGACGGCCCGCCGGTGTCCGGACTGCTTTCCCTGCTGCACAGGTGGGATCTCGCGTCCTCGCTCGACGCGACGGCGGACCAGCGCGCCGAAGCGTCCCGGAGGGCGGAGCGCTCGTGGGGCGGCCGGCTGCCGATGCTCGCCGATCTGACCGCCGCCGACGTCGAGGAGGTGTACGCGTCGTGTTCGACCTGATCCAGACCCTCGATCCCGCCAACGGGCTCGCCAGGGGATGGCACATGCGGCCGCCGTCGGCGGACAGTCCGATGTGGAGTGTCGCGGTCGACGTCGGAGGGCTGGAGGCGCGGGGAACCGACCTCGGCGGCTACCCGCTCCACCTGGTCGGCGCCTACGGCACCAGTCGTGCCGACACCCTCGCCAGGGCCGCGGGTGAAGCCGTCGAGCGGTTCTCGCTGTTCCCTCGTGATCCGGGCCCGCGCACGGTCACGGCAACGGCGTCGTCGCTCGGCTCGGCCGCACTGGACTTCGCGGCGGCGGGCCTCGGCGACCCGGTCGCCGCTGATGCCGCGTTGCGGTGGTACGCGGGAACCTGGCTGCACTCCGGTGCATCGGTGTGGGTCCCGGCCGGGCTGGTGGACTACCCCGCCGACACGACGTGGTTCGACCCGTCACCGTCCGGCGCGGCGGCGGGCCCGGACTTCGAGTTCGCGGTGCGGGGTGCGTTGCTGGAGCTGATCGAGCGCGATGCCGTGGGGGTCGCGTGGGCGGCCGGCGCGTTCTCGGCGGAGATCGACCTCGAGGCCGAGATCGCGCTGGCACCTCCCTCGCCCGAGTGGCGCCGGGTCAGCACGTTGTATCGCAAGGCGTGCGCCTCAGGTCTTCGGCCACGTCTCGTGCGGCTGCCGGTTCTCCCCGGCCTGCACTGCGTGCTCGCGACCGTGGCAGGACCGGATCTGGCGGCGTGCGGCGCGAAAGCCCACGAGGAGTGGGACCGCGCTCTGCTGATCGCGTTGCAGGAGGTGTTGCAGGTGCACGAGATGCTGACGGTCCTGCGCGGCCAGTGGGGCCGCGGTGAGCCGCCCGCCGTGGTGCGGGACGACATCGATCGCGCCCGGCTCTGGCTGACTCCCCGCGCGGTCGCCGAGCTCGCCCGGCGCCTGCGTGACCTTCCGTTCGCGTCGCCGGGGCCCCCGAGTTCGCCACGGCACTCCGCCGCGGAACTGGTGGCGGCGGTGCGGGCGGACGGCGGCGAACCGCTCGTCGTCGACCTCACGCCACGCCTGCCCGCGCCGCACCAGGCGATGGGCTGGCGTGCGGTCAAGGTGGTGGTGCCCGGCTACCAGCCTCTGCGGATGGACGAACGGCACGAGTTCGGCTGGCGGCACGACCGCATCGAGGCCGCGGGCACCGGCCCCGTCTCACGTTTCCCGCATCCGTTGATCTGAGGTGACCATGACCGTCGCAGCACCCCGTCGCGCGCCGTGGATCACGGTGCACGAGCCCATGGCCGAAGGCGCGCACTGGATCGTCGAACGACCGGACGCGAGCCCGTTGCGGGTGAGCGCCGACATCGGCGCCCTGCTGTCCACTCTGGACGGACGAGATCCCGCGTCCCTGGCCCGGCAGCTCGGGGTTCCCTGGACAGCCGAACTCGTCAGCCACGCGGTCGAGCGACTCGACGGGCTTGGGCTGATCGAGGGACCGAACGCCGCTGCACCCAAACCCGAGCGCCGATTCGTGGTGGTGTCGCCGACGACGTGGCAGCTGCGCGTCGCCAAGGCCGACCGCCTGCTGGCCCCGATCCGGCCGTTGCTGGTCCGCCTGTCCGGCCACGCCGTGCTGTTCACCGCCCTCGCACTGCTGGTCGGCGGCCTGATCGCGCTGGCGTGTCAAGGATCCGCGCTCGGGCAGGCTCTGGGCGCACCGCTGCCGCTCTCGACGTTCGCACTGATCTGGGCGGGACTGGCCGCCACCACCGTCGTCCACGAGTTCGGCCACGGCGCCACCCTGACGCACTTCCACGGCCGGCCCGGTTGGTTCGGCGTGATGCTCTTCTACCTGACGCCTGCGTGTTTCTGCGAGGTCACCGACGGCTGGCGACTGGCGAAGCCGTCCCAGCGGGTGAGCGTGGCGATGGCCGGGGTCGTCACCCAGGCAGCGGTCGCCGGGTGCGCGGCGATGGTCGCATCGGCCGTGCCGGGCGGTGACGGCAAGAGCACACTGCTCGGGTTCTCGGTGGTCTGCTACCTCAGCGCGTTGGTGAACCTGATCCCGTTCGTCAAGCTCGACGGCTACCTGGCGTTGATGGCGTACGTCGACATCCCGCACCTGCGAGACCGGTCCATGGCCGAAGCCCGCTCCTGGTTGCTGTGGCGGCTGTTCGGCGTTCGGCACGTCCGTTCGCTTCCTGTTTGGACAGTACCGTTCGGTCTGACGTGCATCGGTTTTCCCGTGCTGGTGCTCGGCATCGCGGCTGGTCGCTGGAGCCACGTCCTGCTGGGCATGGGCCTCGTCGGTGGTGTGCTGGTGCTGCTGCTTCTCGGATACCTCGGCTACCTGTTGGTCCGCGGACTGTGGTCGCTGCTGCGCAACGCGCACCGAGCCGGGGTCGGCACCGCACGCCTGGCGCTCACCGCCGTCGTGGCCCTCTCGGCCTGCGGCGCGCTGCTGACGTTCCTCGAGGTGGACAACGACATTCGCGCCGGTTATGCGCAGGACTCGTCGGGGGTCCATCTCGTGCTGCCACCGGGAACCGAGGTGACCGCCGGCTCGCACGTCGAGCTGGAACGCGGCGGACTCATGTTCAGCACGAGCCTGGGCAGTGCCCGAATCGGCGCCGGGCAGACCCAACGCACCACCGTCCCGTTCAGCGCGCTGACCCCGTTCCGCACCGGTGTCACCACCGAGGGCTCGACCCTGCCGCTGATCGACGTCACCGGCCGGCTCGATCCCAACGGAGCGGCTCGTGTGCGGGGCGCCCCGATGCCGGCCGGTACCTGGCTCGCGCACAACTACCTGTTGCCCGTCTGGCACCAGATCTTCGGACAGGAGGACTAGATGACCCCCGTGATCGAATTCGACGGGTTCACCAAGCGGTACGGCGATCTCGTCGCGGTGGAGGACCTCACCTTCTCCGTGCGCCCCGGACGAGTGGTCGGCCTGCTCGGGCCGAACGGCGCCGGTAAGAGCACGTCGTTGCGCGGCCTGCTGGGCCTGCTCCGGCCCAGCGAGGGACGGGCGACGGTGTTCGGCGTTCCGTACAGACAGCTCGACAGGCCTGCACAGGCCGTGGGCGTGCACATGGACGGCCTGGGCTTCGAGACGGGCATCACCGGCAGGCGTCACCTGGAGATCTGCGCCGTCGCGGCGGGGGTCCCCCGCAGCCGCGTCGACGCCGTTCTCGCCGAGGTGGGCCTGGCCGACGCCGCGCGCAGGCGGCTCGGCAAGTACTCGACCGGCATGAAACAACGCCTCGGGCTGGCCACCGCGCTGATCGGCGACCCCGATCTGCTCGTCCTGGACGAACCGGCCAACGGGCTCGACCCCGAGGGAATCCGCTGGCTGCGCCAGTTCGTGCGCTCGTTCGCGGAGAAGGGCGGAACCGTCCTGCTCTCCAGCCACCAGCTGGCGGAACTGGCCCAGACGGTCGACGAGGTGATCGTCATCAACCGCCGCACGCTGTTCGCCGGACCGCTCCAGGCGCTGACCGCGGACGGCCGAAGCCTGGAAGACAGCTACTTCGACCTCGTCGCCGGAGAGGAGTCCGTCCGTGCGTGACGCGATTCGAGCCGAACTCCTCAAGGCCCGCAGCGGTTTCTGGTTGCTGGCCGTGCTCGCCTACGCCGTGCTGCTGCCGTGGGCGGTCTGGCGGTTCTCCGGCCTGGACATGGCCGACACGCGCATGATGCTGGGCTGTCTGGCCGCCTGCCCGGTCGCCGCCACGTTCCTGGGCGGATACCTGGTCACCCGCGACTACTACTACCGTTCTCTCGAACGAGCCGTCCTGCTGCACCGCAAGGTCTTCCTCTACGCCGCGAAGCTCGTCGCCGGAGCGCTCAGCGGCCTGGTGACCGGCCTGGTCGGCGCCTTCGGCTGGTGTCTCGTGACGTGGCTGGTGCTGCGCGACGACTTCGACCTCGGCCCCTCCACCTGGCTGACGCTCGCGGGCTGTCTGGCCGCGTGCACGCTGGCCGGCGTCTTCGGCGCCGCCGTCGGCTGGATCCTGCGCGACTACTACTTCGCCGCGGGAGTCTCGTTCCTGCTCCCCTTCGCCATCGAGCTCCCGTTGCTCTTCCTGCGCCCGTCGATCGCGCGGTTCCTGCCCAACGACGCCTTCGCCGGTCTGATGCGGACCCCGCTGTCCAGCCTGTTCCCCGTGTGGCTCAGCGCCCTGATCGCCGTGCTGTGGGTCGCCGCGGCGGCGTTCGCGGGCCTGCGCCTCTTCGAACGCCGGGAGGTCCTGTGACCGCACTGCGTGCCGAACTGATGCGGCTGAGGTCGGACCTGCCCCTGCTCGGTTTCGTCGTCCTCACGGTCCTCGCGTCGATCGCGTTGCTGGCGCAGCACGCGACGAAGGACGCCCTGCTGATCCAGGTCAGCCTGCTCGCCGGCCTGTACGGCACCATCAGGCACGTTCTCGCGCACCGCAACGGCGTGGTGACCCGCGCCGTCCTGCTGAGCCACCGCGTCCCCGTGCTGCTGTCCTCCGCGGCCGTCACGGCTCTGGGCGGCGCACTGATCGGCGTGGGTGCCGCCGCCGTACTCCTGACCCGCACACCCGACACACTCCTCGCGATCCCACTCGGCGCCTCGGGCGCGATGTGGGGCCTGTTCATCGGTGTCGTCGTGCGCAACTACTTCCTGGCACCGACGGTGTTGTTCGCCGTCCACATCGGATCGGCACTCGTCCTGGAGTCGTGGCCGACCGTCGGTCAACTCCTGCCGTTCGGCGCGTCCACGTCGATGGTGACCACCCAGCCCGGCCTGTTGCCCGTGCACCTCGGCGTGTTGATGTGTCTGACGTGGCTCGTCATCGCAGGAACACTCGCGTGGACGGCGACCACTTTGCGTGACGCCTGACCATCGGTCATGCGCGGGAGCCACAGCGCGGCGAAGGCGCGGGAGACGGCAAGGCAGGCGAACTCCGATCAGGTGACCGCCGGCAGCACTGGTGGGTCAGATCTGTGCGGTGGCCGGATGGCCGGCGATGGCGGCGAGCCGGAGTTTGGTCTCGTCCTCGCTGCCGGGCACGGCTGTCATGATGACGATCTTGAGCTCGGAGTCGCCTTCGGTCAGGACGTCGCAGTCCACCGTGACCGGGCCCACCGACGGGTGGTGGATCGTCTTGCGGTCTTCGCGGTGCGCGCCGACTTCCCCGTTCGCCCACAGGGCGGCGAACCTGCTGTTGCCGGCGTTCAGGTCGTGGACGAGTGCCGTGAGGCGGGCGTCGTGCGGGTAACGGCCGGTGGCGCGGCGCAGGTCGGACACGACTGCGGCATCGGTGGCGTCGCGGTCGGCCTCGCTCACCGGCCACCGCGCGAGGTGAGGGGCGCTGTCGTCCAGGGGAAACCTGTCACGGGCGAAGTTGCGCAGCCCGGGTGTCGACGCGGCGGGATCACCGAGGAGAGCCGCCCACCCGCGGTTCCACCACACCAGTTGCCAGTCCGCCGCGAACACGGCGACCGCCGCGTCGCCCAGGCGGGCGAGCACGCGCTGCACGCCGGGTGGGAGGTGGTCGGAGATCACGCCTTTCGTGGGTGCGACGAGCTTGGCGAGCCGGTACAGGTGGTCCCGCTCCGCGGTGGACAACTGCAGGGCGCGCGCCAGGGACGCCACGACCGACGCCGAGGGGGTCGTGGCTCGCCCCTGCTCCAGGCGCACGACGTAGTCGACCGACACCCCGGCCAGGTCGGCCAGTTCCTCCCGCCGCAGTCCCGATGCCCGCCGTCCACGCGCCGACCGCAGCCCGGCGGCCGACGGAGGCAGACGATCCCGCCACACGCGGATCATCGCGCCGAGCTCGTTCCCGGATGTCCTCGTCACGAGGTCCATCCTCCTGCTTGTGAAGGCGGTGAGGGTGGTACTGGTCTTCCTACCGTCGAACCGGTCCTGGTCCACGCGTCGGTGCGGGACCAGCATCGAACGCATGACGATCATCTTCATCACCGGAGCCAACAAGGGGCTCGGGCACGAAACCGCCCGCCGCCTGATCGAGCTCGGCCACACCGTCCTGATAGGAGCTCGCGACCAGGCACGAGGTGAGGAGGCCGCCGCCGCGCTCGGTGCGCGCCACGTTCCCATCGACGTGACCGATGACGCGTCCGTCGCCGCGGCTGCGGCGAACGTCGGCCGCCACGAGGGCAGGATCGACGTGCTGATCAACAACGCCGGGGTGCACGGTCCCGCCGGAGGAGACCTGGGAGACCTCACCGGCGCCGATGCCCTGGCCGTCTTCCAGGTCAACGTGATCGGCGTCGTCCGCACCACGAGTGCGTTCCTGCCCCTGCTGCGCCGCTCGGACGACCCGGTGATCATCAACGTCAGCAGCGGCATGGGCTCCCTCGCCCTCACCCACGACCCCGCCCGGCCCGAGTCGCGCGTCATCGCACCGCTGTACACCGCGTCGAAGGCGGCGCTGACGATGATGACGACGCAGTACGCCAAGGGACTGAAGGACATCCGGGTCAACGCCGCCGACCCCGGCTACACCGCGACCGACCTCAACGGTCACAGCGGCTTCCAGACCGTCACGGAGGGCACGGACGCGATCGTCGCCCTGGCCACGGAAGGTCCCGGCGCCGGGACCGGACGCTTCGTCTCCCGCGAGGACTCGCGAACCGCTGTCCAGCCGGACTGGGCGAGCCTGTGACAACTCCTAGCGGAAAGTGGTGCGCAGTTCACCGATTCCAGCGATCGTGCTGATCAGGACATCACCCGAGGTGAGGTAGCGAGGCGGCGTCATCCGGTTGCCGACCCCCGCCGGCGTCCCGGTGAACACGAGATCCCCGGGCTGAAGCGGACAGATCGCGGACAGCCGTGCCACGAGGTCCGCGACCGAGAAGATCATGTCCTTCGTGGACGCCCGCTGGACGACCTCGCCGTTGAGGGTCGCGCTGATCGCGAGGTCGTCCCGGTCCTGGATCTCGTCGACTGTCAGGAGCGCGGGGCCGGTGGGACCGAACCCCGGGAACGACTTGCCGAGCGAGAACTGCGGTGGCTTCCCGAGCATCTGGACGTGGCGGTCGGACAGGTCCTGACCGACCATCAGGCCGGCGACGTGCGACCACGCATCCTGTGCCTGGATCCGGTGGCCTCCTCCTCCGATGACCACGACGAGTTCGACCTCCCAGTCGACGCGGTCGCCGGACAGGTCGACCGTCGCATGTGGACCGGTGAGGCAGCTGGTGAATTTCGTGAACACCAACGGGTCGGACGGCGGCTCGTACCCGGCCTCGGCGGCGTGCGGCGGGTAGTTCAGCGCCACCGCGAAGATCTGGCTCGGGCGGGGCACCGGTGGCCCCAACAGGCTCGGGTCGAAGTCGGCCGCGTCGGAGAGATCGGCTGTGCGCGTCCAGGGGTGGAAGTCCCGCCACTGCTCCAGCGCGGCCATCGGGTCCGGGCCGAAGCGGCCGCCGCTGGCCTTCTCCACGTCAAGAGCCCTGTCGCCGGTGAGCAGTACGAGGCGACCGGCGAGATTGGCGATGCGCATCGGTCAGATCCACCCGTCCGCCGCGGGCGGGGGCGTGCCGTGGGCGTCTTCCCACGACACCACGCGGTTGCGCAGCACACCGAGCTTCTCGATCTCCGCCTCGACGACGTCACCGGGCTTGAGGTAGTTCGCGAACGGGTCGTCGGTGCTCGCCGCGACGCCCGCCACGGTGCCGGTGGTGATGAGGTCGCCGGCGCTGTAGGTCTGAGGCGAGTGGTAGGCGACCAGTTGCGGGATGGACACGGACATGCGGCCGGTGTGGGACTTCTGCCGCACCTGGCCGTTGACGCGCAGCTCCATGTTCAGGTCGTGCGGGTCGCCGACCTCGTCCGCCGTGACGATGTACGGGCCGATCGGGCAGAACGTGTCGATCGCCTTGGAGAACGAGAACACGCCGGACTCCATCTCGCGGCGCTGGATGTCGCGGGCGGTGATGTCGTTGAAGATCAGGTAACCGGCGATGTGCTCGGCGGCCTGGTCCGCGGAGAAGAACTTCCCCGGTGTGCCGATGACGACGGCCATCTCCAACTCGTAGTCCAGCTCCCGCGTGAGGTGACCGGGGTACACGACGTCGTCGTCCGGGCCGATGATCGCGTCGACGTTCTGGAAGAACACGATCCCCTTGTTGACCGGGTGCGACCAGTTGACCCGCGCGAGGTCCTCGTGGTGCTCACGGAAGTTCCCCGCGGTGTGGAAGAACTTCTTCGGCACGATCGGCGCGCGCAACCGGACCTCGGCCAGCGGAACTCTGCGGCCCGTCTCGGGGACGTCGCCGCCGCGCTCGAAGTACTCGCGGGTGGAGGACGTGTCGAGTTCGAGCACCAGGTCGTCGGCGATGCGGCCGACGCGGTGGTCGTCGAAGGTCACGAGTTTCATGGGCTCCCCACTCGGAAGACCCGCAGCTGGAGTGCGAGCGTCGAGTAGTAGCCCACCAGCGCGGTCAGTTCCACGACCATCTGGTTGCCAATGATTGACACGGTCGAGGCGTAGGTCTCGTCGTCCGCGTCGCATTCCCGCAGCAACACGCGGACGAACAACACGGCCGACAGTTCAACGGTGTCAAGACTTTCCGGCACTTCACCCGCGCGGACGGCCGCGAGCTGCTCCGCGGTCACGCCGGCGGCCAGCGCGGCCGGTTCGTGCGCGAACCGTTCGAACTCGCAGTCCCAGTGCGCGGCCGTGGCCAGGATGGCGAGCTCACGGATGCGGCCGCTCAACGAGGTCTCGTAGCGCATGGCGGCGCCCAGTCCCTGCAGGGCCGCGCCTACCGCAGGTGCGAAGAGCATGGCGTTGAACGGACCGTTCAGGCGTCCGGTGTCGTCGGTCAGCGCGAACGGTCCGTTCGCGCGCGGGCCACCGGTGATGACCTCGTAGAGCGCCCGCTGCGCCGGGTCCAGCTCGGCGGGCGTGAGGTGCGGCAGTCTGGTCATGGCCGCCATCTCACCAACGCGACCGGAACACCCCGCCCCGAGTGCCAATCAATGGCACACCGGCTCCCGCTCGCGGAGGCAGGCTCCTAGCGTCGGACCTCGGTTCCGCCGACGGAGGAGCAGAGTTGGACTGGCTGGGTCTCACCGGACGGCGCGCGCTGGTCGCGGGTGCCGGCGGCATCGGTGCCGCGGCGGCGGTCGCGCTCGCCGCGGCGGGCGCCGACGTCGTGGTCACCGACGTCGACGACAGCAGGCTGAACGAGGTGTCGCGGGCCGCGGAGGCAGCCGGCACGAAGCTGCGGACGAGCCTCGCGGACCTCACAGACCCCAAGGCGGCGAAGGCCGCGGTCGAGGAAGCGGCCGCATCGCTCGGCGGGCTGGACGTGTTCGTGCACGCCGTCGGCGTCAACGACCGGCGTCCCGTGCTGGAGACCCCGGACGAGGTGTGGGCGCGGATCGTCTCGATCAACCTGGACAGCGCGTTCTGGACCGCACGGGCGGCGGGCGGCCTGATGGTCGGGGCGCGCCGCGGCCGGATCGTCTTCCTGTCCTCGGTCTCGGGGCTGCTGGCCCACGCCGAGCACGCCCCGTACGCCGCCACGAAGGGCGCGGTCAACCAGCTGTGCCGGGTGATGGCCAGGGAGTGGGCGGCGCACGGCGTCACCGTCAACGCGGTCGCGCCCGGCTACACCGAGACCGGCCTGACCAGTGCTCACCTCGACGAACCCGGCGTCCGCGACGGACTGACCGCGCTGGTGCCCGCCGGACGGCTGGGCACGGTCGGCGACCTCGTGGGACCGATCCTCTTCCTGTGCTCCGACCAGTCGGCGTTCGTGACAGGGCATGTCCTGTACGCCGACGGCGGCCGCACCCTCGTCTGAAACGGAGACCGACGTGACCCATCCCCAGCGGTTCGCGGGCAAGACCGTGCTCGTCACGGGCGCGGGCACCGGGTTCGGTGCCGAGATCGCCGTGCGCGCGGCGCAGGAGGGCGCGGACGTCGCCGTGCACTACCGCTCGTCGCGCGACGGCGCGGAACGCACGGCCGAGCGCGTCGAACAGCAGGGCCGCAAGGCTTTCCTGGTGCAGGCCGACATCGCCGAACGGGACCAGGTCGTGCGGATGGCCGACGAGGCGTGGAGCCACTTCGGGCGCGTCGACGTCGCGATCAACAACGTCGGCGACGTCGCCCGCGAGCAGATGTCGTGGCGTGAGGTCACCGAGGAGTCGGTCGACCACGTGCTCGCCGTCGACATCAAGGGAACCCTGTTCTGCACGCACGAGTTCGGCGACCGGATGCTCGACCAGGGCGGCGGGGCGATCGTGAACATCGGGTCCACGGTCGTCGTGCGGGGCAGCGCGCGGGCCCCGCAGTACGCGGCGGCGAAGTACGGGATCATCGGACTCACGAAGTCCTACGCCCACGCCTTCGCCCCGGTCGTGCGGGTCAACGTCTTCGCGCCGGGGTTCATCGAGACCGAGGCGACGCTGGGCAGGCAGGACTGGCGGTCCGGGCGCGCCGAGACGTTGCGGGGCAACACCCCGATGGGCCGGATCCCCCGCCCAGAAGAGCTCGCGGGCGCGGCGTTGTTCCTCGCCACCGAGGACGCCGCGCACATCACCGGCGGGTTCGTGCTCGCCGATGGCGGTTACAACATGATCGGTGCATGATCAACCGACGACGAGGACGGTCAGCATGGAACACCGAACCCTGATCTTCTCCGGTGGCAACGTCTTCGACGGCACCGGCTCCCCCGCCGTGCCGGGAGACGTCGTGGTGCGCGGCGACCGGATCGAGGCCGTGCTGCCCGCCGGCACCGCCGAGGCCGGCCCCGACGACCACGTGATCGACTGCCGTGGCACCACGGTCATGCCCGGCATGGTCGAGTCGCACAGCCATCTCACGTTCCCGTCCGCGGTCGGCCACGTCGACCCGTCGTTCAACCCGCCGCTCGACGTCAGCTTCTTCCACCACATGCCCACGCCGGACGAGCACCTGGCGATCGCCGAACGGAACGCCCGCATCCTGCTCGACCACGGGTTCACCAGCGCCTACTCCGCCGGGTCGCTCACCCCGGTGCCGACCGAGGTGTGGCTGCGCGACAAGATCGCCGCGGGCGTGGTGCCCGGTCCACGCATGCGCGCGGCGTCGTTCGAACGCGACAACAACCCCGTGCGCATGGGACCTGCCGGGCCGGTGCCCCAGGCGACGGGACCGGACGCGGTCCGCGCGTTCGTCAAGGAGCAGGCGGAACTCGGCTTCGACAGCGTGAAGCTCTTGATGAGCAACGACGACGTGTTCGTCGACGGTGGCTCGATGGTGACCCAGTACACCGCCGAGGAGGCCGATGCGGCCGGCGAACAGGCCCGGGAGTCCGGGGTGTGGCTCAACTGCCACGCGCAGGCACCCGAGTCGATCAAACTGGCGGTCCGGGCCGGGTTCCGCTCGATCTACCACTGCTCCTACGCCGACCAGGAGGCGATCGACCTCCTGGAGGAGCACAAGGACTCGATCTTCCTCTCCCCCGCCGTCGGCATCATGTGGGCCAACGTCCACGAGGGCGCCGAGTTCGGCATCGACACCGCGCTGGCGGAGAAGATGGGCTCGGTGCGTTCGCTGGAGGCGATGACGGAGCTGTACCCGGAACTGCGCAAGCGCGGCCTCCGGGTGCTGCCGGGCGGCGACTACGGGTTCCCCAACAACCCGATCGGCCGCAACGCGCGGGATCTGGACCTGTTCGTGCGCCTGTTCGGCTACTCCCCCGCAGAGGCGTTGCGGGCCACCACGCAGTACGGCGGCCAGGTCCTGGACCTGCCGGTCGGCCGGCTCACCCCGGGCTACCTCGCGGACGTGCTTGTCGTGCAAGGGGATCCGACCGAGGACGTGACGGTGCTGCAGGATCCGGGCAACCTGCTCGCGATCGTGCAGGGCGGCCGCTTCCACAAGCTGTCCGGAGCGCTGGCCGGGTGAGGTCCGAGCACGGCGTCGTCTACCGCGAGGTGCTGGGCTTCCGGCCGCTGGAGCTCGACCTGCACCTGCCGGACGACCCCGTGGCTACCGTCGTGTACCTGCACGGCGGCGGGTGGCGACGTGGTTCCCGCCGCCACCCGGTCGTGCCGGGCTGCTTCGAACGCCTTGTCGCGGAAGGGTTCGCGGTCGCGGCGGTCGACTACCGGCTCAGCGGCGAGGCCACGTTCCCCGCCCCGCTGGAGGACGTGCTGGTCGCGCTCGACCACCTGCGGCGCCCGGTGTTCCTGCTCGGCGAGTCGGCCGGCGCGCACCTGGCGCTGCTCGCGGCGCTCAGCAGCGCGAAGGGAGTGCTGGGCGTGGTGGCGTGGTTTCCCCCGACCGATCTGCTGGCGATGCCCGGCGGACCGGACTCCCGTGAGGCCGGTCTGCTCGGCTCAGCGCCGGACGAGGTGCCTGACCTCGCCCGCGCGGCGAGCCCGCTCACGCACGTCCACGCTGCGGCGCCACCAGTGTTGCTGATGCACGGCGACGCCGATGACCTGGTGCCGCCTGAGCAGAGCATCCGGATGGCGGACGCGTTGCTCGCGGCGGGCGCCCCGGTCGAACTGGAGATCGTCCCCGGAGCACGGCACATGTGGCTCGACGCCGACACGGAGTCCGTTGTGGACCGTTCCGTGGCCTTTCTCCGCTCTGTCATGAGGTCCGCGTGACGCGGGGAATCCAGTTCCCGGTCTCCAGAGCGTGGCCGAGTGGGAACAACGGGTTCTCGGTGCCACCGGGGAGGTCCTCGGGGTGAGCGGCGACGGCGGCCATGGAGCTCGGCAGTTCGAACGGGAGCCTGCCCTCCGGCCGCTCGTGCCCGAACACCACGTCCAGGACCGCCTCGTCCTCGACGCCGAAGTCCGCGACCAGTCCCGCCGCGTGCTCAGCCAGTTCCGGGATCACGGCCGGGCGTTCCAGGAAGACGTCGACCACGGTGGGCACGACGGCCATGAGTCGCAGCAGGTGCTCGCGCTGGTCGCCGGACAGGTCGAGCCGCCCCTGGTGGAAGAACGCCTCCGGCAGCCGCGGCCTGGGCTCGTGCGGGGTGGCGATGCGCACGAGCGCGACGTCCGCGTCCTCCGGATCGTCCACAACGGACGCATACCGCGCGGCCACCTCCGGGTCGATTCCCTCGACGTAGAGCCGGATTCCGGTGGCGAGCGGCAACACGCCGTTGTTGCCGAGCAACACCATCGACCTGCGTTGCACCTCGGCGCCGTCGGCCACGAAGTCCGCCCGGCCGACGATCCGCGCGGCGCGCTCCTCGTTCACGTACCGGTTCTCGAACAACCCGAGCCGGAACATCAGGGTGAGCACCCGGCGCACGGACTCGTTGATCCGCGTCTCGGTGACCTGCCCGGTCGTCACCAACTCGACGACGACCTCCGGACACCACTCGCCCCCGAACTGGTCGACGCCGGCCTCGAGCAATTGCCGCGCCCGTTCCTCACGGCTGAGGTGGGTGAGTCCCCACGCCCGTGCGGGCCACACCGATTCGTCCGGCAGCACCGAGTCGGTGAGCAGCCCGAAGTCGGTGCAGACGAGACCGTCGAATCCCTCGCCGCGCCGCAACTGCCCGGCGATCACCTCCGCGTCGAACGCGAACCCGACCTCCCGCAGGCCGTGAACGCCGACCGGACGGCCGTAGTAGGGCATCACGGCCGCGGCGCCCGCCCGCAGCGCCGGACCGAACTGGGCGCGGTGCAGTTCGTAGCGGCCCGCCGGGTAGACCTGCTCCTGACCGGACGGGAAGTGCGCGTCCTCGCCATCGGCCTGCGGACCGGCGCCCGGCCAGTGCTTGACCATCGCCGCCACCGAGAACGGGCCGACGTACGGCCCCTGCAGCCCCTCGACGTAGGCACCCGCGAGGCGGCCGACCAGTCCGGGTTCCGCACCGAACGTCCCGGAGATCCGGCACCAGCGCGGTTCGCTCGCCAGGTCCGCCATCGGGTGCAGCGCGAGCCGGATGCCGACCGCCGCGTACTCGGTCCTGACCACCGACGCGAACCGGCGCACCAGCCGCTCGTCGCCCAGCGCTCCCAGTCCCAGAGGTTCCGGCCAGCGCGAGCAGTTGCCGGACGGCACGGACGTCAGCGGGTTCGCGTTCGCCGAGTGCCGCGGATCCGACGACACCAGCACGGGAATGCCCAGCCTGCTCCTCGCCGCGAGCGCCTGCACGCGGTTGTGCCACCGGGCGAGCGGGCCGGCGGAGACAGGCGCCATCAGGCTGAGGCACCGCAGGTGCAGGTCCTCGACCGCGTGCGTGGTGGGGGCCACCGGCAACGGTCCGTGCGACTGCTCGACCAGGTCGCCTTCCGGGCTCGCCGCCACGGGTGCGTGGCAGAGCAGACCCGCCTTCTCCGCCAGGGTCATCCTGCCGATCAGGTCGTCGGCACGGGCTTCGGCGGGATGCTTCGGGTCCTGATACAGCTGCATGGGCCGATCATGAGCCCGGGATCGAGTTCATCCACATCGGTGTGTCATTCAATGGAAACGGTGCGGCGCGCGCCGAGTTCTCGTGAGATGCCGAGCGCCGCGGTCTGCACGGCGAGGCCGAGCCTGCGCGGCTGGGCGACCCGTTGCGGCACCAGCACCCCCAGCACGCCCGGCACGGTGTCGTCCGGACCGAACACCGGCGCCACCACCGACACGATCGACTCGTGCTCGTCGTCGCGCCGGAAGATCGCGAGCCGTTCGCGGCGCACCTCCGCGAGCGTGCGCCGCAGCTTGTCCGCCGGAATGAGCCTGTTGTCGGGCTCGCTGTAGACGGGCCGGGAGAGCAACTCCTCCTGCACCTCCAGCGGCGCGAACGCGAGCAGCACCAGACCGACGCCGGTCGAGTGCAGTGGAAGCCTGCCTCCGATGCGGTAGTCGACCGGGGCGGCGTGCCGGGAGGACAACCGTTCGACGAGCATCGCCTGCATCCCGTCGCGCACCGCGAGCTGGACGTGCTGCCGGGTGACTTCGGCGAGGTCGTTCATGAACGGCAACGCGACGTGCCGCAGCCCGTGGCCGCGTGGGGCCAGGGTGGCGACCTCCAGCAGGCGCAACCCGACCGAGAACCGTCCGCCGGCGTCACGCTCCAACGCACCCCACTCGACGAGGCGGTTCGCGAGGCGCAGTGCGGAACTCGGCGGCATCTCCGTGCGGCGGCTCAGCTCCGCCAGCGACAGCGTGCGGTGCTCCGCGTCGAACGCCGCGAGCAGTGCCAGCGCCCGGTCCACGACGGGCTCCCCGTGCGGTGGCCGACGCCCCCGCTTCCGCGCCGGCGTTTCATTGGTTGGCACGAACGCAGACCTTACCCGAGGCCGGTGGCCATCCTCGCCCGTAACTGCGGCGAAAGGTGCCCAACGATGAGCGCTTTCCTCGAAGACCAGCCGATCGAGTCCGTCTCCTGGCGGACCAACCCCCGCGGGGGATTCCTCTTCTTCCTGGGCCTCGCCGCCGTGGGCGCGGGCATGGGAAATCTCGTCCCCGCCGTTCTGACGACCTCGCTCAAGGCGACGGTCATCGACCCGGCCGACGCGACCACCCTGCTGTCCACGGTGATCGGCATCAGCGCCCTGTTCTCGTTGCTGTCCTTCCCCGTGCTGGGGCGGCTCAGCGACCGCACCACCGGACGGCTGGGCAGACGCAGGCCGTTCCTGCTGCTGGGCGCCGCGTTGTTCGTCCTGGGCGCGGTGCTCATGCTGGTCGGGCAGAGCACCCTGGTGCTGGTCCTGTCCGGCATCGCCACCGCGCTCGGCTTCAGCTCCGCCACGGTGGCCTGCACCGCGGTCGTCGCCGACCAGTTCTCCCCCGACCGCCGTGGTCCGGCGTCCGCCATCGTCGGGCTGAGCCTGCCGGTCGGTGCGGTCGTCGGGCTGTTCATCGCCCAGCTCGTCGCCCCGAACCTGGGAGCGATGATCCTGCTCCCGGCGGCCGTCGCCGCACTCGGCTGCGTGCTGTTCGCCTTCCGGTTGTCCGACCCGCGCTGGACGCGGAAGGAACCCTTCGGGTGGCTCGACCTGGCGCGCACGTTCTGGGTCAACCCGCGCCGCCGGCCCGACTTCGCGTGGGCCTGGCTGAGCAGGCTGATGGTGTTCCTCGGTGTGGCCGCTATCCAGGCCTACCAACCGTTCTACCTCATCGTGGTGCTGCACTACCCGCCCGCCGAGGTCGCGAACGCGGTCTTCCTGTCCACTTTGGTCCTGACCGCGACGGCACTGCTGTTCGCTCCGCTGGCCGGGAAGCTCTCCGACCGCGTCGGCAGGCGCAAGCCGTTCGTCATCGCCGCCGCGGTCATCTTCGCCGCCGGGCTGACGACCGCCGCGTTCGCCACGTCGTTCGGCATGTTCCTCGTGGCCACCGCGATCGTCGGACTCGGTCAGGGCGCCTACTTCGCCGTCGACATCGCGTTGATCACCCAGCTGCTGCCGGACCCGGACAACCCCGCCAAGGACCTGGGAATCATGAACATCGCGAGCACGCTGCCGAGTTCCCTGATCCCCGCGATCGCGCCCGCGGTCCTCGCCATCGGCGCGACCGCCGCCGCACCGCAGAACTTCACCGCGTTGTTCGTCCTCGGCGCCGCCGCGGGTCTGCTCGGTGCGTTCTTCATCCTGCCGATCCGCCGAGCCTCCTAGGAAGCACCGATGACGAACCCGATCACCTCGACGGTCGTCGTGGACGACGGCACCGAGATCGCCGTCCACCGCTGGGACCCGCCGGTCGGGGACCTGCCGCCGGTTCTGCTCCAGCACGGTTTCATCAGCAACACCCTG
The DNA here is from genome assembly GCF_044387305.1 of Lentzea sp. NPDC020367. Taxonomy (NCBI): domain Bacteria; kingdom Bacillati; phylum Actinomycetota; class Actinomycetes; order Pseudonocardiales; family Pseudonocardiaceae; genus Lentzea; species Lentzea sp. NPDC020367. The sequence continues at coordinate 348,004 of NZ_JBIRVV010000006.1, read as the reverse complement.
CTGGAGTGGGCAGGCCGCGGGATGGTCGCCGCGCTGCTCGCCGCCGGTCGCACCGTGATCGGTGTGGACGCCAGGGGCCACGGCGCCTCGCAGAAGTCTCCCGACCCGGCCCGCTACGGCGAAGGGCGAATGGCGGCCGACCTCCGCGCCGTCATCGCCCGGCTCGGCGTTCCGGCGGTCGACCTCGTCGGCTACTCCATGGGATCGGTCGTCGCCGCGATCACCGCGTCCCGCGAGCCGTTGGTCAGGCGGCTGGTGCTCGGCGGCACGGGTGCGGGCCTGGTCGAACTCGGCGGCGTGGACACCCGCGTGATCCCCACCGCCGATCTCGCGGAGGCGCTGCTCACGGACGACCTGGCCGGCCTGCCTCCCGCACTCGCGGCGTTCCGGGGGTTCGCGGACGCGGTCGGCTCCGACCGTCCGTCGCTGGCCGCCCAGGCGTTGGCCGCCCACGCCGGACCCGTCGACCTCGGCGCCATCACCGCGCCGACCCTCGTGATCGCGGGTGACGCCGATCCGCTCGCGACCCGGCCGGAGGTGCTGGCCGCCGCGATCCCCGGTGCCTCGCTGAGGCTGGTCGCCGGAGACCACATGACCGCGGGCGGCAGCCTCGAGTTCCGCACGACGGTCATCGAGTTCCTCGCCGAAACGCAGGAGCACAGTTCATGACGGAGCTGCCGGCGACGTGGTCGGCCTCGTGGATCTCGTCTACCGACGCGCCGGGCACTCCCGGCGCCCGGCCCGCGTACGCCTTGCGCGGCGAAGTGGTGGTGACCAAGCCCGTGCGCAGTGCCGTGTTGTGGGCAACCGCGCACGGGATCTACGAACTGACCATCGACGGAATGCGCGTCACCAGGGACGAACTCACTCCCGGCTACACCGACTACACGCACCACCTGCAAGTGCAGCAGTACGACGTCACGTCGCTGTTGCGGCCGGGCGCTTCCGAACTGCGCGCGCTGCTCGCCGACGGGTGGTACCGCGGCCAGGTCGGCCTGACCCGTGCCGCGGACCAGTGGGGAGACCGCACGGCGTTCCTCGCCCAGCTCACGATCACGTACGAGGACGGCTCCACGACGACGACCGGCACCGGGGACTCGTGGCAGTGGTCGCACAGCCACATCACCGTCGCGGACCTCATCGAAGGGCAGCACGAGGACCGCCGGTTGGTCGGCGTGCACGACTGGCGACCCGTTGCCGCGCAGGCGGTCAGCACCGAGACCCTGGTCGTGTCGCCGTCGCCGCCGGTTCGAGCCATCGAGGAGATCGTCCCCGTGGCGGTCACCGAGGTCGGTTCCGCCCACGTCGTCGATCTCGGGCGCAACATCAACGGCCGGGTCCGGCTGACCTCGCTCGGCCCAGCGGGTACCGAGTTGGTGCTCACCCACGGCGAGGCCGTCGACGGCGACGGCGACGGCGACGGCGACGTCACCACCGATCATCTCGTTCCCGATGTCCCTTTTCTGCCTCGACCGCTCACCGCGGGTCAGGTCGACCGAGTGGTATCCGCCGGTGTCGACGGTGACGTGTTCGAACCCCGTTTCACCACGCACGGCTTCCGCTACGTCCGCGTCGAGGGTCATCCCGGTCCACTGTCCACTGTGGACGTGACCGGAGTGGTCGTGCACACCGACCTGAGGCCCCGCGGCACGTTCCGGTGTGATGACGACCGGGCGAACAGGCTGCACGAGGCCGCGGTCTGGAGCTTCCGCGGCAACGCCTGCGACATTCCCACCGACTGCCCGACCAGGGAACGGGCCGGGTGGACCGGTGACTGGCAGGTGTTCGTACCGACCGCGACGTACTTGTACGACGTGCACGGCTTCTCGGTGAAGTGGCTGCGGGACCTCGCCGCCGCCCAGTGGACGGACGGCACGCTGAACAACATGGCACCCATGCCGGTCGCCGAGCGCACCGGTCCGCTCCGAGGTCTCAACGGCTCAGCGGGATGGGGTGACGCGATCGTCCTGGTGCCGTGGGAGCTATACCAGGAGTATGGCGACATCTCTGTGCTCGCGGAGATGTGGCCACACGTCGTGCGCTGGCTCGACCGCGCACAGCGGCTGGCGGCCGCGGCCAGGCACCCGGACAGGACCGTTCGGCGTCCTGACCCTGCCGCGCACGAGAAGCACTTGTGGGACAACGGTTTTCACTGGGGCGAGTGGCTGGTGCCAGGCGAGGCCGTGTCCGACTTCGCCGCCTTCATCGCTGCGGACAAGGGTGACACGGCCACCGCGTACCTGGCCTGGTCGGCCCGCCACGCCTCCGCGATCGCCGCACTGCTCGGCGACACGGCCTCGGCAGCACGGTACGACGAGCTCGCGGAAGCAGCCTCAGCCGCCTGGCGCGCCGAGTACGTCGACGCCGGCGGACACGTCGTCCCGCACACCCAGGCGAACCTCGTCCGCGCGCTGTCCTTCGGACTGGTGGCGGACGAGCACCGGCAACGGGTCGCCGACGACCTGGCCGCCCTCATCACCAGCAACGGCAAGCACCTCGGCACCGGCTTCCTCGCCACGCCGCTGTTGCTGCCCGCGCTGGCCGACCACGGACACCTCGACCTCGCCTACGCACTGCTGTTCCAGGACAGTCCCCCGTCCTGGCTCACGATGATCGACCGCGGGGCGACGACGGTGTGGGAGAGCTGGGAGGGGGTCGACGAGAACGGAACGCCGCACGAGTCGCTCAACCACTACTCCAAGGGCGCCGTCATCTCGTTCCTGCACCAGTACGTGGCGGGGCTGCGACGGCTGGAGCCGACGTGGCGGCGGTTCCGCGTCGAGCCACGCCCCGGTGGAGGCATCAGGTCCGCCTCAACCACACACACAACACGACACGGGACCATCTCCGTGGCCTGGCGGCTCGACGACGAAAGATTCGCTCTCGAGTTGGACGTGCCGTCCGGAACTGTCGCCGAGGTGCGGCTGCCCGGCGAACCGGCCCATGAGGTGAGGCCTGGCATCCACCGCCTTGCCTGTCGGATGCCGGAAGACGGCACAGCGGCCTGACCCTGTTCACGGAAACCCGACGTTGCAGGTTGGAAGCTGCGCAGTGGGAGACGGCCGGGCCGCTTTGGGCGTAACGCCGGGCGGGACTGCACCGATCCTGACTAACGGCACGCAAATCTTTGGGGGCCTCGTGGAGCGCAGCGCGCGGACGGACGACGACGTAGCCGCTGGCCTCGACCACGTCTGCGCGCGCCTGGACCAGATCCGCGAGACGCTGACGCTCTCTTCTGACGGCGTGGGTGTGCTGGACACGGTGCTGGCCGCCGTCGCGCAGGACAGGAATCCGGCAGCGGCGCTGGAGGATCTGCACCGCGCGCTGCGCGCGGCAGGCGACACGCTGGGGGTCTTCGGCGGCGCGCGGTCCGGGATCAAGCCACCGGGAATCGAGTCGTCCAGCGGGCGCGATTCCGTTTACGTGTGCCCACGAGACGCCCATCCCTGCGCTCGTCACGCATGGCCCTCGGCGGCCGCGGAGCACCGGTGCAAGATCAGTGACCAGGAGTTGCGTCGGGTGTGGTTGTGACGGGATTCCTCGGGCAACTCGGCAAGAACCTGGCCGACAAGTGGCTGAGCCTGATGGCGGTGCCCGGGGCGCTGTATCTGGCGGTCCTGCTCACGGCTCGCGCTCTCGGCCAATCGCACACGTTCGACGTGAACACGCTGACAACGAGTTTCACCGGTTGGGCCAAGGGTTTCTCGGTGTCGAGCACCGGCGGCCAAGTCGCGCTCCTGGCCGCGGCGCTGGCCGCATGTGGCGCGGTGGGCCTGGTCGCGCGGGGCTTGGCCGGCGGGATCGAACGGGTCGTGCTGGCGGCCGGCTGGCGTCGTTGGCCCGCGCCACTGCGGTGGGCCGCGAACCGACGCGTCGCCCGGCGTCGGAGGCGATGGGACGACGCCAGCCGGCATCTCGACCGGCTGCGCGAGAAAAGTGCTCGCGCCGCGGCGCTGCGCAAGCCGTACGACGACGATGAACTGAGTCGAGCCCGCGAAGCCGTGCACCGCATCGCGTTGACCCGGCCGGACCGGCCGACCTGGAGCGGAGATCGAGTCCAGGCTGCCGCCGCACGCCTGCTGCGTGACCATCGAATCGACTTCGGCCTGGTGTGGCCCCATCTGTGGCTCACGCTGGCCGCGCCGCAACAAGATGAGATCAGCGCGGCTCGGGACACCTTGGGCCGCGCCGCGCTGCTGGGCTCATGGGCGGTGTTGTACGCGCCACTCGCGTTCATGTGGTGGCCCGCCGCTCCAGTGGCCCTGGTCGTGGCCGTCACGGCCCATCACCGGTTCCGGGAGGCTGTGCAGGTGTACGCGCAACTCCTGGAGGCGGCGGTCCGCGTCTACACCGGGCCGATGGCCAGTCAGCTCGGCATCGAGTTCACCGGCCGCCTGCCCGCCGACATCGGCGACCAGCTGACCGACCTGCTTGGCCCCGTCCCACCGCCGGATGGAGACGATCACCATGGGACTGCGCGACAAATGGCGTGAGGCAACGCGTCGGCGAACCGAGGCGCGGCGCGAAGAACTGTTCGCGTCTCTGATCGCGTTGCTGGAGGCGACCGAGGCGACTCGGAACTTCGAACTCGTACTGCGGCCCGGCGTCGCGCGGGACGCGAAGGAACTGAGGCGGCTCTTCGACGAGAACGACCCGCCGGAAGTCGCCTGGAAGACGCTGCGGCTGCTGGGATGGCTGCATTGGTATCGGTACAACGGGCTGCCGGTGCCGGACGGACGGGAGGCGCTGGACTTCGCCTTGCAGGCCTTCACCTTCTGTTTCCTCGTCGGGCTGGAAACGCCGGGGGTGCTGGCCTCCGAACTCGCCGATCGCGTGACGGCCGAGGCGATCGAGCTGTTCGAGCGAGCTCGGGAGGGGAGCGCGGACGAGGAGCAGCTGGACGATCTGGTGGCGTTGTGGACCAGGATCGTCGACGGCACTCCGGACAACTCCACCCGGCCCGGCCGACTGTGGCATCTGAGCAGATCGTTGCTGATCCGCTACGGCCGCACCGGGAACCAGACCGATCTGGACGAGGCGGTCGACCGCGGGCGCGAGTCGGTGCGGATCTCTCCTGGCGACAGTCGCTTCGATCTGGTCGGCCGCCTGGCGTCGCTGGCCGAGGCGCTTCTGCTCACCTCTCAGCACGCACCCGACGGGCTTGCCGTGCTGACCGAGTCGATCGACGCCGGCGAGCAAGCGCTGGAGATCGCCGACGACGGCCACCCGGACCGGCCGGGCGTCCTGGTCGACCTGGCGTACGCCTGGAACGCGCGATCCCTGCTCACGGGCCGAGCCGACGACCTGGACCGGGCTGTGGGGATCGCTTCGGCCGCGGCCGAAGTGCTGCCGGACGGTGGCGAGAGAACTCTTGTCCTGACGAACCTCTGCAACCGGCTGATCGTCCGATCTGGACGGACCGGCGGCCTGGCGGACCTCGATGAGGCGGTCCGGGTCGGGAGAGTGGCCGTCGAATCCGGCGGCGACCACGACGATCTGGCCATGGCACGCTCGAATCTCGCGGGCGCGTTGCGCGCCAGGTCCGAACGCACCGGCGCGATCGACGACCTGCACGAGGCCATCCGCGTGGCCGGCGAGGCGGTGACCGCCGCGCGCGCGGCGAACGTCAACGCGGGTATGTACCTGTCGAACCTGGCCGGCGTGATCCAGGCCAGATTCGAACGGACCGGTGCGCTGGGCGACCTCGACGGAGCCGTCGAGGCGGGCCGGGACGCCGTGGTCGCCGCCGAGGGCCTCCGCGGCGACGACATCGGCGATCTTGCCCTGTACCTGTCGAATCTCGGCGGCACCCTGCGGATCAGGTCCAGCCGCGCCGAGGACGCCGAGGAGCTCGCACGGTATCTGGACGAGGCGATCACGGTCGGGCGGCGGGCGGTCGAGACCGCGGCCGACGACCACCCGCGCCGGCCGCTGATGCTCACCAACCTGGGTGGCGCACTGATGACCCGGCATCGGCTGCATCAGGACGCCGAGGATCTGGACGAGGCGATCGACGTGTGCCGGGAGGCGACCGCGCTCGCTGGCGACGGCCACCCCGATCAGGCGATGACCAACGCCAACCTCAGTCAGATGCTGCAGGCCCGCTACGAGGAGAACGGCGACGCGACCAGCCTGGACGAGGCGATCGCGGCGGCCAGGCTCGCCACCACGGTGATCCCACCGGATCACCCGGACCGGGCCAAGTACCTGTTCATGCTGGGCTCCGGCCTGGAGGCTCGATCCGACGCCGGGAAGGAAGCTCGGCACGCCTTCGAGGCGGCGGTGGCGATTCCAGGCGGGGCACCCTCGGTGCGCATCCGTGCCGCCCGCGCGGCCGCAGCGCTCTCAGTGCCCGACGACCCGGCCAAGGCGGCGACACTCGAGGCCGCGGTGTTGCTGCTGTTCGAACTCACCCCGCAGTACCTGCGGCGGGCCGACCGGCAGGTCGCGATCGCCGAAACCGCGGGCCTGGCCAACGATGCCGCTGCGGCCGTGCTGACTTCGGCGCCCGATGGCGCGATGCGGGCCCTGGGGCTGCTGGAGGCCGGCCGCGCGGTTTTGCTCAGCCAGAGTCTGCAGACCCGCAGCGATCTGACCGATCTGCGGGCGGCCCGGGCCGATCTCGCCGCGCGTTTTGTCGAGCTGCGCAACCGGTTGGACCAGGACGCCACCGCGATCGAGATCGGTCAGCGGCCTGACAGCCGGGCCGACCTGCCCGGTGAACTGGCCGCCGTCCTCGACCAGATCCGCGCCCTCGACGGGTTCGGGTCCTTCGGCCTGGCCCCCGCTGCCGGCGAGCTGATGCCCGAGGCGGCGCACGGGCCGGTCGTCACCTTCAACATCACCGCCGATCGAAGCGACGCGCTGCTGCTGACCGCCGACGGTGTTCGGCTGTTGCCGTTGCCAGACCTCGACTTCGCCGCGCTGATCGAGCAGGTCGACACCTTTCACCAGGCGCTGCGGCAGACCACCGACCGGGACGCCGACCGCGCCGGCGCGCAGCGCACCTTGGCCGCCGTTCTGGGCTGGTTGTGGGACGTCGCCGCCGGTCCGGTGTTGGCCGCCTTGGGTTTCGACTCCTCCCCGACCGACTGCTGGCCCCGCGTGTGGTGGGTCCCCGGCGGTCTGCTCGGCCTGCTGCCCCTGCACGCCTCCGGGTACCACGGCGATTCCTCCCGTCGCACCGTGATCGACCGCGTGGTCAGCTCCTACACCCCGACCATCCGTGCCTTGCACCACGCTCGCCAGGCCGGCAATGCCGTGGGACCGTCACGTTCGCTCATCGTCGCCATGCCAACCACCCCGGGCCTGCCCCGCGACGGGCGTCTTCGGCACGTCTCCGACGAGGCCCACCTCGTGAACGACCTGCTGCCCGAGCCACTCCTGCTCGTGGAAGGTGAGGACACCCCGACCACCTCGCGCGTCCTCACCGAGTTGGCCAGCAGGGCCGTCGCTCACTTCGCGTGCCATGGCACGCACGACGCCACCGACCCGTCACAGAGCCGGCTGCTCCTGCACGACCACTTGACCACGCCGTTGACCGTGGCCAGCCTCGCCACCATCAGCCTCGACCACGCCCGGCTCGCCTATCTTTCGGCCTGCGAGACCGCGTTGAACACCTCCGGCCACCTCCTCGACGAGGCCATCCACCTGACCTCGGCCTTCCAACTCGCCGGTTTTCCCCACGTCATCGGCACGCTGTGGGCGCTCGACGACGAGATCGCCGTCGAGATCGCCGAGGACTTCTACCGCGGTCTGCCCGCCGACCGGCCGACCTCCCGCGCGGCGTTCGCCTTGCACGACGCCGTCCGCCGGCAACGCGACCGCTATCCGGCCACGCCCTCGTTGTGGGCCGGGCACATCCACGCCGGGGCGTGAACGGGGCCTTCGCAGTCCGGGTCACCCGCTGCACCAGGTACGGACCGACAGCCTGGCTCTGCGATCGGGTGATCGGGTCCACTGTGGACTTTCACCGTCGCCTGGGGAGCTCCACCGGCTCACCGGGCCACACGACTGGGCGTCGCATCGGCCGAGAAATCTCTACGGAGAGTAGAGATGCTGCCTACGTCCAGCCTCGGCCTTCATTCATTCGGCCCACTCGTCCTCTACTCGCTGCCAGATAGCGGAGCGATCACTGGGCCGTTCGCGGCCTCTTGCCGTGAGAGCGGTTTCACGCATCGACGATTGGTCCATACCTATTGCCGTAGCCCAACGGGATCGGTCGTACCGCGCACGACCGACATGACAAGAGGAGTTCCGAATGTCGACACCCCGGTTCCTGAAGCGCGCCGGAGTGGCCGTGGCCGCACTCGTCGCCACCACCGGCGCACTGGTGCTGCCCGCCACGACCTCGTCCGCCCAACCGTCCACATCGGACGCGTCCTTCGTGGTGAGCGAGGCTCAGTTCGACCAGATCTTCCCCGGCCGCAACAGCTTCTACACCTACAGCGGCCTGACTGCGGCCCTCGACGCCTACCCCGCCTTCGCCAACACCGGCGACGACACGGTGAAGAGGCAGGAAGCCGCAGCGTTCCTGGCCAACGTGAACCACGAGACCGGCGGCCTCGTCCACATCGTGGAGCAGAACCAGGCGAACTACCCGCACTACTGCGACGCCGGCCAACCCTACGGCTGTCCCGCGGGCCAGGCCGCGTACTACGGCCGCGGACCGATCCAGCTGACCTGGAACTTCAACTACAAGGCCGCCGGAGACAACCTCGGCATCGACCTGCTCGGCAACCCCTACCTCGTCGAGCAGGACGCGGCCGTCGCGTGGAAGACCGGCCTCTGGTACTGGAACACCCAGAGCGGCCCCGGCACGATGACCCCGCACGACGCGATGGTCAACGGCCGCGGTTTCGGCGAGACCATCCGCAGCATCAACGGCTCCATCGAGTGCAACGGCGGCAACCCGGCACAGGTGCAGAGCCGGATCGACAAGTACACGCAGATCACCGGGATCCTCGGCGTCCCGGCCGGCGGCAACCTGTCCTGCTGACCCGACCGCGGCGCGAGGGCCTTTCAGGCGAAAGGCCCTCGCGCAGTCGCAGGACACGACAGGGTCAGCTTGGCAGAGGGTTCTGCCCCATGCGCTGCTCTCCGATCCGCGCGGCTTCTCTGACGACGGAGAACCCGTAGCCGACCAATTCCTCCTGTTCGTAGTCCGCCAGGGCGCGGGCAAGACCGACCCGTCCGTCTACAACGGACTGCAGTGCGCGGCCGAGCAGGGCGGCGTCGCGCATCGCGATGTTGGCCCCGCGACCGAGTGTCGGCGTCATGGCGTGAATCGCGTCGCCGAGAAGCGTGACGTTGGCGGGGGCGTCCAGCACCGCCGGCACGCTGGTGTACATCTGCACCGAGAAGAACGAGTCGGAGTCCGCACGGCTGACGAGTTCGGCGGCACGGCCGGGCCAGGCGCCAAGAATCTTGGCCGCCACCTCGCGGAGTGCGTGCGCGTCCAGGTCGCGCACGCCGTCGAAGTACTCATGACGGCCGCCGACCACGCACACGACGTAGTCCTCCTGATCACGCATGGAGATTCCGGCCGCGTGTCGCCGGGCAGCTTCGGCGGGAGCCACCGGGAACCGCACAGAGCCGAGACCCAGGAAGACTTTCCGCTCGTCTGAAGCGATGGTGAAGATGTCCGTGAGCGTCTCGGCCGGTACCAACGGCTCCGCGACCGGAACCGCCACGCGTCCGTAGATCGCGGTGATCCCGGCATCCATGGTGCCGCACTGCGGTGCACGCTGATCGCGCACGACCGAGCGAATGCCGTCCGCACCGACCAACACGTCACCTCGCGCCGTCGACCCGTCGGAAAAATAGGCGGTCACACCGCTTTCGTCACTCTCGTGGTGTGTGAGGCCACGGCCGAACCGCACCACGTCGTCCATTCCGGCGAGCAGGATCTGGCGCAGCGTTGCCCTGTCGACGTTGCGGTGTTCATCGCGTTCCGGCAGGCGTTTGACGACCGAGAGGTCGGTCGTGAGGATCGTCGTGAACGGTTCGGTGCGTTGCGCCGTCGCCTCGAACACGGCGTGCAGCTCGGCGGTCAGCACTTCTCGGAGGGCGTCAAGCCCGTCGGAGTCGAGGTGTAGGCGATAGCCCTGGGGCCGATCCCACGGGCTCGCGTCGCGTTCGAAGACGGCGACGTCGATTCCGCGACCGCGGAGCGCATGGGCGAGGGTGAGGCCGCCGAGACCGGCACCGATGATGAGAACCTTCAAATCAGACACGGTCGTCCTTTGGTCGATGGTCGACAAAGGACGCACTGGTGACCTGATCACAGGTACTTGCACGAACGCTCACGCGTCACCCGGACTACCTACCGGGCAGTGACTTTCGCACGTCGCAGCCGACCCTAGGTGCGTTCTCACGATCCGGCAAGCTGGTGGGCTTTAACCCTGGTCTCAGGTTCATCGGAGACCATGAGCGGCTAAAGCGTCGGCTGGAGGGGGTGGGGCGGGGTGCGGATCATGATCGCGGATGACGAGGCGGCCATCCGTGAGTCGCTGGAGCGGGTGCTCCAGGTCGAGGGGTACGACACCAGCACCGTCGCCAACGGTCTCGCCGTGCTCGACGGGATCGACGGCGACGAGCCGGATCTGCTGATCCTCGACGTGATGATGCCCCGCCTCGGCGGGGTGGAGACCTGCCGGCGGTTGCGGGCGGCGGGCCGGGATCTGCCGGTGCTGATGCTGACCGCCCGGGATCAGGTCTCCGACCGGGTCGCCGGGCTGGACGCCGGCGCCGACGACTACCTGCCCAAGCCGTTCGCCACCGAGGAGTTGCTGGCCAGGGTCCGGGCCCTGCTGCGGCGCCGCACGACGGGTGACGACGAGTCGCAGGTCCTGACGTTCGCGGATCTCCGGGTCGATCCCGACAGGTTCGAGGCGTGGCGGGGTGAGCGGCCGCTGCGTCTGACGCGGACCGAGTTCTTCCTGCTGGAGGTCCTCGTGCGCAACGCGACCCGTGTGTTGACCCGCGGCGAGCTGTTCGGGGCGATCTGGGGCTTCGACATGAGCGTCACGTCCAACAACCTCCAGGTGTACGTGAGTTACCTGCGCCGCAAGATGGAGGCCGAGGGTGAGCCGCGACTGATATACACGCGGCGCGGTTTGGGGTACACGTTGCGGGAGACTCCTCCGTGAGCCGGGGCTCGCGGAGGTTGAGGCGTTGGTGGCGTCGGAGGTCCCTGCGGACCAGGATGACGGTGATCGCGGCGACGGCCATCGCGGCCAGTGTGTTCATGGCCTTCCAGGTGGCCAGCGAGTTGCTGGACCGGGAGCTGCAGGACGCCGCGGAGATCCAACTGCGCGCCGACTCCCGCGTCCTCGCTGCGAGCGCGGAGCGCGCTGGCCTGGCGCAGGTCGAGCTGCCGCCGTATCCCGGAGGCGGTCGGCTGGTTCGGGTCGTCCTGCCCGACGGCTCGGTCCGGACGCCGGACGGCCAGCCCGCGCTTCCTCCGGTCAGCGAGCAGGCCCGGGGCGTGGCGCAGGGCGTGGCGGCCGATCTGGTGGAGTCGGGTGACAGCGACGACGACGGCTACCTCGTCTACACGTTGCGGGCAGGGGGCGGCGCGGTCCAGGTGGCCCTCGTGGCCGACGACACCCCGATCAACCGGTTCGGGTTGGGCATGCTGCTGATCGGGCTGCTGTGCGTGGTCTGCGGCGCCCTGGTCGGGCGGGCCGTGGCGCGGACCGGGCTGGCACCGATCGACCGGCTGACCGCCGCCGCGGTCCGTGTCGCGCGCACCCGGGATCTCGACGCCGACATCCCGGACGAGGGCGGTGGGGAGATCCGGCAGCTGATCCGGTCGATCAACGACATGCTCGCCGCGCTCCGGGACTCCCGGCAGGCCCAGCGGTTGCTCGCCGAGGACGCCGCCCACGAGCTCAAGACCCCGCTCACCAGCCTGCGCCTCAACATCGAACTGCTGATCCGGCTCGATCGGCGCGGCACCCTGGGCAGCGCACTTCCCTCGGAGAGCCGGACCCGGCTGCTCAACGATCTCGGCTCCCAGGTGGCCGAGCTGAGCACCCTTGTCGCCGAGCTGACCGACCTGGCGCGCGGTGACGTCAGCGACGAGAACACCGAACTGCTCGACCTCGCCGACGTGGTGGTGGCCGCCGCGACCCAGGCGTGTTCCCGCACGCCCGACGTCGAGGTCGTGCTCGACGTGACGTCCGTGTGGGTGAGCGGGCGTCCCGCCGCGCTCCAACGGGCGGTGCTCAACCTCATCGACAACGCCGGCAAGTGGTCCCCCGCGGACCAGCCGGTCCAGGTTCGGCTCCGTGCCCAGGGCGCGTCGGCGGTGCTCGAGGTCGACGACGCCGGGCCGGGCATCGACGCCGCCGACGTACCGCGGGTGTTCGACCGGTTCTACCGCGCCGACAGCGCTCGGGCGTTGCCGGGATCCGGTCTGGGGCTGTCGATCGTGCAGCGGGTCGTCGACGCCCACGGCGGCCGGGCCACCGTGGGCCGCTCCGCACGCGGTGGCGCGTTGCTTCGGGTCGACCTTCCGGCTGTTCCGCTGCCACGGCTCACCACCGTCAGGCCGTGAGAGATCCGGGACGGGACTCGTTCCCCGTCCCGGATCTCCACGCACTCACCGTTGCAGCACAAGCTCTTCATCGTCGGCGAGCGGCCGTTGACCGTCCGGCGACACCACGGGTCGGGACAGCCGGCTCGGCCACCACATCCGCCGGCCGATCAGCAGGGTGAGGGCGGGCACCAGGACCGACCGCACCAGCAGGGCGTCGAGCAGCACGCCGAAGGCGACCAGGAACCCGACCTCGATCAGCATCACCAGCGGAAGCGTGGTGAGGACCGCGAACGTGGCCGCCAGGACCAGGCCTGCCGAGGTGATGACGCCACCGGTGGCGGAGAGGGCTTTGAGCATGCCCGCTCTGGTGCCCAGACGCGCGGTCTCCTCCCGTGCCCGGCTGGCCAGGAAGATGTTGTAGTCGACGCCGAGCGCCACCAGGAACAGGAATGCCAGCAGTGGCACCGAATAGTCGACGCCCTTGAACCCGAGGATCGTGTCGAAGACGAACACGCTGCCGCCGAAGGCCGCCGCGAACGAGACGACCACGGTGGCCATCAGCACCAGCGGGGCCACGATCGCCCGGAGCAGCAGCCCGAGGACGAGCAGGACGACGACGAGCACCAGCGGGATCACCAGCTTCTCGTCGCGGCTGGTGGTCACCTCGGTGTCGAGGTGCTCCGCGCTCGGCCCGCCGACCATCGCCTCCGCCCCGCTCACCGCGTGCACGGCGGTGCGCACCCGCTTGATCGTGTCGTACTCCGCGGCGGTGTCCGGCGCGTCCGTCGGGAACACCGAGATGTCGGCCCAGCCACCGCTGGTCTGACCCGGAATGGCCACTGCCACGCCAGGAGTGCCCTTGACGACGTCGAGCACCCGCTCCTGGTGCGCCGGTCGCGTGAAGATCGTCATCGGCTGGCCACCGAGCTCCGGGAAGTGCTGGCGCAGAACGGTGAAGCCGGTGACCGACTCCGGCGCGGACACGAACTGGTCCTGCTCCCGCAGGGCACCGGTGTTGCCCGTCAGCCCGATGGTGAGCACGCCCAGGACTCCGAGCGAGCCGAGCGTCGCCACCCACCGGCGGCGGCTGATGGTGGCGCCGAGCCGGACCCACAGCCCCGGCTTCTCCCCCACGGCCGCGCCGAACCGCGGGATGGCCGGCCAGAAGATCCGCCTGCCGAGCACCACCAGCAGCGCCGGGAACAGCGTCAGCATGGCCACCAGCGCGCACAGGATGCCGGCCGCGCCGATCGGGCCCAATCCGCTGGTGCTGTTCAGGTCCGCGACGAGCAGGCAGAGCAGGCCGGCGACCACGGTGGCCGCGGACGCGACGATGGCCGGCGCCGCGCCGCGCAACGCGTGGACCATCGCGACCCGGACGTTCTCGTGGTGGTGCAACGCTTCCCGATATCGCGCGATGAGCAACAACGCGTAGTCCGTGCCGACGCCGAACACCAGGATCGTCAGCAGCGCCGAGTTCTGGTCGTTGACCACGATGCCGAAACCCTTGACCAGCAAGTAAACGGTCGCCATCGAGGTCAGTGCGGCCGCGCCCACTGCCACCAGCGGGATGAGCCACAACACCGGGCTGCGGTAGGTGATGATCAGCAGGAGCGTGACGACGACGATGGTGGTGAGGAGGACCTGCAGGTCGATGCCGTCGAAGACGGCGTCCATGTCGCCCTCGACCGCGGCCGGGCCGGTCACCTCGAGCTGGAGGCCGCCGGGGCGGTCCTTCGCGGCGTCGCGCAGCGGGCCGACGATGGCCTCCGGTGCGCCGTAGGTCGTGCTCACGTCGAGGGTGAACATCATTGCCTTGCCGTCGTTGGAGGGTCTCGTCCGCGGGCCCTCTTCGTCCTCGCCGGGCGGGGCCGCCACCTTCGGCGGGTACCGCTTGGCAAGGGTGTCGTAGTGGCGCTCGACCGTCGCGCGGTCGGCGTCGGTCATCCCGCTGTCGCGGTGGTACACGAAGACGAACGTGTTGTCGTTCCCGCCGGGGAGACCGTCCTCCAGTGCCGCGACCTTGGTGGACTCGGCGTTCGCCGGCAGGGTGTCCACGGCTTTGTCGGTGGTGACCGAACTCAGCTTTCCGCTCAACGGCCCCATGACGACGGTCAGCACCAACCACAAGCCGATCACCAACCACGGCACCCACCGGCCTGCCGGCTTCTTTCCGGACGGCGCTGCTTTGACTGCCATTAAAGAGCCTCCCGCACAAGTGATGCTTCGCCTGTCTGGCATCGACTTCCTACCGAGCGAATCTGAGAGGACCGTTAATGCGGTGCTCAGGTCCGTCGGCAGTCCTAAGGGGACTCAACGGAGTAGTACCGTCGTACCGCCTCCCTGCCGAAGTGACGACCGCGGTACGACGCAACGGGACGGATTCCGCCCTAGCGTTCAGGTCATGAGGAAAACTGACAGTCCACTGTGGAGGTTTGGGGCGGCCACCGTGGCGCTGGCGACGGCGTTCGCCGTCGTTGCCTGCGGGTCGAACGCCGGCAACGGCGCGGCGCCCGTCCCGCCCGGCCCGCACAACGGACACGCGGGACAGCCGCCGGCTCCGACGCAGCCACTGCGCGCCGGCGAGCGGTTCGCCGACCTGAAGATGGCCGAGGCCTACACGCCCGCTCCGCCGGAGGGCGGCGGCACGGACGAGTACCGGTGCCAGGTGATCGATCCGGGCCTGACCAAGGCGGAGTTCCTGACCGGGACCCAGGTCGTGCCGGAGAACGTCGCCCTCGCGCACCACGCCATCGTGTACGCGGTGCCGCCGGGCGGCGCTGCCCTCGTGCGCGAGCAGGACGCGAAGACCCCCGGCCTCGGCTGGCAGTGTTTCGGCGGGACCGGCGTGGTCGGCGCCGACGTGGAGAGCGAGGACGAGAGCGCCGACCCTGGCGCGACGTGGGTGGACACCTGGGCGCCGGGCGCCACGGAGACGCTGTACACCCAGGACGCCGGCTTCAAGCTGGAGCCGGGCAGCCTGCTCATCCTCCAGATGCACTACAACCTGCTCGTGACCGACGGCAAGCCGGCCGGGTCGGATCGCACGGCGGTGCGGCTGCGGCTGACCGAGGGCACGCCGCAGACCCGGGAACTCGACACGTTCCCGCTCGACGCGCCGACCGAGCTGCCCTGCACCGCCGACGAGTCGGGTCCGCTCTGCGACCGGGCGGCCTCGATCGCGGACGTGACGAAGCGGTTCGGGCCGGAGGTCGGTGAAACCGCGGATCGTCAGCTGGAGGAGTGCGGCCAGAGCGCGCCGAAGCCCGGCGACACCCAGACCTGCGACCACGAGGTGCCGGCGCCGATGACGCTGTTCGCCGGTTTCGGCCACATGCACCTGCTCGGGCGGGCCATCAAGGTCGAACTCAACCCGGGCAAGCCGAACGCCAAGGTCGTGCTGGACGTGCCGCAGTTCGACTTCGACAACCAGCGGCTGGTGAAGCTGCCGGAGCCGGTGGAGATCGGCCCTGGGGACACGCTGCGGGTGACGTGCACGCACGACGCCGGGCTGCGCAAACGGTTGCCACAGCTGAGCAAGCTGCCGCCGCGTTACGTGGTGTGGGGCGACGGCACCAGCGACGAGATGTGCGCGGGCATCATGACGGTCTCCCCCCGCAAGTCCTGACATGAAACGGTTGCGTTGGGACTCCCCGAGGCGGTCGCCGGTCTGGGTGTTGCTGCCACTGCGTGCTTTTCTCGGTGGCACCTTCTTCTACGCCGGTGTCTCCAAGCTCCTCGACACGCACTACCTGGACGGCACCTCCCCACTCGGTGTCCACGCGCAGATGGTGAACGCCGCCGCGACCTCCCCGATCGGCCCGCTGGTCTCGCTGGCCGCCGACCACGCGACCGTCGCCGGGCTGGCGATCGCTCTCGGGGAGATCGCGGTCGGGCTCGGCACCCTGCTCGGGCTGTTCACCCGGCTCGCCGCACTCGGCGGTGTCCTCCTCTCGCTCAGCTTCTTCCTGACGGTGAGCTGGACGACTCGGCCGTACTACGTCGGGGCCGACATCGTGTTCGCCCTCGCCTGGACGCCGTTGCTCATCGCGGGCGACGCCGGGGTGTTGTCACTGAGTGCCCGGCTGCGTGCGAAGGTGCGGCACGGGCTCGGCCTGCCGCCGCACCCCGCGCCGGACGAGGACGGGACGGTGCAGGACGACGTCGAGCGGCGCACCGTGCTGCGGAGCGGTCTGATCGCGGGGGCGGCGACCGCTGCCGGAGTCACCGCGGGCAGCGTGCTGGCGCTCGCCCGGCGCCCTGCCGGCTCGTCCGCGGACCCGGTGAGCCACGGCCCGGTGATCGCCGCGGTCGACGACGTCGCCGTCGGTTCGTCGAAGAGCTTCACGACGCCGAACGGGATGCCCGCCCATCTTCTGCGCCCGGCGACGGACACCTTCCTGGCGTTCAACGCGACCTGCAGTCATCAGGGCTGCCCGGTCGCCTACGTCGGCCCTGGATTCCAGTGCCCTTGCCACGGCGCCACCTACGACGAGAACGGACAGGTGACCGGAGGGCCGGCACCCGCACCACTGATCAAAATCCCGGTCAAGGTCGTTGAAGGCCAGGTGGTGCTCGCCTGACGAAGCGTCAGATCGGCCGGGTGAGTCTCAGGTCGTAGGCGAGGATGACGGCCTGGATCCGGTTCCGTGCGCCGATCTTGGCGAGGACCCGCCCGACGTGGGTCTTCACCGTCGACTCCGACAGCGTGAACCGTTGCGCGATCTCGCCGTTGGTGAGGCCGTGGCCGATGGCGACGAGGATCTCGCGCTCTCGGCCGGTCAGGGAGTCCAGCCGGGGATCCTTCCGCACGGGCCCGCCGAGGTCGTCGTCGAGCTGGTCGGCGACCGTGTCGAGCAGCCGCCGGGTCAGCACCGGCGCGATCACCGCGTCCCCGGCGGCGACGGCGCGGATGCCGGCCAGCAGTTCCTCCGGGCGGGTGTCCTTGAGCAGGAACCCGCTCGCCCCGGCCCGCAGCACGGCGAACGCGTACCGGTCCACGTCGAACGTCGTCAGCACGAGGATTCGCGAACGCCCACCGGCGGCGGCGATGCGCCGGGTGGCCTCGATCCCGTCGACGCCCGGCACGCGGATGTCCATCAGCACCACGTCGGGTCGCAGCTCGGTGGTCCGCCGAACGGCCTCGGCGCCGTTCTC
Organism: Lentzea sp. NPDC020367; assembly: GCF_044387305.1. NCBI lineage: Bacteria > Bacillati > Actinomycetota > Actinomycetes > Pseudonocardiales > Pseudonocardiaceae > Lentzea > Lentzea sp. NPDC020367. The sequence goes on along the minus strand of NZ_JBIRVV010000006.1, from coordinate 330,303 downwards.
GGCCTCGCCGACGATCTCGGTGTCGGGGGTGCTCTCCAGCAACATGCGGAACCCGAAGCGCTGCAGCGGCTGGGGGTCCACCACGAGCACAGAGATCATGAACGGCTGCCTTTCAGGGTCGCGTGGACGGTTCAGCCGCCGTCCGGTGCGGGGCCGACACCGCGTCGCCCGGCGATGCCCAGTTCATACCGAGCGGACCTGAGACGACCGTTAAAACGGTGCTCAGGGCCGGGTGGTCGCCGGCGCGGGTTCGTTCCAGCCGCCGTGCCGAGGGGTGTGGGAGCACGTTCTGGCGCCGTCACCCGAATGCGGTGAACTTCGACTGCAACAAGACCGGGCGATAGTGCGTTCCAGCAGCATGCGGAGGCCGAACTCGGCGCCGCACCCGCAGGGACATGGCGACCCGGAGGTAATTGGCCACTTTCTGACAACGAAACCAAGCACCCTCGCCCGCTGACATCGGCACACTCGGCTGTCATGACGTCGATCCGTTGCAGCACAACGGACTCCACTGCTGCCGCGGGGCCATAGAAATCGCGAATCAGCGGCGCTCAAAGCCTTTTCAGGTGCGCGGAAGAATGTCGAGTCGACGTCGACGGGAATATCCGAAAACGTTCGTCGGCGCCGTAACGCGGATCGATGCCGGTCCGATCAGCACTGTGGTTCAACGGGAGCGCGACTCACCGCGTCTCCCCATTCAGCAATCAGTGACGTTCACCCCTGTTCAGGAATCGGAGGGCTGCAGCGGCGATGAGTAACGGCCTCTCCGCGTACTTGGCGATGTTCTTCGGCGGCACGGCGGGTTTCAGCCGGCTGTTCGTTCTGCTCGGACTGGCGCTGGCCGTCGGCAACGGACTGCGGTTCCTGACCAGCAGGCCCTCGGTGGCGATCGCCGCGCTCGGTTCGCCGCAGCCGGGGCGGTTCTTCACCGTGCCCGCGGTGCTGGTGCGCGGTGGCGTTCCGAGCCTGTGGTGGCCGTTGGTGCTGCTGTGGCTGGGGTTCTGGTTCGGCACCGAGTTCCGGACCACCCCTTGGTTCCTCGCGGTGCTGGTGCTCGTGCTGGCCGGGGTGGCGTGCGGGCTGCATCTGCTGAAGGCGGTGCACGAGCGGCGCGGCGAAGAAGTGGTGTCCGGGCCGGCGTTGGCGGTGTTGCTGACGACGGGGGTGCTCGTTCTCTTCGGGTTGTTGCTCACCGTGCGGCTGGAGGTCGTGCGCGATCCGGCTGTCGGGTTTCTCGGTGCGCTCGAAGGGGATGCGCCTGCCGCGGCGCTGACCAAGGTGATCCTGCCCGCCGCGGTGCTCGCGGGGGCGTTGGGGTTGCTGGCGCTGAAGCTGCGGCCAGGGCGGATCCGGTTCGAGCGGCCGCGGCACGACCGGTGGCACGCCGCTGGGCTCGTCGTGGTCTTCCTGCTGTTCGCGGCGCCGCTGCTGGGTGACGGGCAGCTCACGCTGGGCGGGATCGCGACGCCGGAGTACGGGAAGATCATCTATCTCGCGGTGCTCGCGATGATGCTGGCGGACCACGCGTACGGGTTCCGGATCGAGCGCGACCCGCTGCGGAACGCGAAGACCGATCCGAAGCTCGCGATCAAGGCACGGCGGCATCTGCTGTACCCGTTCGCGTTGTTCGGCGTGGTCGGTGTCGCCAGCACGCTCAAGTCCGACATCGGACCGTTGATCCCGGTGTTCGCGGCGACGGTGACCATGGTGTGGCTCGTGGTCCGCGCCGAGGTGTCGAAGTCGTTGTACGTGAGCGGCCAACGAGGTGCGAAGCGGTCGATGGCCGCGACGCAGACCGCGTGGACGTTCGTCAAGCCCGTGGTCGTGCCGCTGCTCGCGCTGGCGGCGGTGGGTCTTCTGGTCATGGTGAGCACCTCGTACATCACGACGCGGTGGGAAACGCAGCGCAACCCGTGGGTCTACAACTGGGCACAGTCCTGTGTGGACGCTCCGGAGACAGCGGCGGCACCGGTGACCCCGCCGGGAACCGCGGCGTGCCAGGAGACGCTCGGCGGCGGTTTCGCCAGCACGAACTCGCAGATCGCGCAGTCGCTCGCCACCATCGCCGACGGTGGCCTGTGGGGACGCGGACTCGCCGACACGACCTCCCGCGGGTTGCCCGCGGGCAGCTCGGACCTCGTGCTCGCGGTGATCTGGAGCAAGCTCGGCGGTGTCGTGGTGCTGCTGCTCAGCGCGTTGCTGGCGCTGCTGGCCGCGGCGCTCGCGAAGCTGTCCCGCACCACGGGCCAGGCGGCCTCGCCGGAACGGCTGTTCATCGGCGGGTTCGCGGGCATGGTGCTGGTGCAGTTCCTCTTCGTGCTGGCCGCGACGGTCAACGCCGTGCCGCACTCGGGCATCACCGCGCCGTTCCTGTCCTACGGCGTGCAGTCCACGGTCGCGCTCGGACTCGGCGTGATCATCGCGGTCGCGCTGCACTACCGGTCGGAGCCGCGACCCGAACCGCCGCCGAGACCGAGGCGGGTGCTGAGCCTCTCCCCCTCGCTGCTGGCTTTCGTGACCTGCCTGATGCTCGCGGGAGGCGTCACGGTCTGGCCCTACACCGGCCTCGCGGAGAACCGGCCCTTCTGCGCCACGACGTCGGCCGTGGTCGACGCGGAGAAGTGCTCGACCGACCGGATCGCGCACGCCCGCACGTCGGTCGAACTCGTCGTCGGCGGCAAGGCGCAGTACGTGCGCAAGGGCGCCGATCCGACCTGGACACCGGTGGGGCAACCCACCGTCGCGCTGGCCGATCTCGCCGGGATCGTCGACGGCAGCGCGTTGAACGACGCGTTGTCGAGCGGATCCGGCACGTCGTTCGCGGAACGCGTCGGCCCGGCGGCGACCACGACGCCGGGGTCGGTCGAGCTGTCCGTCGACCCCACGCTCCAGGCCGCCATGGCGACGGCGCTGCGGACGCCCGCGCCCGGCGCCGGCCCGCTCGCCGGCGGACTGGTCGTGCTGGACGCGCGCACCGGGCACGTGCTCACGTCGGCCAGCGCGCCGACCGAGACCGCCCGCACCACCGCCGACGTCACGGTCACGCGGGAGATGGAGGACTTCCTCGCCTCGCACCGGAAGTACTACCACCGCAAGGGAGACGGCACGCCGGACGAGACGCGTCCGTGCAGCACGAACCAGCCGACCACCGAGGAACGCGCGGACTGCGTTCGCTGGGGTCTGCGCGCGGACCCCGGCCCTCGTTCGGCCGAGGTGCAGGCGGCTCTGCGGGTCTACGTGGGAGGGCTCGAGGGCATGGCGCTGCCGGGTCCGACGGTCAACCGGGCGCTCGGCAAGCGGTACGGCCTCGGCTCCACGTTCAAGGTCGTCGTCGCGGCGGCGTACCTGCGCCAGCCGGGCACGACCGCCCAGGACCTGATCCCGGCGCCGCTGTCCGTGCAGCTCGGCGGCAAGCCGATCCACAACTACGGCAAGGTCGCCTGCCCCGGCACGAGGCCCGACGGGCAGATCTCGCTGACCCAGGCGCTCGCGGTCTCGTGCAACACCGCGTTCGTCCAGCTCGCGGGCAAGATCGGGTGGCAGAGCGTCGAGGAGACGGCGAAGGCGTTCGGGTTCTCGCTCGCCGGGCCCGAACCGGGAAACGCGTGGCTCGCCGGGGTGGTAGCGGGGGTCGACTCCGTTGTGCCGCACGGCCTCGCGGCGTCCGACATCGGCAACCCGGTGCTCGGCGGCGGCGCCGTCGAGGGCACCCCGCTGCAGATGGCCGCCGTGATGGCCGCGGTCGCCAACAACGGCACCACGATCCAGCCGTCGCTGGTCACCTCCGTCACCGACCCGAACGGCGGCGCGCGTCGCCCGGTCGCCGGCGAGACGCGCAAGGTGCTGGAACCCGCGCAGGCCGAGCAGCTGCGACTGGCGTTGTCCGCCACCACCACCGCGGGCACCGCGACCGGACTGTCCACTGCGAACGGAGGGGAGCTGTGGGTGAAGACCGGCACGCACGTGCTGGTCGAGGACGACGCGAATCCGCCGCCGGGACAGTTCGTCCGGCAGATCGCGTGGCTCGTCGGCGCCATGCCGACCACGAAGGGACCGGTGTCGTTCGCCGTCGCCGTCGAGACGAGCGACGAGCAGGCCGGCGCGGATCGAGTCCGCCTGCTCGCACAGCAGGCGATCAACAAGGTCACGGAGGTGCGCGGATGACCACCGACATCGACCCCCGCTTCGAGGAGGCGGCGCGGATCGAGGCCACCACGAGGTTCCACGAGTTCCTGGTGCGCGAGAAGGCGCCGGCGAGCGGCGTCTGGCTGGTCAAGATCCGGATCGTGACCTCGCGCCCGCTGTCCGACCCGGTGCGGGCGAAGATCCGCGAGTCGCTCCTCGACGTGCGCGGCGGCCACCGCGACATCCGCACCAGGGTCACGTTCGTCGTCGACCCGGTCGTGCCGCGCGGCTGCGAGGTGCGGTGCGACACGGCGGAGGCGGGCCGCGAGGAGGTCTCCGAGCCGCCGCCGGAGTTCGACGACGACCAGTCCGAACTGCTGGTGCTGAGCTGGGGCGCGCTGCGGTTCGAGTTCGTGCTGTCGGCGAGCCCGAAGTGGTTGCCGTTCGGGCGCCCGCACGCCAGGGACGACTACGGGCCGGGTGTGGTGCTGCCCCGGTCGATGCTCGCCGTGCCGTCCGGCAGGCTGCTGGACTTCCGCTTCCACAACGGGGAGCTGGAGCTGCGCCGGTTCCCGCACGGCCCGCACATCGCGGTGTCCGCCGACGACCACCTGCTGATCGCCGAGCAGGCCCCGCACGTCGCAGGCCGCCGCGGCCGGATCACCTTCACCGACCTCAACACCGGCCTGGGCTGCACGCTCGACTACGAACTGCAGGACTGGCTGGTCGGCCAGCCGAGCGTGCCGGGCGAACCCGACCACCTCGACGGCTCGCCGCACCCCACCGTGCACGAGACGGGCCGGATCCTGCTGATCGAACCGCCGTCCACCGCGAACAAGCCGGAGGAACGGCTCTTCCCGGTGCCGTCGAGCAGTGCGGAACGGCCGATGCGGCACCTGGTGACACAGGTGCTCTACTCGGTGGCCGCCGAGCAGGACCGGCCCGAAAGTCGGTGGCACGTCAAGATGTACCGCTGCGCCACCCCGCAGCACGCCGCCCAGCTGCGCCGGTACCTGCGCACCCAGGCCGTGCTCATCGAGCAGGTCAACGCCTCGGTCGGCGGCACCGCGCAGGCGCCGCCGTGGGTGATCACGCCGGTGCACGTGCTGTCCGGCCGGACCGGCCTGACCGGGCCACCGCAGGCGACGAACCTCTCGATGCCGGAACACGAGGTGGTGTCCGACCCGGAGAACCGGCTGTCCGCGTGGTTCGGCGTCGCCGACCGGCCCCAGCCCGCCTGCTTCGTCCTCGTGGTGTCGCCGCTGCTGACGCCGGTCGGCTGGCCCAGGGCGGACATGCGCACGGTCGCGCCGGGCGTCGAGCAGCTGCCGGAGCTGCGCACCCTCGCGATCGGCCTGGACGCGATGCACAAGCGGGACATCGCGCACTGCGACATCAAGCCGGCCAACGTCTGCCGCTACCTCACCGCGAACAACCGCAGCGGGTACGTGCTGATCGACGGCGACTCGGTGGCGCGGGCCACGGCGCAGTTGCCCGAGCTGAGGTTCAGCGCCGCCTACGCCTCACCGGAGGTGCTCTACCAGCGGCACCGCATGCGGGCGCCCGGCAGGGAACGGCAGGAGATCGACCTGCGCGAGCACGACCGGTTCGGCTTCGCGCTGGTCGTGCTCACGGCCGTCGCGGGCGAGGACCGGGTCGCGCCGATGCTGACGCAGGACGACGACGGCCGGCGCACGGTCGACTCGCCGGACGTCGTGGCCGGTGCGCTCGCGGCCTACTGGCCGGAGCACTGGCGGCCGTTCGCCAAGGTGCTCGCGGCGCCCTTCCAGCCGAACGCGCTGGGCGGCGACGAGTGGAGCGCCACCAGGTGGATCGACGAGCTGCAGTCGCTCATCAGGACCCGTCCGTCCACACCGGACGATCAGCGCGAGGACGAGCGGCTGCCCCCGGTCGGCAGGCACGCGCGGCACGTGGACGAGATCCGCGCCGAGGTGCGTGCACAACCGCAGGGGCGCAAGACCCGCGTCCCGGCGGTCGCCGCGGCGGTGCAGCGGCACCAGTTCACCGTGGCGCGGCACGCGTACTGGCGGGAGGTCGCGGTGCGCGGCCTGCTGCCGATGGCGGTCCCGCTGATCCTGCTGTTCAGCCTGTGGATGGGGAGGTGATGTCGTGCGCTACCAGGAGACGCTGCCCGGTGCGTTGCGCGACGCGGTGCGCCGGGTGTGCCCACCGCCGGACTTCGACGAGTCGATCCGGCACGTGATCGGCGACTGGGTGCTGTGGGAGGAGCCGACCGCGACGGTCGCGCGCCGGGAGGCCGAGCCGCACGTGCACGGCTACCTCGAGCAGGCGGCCGCGGCGGGGGCGACGTGCGGCAGGGCGTTCTCCCGGCTCGTCCTGCTGCCGGTCACCGCGCTGCTGCTGGTGCTGTTCGTCCTGCTGGCCCTGCTGTGAACGGAAGACGCGAATGACGCAGTCCCACAACCTCAACCAGCTCAGGCGATGTCCCGCGTGCGACGACGACCTGGGTGTGCCGCCGTCGCACGCCGAGGACGGTTCCTGGCGGCGGCCGAGCCTCCTGCTGGAGGTGTGCGGCACCGAGCGCGGCGCGATGGAGTGGCGGCTCAGCTCGTTCGACAACGCCGTCGAGGCGCAGTCGAAGGGCTACCACCGGTCCCGGCCCGGCTGGGTGTACCGCATGTGCGGTGACGGCCACGTCTTCCTCGACCACATCAGGATGACCGGCGAGGGTGTCGGTACCGAGTGGACGGTCGACGACTTCGACGTGGCCGCCACGATCGGCGGCGTCGCGGCCGGCAAGAGCTACCTGGTGCTGCGCACCCTGCACCAGCAGCTGTCGGTGAGCGGGCTGCCGCACATCACCTCGCCGGACCGGCCGATGCAGGTCAACAGCCACACGGTGGACTGGCTGGAGGACACGCCGTTGCAGGTGCTGCTGCAGAACTACCGCGAGACCGAGGAGAAGGGACTCCCGCTCGGGCCGACGGTGCTGCGCACCACGGTGCCGTTCCACTTCCTCAGCGCCAACATCTCCCCCGACGTCGTGCCCGCTCTCCTGGAGCTGCAGGAGAAGCTCGGCGGTGAGGGCCACCTCGACCGGTCGTCGTGGGGACGGCGGATCCGCCAGCCGATCCTGTGCCGGTACCAGATCGGCGGCAGGCGGGTGCTCGTCGCGGTCGCCGACCTCGCGGGCGAGCAGTTCGCGAAGTCGGCACTGGAGGACGACTACCACCAGCGGCTGCTGCGCAACTACGGCACGCTCACCTGGGTGATCGACCCGGCGATCGCGAAGCCGTTCGCCGCGTTCATCCCCGAGGACACCGCGGAGGAGACGCTCGCGGCCAGCGTCCGGCCGGGTGAGAGCGTGAACACCGACCTGCGTGCCGTGCTGAAACAGCGCAACTCGGTGCAGCGCCGGGTCGCGCGCACGCTCGCGCAGGACGCGGGCGTGTTCGCCGCCAACATCGGGGCGCGCCAGCACATGCTGGTGTGCATCACCAAGATGGACCTCGTCCACCTGGGTCTGCGGCGAGGCAGGAAGCTCGACGAGCTCGGCGCGCCAGGGGCGATCGTCAGTGGTGCCGCGCGGTATCTCGCGGAGCTCGCGGTCCGGTTCAGCGGGCCGAACCGAAGGATGGTCGAGGACGCGGCCCTGCACTCGATCGTCGACCCGATCGACCGGACGCGGCACGAGCCGAACCTGTTCGAGGCGACCGTGCGCCAGTTCGCCACGGCGATCGTGGACCACCACTCGGACCCGGACGCGTGGTGGAACCTGGTGCACGTCGGTGGTGGCGCGGTGATCCACGTGCGCGAGGGCGAGCACTCGTCGGTGCTGCCCGCGAGCCGGATCCTGTTGCCGTCGCTGGACGCGCACGTCGCGGGCGCGCTCACGCCGCACCAGTCGGCGGTGCTGCGCACCAGGGACCTGGTGATGTCCGCGCTGGGGTGCGGCATCGCGTTCGCGCTCGGGTTCGAGCAACAGGTCGAGTCGATGTTCGGCCAGAAGTGGCGCGACGTCCGGTTCTTCCTGTGCTCCCCGCTGGAGCACGCGCCCGTCCGGGTCGCCGCGACGAGCGAGCTGATCGAGCCGCAGGACGCGCGGGCGGTCTTCCCCGATGTCGACGAGAGATCAGCGGCACTGTCCCAGTTGCTGCTCTGCCTGCTCCGGAGGATGCGGCCGTGACCGAACACGTCGTCGTTGAGTGGGGTGACCACGCCGGTGGCGGCTTCGCGCCGTACGCCGATCCGCGGCGGGGCGAGGCGCCCGCGCCCGCGTTCGTGAGGGCGGCGCACGACCTGCAGGACGAGATCGTGCCTCAGCCGCCGGAGGACGCGCGCGACAACGACCGGTTCCCGGTGTGGGGACTGCAGAAGGTCGATGTCGAGGACCACGGTCCGCACTGGTGCTTCACCGTGCAGGGCCGGGGTGGCGCGTTCGGGCGGGCGGGCAGCTGCCAGTTCCTGTTCGCGCCCGTCGCCGCCGATCCCGCCGAGGTGTGGGCGCACGGCGTCGCACGGGTCGGCCGGGACGGCAAGCTCGGTCACGAACCGCGCCCGATCTCACCGCACAGCGTGGACCCGTCCTTGCTCCTGGGGCCGCTCACGGCGCTGGCCGAACGCCGCAGGCGCGTCGCGGTGGCCGGCTCCCCCGCCGAGGTCGCGGCCGTGATCGGGTGCCTCGTCACGGCGTTGCCGAGCGCGGTGGTGGCCGAGCACATCTGGATGACGTTCCCGCTGAGCACTCCGGTGCTGGACAAGCGTCCCAGTGTCACCGGGCGGTGGCCGGCCGAGCAGTCGGACAACCTCAGCGCGCGGCGGGTCGCGCGCTGGCTCGAGCCCGACCCCGACGAGTTGCCGGAGTCCCTGCCCCGTCGCGCGGACGAGGCGCTCAGGTGGCTGGCTCAGCTCGCCGCGTCCGGGCGACGCAACCCCGCGCACCGCCGTGCGGCGTCGTTGCGGGCGTTGCTGGACCTGATCATCGCCGAGGAGCTGGGCATCACCGAGGCGGACATCGCGGGCCTGGTGCACGCGCACGAACAGCGGCTGCGCAACGGCACCAACTCGGACATGGTCCTGCGGTGGGCGTCCCAGCAGCCCGGCTCCGCGATCAGCGAACTGCTCAGGACACCGCCGCAGTGGCTCGAGGCACTGCTGTTCGACGGGTTGATGCACGCGCAGCTGCACGCCGGACGCGGGCAGAACCCGGCACTCTTCCCGCCCGCGCACGCCGTCAGCGGCAGCTGGCACGGGCGGCTCGCCGAACTCCTCCGTGCGCGTTACCACCAGCAGGAGGAGCTCCAACGGTTCGTGCGCGACCACGTGGTCGCACCCGGAAAGCCGCTCGGCACAGCCGATCTCGTGCAGGACTGGCGGAGCTGGCTGGTGAAGCTCGGCGTCTCGCCGAACGACCCGTCCATCTTCCCGTTGCCCGCCAAGGACATCGCGGCGGCCCTGGCCCAGACCGGCCGGATCTCCGACGCGCACCAGCAGTTCCTGCGGGCCGCGGGCGACCCGGCCGACTCGATCAGGTTGGTCGTGCAGCGCATGGAGGACGTGAGTCCGGCGAGCGCCGCCGTGCTGATGGCGGTGCCGGACAACGCCGAGGGCCGGGTCCAGGTGCTCGAGAACGTGCTCGCGCGCAACACCTTCCGCGGGTCGGAGGCCGCGGCGTGGCTCGTCAAGCTCATGGCGACGACCGGCTCGAGCCGGGTGAAGGAGGCGGCGGTCATCGCCGGGACCCGGCACCTCGAGAAGAGCGGGACGCTGCCCGCCACGTTCCTGGTCTCGGCGCTGGAGTACTGGAGCGTGCATTCGGAGAAGGATCCCGTCGCACATGTGGTGCTGCGCGATGCGGGGCTTCTGTTGCGTCCCACCGCACCTGCCAGGAACACGCCCTCGCCGGTGCCGCGCCACGACGACCGCTGGCAGGCGCGGGACGAACCGGCCCGCTCGCTCGCGTTCGTCCCCGAGGCTCCGCAGGAGGAGGACCGGGACGACGGGCAGGGCTCGTGGTGGGCCGTGTCCGCGCTGGTCGCGACGTCGGTGGTCGTCGTGCTCTTCCTCCTGGTGAGCGCCGTGCTCGGTCGATTGGGGTAGTGATGACCGAACCGTTGTCCGCGGCCCGGCAGGTGGCCGTGCTGAGCAAGGCGGCCATGTCCACAATGGACAAGACGGCCGGGGTGTCCGCGAAGAACCGTCCTCCGCACCTCGCCCAGTTGCACGGCGTGCTGGAGGTCGCCGCGCAGCAGGCCAAGCAGGTCGAGTCGAACCCGGCGGCCGCCGACCGCGACGCCGACCTGTGGCGGCTGCGCGAACCCGGCTACCTGCGCGCGATCTGCGAACACCCGCCCGCACACCCGAGCAGCGCGCTGGTGCTGCTCCCGGTCGTGCTGACCTGGTCCGCGCTCGGTGTCGCGGAATGGCGTTACGTCGAGCAGTACACGTCGAGCGATCCCGGTGCCCGCCCGTCGTTCTTCGCGGACTGGCTCGCCCAGCCCTGGTACCTCGGCCCGGTGATGCTGTCGCTGGTGATCGTCGTGACGGTGCTGTGGATCATGCTGAACCACCGCCGCACCTGGAAGTCGCACCGCCGTGCCGACACGATCGACCGCGTCGCCCACCAGCTCGAGGTGGACCTGCTCCCGCCGCTCGCGATCCTGCGCGCCCTGCTGGGCACGTCGTCGCCGGAACAGCAGACGCGCGAGGCGGCCGCCACCCTGGCCGGTGCCGCGCACCGGCTCGGCGAGGCCTCCTCCCGGCTGGCCGCCGCCTCCGAGGTGGTGGACCGCCTGGGCGCGGTGGCCAGGGAACTCGTGGCCGCCCTGCCCGACCTCGCCCGCCAGGTGGACGCGTTCTCCGCGGTCCAGCAGCGGTTCGGCGAGCAGGCCGGCCAGATCGTCGCCGCGGTCGCACCCCTCGAGACCGTGGTCGCCGATGTCGGCGTCGCGGCGGGCCTGGCCCGCGAGGCCTCCGCCACCTCCGGCGAGGTGGTGCGCGCGGCGACCGTGCAGACCTCGCTGGCCCACGACCTCTCCACCCGCAACGCCGCACACCGCGACCTGCTGGAGGAGGCCCAGAAGCCGTTCTCCGCGGCCGCCGACTCGGTCGCGGGCGCGGCGGATCGCTTCCAGGCCACCGTGTCCACGTTGCAGGAGACCACGAGCAAGCTGCGGGAGACGATCCGCGAGGTGAACTGGCTCGCGATGGTGTCCGACGGTCTGCGCCATCCTGCCGAGCACCCGGACCAGGTCACACCTCCGAGCCCGGTGGCGTGATGGCGCGCAGGCAACCGGTCAACGCGCTCGGCATCGCCGGCTGGCTCTTCGCGGAGCTGGCCCTGGTGCTGATGATCGTCGCCCTCGGGTCGGACGACCACGTGCCGGCGGCGGCCCAGCCGGCCACCTCGTCCGCGGCACCCACGCCCACGAGCAGCACGGCCGCACCGGAAGGCCTGTCGCTGACCACCAAGTCGTTCATCATGTCCGTGGACGGGTCCGGCGCGGGCGTGGTGGACGAGTTCCGCCGCAGGCTTCTCGACGAGGTCGGGCCGGACGCGCGGGTCGGGCTGATCCTGGTGTTCGGGAAGTCCCGCGACCCGTCCGTGCCGACGCAGGGAACCCTGGTCTCACAACAACTCAAGGACCTGGTGGTGCCGGCGGGCCTGCCGCAGCTGCGCACCATGAACGACATGCGCGCGTACCTCGGCTCGGACGGCGCGCCCGGCGACGCCAAGGTCGAGCTGTTCCTGCTCGGCGGTGGCCGCTGATGCGGCGGCGCGGCCCGGACGTCGTCGTGGTCGACGGGTCCGGCGCGGCACGTGGCCCCGCGCTGTGCTCTTCCTTGGGACGCAACGGACTGAGAGCTGAGCCCGTGTCCGCTTTGGACGTCAAGGCGGACCCCAAGGCGTGCGTGCTGCTGCTCATGCCTGTCGACGAGCTGCCGGACGACGGGCATCACGTGCTGTCCGTGGTGGCCGGGCTGCGCGGCCGGTTCCAGGGGCGGTTCGTGGTGGCGTGGCACGTGTCGCACCGGGCTCGCGCCAAAGTGGCCGCCACCAACGGGAACAGCGCCGCGTTGCTGCTCGGCACCAGCTGGCAGCGGGAGCTGGTGCGGCACGCCACGCCCTTCGACGCCGTGCGGTGCCGGGACCGGCAGGTGCGCGAGCTCGTGGCAGCGCGGCGGATCGGCGGCAAGGCCGTCGACCAGTTCCGCGCCGACCTCGACGCGGTGGACCCGTTGGCGCTGCACGACATCACCGCTCAGGTGGCCGACCACGGTGAGGAGACGCGGCTGTTCTGGCCTCCGCCGGAGTCGATCGTCGAGGCGGTCCGGCTGCGGACCGCTCCGGAGAACGCGGCGGTGGCCGGTGGCTGAGTACCGGAACGTCTTCAAAGGCACCGCCGACAGGGTGTTGCAGGCGGGCTACGTGCGGACCGTGCGGTTCGACGCGTCCGGGGACGTGCCGGTCGACGAGGCGGTGTGCGACCTCGCGCCGCTGTTCGCCGACGTGCTCGCCGGTGGGTTCACCGGGCGGCGGTGGCTGATCGAGCAGATCGACGGGTTCGTGGCCGAGCGGCCCTGCGGCTATCTGTGGGTGGAAGGGGACGCGGGCGTCGGGAAGACCGCGCTCGCGGCGCACCTCGTCCGCGAACGGGGCTGGGCCGGGCACTTCTCGCGGCTGACGCTCGGCGGTTCGGCGCGGGTCGCGCTGCGCAACCTGGCGGGGCAACTCGCCCGCGAACACGATCTCGCGCCCGGCGGCCTGCTGCCCGAACGCTGGTGCACGCCGGAGGGGTTCCCGGCGCTGCTGGCCAAGATCACGCCTCCGCTCGTCCTGGTCGTGGACGGTGCCGACGAGGCCGAGCAGGTGGCGGGAGCGCAGCCGTGGGGGCTGCCGATGGAGCTGCCGCAAGGGGTCTTCGTGGTGGGCACCTACCGGACGGGCAGCCCGCCGCCGAGGTCCACGGCGCCCGCGTCGGTGCTGCGGCTCTCCGCGACCGATCCTCGCAACATCGCCGACGTGGCCGAGCACGTGGCCCAGGTCCGGCCCGACGCTGACGACCTCGTCGAACGTTGCGGCGGCGTGTGGGTGTACCTGCGATACGTCCTCAACGAGTTCCGGCAAGGCACCCGTGCGACGGCCGACCCGTTGCCGAAGGACCTGTCGTGCTACTACATCGACACGCTGGAGCGTTGGAGCCGGACGGACAGGCTGCTGCCACTCCTCGCGACCCTGGGCGTCGCGGGCGAACCGCTCGGCGTACCGACCCTGGCCGCACTGTCCGATGTGGATGAAAGCGCGGTGAGGGAACACTGCCACCGGATGCTGCGACCGTTCCTCGGCGCCGTCGACGGGCAGGACGGCCGCGGTTTCGCGCTGTACCACGCCAGTCTGCGGGAGTTCCTCGCCGGCGTGCGCCCCGACGACGACAGTCCCGAGCAGGACTGGAAGTGGTGGGACGTCCTGCGGTCGGCCACCACCGCCGCGCACGACCGGATCGCCGAGCACTACCTGACCGGTCCTTTCGACGACGGTTATCCGCTCAGGCACCTGGCACGGCACCTCGTCGGCGCTGGCCGCGCCGAGGACCTGCACCAACTGCTGCGCAAGGAGGACACGAGCGGACGGCCCGCGTGGTTCGCCGCGCACGACCGCGCCGGCACGGTCGACGGCTTTCTGTCCGACGTCGCCGTCGCGCGCGACCTCCGTGCCCGGACGACCGACCAGGCTCTCGCTGAGCAACAGCCCGCACCAACCCTCTGCGACGAGCTGTACTACGACCTGGTCATGGCCACGGTTGTCTGCCGTACCAACGCGATCCCCGCCGAACTGGTCGCCGCACTCGTCACCGGTGGCGTGTGGACGCAGACGCGTGCGGTCACCCACGCACTCAGACTGCCCACGGCCACCGCGCGAGCACACGTGTTGGCCGTGCTCGCAGCCGAAACCGCCGCACCGGACGTCCTGGACCTCGCGCTCGCCCAGGCTGAGCAGGTCATCGCCCCGTACCCCCGCGCCGAGGTGCTGCTCAAACTGGTCCCGCACCGCCCGAGCCTCGCCGCGATGGCGTTGCAGGCCATCACGGACATCTCCGGTGAGCACGAACGCGCCGGGGCCATCGCGGACCTGGTTCCCTGGCTGAGCGATCTCGGTCCCGTGCGGACGCTGGCAGAAGGCCTCACCAGCCCGCACGCCCGAGCGCGGGCGTTGACCGCTCTCGGCGACCGGACCGGCGCGCTGACAGCCGCGCGCGCGATCAGCAGCGAGGAGGGCCGGGCCACCGCGCTCGCCGCCCTCTCCGACGCCGTACCGGCCGAAGCCCGTGCCACACCGGCACCACCTGATCGCAAGCAACTCCGGGAGGCTGCCTACGCGATCACTGACCCACACGACCGCGCCGAAGCGTTGACTCGGCTGGCACCCCTGCTGCCCCCAGCACAACGACGAGAAGTGCTGACCGAAGCCCTCAGCGCGGCCACCGCGCCCGACGACGGCGGCCGAGATCTGCCCGCGGGCCTGGACTGGCCCGGCCTCACCGCGACCCGCAGCCGGTCGGACACCCTGACGACGATGTCGGCCTATCTGAAGAGCAGACGAGAACCCGTTGTCCCGCAAGGACCCCACCTCGACAGCGCCCTAACCGCGGCCACGGCGAACACCGACATCCGCGCCCGGTCCCGCGCGCTCAGCGAACTGGTGCCGCACCTGTCCACGTCCGTCCACCTAGCCGACGCACTAGCCGCAACGCCTTACGGGGACCGGGACCTGCTCTGCGCGGTGGTGCTGCGAGCCGTCGAAGTGGCTGCCGACAAGGACTTCGTCGCCCTGCTCCGCCACGCGCTGAGCCTCGGCGGCCGCGTCACCTGCACGGCGCTCCTGGCCGCCGCGCTACCCAGGATCGAAGGCCTCGCCGGGGACGACGCGGCCGGGCGGCTCGAGGCGGCACTGCACGACGTGCACCGGTGGTGGCCATGACCCAGTGGCCAATAAGTGGACAAAAGCCCAGTTCAGGATCGTTTGAACCTACGATTCGCCCATCAGGCGGCACCCTGTTGCGACAGCACGAGGACGACCGATGAGTGAGGTGATCGCGCTCGGGCCCGGTGATCCGCGGCGGCTGGGGCCGTACCGGCTGCTCGGCAGGCTCGGCGCGGGCGGCATGGGCGTCGTGTACCTCGCCGTCTGGCCCGGCACCGACCGGCAGGTCGCGATCAAGGTGATCAACCGGTCCTACGCGGAGGTGCCGAAGTACCGCGTCCGGTTCGAACGCGAGGTCCGGACCGCGGCGTTGATCAGGTCCCCGCACGTCCCCCGGCTGCTGGACGCGGAACTGGAGAGCGACGAGCCGTACGTGGTGACCGAGGTGGTCCGCGGCACGAGCCTCGCCGGCCTGGAAGAAGGCCTCGCCCCAGATCGGCTGCTGACGGTGGCGAGGGACACCGCGCAGGCGCTCCTGGACATCCACGCGCACGACATCGTGCACCGCGATCTCAAGCCCTCCAACGTGATGATGGCGGGCGACCGGGCGGTCGTGATCGACTTCGGGATCGCGGCCGACCTGTCCGACCTCGTGCGCGTGACCACCACCGGCCACGTCGTCGGGACGCTGCCCTACCTCGCGCCCGAACTGGTCGACCCGCGGCGGGCGGCACCGGCGTCGCCCGCCTCCGACGTGTTCTCCTGGGGCTGCCTGCTCTACTTCGCCGCCACCGGCCGAACCGCCTTCTCCAGCGCGGGAACCACGCTCACCCAGCCGATCCCCGACCTCACCGGCGTTCCGGGCGTCGTGCGCGAACTGGTCGCTCGCACCCTCGACAAGCGTCCCGAACGACGCCCGTCGGTGCGGAGCATCCTCGACGAGCTGGCCACCGTGGGCGCGGAAGTGGTGCTGTGCGGCGGGAACGGGCGAAGCCACACCGCCCACCTGCATGCCGTCCTGCTCGACGCCGGACTGGCCGTGCGGGTGTCGGCCGAACCGGATTCCCTTGCCGACGCACGGGTTCTGATCGTGATCGTGTCCGAACGGCCGGACGCGGCGGTGCGGGACATGAGGCTCGCGGCCGAGCAGCGCGGGGTGACCGTGCTCGTGGTCCTCGCCGGTGGCCACCACGAACCGGACGTCTTCCTCGACGCCCGCACCGGCGCGCTGCCCGATGCCGCTCAGCTGCGAGCCCTGCGTGAGCTCGCGGCGCGCCAGAACGCCAACCCCGCAACGGAAACGTCTCAGACCCCGGTGGTGGCCGGGATCGCCGCCGCGCTCGCGGAAGGTGACCTGGTGGCGGCGGATCTGCTCACCACGGCGGTGTTGCTGGCCGCGGCGGGCTGTGCGGACCACGGCTGGGCGGGACTGGACGAGGTCGCGTCCATCGGCACGCGGCTTCTGCGGGACTGCGCCCGCGTCTGGCACGAGGGCACGGACGGCAAGCACGGTTTCCGGGCCCAGCGCCTGCTCATGGCGGACGGCGCCGGAACCGAGGTCGCCGACCTGGCCCACCTGTTCGGCTGGGGCGACCCGCTGGGCATTCCCGCCGACTACCCGGTCTGGGTGACGGGCGCGGGCCCCGGGTTCTTCCCGACCCTGCGCCACGAAGTGCCCTCAGGCGCGTGGTTCGACAACTGGAACGTCACCGTGTCCGCGCTCTACCGACGAATCCGGAGCGAGTTCTCATGCCCGTGATCATCGTTGTCCTCGTCGTGGTGGCCGTCGCGTTCATCGCCGCGGCGGTGCCGATCCTGCGCAGGATGCGGTACCTACCGCTGCACCGATATGCCGTGGCCACCCGCAGGTGGGGCCTGCCCGCGCCGAACCAGTCGCGGGAGGAGTTCCTGCTCCGGCGCACGCGGATCGTGCGCGGCGGGCAGACGATCCCGCCGTGGTCGTGGCTGTACGACATCCACGAGTACGACTACATCAGCATCCCGACCGGCACCGTGGGGCTGGTCAAGGCCAAGATCGGCGCCAACGCGCCGGCGGGCCGCAGGCTGTCCAGGTACGTCGACTGCGACCGCTTCCAGAGCGTCACGAAGTTCCTCAAGGGCGACTGCGAGCAGGGCGTGCAACCGGAACTGCTGCGCGGCGGCGAGGCGTACGCCATCGACCCGCAGGTGTTCGACGTGTACACAGTGGACACTCTGCCCGCCGATTTCCCGGCCAAGGCCGACGATCTCCGGCTGGTCTCCGTCGACGCCGAGGACGTCGGTGTCGTCATCGTCACGGACGCGCCGGCACCCGACGACCTGCGCGCGCCCGCACCCGTGGTGGAGGGGCACAACAACTTCCAGAAACCCTGGGAGTTCCTGTGGAACGGCGGGCGCAGCGGGCCGCAGACCGACATCCTGCCGGGCGGCGCGACCTACGCGATCAACCCGCTGTTCGCGCGGGTCGTGCACATCCCGACCCGCGAGCTGACTCTCACCTGGGGCACCAAGTCCGGCAGCGAGGACCGCTACGACTCGGAACTGGGCCCGCTCAAGGTGACCATCCAGGGCTTCGAGCTGGAGGTGGAGCTGACCCAGACGCTGTCGATCCCTCCGCACGCCGCGCCCTTCCTGGTCAAGCGGTTCGGCGAGGACGCGGACGGCGACGTCGGCGACCACAAGTCCACTGCGGTGAAGCGGTTCGTGGGCAGGGTGCTCGGGGAGAAGGTCAGGGGCTACTTCAACGAACGCGCCAGCGGCGGCGAGATCGACCGGTTCCTCCACGAGCTCGCCGACACGCGCGGGAAGCTGAAGGTCCAGATCACCCAGGCGCTGGCCGAGGTCCAGGTCGACGCGCGCGAGACGACGATCGGCGAGATCCGCTTCGCCTCCGACGAGCTCAACAAGGAGTACCGCGAGTACGTGGTGCTGCAGCAGCAGTTCCGGCAGCTCGAGCAGAAGCTGCTCAACCAGCACGTGGCCAACGACATCGAGCGCACCCGGCTGGAGGTGCACAAGGCGAAGCTCTCCGCCCAGCTGGACGTGCTGATCGAGCGGCTGGGCCTGGATCACGTCAAGCGGATGGAGGCGGAACGGATCAGGGCCGGCGCCACCCACGCGCCGATCATCCTCACGGGTGGCATGCCCGCCGCCGTGCCGATCGGCCCGGTGCAGCCGTCGGAACGGATCGCGATCCCGGCGTTCGACGCCACCGAGGGGCTGGACGTGTTCGACATCAGCCCCGGCCTGCCGTCGCCGAACGAGAGGACCGAGACCGGTGCCCCCGAATGACCAGACCCGGCCGGTGCTGGGCATCGATCTCGGCACCACCTACACGTGCGTGGCCGCGATCGACCGGCGGGGCGAGGCCGTGCTGCCCAACTCCGCCGGCGAGTCGATCACGCCGTCGGTGGTCTACTTCGCCGACGACGGCACGGCTCTGGTCGGCAGCGCCGCCGTGGCCCGGCGCGACCAGGAACCGGGCCGGGTCGTCTCGCTGATCAAACGGGAGATGGGCAGGGCCGACGTCACCGTGGACGCGGGCGGGCGCCGCTACCACCCGCAGCAGGTGTCGGCGGTGATCCTGCTCAAGGTCGTCCAGGACGCGCTGGCGCACCTCGGCCGGGCGATGCCCGCGACCGGGCCCGTCGCCGACGCGGTGGTCGCCGTGCCCGCCTACTTCGGCGCGGCCGAGCGCAAGGCCACCGCCCAGGCGGCCCAACTGGCCCGGCTCAACCTGCTCGACCTGGTCAACGAACCCGTCGCGGCGGCGGTGGCGCACGGCCTGCACCGCGGTGGCGAGCGCACCGCGATGGTCTACGACCTCGGCGGCGGGACGTTCGACGTGACCGTCATCCAGGTCCGCCCGGACGGGCCGGCCAAGGTCGTCGCCATCGAGGGCGACCACCGCCTGGGCGGAGCCGACTGGGACCGGCAGCTGACCGAGCTCCTGCTCGGCCGGCTGAACTCCGCCGCGGACCCGTTGCGCGGCGACCCGAAGCTGATGGGCGGCCTGGTGCGGCAGGTGGAACAGCTCAAGATCGCCCTGACCGGCGCCGAGCGCCACACCGCGCTGATCACCGTCCCCGGCGGCGCGGAGCACGTCGTGACGATCACCAGGGACGAGTACGAGGAGGCCACCGCCGACCTGCTCGGCCGCACCGTCGAACTGACCCGCGACGCGCTGGAGAAGGCGCGCCCGCACGGTGTCGAGAGGATCGACGACCTGCTGCTGTCCGGCGGCATGTCCCGCACCCCGGCGGTGGCGCGCAGGCTCGCCGAGGAGCTGCCGGAACTGCCCGCCGCCCGGCTGGCCCACGACGCCGACCACACCGTCGCCAAGGGCGCGGCCCGGCTGGCGTGGCACGCCCTGGGACACGAGACCACCGACGAGATCAGCACGGTCACCGCCAAGGGGTACGGGGTGGCGGTGGTGCGCGACGCGGCCCGTCCCGCGCTCGGGCACGGCGTGCTGTGGATGATTCCGCCCGGCGCGGACACCCCTGCGGTGCAACGGCATCAGGTGTGCACGATCCGCGACGACCAGCGCCGCATGGCGATCAGGGTCTACGAATCGGCCACCGGGTTCGTGCACGGAGACCTCGCGGACGACCCGGCGGCCCACGTCGGCCTGGTCGCGGGCGAGATCACCGGACTGCCCGCCGGTCTGCCGAAGGGCGCGCCGGTGGAGATCTGCTTCGAGCTGAAGGCCGACGGCGTCCTGCGGGTGCACGCCCGCGCGGGCAACGGCGCGTCACTGCGGCTCGACGCGGAGGTGGCGGGAGCGATGACCGAGACCGAGATGAGCGCGCCGCTGCCGGGAATCCGCGCCTGACATGGACTTCCACGAGAAGTCCTATGTGGACGACGTGCTCGTGCCGGTGCGGACCGGCTGGTCCCCGCACCGCAACTACTTCCGGGTGTACCGCCTCCCGCCGCACGCCCGTCAGGCCGAGGTCGACGCGGCGCTGTCCGACCTGCCCGCTCGGTGGGGAACGCCCGAGCTGCGCCTGCACGCCGTGGCCTGCGAACGCCTGCACGCCTGTCACTCCACGGCCACCGCGGTCCTCGGCGACCCTGCCGCCCGCGCCCGGCACCGGGAGTTCGTCGAGCGGGAGCACCAGGCACTGGTCGAGGTCGTCCGCCACCGCCTGCACGGAGCGCCCGCCCTGACCGGCGACGACGTCGCCGCCGTGGTGCGCGTCGCCGGCGGCAGGTGGAGTACTCCCGATGTGGTGGCCGCGCTGCACGCCGTCGGCGCCACCGTGCGCGAGCCCGTTCCGCTGCCCCGCGTCTCCCGGCCGCAGCGCTGGCCGGCGTTGCGCGAACACCTGGCCGACCTCCCGCACGACTCGTTGTGGGAGTACCTGTCCCGCACGCCGGAGCTGCGCGGCGCGGACACCACTCCGGCCGAGGTGGAGACGCGACGACAACGTTTGCGGGTCTCGCGCGACCGGGCTTCGGACGCCGAACGGGCCGTTCTCGCGCTCGTCCGGCTGTGGGCGGCGGCGCCAGGAGGCCTGTCCGCCGCGCTCGCGCACGACCTGCTGGCCGAACTCGCCGCCGCGACGGTGTGCGGCTATCAGGCGGTGCGGGAGCTGGCCTCACCACAACGTTGCGCCGCAACCCTTTCCTCCGATCCCGATGCCGTGGCGTACGCCGTGTGGTGCGCCCGCGAGGAAGCGGCGTGGACGGAGGCCTACTTCGCCGCGGTCGACGCACATCGGCTGCCCGCCGCGCTGGATCTGCTGGAGTCACGTCCTTTGCCCGAGTCGTGGGCCCGCGTCCGGGACGCGCTGCGCGCCCGGCTCGACCGCCTGTACGCCTCGTTGGCCCAGGCCCGCGAGGTCTCCGACCTGGAGGACGCCGCCGCCCGGTACCTGGCGATCGGCCGTGAGCTGACGGACCCGGCTGTCGACGAAGGCCTTCTCCGTTGCCCGGCCGCCGCTCCTGCCGCCGTATCGGCCACTGTGGACGGTGCCGCGGTCGCCGTGGACTGGCGGCCATCGCCTTCCACGGCGGGGAACATCGGCTACCAGGTGCGTCACGGGGCGACTCTGCTGGCCGAGGAGGCGACGGCACCGTTCGTCGACCTCGAAGCTCCGGCCGGGGTGCCGCTGATCTACACCGTGACGGCGTTGCGCGATGGCGTGCCTGGAGGAACCACGGCGGCCGAGCCGGTAGCGGTGCTGCCGGAGGTGACGGACCTGCGGCTCGTCACCGAACCGGGAGTCGTCTTCGGGCGGTGGACGCTGCCACCGGGGGCGTCGCGCGCGGTCGTCCGGCGCGCCGGCTCCGACGTGCCCGCGGACGAGACCGGCTTCACCGATCGGAACGTGGAACCCGGGACCGCGTACACCTACCGGGTGCTGGTCGAGTACGCGGCGCTCCGCAGTCCCGGCATCGACGTCCGGGTGGTGTGTCTCGGCGAGCCGGACGCCGTCACCGACCTGTGGGCCGTGGCGGCGGGCGACGTCGTCGACCTCACCTGGACACCTCCGCGCGGCGACGAGGTCGAGATCCGGCTGCTGACCGCTCCCGAGGCCGCGCCCGGTGGCGTGGTCCGGCTCGACCAGGCCGCGCTGGCGGGACCGGTCGTCGCCACGAGCCGGTGCGGGCGCGTCCGGGTGCCCGCCGCAGACCTCACGGGCGAGCGCACGCTGGTACCGGTGACCGTGTCCGGACCGGTGGCCACCATCGGCACACCGGCGACCGTCGACGTCTCGTCCGTCGAGGTGACCGGCCTGCGCGCGGTCCGGCTCGGCCCGCAGGTCCAGCTCTCCTGGCACTGGCCCGACTGGGCGCGGGAGGTGCTGGTGGTGTGGCGGCACGGCGGCCCGCTCGCCGGACCGGACGACCCGGCGGCACACCGCTGGCGCGTCAGCAGAACCGCCTACCTGAGTCGCGGAGCGCGGCTGACCGCGGCCGAGGCGGGCAGTCACTGGTTCGGGGTGTGCGTCCTCGGCGACGGGCGGCTCGGTCCACTTGCGACGGTCGAGTCGCCGTGCCCGGTCCAGCTGCGCTACCGGCTGCACGGGCGGGCGCGCACGTTCGCGGTGGAGGTCGAGTGCGACGCGGATCTTCCCGACGTCGTCGTGCTCGGGAAGGAGGCCCGCCGGCCGTTGGATCCCGGCGACGGTGTCGTGCTCGCGACTCTGCCGGGCGGGCAACGGGTCGGCCGTGCCGAGTTCACCGTGCCCGCCGAGCTGCGCGGACCGGTGCACCTGCGGGCGTTCGCGCTGGACGACTCGATGTGGGTGTGCCATCCCGACCCGCGTGATCTCGTCGTGCGGTGACGCCATGATCTGCCCGTACTGCCGCGCCCGGTGCGCCGCCGACCAACTGCTGATGAGCTGTGGTCCGCTGTGCGCGTCCGCGCCACCGTTCCCGGTGAAGACCTTGCGGCGCAACCGATGCCCGCACGGCCGCGTTCCGCTGGCCCGGCGCGTGTGCCCGGCCTGCGGACGCGCCGTTCCCCGTGAGTACGCGGAGGCACCCGGCCGCGCGATCGTCGTGGTGGGAGAACGCGAAGCGGGCAAGAGCGCGTGGATCTCGGCGGTCGTCCGCCAGTTCGAGACCGGCGAGGCCGCGCTGGCGGGACTGTCCGTGCACCTGCTCGGCGAGAGCTCCCGCAACCGGTACGCGGATCTGCGCACACCGTCGACCGAGCCGCTGCTGATGAGCATCCGGTCGGTGAGCGCCAAACCCGTGGTGCTCGCGCTGTACGAACTGCCGGAGGACGACTGCCCGCCGGACGTCATGGCCACCGCGGCGGGAGTGGTGCACGTGATCGACCCGGGACGACTGCCCGGCGTGCGCACGTTGTTCGGCCTGGAGCCCCTGCCGCCGCGCCCCACTCCGTGGGCACACCCCGTCCCCACGGCGATGACGGTGACCAAGCTGGACCTGGTCCGGGACATGTTCACCGACGGCTCTCCGCTGCGGCGCCCCAGCCCGCAGGACCGCGGTCACGTGGAGTCGGACAGCCTCGACGTGCACCACGAGGTCGAGGCCTGGCTTGCCCGTTGGGGCGACATCGAGGCCCCGCCTGGTCACCGGTGCTTCGCACTGTCCGCACTGGATGGACAGAGAGTGGCGGAACCGTTGCTGTGGCTGCTCTCCCAGTTTCGCGCGACGAGGGCCTGAGCCGTGGGCGTCTTCGCTTTCGTGGGATTCGTCGTCCTCGCGCCGTTCGCCGTCGTCTCGTTCGTCGTGGCGTTCGCGGCGAGCACCGCGATCGGCCTCGCGACCGCGATCCGCAGCCCGGCCCGTCCGGAACCGGCGCACCGGGCCGGCGAGGATCCCGCGCACCGGCTCTACCTGGCGGGCCCCGTGTTCCAGGACGTCTGGCGGCTGAGCAGCACCTCGGTGCGCGCGACGTATCGACGGCTCGTGGCACTGCCGGACCAGGAGTTCCCGGACTCGATGTTCGCCCGGACGTGGCGCAGGTGGTCGATCAGGAACCTGGACGGGCCGCTGGTCCTCCCGCCCGCAGGTCTGGCAGGCGGATACGCGCTGGGGTTCCTGACCGTGACGCTGCTGATCGCGGCCGTCACGGCACTGCACGCGGCGCTGGCGGGCACGGTCGTCCTGGCCGTGCGCACAGCGGCATACTGCCTGCGCTGGTTCGAGATCATCACCCTGACCCTGCGCGGCGTCACCACCGAGTGCGGCACGTGTGAGCAACGAGTCCACCCCGCGTACACGTGCGGATGTGGACGGGTCCACCACGATCTGGTCCCAGGCGCGCAGGGCGTCTTCCGGCGAACCTGCCTGTGCGGCCACCGCCTGCCGGTGCTCCTGCTCAACGGCAAGCACTCCCTGCCCGCGAGCTGCGGCCGCTGCCACACCCCGTTGCCCCCGCTGGCGCAGGCAGTCCCCGCCGTGCACCTCGCGGTCGTGGGTGACGCGGCCTTCGCCGACGCCGTCCCGCCACACGGCATCCTCCTGGGAGAGAAGAACTCCCGCCGCCGGGTGCACCTCCACAGCGCCGTCGGCGAGACCTTCGAGCACGCCACGTTCCTCGGGCTGGCCGGCGGCGTGATCCTCGTCGTCGACCCGTTCGCCGGACCCGACCCGAAACTCGTGCTCGACCGCGTGACCGAGGCGCTGACCGAACTGCGCGGAACCGCGATCCCGCTGGCCGTGGTCATCGCCGGGACCGGCACGCCGGCAGGCACGGGAGACCACTCGATGACCATCCGGCAGTGGCTGCTCGAGCACGGCCGCGTCGACCTGGTGAACGCCGCGCAGAACCACTTCACCCGAGTCCGCTACTTCGTGGCCGCCGACGCTCCCTGGACGCCCGTCCTCTGGCTGCTCGGCCTCGGCTCGCACGTCCTCTGTGGACCTGCCACACCTCCATCAGGCTGATTCCGTGTTTACCCGTGTCCGCGGCCGGGTATGAAGATTGCCGGAAGTAACGCCATGCCAAGGAACCTGGAGCCGAGCCTGTGTGGTGAGACAGGAGGAACGACCAGTCATGTGGTTCGTGGACGGGAAAGACGCGCAGTTCCTCGACGGTGCGCCGGCGGGCAGCATCGACCTCGCCCGCGGTCTCGCCGGGTCGGGACGGTCGTTGCCGGAGATCACGGCGATGATCGAACGGGCGCCGGTGGGCTTCGCCGTGGTGGACGAGCGGATGCGGTTCCTCTACGCCAATCCGGAGTTCGTGTCGATGCACGGTCTGGCGGCCAGTGACTACGCCGGGCGGACGATGAGCGAGGTCGTTTCACCCGCCTACGAGGCCATGGTGGAACCCCACGTCGCCGAGGTGCTCACGGCCGGTGCCGTGCACCGCGACGTCGAGACCCGCGCCGAGGTCGGCAACACCAGGAAGCAGCTCCTGCTCAACCTGTTCCCGTTGTGCGACCACCAGGACGAGGTGATCGCCGCCGTGATCGCGGTGCAGGACCTCACCAGGTCCCACGAGGTCGCCGAGCTCGAAGGCCTGCGCGTGCAGGCCGAGTGGACCGACCGGCTGGACCGGACGCAACGGGTGGGCGGCACGGGCTCCTGGGAGTTCGACCTGCGCAGCGGCCGGGTCGCGTGGTCGGCCAACCTCTGCCGCATGGCCGGGGTCACGCACTCCCCGAACACGCTCGACGAGGTGCTCGCGCTCGTGCACCCCGACGACGTCGAACCGGCCAGGGCGTCCTTCACCGGCCTCACCCTGCACTCACCGACACCGGACATCGAGTACCGGCTCTGCACGCCGGACGGTCGTGTCGTCGTGCTCTCCGCGATCGCCGAGGCGGTCGCCGACGCCACCGGAACCGTGGTCGCGCTGCGCGGCATGTGCGTCGACCGCACCGCCCGGCGCACCGCGGAGGCCGACGCGCGGGCGGCCGTGGTGCGAGCGGACGAGATGACGGTGCAGCTGCGCGACGAGCGGCAGATCGTGCTGCAGCTGCAACGGGCGCTGCTCCCGCCGAGCATCCCCGCCGTCGAGGCGACCGAACTGGCCGTGGCCTACCGCCCGGCGAACAGCTCGGCCGGGGTGGGCGGCGACTTCTACGACGCGTTCCCGCTGTCCGACGGCAGGCTCGCGATCGCGGTCGGCGACGTGATCGGCCACGACGTCGAAGCCGCCGTCACGATGGGCCGGGTCCGCAGCGCCATCCGCGCCTTCGCGATGCTGGACCCGCTTCCGGACCGCGTGCTGCGCGACCTGAACCTGCTGGTCCACTCCGGCGACGACATGACGATGACGACGGTGTTCTACGGCGTCTACACCCCGTGGGACGGCACGCTCCGCTACGCCAACGCCGGTCATCCGCACCCGCTGCTGGTCAGCCATGGCGTCGCTCGTCCCATGGAGCACCGGCACGGGCTGATCACGGGGGCCGTGCAGCACGCCGAGTACCTCGCGTTCGAGACGTCCCTCCGACCGGACGACGTGCTGATCGTCTACACCGACGGACTCGTGGAGCACCGCGACGAGGACATCGACGCGGGTGTCGAGAGGCTGTGCGCCGCCGTGACGACGCCGCACCTGCCAGAACGCCTCGACGACCTCGTACCCGCGGTGATCAGCGCGGTCGCTCCCGAACAGGGGCGAGACGACGTCTGCGTCCTCGCGCTACGTCCTAGACCGGACCCGCCCGGGGTTCACCGCGGCGAGTCCAGCCCGTACACGGTGAACAGTCCCACGATGCTCTAGCGAGCGTCGAGCAGCCTGCGCCGTGTACTCCCCCAGGCGATGAAGGAGTACGACGGCATGGCCGACGATCCAGGAACGTTCCCGCCGGCACACGCGGACGACGTCCGGCCTGATCCGGTCGAACGTCTCGACGAGACGACCGAGGCGCTCACGGTGCTGCGCGACGCGTTCACCGGCGAGGAGGGCCTCGACGAGGCACTGCGGCGGCTGGCGGAGACGGCGGCCGGGGCGATCGTGGACGCCGGCGCGGTGACGGTCTCGGTGCTCAAGCTGGACCAGACGCGCACGGCGGCGGCGACCGACGACCGTCTCGTCGAGGTCGACGAGAAGCAGTACAGCGCCGACCGCGGCCCGTGCCTGGAGGCCGCCCGCACCCTGACGGCCGTCCGGGCGGTGGTCGGCGAACGCCGCGACGAGTGGCCCGAGTTCGAGGTGGCCGCGGCGGAGCACGGCATCCGCGCCTACCTGTCCGTGCCCGTGGTGCTGCCGGCGTCGGAGAGATCCGAGGCGCACCACGTGGGCTCGCTCAACGTCTACAGCCGCACCGCGGCCGCCTTCGACCCGTTCGACGAGAGCCTGATGCGCCTCTTCACCACCGAGGCCTCCGCCACGATCACCAGCGCGCAACGCTGGCACCGCTCCCGCAAGCACGTCCAGCACCTGGAGCAGGCACTGGAGTCGCGTGCCGTCATCGAACAGGCGAAGGGCGCGTTGATGGCCGCGCACGAGTGCACGGCGGACGAAGCCTTCTCGATGCTGGTCGAGCGATCTCAGCGCGAGAACGTCAAGCTCCGCACCGTCGCTCACACCCTGCTGCGGACCGTCACCCGCCCGGGATGAGGACGGAGACCGATGCCAGGCCCGGCTGCGCCTTCGTGCTGGCCAGGTCGCTGGACGAGCCGGCAGGGGACGCCGTGACCCGCAGCCTCTCGCTCCCGGAACTCGACCGCTGAGCGCTCGTTCGCCCCAGGTGGTCCGCGCAACGGTTGATCGCTTCGGTGAGCGGGCATCCCACCACCAACGCAACGGCGTGACATCGCGAAGGAGGGTGAAGTGATGAACGGCACGACCGCTTCCGATGCCGCGCACGTCCTGGAACTCGATCGCGACGTCACCGACCTCGGCAGGATTCGCCGCTGGACCGAGGCCGCCCTCCCCGGCGTGCACCAGGACGAGCTCGTCGACGTGCTGCTGGTCGTCACGGAACTCGTGTCGAACGTCTACGACCACGCGCGGTTCCCGGCACGTCTCCGGCTGCGGAAGTCCACCAAGCCGTGCATGGTCACCATCTCCGTCGAGGACGCCTCCTCGACGAGCCCCGTGCTGCGACCGGCCACACCCGACTCGGTGCGCAGCCGCGGGCTGGTGATCGTGAACCAGCTCGCCAAGCAGTGGGGCGTGGTCCAGCGCACCGTCGGGAAGTCCGTGTGGGCCCTGATCCCCTGCCCGCTCACCCCGTGAGCCGGCCAGAAGGTGGTGGCGCCGCTCCCCCCAGCGGCACCGCCACCTTCCCCCCGGTCGTGGATCCCCTCATCCACGCGGCAGAGCCTGCCAGGGTGAACCTGAAGAGACGCTGAAGGAACCTGAACCGGATTTCAGGACGCGATCACGAGGGATGCGGCACGCTGCTCCCATGCGCGTGCTCGTGGTGGAGGATGATCCCCGTCTCGCCGACCTGCTCACCCGCGGCCTGACCGCCGAAGGGTTCGCCGTCGACGTGGAGCGCACCGGCACGGACGGGCTGTGGCGGGCGCGCGAACACCCGTACGACGTGATCGTCCTGGACATCATGCTGCCCGGTCTCAACGGCTACCGGGTGTGCAAGGAGCTGCGGGACGCGGGCGTGTGGACGCCGATCCTGATGCTCACCGCGAAGGACGGCGAGTTCGACGAGGCCGAGGGCCTGGACACCGGCGCGGACGACTACCTGACCAAGCCGTTCTCCTACGTGGTGCTGGTGGCCCGGCTCAGAGCGCTGGCCCGGCGGTCGCGCACCGCCCAGCCGGTGCTGCTACGAGCAGGCGACCTGGTGCTCGACCCGGTCAGCAGGGAGTGTCATCGCGGTACCGCGCGGATCGACCTGAAGGCCAAGGAGTTCTCGGTGCTGAGCTTCCTGCTGCGGCACGCGGGCGAGGTCGTCACCAAGTCGGAGATCATCGACGGCGTGTGGGACGCGGCGCAGGACCCCGACCCCAACCTCGTCGAGGTCTACATCAGCGCGCTCCGCCGCAAGATCGACACGCCGTTCGACCGGCGGAGCATCACCACCGTGCGCGGAGTCGGCTACCGGTTGGCGGACCGATGAAGTCCTTGCAGGTCAAGGTGACCGTGCTGGCCACGGTGATCACGGCGGTGCTGATCGGGCTCGCCGGGACGCTGATGCTGACGGCACAACGCCAGCAGATCGCCGACCAGACAGCGGACAGCTCGCGCGCGCACTACATGTGCTCCAGCAGCGAGAACTGCATACGGCTGAGCGAGAAGGCCGCCGCCCCCATGCCGGGTGTGCTGGTCCGGTACGCGAGCGTCGAGGTCCGGCCGGAGTTGTCGATCTGGCCGTTCACCGGCCTCGGCGAGACCCCGTACCGGGTGATCGGGGAAGGGCCGCACCCCGACGAGGAGGAGACGCTGACGATCGTCTACCAGGCGCAGCGGGCGCTGAACAGCGCGACGCTGGTCCTGCTGGGCGTGCTCGGCACGATCACCGCGCTGGTGTCGGTCACGGTGCTGGCCACGGCCAACAGGGTGCTGCGGCCGGTGGAGACGATGCGGACCGAGGTGGCCGAGATCAACGAGCACAACCTCACCCGGCGCGTCCCGGTGCCGTCCTCCGACAACGAGATCGCCCGGCTGGGCAAGACGCTGAACGAGACGCTGGACCGGATGCACAGCGCCGTCGAGGACACCCGCAGGTTCGTCGCGGACGCCTCGCACGAGCTGCGCAGCCCGCTGGCCGCGCTGCGGGCCGAGCTGGAGATCGCGCTGTCGCATCCGCACCTGGCGGACTGGACCACCGTCGTGAAGGCCGCGCTGGAGGACGCCGAACGACTGCAGGAGCTGACCACGGATCTGTTGCTGCTGGCCAGGTTGGACGCCGACGCGCTGGACAACCAGGACACCGTCGACCTCACCGCCGTGGTGCGGCGGGAGGTCTCGCGCCGGGCGATGGTCACCCTGGAGGCCGACGACCACGTGCTCGTTCCCGGACGGCGGGCGCAGCTGTCCCGGCTGCTCGGCAACCTGCTGGACAACGCCGAACGCCACGCGGGCACCGAGGTGGTCGTGCGCCTGCGCGGCGGGCCTTCCGCGACGCTGGAGGTCATCGACGACGGGCCGGGGATCCCCGAGGCGGACCGGGAACGCGTCTTCGACCGGTTCACCCGGCTCGACGAGGCCCGCACGCGTGCCGCGGGCGGCGCCGGCCTCGGGCTCGCGATCGCCCGGCGCATCGCCGCCAGGCACCACGGCACGCTGGAGGCCACCGACGCCGAGGGGTTCCGCGGAATCCGTTTCGTGGCAACGATTCCGACCGGCGTCCCGCTGCCGAGGAAGGCCGCCGCGCAGCAACGCGCGGGCGACGAGGTGTGGCAGTTCCTCAACGGCTCGATCGTCCCGACGCACGGCCACATCCCCGAACCACGCCCGGCTCCCGAGCAGGAACTGGAGTGGGGGCTCATCTTCGGCGAGCACCGGCCGGTGATCAGGTCCGGGCGAACCGCCGCGCCTCGTGGTGGGCGGCCATCCGGACGGGCGCGTTGACCACCCCGAACCCGCGGTAGCCGCCGATCCGTTCGACCACCTCGAAGAACACCCTCGCGCCCGCCAGTTCGGTGTAGAAGTGCAGGTACTCGCCGAACTCGTCGCGGTCGTAGAGCACGGAGTTCCGCCGGAGCGCGTCGACCCGGTCAGCCGTCAGGTTCGTGCGCGCCAACAGGTCGTCGTAGTAGTTGCCGGGGATGTCCAACAGCCGTGCGCCCAACTCCCGCAACGCTTCGGCGCACGCGACCGCGTCGGCACAGGTGAACGCGATGTGCTGCGGCTCCTCCACCGCCGGTGCCCACCCTCCACGACGGACCAGCGCGCAGTCCAGGGTGAGCCGGACGCCGCCTCCACTCACGCCACGGCCGCGCACCAGGCCGAACGGCGCCGCGAACTCCGCCGTCACACCGGGTTCCAGGCCCAGCACCGAACGGTAGAACAGGCCGGCCTCGTCGAAGTTGTCGAACGGCTGGGTCAGCGCGACGTGGTCGATGCCGGTGATGCCGGCCTCCGGCGCCGACTCACCGGTCGGCACGAAGTCACCGAGCCAGTCGTCGTCCGCGCACAGGAAGATCTCGGTGCCGTCGGGTGCGGCGATCGCCGTCAGCGGCGCCTCGCCAGGACCGGCCGTGCGGGCCAGCGGAGGCGCGAGCAGGACCTTCGCCCGCTGTGCCGCGGCGGCCGGATCCGGTACGGAGACACCAAGTGCGCCGATCGCGCCGGGTTCGCCTGCCGCGTTGACCAGCACGCGTGCTTCGCCCTGCGTCCACAGCTCCACCGGCTTCGAGCGGTGCACGCCTGTCCGCGTGAAGCCCAGCACGGCGAGGTCCGACTTCCCCACGACCTCAGCGAAGGCGTAGCCGGTCGGGACGGGCGCGGCGGGAACGTCCAGCAACCGCAAGGAGTCCTGCAGACCGACGAGCGACCGCATGGCGTCGACGGCGGCGCGGTGCGGGTCGGACTGGCGGAACACGTCGTTGAACACCTCGAGCGAAAGCGGACCGCGGTATCCGGCGTCGAGGACGTCACGGGTGAAGGTCGTCAGGTCGAAGTCGCCCTGTCCCGGGAAGAGCCGGTGGTGGCGGCTCCACGGCAGGACGTCCATCGGCAACGTCGGAGCGTCCGCGAGCTGCAGGAAGAAGATCTTCTCGCCGGGGATCGCGCGGATCGCCCTGGGATCGTCCCCTTTGGACAGGATGTGGAAGCTGTCGAGGCAGACGCCGAGGGACGGATGCCCGGCGCGGCGCACGATCCGCCACGCGTGCTCGTAGCCGTTGACGTACCGGCCCCAGGCGAGCGCCTCGTAGGCGATGCGCAGGCCGCGCTCGCCCGCGCGAGTCGCGAGCAGGTGCAGCTGTTCCGCAGCGAGATCGTCGTCGTCGATGGCTTCTGGCGACACGGAAGAACACACCAGCACGGTGTCCACGCCCAGTTCGGCCATGACGTCGAACTTCTGCTCGGCGCGGCGGAGGTTGGCGGCGAGCACGTCCGGCGGCACGGCCTCGAAGTCGCGGAAAGGTTGGTACAGGTCGATGCTCAGGCCCAGGTCGGCGCAGCGCTGCCGGATCTCCGCCGGGCCGCGGCGGTCGGCGAGCAGGTCGTTCTCGAAGATCTCGACGCCGTCGAAGCCCGCCTCGGCGGCCGCGGTCAGCTTGTCGTCCAAGGTGCCGGACAGGCACACGGTGGCGATGGCGGTGCGCAGGTCAGGACGCATGCGCGGGCTCCCCTTCCAGCTCCTCGAAGTGCGCGAGCATCCGGTCCGCGTCCGGTTCGACGCCGGTGAACAGCCGCAACGACTCCGCGGCCTGGAGCACGACCATCCCGCCGCCGTGCAGCACCCGGCAGCCCCGCGCTCGCGCGGCGGCGAGGAGTGCCGTCTCCAGCGGCCGGTAGACGATGTCGGCGACCCAGAGTTCGTCCCGCAGCAACGACTCGTCGAGCGGCAGGCCGGGATGCGCCGCCATGCCCGTGGGGGTCGCGTGGACGAGACCTTCCGCCGTGCGCACGGCCTCCGGGGTGCAGGCGCTGGCGCGGCCGGCGCCGAAACTGCTTTCCAGCGCCACCACCAGCTTCGCGGCGCGATCCTGGTCGACGTCGTGGACGCCGAGGTGCCCGGTGCCGAGTGAGAGCAGCGCGTGGGCCACGGCGGCGCCCGCCCCGCCCGCGCCGAGCAGGACGACGTTCTGCATCGCGGCGTCCGGCAGGCCCCGGCTCAGGCTGCGGGCGAACCCGGTCGCGTCCGTGTTGTGACCGATCGCCCTGCCGTTGTCGAAGACCACGGTGTTGACGGCGCCGAGCGCGGCGGCCTGCGGGACGAGTTCGTCCAGGTGCGGCAGGACCGCCTGCTTCGCCGGATGGGTGATGTTGAGGCCGTCGAACCCCTCGGCCCTGGCCTGCGCCAGCACCTCGCCCACCGGCAGCCCGAGGACGTCGAGGTCGAGCAACCGGTAGCGGTAGGGCAGCCCGAGCTCGGCGGCCTCGCGTTCGTGCAGCGCCGGACTCAGGGACGGTCCGATGCCGGAGCCGATGAGCCCGATCAGGTAGGTGGTCACCCGGCCTCCATTTAATGTACGAACTAGTGAGTTCACTGTAGCGCGCCGAGTCGCCCGCAGGAAGTGCTGGACTAGAGTTGGCTGGTCATCCGCAGATCGAAGGGGGCTCGGTGGCCGCACCGCCGTCATCCGATGAGCGCCAGCGGGACAAGGACCGCACCCGCGCCGACATCCTGGACGTAGCCACGCGGGAGTTCGCCGACAAGGGCTACACGGGGGCGCGGGTCGACGAGATCGCCGAGCGCACCAGCACGACCAAGCGGATGATCTACTACTACTTCGGCGGCAAGGAACAGCTCTACATCGCCGTTCTGGAGCAGGCCTACCTGGCGATCCGCGCTCTCGAGGCCGAACTCGACGTCGAGCACCTCGAGCCGGAGGACGCCATCCGGCGGCTCGCGGAGCTGACCTTCGACCACCACGAGGCGCACCCCGACTTCATCCGGCTGGTCAGCATCGAGAACATCCACCGCGCCGAGCACATCGCGCGCTCGGAGGTCCTCGCGGGACTCGCGAACCCCGCGCTCGACGGCCTGACCCAGATCCTCGAACGGGGCCGCGCGGCCGGCCGGTTCCGCGCCGACGCCGACCCGCTCGACGTGCACATGGTGATCAGCTCGTTCTGCGTCTTCCGGCTCGCGAACCGGCACACGTTCGCGGCGATCTTCGGCAGGGACATGCTCGACCCCGGCCGCCGCGAGCACTACCGACGCATGCTCGGTGACATGCTGATCGACTATCTGACCAGCTGAAATCTCGCTCTTGACACACGGGGGTCACATATCCGACCTTGTATTAACTAACTAGGTCGTACATGGGAGTACGCCGTGACCACATCGATGGCCCGCAAGACTGCGCTGGCAGCCTGGATCGGCAGCGCCCTCGAGTACTACGACTTCTTCATCTACGGCACCGCCGCCGCGCTGGTCTTCAACAAGGTCTTCTTCCCCGCCGCCGATCCGGCGACGGGAACCCTGCTCGCGCTCGGCACGTTCGGCGTGGGCTACCTCGCGAGGCCGCTCGGCGCGTTCATCCTCGGCCACGTCGGCGATCGCTTCGGCCGCAAGAAGGTCCTGGTCTTCACGCTGCTGCTGATGGGCGTGGCGACGTTCGCCGTCGGCTGCCTGCCCACCTACGCCACGGCGGGTGTCCTCGCACCTGTCCTGCTCGTCCTTCTCCGCCTGCTGCAAGGACTTTCGGCCTCGGGCGAGCAGGCGGGCGCGAACTCGATGTCGCTGGAGCACGCCCCTGATCACCGGCGGGCGTACTTCACCAGCTTCACGCTGAGCGGTACGCAGGCGGGGCAGATCCTCGCCACGGCGATCTTCCTGCCCGTGGCGGCACTTCCGCAGGAGGACCTGCTGACGTGGGGCTGGCGCGTGCCGTTCTGGTGCAGCGCGATCGTCGTGGTGGTCGGTTTCGTCATCCGCCGCAAGATCGACGAGACCGCGGAGTTCAAGCGCACCAAGACGGCCAAGCTGCCGGCCGCGGTGTTGTTCCGGACGCATTGGAAGGACGTCCTGCGGGTCGTCCTCGCGGCCACCATCGCCTCGGTCAGCACGATCTTCACCGTCTACGCCCTGAGCTACGCGGTGAACACGATCGGCCTGGCGCGCACGCCCATGCTGTGGGTCGGCGTGCTGGCCAACGTCGTGGCGCTGGCCGCGATCCCGTTGCTGGCAGGGCTTTCCGACCGGATCGGCCGCAAACCCGTGTTCCTCGCGGGCTGCGGCGCGTGCGCGATCCTGATCTTCCCGTACCTGTGGTCGATCTCCATCGGCGCGTACGGACTGGTGTTCGCGCTCGGCATCCTGCTGTTCGGCGTGTGCTACTCCGCGATCAACGGCATCTGGCCGTCCCTGTACGGCGAGATGTTCAGCACCGAGGTCAGGCTGTCCGGCATGGCGATCGGCACGCAGATCGGCTTCGCCATCGCGGGCTTCGCGCCGAGCGTGGTGGCGGCGATCGGGTCCGGGCGCGACGACTGGCTCGGGGTCGCGATCTTCACGGCGGCGGTGTGCGCGCTCAGTGCTACGGCGATCGCGACGGGACGCGAGACGTTCAAGCGTCCGACGGCCGAGCTCGGCCGCCTGCCGAAGGAAGCTGCTGTCGGGGCCGCATTGGGCCGTTGAGTGGTGACCGGGGCGGCTCCGCCGGGGTGCAATGATCCGGCGGAGTCGCCAACGGAGGTGTGCCATGCGAACACGGCTCGTGGTGTCGTTGCTGGGGCTCGTACTGGTCGCGGGTGGTGCGCCCGCGGTGGCCGAGCCACTGCACGTGCCCGGTGACCAGCCGTTGCCCGGTTACACCATCGTCAACCCTCCGCTGGCGCCCGAGGTGATCGACGGGCAGCCGACGAGAGTGCTGCAGGGCGTCCACAAGCACTCCGCGTACGTCGTCGAGGTGCCGCCGAAGTGGAACGGCCGGTTGGCCATGTGGGCGCACGGCTACCGCGGCACCGGCACGGTGCTCACCGTGGACCCGCCGGCGTACGGCCTGCGCACCCGGATGCTCGGCCAGGGCTACGCCTGGGCCGCGTCCTCCTACTACAGCAACGGATACGACGTCCGTGCCGGCGTCTCGGCGACGCACGACCTGGCCCAGCACTTCGGCACGCTGGTCGCCAGGCCGAAACAGGTGTTCGTCGCGGGGGTGTCGATGGGCGGGCACGTCATCGGCCGTTCGCTGGAGCAGTATCCCGGCTTCTACGACGGCGCGCTGCCGATGTGCGGCGTGCTCGGCGATCACGAGCTGTTCGACTTCTTCCTCGACTACCAGCTGACGTCGCAGGCGCTCAGCGGAATTCGCGCCTACCCGATCCCGGCGGACTACCCCACGGCCGTGGTGCCGCGCATCCAGGAGAAGCTGGGCCTGACCGGACTCGTGCCCGGCGGCCCGGACACCGTGACGGTCCGGGGCGCCCAGTTCCGCGCAAGCGTCGTCGAACGCAGCGGTGGCCCGCGTCCTGGCTCGACGCCTGCTTTCGCGTACTGGAAGGACTTCCTGTTCAGCCTCGCCTCGCCGGCCAACGACAGCGCGCCGCTCTCGCTCGACCCCGGCAGGCTGGCGACCAACCTCGGCACCCGCTACCAGCCGAACACGCCGGTCGACCTCAACCGCGAGGTGCGGCGGGTGGCGCCGCGCGACTGGCGCACCCGCCTCTCCCCCGCGCTCACCGAGGTGCCGGCGATCGCCGGCAGGCCAAGGGTTCCGGTGCTCTCGTTGCACGGGCTGGGCGATCTCTTCGTGCCGTTCTCGATGGAACAGGACTACCGGGCCGACGTCGCCCGCAACGGTCAGTCGAAGTTGTTGGTGCAGCGGGCGATCCGCACGGTGGACCACTGCGAGTTCTCGCCGGCGGAGGCAGGTGCGGCGTGGGACGACCTCGTGACGTGGACCGACCGCGGCCGCAGGCCCGCCGGTGACGCGATCGGCGATCGTGACGCGGTCGCCGCGGCCACGTTCGGCTGCCGCTTCTCCGATCGCGCCGCCTACACCGGGCCCGGCACCCGCAGGTTGTTCTCGCCCTGTCCGACGCCCTGAAGTCGAACAGTTTTCGAAACTTCGCCGTTTTCCGCCCTTCCGCACGGTGCCGGGCGGGGCATTCACCTGGAGATTCGACGGAATTCGACACCTGATTCACCCTGTTCGACAGCTCTTGATCCGTCGAACCGGTCCGGTCAACACTGCGAGAAGTTCCAGTTCGGGCGGCATCGGGATTTGGCGCAATCCCCGCCGCTCGCACCGAACTGCGTTGACCGGTCCAATTCCACCCGCCTCTCGCGGGTGCTTCTCAGAGAGCGCCGAAAATGACGCTGACAGCGAAGTCAGTCGCACGGGTCTCACTCGTGTCAGCCCTTCTCACCGCCGTCGCGGGAGCCGCGATCATCGGAGCGTCGCCCGCCAGCGGCGCCGCCTCCACCCTGGGCGCGGCGGCCCAGCAGAGCGGCCGCTACTTCGGCACCGCGGTGGCCGCGGGCAAACTGGGTGACTCGACCTACACCGGGATCCTGAACCGCGAGTTCGACATGGTCACGGCCGAGAACGAGATGAAGATGGACGCGACCGAGCCGAACCAGAACCAGTTCAGCTACGGCAACGGCGACCGGATCGTGAACCAGGCCCGCAACCAGGGCAAGCGAGTCCGCGGGCACGCTCTGGCGTGGCACTCGCAGCAGCCCGGCTGGATGCAGAACATGTCCGGCACGTCGCTGCGCAACGCGATGCTCAACCACGTCACGCAGGTCGCGACGTACTACCGCGGCAAGATCTACGCCTGGGACGTGGTGAACGAGGCCTTCGCCGACGGCAGCGGCGGCGGACGCCGTGACTCCAACCTCCAGCGCACCGGCAACGACTGGATCGAGGCCGCCTTCCGCGCGGCCCGTTCGGCGGACCCGAACGCGAAGCTCTGCTACAACGACTACAACACCGACGACTGGTCGCACGCCAAGACCCAGGGCGTCTACCGGATGGTGCAGGACTTCAAGTCCCGCGGTGTCCCGATCGACTGCGTCGGTTTCCAGGCGCACTTCAACAGCGGCAACCCGGTGCCGTCCAACTACCACACGACCCTGCAGAACTTCGCCGCTCTCGGCGTGGACGTCCAGATCACCGAACTGGACATCGAGGGCTCCGGCAGTTCGCAGGCCCAGCAGTACCAGGGCGTCACGCAGGCCTGCCTCGCCGTCTCGCGCTGCACCGGCATCACCGTGTGGGGCATCCGCGACAGCGACTCGTGGCGTGCGTCCGGTACCCCGCTGCTGTTCGACGGCAGTGGCAACAAGAAGGCCGCCTACACGTCGGTTCTCAACGTCCTGAACAACGGCACGAACCCCGGTCCGACGAGCACCACGACCACCACGACGACGTCGTCCAACCCCGGCGGCGGGGGCTGCACGGCGACGTACTCCGAGGGCGAGAAGTGGAGTGACCGCTTCAACGGCAACGTCACGGTCACCGGCACGGACAACTGGATCGTCACGGTCACCGTGAGCTCGCCTCAGAAGATCATCGCCACCTGGAACACCAGCGCCTCGTGGGGCTCCGCCAACGTGATGACCGCGCGCCCCAACGGCAACGGCAACACGTTCGGCTTCACCATCCAGCACGGTGGCAACTGGAACTGGCCGAGCGTCTCCTGCAGCGTCGGCTGATCACCGCGGTCTCCGGAATTGTCGGACCCCCTTGCTACGGTCGTTTTCAGCTGATCAACGCGAGGGGGAAAGACCGTGGCCGCTGCCACCACGTACCTGGAGCTGTCGGAGTCCGGCGGAAGTGCGCACAAGTTCTACGAGGTGGTCGTCGACGGCACGACGGTCACCATCACGTTCGGCCGCATCGGTGAACGCGGGTCCACTCGCGAGTCCACGTTCGCCGATGCGGCCAAGGCGGTGGTCGCCGCGGAGAAGAAGATCGGCGAGAAGGTGCGCAAGGGGTACGCGCCCGCGGTCAAGGGGCAGCGGGCGCGGCGGGCGATCACCCGGCGCGAGATCACGAGCGTGCAGTCGAGCGCCCGGCAGGCGCCCGTGTTGTGGCGCTTCCACTCCGGTGCGCCGGCGTTCGGCATCTTCATCGGCGAGGACGAGGCGTGGGTCGGCAACGAGCGCGGTGACGTCTTCACGCTCGCGCACGACGGCCGGGTGACGGGGCGGTACGGGCTGCCGGACGGCGTGAAGTGCATCGTCGCCGACGACTTCTGGATCTACGCGGGCTGCGACGACGGCCGCGTGTACGACCTGGGCGGCAAGGTTCCGCGCGTCGCGTACGAGATCGCCAACGACGTCGACATCTACTGGCTCGACATCGACGACGGCGTGCTCGGCGTGTCGGACCGGCAGGGCGGCATCACGATCGTCGACCACGAGGACGAGTTCCAGTGGTCGCGCCGCAGCACGGGCGACAGCGCGTGGATGGTGCGGTGCGCGCCGGAAGGCGTGTTCCACGGGCACTCCCGCGGCGTCATGCACTACGCGGCGCGCAGTGGCGATCCCGTGTGGCACGCCGAGACGGTGGGCGCCGTGCTGTTCGGCTGGCAGGAACCGGCCGAGGTGTTCGCGGGCACCAGCCGCGGCTGGGTGCACCGGTTAGCGCGTTCCACCGGTGCCGAGAAGGCGCGTTACCGTTGCGACGCGGCGGTTTTCTCGTGCGCCACCTCGCCGGGCGGCGACTACGTGTTCGCTGGCGACAACCACTCGTCGGTGTACTGCTTCGCGGCCGACGGCACGAGGTTGTGGAAGCTCGCCACGGGCTGCGGCTC
The DNA here is from genome assembly GCF_044387305.1 of Lentzea sp. NPDC020367. Classification (NCBI taxonomy): domain Bacteria; kingdom Bacillati; phylum Actinomycetota; class Actinomycetes; order Pseudonocardiales; family Pseudonocardiaceae; genus Lentzea; species Lentzea sp. NPDC020367. The sequence goes on along the minus strand of NZ_JBIRVV010000006.1, from coordinate 291,544 downwards.
CGCGTACTCCATGCAGTACCGCGACGAGCGCCTCTACATCGTCACGACGGACGGTTCGCTGGCGTGCATCGACGCCAGCCCGGCGGCCATTCACGCCGCCGAGCAAGGAGAACTGCCGCAGCGCAGCGACATCAAGGCCGACCACTGGCAGCGCGTCGAGGCGACAGCCGCGGTGGAGACCGTGGTGGCCAGCGCGGTGCCGGCCGACGGTGGCGTCGTCGTGGAGTGCGTGCAGGACGGCGGTCGTCTGCGCGTGCACGTCATCTCCGACGGGTACGACCGCTCGCGCGCCGTGCAGTTCCCGAAGGACATCCGCGTCCCCGGCGCGCGCTACCTGGTGACGGAGATCCACACCTCGGCGAGCGGCGGCTTCTACCGCGCGAGGGGAGAGATCAAGCGGCTCCTGTAGTTCCCGCGGCGAGTTTTGTCCCGGTTTGCCCCTGTATCTGACACGAGCTTTGCCTTGGGGCGACCGGGAAAGCCGCGCGGCCTGGCCAACGCACCGGTCTTGGTCTATACCAATATTCAGCCGCCGCGAACCTGCCCCCTGAGGAGTTCGTCATGCTGAACAGACTGGTCAAACTGGGTCTGGCCGCCGTGCTGGCGGCGGTGGTGCTGCCCACCGGTGCGGCCCAGGCGGCGACGCTGTCGTCGGTCGCGCCGTACGTAGACATGGGGGCGTGGCCCACGCCCGTGCTGTCGTCCATGGCGAGCAAGGGCGGCGTGAAGAGCTTCACGCTCGGGTTCGTCACCTCGTACGGCTGCAAGGCGAGCTGGTTCGGTGCCTACGACCCGCGGGCCGGGTGGCAGAAGGAGGAGATCCAGAAGCTGCGGGCGGCGGGCGGGGACGTGAAGATCTCGTTCGGCGGGGCCTCGGGCATCGAGCTGGCCTACTTCTGCACCACGCCAACGACTTTGGCCGACGAGTACGACGCCGTCGTCAAGGCGTACGCGCTGAAGTACGTCGACTTCGACATCGAGGGCGCGGCGGTCGCCGAACCCACAACGATCCAGCGGCGCTCGCAGGCGTTGAAGATCCTGCAGGACCGCAATCCCGGCCTGAAGATCTCGCTGACGCTGCCGGTGCTGCCGAGCGGGCTCACGGCGGACGGCCTGAACGTGGTGCGGTCGGCCAAGAACGCCGGGGTGAACCTCGATCTGGTCAACGTCATGGCGATGGACTACTACATGGGCCCCGCCGACCAGGGCGCCAGGGCGATCGCCGCCGCCAAGGCGACGCAGGCCCAGGTCAAGTCCGTCTACGGGCTGTCGGACGCGGCCGCGTGGAAGAAGGTCGGCGTCACGCCGATGCTGGGCGTGAACGACTCGCAGAACGAGATCTTCTACCAGAAGGACGCCCGTGCGCTGGTGACCTTCGCGTCCTCCGTGCACCTGGGCATGCTCTCGTTCTGGGAGCAGGGCCGGGATGCCAACGCCTGCAACGGCGCGCTGTACCGCTGCAACAACATCCCGCAGCAGCCCTACGAGTTCGCCAAGATCTTCTCCGCCTTCAACGGGTGAGGAAGTGGTGAACGCGCTCGGTCTCCGCCTTCATCCCACGATGGAGGTAGATGCCGAGCGCTTCCCGCCACACGGCCTCGGCGCACGAGTGCCGGCCCAGGGCGACGAGGGTGTGGCCCAGCCGTTCGAGGCCGTCCGCGAGTCCGAGGAGATGTCCCAGTTCCCGCACCACGGCGATGGATTCCTCGTAGTGCCGGGCGGATTCCTCGTAGTGGCCGCGCCGGTGGGCGATGAGACCAAGACAGGTCAGCACGGCCGCCTCGCCGGTGCGGAAGCCGTCCCTGCGGTGCCGGGCCAGTGCGAGGCGGCTGTAGCCGCGCGCCGCGTCGAGCCGTCCCAGGGCGGCCGCGTGCCAGCCCATCTGCGCGAGCGCACGCGCCTCCCACCTCGGTTCCCCGACGGCCCGGTAGAGCACGAGCGCCTGGCGGGCGTGCTGCAGCGCCTGACGGGGGTCCTGCTGACCCCAGGCCACCCCGAGCGAGTAGTGCACGCCGGCCAGGTGGACGGTGTCGTCGCAGTGCTCGGCCAGGGCCAGCGCCCGGCGCAGGTGCACGACGGCGATGTCGTTCTGCCCCAGGGAGATGTGGGCGACCCCCGTCATGCGTTCGGTGTTCGCGAGAACGGCCGGATCGTTCAGGTGCCCGGCGGCCTCGGCGGCCAGCCCCCACGTCGTGAGCCTCGCGTGCGTGAGCCCGCGCCGGACCAGGAACGTGTGCAGGTGCCACGCCAACAGCCACGTGACGGCGTACCGCCGCTGGTCGAGTGCGCTCTGCTGGGCAGCGACCAGGCACGGGAACTCGGCCTCGAACCACGCCTGCGCCGTCGCGTCGTCCGGCACCGGGTCGAGGTGGACGTCGCGCGTGACGTGGTCGAGCGGTGACGGGAAGCAGATCTGGTCCATGACCTCCTCCGCCACCCGCGCGGCCTGCACGTAGTGGTCGAACACCCGCCGCGACGCGTCCTCCCGCACCGGTTTCGGCAGCTCCCTGGCGACCGTCGTGGCATAGGCGCGGACCAGGTCGTGCATCCGCCATCGACCAGGAACGTCCTGGTGCAGCAGGGAAGCCTCTTCCAGCGCCCGCAGCACCTGCCTGGCCTGTGCCGGTGTGGCGCCGAGCAGGTTGGCGGCCGCCGCCAGGCCGATGTCGGGGCCGGGCGCGATGCCCAGCAGCGCGAACGCGTCGCGCTGCCGGGGACAGAGAGCGCGCAACGACCACGACAGCACGGCGGGCAGGCTGGCGGACGGTTCCTCGTTGTCGAGCACGTCGATGACGGCGTCGTCCAGCTCGGCGGCGAGGGTCGTCAGCGGGAGACCGGGCCTCATCTGGGCGTGGGCGGCGACGATGCTCAGCGCCAGCGGGAACCCGCCGCACACCGCGATCAGCCGGTCGGTGGCGAGCGGTTCGGCCGCCAGCCGGGCCGCGCCGAGCCGGTCGGTGAGCAGCACGCGGGCCTCTGCGCCGGTCAGCTCGCCCAGCAGCAGGTGCTGGGCCGCGTGCCGGGTGATCAGGCCGGGCAACCGGTTGCGGCTCGTGATGATCACCGCGCACAGGTCGTTGCCCGGCAGCAGCGGCACGACCTGGTCGGTGCACGCGGCGTTGTCGAGCACCAGCACCATCCGCCTGCCCGCGACGAGCGACCGGAACAGCGCCGCGCGCTCCTGGGTGCAGGCGGGGATGCGGCCGGGTTCGACGGCCAGCGCGTGCAGCAGGCCTCCCAGCGCCTCCCCCGCGGTCATCGGTTCCTCGGTCGGGGAGAAGCCGCGCAGGTCGACGAACAGCTGCCCGTCGGGGAACCGGCCGGCGTGCCGGTGCGCCCACCGCAGCGCGAGGCTGGTCTTGCCGATCCCTCCGGTGCCCGCGATCGCCGAGACGACCGCGGTGCGGGCGGCGTCGAGACGGTCCAGCTCGTCCCTGCGCCCGACGAACGTCGCGGGCTCCGACGGCAGCTGCCGCGGCACGACCAGGACCGGCCTGGTCGCGGCCAGCCGGGGATCGGCGACGAGGATCCGCTGGTGCAGTTCGCGCAACGCGGCGGACGGCTCGGCACCCAGCTCGGCCAGCAACCGCTCGCGCACCTGCCGATAGTGCTCCAACGCGTCGATGCTGCGCCCGGACCGGTGCAGTGCCACCAGGTACTGGCCGGCCACCCGCTCGTTCAACGGGTGCCGCGCGACCCGTGCGGACAGCTCGGCCACCAGCTCCCCGCCCTCGCCGGCGGCCAGCCGAGCGTCCACGAGTTCGTGCGAGGCCGCCAGCCGCTCCTGCTCCAGCCGGTCGCGTTCCTCGCGCACCCACTCGCCGTCGAGGCCGGTCAGCGCCTCCGCCCGCCACAACGCCAGCGCCTCCGTCAGCAGGCCGATCGCGTCACCGTCCCGCGCACGGGCCCGCAGGTCCTGGAACTGCAGCAGGTCGACGGCGTCACCGGTCAGGACGTACCCGCCGGACCGGTGCTCGATCGCCAGCCCGCCGATCCCGGCCACCGCCCGCCGCAGCCGCGACACGTAGCTGTGCAAGGTCGTCCGCGCCCGTGGTGCCGCGTCGGCGCCCCAGACCCGTTCGACCAGCCGGTCGACCGGCACGACCTTGCCCGCGTCGACCGCGAGCGCCACCAGGACGCACCGCTGCCGGGGCGGACCCAGGTCCACCGCTCCCGCGCTCACTTCTCCCAGAAGACGCAACACCCGGCGTCACCCCCGGAGTGTTCACGCGCCGGCGAGCGTCCAGGTTGCCGTGTCGGTGTAAGTCCGTCCGTCGCGCGTGCCGGTGATCGTCACCGTGTTGGCGCCCGGTCGCAGGGTGATCGGCCAGGTGTAGACGTGGTCGGCGGCGGGCGGCTTCGGGGCGCCGACGGCCACGCCGTTCACCGTGAGCTGCACGTTGTCCGTCGTGCCGTAGGCGCGAACGGTGGTGGCCGCGACCGTGCGCTGGGTCCAGCGGGCACTGTTCAGGTGCACGAACGGGGTGTTCGTCCAGTTCGCCTTGTACAGGTAGAAGGAGTCCTTCCGGGTGGCGCGGTCGTAGGTGACCAGGCCCTTGTCGTTGCGACCCAGCGTGTCGCCCTCGGAGCGGCTGTCGACGGCGAAGTCGAACATGTTCCAGACGAACGTGCCCCACAGGTACGAGCGCGTCTTGATTTCCGCCCAGTGGTTCTCGTGCACGAGGGTCTGGTACTCCTCCGGGTGCCAGCGCGAGGTCGTCACGGGCGGGCGCGGGTTCTCCTCGTGCTGCGCGATGCTGCCGCCGGCGCCGTACTCGCTCAGCGCGATCTTGCGGGCCGGGTCGCGGGCGTGCAGGCGGTCGGCCCAGCCGCCCGGGCCGGTGCTGCTGGTGTCGTACCAGCCGAAGTACTTGTTGTAGGCGGCCAGTTCCGCGTGTCCCGACACCGGGTCGAGGTCGCCGATGTGCGACGCGTAGGTGGAGTGCCGGCCGGAGTCCTCGGCCTGGACGGCGGCGGCCAGGTCGCGCAGCAGGTTGTTGGTGGCGGTGTTGCTGGTCTTCTGCTCGTTGCCGATGCCCCAGAACGCGATGGACGGGTGGTTGAAGTTCTGCCGGATCATCTCCAGCAGCTGCTGCTGGGCGTTCGCGCGGAACGCCGCGCTGTCGGTGATCTCGTTGACCAGCGGGATCTCCGTCCACACCACGTAACCGCGTTCGTCGGCGAGGTCGTAGACCTGCTCGGCCTGCTGGTAGTGGGCGGTGCGCAACGCGTTGACGCCCATCTCGTCCATCAGGTCGAAGTCCTGGCGGTGGTTCTCTGCCGTCACGGCCCAGCCCGCGTTCAGCCGGTCCTGGTGCGCGTTCACCCCGTTGAGGCGCAAAGCCTTGCCGTTCAACGAGAACCCGGTGTTGGCGTCGACGGCGGTGGTGCGGAGGCCGAGCGGTTCGGTGACGACGTCCTTCACCACGTTCGTGTCGGCGTCGATGATCTCCACGCTCGCGCGGTAGAGGTACGGGTCCGCCTTGCCGTTCCAGCGGTGCGGGCGCGCGATCGCGACCGTCTGCACGGTGTCGAACCCGGTGGCGGCGTTGACCGAACGGGTCGCGGACGTCGTCTCGCCGACGATGACACCGGCGTGGTCGGCGACGACCGTGCGGACCTTGACCCGTGCCGCGGAGGCCCGGTTGTTCCAGGCCTTCGTGGTCACCTCGACGCTCGCGGACGCGTCGCTCAGAGACCGTTGCCGCAGATAGACACCGGGGCCGCCGGAGTCGCCCATGCGCGCGGCGAGCAGGTCCAGCGCGGTCAACGAGACGCCTCGGTAGATGCCGCCGAAGAACGTGAAGTCCGCGGAGATCGGGGCGATGTCGGCTTTCGCGGCGTTGTCCGCCTTGACCGCGATCACGTTGTCCTGCCCCAGTTTCAGCGCGGCGGTCGCGTCGAACCGGAACCCGGCGAAGCCGCCGCGGTGCTGCCCCAGCTTGACGCCGTTGACCCACACGTCCGCGACCTGGTTCACCCCGTCGAACCGCAGCCACAACCGCCGGCCGGCCAGCATCGTCGACGGCGTGAAGTGCTTGCGGTACCAGCCTATTCCCCGGTAGTAGTTCGACCCGCCGTCCTGGCCGTCGGAAGCGTTCCACGTGTGCGGGACGCTGACCTGCGACCACGACGAGTCGTTGAAGCCGGTCGCCTCGGCCCCCGCGGCGTCCGCGCGCAGGAACCGCCAGCCCGCGTCGAGGCTCACCTGCGCACGTGTCACCGGTGGCACGTAAGCCGAAGCCGCCGGCGTGCCGACGAACATCGCCGAGAGCAGAAGCAGCGGCAGGAGCAGCGCCGGCAGACGTGTCATGTCCCTGAACGTATGGGCGCGATGAAAACGGTGTCAACGAAAGGAGCTAGTTCCGGTACAACGGGTTCGGGCAGTCGACGTACCGGCTCGCCGCGCCCTCCGCGCGCGTCCAGCGCAGCAGCAGGTTCGCCTTCGCGGGCACGAACCGGTTCTCCAGCAACGACATGACCTGTTCACATCCGTGATCTCTTGCATACGCAACGAAAACAGACCGTGCCTGCTCCCACACGTCCAGACCGGGATGCCGGACCAGCACCGCGCCGGCGATCTCGATCAGGTGGTTGACGATCAGGCAGTACTGCAGCCGCTCCCAGCCCTTGGCCTCGGAGACTCCCCGCGACCCGTCCAGTCCGTCCATTGAGGACAGCAGTTCGGCGTGCCTGGGCAACAGCCGCATGCCCTCGGGGTCGCGGTAGATCGCCTGCACCGGCGTACCCGTGGCGTCCACGCCCACCAGAACGTTCTGCAGATGGCACTCCATCACGATGCCGTGCGCGAAGAACGCGTGCAGCACCGGGGGAACGACGACCGAGACGTACTGGCGGAACCAGCGCAACGCGCTCTCGGAATCCAGCCCGTCCAACGGGTTGCCGTCGAAGCCCTCGCTGATCCCGGCCGCCAGCAACGGGGTCACGCCGGGAAGAACGTGCTGCCGGACACCGTCGCGCACGACGACCGCCAGTCCTTCGAACGAGTCCGGCGAGGTCCGGTAGCCGCGGTCGATCAGGAAGGCCGCGCCGGGGAAGTCCGCGGCGATGTCCGCGAACACCGGTCTCAGCAGGCGCGCGAGCGGCGGGATCCAGCGCAGGTCGTGCTCCCACAACCGGCGCACGTCGTTGGTGATCTGCACGTCGAGGCTGAACTTGTAGAACAGGTCGGCGGCCGGGTCGTAGACCGTGCGCACCGACGACGTCGGCCACACCTCGTGCTCCGCCACGGCACCCGTGAGGCCCAGCAGGGAGAGTTGCCACGGATGCGCGGGCAGCACACCGGCGGGCAGCGGCACCTCGCCGTCGTCGACGAACTCGCCTTCCAGGTGCGCCAGCGAAAAGCTCGCGTGCACCTCTGGCGAGTACGGCAGCCACTCCGACGCGGGCAGGCCACCGCGGCCCTTCGGCGCGGGGTGGTAGCGGTGGCCGGCGATCAACGCCTGCTCAGAGCGCTGGTAGAGGTCGGCGGGCGGCGCGGCGCGGGCGTCCAGGACGGCGGCGATGGCCGACCGCGAGCCCGCGACCTCGTCCAGGAAGCCGACCGGCGGGTCGCCGAGCTCCTTCGTGATGAGCACGGCGAGTTCGTGCCACGACAACGGCTGCCACGATCCGGTGAACACCTCGGGATCCGAGAGCCAGCGCCCCTCCCGCACCCGGATCAGGACGTCGGTGCGGGGCAGGCGGATCGTGCCGTTCGCCCACTCCCCCACCTCGCGGCGCAGGCAGTTCAGCAGGGCCGTCGTGGTGACGGCGTCGGGGTCAGTGCTGGCGTCCACCGGTGTCCGCTTCCCTGTCGCGATGTGTCAGGATCAGATCATTCTGACGCAGACACCGGTCGAGTCCGAGTTCGCCGCAGCGCTGGACGAAAGACGCGCCGAAAGGTTCGCCGCGGCGCTGCCGGGAGCCCGTGCGGCCATCCTCGCGCGCCTGCGCCGTGCGTTCGCGATCGAGCCGTTGCCGCAGGTCAGCGTGGATCCCGCCGACTACCTCCACCCGGTCGAGCTCCTCACCGCACTGCGCTGGCCCGGCTCTGAGAGCCTGATCACGGAGGTCGCCCACAGCGTCGCCGGGCTGGCCCTGTCCCGCACGACGAGCCCGCTCACGACCCCGTTCCTGAGCAGGTCGCTGGAGGAGCACGAGCAGAGCGTCGTCGACGGCCATCCGCTGCACCCGTGCTGCCGCAACCGCACCGGGTTCACCGCCCGGGACCACCTCGCGTACGGCCCCGAGCACCGCCCGGTCGTCCGGCTCCGGCTGCACTCCGCGCCGAGTCACGTGGTGTTCGGCGACTGGCCCGACGAGCTTCGCGACGGCGAACGGATCCTCCTCCCCGTGCACCCGTGGCAGGCGGACCGGCTGAACGTGCCCACCGACGGCACCCTGGACGCGAGCCCGCTGATGGCGCTGCGCACCCTCTCGACCGGTTCCTGGCACGTCAAGACGACGCTGAGCGCCCAGATCACCTCGGCCGTGCGGGACATCTCCGGTGGCTCGATCGCGACCGCCACGACGGTCTCCGACTTCCTGAGCGAGACCGTCGAGGGCATCGAACTGCAGCACAACCGGGCGTCGGCGGCGGTGCTGACCGACGGCGAACCGGACCGCCGGCTGGGCGTGATCCTGCGCGACAAACCCGTTCCACACGAGGGCGAAACCCTGCTGCCCCTGGCCGCGCTGAGCACCTGGCGCATCCCCGACCCGATCGAGTGGCTCGCGGAGTTCGCCGAACTGACCGTGCCGCCGCTGATGACGCTGCTCGCTCGCGGCGTCGCTTTGGAGGCGCACGAGCAGAACCTGGTGGTGGGCCTGGTGAACGGCCGACCGCGCCGGGTGCTCTACCGCGACCTGGCCGACATCCGCGTCAGCCCGCGCCCCGGCTTGCCGGCACGCCTGCACGCGAGCCCGGAAGCCTTGCGCGCCAAGACGTTCGCGACGTTCTTCGCGACCGCGCTGACCGGGTTGATCGGCACGCTCGACGCACCGGACGCCGACCTGTGGGACGTGGTGGCGAAGTCACTCCCGGACACCCCGGACCGGCACGCGTTGCTGAACGACCCGCTGCCGGCCAAGCCGCTCACGTTGATGCGGCTCGACCCGAAGACGACGGCCTGGGCCTACCTGCCCAACCCGTTCAAGCGCTGAGCAACGCCGAACGGTGCTGCCACGCCAGTGACAACAGCGCGGCGCCGGCCGCCTGCGTGGGTTCGTGGTGCACGAAGCGCTCGACGTTCTCGGCGGTGAACGGCAACCCGCGCAGAACCTCGCCCTCCTCGTTGTGCGACACCAGATCGCCGAACAGCTCGTCGAACTCCCCCGCCTCGATCACCGCGACCGTCAGCATGTCCGTCGCGAACGTCAGCGGGTCCACGCCCATGCCTAGATAGAACACGCGAGCAGCCTCCGTCAGCCGTCGCGCGAACGGCCAGGCCGCGTAGTCGACCGCGTGGATCTCCTCAGCTCCCAGCATCTCCTCGGCGAATTCGCGGATCATGCAGTGCCACAACGAGAAGTCGTCCTCGGACGAGCCCTGGAACACGCCGACCGGCAGCACCTGGAACATGCCGCCGGCGTGCCCGACGCGCTTCGGGTCGCGCCAGTGCAGGAAGAACGTCGCCTCCCCGGACGCCGTGTCGTGGCGCAGGGTCAGGGTGCTGACGGCGATGTTGACCGGACGGCGCCGGGGATCGCACGGATCACCGACTGCCGCGCGCAACGGCAGCCCGCTGCTCTGTCCCGCGTACTCGTGCGCGCACGCCTCGCCCACGTCGATGCCGTCGAAGTAGGTGCCGAGCCCGAACGTCAGGTGCCGCCCGCTGAAGTCGAGCAGCCGGTAGGTCTCGCGGTTCTGGAACACCGTCGGCGAGGCGAGCGAGGCCATCGCCTCCGAGTAACTCCTGAACCCGTCCGGGACCGGCGAGCCGGGCAGCACGGGCAACGCCGGTGAGGACCGGAGTTCCAGCGAGAGATCGGCCAGCGGGATCGGCGCGGCCGGCGTCCAGCCCGGCGCCGTGAGCAACGGCGTCCCGGCGACCCTGGGCACGTCCGGATACTCCGAGACCGCCTTCAGGGCCAGCGCGTGGCGGTGTTCGAGCAGGTGGGCACGTACCTCGAGCCACTCGGCAGACGTCGGCATGGCGCCATTCTCGACGACAAGGCGAAATGACCGGACCACCCGTGGCCCGGTCTCCGCGTCATGAGGCCGTCAGGCCCTCCAGCGCCGGGACGCGTGGACGACTTCGCCGACCGCGCGTGCCAGGCTTCCGTCGGCGTCGACGTGACTCTCGTAGTGCGCGGCCGGAAGCGGCTGGGCCACCTCGGGCGGTGCTTCGTACAGGTCCTCTTCTTCCCACCGCAGCCTGCGCGCCGTCTTCACGAACACGACCGCGGCCACCAGCAACAACACCCCGAGCGCGGCAGGCCACAGGACCTTTTCCGCGACCGCGATGGCGAACTGGACCTGAGCCACCACGACGAACACCACGGTCAGTCCGACCACCGACCACGGGGCCGAACTGCTCTCGCGTCTGCGCTTGGCGGCACCGGTTGCCCCCATTGGCGTCACCTCCACCGATGTTGCCGTGGACATCGGCGATTGATCGCACGGAGTTACAGGCCCAAGCGTACTCCTCGGTCGTTTGGTTGCAGACCGTCATTTTCCGGACATCGGCCAGCAGGTGCGAAACCGCTGCACAACGGGTGCGCGATTCACCCGGTGGTGTGATCATCAACTGGTGTCCGCACTGCACGCGGGAGATCCCGCCTCATTCGCCGCCGATGTTCTGGACGAGGGTCCGGCCGAACTGGAGTACGTGCCGGGAGTCGCGTCACGGCGCCCCACCAAGACGTGCGCGGGCGGCGCGCTGATCCGCGATTCCACCGGACGCGTGCTGTTCGTCGTGCCGACGTACAAGGCGGTGCTGGACATCCCCGGCGGCATGACCGAGGACGACGAGTCCCCGAAGGCGGCGGCGCTGCGCGAGATCCACGAGGAGCTCGGGCTGACGCTGACCCTCGGGCCGTTGCTGGTGGTCGACTGGACGCCGCGCAACGGGGTCTGGCGCGACTGCCACCAGTTCGTGTTCGACGGTGGCGTGGTGGACGACGCGGTGGCCCGCGATCCCGAACTGGAAGGCGTGCTGTACCTGACTCTGGACGAGGCACGGCACCGCATCTACCCGTCGCTGCACCGGAGGCTCACGCTCGCTCTCACGGCCTTGGAGAGCGGTTCCACGCGGTACGCCGAGTTCGGCCGGGAGGTCTGATGCGGATCGTCTCGCTGCTGCCCGCGGCGACCGACATCGTCGCCGAACTCGGACTCGTCGAGCACCTGGTGGGGCGCACCCACGAGTGCGACTGGCCGGCCGAGGTCGAGGGCGTCCCCGTCGTCACGAGCACCGGGATCGACCAGAACACCCTGAGCAGCAGGGAGATCAACTCGACCGTCCACCACGGGTCGTCGCTGTACGGGCTCGACGCGGACCTGCTGAACGACCTCGCGCCGGACGTGATCCTCACCCAGGACCTCTGCGACGTCTGCGCGATCTCGTACCGCAAGGTCACCGACACGGTCCGGATGATGGACGTGGGCCCGAAGGTGCTCAGCCTCGAACCCTCCACATTGGACGAGGTGCTGGGCTGCCTGAAGACCGTCGGCGACGTCCTCGGCGTCGACAGCACGGACAAGATCGCCGCGCTCAGAAGCCGCATCGAGAACGTCGAACGACAGACCCGGAATCTCCCCCACCCGCGAGTGGCCGCGATCGAGTGGCTCGACCCGGTCTGGCCCGCCGGCCACTGGGTTCCCGAGCAGATCGCGGCAGCGGGCGGCATCCCGCTCATCGCGGAGAAGGGCGAGCACACCAGGCCGATCACCTGGCAGACCGTCCACGACGCGAAGCCGGACATCGCCCTCCTGATGCCCTGCGGCTTCCCGATCGAACGGACGCTGTGGGAACTCCCGGACCAGCCGCTGCCGCGGACGTGGGTCCTGGATGGACCGTCGTACTTCAACCGGCCGGGCCCGCGCGTGGTGCGCGGAATCGAGGTCCTCGCCCACGTCCTGCACGGAATCGGGCCGGAGCCCTCCAGAACCGAAGCGATTAAGCTCGAACCATGGACCTGAGCGCGTTCCCCCGAGTCTCCCTGGGCACCTGGCCGACCCCGCTGGAGGACGCCCCGAGGCTCGCGACCGAGCTCGGCGGACCGCCGGTCCTGATCAAGCGCGACGACGTCAACGGCCTCGGCGCGGGCGGCAACAAGCTGCGCAAACTCGAGTTCCTGCTGGGCCAGGCCATCGAGGAGGGCGCGGACACGATCATCACGTTCGGCGCGCTGCAGACCAACCACGGCCGGCAGACGGCGGCGGCGTGCGCGAAGCTCGGCCTGAAGTGCGAACTCGTGCTCACGGCCAAGGTGCCGATGAAGGGCGACGCGTACGAGCGGTCCGGCAACGTCGTCCTGGACCACATGTTCGGCGCGAACGTGCACGTCTGCGCGGACGCCGACGAGACCGTCAGCGCGTACGAGAAGATCAACCACGACAAGGCCGTCACGCTGCCCGTGGGCGGGTCGAACGGGCTGGGCGCGCTCGGCTACGTCGCGGCCGCCGTCGAACTCGTGGGACAGCTGAACGAGCGCGGCATCGACAACGCCACCATCGTCGTCCCGGACGGCAGCGGCGCCACGGCGGCGGGGATCGCGCTCGGCACCGAACTGCTCGGCTGGGCCGGCACCGTCCACGCCGCGAGCGTCTCGCACACCGCGGCCGACGCCGAGCGGGAGCTGCACAACCTCGCCACCGACGCCGCCGCCCTCCTCGGACAGCCCGCCCCGAAGCTCACCCACGTCACCGTCACCGACGACACCATCGGGCCTGGTTACGGCGTGCCGACGCCGGAGATGTGGAGCGTGCTGAAGCTCTTCGCGCGGACGGAGGGCGTGATCCTCGACCCGGTCTACACCGGCAAGGCCGCGGTGAAGTTCCGCGAGATCGCCCCGCACAGCGACGTCCCGGTCGTGTTCCTCCACACGGGTGGTCTTCCCGGCTTCTACGGGTACGCGCCGGAGGCCGTGGCCCAGTTCTGATCCGGAGTGATCAGTACTCTGGTGTGGTGACCGACCTGGCCGACGACCTGAGCCTGCTGCGCGACCTCGAACGACGTTTGCTCGTCTACAAGTTCGCGATCGAGGAGCTCATGACCAAGCTCCGCATCCTCAGCGAGGAGTTCGACTCGGTCCACCAGCACGACCCGATCGAGCACATCACCAACCGCGTGAAGAAGCCAGAAGGCATCCTGGAGAAGCTGCGGCGCAAGGGCTTCCCGCTCGACCTCGACGCGATCGGCGACTGGCTCGACGACATCGCGGGCGTGCGGGTGGTGTGCCCGTTCGTCTCGGACGTCTACCGGGTCAAGGCGATGCTCGCGCGCCAGCACGACGTGGAGATCCTGCGCACCAAGGACTACATCGCCACGCCGAAGCCGAACGGCTACCGCAGCCTGCACCTGATCGTGCGGATCCCGGTGTTCCTGTCGGACCGGGTCGAGCACGTGAAGGTCGAGGTGCAGCTGCGGACCATCGCGATGGACTTCTGGGCCACGCTGGAGCACAAGCTGTTCTACAAGTACGACGACAGCCCGCCCGCGGACTTCGTGGGCGAGCTGATGTCGACGGCGATGATCGCGGCCCAGCTGGACGACCGGATGGAGTCGCTGCATCGACGCATCCACCAGGACGACCACTGAACCGCGATCGGCCCCGTTACGGCTTGCTGATCTCCAGCTGGAGCTCGGTCACCCAGTCGGCCGGGTCGCCCTCGCCGTAGTTCAGGTACACCTCGCGGGCGAACCCGTTCTGCTTGTACCCGTTGGCCTCGATCCACGCCGCGACGGCCTGGTACGTCGAGTCCACGTCGTCCATGGTGCCGCGGTGCACGACGGTCGCCGCCTCGGCCAGCGCGGGCAGGTCGACGACCTCGAACTCGTAGGCGGGCGACGGCTCGACGGCCACCGTCACGCCGGCGTGCACGACGACCTGGTCGCCCTCGGCCGGCTCGTAGGTGGCGACCCCGTAGCCGGACGGCGCGACCCCCGCCCGTCCCAGGCGTTCCATCAGCTGCGGGTACAGCGGCTGGATGACCGGCCCGATGTCCTCCGGCCCGTACGAGGCGGCGGTCGCGGTCAGCCGGGCGACCCTGACGGCGGGAACGGGCTTCACAACGATCTCGTCGGTCGGCATGGTGCCTTCCCTTTCAATGGCACGGAGACGTGCCTCGACCCGCCGCAGCCGCGACTCGTCCGCGAGGATCTGCTGCCGCAGCTCGGCACGCCGCAACGAAAGCATGCCGTGCAACTGCTCGACGGAAAGCTTTTCGTCGAGCACCACACGCACCTGGTCGAGTGTCAGACCGAGGTCCTTCAACGCGACCAGGCGGTTGAGTCGTTGCAGCTGGGCGGCGGTGTAGAAGCGGTAGCCGGTGGCCGGGTCGACGCGGGCCGGCAGGAGCAGGCCGACCGCGTCGTAATGGCGCAGCATCCGCACCGACACACGCCCCAGATGGGCGAAGTCTCCGATGGTGAACATGACTGCTCCTGTGTAGGGGCTGACACGGTGTGAGGGTCAAGAAATGATGGGTTTGAGCAACGCGCCGGGTGGACATCCTGGGACGTTGACGAGAGGTGGCACATGACGTTCGCACATCCGGCGCTGTTCTACTCCGATGAGGACTCCTACATCGACGGGACCGTCCCGTTCGTCATGGAAGGCCTCGCGAGCGCCGAACCGGTCGCCGTGGCGGTGCCCAGCACGAACCTGGAGCTGCTCAAAGAGGCGCTGAGCGGGTTCGCCCACCTCGTGACGTTCATCGACATGGCGGACACCGGCCGCAACCCCGGCCGGATCATCCCCGAGCTCCGCACGTTCGCCGACCGGCACCGCGGGGCCGTCCGCATCATCAGCGAGCCGGTGTGGGACCTGCGCACCGACGTCGAGTACCCGGCGTGCGCGCTGCACGAGGCGCTGATCAACTACGCGTTCAGCGGCCGCGACCTGAGCATCCTGTGCCCCTACAGCATCACCACACTCAACCACGACATCCTGGCCGACGCCGAGAAGACCCACCCGGTCGTGATCGACGCGAGCGGCCACCGTCCCAGCGACCACTTCCACCCCGCGCGGGTGGTCGTCGCCGCCCACTCGATGCCGTTGCCGATCCCGTCCGACGCGGTGAGCACGTCCGTCGGCGCCGGGGCGATGGCGGCGGTGCGGGCGTTCGCCCGCGAGCAGGCCGTCAAGCTCGGCCTGTCCCATGATCGTGTCGACGACTTCGCGCTCGCGGTCACCGAGCTCGCGACGAACAGCGTGCGGCACGGCGGGGGCGAGAGCACGGTCCGCGTCTGGGCCGAACCGAAAAGTATTGTTTGCCAAGTCAACGACAACGGTCACATCACCGATGTTCTGGCTGGCCGAACGCCTGTTCACGCAAACGAACCAGGCGGTCGCGGTCTGTTGCTCGTCAACCGTTTGGCGGACCTCGTGCGCACCCAAACGACGTCGTCGGGCACTGCAATCCAAGTCAGATTCGATCTGGGTGACAAAAAGGCAACGTGATCCACATACATTTGGGCCACTTCGTTATAGCTTGAGCACGTGCACGACGAGGAAGCGACGGCAATCGGTTACACGGGGGCGCGTTTCGGGTCGCCCGCGACCCGTAGACGGCTACGCGCCGACGGAAGCGAAGACTTCACTGGCGCGGAGACGCAACAACTGCCCCGTCAGCAACCGTTGCGCCAACGCCCACCGGAACCGCCACCGGAGTGGCCTGTGCAAGAGCAAGAACCGACCCACGCCCCCGCTAGGGACAGCTCGCTCATCCGTCCCTACGCCCGCACCGGCGGCCGCACGACGGCCCGCCACGACCTTCGTCTGGAGACGCTGCTCTCCACCGACGAGGACCGGCTCTACCGCGCCACCAACGACCAGGCGGCGATGATGCGCCTGTGCCTGCAGCCGCGGTCGGTCGCCGAGATCTCGGCGCTCATGAAGATCCCGCTCGGCGTCACGCGGGTGCTGCTGAGCGACCTGATCACCCTCAACCTGGTCGCGGTGCACGAACCGGCCGCCCAGCCGAACGTCGCGTTGCTCGAACGCGTGCTGTCGGGGTTGCGCAAGTTGTAGGCCGTTCGCCAACGCGCGGGACCACGCTCGGGCGCCGATAATGTGGATCGTGGCGAACCCGAGCGACGAGTCCCAGAAGACGCCGATCACGGAACCGATCCCGGCCGCTCCAGCGCCGGTCGCACCGAGGCCGGACGCACCGGCACCGGCCGCACCGAAGAAGCTGCGGCCCACCCGGATCAGCGGTACCTGGGTCGCCGTGCTGGTCGCGATCGTCGTGCTGATCTTCCTGCTGATCTTCATCCTGCAGAACGGCGACAACGCCACGATCCACTTCCTGTGGGGCGAGTTCAGCCTTCCCCTCGGCGTGGCCCTGCTGTTCGGCGCGATCGGCGGCGCGTTGCTGGTCGCCGTGGTCGGTGCGGCCCGCATCCTGCAGCTGCGCCGGCAGGCCAAGCGGACCGCCGCGCCTACTGGTCGTCCCGCGACCTCATCACCAGCTCGACGCGAGAGCTGATCTCCAGCTTGCGGAAGATCTTGCGCAGGTGGAAGTTCACCGTGTGCGGCGACATGAACAGCTGCGTGGAGATCTGCCGGTTCGTCTGACCCTTGGCCACCAGGTTGGCGATGGCCCGTTCGGTGTCGTCCAGACTGGACCATCCGGAGGCAGGGCGTGCCGGAGCGGCCCTGCGGCGCCTGCCGAGCTTGCGCAACCGGCCCAGGACCCGCGCGCTGTCCCGTGACGCGCCGATCTCCCGGTACAGGCCGAGCGCGGTCTCCAGCGACTTCACCGAGTCCGCCCGGTCCGGCGTGCCGGTCAGCAGCACGCCGAGGTCCTCGGCCGCGTTCGCCCGCGCCCACAGGTCGCGGTGCTGCTGCACGGCCAGTTCCAGCAACTTCGCGTCGGCGTCGAACAAGCCGCGCGCGTGCACCGCGGCCGCGGTGACGGCGCCGAACGCGGGGTGTTCCTCGGCCAGCCGTTCCGCGCGGTCCACGACGGCCTTCGCCAGCCGCTCGTCCCCCGCCTCCAGCGCCCGGCGCACGAACCACCCGGCGGCACGGGGTTCCTCCGCGAAGAGCCCCGACGACACCAGGCCCGGGTACTCGTCGGTGAGCAGCGCCAGCGCCTTCTCGAGCCCCGAGCCGACGTGGGTGACGAGCACGTCCGCCCACTGGTAGTAGGCGCGGGAGAAGAGGATCTCGTCGGCGGGAACCTGCTCGCGGTAGCGCTCGACGTGCTCGATCGCGGCGGGCAGGTCGCCGGTGTGGATCGCGACCATCGCCAGCACCGCCAGCGCGGGCGCCACCACCGACTCGTGCCCGGTCTCCTCGGCCACCGTCAGCGCGGCGCGCGCCTCTACGGAGGCCTCCTCGATCCGCCCCGCCTGCAACAGGATCCGCGCCTGCACGACCGCGGTCATGACCTCCCTGGTCACCACCGCGGACGGCCCGCTGCGCACCCGCCGCACCACGTTCTCGGCGTCGGCGAACTCCCGCAGCCCCGCGAGCAGCGTCGCGAGCAGCAGTTGCGGGTAGGCGCTGAGGTCGTGGGAGGTGCTCGACCGCGCGGCCTCGCGGGCGAGTTCGAGCGCGGCGCCGGGTCGTCCGGTGTCGCGCGCGATGGCCGCGTGCACGGCCAGGGCCGTTGCCAGCACGTCGTCCGGCGCGCCCTGGTGGCCGCGCACGACTTCCTCGGCGAGTTCCTCCGCGCGGCGCCGGTCGTGGCCGAGCAACGCCATCAGCCGGGTGATCTCCACCCACGGCACGAGTTCCGGGGCCAGGTCGGGTTCGCGCAGCAACGCCTCGGAGATCTCCAGCGACTCGGCGTGCCGGGCGCCCAGCAACGACGTCGTGGCGACGCAGTGCCGGAGTTTGGCTGCCGGTTCCGGGGACACGTGCCGGGACAGGGCTTCCCGCGCGAGCGCCTGCGCGGCGGTGAGCTTGCCGGCCGCGGTGAGCGCCCGCACCGCCATGACCGTGCGGTGGACCAGCGAAGCAGACGCTTGGTCGGTCAGTTCCAAAGCACGCACGGCGAGTTCGGCGGCGGCCTCGGGAGCGTTCCACAGCACGGCTTTCGCCGCCGCGACGAGGCCGTCGATCGACCGGGCGTCGCCGCGCTGGGCGCCGTGCAGCAGGTGCCGCGCGGCGAGAACGGCGGAATCCCCGCGCGCCAGCAGCATCTCGCCGGCCTCGCGGTGCAGCGCGCGCCGCACGGGCAGGGGCACGGAGTCGGCGACCAGCCGCCAGAGCAGCTCGTGGCGGAACGCCAGCCGCTCGTCCAGCGACGTCACGACGCCCGCGCAGATGACCTCGTCCAGTGCGGGCAACAGGATCGCGGTGCTCGACGCCAGCATCTCCGCGACGTCACCGGGTTCGAAGCGCGGCCCGAGCACCGACGCGACCTGCAGGAGGTGCCTCGCCTTGCCGCTCAACGCACTCACGCGGTCGCGCAGCAACGCCTCGGTGGCGTGCGACGAGCGATCGGTCCTGATCGAGGCGTGCTCGGCGGTGACCACGACCTGGTCGTCCTGCCGGAGAGCCTCGAAGAGCCCGGCCAGCGCGGCGGGATTGCCCTGGGCGAGCGAGGCAAGCGCTTTCAGGTCGTGGTCGGGAATGCCGCCGGTCAGGTCGGTCACGAGGTCCTCGACCACGTTGTCCGCCAACGGACTCAGCGTGATCCGGGTCGCTCCGCGTTGTGCCGCGGCGGCGAACAGGCGGTCCGCGCCCTCGCCGCGGCGCCGGGCGAGCAGCCAGACCACCTTCTCGTGCGTGGAGGCGGGTAACAGTGCGCGCAGAGCGGCCAGGGTTCCCGGCTCGGCCAGGTGGAGATCGTCCAGCACGACGACGGCAGGCCCGTCCGGGCGGCGGTCGGCCAGGCGGGCCAGCAGGAACGGCTGATCGAGCTCGTCCTGGGCGGTGGCCACCTCGAACCCGCGGCCGGCGGCGACGGCGGCGATCTCGGCCAGCAACCGCGTCTTCCCGGTGCCCGCCTCCCCCTCGATCAGCACCACACCGGTGCCCGCGTTCAGCACACCGCTCAGGAGCTCCCGTTCTCCCTCACGGCCGCGAAACACCCCGTCCCGATTCCCCGACACCCATTTTTCCTTTCGCTCCGCGGCGGCGGAGAACACTCGCTGCAATACCACAACGACCCGCACCACGACCAGCCCCGAAGCGCCTCTCCTAGGCCGTTGGGATCAGCGGGTGAGGCCGCCGCCACGCTGCCGCTACCCATTCGAGTAGTTGCCCGCGGGATCATACGTGCAGCCCTCCTGTTGAGACGCCCTTGGCGCAGGAACCTTTACCTGGGCAAGTGGAGCGCTTTCTCCTAACATCAATTCCGCTGATACTTTCAGCGGCGGATTGTGGAGAGATCTTGGAAAACCGGCTGAAAGTGTGGTGCGCCGGAATCAGCGATCAGGTGGCGCCGGGGACGACCACGGTGGTGGAAGGCGCACCCGGCACGGGCAAGACGGCGGCGCTGGACGACCTCGCCGCGCGCTGGGCGGGGCAGGTGGTGCGAGCGCGGGGCAGTGCGCTGGAAGGCGACCTGCCGTTCGGGGTCGTGGCACAGCTCTTCGACCTGGTCGACCCGGATCTCGTGCCCGCGGAGGCGATGAGTGCGTTGCAGCTCACAGCCGCGACCGCCGATTTCCCCCTGTTGCACGGTGTCTACCGACTGGCCGCCGCACTGGCTTGTCGCGGTGACCTGCTCATCGTCGTGGACGACGCGCACTGGGCCGATACCGCTTCTCTGCGCTGGCTGGCGTATCTGGCGTTGAGGGTGCAACGGCTGCCCATCGCTCTCGTGCTGGCCGTGGGCACGGGCGAGCGGTGTGACGATCCTTCTTACGGCGAGATCATGGCTGCGTGCCAACGGGTCACGCTGGACAACCTGACGCCGGCCGAGATCGGAGTGCTGGTCACGTCGGCGTTGGGTGAGGCGGCGCCCGAGTTCGTGACGGCCTGTGTGGAGGCGACCGGCGGGAACCCGTTGACGGTCACGCGTCTGCTCAGGGCGTTGGCGGAGGACAAGGTGCCACCGACCGCCGAAGCCGCGTGGCGGGTCTCCCACCGGGGTGCGGAGGTGGCCGGCGAGATCATGACCGCCCGGTTGCGCCGCCGTCCGGCCGCCGTGGTGGCCACGGCTCATTGCCTTGCGGCCCTGGGTTCTTCACCGCATCCCGGCGTGCTGGCCGAGCTGACCCGGCTCAGTCCCGTCGAGCTCGCCGAGGCGGTCCGGACGGTCGAGTTGCTCGGCGTGGCAGGGCCCGCGGTGCTCGACGACATGCCGGCCGGTGCCCGGGCCGCGTTGCATCTTCGGGCCGCACGGTCGTTGCGCACCCATGGCGCTTCGGACCGGGCCGTCGCCGACCACCTGCTGGAGACCTCGCCCGGCCTGGAGCCGTGGGCGGGCGAGGTGCTCGACCGGGCCGCGCAGGAGGCGGTGAACCAGGGCGACACGTCGGGTGCCGCGCGGTTGCTGTGGCGGGCGTTGCGCGAACCGGTGGCGAACCCGTCACGGGCGTTGCGGCTGCTGGGAATCGCCGAGCTGGTCGGCAACCTGCCCGGCGCGACGGCCCGGCTGCGCGAGGCGTTCCAGTCCGATGTGGACGACGTCGAGTCCGCGGTGGCCCTGTCGTACGCGCTGCACGCCGAGAGCAACCCGGCCGAGATCGCCGCGGTTCTGGCCGGTTCTCCGCTGGCACAGGCACATCTGGCCGTGCACGGGCTGGTGTGGCAGGAGGCCGTGCCGTCGTCGGTGCCGCTCGACACGCCCGCCGGGGTGCTGCACCACGTGATGGTCGGGGACATCAGTGCCGCGGAAGCGGTTCCGCTCGTGTCCGCCTCGGGCGTGCTGTCGTCGCTGGCGTCCGCGATGACGCTGAACCTGGCCGACTCGCTGGACGAGGCGCTGGCCGTGCTGGACGAGGTCGACCGCGCGCAGGCTCCTGCGTTGCGGGCGCTGACGAACGTGATGCGCGCGAACGTCCAGCGCCGCAAGGGAGATCTCGTCTCGGCCCGCGCGGACCTGGAGGTCGCGGCCGACCATCTGCGTCAGGACCGGCGCTGGCACGCGGTGTCCACGTGGCACGCCGCGTTGCTCGCCGACATCCTGCTCGAGGAGGGCCGTCTGGACGAGGCCGCCGTGGTCATCGCCGAGGCCTCGACGGACGAGGCGCGGCGCGTGTGGTCGTACGGCGGCGTGCTGACCGTGCGCGGACGGATGCTGACCGCGCGAGGCGACGATCACGAGGCCCTGGAAGCGTTTCTGGCCGCCGGACGGCACTGCGCGGCGTGGCCGTACCGCAATCCGGCGGCGCTGGCGTGGCGTTCCGGCGCGGCGTTGGCGAGCGCGGCCATGGGCGACGGCGAACGGGCCCGCGAACTGGCCATGGAAGAGGTCACGCTGGCCCGCGACTGGGGCGCGCCCAGGGCGTTGGGCATGGCGTTGCGCGCGGCCGGCCGGGTGACGGCGGGTGCGGCCGGGCGGACGTTGCTGGAAGAGGCCGTGCGGGTGCTGCGCGGCTCCCCCGCCCGCCTGGAGCTGGCGCGCGCGTTGGTCGACCTCGGCGTCGTGGTGCGCCGTCAGGGCGGCACGGCGTTCGCGCGCACCTGTCTGCGTGACGCGATGGACCTGGCGCAGAAGTGCGGATCCTCGGCGATGGCCGCGCGGGCCTACTCCGAACTGGTGGCGACGAGCGCCGGACCTCGGCGGATGCGGCAGACCGGGCCGACCGCGCTCACCCCGACGGAGCACCAGGTGGCGGAACTGGCGGCACGCGGCCGTTCGGATGACGAGATCGCGTCCACGCTGCTCATGCCCGTCGGCGGCGTCGAAGGAGTGCTGTCGGG
The DNA here is from genome assembly GCF_044387305.1 of Lentzea sp. NPDC020367. NCBI lineage: Bacteria > Bacillati > Actinomycetota > Actinomycetes > Pseudonocardiales > Pseudonocardiaceae > Lentzea > Lentzea sp. NPDC020367. The sequence goes on along the minus strand of NZ_JBIRVV010000006.1, from coordinate 269,548 downwards.
GATCTACCGCAAACTCGGGGTGTCCGGCCGTTTGCAGCTGGCCGATGCTCTGTTCGTGGACTAGTTCGGACCCGTTCGGCCGATGGTTCCCGTTGCGGCATTCGGCCTATGGTCCTGCGCATGGCGAGCGAATTTCAGCGCAGCAAGGTGCACCTGGTGTTCGGCGCGATGGACGTCACCGGTGACGGCTATCTGACCGAGGAGGACTTCCGGCTCCTCGCCGCGCGCTGGGCCCAACTGCGCGGCAGCGACGAGAAACTGCTGTCCCAGGTGATGCTCGGCTGGTGGACGACCCTGCAGTCGGCGGCGGGCGGCGCGGCCAGGGTGACGCTGGACGACGTGCTGAACGTCGTGGACGTGCTGCCCACGAACATCGAACCGGTGCTCGGCACCGCGGACGCGATGTTCGGTGCCGTGGACGCGGACGGCGACGACTACGTGTCCGAGGAAGAGTACCGGGTGATGATCGAGGCCTGGCTCGGCCACGAGGGCACGACCGACTTCTCCGTCCTGGACCTCGACGGTGACGGCAGGCTCTCGCGGGCCGAGTTCGCCACGCTGTGGGCGGAGTTCTGGGCGGGCGACAACGCGGACGCCGCCGGCTCCTACGTGTTCGGACCGGTTCAGGCGGCCTGAACGAGGGAGAAGAACTCCTGGCGTGACGCGGGGTTCTCGCGCAGCACGCCCTGCAACGCCGAGGTGACCGTGCGGGATCCGCTGACCCGCACGCCTCTCAGCGACATGCACATGTGCTCTGCTTCGATCACGACGCCGACTCCCTTGGGCTGCAGGTGTTCCTGCAGCCAGTCGGCGACCTGCTTCGTGAGCCGTTCCTGCACCTGCAGGTCGCGGGCGAACATCTCCACCACCCGCGCGAGCTTCGACAGGCCCAGGATCCGTTCCCCCGGCAGGTATCCGACGTGCGCGACACCGTGGAACGGCAGCATGTGGTGCTCGCACAACGACTGCACGGGGATGCTGCGCGCCAGCACGAGTTCGTCGTAGCCCTCGTCGTTCGGGAACGTCGTCATGGTGAAGGCGCGCGGGGTCAGCATCTCCTCGTAGGCCTCGGCCACACGGCGCGGGGTGTCGGCCAAGTGCGCCGAGTACGGGTCCTTGCCCAGTGCCTTGAGCAGGTCCGTGACCGCTCGCTGCGCCGCCTCGACGTCCATGTTCGCCACGGTAGATCCGTTCGCCGAATTTAGTCAACAAGAGTAGGTTTTAGAGATGGCCGACCCCGTCGCCGCCGTCGCGGCCCTCGACGAGCCGAACCGCCGCAGGCTCTACGACTTCGTCGTGCACCACACCGCGCCCATCAGCAAGGACGAGGCCGCGCAGGCCGTCGAACTCCCCCGCACGACGGCCGCGTTCCACCTCGACAAGCTGGTCGAGATGGGGTTGCTCACAGTGGTGCACCAGCGCCGATCCGGCCGCAGCGGACCTGGCGCGGGCCGTCCGGCGAAGCTCTACCAGCGCTCGGAGCAGCAGATCGAGGTGTCGCTGCCCGACCGCCGCTACGAGGCCGCGAGCCACCTGGTGACGGACGCGTTGATGGAGGCGGAGAGCACCGGCGAGCCGCCGCGCGAGATCCTGAACCGGCGTGCCCACGAATGGGGCGCGAAGCTGGCCTCCACCGCCTCGGGCGATCTGACCGGGGCGTTGGAGGACTTCGGTTTCGAGCCCCGGTCCGAGGGCGAGGAGATCTTGCTCGGCAACTGCCCGTTCCACAGCCTGGCGCAGCGGCACGCGCAACTGGTGTGCGGCATGACCCTGTGCCTGATCAACGGCCTGCTGGAAGGGATCAAGGCGAACGGCGTGTCCGCCCGCCTCGATCCGTCACCAGGTCACTGCTGCGTACGGGTCGTTCAGACGCCGTCTTCCAGGTCACCCTCGGTCTCGAGGTAGGCCGCCCGCAGCGCGTCCAAAGTGGACTCCTCCGGGTGCTCCCACATCTTGCGCTCGGCCGCCTCCAGCAGCCGCTCGGCGATGCCGTGCAACGCCCAGGGGTTGCTGGTCTGCAGGAACTTCCGGGTCTCCGGGTCGAGCACGTACGACTCGGTGAGCTTCTCGTACATCCAGTCCGCGACGACACCGGTCGTGGCGTCGTAGCCGAACAGGTACTCGACCGTCGCCTGCAGCTCGAACGCGCCCTTGTAGCCGTGGTTGCGCATCGCCCCGATCCAGCGCGGGTTCACCACGCGGGCGCGGAAGATCCGGGAGGTCTCCTCCGTCAACGTGCGCGTGCGGACCGCCTCCGGTCGCGTGCTGTCACCGACGTACGCGGCGGGTGCCTTGCCCGTCAACGCCTTCACCATCGTGACCATGCCGCCGTGGTACTGGAAGTAGTCGTCCGAGTCGGCGATGTCGTGCTCGCGGGTGTCGATGTTCTTGGCCGCCACCGCGATCCGCCGGTACGCCGACTCCATGTCCGCACGCGCCGCCACGCCGTCCACGCCACGCCCGTACGCGTAACCGCCCCACACCGCGTAGACCTCGGCGATGTCGGACGAGTCGCGCCAGTTGCGGCTGTCGATCAACGGCAGCACGCCCGCGCCGTACGCGCCCGGCTTGGAACCGAAGACGCGCAACGTCGCCCTGCGCTGGTCGCCGTGCTCTTCCAGGTCCTTCAGCATGTGCGCCCGCACGAAGTTCTGCTCCGCGGGCTCGTCCAGCGCGGCCACCAACTGCACGGCATCGTCCAACATGGACACGACGTGCGGGAAGGCGTCCCGGAAGAACCCGGAGATGCGGATCGTGACGTCGACGCGCGGCCTCTCCAGTTCCTCCAGCGAGATGACCTCGAGACCGGTGACGCGGCGCGACTGGTCGTCCCACACCGGCCGCACGCCCAGCAGCGAGAACACCTCGGCGATGTCGTCACCGGCGGTGCGCATCGCGGACGTGCCCCAGACCGACAGACCGACCGAGGGCGGCCACTCGCCGTCGTTCTCCTCGCGGTAGCGGGCGAGCAGCGAGTCAGCCATCGCCTGGCCGGTCTCCCACGCGAGTCGCGACGGGATGGCCTTCGGGTCGACCGAGTAGAAGTTGCGGCCGGTCGGCAGCACGTTCACCAGGCCGCGCAACGGAGAACCCGACGGGCCGGCCGGAATGTAGCCGCCGTCCAGCGCGTGCAGGACGTTCGTCATCTCGTCCGTGGTGCGCGCCAGACGAGGCACGACCTCGACCGCCGCGAACTCCAGGATCTTCTGCACGTCCTCGGACTCGTGCAGGGTCTTGGCCACTTCCCGGTCCCAGCCCGCGTCCTCCATGGCCTGGACGAGTCCGCGCGCGATCTCCTCGATCGCGTCGACGTCTTCACGGCCGGTCGTCGTGAGCCCGAGCGCCTCGCGCAGTCCGGGCAGCGCGGCGACCTGACCTCCCCACATCTGCCGCGCCTGCAACATGGCGAGCACGAGGTTGACGCGGACGCTGCCGGTCGGCGCCTCGCCGAGGACGTGCAGACCGTCGCGGATCTGGACGTCCTTGACCTCGCACAGCCAGCCGTCGACGTGCAGGATGAACTCGTCGAACTCCGCGTCGTGCGGCCGGTCCTCCAGGCCGAGGTCGTGGTCGAGCTTGGCGGCCTGGATCAGCGTCCAGATCTGCGCGCGGATCGCCGGCACCTTCGCCGGGTCCATCGCGGAGATGTTGCCGTACTCGTCGAGCAACTGCTCCAGGCGCGCGATGTCGCCGTAGCTGTCGGCGCGGGCCATCGGCGGGACGAGGTGGTCGACCAGCGTGGCGTGCGCGCGCCGCTTGGCCTGCGTGCCCTCACCGGGGTCGTTGACGAGGAACGGGTAGACCAGCGGCAGGTCGCCGAGCGCCGCGTCCGTGCCGCAGGACGCCGACATGCCGACGGTCTTGCCCGGCAACCACTCCAGGTTGCCGTGCTTGCCGACGTGCACGACCGCGTCCGCGCCGAAGTTCGACTCGATCCACCGGTACGCCGCGAGGTAGTGGTGCGACGGCGGCAGGTCCGGGTCGTGGTAGATCGCGATGGGGTTCTCGCCGAACCCGCGCGGCGGCTGCACGATCACGACGACGTTGTTGGACCGCAACGCGGCCAGCACGATCTCGCCGTCCTTGGACTTGGAGTGGTCGACGAAGAGCGTGCCCGGTGCCTCGCCCCAGTGCTCCTGCATCGACTCGCGGAAGTCTTCGGGCAGCGTCTCGTAGAACTCCCGGTAGTCCGCCGCGGCGATGCGCACGGGGTTGCTCTCGAACTGCTCCTGCGTCAGCCAGTCCGCGTCCTGGCCACCGGCCGCGATCAACGCGTGGATCAACGCGTCGCCGTCCAGCTCCTGCACGCCCGGCAGCGCGTCACCGATGTCGTAACCGTGCTCCTGCATGGCCTTCAGCAGCCGCACGGTCGACGCCGGCGTGTCCAGGCCGACCGCGTTGCCGATGCGGGAGTGCTTGGTCGGGTACGCCGACAGCATCACCGCGATCCTGCGCTCGGCCACCGGGATGTGCCGCAGCCTGCCGTGCCGGACCGCGATGCCCGCGACGCGCAGCGCCCGTTCCGGGTCGGCCACGTAGACGGTCAGCCCGTCCTCGTCGATCTCCTTGAAGGAGAACGGAACCGTGATGATCCGGCCGTCGAACTCGGGGATCGCGACCTGGGTCGCGGTGTCCAAAGGAGACAGTCCGTCGTCGTTCTCGTCCCACGAGTCGCGGCTCGACGTGAGGCACAACCCCTGCAGGATCGGCACGTCGAGCGCGGCCAGCGCGCCGACGTCCCACGCGTCGTCGTCGCCACCCGCCGAGGCCTTCGCGGGGTTCGTGCCACCCGCCGCGAGCACCGTTACGACGAGCGCGTCGGCCTGCCTGAGGGTGTCGAGCAGCTCGGGTTCGGCGGTGCGCAGCGAGGAGCAGAAGACCGGCAGGGGCTTGCCGCCCTTGGCCTCGATCGCGTCGCACAGGGCGTGCACGAACGCCGTGTTCCCGGCCACGTGGTGCGCCCGGTAGTAGAGCACCGCGACCGTCGGACCTTCTGGCGTTCCCTCGCGCTCCAGCACACCCCACGTGGGGGTGGCGGCGGGGGCCTCGAAGCCGTGGCCGGTCAGCAGCACGGTGTCCGACAGGAACTTGTGCAGCTCGGTGAGGTTCGCCGGACCGCCGTGCGCGAGGTAGAGGTGCGCCTCGGCGCACACGCCACCGGGCACCGTCGACAGCTCCATCAGCGCCGCGTCGGGCTGCATCTCACCGCCGAGCACCACCACGGGCAGCCCGCCGGCCAGCAGCCAGTCGAGGCCTTCCTCCCACATCCGGCGGCCGCCGAGGATGCGCACGAGGACCAGGTCCACGCCGTCGACGAGCACGGGCAGGTCGTCGGTCGTGAGTCGCGCGGGGTTGCCGAGCCGGTACTCGGCACCGCTCGCACGCGCCGACAGCAGGTCGGTGTCGGAGGTCGACAGCAGCAGGATCACGCAGGCTCCATCCCTCGTGGGGTCCTCGCCCCAAAATGCGGGTGACTGGCGAAGCGGAGTTCCTGACTCCCAGCGGTGTTCGCTGGTCACAGTGGCGGGACCGCGCCGGATTCACACCGGCTTCCTCCTGCGCTTCGTCGTTCGGGCTCACCCTAACCGGCGGGTTACAGTCCGACCTATGCGTAGTCACCCGGACGCCTGCCCCGGCGCCGTCGAGCTGCACGCCGCGGCCGACGGCGGGCTGGCGCGCATCCGGGTACCCGGCGGCACTCTTTCCGCTGCTCAGTGGGACGTCGTGCGCCTCGCCGCGCTCGAACTGGGTTCCGGCTCGATCGAGCTGACCTCCCGGGCGAACCTCCAGATCAGGGGCCTGGCGGACGGCGTGGAACTGGGCACGCGACTGACCGCGGCCGGGCTCCTGCCCTCCGCGTCGCACGAGCGGATCCGCAACATCATCGCGGCACCGCTGGAGGACAACCAGGCACTGGTCGACGCGATCGACACGGCCCTGTGCGCGGACCCGGCGCTGGCGGATCTGCCGGGCAGGTTCCTGGTGACGGTCGGGGCCTCGGTGAGCGGGTTGGGAGGGGACTTCGGCCTGGTCAACGACGTGCTTCTGCTCGCCGGTCGCGACACCGGCGTCCGCGTCACCGACCCCGTCGACGCGGTGGTGACCGCCGCCCGCCTCTTCCAGCAGCTCCGCGGCCAGGCCTGGCGCCTGTCCGAAGTGGACGACGGTGTGCGAAAGATCACCGCTCACTTCGGTGCCACCGACGCCCCGCGCATCACCCCGGCTGTGACGCCTGTCGCACCTTCACCTTTGACGCCAGGCGTGCCGCTCGGCCGGCTCGACGCTCACCAGCTCCCCGGCGTCGCCCTCCGCCTGACCCCGTGGCGCAGCCTGGTCGTCCCCGAAGGCACCGACACCACCGGCCTGATCACCGACCCGGCCTCCCCGTGGCACGGCGTCAGCGCCTGCACCGGCCGCCCGGGCTGCGCGAAGTCGCTCTCCGACGTGCGAGCTGACGCGCGAGCCTGGCTCGGAACCCCGCACGACCGCCCCGTTCACTGGTCAGGCTGTGCCCGCCGCTGCGGTCGTCCCGCAGGCGATGTGACCGAGTTCGTCGCGACCGGCGACGGCTACGAGGAGATCCGTTGACGCAGTACATCAAGGACGGGGCGGAGATCTACCGCCAGTCCTTCGCCACCATTCGCGCGGAGTCGGACCTCACCAGGTTCCCCGGCGACGTCGCGAAAGTCGTCGTCCGCATGATCCACGCGTGCGGCATGACCGATCTGCCGACCGACGTCGCCTTCTCGCCGAACGTCGTCCGCGACGCCCGTGCGGCACTGCGGGCGGGCGCGCCGATCCTGTGCGATGCCAACATGGTCGCGTCCGGCGTGACCCGCCGCCGCCTGCCCAAGGACAACGAAGTCCTTTGCTACCTGGGAGATCCGCGCACCCCCACGCGAGCCCAGGAGATCGGCAACACGCGCAGCGCCGCCGCGCTCGAACTGCTCGCGGACCGGTTCGACGGCGCGGTGATCGCGATCGGCAACGCCCCCACGGCGTTGTTCCACCTCCTCGACCTGATCGCCGCCGGAGCTCCGCGACCCGCCGCGGTACTGGGCATCCCGGTCGGGTTCATCGGGGCGGCGGAGTCCAAGGAAGCTTTGGCCGCAACGGATCTGGAGCACCTCGTGGTGCGCGGCCGGCGCGGCGGCAGTGCCATGACGGCGGCGGCCATCAACGCGATCGCGAGCGAGGAAGAATGACGGGCAAGCTCTACGGCGTCGGCCTGGGTCCCGGCGACCCGGAACTCGTGACGGTCAAGGCCGCGCGACTCATCAACGAAGCCGACGTGGTGGCGTTCCACAGCGCCCGGCACGGCAAGTCGGTCGCGAAGACCATTGCGGCCCAGTACTTCCGCAGCCAGGACGATCCGAACCCGCAGATCGTGGAACAGCTCGTCTACCCGGTCACCACCGAGGACACGGACGACTACCAGGGCGAGATCGACGCCTTCTACGAGGAGGCCGCCGCCAAGCTGGCCGCGCACCTCGACGCCGGCCGCGACGTCGTCGTGCTGGCCGCCGGGGACCCGTTCTTCTACGGCTCCTACATGCACATGCACAAACGCCTGGCCGACCGGTACGAGTGGGAAGTGGTCCCCGGCGTCACGTCCGTCAGCGGTGCTTCAGCAGTGCTCGGCACTCCGCTCGTGGAACGCGACGAGGTGCTCACGATCCTGCCGGGCACGTTGCCGCCCGCCGAGCTCGCGACCAGGCTCGCCGACACCGACAGCGCCGCGATCCTCAAGCTGGGCCGCACTTTCGCCAACGTCCGCGCGGCCCTCGAAGCGTCCGGCAGGCTCGACGGCGCGTGGTACGTCGAACGCGCCACCACCGGCCGCCAGAAGATGTCGCCGCTGGCCGACGTCGATCCCGAGAGCGTCCCGTACTTCTCGCTCGCCCTGCTGCCGAGCCAGTCCAAGCCCGCCAAGCCGAAGGGCGAGGTCGTGGTCATCGGCCTCGGCCCCGGCTCCCGCGACTGGCTCACCCCGGAGGCCCGCCAGGAGCTCGAGGCCGCCGACGAACTGGTCGGCTACAGCACCTACCTCAACCGCGTTCCCGAGCGGCCAGGCCAGAAGCGCCACTCCTCGCACAACCAGGTCGAGTCCGAACGCGCGGCCTTCGCCCTGGATCTCGCCCGCAAGGGTGCGCGGGTCGCCGTCGTGTCGTCGGGCGACCCCGGCGTCTTCGCCATGGCCACCGCGGTGCTGGAAGTCGCGGCGGAGTCCCCGGACGTGCCGGTGCGCGTCATCCCCGGTGTGACGGCCGCGAACGCCGTGGCGGCCAAGGCGGGCGCGCCGCTCGGGCACGACTACGCGGTGATCTCGTTGAGCGACCGGCTCAAGCCGTGGGACGTCATCGCCGAACGCCTCGAAGCCACCGCCAAGGCCGACCTGGTCATCGCGATCTACAACCCGGCGTCCAAGGCCCGCACCCACCAGGTGGCGGACACGCGCGACCTGCTGCTCCAGCACCGCGCCCCGGAGACGCCGATCGTCGTCGGCCGCGACGTCGGCGGCCCGGAGGAGGAGATCCGCGTCCTCACGCTCGGCGCCCTCGACCCGGCCACCATCGACATGCGCTGCCTGCTGATCATCGGCTCGTCGCAGACGATCGTGACGCCTCAGGGCGTCGTCTTCACGCCCCGACGGTACCCAACCAGCTGACGGCAGCGTCGACGTCGGCCACCGTTTCCGCAGGCGGGAGCGGTGGCCGACGCACGATCACGACCGGCACCCCGAGCTGACGAGCGGCTTCGAGCTTGGCCGACGTCATCGAGCCGCCGCTGTCCTTGGTCACCAGGACGTCGATCTCCCGGGACCGCATCAGCTCCAGTTCACCGTCCACAGTGAACGGACCGCGCGACAGCAGCACCTCGATCCGTTGTGGCAGCGGCGGTTCTGGCGGCTCGACCATCCGCGCCAGGAACCACTGCGGGCACGCGGCGAACTCGGCGAGGTCCTGCCGGCCGGTCGTCAGGAACACCCGCGCCCCGGGCAGGTCCCGCGCGGCGTCGGCAACGCTGTCGACCCAGTGCCAGCCGGGCTGCGGGGAGAACCCCGGCCGGCGCAGGATCAGGAACGGGACGCCGAGCCGGGAGCAGGCCTCGAAGGCGTTCGCGGTGATCTGCTGGGCGAACGGATGGGTGGCGTCGACCACGGCCCGGACATCGTTGTCACGCAACCACTGCGCGAGCCCGTCGACACCTCCGAACCCGCCGATCCGAACCTCACCGGCAGGCAACCGAGGCGCACTCACCCGACCCGCCAGCGAAGAAACAGCGGGTACACGCGACGCGAGCTCCCGAGCCTCCCCCGTCCCGCCGAGGATCAGGATCATCGAACGCGCGTGGCCGAGTACAGGTGACTGTCCGGGAACTGCGTCGCTCCCAGCACGTTCCCCACGATGATCACCGCGGTCCGCTTGATCCCGGCGGCCTCGACCTGCGCCGCGATGTCGTCCAACGTCCCGCGCAGCACGACCTCGTCCTCACGGGACGCATACGCGACGACCGCGACCGGGCAGTCCAGGCCGTAGTTCGGCACGAGCTCCGCGACCACGTCCGAAATCCGCTGCACGGCCAGGTGCAGCACGAGAGTCGCGTGACTGCAACCCAACGTGTCCAGGTCCTCACCGTCCGGCATCGGCGTGGCCCGCTGCGAGGTCCGCGTGAGGATCACCGTCTGCCCGACGCCCGGCACGGTCAGTTCGCGCTGCAACGACGCCGCCGCGGCCGCGAACGCCGGCACCCCGGGCGTCACGTCGTAAGCGATCTCCAACGCGTCCAGCCGGCGCATCTGCTCGGCCATCGCGCTGAACACCGACGGGTCCCCGGAGTGCAACCGGGCCACGTCCAGCCCCTGCTCCGAGGCCGCGACCAGCTCGGCGACGATCTCGTCCAACGTGAGCGACGCCGTGTCGACCTTGCGCGCCCCGGCAGGACAGAATTCCAGCAACTCCACGGGCACCAACGCACCCGCGTACAGACACACGGGTGACGACTCGATCAGCGCACGCCCCCGCACCGTGATCAGGTCGGCCGCTCCGGGCCCGGCCCCGATGAAGTGCACAGTCACTTGGTAACGCTCCACGTCGTCACGGGCATGTGCGGCCGCCAGCCGGTGAACTTGCCGACCGCCGAGCCGCGGTTCACCGCGATCCGGACCAGGTCGCCGCCGAGCCGTGCGTACCACTGCGCCACCACGGCCTCGGACTCCAGCGTCACGGCGTTCACCACCAGACGACCGCCGGAAGCCAAAGCGTCCCAGCAGGCCTGCATCACGCCGGGCACGGTCACGCCACCGCCGATGAAGATCGCGTCGGGCTTCTCCAGCCCCTCCAACGCGTCCGGCGCCCGTCCGATGTGGACCTCCACCCCCGGCACGCCCAGAGACGCAGCGTTACCGGCGATTCGCTCTGCGCGTTCGGCCGACTGCTCGATGGCGATGACGCGGCACGTCGGATGCGTCCGCGCCCACTCGATCGCGATGGAACCCGATCCGGCCCCGACGTCCCACAGCAACTGCCCCGGCAGAGGCGCCAATCTCGACAGCGAAATAGCCCGCACCTCTCGCTTCGTCAGCTGGCCATCGGATTCGTAAGCGTCATCAGGCAGTCCGGGAACCCGTGAGAGAGCGCTCCCGCGGTACTCGACCGCGATCACGCACAGCGGGTCCGAGTCCTGCCCGGACCAAGGGTAAACCCGCTCGGCGGGCCCACCTAGCTGTTCGAGCACAACGATCTGCCCAGACGCTCCGACGACTTCGGCCACAGCTGCCGGGTCACCACCGAGCACGAGCACACGCCGTCCCGGAGTCAACACGGGCCGTAGCAAATCGACCGAACGCGCAACCAGGGAGACGACCTCGACCTCGTTCAACGCCCACCCGAGCCGCGCACAGGCCAGCGACACGGACGACGGATGCGGGATCACCGTCACGCGATCGCCGAGCAACCGGACCAGGGTCGTGCCGATGCCGTGGAACATGGGGTCGCCGGACGCCAGCACGCACACGTCCCGGTACTTCTCGAACAGCTCGGGCAACGCCGGTACCAGCGGCGACGGCCACGCGACCCGTTCGAACTCCCCCGGCACCAGGTCGAGCTGCCGCCGCGACCCCATCAGCACACGTGACCGGGAAACAGCCTGCTGAGCGGAGGGCGACAGCCCGTCCCACCCGTCGGCGCCGATGCCGACGACAACGACGTCAGACGGTGCCGGTGACACGCCGCACCTGGATCTCGATCACCACGCGCTGCGGGTTCACCCGCGGCTGCTTGTAGCGCAGCGCATACCGCCGCACGGCCTCGTCGACGGATTCCACGTCGTCGCGCACGACCGCCGGACCCTCCAACGTGGACCAGCGCCGACCGTCCACCTGGCACACAGCGGCGTACCCGGCGTTGCGCACGTGCTTGACCTTCCACGACGCACCGGACGTGATGACCCGCGCGACACCGGCCTCGGCGTCGAGCGTGACCCCGACCGGGACGACGTGCACAGTCCCGTCGGGACGGACGGTGGACAACGTGCACAGGTGCCGTTCTGCCCAGAACTCGGCGAACTCGGCGCCCCGCTCGATCGACATGGCCGCATCATAGGTGGCGGCAGCGATACGGCCCGTCACCAGGAGGAGGTGACGGGCCGTATTTCAGGGCAGCACTACGGGTAGTTGATGACGTTCACCGGCACGGTGCCCGGCGGTGTCACCGCCCCCACGTCGTTGATCACGTGCGTGATCGTTCCCTGGTAGTTGAGCGACACGGTCAGCAGGTTGTGCATCCGCACGCCGGATCGGTTGGGCACCTCGAACGCGTGCTCCGCTCTCACCGACGGGTTGACGTTGAAGAAGCAGTAGCTGCCGAGCCCCCACGCCTCGTGCGTGGTGACGTTGTCCCCGACCTTGTAGGCCGCGTAGCCCGTCACCCCGTTGGGCGCGTTCCAGGCCGCCTGGTTCGGCACGTCGTACGGCATCTCGTTCTGGTAGAAGATGGTCCGTCCGCCGTTGCCGTTCCAGATGACCTGGTACTTCTGGTAGTGCTCGACGAACAGGCCGGTGGCCAGCACGTCGTTGCCGTTCACGACCAGGCCGGTGTCACCGATGGCCTCGTTCCAGCCCCAGGTGCCGGCGTTGCCGTGGTCGGCGCGCCAGATCCAGCTGTGGTCGATGATCGTGTTGTTGCTGTTGACGACGAGGCTGTTCGTCGCCTTGCCCGCGACCGCACCGCCGACGCGGAAGAACACGTCCTGCAGCGTGGTCGGGTTGGACGCGTGCGAGGCCGAGGAGCCCGCCGGGCCGACGGTCAGCAGCGAACTCGAGAGCGTCGTGCCGGCGTCGAACAGGATGCCCTTGATCCGCACGCCGTCGACGTCCGCGACCTGCATCGCGGTGACGCCGTTCTGCGGCACGATCGTCGCGTAGCCGATGCCCAGCACGACGGTGTTGGGCCGCGTGATGTTGATCGTCTGGTTGACGTTGTAGATGCCGGGCGTGAAGAACAGGTTGCAGCCCTGACCCAGTGCCGCGTTGATCGTCGCGGCGGTGTCGCCGGACTTCACGACGTAGAACTGGCTCATCGGCAACGAGGTGCCGGGAGTGCCGCCGTTGATCCACGACGCACCGGAAGCGTTGGTGCGCAAGGAGGGCAGGAACACCCGGTACTGGCTGCCGTCGAGGTACAGGTACGGCACGTCGCGCGAGATCGGCGTCGTCGCGAGGTTCGTCGACGGCGGGTTCGGGAACGTGGTCGCGGGTGCGCCCGGCGTACCGGAGAACACCATGTTCCACACGCCGCCGTTCCAGCTGCCGTAGTTCGTGTCCCGCGTGTACCACTGCTGCTGCGAGACCGACGCCGTCTGACCGGACACGCGCGTGTCGGCCGTGTAGCCACCGGACGCGAACCCGTACGAAGCCGGGTAGAGCGCCAGGTTGCCGCGGACGTCCATGCGGCGGAACGGCGCGGCCTGCGCGACGGCCCACCGGTTGGTGCCACTGGCCGGGTTGACGGCCATGTTCTCGGCGGAGCGCCAGAAGTTCTGCAGCGCCACGCCCTTGTCGGACTCGTTGAACGCGTCCACGGTGATGTCACCGTTGATCAGCACGTCACCGGGGTTGCGGCCCAGGCCCGAGACCGACGTGTAGTAGCCGACGTCGTCGTGGATGCCGCTGTAGGTGCCGGGCTTGAACAGGTGCGCGACCCGGCGGGGCGCCATCTGCGCGGTCAGCGTGTCCTTCTGGTTGTTGAAGTCCGTGTCGAGCTGCGCCTGGATGCTCGTCGCCGACATGCTCGGGTCGAAGATGCGCGTGTTCGGCCCGAAGTTCGGGTTGTCGGACTGCGTACAACCCTGCTGCGTGCCGATCGTGTACGTCGCGCTGGCCACAGCGGAGTTCGCGAGGCCGGACTTGATCCCGATCGCGTTGATGGTCCTGTTGCTGGACACGGAGATCGGGCCGCTGTACAGGGTCGACGACGAGGTCGGCGTCGATCCGTCCACTGTGTACCGGATCGTCGAACCCGAGGTCGCGGTGGAGATCGTCACCGTCTGCGCGGACGCGTAGGCGCCGCCCGGCGGGCTGAACGTCGGCGTCGCGACCGGCGTGCCGATCACGTACGACGCGCTGCCGACCGACGAGTTCGCCTGACCCGACTTGATACCAATCGCGTTGATGGTCCTGTTGCTGGGCACCGAGATCGGGCCGCTGTACAGGGTCGACGAGGAGGTCGGCGTCGAGCCGTCGATCGTGTAGCGGATCGTCGCGCCGGACGTGGCGGTCGAGATCGTCACCGTCTGCGCCGACGAGTACGTGCCGCCGGGCGGGCTGAACGTGGGCGTCGCGACCGGTTGCGACGCGCCGTTGTGGGTGTAGCTGAAGTGCGGTGTGTCGTACTGCGGCCCGGATTTCTCGTAGGTGAACCAGTAGTCGATCACCGTGCCGGACGACAGCGACCCGACGGTCTTCTGCCAGGTCCCGGCGTTGTTGGTCATCCGGAAGTTCTGCTGACCTTGGCCGGAGATCAGGTAGTGCACGTCGACGTAGACAGCAGGGGTCGTCGGCGTGAAGTTGATCCGGGCTTGAGTCGCGTCGATCGCGGTCACGTTCTGCGTGTAGTCGTCGGCCGCGTGTGCAGCCTCGACCGTCGCCAATGACGACAGGGCAATCGCTACGGCGGCCAGTCCGCGCCGCCATCTCACCTTTGAGAGCGCTCTCACACCTGGAACGGTAAAGCCGAGATGACGGTGAGGGAAGACGTAAGTTGCGGAAAGGTCCCAGACTCCACCGGAACGCGAAGGGCGACCGGGACCGTTTCCGCCCGAACAAGCAGACGTGCCACCGGAACCCGGTCAGGTCCCCCGGTTCTCGTTGAGGTAGTTGTAGATCGTGTAGCGGGTGACCTCCAGGACGCCCGCCAGGTGGTCGACCGAGTCGCGGATGAGGAAGAAGCCCGCCTCGTCCAGCACCCGGACGACCTGCGACTTGTGCACCTTCTTCATCAGCTCGACGGGCACGCCCACATCGGCGATCGCCTTCTCGACCAGCACGCGCTGAAGCGTGTCCACGTCCTGTGGAAACGACTCCACGGGCCCGGAAGCCTCGTGTGCCGCGAGTTTGTTGACACACAGGCAGCCCACGGCGACGCCGGCCGCGTCGCGCACGAAGGTCGTCGACGACCAGATCGCGCGGCCGTCCGGGGCATAGGTCTCGTAGCCGGGCATGTCGGTGGTCGTGCCCCGGCGGACCAGGCCCAGCAACAGGTCGGTCATGGGGCCGCCCACCTGGCGGCCGGTGAGCGAGCCGGCGATCGCGATGATCGAGTTCGGCAGGCGGGACAGGTCGTGCACCACGACCTCGGTGTCCGGGCCCAGGGCCGAGGCGAGGCTGTCGATGGTCGGCACCAGCGCGGACAGCGCGGCCGGGATCGGGGAGGAAGCCGAGGCGGACAACGACTTCAGGGCCGCCCGCAGACGTTCCAGCGTTGCCCGCGACGTGGTGGCGTGCGGTGACAGGCGGACGTGCTCCGGGCGGACCGTGGCGGTGATTCCGAAGGCGTTCAACGCTTCCCCGACCACCGAGGCGGCCTCGGGCATGGTGAAGGCCAGGATTCCGGCACGGCGTTCGCGGGCGGACACGATCTTGCCGCCGCTCGACAGCACGATCTCCTCGACCTCGGCGACGATCTCGCCCACCGCCGAGTCCAGCGCGGAAACGCCTGCCAGCTCGACGAGTTCCAGGGCTTCCGCGAAGGCGCCGGACACGACCGGGGAGAGGTTCGTGATGTTCCAGGAGGCGGCGTCCGGTGCGGCGTCGTGCACCGCGTCGTCGAACAGCCCCGCGTCCACCGCGCCGGTCCAGCCCGACAGCACCGGTGTCAACCGCTCCAAAGCGCGGTCCGACAGCACCACGAAACCGGTGCTCCACCCGGCGCGCAACCACTTCTGACCGCCGACCACCAGCACGTCGGCCAGTTCCCACGGCTCGTCGACGACGCCGAAGCCCTGGATGCCGTCCACGATCAGGAGACGGTCACCCACGACCTCGCGCAACGTCGCCAGGTCCGCGCGGTAGCCGGTGCGGAAGTCCACAGCGGACACCGACAGAGCGGAAACGTCACCGGTCAGGTGGGTTGCCACGGCAGCAGGATGCACCGGACCGTCCAGCAAGACCGACGGAAGTCCCGCCCGCACCCACGGATAGGTGTTGGACGGGAACTCCGCCGCCGAGTACATGACCGTGCCCGACAGGCCGAACGCCGCCTGGAACAGGCCGATCGACGTGTTCGGCACCAAAGCCACGTGGTCGGTGTCGGTGCGGCACAACCGCGCGACAGCAGCCTTGACCCGTTGTTCCTCGCGCATCAGCGTGTCCACAGTGGACGGCCCGGCGAGGGACGCTTGTTCCATCAGGCGCGAGGTGGCCGTCACCACCGCCAAAGAGGGTGGGCCGAAGCGGGCGAAGTCGAGATACCCCTCCGGTTCGCGGAACTGGGCGAGGTACGGGGCGTCGATCAACTCAGAGCACCTTTGCGAGGAACTGTTGCGTGCGCGGCTGCTGCGGATTGTCCAGCACGTCGGCCGGCGTGCCGCTCTCCACCACGGCGCCGTCGACGAGGAACACCACGCGGTCGGCGACCGAGCGGGCGAAGCCGATCTCGTGAGTGACCACGATCATCGTCATGCCGTCGCGGGCCAGCGAGGTCATGACGTCGAGCACCTCGCCGACCAGCTCCGGGTCCAACGCGGACGTGGGCTCGTCGAACAGCATCAGCTTGGGCTTCATCGCCAGGGCACGCGCGATCGCAACACGTTGCTGCTGACCACCGGACAACGAACCGGGATAGGCGGAGGCCTTCTCCGACAGTCCCACCCTTTCCAGCAGCGCCAACGCCTCCGCGCGCACCTCGGCCCTGCCGCGCCCCAGCACCTGGACCGGGCCCTCCATGACGTTCTCCAGCGCCGTGCGGTGCGGGAACAGGTTGAACCGCTGGAACACCATCCCGACGTCGCGCCGCTGGTGGGCCGCGTCGCGTTCGCGCAGTTCGTAGAGCTTCCCGCCCGCCGCCCGGAACCCGACGGGCACGCCGTCGACCCAGATCCGGCCGGCGTCGATGGTCTCCAGGTGGTTCACGCAGCGCAGGAACGTCGACTTGCCCGCACCCGACGGCCCGAGCAGGCAGACGACCTCGCCGCGCTCGACCTCCAGGTCGATGCCCTTCAGGACCTCGGTGTGACCGAACGACTTGCGGACCCCGATCGACTCAACGAGGGCCATACGCACGCTCCAGGTAGTGCTGCCCGATCGACGCGACGGACACCATCACGAGGTACCAGGCCGCGGCGGCGAACAGGGTTTCCATGATCTCCAGGTTGCGCGAGGAGATGTTGTTCGCGGCGTGGATGAGCTCGGTGAAGGCGATCACCGACGCCATCGAGGTGCCCTTGATCATGTTGATGAAGTTGTTGCCGGTCGGCGGGATGATCACGCGCATCGCCTGCGGCAGAACGACTCGGCGCAACGTCGTCAGCGGCGTCATGCCGATCGACTTGGCCGCCTCTGTCTGGCCCTCGTCGACGCTGCTCAGGCCCGCGCGGACGATCTCGGCCATGTAGGCGCTCTCGTTCAGACCGAGCCCCAGCAACGCGGCCACGAACGCGGTCATGACCACGTTCGTGGGCACCGAGAACAGCCCCGGGATGCTGATGTTCTGGAACACCAGCGCGAGGTTGAACCAGATCAGGATCTGCAGCAGCACCGGCAGGCCGCGGAACAGCCAGATGTAGCCGACCGCGAACCACCGCGCGACGGGGTTCGCCGACAGCCGCATCAACGCGACGACGACGCCGAGGATGATCGCGCCACCCTGTGCGGCCAGGGCCAGCACGATGGTGTTCAGCAGGCCTTCGAGCATCACGGGGTGCGTGAAGAACCCCGGCACGTCCTCCCACTGGATCTGCGCCTCGGCCATCGCCCAGCCGAGCCCGGCGATGACCAGGAGGATCACCGCGCCGCTGAACCACCGCCAGGGGTGGCGCAGCGGCACGACGGTGAGCTCCCCCTGCTGGAGCCCACTGGTCTGGAGATCACTTGCCATTGATCGCGGCCTTCGTGATCGCACCCTGCTTGATGTCCCAGGTGGTGACGATCTTCTCGTAGGTGCCGTCGTCGATCAGGGACTGCAGCGCGCTCTTGATCGCCTCGGACAGCTTGGCGTTCTTCTTCGCGACCCCGATGCCGTACGGGCCGCCGTTGATCGGCGCGAGCGGCACGACCTCGAAGTACTGGCCGTCACCCGCGGTCTTCGCGACGTAGACGGCGGTCGGCAGGTCGTTGAGGATCGCGGCGACGCGGCCGGTGCGCAGCTGGTTCTGGTTGCCGGTGTCGCTGTCGGTGACGCTGAGCTGGACCTCGGGCTTGCCCGCGGCCACGCACTTCTGGCTCTGCTCCTTGCCGAACTGCTCCTGCGAGCTGCCCAGGTTCACCGCGATGCCCTTGCCGCACAGGTCGTCGGGTCCCTTGACGCCCTGCGGGTTGCCCTTCTGCACCATGATCGTGATGCCGGAGGTGAAGTAGTCGACGAAGTCGATCTTCTGCTGGCGTTCGGCGGTGTCGTTCATCGCGGCCATCGTCACGTCGACGCGGCCGGTCTCCAGGCTGGTGATCAGCGAGCTGAACGCCATGTCGCTGTGCTCGGCCTTGAGCCCGAGCTTCGCGGAGATCGCCTTGATCAGGTCGACCTCCGACCCCAGCGGCGTCTTGCCGTCCTGGTCGTAGAAGTTGTTCGGCGGGTTCTGGATGTTCGACCCCACCTTCAACGTGCCGGCCGAGGCGATCTCGGGCGGCAGCAGCGCGGCGAGCGCGTCGTCCTTCTTGACCGAGCCCAGGTCGGACGACGGAGGCGTGGACGTCTGAGCGGGGTCAGACGTGGACCCGCAGGCGGCGAGCCCCAGTACGAGCAGCGAGGTCACGAGCAGGCGCGGCTTCATGGCGGGGACCGTACAACGTCCAGTTGAAGAAGTCCACAAAAAGTTGAAACCAGGCGTGACCGGGCGCACTCGGGGAATTCCATCGGCGTCTGCTCCGTTGGATCGGGTGCCCCCAGCAAACGAGGAGGACCAACATGGCGACGGTCGAGCTGACCAAGGAGAACTTCGACGAGGTGGTCGGTGACTCCGACGGCTCCGGCATCGTCCTGGTCGACTTCTGGGCCGAGTGGTGCGGTCCGTGCCGCGCGTTCGGGCCCACGTACGAGGCCGCGTCGGACAAGAACGAGGACATCGTGTTCGGCAAGGTCGACACCGAGGCGCAGCAGGAGCTCGCGGCCACGTTCGGCATCCGGTCGATCCCCACGTTGATGATCGTGCGCGAAGGCGTCGTGCTGTTCTCGCAGCCGGGCGCGTTGCCCGCCCCCGCGCTGAACGACCTGATCCAGCAGGCGCGCGAGGTGAACATGGAAGAGGTCCACGCGAAGGTCGCGGAGGCCCAGGCCCAGCAGGGCTGATTGGCTTTACGCCGCTCGGGGTAGTCGAGGTGCATGAACACCGACACGTCGACCGCACAGCTGGTCCACCAGCTGTCCGAGCAGGTGAGCAGGCTCGCGCGCGATGAGATCCGTCTCGCTGTCGCGGAGCTGAAGGACAAGGGCAAGCACGCCGGTGTCGGCGCCGGGATGTTCGGCGCGGCCGGCGTGTTCGCGTGGTGGGGTGGGCTCAGCGTCGTCGCGGGCCTGATCCTGCTGCTCGCACTCGTAGTACCGCCGTGGGCGGCCGCGTTGATCGTCGCGGCCGCCCTTCTGCTGTTCGCGGGCATCTTCGCGCTCGTGGGCAAGGGACAGGTCAAGCAGGCCGTTCCTCCCGCGCCGAGGCAGGCGATGGACAACGTCCAGCAGGACATCGCGACGATCAAGGAGAGTGCGCACCGATGAACGACCCCAGGGAAGAGCTGCAGCGCGACGTCGAACGGACCCGGCGTGAGCTGGGCGAGACGGTGGAAGCGCTGGCGCACAAGGTGGACGTGCCCGGCCGGGTGAAGGAGCAGGCGCAGGAGACCCGGTTGCGGCTGGCCCTCGCCACCAACCAGGCGGTCGACTCGCTGCCTGAGCCCGTCGCGGTGCAGGTCGAGAAGGCACGCAGGCATCCCGGGGCCGTCGCGGCGGCGCTGATCGCGCTCGTCCTGGCGATCTGGGCGATTTCCAGGAGGAACGGATGAAACTCCTCTACCGCCCGCTGGGAATGCTGGTCGGCGCGCTGGGAGGCTTCCTGGCGACCGCCATCTTCGGGCAGATCTGGAAACTGGTGGCGGGCGACAAAGAAGCGCCCAGCGCCACCATGCGCAACCGCGCCTGGAGCGAGGTGCTGATGGCCGCGGCGTTGCAGGGCGCCATCTTCGGCCTGGTCAAGGCCGCCATCGACCGCGGCGGCGCCAAGGGTTTTCAGAAGCTGACCGGTGAATGGCCCGGCGACGAAGAAGATTGAGCACCTGTCCGTCCAATCAAGACGCGTAGGTGCGGACGATCCGGTGGCGTCTTAATCTGGCCGAGTTCCCCCGGGAAAGGCCAGTGATGACTCGTCAGGTGCGGGCTCGTGCGCTGTTTTCGACGTTCGAGCCGCTCACCGACGTTCCGGACGACCCGGCCCGGTCGCGGCTGGGCGTCGTCAGGTTCGCCGGCACGTCCTTCAACCCCGTGGTGAAGGCCGGGTATCCGGAACTGACGGTCCACCTCGCCGACGAGGGTCGCGGTTTCGCGGAGGTCTGGACGAGCGCGCACGGCGTGGAATCCGGTGAGCACAAGGCGATCGCCTACGCGCACGACGGCGAGTACCTGTTCTGCGCCGGACGGATCCCGCCGTGCGACGAGCACACCTACGCCGGACGGCTGGCGTTCCGCGCGGCGCTGGAACTGGCCGGCAAGCTCGGCTACCACCACGTGTTCCGGATGTGGAACTACCTGCAGGACCTCACCCCGCGGACCTACCGCGAGTTCCTGCTGGGCCAGGCCGAGGCGTTCGCGCGGCGGCCGGTGACGTGGAGCGGCCTGACCGCGGCCACAGTCGTCGGTTCGCTCGGCGGCGGCATCGCGTTCCACTTCCTGGCCTGCCGGACGGGCACACCGGTCACGATCATCTCCCCCAGCGGCGCGCGCGGCGTCTACGCGCACGGGCGGCTGTACTTCTCGGCTCCGTCGCTCGACGACGCCGAGGAGCTGATGAGCGCGGCGAACCTCGCCCAGTGGGGTGTCGGCGACGGGTTCGGGCTGCACGACGTGTCGTCGTTGAAGATCTACGCCCGGCAACCGGGTGATCTTTCGCAGGTCACCGCCCGCCTGAGTCCCCGGACCTCGGTGGCGTTCCTGCAGGCCACCCTGCTCTCCGAGGACGACGCGGTGGAGTTCGAGGGCGTCGCCGGCTAGCCCTGCGGACGTTTGAATCCTCAACTACTCTGGCGCGCATGCCACAGCCAGAAGGTGATGACCTCGCCGCCATCCGGGCCAAGCGCGACGAGCTGCGCGCGAAGTACGTGAAGCCGCTCGCCGAGCGCGGCGGCTCGCCCACGCAGGGCGTTCACCACATCGCGTTGATCTGCAAGGACGTCGAGGAGACCATCCGGTTCTACCAGGAGTTCCTCGGCTTCCCGCTGGTCGAGCTCGTGGAGAACCGCGACTACAACGGCTCCAGCCACTTCTTCTTCGACCTCGGGGCCAAGAACCTGCTGGGGTTCTTCGACTTCCCCGGCCACGACCACCCGCCGTTCTCCGAGACGATCGGCGCCGTTCAGCACCTGGCGCTGTCGACCTCCCCCGAGCGGTTCGCCGAGATCAAGTCCAAGCTGGACGAGGCGGGGATCGAGTACCTGGGCCCCGACCGGGGCGTCGAGGACAGCCTGTACATCCGCGACCCCAACGGTGTAGGGATTGAGTTCTACCGGGAAGAACTCGGCGAGTTCGAAGGCACGACACTGATCAACTGAGGACGGAGTCGCAGTGGCGCAAGAGGTCAAGGGCATCGTCGCCCGGGGCAAGGGACAACCGGTGGAACTGACCTCGGTGCTGGTGCCCGATCCCGGTCCCGGCGAGGCAGTGGTGAAGATCCAGGCGTGCGGCGTCTGCCACACCGACCTGCACTACCGCGAGGGCGGCATCAACGACGACTTCCCGTTCCTGCTGGGTCACGAGGCCGCGGGCGTCGTGGAGTCGGTCGGTGAGGGCGTTTCGGACCTGGCGCCCGGCGACTTCGTCGTGCTGAACTGGCGCGCGGTCTGCGGCACGTGCCGCGCTTGTCGTCGCGGCAAGCCCTGGTACTGCTTCTCGACGTTCAACGCGTCGCAGCCGATGACGTTGGCAGACGGCACCAAGCTCTCGCCGGCGCTGGGCATCGGCGCGTTCGTCGAGAAGACGTTGGTCCACTCCGGACAGTGCACGAAGGTCGACCCGTCCGCCCGCGCCGCCGCTGTCGGCCTGCTGGGCTGCGGCGTGATGGCCGGCGTCGGCGCGGCCCTCAACACCGGTGGCGTCGGCCGCGGCGACTCGGTGGCCGTGATCGGCTGCGGCGGTGTCGGTGACGGCGCCATCGCGGGCGCCCGCATCGGCGGTGCCGCGAAGATCATCGCCGTGGACACGGACCCGCAGAAGCTGGAGTGGGCCAAGGGTTTCGGCGCCACGCACACCATCAACGCACGCGAGGTCGACGACGTCGTCACCGCGATCCAGGACCTGACGGACTCGTTCGGCGCGGACGTCGTGATCGACGCGGTCGGCCGTCCCGAGACGTGGAAGCAGGCGTTCTACGCCCGCGACCTCGCCGGAACCGTTGTCCTGGTGGGCGTTCCGACGCCGGACATGCGGCTCGAGATGCCGCTGATCGACTTCTTCTCGCGCGGCGGCGCGCTGAAGTCCTCGTGGTACGGCGACTGCCTGCCCACGCGCGACTTCCCGATGCTCGTGGACCTGTACCAGCAGGGCCGCTTCGACCTGGACGCGTTCGTCAGCGAGGAGATCGCGCTGGACGGCGTCGAGGGCGCGTTCGAGAAGATGCACCGCGGCGAGGTCCTGCGATCGGTCGTGGTGTTCTGATGTCGCTTCGCGTTGATCACACCGTCACCTCCGGCACGTTCTCGCTGGACGGCGAGACCTTCGACGTCGACAACAACGTCTGGGTCATCGGGGACTCGTCGGAGTGCGTCGTCATCGACGCGCCGCACGACGTGGACGCGATCCTCAAAGCGGTCGACGGCCGCAAGGTCGTCGCGATCCTGCTGACCCACGCACACGACGACCACGTCCGCGTCGCGCCGGATCTGGCGCACGCCACGGGTGCGCCCATGGCTCTGCACCAGGATGACCACATCGTGTGGTCGCTGACGCACACCGGCGTGATCCCGCACCAGGCGCTGGAAGACGGCCAGGTGCTCACGGTGGCCGGCGAGGAGATCCACGTGCTGCACACGCCGGGCCACTCGCCTGGCGCCGTGTGCTTCTACGTGCCGTCGCTGGGCGCGGTGTTCACGGGCGACACGCTGTTCCAGGGCGGGCCGGGCGCGACGGGCCGGTCGTTCTCGGACCGGCCGACGATCGAGGCGTCGATCCGGGAAAAGCTGCTGACGCTGCCCGGCGACACCGTGGTGCACACCGGGCACGGCGCGGACACCACGATCGCCGCCGAGATCTTCTAGGAGAAGACGATGTCGACGGACTCGGGGAACTCGACCGAGTCCGTCAACACGTAGAACGGGTTCGGACCCCGTTCGAGGTAGAAGGTCAACGTCACCCTGTCCTCGGGATCACGCAGCACGGCCTTCCCGCGCGAGAGAACCAGAGCGCCGGAGAAGTACGGCAGCGTCGCGGCCCCGGGTTCGGGTTCGCCTCGCCACACCCGCACCGTGACCATCCCGTCCACCGACGGCAGCACGCTGAAGATGACGGAGTCGTCCTCCACGTCGTAGAGCACCTCCGCCGGGTCCCACGAGTCGTGCCGCAACCCCATCGGTTGTTCGTCTTCCAGCAGCAGACAGCCGTGATCAGCCGCCGCGGTGAAAGCCCCCATCAGTTGACCCATGCCTAGAACCTAGGAGGCCGCTTCTCCAGGAACGCCGTCACGCCCTCGGCGTAGTCGGCGCTGGAGGCGGCCTCCGCGTACAGCGCGCGCACGAAGTCGTCCTCGTGCCCGCCGTCCGTGATCGAGTTGATGATCTTCTTGGCACCCCGCACGGACACCTGCGCGCGGCCCGCGATCTGTTCGGACAGTTCCTTCACGCGGGCGTCCAGGGACTCCACGACCTCGTTCACGAGCCCGATCCGCAACGCCGTGGCCGAGTCGATCAGGTCGGCGGAGAACAGGATCTGCTTCGCCCAGGCCGGGCCGACCGCGTCCACGAGGGCCTTGGTGGACGTGAAGTTGTAAACGATGCCGAGTTTCGCGGGCGTGATGCCGAATCGGGCATCCGAAGACGCCACCCGAATGTCGCAGGCGAGGGCGATCTCACAACCGCCGCCGACGCAGAAACCGGAAATCGCGGCAATCGTCGGTTTGTCGAGCTGGGCAATCGCGCGTTCACCGTTGTGAACGGCCTCGCCGTAGTGGGCGGCGCCTTCCGGACCGCGCCGCAGGGTCGAGAACTCGGCGATGTCGGCGCCGGCGGAGAAGTGGTCGCCACCGCGGATCACCAGTGCGCGGATGCTCTCATCTGCGGAAACCTGTGCCAGGAGCCCTGGTATGGCCGACCACATCTCGTACGACATGGCGTTGCGCTTGGCCGGGCGGTTGATCGTCAACGTGGCGACCGGACCGGCCGCGGACAGCTCCAGGAACTCGCTCACCCGCCGCACGATACCTACCGCCGTCCGGCGGCTCGCGCGGTCTCAGTTGGGTAGTAATGCGTTCACCTCCTTGTAAAGTCCCTCTGCCGAGGAGGGGAGGAAACGTGACCGCGGCCGCCATCGGTGCTTCCACGTTGCGCACGCTCGCGGTGCGGTTGCGCACCAGTGCTCCGGTGTCCGCGCGCATCCTCTCCGAACTCGCCAGCGAACTCGACCGCGGCGGGCCGGTGGCGGACCTGCTGTGCTCGCACAGCGCCGTGCACAGCCCGCTGTTCGGCATCCAGGCGCTCGCCGGTGTGCGGTTGCTGATGCTGTCGGGAAAGGCGCCGGAACTCAGTCAGCGGTTCGCCAGCGCGCACGCGGCGGCGATGGCCGGGGAGTCCGATTCCACGGCGCTGCTCGCCTGGCTCGCGGCACGGCGGGCGATCGTCGAGAACGCGGGTGAGATCCTGGCCGCGCTCGACCGCACCGTCCAGCAGCACCAGCCGAAGACGGCCGGGTTCCTGCTGCGCGGGCTCACCATGATCGGGGCGCCGAAGGTCCGGCTGCTCGAACTCGGCGCGTGCGCCGGGCTGAACCTCATCCTCGACCACTACCGCTGGTTCGGGCTCGGCTGGGAGTGGGGCGACAAGGACTCGCCGGTGCGGCTGGCCGCGGTCGGGCCGCAGCCGCCGAACCTGGAGATCGTCGACAGGGCCGGCTGCGACCTGCAGCCGCGCGACCCCGCCGATCCCAAGCACGCGATGATCCTGCACTCGTTCATCCCGCCCGAGCACGACGCGCTGCGGTGGGACCTCGACGACGCCATCGAACTGGCCGCCAAGGTCGGCGTGAAGGTCGCGCGCTCCCCCGCCGGGCGGTGGTTGCGCGAGAACCTCGTGCCGCCCGAGGAACGCGGCACGTACACGGTGATCTGGCACAGCTCGTTCTGGGCGTACCTGACCGAGGACGAGCGCCACGAGATCGAGACGACGCTGACCGCGGCGGCCGGATCGATGCCACTCGCGCGCGTCGCCTACGAGTCGACGGACTTTCGCTCAAACCCCCGCCTGACGGTCACCATCTACAGCTAACCTCCGGCGTCGTGAAAACGATCCGCGCCTCCCTGCTGGCCGTCGCTCTCTTCACCACGGCCCTCACCGCGCCCGCCCAGGCCGCGGTCTCGGACTACGACCTGGCGCTGCACTGGGCGCCCGTGCACCACCAGGACACCGACTCGTCGGACTACGACGCCGACTATCTGTCCACTGTGGACTTCGACGGCGACTGGAACACGCTGAACAACTGGGAGAACCAGACCCAGCTCGCCAAACTCACCGGCGCCGCGTACTACTCGGTGGTCGAGACGTCCACGCACTGGTTCCTCGTCTACAGCTTCTTCCACCCGCGCGACTGGGACGACCAGCCCGACCCGTTCGGCACCAGGACCCACGAGAACGACCTGGAGGGCACCCTGTTCGTCGTCCGCAAGGACGCCGGGTTCGGCACGCTCGAAGCCGCGGTCACGGTGGCGCACAGCGACTTCTACTCCTACGTGCCCGCCGGGTCGCCGTACCAGAACGGGTCGGAGACCATCGACGGCACGCTGCTGCTGGTCGGCGGCCGCCCCGCCACCTTCCAGGAAGCCAAGGGCCACGGTCTGTACCGCTGGAACGGCGCCGACTTCCCCGGCGGCGACGGCGTGATCTACCAGCCCGCCGCCACCGGCGAGGTGCCGTCGGGCGGCAACGACCGCAGCGTCGGCTACCGCCTGGTGAACTCCCTGGACGCCAACGGAATGTGGGCGCGCCGCAGCAACTCGGAGACCTACTCGTCGTTCGGCACCTTCCGCGGTGACAACGGCAAGGACAACGCCGCCAACGCGCCATGGGGCTGGGACGACCAGAACGACGGCGCGATCTACCGCGGCTACCTGGCCACCGATCCGGCGTTGGTGATCGACAAGTACTTCGCCAACAAGGGAACCTTCAGCCTCACCTACACGCGCAACGCCTTCCGCTGAGCCACCGCAAACGTTTACAGTCTTTTCTGTAACACACCGCCGCCGTCACGCCTCCCACCGGAAGAGGAAGCATGGACGGCAGGATCAACCGCAGGCTGCTGATGAAGTCCACCATCGTGGCCGCGGTAGCAACACCGGCCCTGGCGGCGACCGCGCTCGCGGTCGCCGTCCCCACCCTGCCCTGGCCGGCCGCCAACGACATCGTGCGGAACACGAAACTCCCGTCGTTCCCGGACCGAAATTTCGACGCGACGGCCTACGGCGCCAAGGGCGACAACAAGACCGACAACACCGACGCGTTCAAGAAGGCCATCGCCGCCTGCAACGCTGCGGGCGGCGGGCACGTGATCGTCCCGAAGGGCACCTACGTCACCGGCGCGATCCACCTGCTGAGCAACGTCGACTTCCACCTCGAGGACGGCGTGCTGCTCAAGTTCTCCGGCGACGCCTCGAAGTTCCCGACGGTGCTCACGCGCTACGAGGGCATCGAGTGCATGAACCGCTCCCCCATGATCTACGCGCACAAGCAGACCAACATCGCCATCACCGGCAGGGGCACGCTCGACGCGGGTGCCACCGGCGGCTGGAACAAGGGCAGCGACCGCTCGTACCTGGAGTCGTTGGTGGCCAAGGGAACCCCGCCCGAGAAGCGCGTGGTTCCCGGCTCCGGCAAGAACATGCGCTCCACGTTCATCGAGCCCTACGACTGTGACACCGTGCTGATCCAGGGCCTCACGCTGAAGAACCCCAAGTTCTGGCAGATCCATCCCACGCTCTGCAAGAACGTCACGGTCGACGACGTGCACACCGACCCGTCCACGTCCGCCAACAACACCGACGCGGTAGACCCCGAGTCGTGCGACCACGTCGTGATCTCCAACAGCGACCTCGGCGCGCACGACGACAACGTCGCGATCAAGTCGGGCCGCGACGAGGACGGCCGGCGGATCAACGTGCCGTGCCAGAACATCGTCGTCGTCAACTGCCGCATGAACGGCAACTGGGGCGCCATCACGTGCGGCTCCGAGCAGACCGGCGGCATCCGCAACGTCTACGGCTACCAGTTGAACTGCGTCAACGCCACCAAGTTCGCCCTGTACGTCAAGTCGAACACCCAACGCGGCGGCTTCTCCCAGAACATCAACCTGGACAGCGTGTCCGGCGTATTCGGGCGCGCGTTCATCTACGTCACCACGACCTACAACTCGCAGACGGGCAGCAACGTGCCGAAGTTCGGGCCGTTCTCCGTCTCGAACTCCAGCTGCACCAAGGCCTCCAAGGTCCTCGACGTGTCCGGCCTCTCGCAGGAGCACGTCAAGGGCCTCGACCTGCGCGACTCGAAGTTCAACGGCCTCGGCAGCACCACCAACACCGTCAAGAACGTCGACGGCCTGAAGTTCACCAACGTCACCGGCAACGGAAAGCCGATGACCAAATAGCTAAGCCTGGGCAGTCGGCCGCACGGCGATCTCGTTCACGTCGACGTCGGCCGGCTGCTCGATCGCGAACGC
Source organism: Lentzea sp. NPDC020367 (assembly GCF_044387305.1). Classification (NCBI taxonomy): domain Bacteria; kingdom Bacillati; phylum Actinomycetota; class Actinomycetes; order Pseudonocardiales; family Pseudonocardiaceae; genus Lentzea; species Lentzea sp. NPDC020367. Next base: position 241,727 of record NZ_JBIRVV010000006.1, on the reverse strand, counting down.
GATGGCGCGGGCGATCGCGTCCGGCGGGATCGCGATCTCGTCCCGCATGCCCGCGATCCGTTCGCGCACAGCGGTGTTGCTCGACGCCTCCGCGAAATCGGTGTGCACGAAACCGGGATACACCGTGGTCACCCGCACCGAAGGACCCGCCTCCTGGCGCAGGCCCTCGCAGATCGACCGGACCGCGACCTTGGTGCCCGCGTAGACCGCCATGGACGGCACGACGGTGAACGCGGCCGTGGAGGCCGTGGTCACGAAGTGGCCGGCCTGCTGCTCGCGGAACACCGGCAGCGCCGCCGCGATGCCGTGCAGCACGCCCTTGATGTTGACGTCGACCATCTCGTCCCACTCGTCCACGCGCAGGTCGTCCAGCGGTGAGATCGGGCCGACCCCCGCGTTGCTCACGAGCACGTCGAGCCGTCCGAACCGCTCCCGGGCCAACGCCACCAACACGTGCAGGTCTTCGCGGCGGGTCACGTCGGTGCGCGTGTGCACGGCCGTTCCGCCTGCCTTCTCGATCCTGGCCACGAGGTCCGCGAGGCGCTCCGACCGGCGGGCCCCGAGCACGAGGCGCGCGCCCCGTTCCGCGAGCAGAAGAGCGGTCGCCTCCCCGATCCCGCTGCTGGCGCCGGTGATCGCCACGACCTTGTCCTTGATTGCCATGACCCCAGCCTGCGTTAGGCTCAGCCTGGTATCCAGAGCCACCTTATTCTGGTACTGGAGGTGCCAGCATGCGGAGAACGGCCGATCAGCGGCACGAACTGGGCGCGTTCCTGCGCAGCCGGCGGGAGCGGCTCACCCCGGCCGAGGCGGGCCTGCCGCGCACGGGCCGGCGGCGTACCCCTGGCCTGCGCCGCGAGGAGCTCGCGGTGCTCGCGGGCATCAGCGCCACCTGGTACACGTACCTGGAACAGGGCCGCGACGTGCGCGCGTCCGACCAGGTGCTGGGCGCGCTCGCCGCCGCGCTCGGGCTCACTCCGTCCGAAAAGGACCATCTGCTCCGGCTCGCGGGCCACACGCGCCCGCACACCCTCGAAGCCGAACTGGCCGCGGAAGTCGCCGCGGTACCGGGGTTTCTGGACCCGCACCCGGCGTTCATCATCGGCGCCACCTACGACGTGCTCAGCCACAACGAGGCGGCGGCCGAGCTCTTTCCCTTTCTTCGCAAGGAGAAACCGAGCTTCGCGCGCTGGGTGTTCACCGACCCGCAGGCGCGGCACGTCCTGATCGACTGGGAACTGGAGGCCCGCGGCCTGCTCGCCAAACTCCGCGCGCTGGCGGCCCAGCACCCCTCGGACGAGCGGTTCACCCGGCTGATCGACGACCTGCACGAGGCCAGCCAGGAGGTGCGCTCCTGGTGGCCCCACTACGACGTGCAACCCCGGCACGGCGGCCGGAAACGCTTGCGGCACCCCGAACGAGGGCCGCTCGACTACGCGTACACGGCGTTCCACCTCGCCGAACAGCCCGACCACACGCTGGTCGTCTACTCCGACGAACGCCCCTGTTAGGCGGCGCGCGGGTACAGCCGGGCCATCCCGGGCGGCGCGGCGAAGGGCGCCCACGTGCCCTCCGCCTGTGCCAGCCGGTCGGCCACGACCCACAGAACGCTGGAGTTGAAGCCATATCCCAGGTGTGAGGACGACACCTGGACGTTCTCCTTGCGCGGTCCCGGTTCCTCGACGCACGACTCCCACGAGACGATGCCGTCCGTCTTGGAGTAGATCGACGTGGCGGGCACCGGGATCGGCGGCCGCGTCGACTCGAGCGGCGGGAACTCGTCCTTCGGGATGTGCAGCCGGGAGAACAACGCGAACGCCGGCATCGCCCGTGACTGCACGGGATCGCTCATGTTGTACGGCGATCCCATGGTGATCACCTGGCGGACGCGGTGCGGGTGATCGCGCGCCATCTCGCGCGCGAAGATCCCGCCCAGCGACCAGCCCACGATGGAGACCGGCCCGCCGTGGGCGTCCGAAACCTTCTTCACCAAGGCGTGCATGCCGTCCACGGCCTTGCGCGTCGGCCCGATGTTGCGGCCCAGGCCCCACGGATTCACCTGATAGCCCAACCCGGACAGGAAGCGGCGCAGCATCACCGTCGACGAGTCGGCGGCACCGAGGCCGGGAAAGACGAGAACCGGGTGGCCGTCACCGGAGGGCGCGCCGCGCAGCATCGAGCGGGTGGCCACGAACTCGCTGACGTCGAGCGCGCAGCGGGTGGGCTCGGTGAGGTACCAGAACAGGCCGGGCGCACTGCCTCTGACGAGGTGGAGGGGCGAAACAGCAGGCACTTCGAAGACTTCGTCCGAAGGTACGGCAGACATAGGAGCCTCCCCACACGTCGACAACCCCGAGCCGGCGCCCTGGACGTCGTTGCCCAGTGAGTCCATGATGTTTCGTGAACGATCTTTTTGCCAGTACTTTCGAGTCTCGATTCGCCACGTGCAGGTAACACGTTGGCAACCTCACAGGTGTGCACTGCCTCTCACCTGCATGGACGTCGATTGAGACGCTCCGGTCCTCTACTCTTTTTCAAGTGGATCGGATGAGCTCTCTGGACGCCAGCTTCTACTTCATCGAGGACGAGAACGTGCCCATGCACGTCGGTTCCGTCCTGGTTTTCGACGGGCCGGCCCCGTCCTACGGCGACGTGATCCGTCTTTTCCTGGCGCGCATGGACCAGGTGCCTCGCTACCGGCAGAAGGTGAAGGCGCTGCCGTTCCACGTCGGTCGTCCGGTCTGGGTCGACGACGACCACTTCAACATCCTCTACCACGTGCGCCACACCGCGGTGCCGTCGCCGGGCGGGGAGGACCAGCTGCGCAACCTCGCGGGCCGGATCTTCGCGCAGAAGCTCGACGACAAGAAGCCGTTGTGGGAGGCCTGGCTGGTCGAGGGCCTGGAGGGCGGTCGCTGGGCGATCATCTCCAAGGTCCACCACTGCATGATCGACGGAGTGTCCGGTTCGGACATGCTGCAGCTCATCCTCGACTTCAAGAAGGAGAGCGTCCTTCCGGAGCCGAAGGAGTGGAAGCCGCAGCCGCAGCCGTCCACGCTCGATCTGGTCATCGACGGTGTCCGTGACGCCGTGGTGACGCCGGTGCAGCACCTGTCCGCTTTGCCCGCTGTGGCGCGGAACGTGCGCTCGCTCAGCGAGATCATGGACTTCGGCAAGACCGTTCTCGGTTCTCTTCCCGGTACGGCCAAGCGTTTGGTCACGCGCGCAGCGACCTCTTTGAACGGTCCGATTGGACCGCACCGCCGTTGGGTGTGGGCGCGCGCGAACCTGGCTGAGATCAAACAGATTCGCACCGCCGCGGGTGGCACCGTCAACGACGTCATCCTGACGGCGATCACGCGTGGTTTCCGGGATCTGCTGGAGAAGCGCGGCGAGCTGACCGAGGGCATGGTCGTGCGGACCATGGTTCCCGTGTCGATGCGCAAGGCCGACCAGCACAACGAGCTGAACAACCGCGTCAGCGCCGTGCTGGTGAACCTGCCCGTGGGCGAGGCGGACCCGGTGAAGCGCCTCGCGTCGATCCGTGCGCAGATGGACGACCTGAAGAGCTCGCGCCAGGCGGCGGGCGCCGACGTCATCACGAACCTGTCGAACTTCGCCGCGCCGACGCTGATGGCGCTGGGGTCGCGGACCGCGATGCGGTTCCCGCAGCAGATCCTGCAGACCGTCACCACCAACGTGCCCGGCCCGCGCATCCCGCTCTACATGCTCGGCCGCCCGCTGGTGGAGATGTTCCCGTACGTGCCGGTCGCCTCGACGATCCGGATCACCGTCGGCATCTTCTCCTACCTCGACCGGTTCACCTTCGGCATCAACGCCGACTTCGACGGCGTGCCGGACGTCCAGCTGCTCGCGGACGGCATCCGCGCCGGTTTCGACGAGATGGTCGCGCTGGCCGCCGAGGCGGCGGAGAAGACGGAGACCGCAGAGAAGGTCGTCGAGGCCGCGCCGGCCCCCAAGTCCGCCCCGAAGCCCGCTGCCAAGCCGGTCGCCAAGCCCGTGGCGAAGAAGCCCGCTCCCAAGCCTCGTGCCCCGCGTGCGACCTCCAAGGCGGCCACGAACGGTGTGAAGCCGGAGACGACGGCCTGAGACACGACCTGACGGTTCAGGCGGGCGCGCACGACCTGCACCTGACCGTAGTAGGACTCGACGCACGGCTGGGCGCCCTCGGACTGGCGCTCGGTCAGGTCGACGACGTCCGCATCGAGCTGGAGAACGTGCGGTGGTCGCGCTGGCGTGCTCGCCGCGCGACCGTCGTGTGCCGGGACGTGCACGTGAACCCGCCCGCGGTCCTCGTGTCGTCCCCCGTCGAGTTCCGGGTCGAAGTGGACTTCGCGGACATCCCGGAGTTACAACCGCTCAGTTGGTTCCCGTTGACCGTCCAGTTGGTCGGCACGGAACTGCACGTGCGGCTGCACAAGTGGCTGCCCGCACGCGTGTTCGCGGTGCCGGAGCTGCCGCGCGGCATCCAGCTGACGGGGATCGAGCAGCTCGACGACCACTTCGTGCTGACCGGAGCCGCCCCCGTGCTGCGGGAGCGGCTCACCCTGGGTCAGCTCGCGGACGTGCTCAGGCGGTTGGCGTCCATCCAGTCCAGGACCCGCTCGGACACGACCTCGGGGATCTCCATCTGGGGCACGTGACCGACGTTCGCGTACTCGTCGTAGCGCCAGTGCGGGTACCTGCGCGCCACGTATCGGGCGTTGGCGACGTTGACCAGCCGATCCCGGTCGCCGCTCATCAGGAACACCGGCACGCGGACCTTGGCCATCGCCGCGTAGTAGGCGCCGCGCTTCGAGGTGGTGAACACGACGCTGCGCGCGGCGTCGAGGAACGCCTTGTCCAGTCCTTCGACCTTGGCGCGCTCGCCGATCAGGTGCTCGCTGGCCTGCTTGAGCTCCTCGGGGATGCCCGACGGGTCCGCGCAGACCATCTCCAGCAGGCGTTCGACCTGACGACGGGCCGGGACGGCCCTCGACCTGGCCAGGAACCGTTCGCCCAGGCCCGGCACCGAGTACAGGAAGAACGTGCCGAGCATCGTCGGGTCCGGCCGCGTCCCGAGCACCATCGGCAGCGCGGGGTCGACCAGCACCAGGCCCCTGACCAGCTCGGGGTCGTAGGCGGTCTGGAAGAGCGAGATCAGCCCGCCCATCGAGTTGCCGACCAGGATCACCGGCTCCCCCACGACCTCGCGCAGGAACCGGCCCAGCAGCCTCGTGTTGGCCTGGACCGTGGTCTGCCGGCCCTCCGGGTTGGTCAGGCCGTGCCCGGCGAGGTCGACGGCCGTGACGCGGGCCTTCTTCGCGAGCAACGGCGCCAGCAGCACCCAGTTGAGGTGGGAGCCGCCGAGGCCGTGCACGAGGACGATGCGCGGCCCGTCCGCCGGTCCGCCGAAGTCGACCCAGTGCACGGGCCCGCCGAGGTCCGCGTGGTGGCTGGTGCCGCCGAAGTTCGCCACAGTCGTCATACCAACCAGTATGTCGCTTGGCCGTACTGATCGGTAGCCACGTGGGTCACTTCCACGGCGACGCGGGCAGGCACTGATCCCGGGGCCTGCGCTCGTCGCCGTAGACGACCTCACCGGTCGCGGGGTCGAAGAAGCACGCGTTCACGAGGTCGGAACTGGTGCCGAGCAGGTTGCCCGCGGCGTCGTAGGCACGCACGACGGGGTCGGGGACGCCCTGGGGAATGGCCCAGGACGACGGGTAGTAGATGCGGAGGGCGTACGTGCCGTTGGCGATCTTGGCGTCGACCGTGTCGCCGTCCGCGGTGACCGTCACGCGGGCGACCTTCGAGTCGATCCGGCCGGCCGCCTCGCGGTAGCCGGGTGTCCCCGCGTACGCCGGGCCGCGGTGCATGCCTCCGGCGGTCGCGCTGCCGCCTTCGACGGAGAAGTGCCCCGGGAGCAGCGCGACGGCACGCTTCCCGAAGCCCGCCCGGTAGTCCTTGCCCTCCGCGCCGAGCGAACAGAGCAGCACCTCGTTCTCGGTGTAGAGCAGCGCCCATCGCGTCTGCTCGTCCAGCAGTTGGTGCAGGGTCGCCTTGCCCTGCATGCCCGTGGACCGCATGCAGCCCGTCTCGATCGCGGCGACCTCGTCAGGCGGGACTCCGAAGCCGGCGGACGGCGTCGCCGGTGACGTCGTGATCCGCACCGCCGGCACCGGCTGCGTCGGGGCAGGCCTGAGCACCACGATTCCGGCGGTGACTACGGCGACGGCAGCCGCGGCCGCGAGGATCGGGACGGCCAGCCGCCGGGACCCGCGCCGACCGGCAGCGCGTTCGACCTCCGCGCGGATGCGCGCCTGGCGACCGGGTGGCAGGTCGCGGGTGGGCGGAAGCATGCTGGTCATCGGTCCTCCCCGGTGTGCACGAGCTCCCGGTGCTGCTGGAGCTTCGACTTGGCCTTGCTGACCCGTGCGCGGACGCTGCCCTCGGTGATGCCGAGGACTGCCGCCGCGTCCGCGTACGACACCCCCGACCACACGCACAGCGCGAGCGCCTCACGTTCGTTGCGCGGCAGCTTCTCCACGGCTTTGAGCAGCTCCTTCATCTGCCGCTGGTCGTCGAGGCGCTCCGCCACCCGGTCCGCGTGGTCGGGCATCGCGGGTTCCTCACCGACGCGCCGCAGGTGCTTCAGGCGTCTCAGAAGGGAGCGTTGCTCGTTGCGCACCACGTTCGTCGCGACCGTGAGCAGCCACGGCAGCGCCGACTCGCGCTCCAGCCGCACGTCGTCGCGCTTGCGCCAGGCCAGCAGGAACGTGGCCTGCAGCTGGTCCTCGGCCTCGGCCCAGGACGCGGTCAGCCGGAAGCAGTGGTTGTAGACCGCCTTCGCGTGCCGGTCGAACAGCACTCCGAAGGCGTGTGCGCTGCCCCCAGCGGCCTGCGACCACAACGCTCGGTCGTCTTCGGTCGTCATGTCTGTTCGTGTCCGCTCGCGACAGAAGTGTTGGCACCAGTTTCACGTGTCCGCCACTAACGTCGTGCGGCGTGGCACATCTGGGGGTGGCCGACCTCGCGGACATCGCGCAGGCGGCGTACGGCCGTGAGCTGAGCGACGTGACCCGACTGCACGGCGGCAGCAAGAAGGGCGTCTACCGCCTGACGCTCGACGACGGCACGACGGGCGTCGCCTACGTGTGGCGCCCGTCCGAGGACTACTGGCCCACGCACGAGCACGATCCGTTGTTCGGCAACGCGAGCGGGCGCGACCTGTTCCTGACCGCCCACACCGCGCTGTCGGAGGCCGGGGCGTCCGTGCCGAGGCTGGTGCTGGTCGACCGCGACGTGATCGTGGTCGAGGACCTCGGCGCCGAGTTCCTGGAGAAGCTGCTCGACCACGACGCCGAGGCACTCGAACGATTCTGGGACGACCTCGCGGCCATGCACCTGCGCACCAGTCCGCAGTACGGCCGTCCGAGCGCGCTGCAACCGCTGGACGCGCCGCCGGTACCGGACGTGGTGCTGCACCGGGCACTTGGGCACCTGGAGGCCTGCTGCGAACGCGTGCCACGCATCGCGGCCGAGCGGGATCGCCTGGAAACCCAGCTGCGGCAACGGCATTCGGTGATCGAGCCGCGCACGGCGTACGCGTTGATCCACGGCGAACTGGGCCCCGACCACGTGCTCGTCGCCGACGGACGGCCGGTGCTGATCGACTTCGAGGGCGTGATGTTCTTCGACGTCGAATGGGAGCACGCGTTCCTGGAGCTGCGGTTCGGCCCGCACTACCGTCCCGCGACCGGTCTCGACCCGGCACGGATGTCGTTCTACCGGCTGGCGCAGCACCTGTCCCTCGTGGAAGGTCCGCTTCGCCTGCTGGACGGCGACTTCCCGCACCGGGACGCGATGCGGGAGATCGCCGAGCACAACGTCGAACGCGTGCTGGTCTGCTAGACGCCGGGGTAGGCCGAGCCGAGCCAGGCCTCGTCGATCCGCAGCTGCGCCTTGCCCTGCGTGGACGTCTTCTCCACCCGGATGTGCCGCGCGGTCGTGTTCGCGGGCAGGTCGATGAACTGCACCCCGCGGTGGTTGGCCAGCGAACCGGACTTGACGTTCGTCCACTTGGAACCGTCGCTGGACGTGTAGACGTTGTAGTTCTTGACACGCGCGGAGTTCGACGACGGGTAGGTCGTCGAGTCCTCGCGCTGGTTGAGCGCGACGTACGAGACCGCCTTCGCCGAGCCCAGGTCGAAGCGCAGCGACACCGTGCCCGCACCCGTTGCGTCCCAATAGGTCTGGTAGTTGCCGTCAGCCGCGTGCGAGGCCGGGTGGCCGGAGCCGGCGGCCGACGCGCTCATCGTGTACGACGAGGCCGGGATGATCCCCTCCCGGCCGGCGGTCTCGACCTTGAACACCGTGTCGTACTGGTCCCAGTTCGAGACGCCGCTGAGCGTGATCGTGCCGCCGGCCTGGGACCAGGTCACCGCCGCACCGGTGCGCAGGTTGGTGACGCGGCTGACCTCGTACCCGTTGTCGCGCACCTTCAACGTGCTGCCGGACGGTTTGGTGAGCACGTGGACGTAGTGGTTCTGCGGGTTGGCCTTGGAGACGGTCGTGACGCCGTGCGCGCCGTCGTTCCAGAAGCCCGGTTTGAGGCCGCCGTTCAGATACCCGCCGCCGTACGTGCCGCCGATCGACTCCCAGACGTCGCCGAGGTAGGTGTTCGTGAAGTTGTTGAAGGCGGCCTGGTTCGAGGGGAACTTGCCGTTGACCATCGCGGTCTCGGCCATCAACGCCTTGACGTCACTGCCCGCGTTGGTGATCAAGCGTCCCAAAGTCAGCTTGTAGTCGACGGACGAGTTGGAGCCCGAGTACCACCACGCCCCGCCGCTCGGCAGCTTGAAGCACGCCTCGATCAGCCGCGGTGCCGCCGTGTAGACCGCCTGCGGGTAGTCGTAGTTCGGCGTCATGCCGGTCTTCTGCTCGTTGCTGATCGTGTCCATGATCGCGGTGTCCTCGTTGTTGTTGCTGAGGACCATGTCCGGCCGATCGCGCCGGATCCGTTCGTACAGGCCGTTCTGCTCCCAGTACGCGTTGTCGTTGTCGATCCAGAACCCGGCGAGCTTCGGGTAGCGCGCCATGACCTCGACGAAGTTGTCGTAGCTGAACTGCCCGAACCCGGGCCGTTCCTGCAGCTTCACCGTCTTGCCCTTGTACTTCGAGTACGCCGCCGAGTCGAGCCACTCGTGCCCGCCCTCGTCGTGCCACTGCGGGTCGTCGGTCATGTAGTTGATGACCTTGAGCCCCTCCGCCGAAGCCGCGTCGATGAGCTCACCGAGGAAGTCGCGCTTGGTCGAGCAACTGCCCGGGATCGCCGACGGCCACGCCCGCGCGTAGCCCAGCCGCGAGTGGAACGACGCCAGCACCAGGTACTGCGCGTGCAGTTTCTTCGCCTCGTCGACCCAGTACTGCGCACTCCACCCGCCACCCGTGACGGCGGCTTCCCAAGCGCTGCAACTGGTGTAGCCGGGACTCGTCCGCATCCCCCAGTGCAGGAACAGCCCGGACGTGGACGCCCGCAACCAGTCCTGCCGCGGATGCAGCACCTCGGCGCGTGCCGGCGTGCTCACACCCGCGACGAGCAGAACGGCGGTCATCAACACGCCGAGACGACGCAACCTCTTACCCACGAGCCAGCCTCCTGGTGGACGCTCCCCGCGGCGGTAGGAAGACGTGCTCGGTGTTCCTCGCAAAGGTTTACGCCACCTGATGACGTGCTTCAAGAGGTCATCGGAGGTCTGAGCGTGTTACATCGCGAAAGGATCGATAAAGGCTCCAAATGAGCCGACCTTTCCACGCGTCCCACCACGTGGGCGTGCTTGGCCAGGACGGGACCGGGTGTCAGCATCGGTGACATGTCCCAGGCATCCGTGCTCAGCACGCGCCGCCACGTCGACCTCCGTCGGCAGGCGAGCGCGATCTGTGCGGCGCCCGCCTTCGCCTGACCGGAGATCAGACGAACCCCTGCGAGAAGGGGAGGGACCGCATGAGCCGCACCGCCGCCACCGTGCTCAGGTCCGTGCTGGACCACGGACCCGTCGCGCGCAGCACCATCGCGCGCCTCACCGGGCTGAGCGCCGCCACCGTCACCAAGCAGTACGCCGAACTGGCCGAACGCGGGCTGGTGCGCGAGGTCGACACCCGCGTTCCGCGCGTGACGATCGGACGGCCGCACGTGCCGGTGGACATCGACGTGGACCGGCACGTGGTGTGCGGCGTCCACATCGCTTACGGGCACACGACTTTGGCGCTCGTCGACCTGCGCGGGCGGGTGCTCGCCGAGGAACGCGAGCCGCACGACCGGCCGGCGGCGGACCGGGCGTTGCGGCGGATCGCCGAGCGGGTGCCCGCGTTCCTGCGCCGGCACGACCGCGTGCCGATCGGGGTCGGGGTCGCGACCGGCGGGCGCGTGGACGACGGCACGATCGTCGAGCACAGCCAGCTCGGCTGGAAGGACGTGCGCGCCAAGGAGTTTCTGACCACAGCGCTCGACATGGCGGTACAGGTCGAGTCGCACTCGAGGGCACTCGCGCGGGCCGAGCAGCTCTTCGGGGCTGACCCCAGAGCCCGCACCAGCTTGGTGCATCTGTTCGTGGGCAACGTGGTCGACGCGGCCATCGTCACCGGCGGCGCCGTGCACAGCGGGCCGGGCGGCGCGGCGGGCGAGATCGCGCACCTCCGGCTGCGCCACGACGACACGCCGTGCCCCTGCGGGCGGCGCGGGTGCCTGCAGGCCGCGACGTCGAACCGGACGCTCGCCGAACGGGCCGCGCGGGCCGGGATCACCGCGGAACCGTCGCTGGACCTGCTGATCGAGGCGGGCCGACGGGGTGATCCACGCGCGGTCGAGTTGTTCCGGCGGCGGTCGAGGCTCGTCGGGCAGGCCGCCCGGCTGCTGCTCGACGTGATCAACCCGGACGTGCTCGTGGTCGTCGAGGCCGGTGCGATCCTCATTCCCGGATGCTGGGAGGAATTGACATCGGAAATCGGCGAACGTAAAGCAGACGTCATTCAGACGAGTTTCGGCAGCGACGTTCTCAGCGTCGCCGCAGGAAGTGTCGTGCTCAGTGAGATCTACGGCGGCCCGACTTATTTTCCGTGAGCAGAAAATAGACATCACCAGCCCCTGAACTGCACGCTTGTTCCATGACCTCAGTTCAGGAAAAGACCCTCACGGTCAAGCAGATCGCCGGGCACATCGGGGCGGAAATCTCGGGCATCGACATTTCCCGGCCACTCCGGGCGGTCGAACTGGAAACGGTGCACAAGGCACTCCACGCCCACAAGGTGATTTTCTTCCGCGACCAGGATCTGGACCACGCGAGCCAGATCGCGTTCGGCCGCCAGTTCGGCGAGCTCACCTACGCCCACCCGCACGACGACGCCCCGCCGACCGGTTTCCCGGAGATCTTCACCATCGACCCGCGCCGGTACGAGGAGCGCTACGGCAAGGACTTCAAGCAGCAGACCCAGAAGCGCCAGTACAGCTACTTCTCCGGCTGGCACACCGACGTCACCGCCGCGGTGAACCCGCCGGCCGCGTCGATCCTGCGCGCCGAGGTGGTGCCGGAGGTCGGCGGCGACACGACGTGGACGAACCTCGTCGCCGCGTACAACGGACTCTCCGCCCCGATCAGGTCCTTTGTGGACGGGCTGCGGGCCGAGCACCGCTACGGCGGCCCGGTGAAAGCAGACGGCGCGTACGCCAAGCGCGTCAACGACAACCTGCTGGTCGCCGAACACCCGGTCGTCCGCGTGCATCCCGTCACCGGCGAGAAGGGCCTGTTCGTCAACCCGGGCTTCACCAGCCACGTCGTCGGCGTCTCCCCCGCCGAGAGCAAGGCGGTCCTGGACCTGCTGTACGCCGAGCTGACCAGGCCCGAGTACACCGTGCGGTTCCGCTGGGAGCCGGGCAGCGTCGCGTTCTGGGACAACCGCGCCACCGCCCACCTCGCGCCGCGCGACCTGGAGCACCTCGACGTCCAGCGCACCCTGCACCGTGTCACGCTCATCGGCGACACCCCGGTGGGCCCGGACGGGCGCGAGTCCACGCTGCTCGCCGGCCGCCCGTTCACCGCCGACCACGCCGTGGTGGTGGACTGATGCTGACCCGGCGTTCCCTGTTGCTCGGCCTCGCGGCTCTCGGTGCCGCGGGGTGCTCCGCGGGCAGCACCACCACCCAGCAGGTCCTCGGCGACCTGCCCACGACCGCCCCGCCGCCGGACACGAAGCTCACGATCTCCATCCGCACCACGCTCAAGCAGCTCGAAGCATCGGGTGAGCTGGGCAAACTCCCCTTCCAGGTCACCGACTGGCCCAACATCCAGGCCGGTCCGGACGTGATCCAGGCGTTCCGCGCGAAGTCCGTCGACCTCGGCGCCAACGCGGGCATCCCGCCGATCCAGGCCCAGGCGACCAAACTCGCCACGAAGATCGTGGCGGTCGGCGAGCGCGACAAACCCCTCTACACCTATGCCACCAAACCAGGTTCGCCGATCAGAACTCTCCAGGACTTCAAGGGCAAGAAGATCGCGTTCAGCCAGGGCCAGGCGCAGGGCGTGGTCGTGCTGCGCACGCTCAAGGAACTCGGGCTCAAGATCACCGACGTCGAGCTGATCCCGTTGACCAGCAACCAGTTCCTCACCGCGGTGCAGGCGGGTCAGGTCGACGTCGCGGTGCTGGCCGAACCGCAGCTCACCAAGTACCTCGGCCAGTACCCGGACGCGCGGGCGATCCAGATGAACTCCGTCGACCTGCTCACCGTCCTGTGGGCGCCGGTCGAGGTGCTCAACGACCCGGCGAAACTCGCCGCGATCAAGGCGTTCATCCCGTTCTGGGCCCGCGGAACCGTGTGGAGCTACGAGAACCCCGACAAGTGGGTCGACCACTACTACGTGAAGGACCAGAACGTCTCCAAAGCCGACGGCGACCGGATCGTGCAGTCCCAGCCGCCGCTGACGTTCCCCTCGAACTGGGACCGCGCGGTCCAGTGGGAGCAGGAGACCGCGGACCTGCTGGCAGAAGGCGGTTTCGTGCCGAGGTTCGACGTGACGGAACTGTTCGACCGGCGGTTCGAGAAGGTCGCCGCCGAGGCCGTCGACGCCAAGTACCGGAGCCGGACATGACCCACGTGCTCGACCGCCCCGCCGCCATCTCGACACCCACCACAGCACCGAAGCGCAAGCGCTTGGGGCTCGGCAAACCCATCCCGTACGGCAGGGTCCTCGGCCCGGCACTGGTCATCGCCGTCTGGAGCATCGCCTCCGCGACCGGTGCGCTCGACCCGCGGATCCTGTCCGAGCCGTGGACGATCGTCCAAACAGGAATCGAGCTGACCGAGAACGGCAAGCTGCCGGAGAGCATCCTCACCTCGCTCCAGCGAGCGGCCCTCGGCTTCTTCTTCGGTGCCACCGCCGGCACGGTGCTCGCGGTCCTCTCCGGACTCAGCCGCGTCGGCGAGGCGCTGATCGACGGCACGGTCCAGGTCAAGCGCGCGATCCCGTCGCTGGGCCTGATCCCGTTGCTGATCCTGTGGCTCGGCATCGGCGAGGAGTTCAAGATCGTGGTGATCGCCGTGACCATCGCGACGATCATGTACCTGCAGACGTACGCGGCACTGACCGGCATCGACAGCCGGTACGTCGAACTCGCGGAAGCCGTCGGCCTCTCCCGCACCCAGTACGTGCGCAAGGTCGTCTTCCCCGGCGCGCTGCCCGGCTTCTTCCTCGGCCTGCGGCTCGCCGTCACGGCGTCGTGGCTGTCGCTGGTCGTGCTGGAGCAGATCAACGCGACCAGCGGCATCGGCTACCTGATGTTCCAGGCGCAGAACTACGGCCAGACCGACGTCATCGTCGTCGGACTCGTCGTCTACGGCCTCTTCGGGTTCGTGTCGGACGCTCTGCTGCGCATCATCGAACGGAGGGCGCTGGCATGGCGACGCACGCTGTCCGGGTGAAGAGCCTGACCAGGCAGTTCCAGCAACGCAAGGTGCTCGACGACCTCGACCTCACGATCGCGCCCGGCGAGTTCGTGGCACTGCTGGGCCGCAGCGGTTCCGGCAAGTCGACGCTGCTCAAGGCCATCGCCGGACTCGACCACGACGTGACCGGCGAGGGCACCCTCGAAGTCCCCCAGGAGGTCGCCGTCGCGTTCCAGGACTCACGACTGCTGCCGTGGCTGCGGGTGCTGGACAACGTCGAGCTCGGCGTGAAACCGGGCAGGGGCAGGGCAGCGCTGGAAGAGGTCGGCCTCAAGGGCCGCGAACGCGCGTGGCCCGCGGAACTCTCCGGCGGCGAGCAACAACGGGTCGCGCTCGCCCGGTGCCTCGTCCGCGAACCCCGGCTGCTGCTGGCGGACGAGCCGTTCGGCGCGCTGGACGCCCTGACCCGCATCAAGATGCACGCCCTGCTGCGCGAGCTGTGCGCGAAGCACCGGCCCGCCGTCCTGCTGGTCACGCACGACGTCGACGAGGCCATCGAACTCGCCGACCGCGTCCTCGTCCTGCAGGAGGGCCGCATCGGCCTCGACCTCCCGGCGCACGACGCCGACCGCACGCACCTGTTGTCCGCACTCGGCATCGGAGTCGCCGCATGACGCTGCACCTCAACCTCTTCCTGCACGACACCGGCCACCACGAGGCGTCCTGGCGGCTGCCGGAGTCGGAACCCTTGGCGCACATCGACATCGCCTACCACCAGCGGATCGCGCGCATCGCCGAGGAGGCCAAGTTCGACTCGGTGTTCCTCGCCGACTCCCCGGTGCTGTGGGGAAACCCGAGCCGCCGCCCGTCCGGCAAGATCGAACCGACCGTCCTGCTCACCGCGATCGCCGCTGTCACCACGAGAATCGGCCTGATCGCGACCGCGTCCACCACCTACAACGAGCCGTTCAACCTCGCCCGCCGGTTCAGCTCGCTCGACCACGTCAGCGGCGGCCGCGCGGGCTGGAACATCGTCACGACCGCCGGCGACGACGCGGCCAGGAACTTCGGCCTCGACGCCCAGCCCGCCCACCTCACCCGCTACGACCGGGCCGCGGAGTTCGTGGAGGTGTCGAAGAAGCTCTGGGACTCCTGGGACGACGACGCGATCGTCGCCGACAAGGCCACCGGCGTGCACGCCAGGGACGACCGCGTCCACACCATCGACCACGTCGGCCCGCACTTCAAGGTCCGCGGCCCGCTGAACGTGCCGCGCTCACCCCAGGGCTACCCGCTGCTGGTCCAGGCGGGCAGTTCGGAGGACGGCAGGGACTTCGCCGCCCGGCACGCCGAGGCCGTCTTCACCGCGCACCAGACGCTGGAGGACGCGGTCGCGTTCTACCGGGACGTGAAGCGCAGGGCGATCGAGTTCGGCCGCGACCCGAACGAGGTCAAGATCCTGCCGGGCCTGGTCCCGGTGATCGGCTCGACGGAGGAGGAGGCGCACGCGCTCGACGCCGAACTGGAGCGGCTGATCGTGCCGGAGCACGCGGCCCGGCAACTCGCCGGCCTGCTCAGGGTCGACCACCTGGAACTGGACGAGGAACTGCCCGCCGACCTCCCCGACGAGGCCGCGATCGAGGGCGCCAAGTCCAGGTACACGCTGATCGTGGAACTGGCCCGGCGTGAACGCCTGACCGTCCGTCAGCTCATCGGCAGGCTCGGCGGAGGCCGCGGGCACAAGACGTTCACCGGCACCGCGCTCCAGGTCGCCGACCAGCTCCAGCAGTGGCACGAGGCAGGCGCCGCGGACGGGTTCAACATCATGCCCGCCGTGCTGCCGTCCGGGCTGGAGCGGTTCGCGGACGAGGTGCTGCCGATCCTGCGGCAGCGCGGCCTGTTCCGCACCGAGTACACCGGCCACACGCTGCGCGAGCACTACGGCCTGCCGCGCCCCGCCAGCCAGTACGTCCTACCCGTGTGACGGGTGCCCGTAGAGCCCCACACCGGCGAACTCCAGCGACGTGAGGAACGTGGTCGAGGCCAGGTAGGAGGCCTCGACCAGTTCCGCGGTGTGCGAGAAGTCCAGCGGCGTCACGGCCTGCACGGGCGGACCCGGCAGGTAGAGCACCGGCGCGGTCTGGGAGGCGAGCTCGACCTCCAGCACGGCCTGGTTGCGCATGCCCAGCGTCGCCCAGAACAGCAGCGTCTCGGCGAGCGTCTCCGGCACGGTCGGCAGGTGGCCGGGGAACGCGCAGTCCAGCACCACCAACGACTTCGCGCCCATCGCGAGTGCCTGCCGGATCGGCACGTTCGCGAGCACGCCACCGTCGTAGAGCACCTGGTCACCGATGCGCACCGGCGGGTAGACGCCTGGAATCGCCGCGCTGGCGAGGATCGCGGGGATCAGCTCGCCCTCGACGATGTTCACGGCCTCGCCGGTCACGCCGTCCACGGACACCGCGCCGAACGGCAGCGCCAGCTCCGAGAACGACGTGCACCCACCGAGCCCCTCGGTCAGCACGTGCGCGAGACCGGTGTTCGGGAAGAGGTAGGTCTTGTTGGTGCGCAACGACCTCAGCTGCGCGATAGGCCCGCCGGGGAACACCCGCTGCCGCGTCATGCCCTCCCACAGCACGGCCAGCCGTTCGGCGGCCTTGTCCGGGTCGAGGGCGAGCAGCGAGCCGTTGACCGAGCCCACCGAGGTGCCGACGACGAGGTCCGGCCGCACGCCGTGCTCCCGCAACGCGCGCAGCATGCCGACCTGCGCGGCACCGAGGCTTCCGCCTCCTCCGAGCACGAACCCGACTGGTCCTGGCAGTTCGATCGTCACGTCCGGTGATCCTAAGGCGAGCCAACGAGAAGGGCTGAATTCGGTCTACACTGAAGTCACTGAGTGGACGAGCAACGGAATCCCCAGCTCGGCGGCCGTGCGCGATCCGTGGAACCCGGTCAGGCCGCTCAGCACCGGCTCGGCCTGGCTGCGCACCACGACGTGCGCGTCCCGCATCGCGACCACGACGTCCCCGATGCGGTCGATCGCCAGCGGGCTCACCGGCCCGAACCAGCCGGCCTCCACGGCTTCCTCCCGCGTCACCACGTCCGCGCGATCCCCGAGGAACTCCCGCCACACGGAGAACACCTCGTCGCTCGCGGTGTGCAGGTACCGCACCCGCGGCTCGCCCGCGATCACGCGAACTCCCTGCCACAGCAACGGTTCCGTGTCGAAGTCGATCCGCTCGCCCGCGGTCACCATGCCGTGGTCCGCCGTGACCACCAGCATCGAGTCATCGGGCAGGCGCGCGGCGATCCGGGCGGCCAGCGAGTCGACGAACTCCAGTTGCAGCAACCACTCCTCGGAACCGGGCCCGTAGATGTGCCCGATCGTGTCGAGATCGGCGTGGTAGGCGTAGCAGAACGACCGCTCCTCCTCGACCGCCGCCACCGCGCCGAGCGCCAGGTCGCCGAACCCGGCCGCGCCCCGGAACCACGAGCCGCGCAACACCGCCCGCGTGAGCCCGGAGGACCGTTGCAGCATCGGCGCGACGGTGCTGACCGCCACCCCGGCCGCCGAGGCCCGTTCGAACACGGTCGGATGCGGCTGCACGACCTCGGGCACGAGCGCCTTGCGCAGGTCGTGGGAGTGCTCACCGGCCCGGCTCCAGGTCAGCGCGTTGAGCACCTCGTCCCCGACCTCGAACGTGTAGCCGACGATGCCGTGCTCACCGGAGTGCAGCCCGGTGCCGATGGAGGCGAGGCTGGTGGCCGTCGAGGACGGGAAACCCGCGGAGATCCTCCGGTCGGGCAACGACGTCAGGAACGGCGCGTGGGAGGCGTGGGCGCGCAGCAGTTCGTGGCCCAGACCGTCGACGAGCAGCAGGACGACACGCCGGGCCGTGGGAAGGCCGAGCGTGTTGTCGGCACCCGGTACGTCCAGGCCCGACAGCAGTGAGGGGACGACCTCGGCGATGGTCATGTAGGACACCGTGCCACGTCGAATCGGACAGCGGGCAGAATGGCGCGCTGTGACAACGCTCATCCACCAGAAGATCGCTGACGAGCTCGGAGTGGCCGCAGGCCAGGTCGGCTCTGCTGTCGAACTGCTCGACGGTGGCGCGACCGTCCCGTTCGTCGCCCGCTACCGCAAGGAGGCGACCGGCGGTCTCGACGACACCCAGTTGCGCACGCTCGAGGAACGGCTCGGCTACCTGCGCGAACTGGAGGAGCGCCGGGCGGCCGTCCTCAACTCCATCCGCGAACAGGGCAAGCTGAACGAGGCCCTGGAAGCGCAGATCCTCGCCGCCGAGTCCAAGGCGCGGCTGGAGGACCTCTACCTGCCCTACAAGCAGAAGCGCCGCACGAAGGCCCAGATCGCGAAGGAGGCCGGTCTCGAACCGCTGGCCGACGCACTTCTGGGTGATCCTGGCCTGAACCCGCAGGAAGAAGCCGCGAAGTTCGTCGACCCGGCGAAGGAGGTCGCGGACACCGCGGCCGCACTGCAGGGCGCGCGGTCCATCCTGGTCGAGCGGTTCGGCGAGGACGGCGACCTGATCGGCGACCTGCGCGAGCAGATGTGGACGCGCGGCCGGGTCGTCTCCAAGGTCCGCGAGGGCAAGGAGACCGACGGCGCCAAGTTCTCCGACTACTTCGAGTTCGACGAGCCGTTCGCCAAGCTGCCGTCGCACCGCATCCTGGCGCTGTTCCGCGGCGAGAAGGAGGAGGTCCTCGACCTCGTCCTGGAGCCGGAGGAGCCGCGTGAGGAGGGTCCGTCGACGTTCGAGGTGCGCATCGCCTCGCGCTTCGGCATCGACGACCGCGGCCGTCCCGGCGACAAGTGGCTCACCGACACCGTGCGCTGGGCGTGGCGGACGCGGATCCTCGTGCACCTGGGCATCGACCTGCGCGGCCGCCTGCGCTCGTTCGCCGAGGACGAGGCCGTGAAGGTGTTCGCCTCGAACCTGCGCGACCTGCTGCTGGCCGCCCCGGCCGGCACGCGCGCCACGATGGGCCTCGACCCCGGCTACCGCACGGGCGTGAAGGTCGCGATCGTCGACGCCACCGGCAAGGTCGTCGCGCACGGCGTCATCCAGCCGCACGTGCCCGCGAACCGCTGGGACGAGTCGATCGCGAAGCTCGCGGCGTGGTCCAAGCAGTACAACGTCGACCTGATCGCGATCGGCAACGGCACGGCCTCCCGTGAGACCGACAAGCTGGCCGCCGACCTGATCAAGCGCCACCCCGACCTGGGCCTCACCAAGATCGTGGTGTCCGAGGCCGGCGCGTCGGTGTACTCGGCGTCGGCCTACGCGTCGTCCGAACTGCCGGGCCTCGACGTGTCGATCCGCGGCGCGGTGTCGATCGCGCGGCGCCTGCAGGACCCGCTGGCCGAGCTGGTGAAGATCGACCCGAAGTCCATCGGCGTCGGCCAGTACCAGCACGACCTCGCGGAGTCGAAGCTGTCGCGCTCGCTGGACGCGGTGGTCGAGGACTGCGTGAACGCGGTCGGCGTCGACCTCAACACGGCGTCCGTGCCGCTGCTGAGCCGCGTCTCCGGCATCACCGCCGGTCTCGCGGAGAACATCGTGCTGCACCGCGACGCCAACGGTCCGTTCAAGTCGCGCAAGGCGTTGAAGGACGTGGCGCGGCTCGGCCCGAAGGCGTTCGAGCAGTGCGCGGGCTTCCTCAAGATCCGCGGTGGCGACGAGCCGCTGGACGCCTCCTCGGTGCACCCCGAGGCGTACCCGGTCGTGCGGCGGATCCAGGAGGCCGCCGGTGCCGAGCTGATCGGCAACACGGCGGTGCTGACGAAGGTGCGGCCCGAGCAGTTCGTGGACGAGCAGTTCGGTCTGCCGACGGTCACGGACATCCTGAAGGAGCTCGAGAAGCCGGGCCGCGACCCGCGTCCGGCGTTCAAAACGGCGACCTTCGCGGACGGCGTCGAGAAGATCGCCGACCTCAAGCCCGGCATGGTGCTGGAGGGCGTCGTGACGAACGTGGCCGCGTTCGGCGCGTTCGTGGACATCGGCGTGCACCAGGACGGTCTGGTGCACATCTCGGCCCTGTCCAACACCTACGTGAAGGACCCGCGCGACGTCGTGAAGTCCGGTGACGTGGTGCGGGTGAAGGTGCTGGAGGTCGACGAGGCCCGCAAGCGCATCGGCCTGACGCTGCGGCTGACCGACGAGCCGGGCAAGCCCGCTCCGAAGCAGCAGGGCGGTGGCGGCGGTGGCCGTGACCGTCGTCCGCAGCAGCGTGGCGGACAGCCCCAGCGGGGCGGCCAGCAGCGCACCTCGCAGGCTCCCGTGAGCGGCTCGATGGCGGACGCGCTCCGCAAGGCCGGATTCGGCAAGTAGGACGACGAAAAGGGCCCCTCCCACGCCGGGAGGGGCCCTTTCTCATTTGGTGGCTACTTGGCTCGGGTGCCCTTCATCTTCACGAGCTCCGACTCGAACAGCTCCTCCACGGTCGTGAGACCGCCGGGCACCTTCGAGTCGACCTTGGTGATGTAGGACTGCGTCGCGGACGGCCGCCCGACGAGCGAGTAGTGCAGCGCGCTGGTCAGGCCCTGGGTGTCCAGGCCGTTGATGTTGTGGAACGCGTCCAGCACGCCGTCGCGCGAGAGGTCGCCGCTCTGGCACGCCTTCTCGATGACCGAGAGGAACACCTTGGCGACGGTGTAGCCGTGGTCGACGTAGATCGCCGGCTTGTCGTTCGGGTAGTACTTGTTGAACGCCGCCGCGACCTCGCGCGGGCCCGCCTGGGTGCCGGTGAACGGCGCCACCGACGTCACCACGGACACCTGCTTCTCCACGGCGGGACCGACCGGCGAGTCGAGGATGGCGGTGTCGAAGCCGACCACGTTGACCATGAACGGCACCTCCCACTTCAGCGCCGCGGCCACCCCGACGGCGGCGGCGGTCTGGGCCGGGGTGGTGCTCAGCACGACGGCCTTCGCGCCCGCGGCCTTCAGCGCGCCGATCTGCTGCGCGAGGTCGGCCGTGGTCTCGCCGATCGGCTGCTCGGCGACCTTCATGTTCCACTGCGTCCCGACGAACCGGCTGCCCTCGACGGCGTTGTCGCCGTAGCTGCCCTGGACGTAGACGTGGCCGATGGTGTCGCCGTCCTTGATGACACCACGACGCTTGTAGTGATCAAGTCCGTTGATGACGTCGAGGTCGTACGTCGTGCCCACGATCATCATGTGCGGGTTGCCGAGCAGGGACGCGGCCCACGACGCGGGGGCGGTCAGCGTGCGGGTCTGCATGATGTCGGGCTCGATCGCGGCGGTCATCGGCGTGCCCGCGAGCTCCAGCAGACCGAGCACCTGCGGCTCCAGGTCGAAGTACGCGTCGAGCGCCTTCTGCACGTCGTACGCGTGGTCCTTCTGCTTGAGCTCGATCTTGCGCCCGCAGATGCCGCCGCGGTCGTTGACCTGCTTGACGTACAGGTCGTAGCCCTTCATGCGGGTCAGCGCGGAGGCTTTGAACGGGCCTGTCATGTCCGTGAGGATGCCGAGCGAGATCGTGTCGTCGGTAACGCCCGGCCCGGTCTTCACCTGGACCTTCTCGTCTGTCTTGGCGCCACAACCGGCCACGAGGACGGCGAGCGCCAAGGCGGCGGTGGGCAGTACACGGCGGAGGGGCATGCAGCAGTCCTTGTCCAAATGATCTCGGCATACTAAGCGGTAGCTCAGTATTGATTTCGTCGTCACATAATGCCTCTCTATGTGGTACGGAACACAGATACGTAAGGTTCATGTGACTACCGCTCGACTACGGAGTGTGCTAGCTCTTCGGTGCCGAACGAAATGAGATACGGCGTTCCCGGCCGAATTTCACACCTCCGTACGGACGCATCCGAACGCGTGAAGATCTGGAATCGTGGCCCGGACATCGTTTTGGGGAGGCGTGCGTGAACGAGGTCGACGCGGTCGTCATCGGGTCCGGGCCGAACGGGCTGGTGGCCGCGACGTTGCTCGCGGACGCGGGCTGGGACGTCCTCGTGCTGGAGCAGCGCGACAAGCCCGGCGGGGCCGTGACGTCGGCAGAGCTCACCGCGCCGGGCTTCACCAACGACGTCTTCAGCGCCTTCTACCCGCTCGGCATGGGCTCGCCGGTGCTCGGCGCGTTGGGCCTCGACGTCCAGTGGCAGCACGCTCCGGCCGTACTAGCGCACGTTCTGCCGGATGACCGAGTGGCTCTGCTCTCGCGAGATGTCGCGGAAACGGCCAAATCCGTCGGCACTTTTGCCCACTCGGACGCGGAACGCTGGCAAACGGAGTACGCGCGATGGCTCCAGGTGCGCGACGCGGTACTTCACTCTCTGTTGCAACCGTTTCCACCCGTGCGCGGTGGTCTTTCCCTGCTGCTTTCGGCGGGAGTCGGCGACGCCCTGCGGCTGGCGCGCCTGTTGACGTTGCCGGTGCGCCGGCTGGGCGAGGAGCTCTTCGAGGGCGAGGGCGCCCGTGTGTTGCTGGCGGGCAACACGATGCACACGGACCTCGGCCCGGACCAGGCCGGCGGCGCGGGCTTCGGCTGGTTGCTGGCGATGCTCGCGCAGGAGGTCGGCAACCCGGTCCCCCGCGGCGGGGCGGGTGAGCTGACGGCCTCGCTGGTGCGCCGGTTCGGCGGCCGCATCGAGACGAACGCCCAGGTCACGGGGGTGCTGCACGCGCGCGGTGTCGCCGTTGGGGTGCGTCTGGCCGATGGCTCGGTCGTGCGCGCACGCCGCGCGGTGCTGGCGGACGTGCCCGCGCCGTCGCTCTACCTGGACCTGATCGGCGCCGACGCGTTGCCGGCGAAGCTCGCCGACGACCTGAAGCGGTTCCAGTGGGACACCGACACGATCAAGGTCGACTGGGCGCTGTCCGGCCCGATCCCGTGGACCAACCCGGAGGCGGCGCGGGCGGGCACGATCCACCTCGGCGGCGACGTCAACGGCATGGCCACCGTGGCCCACGAACTGGCCTGCGGAAAGGTGCCGCGCAACCCGTTCATGCTCATCGGCCAGATGACGACGACCGACCCGACCCGCTCCCCCGCGGGCACCGAGGCCGCCTGGGCGTACACGCACGTGCCGCTGGGCGGGAACTGGACGCCGGAACGGCTGAAGCGCCGGGCCGACCGCCTGGAGCTGATGATCGAGGAACGCGCGCCCGGCTTCCGGTCCCGCGTCCTCGGGCGCTCGGTGCTCGGACCGGCCGAGATCGGCTCGGTCAACGGCGGCACCGGGGGCATCCACCAGCAGCTGGTCTTCCGGCCGGTGCCGGGACTCGGCCGCGCGGACACCCCGTTCGACCGGCTCTACCTGGCGGGTTCGTCGGCGTGGCCGGGCGGCGGCGTGCACGGCGCGGCGGGGGCGAACGCGGCACGGGCGGCGCTGGCCCGGTGGGGTGCGGCGGGCGGTCTCTACAAAACGCTGATCCAGGGCGTGAACAAGGCCCTCTACTGAGTGCGGGCGAGTTTGCGGGTGCGTGACGCCCGCAGATAGCCCATGACCAGCGCTTCCAGATCGGGGTGCGTGGTCTCGAAGCCCTCGGGCACAACGCCACCACGCACGAGCGCCGTCGTCTGGCGGGGCGTGTGCGAGGTGTCGACCACGACGCCGTCCGTCTCCAGGTCGAGCCCGGCGGGCCCGACGACGACCCGGTGCTCGTCCAGGATCCCGTCGATGTCGCCCGTCACCTGCACGCGGCCCTCGTCCAGCAGCAGCAGGTGGTCGCAGACGTCGCCGATGTCGGTGAGGAGGTGCGACGACAGCAGGACCGTCGTGCCCCGTTCCGCGACCTCGGTCATGACGATCCGCAACGTCTCGTCGCGCGCCAACGGGTCGAGGTCGGACAGCGGTTCGTCCAGCAGCAGCACCTTCGGCAGCCGGCCGACCGCCAGCGCGATCGCGACCTGCGTGCGCGCGCCGGCGGACAACGTGCGCACCTTCGCGTCCTTGTCCACGCCCGCAAGGAGATCCAGCACCTCGTCCGCCCTGGCGGACGACCAGCGGTCGTTCATCGCCGCGCCCGCCCGCATCATCTCGCTGACGGTGAACTGGTCGTAGAGCGGCCTTTTCTGGGTCAGCAGCGACACGTCGGGGTGCATCCGGCCGTGCACCGCGGTGCCGTGCACGGAGATCTCACCGCTGGTGGGCTTCGCGAGCCCGGCGATCAGCGACAGCAACGTGCTCTTGCCCGCGCCGTTCGGTCCCACCAGCCCGGTCACGCTGCCTTCCGGCAGTGCGAACGAGCAGCCGTCGAGCGCTCTGGTGCGCCCGAAGTGCTTCGCGACGTTCTCCGCCTGCACAGGACTGGCGTTCATCGTGCTCCCAAGTCCACAGTGGACATCAGTAGTGCGTGCCCCGCACGTCGGTGTAGATCGCGTCGACCTCGTCGGCCGACAGCCCGTCGTCCACGGCGCGGTCCATCCACTGCTCCAGGTCCTGCCGCAGCGGCGCGTCCGCCTTCGCCGCGTCGGTGGCGAGCGAGGCGGTGACGAACGTGCCCATGCCCCGGCGGCCCTCCACGAGACCCTCGTGTTCGAGCTCGCGGTACGCCTTGAGCACGGTGTTGGGGTTGACCCTGGTGGACTCGACCACCTCGCGTGCCGTCGGCAGCTTGTCGCCGGGTCCGAGCAGCCCCATCCTCATGGCCTGCTTGACCTGCGCGGCGATCTGGAGATAGGTGGACACCCCGGAGTGCCGATCGATGCGGAACTCGATCACGCCGCCCAGCATAGGTGTCCACCGTCCCGCGATCGCCGTCCGTCACACCTGCCTGCGCACGGCCCACACCGAGCCGAGCACGAACAGCACCGCGAGCCCCGTGAAGATCGACGCTTCGACCAGGTGCAGCGTGGTCGCCTGGTCGACGGGGATGACGTCCCAGAACCGCTTCGCGAGCCCGTTCGCCCGGTAGCAGACCTCGAAGTCGACGACTCCCTGCACGTCCCCCTTGACGGCGCAGTTCATCATCGGCCCCGGATCGGTGACCACCGCGCCCTGAGCGTCCAGGAAGCCGGACTCCACCACCAGCGGACCGCGCACGACCTCGGTGGTGTCCAGGTCGTCGGAGAGCACCCTGGTCGGCGTGATCAGGAACTCGCGCACCCCGACTAGCACTGTGCGCAGCGCGATGAACAGCCCGAGCGTCAACGTCATCGCCACCAGCGTCCGCTTGAACACCGCGCCCGCGAACATGCCGAGCGTGTAGGCGAAGAGCGTGTACGCGACCGGCGAGACACCGTGGGCGTCGAAGGTCGTGAAGTAGAACGGCCCCATGCTCAGCGGCCCGAGCTTCCCCGCCGCGTCCAGCCAGCTGTGCACGACCAGCTGGTAGGCGACCACCACCACGAGCGCGGGCAGCGCGGCGACGACGAACTTGGTCGCCATCCACCGCGTCCTGCTGACCGACTGCGTGAACGCCAGCGCGTGCGTGCCCTGCTCGAACTCCCGCGCGAACAACGGCGCCCCGACGAAAACGCCGATCAGCGCGGGCGCCGCCAGCACCGTGACCTCAGCGAGGTGCATCCTGTCGAACCACGTGGTCTGGAACTCGCTGGCCGCCGAACCCCGGCACGCCTCCACCCCTTTGCCCACGCAGTCGAGGAGGTTGCGCGCGGTGAGGTCGGCGACCATTCCGACCCGCAGCAACAGGATCGCCACCACCGCCACGACCAGCCCGGCGACGAGCGTGATGACCACGGGCCGCTGCTGACGCCACACGATCCAGGTCATGCCGCGACCTCCATCCGCATGTAGGCGAGCGCGAGCTGACTGAGCGTCCGGTGCTCCGCGTGCGCCGCCAGCAGCTCGCTGACGTCACCCGCGAGCCGCACGCGTCCGTCGGCCAGCAGCACGAGGTGATCGCACACGTCTTCCAGCTCCGCCAGCACGTGCGACGACAACAGCACCGTGATCTTCTGCGTCCGGCACTCCTCCACGAGCGTCTGCAGGACGTTCTCGCGCGCCAGCGGATCGAGGTCGGCGAGCGGCTCGTCCAGCATCAGGAGTCTCGGCCGCTTCCCGAGCGCCAGCGCGAGCGCGACCCGCGTCCGCTGCCCACCCGAGAGCGTGCCGACCTTGGCCGCGAACGGCACCTGCGCCTTCTCGACCAGCTCCTCGGCGTACGCCTGATCCCAGCCGGGATTGGCGTTGCGGCCGTAGTGGAGCGTCTCCGTGACGGTGAACTGCGGGTACAACGGCTTGGCCTGCGTCAGGAACGCCACGGCCGGATGCATCCCACGCCCGTTGGGCGCGTCCCCGAACACCGAGATCCGGCCCGTCGTCGGCCGCAGCAACCCGGTGATCATGCCCATCAGCGTGCTCTTGCCGGCCCCGTTCGGCCCGACGAGCGCGACGATCCGACCGGCCGGGATCTCGAGCGTGCAGTCGCGCAACGCCCAGCCCCGCGAGTACTTCTTCCCCAGCTCCTCCGCCAGGACCGGCGGGTGCTCCCTCTGTCCCATGCGCACCACCGTAGCACCCTTTCACTAGTTACCTAGTGAAAGGGTGCTGAAGTGCGGTTTCAGCTGGTCAGGAGGCGATTCGGCGGGTGCGGCGGCTTTCCGCCTTGCGCTGCAGGTGGTCGGCGGTGAGTTCGAGCTCGTACGTGCGCAAGGCCTGGTAACGCGGCGAGACGCGGAGCGCGAACGTCCCGCTGAGGCGTTCGATCGCCGACGCCGAGCGATCGAGCCGCCTTCTCGCCGCGTCCAGGCCACCGGCTCGCAGCATGCGCAGGCAGTTCTCGGCCTCGCAGTTGTACGAGCGGAGCATCAGCGCTGACCAGTCCTCGACGAGCCTGCGGCCGGTCGCGTCCGATCCGTTGTAGGTGACCTGCCCGCTACCTTCGATCGCCGTGCCGGTCTTGATCAGGGTCTTCATCTCGTCGTGGATGAGGTCGAGCTGCGCCTGGTGGTCCGCGGCGGCGTCGGCGCGGAACACACCTGCCCGCTGGAGGGTCAGTTCTTCCTTCAGGGGCTGGAGTTCGGCGCGCGCGTTCTTGATCCGGTGCCGCAGCGCTACTAGTTCGGCACCGGCTCTGTCGACCTCGTCCAGCACGTCGGTCTGCGCTGACCGGGCGTCACCGATTCGGGCGAGGAGTTCCTGCAGGCTCTCCACGGCCCGC
Organism: Lentzea sp. NPDC020367; assembly: GCF_044387305.1. NCBI lineage: Bacteria > Bacillati > Actinomycetota > Actinomycetes > Pseudonocardiales > Pseudonocardiaceae > Lentzea > Lentzea sp. NPDC020367. The sequence continues at coordinate 214,674 of NZ_JBIRVV010000006.1, read as the reverse complement.
TGCAGCTCTGCGATCCGGCGGTTCTTGCGCCCGAGCATGCTTACCTCCCCGAACAGCGACGAAAGGCCCATGACCGTTCCATCGCACGGAGGTATCCGCCGTTATCTACGACGCTATGCGCTCACACCATCGAGTGATCCCACGAAACGAACGAACCCTTCGGGGTCCTCGCTCGTGGCGGACTGCTGCAAGATCACGCTGGTAGCGCCCGCTTCGGCCACCTGCGCGACCAGGTCCGTGACGAACGCGCGGTCACGCGAGTCCGTCTCGACGTAGACGACCAACGGGTGCTCGCGGGTGGCCCTGATGGCCCGGACCCGGTCGAGATCGGCCGACGCGTCGAGGATCGTGCCGTCGCCGACCTCGCCCGCCAGGTCCAGCGTCTTCAGGCCGAGTCCGCCCACGTAGATCGGCATCGGTGCGGCCGGCGGCCAGTCCAGCGCGACGCCGGTCAGCTTGACGTACCGGCCCTCGACGGTGACCCGTTCGCCTGCCAGCAGCGCCTTCAACGCGTCCGTGTACTCGCGCAGCAACGTCAACGGCGACGAGACCCGTGCGCCGACCTGGCCCATCCAGTCCTGCACGCCGTGCCCGACGCCGATCGTGACGCGACCCGGGAACAACCGGTCCAGCGTCGCGGCCTCCATCGCGGCGATCGCGACGTTGCGCAACGGCACCGGCAGCAGCCCGACGCCGACCTTCAGCCGGGAAGTCCAGGCCAGGGCGGCGGAAGCGCAGGCGATGCCGCTCTCCAGGAAGCAGTCCTCCCACAGCCACAACGAGTCCACACCGGACTCCTCCGCGGCCAGGACGACGGATCGCAGGTTCTCGGGCGGAAGCTGAGGCCGGTAGACGGCGCCGAGTGTGGTCACCCGACCAACCTACTACCGGCCTCGGCGCTAAATCAGCAACCGCAGTTGTGGTACGTGACGTCCCAGTGGTTCGACTCGAGGTAGTAGATGTTGCCCGCGTTCGACTTCCACTTGTTGCCACCGATGGACGAGAAGCTGCCCTTGATGTAGTTCGTGACGCAGGTGGTCAGCCGGTAGTCCACCTTGTAGCCGTTCCAGTGCGAGTACGTGCCCGACGCGTGGCCGGTCTCCGTGCCGCCGGTGATGGTCAGCGCACAGCCCGACGCGCTCTTGAACGTCTTGGCACCCGCGATGGTCGTCTGGTTGATCTGCTCGAACGAGGTGCAGTTCGACTGGTTGCGGTTGCTGCAACCACCACTGGACGTCCAGCTGATGCCGGCGGCGCTGAGCTGCGCGGTCGCCTGCGAGTGGGTGTACTTGGCCGGGGCCGCCGACGCGACGGACGCGCCCATGATCAGAGCGGCGAACATCGCGATCACGGCTGCGATCGTGCGAACGAACATGTGCTCTCTCCTTATGCCCAAGGTGCCGCGAAAGCTAGGAAGCAGCGGTAAAGGAACGCCTAAATCGGCTTTAGGCCGTTCTTTGGCGCCACCGTGGACAGTTCCGGTCATCACCAACAGCAAGTCGATCGGAGCTACAACCATGCGCATTCGCCACGCCCTCGCGGCGACCGCGATCTCGCTGGGACTGCTGGGCGGCATGAGCGGCATCGCCCAGGCCGCACCGGAGGGTCCTGCCGAGCAGGAGACGTCCCTCTCGCAGGTGCAGGCGGCGGCCGGGTACGGCGGCTCGATCACCCGCACCGAGGTCATCAGCCGGGCCAAGAACTGGTGGGACCGCAAGGTTCCGTACAGCCAGACCGCTTACGCGTGGGACGTCAACCACGGCAAGCAGTACCGCACCGACTGCTCCGGCTTCGTCTCCATGGCGTGGAAGCTGACGACCAGCCGCAACACGTCCACTTTGGACGAGGTCGCCACGAAGATCTCCTGGGCGAACCTCAAGCCGGGCGACATGATCCTGCGCAACGGCCACGTGAAGCTGTTCGAGAAGTGGACGAGCTCCGCGAAGACGTCAGCGTGGATCTACGAAGAGGGCAGCACCGCCACCGACATGGACCACGAGACCGTCACGATCTCGTCGCTCAAGAGCGGTGGCTACGCTCCCTGGAAGTACAACAAGATCACCGGCTGAGTGCACGCGGGGCCCATTGAGCAGGCCACTGGTGCACCTCCCCCATCTCTCTGGTGCCCAGTCGCGTGAAGAGCTCTGCGGCCTCGGCCCAGGAGCGGTCCGCGCCTTCGACGTCCCCCAGACAGGCGTGGACCGCTCCCAGGTCCCGAAGCGTCCGAGCCCGCCACAGCGGCAGGCTCAGGTCGTTCCACACCGGCAGCAGGTCGGTCAGCGCCACCCGCGCGCCGGCGTGGTCGCCCGCCGCGAGCCGCCACTCCCCCACCGTGCGGCGGACGAGCGCCTCGCCGAACCGGTCGCCGACGTCGCGGCAGCCGTCCAGCGCCTGCCGCAGCAGTCCTTCGGCGGGATCGAGCAAACCCCTGCGCAGCAACACCTTCCCCCACGCCTGGGCGGTGTAGCAGCCGAGCAGTTCGTCACCGGTGCCCGCGACCATCTCGTGGGCGCGCCGGATGTGGTCCTCCGCGAGGTCCAGCTCGCCGCGGGCGCGGTGCACGAGCCCGATCCCGCGGGCCGCCAGCGCCTCACCCCTGCGGCTGCGCGCCTTCTGGTAGATGGACTCGGCGAGGCGGAGAGTCTCGAACGAACCGTCGTCGTCGCCGAGTTCCCGTTTGATGGAGCCGATTCCGTACAGCGCGTGCGCTTCGCCCTCGAGGTCCTGGGACTCCATCAGCTCACGGGCCCGGCCGAGCGCCTCCAGCGCGCACGGGTACTGGCCGAGATCGCGGCACACCATGCCGATGCCGTTCATCGCCACGGCCTCGCCGCGCCGGTCGCCCATGTCCACGAACAACGTCTGCGCGGTGTCGAACCACGACCGCGCCTCGACCAGGTTGTCGCGCTTGTAGTGCATCTGCCCGAGGCTGCACCGCAGCACCGCCTCCAGGCGCAGATCTCCGGTCCTCCACACGGCCTCCAGCGCCGCTGTGTGTGTTCGTTCCCAAGCCTCGTAACGGTTTCTGAGCCCGAACCAGGCGAACACCAGCACCTCGGCCAGCTGGGACGCGATCTCCGCGAGGCCGAGCTCCGCCGCGCGTTCCACGAGCTTGGTCAGCAACGACTCCTCGCGCGCGAACCAGGCGTCCTTGTCGGTCGGGCGGGCCGCCGTCGCGACGATGCCCAGCGAGTCCTGCATCCGCGGCACGGCGAGGAAGAGCTGCTCGGTCAGTCCATCCACAGTGGACAGAGCGGCGACCACGGCCCTTCTGACGACGTCTTCTCGTTCCTGCTGCCGGTCCTCCGCCTCGGCGAGCTCGCGGGCGTGCAGCCGCACCAGCTCGTGCATCCGGTACCGCGCGCTGCCGATGACGTCGAGCAGCCGCGCGTCCACGAGCTGGTCGAGCACGTCCTCGTCCAGCAGGTGCACCCACAGGAAGCTCGGCACCTCTGGCAGCCCGAGGAACCCGAAGATCCGGTACGCGCGGCGGACGTTCTCGTCGAGCGCCCGGTAGGTCAGCTCCAGACTGGACCGCACCGCGAGGTCGTCCGCGACGAGCTCGTCGAGCCTGCTGCGTTCGTCGGAGAGTCTCCTGACCAGCTTCGACACCGGCCAGTGCCCGCGACCGGCCAGCCGCGCGCCGGTGATCCGCACCGCGAGCGGCAGGTACCCGCACAGCCGCGCGACCTCCTGGGCCTGATCGGGTTCGGCGGAGACCCGGTCGTCGCCGAGGATGCGCTGGAGCAGGGTGACGGCCTCGTCGCTGCTCAGCACGTCCAACGGGATGCGCCGCACGCCTTCGAGCCCGCACAGCCTGCTGCGGCTCGTGATCAGCGTCAGACAGCCGGGGCTGCCCGGTAACAGCGGCCTGACCTGCGAGACGCTCGTGACGCCGTCCAGCACGATCACCACGCGCCGCCCGCCGACCGTGGCCCGCCACAGCGCCGCGCGTTCCTCGGCGGACTCCGGAATCCGTTCGCTCGGCACGTCCATCGCGCGCAGCAACGCGTCCAGCGCCCCGGACGGCGAGTGCAGGTCGACGAACAGCTGCCCGTCCGGATACCGGTCGGCGAGCCGATGCGCCGCGTGCACCGCGAGCGCCGACTTGCCGACGCCGGCCGGTCCCTCGATCCACCACACGCCGCCGTCGCTGTCGAGGAGCCTGCTCAGCTCCCGGTCGCGCCCGGTGAAGTCGCCCGCGTCGCGCGGCAGGTAGTTGCGGCGGCTGTCCCGCGAGCCCTCCAGCACGTCCCGGTAGAGCTGCTGGAGCTGTTCGCCGGGCTCGACCCCGAGCTCGTCGACGAGCACCTTGCGCGTCTCGCGGAACACCCGCATGGCGTCCGCGCGCCGCCCAGCCCGTGCGAGTGCCGTCATGAGCTGCCCGCGCAGCCGTTCGGCCAGCGGGTACTCGGCGACGAACGCCCCGAGCCGGTCGATCAGCTCGGCGTGCCGTCCCAGCGCCAGTTCGGCGTCGACCCACGCCTCGGCGGCCGCGAGCCGTTGCACGTCGAGCGTCTGCGCGAACACCACCGGCGTGCCGCGCCAGAGCTGCAGGGCCTCGTTGAGGACCTCGGCCTTGACCTTGAGGTCGGCCTCGTCGCCCGCCCTGGTCACGAGCCTGCGGAACGCGTGCAGGTCGACGCTGTCGGGGTCGGCGTTGAGCACGTAGCCCGCCGCCCGGTGCTCGACCGGCAGCCCGGAGCGGCGCAGGCTGGAGATGTGCACCTGCAGCGACTTGCGCGCCTGCGGCGGCGGCTCCTCGCCCCAGATGAGATCGATGAGCCGTTCGACGGGCACGATCCTGCCGCACTCGACCGCCAGGACGGCTAAGATCTGCGCGGGCTTCGGCGGCACAGACGGCTCGACCGGCCCGAGAATCCTGACCTCCACTGCGCCCCCCACCAGTGTTGAACATTCACCAAGTTCTGCACGGCATTGCCAAATTTTGACGCATTCCGATGCGCGGGGGTTCCACTTCAGAGTGAATGCACTCGAACGGACGCAGATCTGGATGCAACCAGACCAGAGCACACTACGTCCAGCCCACTTTCAGTGGGCATGAATGTGAACTTTTGTTCTGTTTCTAGAGGCTGGCTTTGAGTCGCCCGAACTCTTCCGCCAACGCCGGCAACTGCCAGTGCGCGTTCAGCCCGCTCGGATTCGGCAGCACCCACACCCGAGCACCGCCCACGGTGTCCTGCTGCGCCCCGACCTGCGCCTTCTTGCGGCCGAAGGCGGCACGATAGACCGTCACACCGAGTACCGCGAGAACCTTCGGTGAATACTGCTCGACCTTTTCAGCGAGCGCGATCCCACCTTGACGCATTTCGTCAATTGTTAATTCGTCGGCTTTGGCACTGGGCCGCGCGACGACGTTCGTGATGCCCAGCCCGAGGTCGAGCAGCTTCTCCTGCTCGCCGGGCGCGAACTGAGACGGCGTGAAACCGGACAAATGAAGGGCGGGCCAGAACCGGTTTCCCGGCCGCGCGAAGTGGTGCCCGGTCGCCTCCGACACGAGGCCGGGGTTGATGCCGCAGAAGAGCACGTCGAGCCCGGGCTTGATCACGTCGGCAATCACGTGGCGAGCTTACGAGGTGCCGCCTACCCTGCCCGCCATGGCCGCGCTCCCGATCCTGTTCCTCGACGTCGACGGCCCGCTGCTCCCCTTCGGCGACGGCGTCCCGGGCACTCCGGGCCTCGCACGGCTCGACCCCGCACACGGCCCGTGGCTCACGGCCCTGCCGTGCGAACTGATGTGGGCCACGACCTGGATGGACGACGCCAACGCGCACATCGCGCCCCTGCTCGGCCTGCCGACGCTGCCGGTCGCGACCTGGCCGGACGACCCGGCCGCCGAGGCCGCCGACGCGCGCCAGGGCCTGCACTGGAAGACCCGCGGCCTGGTCGCGCTGGCGGGCACCAGGCCGTTCGTCTGGGTGGACGACGAGATCGGCAAGAAGGACCGCGCCTGGGTCGCCCAGCACCACGGCAAAGCACTGCTGCACAAGGTGAACCCGCGGCACGGCCTGACCGATGCCGACTACCTCGAACTCGACGCCTGGCTGCGCGCGGGCTAAGCGCTGACGGCCGGCACGCGCGGGCGGGGCGTCCACATCGTGTAGCCGGCGCGGCGGGCGTCCTCCGGCGAGTGGAAGAACGCGTCGCCCTTCATGCGCTTGTAGTAGGGCGATTCGGGGGTGTGGAACATCATCGTGCGCGAGTTCGCCTTGATCGCGGGCGCGACGGCGGCGGGCTCCTCCATGATCGACAGAGGCGCGGCCTCCACCACCGCGGAGGAGTCGCGGGCGCGCATGGTGAGCCAGGTCAGCAGAACGCCGGCGAGGAACGCGCCCGCGCACAGCAGGAACATCTGGAAGAAGAACCCGAACACCGAACAGCTCCTAGCCCGTAGTCGTGAAGTCCTCGTCGACGCGCAGTCCGGGAGCGGCCGAGCGCAGGGCGTCGCTCAGCGCGCCCGCGTGCTCCGGGGTCGCGACGCGTGCCGACGCGGTCAGGTGTCCGGCGTGCACGACGCCGGTGAAGTCGGTGACGTCCCGGTCCAGCACGGCGCCCAGCAGCGCGGCGGCCTGCGCCGCGGAGACGGGCAGGCGTTCGCCGGCGTCCGGGGTGATCACGTCGGTGATCCGGAACGTGGTCAGCGCGCGCACGGCGTCCACGACCTCCTGACGTTCCTGTGCGGACGCGGCGGTGCCCGCCAGCACGATCTCCGACGACCGCACCGCGAGCACCAGGTGGCCAGGGGACACGCGTGGAGCGGGCTGCGCGGCGAGGCCCACCGCGGCGAGCAACGCCGGCACGACCAGAGCGCCGACGAAGACGCGGAGCGGCAACTGCACGGGGCTGGCCTATCTCATTCGGCCGACCGGGTGCCACCACCTGGACCGGAACACCCAGGACACCGCGCCCGAATTCACTCGTTCGTGGAGACCACGACAGGCTCGCCGCCCGCCATCAGACGCCAGTCGGAGCCCGCGAAGTCGGCGGGATCGAGCACGCCAGCGGCCTTCACCCAGTCGATCAGCAACTGCCGGATCTCCTGCTGCTGGTTGTGCAGCACGGGCGCCGAGGCGATGTGCGGGAAGTCGCCGCCGCCCGCCTGCCGGTAGTTGTTCACGGCCACGGCGAACTCGAACGAGTCCGAGACCGGCTCACCACCGAACCGAAGATCCACGATCCGCGACCCGACCGGCTGCGAGATGTCGACGTCGTAGGTCAGCGGCGCGGTCAGCCCGTAGGCGATGTCGAAGTTGTAGTCCGGCACGTCGGCGGACAGTTCGGCCGCCGAGAACGGGCCGGGACCGGACACCTGCAGGAAGTACCGCGCCGACTCCTCCAGGAAGTCGCGCAGCTGCCCACCGGTCATCCGCACGCCCACCAGCGTGTTGTCGAAGATGTAGAGCCCGGCGACGTCCCGCAGCGACACCTCGTCCGCCGGAATCGCGGCGGCCCGGTTGAACGGCGCGCACAACGACACCACCGGCAACGAGGTGGACTTCGCGACCTCCAGCGCCTGCACGTGGTTGATGAACCGCAACGCGGGCGTGTCCTCGAACCGCGACCGCGCGGCCGACATCGCCGACGCACAGGTGCCGACCCGGCCGTTGACGTACGACACGACCCGCTCGTGGTCGTGCCGCAGCAGCCGCACGATCCGCGGGTCCTCCGCCACCGTGGCCGACGACAGCACGGACGACCGCGAGTCCGCCAGCTCCCAGCGCCCGTCGTAGCGCAGGTCGAACTCCATCACAGACAACCGCTTGCCCGAGTACAGCGGCTCGGTCAGCAGCACCGGCCGCCCCGTCACCTTGTTCGTGACGAACCGCGACGGGATCTCCACGTGCGCGTGCCCGACCAGCACCGCGTCGATCCCCGGCACCGTCTCCGCCAGCAGCTCGGAACAGTTCTCCGGGAACGGCACCTGGTCGCCCAGCGACGACGACAGGTCGGCACCGGAGTGCGCCACCACGATCACCAGGTCGGACTTGTGCCGCACCTCCGGCACCCAGTGCAGCGCCTGCTCCACCAGACCGGGGAACGTCAGCACGCCGTCGACGTGGGCGCGGTCCCACACCGCGATCCCGGGGTTCGTCAGCCCGAGGATCCCGACCCGCAACGGCGCCCCGCCGGTCAGCCACACCGTCTTCACCACGTACGGCTGGAACGCGGGCAGGCCCGTGGCCACGTCCAGCGCGTTGGCCGCCAGCAGCGGGAACTCCAGCTGCCGCTCGAAGGTCCGCAGCACCGGCAGCCCGTAGTTGAACTCGTGGTTGCCCAGCGCGGCGGCCGTGTAGCCGATGGCGTTCATCGCGGCGGCCATCGGATGGACGTGCGCACCGCGCGTGATCGGCTCGACCTTCGCGTAGTAGTACGCGAGCGGTGTGCCCTGGATGGTGTCACCGGCGTCGAGCAGCAACGTCCGTTGGCGTCCCACGGCGGCACGCACGTCGTTCACGAGCGTCGAGATCTTCGCGAGCCCGACGTCGTTGTGCGCGAAGTCGTCGAACTCGCGGTTGAGGTAGTAGTCCCAGTTGAAGAGATTGCCGTGCAGGTCTGTCGACCCCATCACAGTCAGTGTGAACGTGCGCACGCCGCTCACCTCCGGTTGTGGTCGGGCTGATCACCCGACCATAACCGCTCACACTTGACCCCAAATCACCTCGTGGGAGGGGCCTGCCCGTCCCGCTGACCGCGCTGACCAGGTTCGACCACGCTGGACGCGACGGACTTGCCGTCCTCTGTGGTGGCGATCACGGTGACCGTGTCCCCCTTCTCGACACCTTCGGCCACGGTCTCGGCGTCGATCACGTACGTCTTCGTGTAGCCGTCGGTGGACTTCACCTCGATGGACGAGTCGCTGAGCGCGGTGACCTCACCGGACTGGAACTCGCCGTGCGTCGCCGTGCCGAACCCGAGACCGCCGCGCATGCCGCCGCCACCGTCCGGCGGCGCTCCGCCCATGCCGCCGGGGCCCATGCCGCCGGCTCCGGTCTGCTGGTTCGTGCCGCTGGCGGCGTAGATCGCGACGCCACCGGCACCGGCGATCGCGACGGCGATGGCCACGGCCGCCACCGTCTTCTTCGCGGTCCACGCCGGGCGCGCCGCAGGTTCGGCGGACTGCTGGGGTGCGCCCCACTCCGGGGGCTGTTGTTCGGTCATGACAGCCACCGTGGTGGTCCCGGCTGTGCCGAACCTGTGCCTGACGTAGGCACGACCTGTGCGCATCGCTCACAGCTGGTACACAGGATCGGCATTCACGATGGGAGCCATGCGCGCGATGAAGACCGAACTCCGCAGGCCGGACGGACAGCCGGTCAGGGTGCTCGTGGTCGACGACGAGTCCACTCTGGCCGAGCTGATGTCGATGGCGCTGCGCATGGAGAAGTGGGACGTGCGCACGGCCCTCGACGGGACTTCGGCGGTGCGGACCGCGCGCGAGTTCCGACCGGACGTGGTGGTGCTCGACGTGATGCTGCCGGACTTCGACGGCTTCGAGGTGCTGCGCCGGATGCGCGCCGAGGCGCCGATCCTGCCCGTGCTGTTCCTGACCGCGAAGGACGCCGTGGAGGACCGCATCGCCGGGCTCACCGCGGGCGGCGACGACTACGTCACCAAGCCGTTCTCGTTGGAGGAGGTCGTGCTGCGGCTGCGCGCACTGCTGCGGCGCACCGGCGTGACCGACGCGGACGCGGGCACCCGGCTGATCGTCGGCGACCTGTCGCTGAACGAGGAGACGCGCGAGGTCGAACGCGCCGGCGCCTCGATCGACCTGACGGCCACGGAGTTCGAGCTGTTGCGCTATCTGATGCGCAACCCGAAACGCGTGCTGAGCAAGGCCCAGATCCTGGATCGCGTGTGGAGCTACGACTTCGGCGGCCAGGCCAACATCGTCGAGCTCTACATCTCGTACCTGCGCAAGAAGATCGACGCCGGGCGCACCCCGATGATCCACACGATGCGAGGCGCCGGTTATGTCCTCAAGCCTGCGTCCTAGAACGCTGCGAGCCCAGCTCGTCTCCGGCCAGATCGTCCTGCTCACCGCGCTGTGCCTGGTGATCGGCGGCGTCTCGGTGCTCGCGCTGCACGCGTTCCTGATGAGCAACCTCGACCGCGAGGTGTCCACCCTGCGGCCGGGACCGCCCGGCCAGCAGTACGGCCCTCCCGGCATCAACGCGAGGATCTTCCCCGACGGCAGCATCAGCGGCACGATCGAGCTGCCCGGATGGACCGCGCCGCGCGGACTCACCACTGACGAGCTCAAGGCTCTGGCGGCCACGCCGTCGGGCCTGCGGACCGTCGACCTCGGCGAGGTGGGCGAGTTCCGCGTGACGACCGACCGGATGGGGATCAAGGGTCTGCCGCTCTCGACCGTCACGGACATCGTGTGGCAGATGGTCTGGATCCTCGCCGGGCTCATCGTCGCGGGAGCGGCGGCGGTCGCCCTGGCGGGCAGGGTGATCGTGCGGCGCGCGCTGGTGCCGCTCGACCGGGTCGCCGACACCGCGACCCGCGTCTCCGAACTCCCGTTGCACGAGGGCGAGGTCGCGCTCGCCGAACGCGTGCCGGAGGAGGACACCGATCCGGCGACCGAGGTCGGCAAGGTCGGCCTCGCGCTGAACAAGCTGCTCGGCCACGTCGGCGAGGCGCTGAAAGCCAGGCACGACAGCGAGACCAGGGTCCGGCAGTTCGTCGCCGACGCCTCGCACGAGCTCAGGACACCCCTCGCCGCCATCCGCGGTTACGCAGAGCTGACCCGTCGCACCGACGCCGACCTGCCGCCCGAGGTCACCCACGCGATGGGCCGGGTCGAGTCCGAGGCGGTGCGAATGACGTCGCTGGTCGAGGACCTGCTGCTGCTCGCGCGCCTGGACGCCGGAAGACCGTTGGAGAGCAAGGACGTCGACCTCTCCAGGCTGGTGCTGGACGTGGTCGGCGACGCCAGGATCGCGGGCCCCGAGCACAGCTGGAGACTCGCGCTACCGGACGAGCCCGTCACGGTTCCCGGTGACGTGCAACGACTGCACCAGGTCATCGGCAACCTGCTGTCCAACGCCCGCGCGCACACCCCGCCGGGCACCACCGTCACGACCGGCCTGTCCGTCCACAACGGACAGGTGGACCTGACCGTCACCGACGACGGCCCCGGCATCCCCGAGGGCCTGGAGGTCTTCGAACGGTTCGCGCGCGGCGACTCCTCGCGCTCACGGGCGGCGGGCAGCACCGGCCTGGGCCTGTCGATCGTGTCGGCCGTGGTCGGCGCGCACGACGGCGACGTGTCCGTGGCGAGCACGCCAGGGCGCACGGTGTTCACCGTCTCCTTGCACACAGGTCGTTCACAGCGGAAGCACACGACCGACCCAGGCTAGGCCGCGACTCTCGTCCCCATGAGACGAGAACGCCTGGCGCTGGCGGTCCTGCTGATCGCGACCGGCGCGCTGTACCTGTGGCGGCTGGGGGACTCGGGCTGGGCCAACGCCTACTACTCGGCCGCCGCGCAGGCCGGTGCGACGAGCTGGAAGGCGTGGTTCTTCGGCTCGTCGGACGCCTCGAACGCGATCACCGTCGACAAGACGCCCGCCTCGCTGTGGGTGATGGGCCTGTCCGCGCGGCTGTTCGGCGTCAACGCGTGGAGCATCCTGGTGCCGCAGGCGTTGATGGGCGTGGGCAGCGTCTGGCTGCTGTACGCGACGGTGCGGCGCTGGTTCTCCCCCGCGGCCGCGCTGATCTCCGGGGCGGTGCTCGCGCTCACCCCGGTCGCGGTGCTGATGTTCCGCTTCAACAACCCGGACGCGCTGCTGGTCCTGCTGATGGTCGCGGGCGCCTACTGCGTGACCCGAGCGGTCGAGAACGCCAGCCCGTTCTGGCTAGCACTCGCGGGCGTGGCGGTCGGCTTCGGCTTCCTCACCAAGATGTTGCAGGCGTTCCTGGTGCTGCCCGCGTTCGCGCTGGTGTACCTGCTCGCCGCCCCGGTCTCCGCGGGTAAGAAACTCCTGCACCTGCTCGGCGCTTTCGGCGCCATGGTCGTCGCGGGCGGCTGGTGGATCGTCGCCGTCGAACTGACGCCGGACCGGCCCTACATCGGCGGGTCGCAGACGAACAGCGTGCTCGAACTGACGCTGGGCTACAACGGTTTCGGCCGCCTGACCGGTGACGAGGTCGGCAGCGTCGGCGGTGGCCGCGGCTGGGGTTCCGCCGGCTGGAGCCGCCTGCTGGGCGCGGAGATGGGCAGTCAGATCGCGTGGCTGCTGCCGGCCGCGGTGGTGCTGCTGGTCGCCGGGCTGTGGCTGACGAAGGGCCGCGCCCGCACCGCGCTGGCGTTGTGGGGTGGCTGGCTGGTCGTCACCGCCGGGGTGTTCAGCTTCATGAACGGGATCATCCACTCCTACTACACCGTGGCACTGGCACCCGCGATCGCCGCCGTCGTCGGCATCGCGGCCACCGAGCTCTGGGACCGCCGCAGCGAACCCGTTGCCGCGGCGGTGCTTTCGGGTTCCGTCGCACTGAGCGCGCTGCAGTGCTACGTGCTGATCAACGAGTTCTCGACACCCGTCGCGGTGCTGGTGCTGATGACGGGCCTGATCGCGGCGGTCGGCCTGGTGCTGTCGATGCGCTGGGCCATCCCGGTCGCGCTCATCGCCGCGTTGCTCGGCCCCACCACGTACTCCTTCGCCACCGTCACCACCCCGCACACCGGCGCGCTGCCCGTCGCGGGCCCGTCGAACGGTCGGATGGGCGGCATGGGCGGTGGCCTGCTCGACGCCACGACACCGGACGCCGAGGTCGTGACCCTGTTGCAGGACAACGCGGGCAGCTACCGGTGGGCCGCCGCGACCATCGGCTCCAACAACGCGGCTGGACTCCAGCTCGCCAGCGGGCAGCCGGTCATGGCGCTCGGCGGCTTCAACGGCACCGATCCCGCTCCGACCCTGGTGCAGTTCCAGGAACTGGTCCGAAATGGACAGATCCACTACTACGTCGCGGCCGGCCGGATGATGCAGGGCGAGAGCGGCAGCGACGCCGCCCACGACATCGCCGCGTGGGTCGCCGAGAACTACACCGCGACCACCGTCGCCGGTGCCACCCTCTACCAACTGGACGCGTCATGACGACTCTCGACGTGGTGATCCCGGTCTACAACGAGGAACGCGACCTGCCGAGGTGCGTCGACCGGCTGCTCACCGAACTGCCGAAGCTCTTCCCCCACGACTTCCGCATCACCATCGCCGACAACGCGAGCACCGACCACACCCTCCAGATCGCCGAGAACCTGACGCGCGCGCACGACCAGGTGCGCAGCGTCCACCTCCCGCGCAAGGGCCGTGGCGGTGCGCTCAAAGAGGTCTGGTCGGTGTCGGACGCGGAAGTGCTGGCGTACATGGACGTCGACCTCTCGACCGACCTGCGCGCGCTGGCTCCACTCGTCGCGCCGCTGCTGTCCGGGCACTCCGACCTCGCGATCGGCAGCAGGCTCGCGCACGGGGCACGGGTGATCCGAAGCGCCAAACGCGAGGTGATCTCCCGCTGCTACAACGTGTTGCTGCGCGCCACCCTCGGCACGCACATCACCGACGCGCAGTGCGGGTTCAAGGCGATCCACGCCCGCGCCGCGCACCGGCTGCTGCCCCACGTCGAGGACACCGGCTGGTTCTTCGACACCGAACTGCTCGTCCTCGCCCAGCGCGCGGGACTGCGCGTCCACGAGGTCCCCGTCGACTGGGTGGAGGACCCGGACTCCAGCGTCGACATCCTCGCCACCGCACTGGCCGACCTGCGCGGCATCGCGCGGTTGCGCCGCTCCACGCCGGCCCTGCCGGTCACCGCACCGGAAAGGGTCACGGCATGACCGCCACACTCGCCCCCGCGCCCGTCGCACCACCTCAGCCGCAGCAACGCCGGGACCCGAAACTGTTGCACCGCATCGCGTTCCTGGGCCTGCTCGCCGGTGCCGCCGTGCTGTACCTGTGGAACCTGACCGCGTCCGGCTACGGCAACGAGTTCTACGCGGCGGCAACGCAGGCGGCGTCGCAGAGCTGGAAGGCGTTGCTGTTCGGCTCGCTCGATCCCGGCAACACGATCACCGTCGACAAGCCGCCCGCGTTCCTGTGGGTGAGCGGGCTGTTCGCGAAGGCGTTCGGCTTCTCCAGCTGGACCGTGCTCGCTCCGCAGGCGCTGGAAGGCGTTGCGGCAGTGGGATTGTTGTACGCCACGGTGAAACGCACGTCGGGCCCGACCGCGGCACTGTTCGCCGGCGCGGCCTTCGCGCTCACGCCGGTGGCCACGCTGATGTTCCGGTTCAACCTGCCGGACGCGTTGCTGGTGCTGCTGATGGTCGCGGCCGCGTACTGCACGGTGCGGGCGCTGGAGAAGGCGAGCCCACTGTGGCTGGCGCTCGCGGGTTCCGCGATCGGCTTCGCATTCCTCACCAAGATGTTGCAGGCATTCCTGGTGCTGCCCGCACTCGCGCTGGCCTACCTGATCGCGGCTCCCACCTCACCGCTCAAGCGGCTGCTGCACCTGCTGGGCGCCGGTGTCGCGATCGTCGTGTCGGCCGGGTGGTTCATCGCGCTGGTCGAGCTGTGGCCGGCGGACAGCCGCCCGTACATCGGCGGGTCGACCAACAACTCGTTGTGGGAACTGGCCATCGGCTACAACGGGCTCGGCCGCATCTTCGGCAGTGAGGGCGGCGGTCCCGGTGGCGGCGGAATGGGCGGCAACGGGAACATCGGCTTCGGGGGCGAAACGGGCATCGGGCGGTTGTTCGGCGCGAGCATGGGCCCGGAGATCTCCTGGCTGCTGCCCGCCGCGTTGATCGGACTGGGTGCCGGACTCTGGTTCCTGCGCCGTGCGCCCCGCACCGACCGCACGCGTGCGGCACTGGTGGTGTGGGGTGGCTGGGTGCTCGTGAGCGGCGCGGTGTTCAGCTTCATGAGCGGCATCACGCACCCGTACTACACGGTCGCACTGGCGCCCGCGATCGCCGCCGTGGTCGGCATCGCCGGACGGGAACTCTGGCGCGGCCGTGGCCACTTCCCGGTGCGGATGGCGTTGACGGCGATGGTCGCGGCGACCGGCGTGTGGGGCTTCATCCTGCTCGACCGCACGCCGGACTGGACGCCGTGGCTGCGCTGGGTCCTGCTGGCCGTCACCGCGCTCGTCGTGTTCGCGCTGGTGTTCGGCCTGAACGGACGCCGCTGGATCGCGGCCGCGCTGGTGGTCGCGGCGTTGCTCGGCACGTCCGGCTACGCGTTCGCCACGGCCGCGACGACGCACAGCGGGTCGATCCCGTTGTCCGGCCCGCGTTCGCAGCAGGGCGGCGGCATGGGCATGCGGGAAGGCGGCGCGTCGACGGAGGTCGTGCAGCTGCTGAAGGCCACGGACACCGAGTGGGCGGCCGCGACGACCGGCGCCCAGAGCGCGGCGGCACTGCAGCTGGCGTCCGGCCGGTCGGTGATCGCGATCGGCGGCTGGAACGGCAGCGATCCCGCGCCCACGCTCGACGAGTTCAAGGCGCTCGTCGCGGAGGGCAAGGTGCGCTACTACGTCGAAGGTGGCGGCGGCGGACGCGGTGGCGACAGCGCGATCGCCGAGTGGGTCGCGGCGACCTTCCAGTCCACGACGGCGGGCGGCCAGACCCTCTACGACCTGACCACGGGCTGATCGTCAGAGACGGCCGGTGTCGGCGGGGAGCACTTCCCCCGGCACCGGCCCGATCGTCTCGGCCGACTCGTCGGCCCACAGCAGTGGAAGCAGGTCGGCGCCGCGCTTCCACAGCCACGGAATCCCTTTGAGCATCAGCCACGCCATGTGGTGCCACACCGTCAGCTCGCGTCCGCCGGAACACTCCAGGCTGACCTCGCCGAACTGGAGCCCGGCCGCGCGCAGTTCGGCCGCGAACGCCCGCGCCAGCATGCGATGCCCCCGCTCCGACGGGTGCAGCCGGTCGACGGCCCACGTGTCCAGCTCGTAGGCGCCGGGCATCGTGTGCAGGTCGACGCACCGCACACCGTGCCGTGCGACCACGACGTCGACCACGCGGTTGTACTCGTCGATGCGGTCCTTGAGCACCCGCCGCAACCGGCCCGGCAGCTTGAACACCCGGCCCTGGTCGTGGAACCGCACGGTGACGACGGCGACCCCGGCCGCGGTCAGCTCACGGCAGACGTGGTCGAGGTCCTCGTGCATGCGCCGCACGGAGAAGTCGGATCGCAGCGTGTCGTTCACCCCGGCGATGAC
Organism: Lentzea sp. NPDC020367; assembly: GCF_044387305.1. Taxonomy (NCBI): domain Bacteria; kingdom Bacillati; phylum Actinomycetota; class Actinomycetes; order Pseudonocardiales; family Pseudonocardiaceae; genus Lentzea; species Lentzea sp. NPDC020367. Next base: position 198,420 of record NZ_JBIRVV010000006.1, on the reverse strand, counting down.
GACGGCCGCGCTGGGCTTGTCGCGCAACGCATGCGGCAGCTGGGTGCGTCTGACGTCGGCCAGCCTGGCACCGGAGGCCGCGTGGTTGCGATAGCCGTTGTCCGAGTAGGCGGACGAGAGGATCGGGCCGAAGCCACGCCATCCGCCGGGCACGAGGTCGCCGATCCCGACCGCTGTCGAGTCACCTAGTAACACCAGCACGCGGTTCAGGATCAGCTGGCCCGGTGATCCGGGAATGACCGTGCGGGAACGGTTCAGCGAAATGCTGGGTAAAGCGGGAGTTCGAGCACCTCAGGGCCGTAGCGGTCGGCCAGTGCCCCGATCACCGCGTCGGCGTGCGACGCGACCGTCTTCTCGCCCAGCAGCAACGCGTCGGACCTCAGCCGGATCCACCGGCCGGTCAGCACGACACTGCGCGGCGGCGCGTTGACAACGTTGGGCATGGGCTTGGAGAGCGCTCGCCACGTCGCGAGCCACACCCACAGCAGCTGGGCTTCCAGCAGCCGCGGTAAGAACACCGCGTCGTCGTCCATCTCGGGCCACACCGACCCGACCTCGGCGCGCCAGGCGGCGACCATGGCCTCGGACATCCCCGGCGGCAGACCCCAGCCGCACCAGCAGGACGGGAACGGCACGCGCAACGCGGCGGCGTCGAACACGATGTCGCGGACGCAGCCGCCCTCGAAGTCGACGAACCGGACACCGCGCGAGGTGACCAGGTGGTTGTCCGGACAGGACGTGGACGGGCTGAAGGCACGGCGCCGCGAGGTGCTGAACGCCCGCGCGGACTCGGCGGCGAACTCGATGGCCTGCGGGGACGTGCCGACGCCCAGGGTGGACTCCAGCAACGCCGGTAAGCCCGCGATCGCCGCGTGCACGTCGACCGCGATCGGATCCTGGCAGCACTGCGCGCCGGCCCTGCGCATCAACGCGTCGAAGTCCGCGTCACGGCCCGCCGTCGTGGCGTGCAAGCGCCCCATGGCGTGTGCCCACGAGAGCAGCCCGCGTTCCGCGGCGCGCGCGTCCGGCGCGTGCAGCTTCTCGGACAGCCGCGGCGCACGGCCCAGGTCTTCCAGCACGACCAGACGCGTCGCCGCGTCGTGGGCGAAGAGTTCCGGGGTGGCGCGCTCTTCGGCCGGAAGAGCGGTGAGCAGCTGGTGGCTGACTGCCTCGTGCGCCCACGGGTCGCGGTCGCCGGTGCCTGCGGGATAGCGCTTCACGACCAGTGTGCGCGGCATGGAGAACGGCGAGGAGGCGACTCTCACGCGAATGACGACGGAACGACCGGTACCCCCGAGAGTCTCGGGGTCCGCGAGGCGCACCTGTGCGCCCAGTCTTCTGGTCAGTACGCGTTCAGCCGCCCCGACAGCGTCTGCGATCTCAGGTGAAGTCGTGTCGGGAGGGCCCGCGGTGATCTCCACGCTCATCCCCTCCGACCCTACTCCCCAAGTCCGTGAGCCGGACCGACGCTAATCCGGCCAGACTGCGACCACCACTACTCGTTGATAACGGCTCGCGCTGTTTCCGGATCCCCTCCGACGTGTGGACGTGTGGAAACACCTTCCGTTGCCCACTACGTGCCGATCAACCCGATCGATCGCCGCCCTTGGGTCAATACCGATCAAGTAGCTGCCCGATCGGGCGAACGGGTCTCATGTTCTGGGACGCGCGGAGGCACCCGGCAGGTTGCCTCCGCGCGCGAAAAGATCGTTAAGCCTTCTGCTCGGCCTTCTCGGCGGTCTTCTCGGCCGCCTTCTCCTGCGGCTTCGCGTCCACACCGGCCTCCTTGCGCTGCAGCGCCGTGATGGGCGCCGGAGCGGCCGTCAGCGGGTCGTAGCCGCCGCCCGACTTCGGGAACGCGATGACCTCGCGGATCGAGTCGGCACCTGCGAGCAGCATGCAGAGGCGGTCCCAGCCCAGTGCGATGCCGCCGTGGGGCGGCGCGCCGAACTTGAACGCGTCGAGCAGGAAGCCGAACTTCTCCTGCGCCTCCTCGGCACCGATGCCCATGACGTTGAACGCGCGCTGCTGCACGTCCGCGCGGTGGATACGAATCGAGCCACCGCCGAGCTCGTTGCCGTTGAGGATCACGTCGTAGGCGTAGGCCAGCGCGTTGCCCGGGTCGGACTCGAAGTTGTCGATCCACTCCGGGGTCGGCGAGGTGAACGCGTGGTGCAGCGCCGTCCAGTTGCCGCCACCGACCGCGACGTCGCCCGCGTCGAGCTTGTCGACCGACTCGAACATCGGGAAGTCGACGACCCACGCGAACGCCCAGGCGTTCTCGTCGATCAGGCCGACGCGGTGCGCGATCTCGACGCGAGCGGCACCGAGCAGGGCGCGCGCGTCCCGCGGGTCGCCCGCGCCGAAGAAGATGCAGTCGCCCGCGTTGGCGCCGACGGCCTTCGCGAGACCCTCGCGCTCGGTGTCGGTGAGGTTCTTCGCGACCGGGCCGCCCAGCGTGCCGTCCTCCTGGACAAGCACGTACGCGAGGCCCTTGTGGCCGCGCTGCTTTGCGAACTCCTGCCACGCGTCGAGCGTGCGGCGCGGCTGCGAGGCACCACCCGGCATGACGACGGCACCGACGTACGGCGCCTGGAACACGCGGAACGTCGTGTCCTTGAAGTACTCGGTCAGGTCGGTGAGCTCGAGCTCGAAGCGCAGGTCCGGCTTGTCCGAGCCGTACTTCGCCATCGCGTCGGCGTAGGAGATCCGGCGGAACGGCAGCGGCAGCTCGACGTCCTTGGTCTCCTTCCAGATCGCGGCGAGCAGCTTCTCGGTCAGCGCGATGACGTCGTCCTGCTCGACGAAGCTCATCTCGATGTCGAGCTGGGTGAACTCCGGCTGGCGGTCGGCGCGGAAGTCCTCGTCCCGGTAGCAGCGCGCGATCTGGTAGTAGCGCTCCAGGCCACCGACCATGAGCAGCTGCTTGAACAGCTGCGGCGACTGCGGCAGCGCGTACCAGGAACCCGGACGCAGTCGCGCCGGCACCAGGAAGTCACGCGCGCCCTCGGGGGTGGAACGGGTCAGCGTCGGCGTCTCGATCTCGGAGAACTTCTCGCCGTGCAGCACCTCGCGGGCGATGCGGCTGACCTCGCTGCGCAGCCGGATGGCCTTGGCCGGGCCGGAGCGGCGCAGGTCGAGGTAGCGGTGCTTGAGGCGGGCCTCCTCGCCGGGCTCCACGTCGCTCTCGACCTGGAACGGCAGCGGCGCGGCCTCGTTGAGGACCTCGAGGTCGGTCACGTAGACCTCGATGGCGCCGGTGGAGAGGTCGGGGTTCTCGCTGCCCTCGGGACGCTTGCTCACGTCGCCGGTGACCTTGATGACGTACTCGCTGCGCAGCCGGTGCGCGCGCTCGGCCATCTCGCCCTCGCGGAACACGACCTGGGCCACCCCGGAGGCGTCGCGAAGGTCGATGAAGATGACACCGCCGTGATCCCGCCGGCGAGCGACCCACCCGGTGAGGGTGACGGACTGCCCGGCGTGCTCGGCCCGGAGTGATCCGGCCTCGTGCGTGCGCAACACGGTGGTGGCTCCTTGTAGACGAAGTCAGCTTTGCCGTCAAGGCTAGCCGGAGCCACCGACAGAATTTCACGCAGGGCTTTCTCGCTGCGGAGATGATCTCTCCAGCACCGGTTTCGCCTTCGCCCACGCCGCGTGCCACCCGGCGTCGACCTGCTCGGCGTCCCCCCACTCCGCGATCCGGTGGATCAGGTCGAGCAGCCGCGCTCTCGGTCCCGGCGCGAGCGACGGCAACACTTCGACGAGGAACGGCAGCACCGCCGTGGCGGCCCCGCACACGAACCCGCCTTCCTCGTGGATGGTCCGGTCGAGATCCGTGATGGCACGCGCGACCACCTCGGGATCGTCGGACAGCAACGCCCGCACGTGACCAGGTGTGTCCAGCGCGGGACCGTAGGCGTGGTCGATCGAATGCCACGCGACGTCGTCCAGTCCCTCCAGCGTCATCCCAGCTCCAGCAGCACCGACGTGGCCAGCGTCGAGACCTTCTGCCCCAACGACGTCACACCGTGGTCGTGCACCCTCTCCGCGACGAGGTCCCGGTACTCCCGAGCCCCCGCGACGCCGGTCAGCCACACCGCGAACGCCCGGAGCCGCACGTCCGGATCGGCGATCCACACCGGCACGAACGGCACGACCAGACCCACGTCGGTGGTGTCGCGTTCGAACAGCCGGCGCAGGTAGTCGAGCGCTTCGGTCCGCCACGGCAGCACGTCCACCAGCGCCAGCACGAGGTCGATGCCGTCGAAGTCCTTGGGACCCACCAGCCAGAGCACGTGCTCCAGCACCTCGTCGTAGCCCATCTCGAACGACCCGGTCGCGAGGAACAGCTCCAGGTCCCCGGTCAGCCCGCGCAGGATCACGTCGGCGTCCGGCCTGGTCGCCGCCGACACGAGCAGCCGCGCCAGCGGTTCGTCACCGGAGACCGTCAGGTCCCGCAACCACTGCGCCGCCGCCTCGTCGCCGCGCCCGGCGAACTCCGTGGCGACGATCACCAGGCACAGCCGCGTGGCCGGATCGAGCTCCTCCTCCCACCGCTGCGACAGGGCGGGCAGCACGAGCGAGCTGTCGCCGCGGCCTTTCCCCAGCATGAACAACACGGCTCGGCGCACGCCGGCCGAGCCGTGGTCGAGCAGAGCCAGCAACGCCGGTTTCGAGGCCTCCCAGGCGGCCGGCCAACTCGGGTGCACTCCGTCGGAGCCGCTGCCCCCGGCGACCGCGATCGCCCCGCACAGGTTCTCCAGCAGCCACTCGCGGCTGGGTGTGTTGTCGTGCGCGACCAGCTCCAGCAGGAACGGCCACGCCGCCGCCGTCGCCTCGCTGACCTCGGACTCGTCCCCGGTCAGGTGCCGCACCAGTTCCTCGTGCGGCTCGACGGAGGTCCTGGCCTGCCTGAGCAACCTGGGAAGGTCGTCGGCGTACCCGTCGTGACTGCGCAACCGGTACCAGTCGATGCCCTTCAGACCCTCCACCATGGACCCAACAATAGGAAAAGGGCCGCGACCGGGGTCGCGGCCCTTCACTCTTCAGCTAGCTCACGCGGTCGGCGCGAGGTACAGCAGGCGGTTCGGCGAGCCGGAGCCCGGGTTCGTCACCTTCGACGGCGTCGACTGCGCGACCAGGTACGAGGCGACCTGGGCCGGCGTCGCCGCGCGGTTCGTCGAGAGGTAGCGAGCGGCCGCACCCGCGACGTGCGGGGTGGCCATCGACGTACCGGAGATGGAGTTGGTGGCGCTGTCGGAGGTGTTCCACGCCGACGTGATGGCCGAGCCCGGCGCGAAGATGTCCAGCACCGCGCCGTAGTTCGAGTAGGACGCGCGGGCGTCGGTGCGCTCGGTGGCGCCCACGGTGATCGCCTCGGCCACACGGGCCGGGGAGAACGTGTTGGCGTTGGCGTTGGAGTTGCCCGCCGCCACGGCGAACGTGACGCCCTTGGCGATGGCGTTGCGCACGGCCGTGTCGAGCGTGGCGTTGGCGCCACCACCCAGCGACAGGTTGGCGACAGCCGGCTTGACGGCGTTGGCGCCCACCCAGTCGATGCCGGCCGCGACGCCCGCGAGGGTGCCGGAGCCCGCGTTGTCGAGCACGCGGACGGCGACGATCTTCGCGGCCTTCGCGACGCCGTACTGCGAGCCCGCGATGGTGCCGGCGACGTGCGTGCCGTGGCCGTTGCCGTCCTGCGCGACGTTGTCGTTGTCCACGAAGTCACGGCCGTTCGAGGCGCGGCCCCCGAACGTCGAGTGGCTGATGCGGACACCGGTGTCGATGACGTACGCCGTCACGCCGGAACCGGTCGAGGTGTAGCTGTACTTGGCGTCCAGCGGCAGGTTGCGCTGGTCGATGCGGTCGAGACCCCAGGACGGCGGGTTCGTCTGCGTGGCCTGCGTGTGCACGACCTGGTCGGCCTCCACGAACTCGACCGACGGGTCGGCCGCGAGGCGCTTGGCCTGCTTCTCCGTGAGCTTCACGTTGAAGCCGCCGAAGGTCTTGTACTCGCGCTCGACGGTGCCGCCGAAACGGGAAGCGAGGGCGTGCCCGTTCGCCTTGCCTTCCTTCAGCTTCACGATGAAGCTGCCGGCGATCTTCTCGGGTGCGTTGAGGGACAGCACCTCGCCCTCCGCGGCGGAGGCGTTGGGAACCATCAGAACCGACATGGCGAGAGTGGCCACGCCGGCGCCGGCCAGGAACCGGATCTTTCGCGTCATGATTCGCTTTCCGTTCTTTGCAGGGGAACGAAGCGCTTTCGACGTTATGGAGAGATCCGGTTCCTGCCAAGGGTGTCTTAAGGTTTAAGACGGCCTTGCATTGCCGGACAATTCACCTTTCACAGGGATGGCGGCCAGTAAAGGATACGAGTGACGGGTGGCGTCCCCGGAGTGCCCGTGGTAACCAGCGCGCGCTCGACCTGCGCGGGCGTGGCGGCACGGTTGCGTTCCAGGAACCTGGCCGCGACACCGGCCGCGTGCGGTGCGGCCATCGACGAACCGCTCAGCGTGTTGGTCGCGGTGTCAGAGGTGTTCCAGGCGGAGGGAATGTTCACGCCGGGCGCCCAGATGTCCACCAGGGGCCCGAAGTTGGACGACGAGGACTTGGTGTCGGTCGGCGTCAACGCACCCACGCAGATCGCCTGCGAAACCCGTTGCGGCGACGAGTTTCCCGGATCGGTGTTGCTGCCGCCGGCCGCGACCGCGTACGAGACGCCGGAGTCGATCGACTTCTTCACCGCGGTGTCCAGTGCCGCGGAAGCGCTGCCGCCCAACGACATGTTCGCCACCGCGGGCTTCACGGCGTTGGTCGTCACCCAGTCGACGCCCGCGATGACACCGGAGATCGTGCCGGAACCGGATCCGTTCAGCACCCGCACGCCCCACACCGTCGCGTTCTTCGCGACGCCGTACGTCTTGCCCGCCGCGATGCCGGCGACGTGCGTGCCGTGACCGTTGTCGTCCTGGGCGATCGCGTCGTTGTCGACGGTGTCCCAGCCGTTGCGCGCACGCCCACCGAACTCGGCGTGCGTCACGCGAAGACCGGTGTCGATCACGTAGATGTTCACGCCGCGGCCGGTGGTCGTGTACTCGTAGCGCTGGTCGAGCGGCAACGCGCGCTGGTCGATCCGGTCCAGCCCCCAGGGCGGGTTGAGCTGGACGCTGTTGGCGTGCACGATCCCGTCACGCTCCACTGAGGACACGTTCGGGTCGGCCTTCAACGCGCGAAGCTGCGCCGATGTCAGCCGGGCGCTGAAACCGTTCAGCACACTGGTGTACCGGTGCTCGACGGCACCGCTGAAGGACGAGACCGCGCCATCCTTCAGCACGACGATGTACGACGACGTGGCCGCGGACGCCGGGGCGACCACGACCGTTGCCGCGAGGGCGGCGACTGCCAGCAGGGCTCTCACGGGCAGACTTCCTTTCATTTGCAGGGAAAACGGCCCCGGCTCGCAGGGAGCCGGGGCCGCACATCTCAGGGTCGCGCTCAGCTGGTCGGGGCCCAGTACAGAAGCCTCGTGGTCGTGTTCGCTCCGGGGTTGGTCACCTTGCCGTTGGTGGCGTTGGAGGTGATCGCGGTCGCCACCTGGGCGGGCGTCACGGTCGCGTTGCCCTGCAGGTACCGGGCCACCACGCCGGCGACGTGCGGCGACGCCATCGAGGTGCCGGAGATGGTGTTCGTGGCCGTGTCACTGGTGTTCCACGCGGACGTGATGCCACCGCCGGGCGCGAAGACGTCCACCACGGGTCCGTAGTTGGAGAACGAGGAGCGGGCGTCCGTGCGCTCGGTGGAGCCCACGGTCAGCGCCGCCGCCACACGCGCGGGCGAGGTGTTCGCCGCGTTCGTGTTGGAGTTGCCCGCCGCGACGGCGAACGTCACGCCGCGCGTGATCGCACCCGACACGGCGTTGTCGAGGGAGGTGTTGGCGCCGCCGCCGAGCGACATGTTGGCGACAGCGGGCTTGACGTGGTTGGACGCCACCCAGTTGACGCCCGCGACGACACCGGCGATGGTGCCGGAGCCCGAGTTGTTCAGCACGCGGACGCCGATGATGTTCGCCTGCTTCGCGACACCGTGCAGCGTGCCCGCGACGGTGCCGGCGACGTGCGTGCCGTGGCCGTTGCCGTCCTGCGCGACGGCGTCGTTGTCCACGAAGTCGTAGCCGTTGCGCGCACGGCCGCCGAAGTCGCGGTGCGTGATGCGGACACCGGTGTCGATGATGTAGGCGTTCACGCCGGCGCCGGTGCTGTTGTAGGTGTAGCGCTGGTCGAGCGGCAGGTTGCGCTGGTCGATGCGGTCGAGACCCCACGACGGCGGGTTGACCTGCGTGGCCTGGGTGCTGACGACCTGGTCGCGTTCCACGTACTCGACCGAGGGGTCAGCGGCGAGTCTGCGCGCCTGCGCGTCGCTCATCTTGACCGAGAAGCCCTGGAAGACGGTGTCGTAGACGTACCCGACCTGGCCGCCGAACCGGGAACCGAGAGTCTGCGCGCTCGCGGTGACCCCGTTGTCCTTCAACTTGACGATGAAGCTGCCCGCGATGTTCTCACCTGGTGACACCCGGATCTCGCCCACCGCGGCGGTAGCGGGTGCCGCGAACGCGGCGATCATGACCGCCGAGCCCAGCAGAGTTGCGGTCTTGCGCATTGTGTAGTCCTGTTCGTCGCAGGGATGCTCCGGAACCGAACGAGGGCTATTGGCGGCGTAATAGTCCCGAGATCTGAACCTGCCGAGTTTCGAACCCGGACAAAACCGCCGATCGGCTGTACCGCGTTCTCTTTGCTGCCGATAGCCTTCCGACCTTGACTCCGTGAAACCGGAGGAGCGATGCTCACGATTTACCCACCGCGCGAGGAGCTCGCCGACCTTCTCGTGACGGGTCCCTTCGCGGACGCGTTGCGGGTCGCGATCCAGGTGCGGGGCCTCAGCCTGGAACGGCTGCAGCACCGCCTGAAAGTGCGGGGCGCGCCGATCAGCGTGACGGCGCTGAGCTACTGGCAGTCGGGCCGGCGCAGACCCGAGCGGCCGGAGTCGCTGACGGCGCTCGCGCACCTCGAGAACGTGCTCGGGCTGCAGGACACCGCCCTGAGCCGCCTGCTGGGCCCACCCCGGCCGCGGGGGCGTTCCCGCAGGCGGGAGCTGTCGTCACGGGCACCGTGGGACGGCTCGGGCCTGCTGCTGACCGCCCAGCACGACCGGGTCGACGTCGCGCCCTGCGGTGGCGTGCGCGGCATCCGCTCACGGCAGGTCCTGCAGGCCAGTTCCGCCAATGTGGACCGCTGGATCCTGTGCCAGGAAACGGGTTCCGCGCAGCCCGCGCTCACCGCCGTCCGTTCCTGCCGGGTCGGCCGGATCGCGCGGGAACGCACGAACGGCGTGCTCGTCGCGGAGCTGTTGTTCGACGAACCGATCTCCGCCGGCGAGTCGATCGCGATCGAGTACGAATTGATCTATCCACATCCGACCGTCGAGCACACGCATTTCCGGCGGTTCGGCGAACGCGTGCACGACTACGTCCTGGAGATCAAATTCCCGGCGGAGTCCCCGCCCGCGTCCTGCGAACAATTCTCGTCCGGCCCGGCCGGTGCGGAAATGCCCGGCGGCGCCCGCCCGGCCGCCGTGGACGAAGGGGGCTACGCGCACGCCGCCGCGCTCGACTTCGGCCCTGGCCTCTACGGAATGCGCTGGACCGCCGCTGCGAACGCCTCGGGGTCGTCCACCCAGGGGAAGTGACCGGCACCGGGCTGCAGCACGAACTCGGCGGACGGGAACAGGTCCGCGTACTCCCGCGCCCGGTTCGGCGGGAGCCCGACGTCATACGCTCCGGCGACGAAAAGCGTTGGCACGTCGAGGGTCTTGAGCCCGGCGCGCACCTGCTCGGGGTCGAAGGCGCCATCGGCGTAGTACTCGCGGGCGGCCTCGTCGTTGGTGGGATGGTCTTCGAGCGCCCGCGCGGCGTCGTTCCAGCGGCCGTGGTGGAACGGGGCGATCTTCGCGAACGCCTCCGGCGTGAAGCCGCCCGCCCAGATCTCCTCGAACCCCTTCACGGCCTCGGCGTACCAGGGTTCGTCGCGCCGCTGGTGCACGACCGCGCGGCGATCGTCGTCGGTGACGTCGATGCCGACCACGCGCGGACTGGGCGCGACGAGCACGAGTTCCTTGACGTGCCGCGGAAACCGCACGGCGTACAGGATCGCGAGCGTGCCGCCCGCGGAGTGGCCGAGCAGCCGGATCCTGTCGAGACCGAGGTGCGTGCGCAACGCCTCCACGTCGTCGACCTGGTGATCGACGCGGTAGGCCTCAGCCGGTTCGGAGTCGCCGGTGCCGCGCAGGTCCAGCCGGATCACGTCGTCGAGCGGCAGTCCGGCCAGGTACGACGACGCCTGCATCGGCCCGCCGGGCAGGCAGATCAACGGGTCGTCGGCCTCGCCGTGGTAGACGAGGCCGACGCCGTCTGAAGTGCTGAAAGTCCCCATGGACCGCAGTGTGTCAGTAGGAGCGGGGCAACTTCAGCGAGTTTTGCGCGACGAAGTTGAGCACCATCTCGCGCGACACCGGCGCGATGCGGGACAACCGGGACATGCCGAGCATCGACGCCAGCCCGAACTCGGAGCTCAGCCCGTTGCCGCCGTGCGTCTGGATGGCCTGGTCGACGGCCGCCGCGATCGCCTCGCCCGCCGCGTACTTGGCCATGTTCGCGGCCTCGCCGGACTCCTTGTCGCGACCGGAGTCGTAGAGCGCGGCGGCCTTCTGCGTCATCAGCCTGGCCAGCTCGATCTCGATGTGGATCTTCGCCAGCGGGTGCGAGAGGCCCTGGTGCGCGCCGATCGGGCGGTCCCAGACCTGACGCTGCTGGGCGTACGAGACGGCCTTGCCGATCGCGAGCCGTGCCGACCCGGTCGCCATGCTCGCGCCCATGATCCGTTCGGGGTTGAGACCGGCGAAGACCTGCAGCAGCCCCTGGTCCGGCGAACCCACCACGGCGTCGGACGGCAGCCTGACGTCGTCGAAGAACAGCGTGAACTGCTTCTCCGGCGCCACCAGGTCCATCTCGATCTGGTGGTGGGTGAAGCCCTCGGAGTTCGTCGGCACGACCACGAGCACCGGCCCGGTCGCCTGGATCGCGACCACCAGCACGGCGTCGACCTCGTCGATGCCGGAGATGTAGGTCTTGGTGCCCTTGAGGATCCAGTCGTCACCGTCGCGCCGGACGTGCGTCTTCAGCTTGTGCGAGTTGGACCCCGCGTCCGGCTCGGTGATCGCGAACGCCATCTTCAGCGTGCCGTCCGCGAAACCGGGCAGCCACTTCGACTTCTGCTCGTCCGTGCCGAACCGGGCGATCACCGTCGCGCAGATCGCCGGCGACACCACCATGAGCAGCAACGGACATCCCGCCGCCGCCAGCTCCTCGCACACCGCCGCGAGGTCGCCGATGCCACCGCCACCGCCGCCGTACTCCTCCGGCACGGCCACCCCGAGGTAGCCGAGCTTGCCTGCCTCTTCCCACAGCTCGGTGGTCTTCTCCCCCGCCCTGGACTTGGCGATGAAGTAGTCATGGCCGTACTTGGCACCGAACTCGGAGACGGCCTTGCGCAGCGCGATCCGCTCTTCGGACTCGACGAAGCTCACGATTCCTCCACTACGGCCAGGACATCTCCGGCGTTGACCTGCTGGGCTTGCTCGACGAGGAGTTCGGTGACGGTGCCCGCGTTGTTCGCGAGCACGCGGTGTTCCATCTTCATGGCCTCCAGCACCAGGAGTTCGGCACCGGCTTCGACCACATCGCCCTGCTGGACCGACACCCTGACCACGGTCCCGGGCATCGGCGCCACGGTCGCACCCGGCGCGAGCTTCGTCTCGAGTTCGGGGAAGCGCGGCACGACCTTCAACGACAGCGATCCGCGCGGCGAGTCGACCTCGACCAGATCGCCGTACCGGGCAACCTGGAACGGGGTCCGCACGCCGTCCAGCTCCAGCGCGACCACGCCGGGAGTCGCCTGCGCGGGGTCGTACTCGACCTCGACGAGCTCCTCGCCGAACAGGAACCTCGCCTTCGGCTGCTGCGACCGCACGTTGCGCCAGCCCAGCGGCAGATGCCCGATCCGGCGACTCGCCGCGAGCGCCAGTGCCGCCGCGCGCGCAAACGGTTGCGGGTCAACGGTTCGAGTGAAGTCGTGCTCGGTCAGGAACCCGGTGTGCGTGTCGCCGTTGAGGAACGCCTCGTGCCCGAGGATGTCCACGAGCAGTGCGCGGTTCGTGACCAGGCCGTGGATCTGCGCGCTTTCCAACGCCGTCGCGAGCTTGCGCGCGGCGGCCCTGCGAGTCGGCGCGTACGCGATCACCTTGGCCAGCATCGGGTCGTAGTGCACGGAGACCACGGAGCCGTCCTCGACACCGCTGTCGAGCCGCACGTCACCGGGCACGTGGAACCGGTGCAGCGTGCCGCTCGCCGGGCGCCAGTCGTTCGCCGGGTCCTCGGCGTAGAGCCGGACCTCGATCGCGTGCCCACGCGGTTCCGGCGTCTCCACCGGCAGCCGAGCGCCCTCGGCGATCCGGAGCTGCCACTCGACCAGGTCCACGCCGTGCACGAGCTCGGTGACCGGGTGCTCGACCTGCAGGCGCGTGTTGACCTCCAGGAAGTGGAAGTCCTCGCCCTTCAGCATGAACTCGACGGTGCCCGCGCCGACGTACCCGATCGACTCGGCCGCCGCCGTCGCCGCGGCGAACAAGCGCTTGCGCACGTCGTCGGTGACCGCCGGACTGGGCGACTCCTCGACGATCTTTTGGTGCCGGCGCTGGATCGAGCACTCGCGTTCACCGAGCGCCCAGACCGTGCCGTGCGTGTCGGCGAGGATCTGCACCTCGACGTGCCGCGCGTGCTCCAGCAACGGCTCGCAGAACACCGTCGGATCACCGAACGCCGACTCGGCCTCGCGCCGCGCACTCGCCAGGGCGTCCGCGAACTCGGCCTTCTCGCGCACGATCCGCATGCCCCGGCCACCACCGCCGGCCGACGCCTTGATGAGCACCGGAAATTCGCTGACGGTCTCCGGATCGAGCTCCGGCAACGTCGGCACGCCCGCGGCGGCCATCCGCTTCTTCGCGGCGACCTTGGAGCCCATCGACTCGATCGAGTCCGGCTCGGGCCCGACCCACGTCAGTCCCGCAGCCTGGACCTTGCGCGCGAAGTCGGCGTTCTCACTCAAGAACCCGTAACCGGGGTGCACGGCATCGGCGCCGGCCTTCACCGCCGCCTCGACCAGCAGATCGGCACGCAGGTAGGTCTCGGTCGGCGACGCACCGGGCAACCGCACCGCGAAGTCGGCCTCCCGCACGTGCGGCGAATCGGCGTCCGGGTCGGAGAACACCGCGACCGTGCGGATCCCGTTGTCCTGACAGGTGCGGATGATCCGGCGGGCGATCTCACCGCGGTTGGCGATCAGCAGAGTCTTGATCACGGGGCTCACATCCGGAAGACGCCGAAGCCGTCGGCGCCCTTGATCGGTCCGCTGTGGACAGCGGAGAGGCAGAGGGCGAGCACGGTCCTGGTGTCGCGCGGGTCGATCACGCCGTCGTCGTAGAGCTTCCCGGACAGGAACGGCGCGAGCGACTGCTCCTCGATCTGCGCCTCCACCATCTTGCGCATGGCGGCGTCGTGCTCCTCGTTGTACTCCTGCCCCTTCGCCATCGCGGCCTGCCGCCCGACGATCGACAGCACGCCGGCGAGCTGCGCGGGCCCCATCACGGCCGACTTGGCGTTGGGCCAGGTGAACAGGAAGCGAGGGTCGTACGCCCGGCCGCACATGCCGTAGTTGCCGGCACCGTACGAGGCACCCATCGTGATCGTCAGGTGCGGCACCCGGCTGTTGGACACGGCGTTGATCATCATCGAGCCGTGCTTGACGATGCCGCCCTGCTCGTACTGGGCGCCGACCATGTACCCGGTGGTGTTCTGCAGGAAGACCAGAGGCGTGTCGCTCTGGTTGGCCAGCTGGATGAACTGCGTGGCCTTCTGCGACTCCTCGCTGAACAGCACGCCGCGCGCGTTGGCGAGGATGCCGACCGGGTAGCCGTGGATGCGGGCCCACCCGGTGACGAGGCTGTTGCCGTACAACGGCTTGAACTCGTCGAACTGCGATCCGTCGACCAGCCGCGCGATGACGTCCCGCGGGTCGAACGGCACGCGCTGGTCCTCGGAGACGACGTCCAGGATGCTGTCGGCGTCGAACTTCGGCTCTTCGATCGCAGCCGGTGAAGGCCCCTGCTTGCGCCAGTTCAGCCGAGCAACGACCCGGCGGGCGAGCCTGATCGCGTCGGTCTCGTCCTCGGCCACGAAGTCCGCGAGCCCGGACGTGGCGCCGTGCATGGTCGCGCCGCCCAAGCTTTCATCGTCCGAGTCCTCCCCGGTCGCCATCTTGACCAGCGGCGGACCACCCAGGAACACCTTCGAGCGGTCCTTGATCATGATCACGTAGTCGGACATGCCCGGCACGTACGCTCCACCGGCCGTCGCGTTGCCGAACACCGCCGTGATCGTCGGAATGCCCGCTGCGGAAAGCCTCGTCAGGTCGCGGAACGCCCGGCCGCCGGGGATGAAGATCTCGCTCTGCGTCGGCAGGTCCGCTCCGCCCGACTCGACCAGGCTGACCAGCGGCAACCGGTTCTGCAACGCGATGTCGTTGGCCCGCAACGACTTGCGCAGCGTGTACGGGTTCGAAGAGCCACCGCGCACCGTCGGGTCGTTCGCGACGATCACGCACTCGACGCCTTCGATCCGCCCGATGCCGGTGACCACGCTGGCCCCGACCGGGAAGTCGGTGCCCCACGCGGCGAGCGGCGACAACTCCAGGAACGGGCTGTCCTCGTCGATGAGCAGCTCGACCCGTTCACGGGCAAGGAGCTTGCCGCGCTTGTGGTGACGCTCGACGTACTTCGGCCCACCGCCCGCAAGCGCTTTGGCGTGCTCGGCGTCCAGTCCCGCGATCTTCGCGAGCAGCGCCTCCCTGTTGCCCATCAGGCGAACCCCAATCGTCGTGCCGCGAGCTCGGTCATCACTTCACTCGCCCCGCCCCCGATGCCGAGGATGCGGGCGTCCCGGTAATGACGCTCCACTTCGGACTCCCGCATGTATCCCATGCCTCCGTGCAACTGCACCGCCTCGTCGACCACCTCGGAGCAGGCGTCCACGGCGGCGTTCTTCGCGAAGCAGACCTCGGTCACGCAGTCCTCACCGCGGTCGATCCGCGCCGCGACCTCGCGCGTGTACGTCCGCGCCAGGTCGATCTTCTGCGCCATCGCGGCGAGCTTGTGGCGCACCACCTGGTTCTTGATCAGCGGCTTGCCGAACGTCTCGCGGTTGCGCGTCCACTCGACGGTCAGGTCCAGCGCCCGTTGCGCCGTCGCGTAGGCCTCGACCGCCATCGTCACGCGTTCGACCTGGAACTGCTGCATGATCAGCGCGAACCCCTGGTTCTCCTCGCCGACCAGGTTCGCCACCGGCACGCGCACGTCGTCGAAGTGCAGTTCGGCGGTGTCGCTGCAGTGCCAGCCCATCTTGTCGAGCTTGCGCCGCGTGAACCCGTCCTCGATCACCAGCAGCGAGATGCCCTGGTAGCCCTCGCCACCGGTCCGCACCGCGGTCGTGACGAAGTCCGCGCGGCACCCCGAGGTGATGAACGTCTTCTCACCGGTGACGACGTAGTGGTCGCCGTCCCTGACCGCCCTGGTCCTGATCGCCGCGACGTCGGACCCGGCGCCGGGCTCGGTGACCGCGAGGCTGCCGATCTTCTCGCCCCGGATCGCGGGCTTCGCGAACCGCTCGATCAGGTCCTCGTTCTTCGACTGCCAGATGTGCGGAATCGCGATGCCGAGCGTGAACAACGCGGCCATCACACCGGACGAGCCGCCGTTCTGGATGATCTCCTCGGTCAGCGCCACCGAGTCGAGCAGGTCGCCGTGCTCGAACCCGATGCCGAGCAGGTCGAGTTCCGCCGCCTTCTTGTGCAGCTCCCGCGGAACTTCACCGTCGCGTTCCCACTGGCCGAGGTGCGGCGCGATCTCCTTGCGCGTGAAGTCGCGGACGAGCGCCCTGAGCTCTTTCCGCTCGTACAGGTCCTTCGTGATCACAGGAGCTCCTCGGGGATCTCTACTTCCCTGCCGCGCAACCACTCACCCAGCGCCTTGGCCTGCGGATCGAACCTCGTGCTGCTCGCGACCCCGTCGCCGAGCAGGCCGTGCAGCACGAAGTTGAGCGCCTTGAGGTTCGGCAGCTCGTACCTGCTGACCTCGGTCGCCTCCGGAAGCAGTTCCTTCAGCTTCTCGGTGGTGAGAAACCCGTTGAGCCACTCGAAAGCCTCTTCGCTGCGCACCCACACGCCGAGGTTCGCGTCCCCGCCCTTGTCGCCGCTGCGCGCGCCGACGATCGTTCCCAGTGGCTTCTTCACAGCAACACCGCCTTGGCACTGACCTCGTCGCGGCGCACGTACGCGGCCTTGTAGACCCCGAACGGCGTCCCGTCACCGGGCGGCGCCGTCACGTGGAACCCGGGATAGCTCGCCAGCGCCAGCTCGATCGCCGCCCGGCTGAACGCCTTGGCCCGCTTCGGATCCGGCGTCTTGATCGTGACGTGCAGCAACGCGCTGGCCTGCTCCTCGGTGGCCGCGTCCCGCTGATCGGTCCGGGCCAGCGTCCAGGTCAGTCCCTCGGTTCCGATGGCGTCGTGGAGCTGCCGCCGCACGAGGTCGGCCTTCTCCTGAACGTCGAGTCCGGTGAGGACGAACGTCGTGGAGTTCCTGAACCCGCCCAACGTGTTCAGGCAGACCTTGAGCGTGTCCGGCGGCGGACTCCCCTTGACACCACTGATCCTGACCCCGCGCTCGTGCTCGTCGAGCCGAATCGTGTCGAAGTGCGTGGTGACGTCCGGCCCCAGGTACTCCGGCGCCCCGATCTCGTACAACAACTGCGCCGTGACGGTGTCCGTGGTGACCGCGCCCCCGGTGCCGTCGTGCTTGGTGATCAGGCACGACCCGTCCTCGTCGACCTCCGCGATCGGAAACCCCGGCCGGGTCACGTCGATCTCGGTGAAGAACGAGTAGTTCCCACCCGTGGCCTGCGTCCCGCACTCCAGCACGTGCCCGGCGACCGTGGCTCCCGCGAGCCGATCCCAGTCGTCGCGCGCCCATCCGAAGTGCGCCGCGGCGGGCCCGACCACCAGACTCGCGTCCGTCACGCGCCCGGTGACCACGACCTGCGCGCCCTGGTCGAGACACTCCGCGATCTCCCACGCGCCCAGATAGGCGTTGGCGGTCAAGGCTTCCGGGAACCGCGCCTTGAGATCGTCACCCGTGACGTACCCGACCTTGGCGTCGAGCTTGCGCGCGAGGCCCTCGGGGTTGAGCCCACCGGCGTTGACGACAATCTTGACGCCTTTGTCGAGCGCCAGCGCCAGGCAGTCCTCCATCTGCCGCAGGAACGTCTTCGCGTAGCCCAGCGACGAGTCCTTCATGCGGTCGCGGCCGAGGATGAGCATGGTCAGCTCGGCCAGGTAGTCGCCGGTCAGAACGTCGAGGTGGCCGCCCTCCAGCTGCTCGCGCATGGCGGAGAGCCGATCGCCGTAGAAGCCGGACGCGTTGCCGATCCTGATCACCGGCCACCTCCGGGCGGGCCCGCGAAGGCCTGCGCGATCGGCACCCACTCCTCCGCCACCGGGCCCGAGGCCTCGACCGCGAGCTCCTTGCGGTTGCGCCGCTGCGTCACCAGCCACGCGAAGTCCAGCGCCGGCCCGGAAACCCGGTTCTCGGCGTCCTCCGGCCCCCAGGTCCAGGACTCCCCACCGGGCCCGGTCAGCTCGACCCGCACCTCGGCGGTGGGCGCCGCCAACCCGTTGAGCAGGAACGCGAACCCCATGGTCCGCACCCCGATGTGACACACGTGCCTGATCCGCGCGGTCGGCTCCCGCACCACCCCGAGCGCGTCCGCGACGTCCTGCCCGTGCGCCCAGGTCTCCATGATCCGCGCGGTCGCCATCGAGGCGGGGCTCATCGGTGGCCCGAACCACAGGATCTTCCCGGACGCCTGCGCGAGGTGCTCCAGCAACGACTTCCGGCTGTCCCGCCACAGTTCCAGCAGGTCCGGCAGCGCCGCGCCCTCCGCCGCCGTGCGGTCGACGATGTCGGCGGTCAGCGGCTGCGCCTGGAACGCCTCCGGATCGGTGATGGCGAGGACCGACGCCCTGTCCGTCCACATGAGATGGCCGATCTGGTGCCCGACCGTCCAGCCCTCGGCAGGAGTCGGCACCGACCAGTCGTCCGCCGCCGACACGATCTCGTCGAGCGAACGGGACTCGGCGTCGAGATCGGCCAGCAGTTCGGTGATCACAGCTGTTCCTCCAGCATCCGCGCCCAGTAGCGCACCACGTGCGCCCGGCGCTTGGCGTCGTCGGCGAGCTGGTTGGCGAGCGCCAGCCCGCGCACGAGATCCAGGGTTGCCTGCACCGCGTCCTTCACACCCGGTTTGGTGTCGTCCACGTCGAGCAGTTCCAGCGCCAGCCCGTACACCTCGCGGCCCAGCCGCGCCTGCAGCTCCAGCACCTGCTCGCGCAGCTCCGGATCGGTGCGCGCGGCCACCCACAGCTCCAGGGCCGCGGTGAACAGGTCACTGGCGTGGAAGTCCGCGATCAGCTCCACCACGGCGTGCGTGGTCTTCTCAGCGATCTCCGCGCGCCGCTTGAGCACCTCGACGCTCTCCGCGCCCACGTGCTCCACGGCCGCCGCCACCAGCTCACCGCGCGTGCGGAAGTGGTGCAGCTGCGCACCGCGGGACACCCCGGCGCGTTCGGCCACCTCGGTCGTCGTCGTGCCGGACCAGCCGCGTTCCACCAGACACTCGACGGTCGCCTCCATCAGCTTCCGCTTGGTCTCGCGGCTGCGGTCGGCCTGGCGCTGCCTCGTCTCCACGCTCCCGAGTGTTCCGCCGAACAAACAAACAGTCAAGCCTGCTTGTAAATACCGCTGCTAGCGTCCGGCAGCGATGAGCATCGTGGAACGACTGCGGGCCGCCGGCTGCGTTTTCGCCGAAGAAGAGGCCGCACTACTACAAGAAGCCGCTCGCGACGACCAGCACCTGGAAGAGCTGGTCAGGCAACGGGTCGACGGGCTGCCGCTGGAGCACGCCGTCGGCTGGGCGATGTTCTGCGGGCAACGGATCGTGGTGACCAAGGGCGTCTTCGTCCCGCGCCACCGCACCGAACTGCTGGTCGACCTCGCCACCGACCTGAAGCCCGCCCTGATCGTCGACCTGTGCTGCGGATCGGGCGCGGTGGGCGCGGTGCTGCAACACCGCCTGCCGGACGCCACGGTCTACGCCGCCGACATCGACCCCGTGGCCGTGGCGTGCGCGCGCCAGAACCTCACGAACGTGTTCGAGGGCGACCTGTTCGACGCCCTCCCCGCGCATCTCAAGGGCCACATCGACGTCGTGGTCGCCAACGTGCCGTACGTGCCGACCGACGACATCCGGTTCATGCCCGCCGAAGCCCGCGACCACGAGGCACGGGTGGCGCTCGACGGCGGCGAGGACGGCCTCGAGGTGATGCGCCGCGCGGCAGCGCAGGCAGCGACCTGGCTCCGTCCCGGCGGGCACCTGCTGAGCGAGACCAGCGAACGCCAGGCACCCGCCGCACTCCAGGCCTTCACCGCCGCAGGACTCGACGCCAAGCTCGTGACCAGCGAGGACACCACCGCAGTGGTCGGCAGCGCTTGACTTCCGTACAATGTACGGTATGGCGTACGACGAGGTCATGCAGTGGTTTGCGAAGTGGGACGAGCTCGCGGTCAGGGGCGACGTCGAGGCGATGGCCGACATGGCCCTGTTCCCGATCAACACGGTCACCGACGGTTCGGCCACGTCGTGGGACCGCGAGACGTTCCTGAAGGAGATGGGGACCCAACTGGGCGGTGAGGTGCAGATGGAGTCCACCAGGACGCCGCACTTCATCAACGACAACCTGGTCTTCGTCATCACGGACGGCACGATCAACGGGATGACGGTCCGCTACGGCGACCTGCTCACGAAGGTCGGCGGCGAGTGGAAGTTCCAGACGATGGCCCAGGGCGGTTGGGCCGAATAACCGCGAAGGACACCCTGGGGAAGAGGGTGCTCCACGCTCCAACAATCACAGCAGGGAAGGTCACAGCAGGGTGAGTTGTTCCTGATCCACGCGCGGCGCCGGTACACCCACCGGCAGGCTGCCGTCGGGCCACACGCCGTCGTCGTCACCGGGCACCCCGGTGACGGCCTCGGTGGGCCGCCCACGCGGCGTCAGTCCGTGCTTCTCGATCAACGGCACGACCCGAGCCGCCAGCCGGGCGCGATACCGCTTGTCCACATAGGACCCACGCCCGTAGAGGTACCGGTACGTCTCGACGAGGTCCGGGTGCTCGCGGCGAAGCCAGGCAGCGAACCACTCCTTGGCACCGGGCCGCAGGTGCAACGGCAGCACGGTCACACCGGTGGCGCCGGCCGCCGCGATCTGCTCCAGCAGGAAGTCCAGCTGTTCGACGGAATCCGTCAGCTCGGGCAGCACCGGGGCCACGAACACCCCGCACGGTAAGCCTGCCTCGCGCACCTTCCGCACCAGATCCAGCCGAGCGGCGGGCGTCGGCGTGCCGGGTTCCAGCGACTTGTGCAGGTCCCGGTCCATCAGCGCCAGCGACACCGCGATCCCGACCGGCACCACCTGCGCGGCGGCCGAGAGCAGCGGCAGGTCCCGTGCCAGCAGCGTGCCCTTCGTCAGGATCGAGAAGGGCGTGCGGGAGGCGGTCAGCGCCTCGATGATCCCTGGCATCAAGGCGTACCGCCCCTCCGCCCGATGGTACGGATCGGTGTTCGTGCCGAGCGCCACGTGCTCCTGCTTCCACTTCGAGGAACGCAGCTGGCGCGACAGCACCTCCCCCGCGTTGACCTTGACGATCAGCTGGTTGTCGAAGTCCTTGCCGGTGTCGAGGTCCAGATAGGAATGCGTCTTGCGCGCGAAGCAGTTGTGGGACACCACTCCGTTGGCGATGAAGTCCGCGGTGCCGGTCGAGATGTCGTAGAGCGTCATCTCCCCCAACGGTTCCACGGACACGACGCCGAGCGGCTGCTGCGACTTGATCGCCACGCCGTCGATGTCGCGCTTGCGCGTGATCGCCGGATCGACGGTGTGGAAGAAACGCAGGTTCTCCCGCAGTCCTCCGCGCAACCGCACGACCCGCACGCCACGACGGCGACGCAGTTCCTCGATCGCGAAGTCGAAGTCGAAGTGCTTGAGAGCCAGGCAGATCGCTTCCAGAACGGTGGCGTTGCGCGTCGACATCCGCAGGATGCTGCGCGAGCAGGTCCCGAGGTAGTCGAACGCGCCGGCCAGGAATCCCTTGAGCCAGTCGGGGTTCGGGGCTATCTGCCAGTGCGCGAGCTCGCGCACTTGGGGCAGAAATCCCCTCCCTTCTCGCACACCGAAGTAGTCGAGATACTCCCGGGTGCGGTCCATGGCCTCGATGTCGGCCGCGGGGATGCGGATCTCGTGCTCGTCGTCCACCATGCCGCGCAGGTAGCCGCGGCGGTAGTCGTCGGTCACGGCGGGCTGCTCGACGAAAGCCCCCGTGCCCATCAGCTTGTTGCCGGTCGTGAGGTGCGGACGACGGCCAGTGCCCGCCGTTTCGCCCGTCACGTGCTTCCAGCCGCGGTCGGTCAGGAAGCGGTGGTCACCCGAGGCGACCACGGAGGTGCCGTCCTCCAGCGTCAGCCGGTACGCGGTCTTGCGCGTCTCCCAGTGCGCCAGCACGGTCGTGAGCTTGTAGCGCCGGTAGTTGCCGACCAGTTCGGTGCCGTAGATCTCATCGCCCTCCCGGATCTCGGACAACGGCTTGGTGCGGCCGTTGCCCATGAGGATCGGCGTGTCACCGGCCAGGCAGTAGGTGCAGGCGTGTGAGCAGCCGCGATACGGGTTGACCGTCCACGAGAAGGGCAGCGACGAACCCGGCACTCCGTTGAGCACGGATTTGGCGCGGACCTCGTGGAACACCACGTCCGCGAACTCAGGAGTTCGTACGCTGCGCACCAGTCCCGGTAGCCCCGGTAGCGCCTGCTGCGGCTCTGCCTCGAGTTTCTGTCCGTCCCATCGCACACCTCGATTCGAACACATGTTCGAACAGCGGTCAAGGAGCGCACGTGTCACCCGAAAAGGTTGTCGAGATCGCGGGCTTCATCACCGGAGCACTCTGCGTGTGGCTCGTGGCCAGGCAGAACTCCTGGAACTGGCCGATCGGCATCGCCAACAACATCGCGTTCTTCGTGCTGTTCTGGGGCAGCGGCCTGTACGCCGACTCCGGACTGCAGGTCGTCTACGTCGTGCTCGCGGTCTACGGCTGGTGGGCGTGGCTGCGCGGCGGCGACCAGCACAGCACGCTGCACGTCAGCCGCACGACGAACGTTCAGTGGATCTGGCTCGCGGTCGCCGGCGTGCTCGGCACCGGCCTGCTGCACTGGGTCCTGACCACCTTCACCGAGTCGACCGTGCCCTTCTGGGACGCCGTCACGACGGTGTTGTCGCTGCTCGCGACCTGGGGCCAGGCCCGCAAGAAGATCGAGTGCTGGTGGCTGTGGATCGCCGCGGACGTGATCTACGTGCCGCTCTACGCCTACAAGGAGCTGTATCTGACGGCAGTGTTGTACGTGGGGTTCATGGTGCTGTGCGTGATCGGCCTGCGTAACTGGATGAAGAACGAGGTGCGCGTGTGAAGGAGTTCGAACACGCCCTCGTGCTCGGCAAGTTCTACCCACCGCACAACGGGCACCACCACCTCATCGAGACGGCGGCTTCCCGGAGCGTTCGCACGACCGTCACGGTCCTGGCGGCCTCGAACGAGACCATCCCGCTCGAACACCGCGTGCGCTGGCTGACCGAGACGCACGCCACGACCCCAGGCGTTCGCATCATCGGCGACCTCGACGACCACCCGATGGACTTCGACTCCGACGAGATCTGGGACCTGCACGTCGCACTGACCCGCGCGGTGCTCGCCAGACGCGCGATCGCGGACGGAGACCCGTCGAAAGCCCCGGTCGACGTCGTGTTCTCCAGCGAGAAGTACGGCGACGAGTTGGCCGAACGGCTCGGCGCGCGGCACGTGCTCGTCGACCTCGACCGCCTCACGCACCCGGTCTCCGGCACGGCGATGCGGACCGATCCCGTCGCTAACTGGCACCACCTCGCACCGGCGACCCAGCGCGGCCTGGGCTGGAAGGTCGTGGTGGTCGGCGCCGAGAGCACCGGCACGACGACACTGTCCACACAGCTCGCCGCGCATTTCGGAGCACCCTGGATCCCCGAGTACGGCCGGGAGCACACCGAACACAAGCTCACCGCCGCACGATCGTTCGATCCGCAAGCCACCGTGGACAGTCTGGTGTGGACGCTGGGCGACTTCGAAGACGTTGCCCACGAACAGGAACGCCGCATCCAGGCCGAGACCGCACCACTGGTCGTCGCGGACAACGACGCGTTCGCCGCGACCGTCTGGGGCGAGCGCTACCTCGGCTTCCGGCCGGACCTCTTCCTGGGCAGCGAACCGGACCTGTACCTGCTGACCGACCACGTCGGCGTTCCGTTCGAACAGGACGGCTGGCGCGACGGCGAACACCTTCGCGAGTGGATGACGGGCCTGTTCGAACGCGAGCTCACGCGGCGCGGTGTGCCGTGGCTGAAGCTCACCGAGGACAGGTTCGCAGCGGCCGTAACGGCCGTCGAACATCTCATGGGGCAGGATGTCGCGCGTGGGTCACGGTCACGGGCATAGCCATGCGCTGAGCGAGGAACCGGCGTCGCAGCGCGTGCGCACGTTGCTGATGTGGCTGTTGGTGCCGTTGGCACTGGCCACGATCGTCGGCGCCGCACTGCTCTACCCGTTCGGGGTCGAGCAGAAGACCGGCGCGGAGATCGGCCTGCACCAGACGCCGGTCGAGGCCGTCGTCACCGGCGTGGCCGAGAACTGCGGCGAGAAGTGCGTCGCGGTGACCGTGAAGATGACCGACGGCGCCGCGAGCGGGCAGAGCATCACGATCCCGAGCGTGAAGGGCCCCGGAGCGCCGAGCTTCCAACTCGGCGACGAGGTGGTGCTGTCCTACGCGGGCAGCCAGCCGCAGGCCGCCGAGTCGTACCAGATCGTCGACTTCCAGCGCGGCTGGTCGCTCGCCGTGCTGGCGCTGCTGTTCGCGGCCGCCGTGCTGCTGCTCGGACGATGGCAGGGACTCGCGGCACTCGGCGCGTTGCTGCTGAGCTTCGTGGTGCTGGTGCTGTTCGTCATGCCGTCGATCCTCGCGGGGAAGAACCCGCTGATGGTCGCGGTGGTCGGCGCCGGACTGATCATGTTCGTGGTGCTGTACCTGACGCACGGCATATCGGCGCGCACGTCGACCGCGGTGCTCGGAACGCTCGTCAGCCTCGCGCTGATCGGGGTGCTGGGCGCGTTGTTCTCGGCGTTGTCGAAGCTGACCGGCCTGGACGAGGACACGACGAACCTCGTCACGCTGCTCGGCACCAGCATCGACACCCGCGGGCTGCTGCTCGCCGGAACCCTGATCGGCGCGCTGGGCGTGCTCGACGACGTGACGGTCACCCAGACCAGTGCGGTGTGGGAGCTTCGGCGGGCCAACGACAAGCTGACGTGGCGCGAGCTGTTCGCGGCGGGCTCGCGGATCGGGCGCGACCACATGTCGTCCGTCGTGAACACGCTGGTGATGGCCTACGCGGGCGCGGCACTGCCGTTGCTGCTGGCGATCTCGCTGGCCGGGCGGTCGATGGGCGAGATCCTGACCTCGCAGCAGATCGCGCAGGAGATCGTCCGGACCCTGGTCGGCAGCATCGGCCTGGTGGCCGCGATCCCGGTGACGACGGCGCTGGCCGCCCTGGTCGCGGTACGCCAGGAGGTCGCCCCGATCGCGGTCTCCGAACCTGAGCCCGAGCCCAAGCCCGAACCGAAGACCGTGAAACGCGCCGCGAAGCCCGTGAAACCACGGCCCGCGCGGATCGAGGGCGACCTCTTCACCGGCTACGACCCCGACAAGGGGCCGTGGGAACGTCCTAGTGAGCCAAGAGCACGAAGAGCAGCGCCAGCACGCCAGGCACCACCTGCACGAAGAAGATCTTCCGGCTCGCCGTGAACGTGCCGTAGATGCCCGCGACGATCACGAACACCGTGAACAGCACGGACGCGCCGAAGTCCTGGCGGATCAGCGCGTAGATCAGGCCGGCCGCGAGGAAGCCGTTGTAAAGACCCTGGTTCGCCGCGAGGGCCTTGGTCGACTGCGCGTACTCGGGCGTGAGACCGAACGCCTTCTGGCCGCGCGGCGTCGTCCAGAGGAACATCTCCAGCACCACGATGTAGAGATGGATCACCGCCACGAGGGCGATCAGAACGTTCGCGACAACCTGCACTTGGGTCCTCCTCTGGACTGACACACCCGGTGAGACAATAGAGCAGTGGGAAGACAGCGGCCCGACACCGAGGCGATCACCGAGTCGATCGACTCCGGCGTCGCCGAACTGGTCCCCGACATCGGTGGACGACGCTCCTGGACCTTGCGGGTCAACGGAACCCCACAGTCGCATGTGGACCTGGACGACCCGACCTATCTGGAGTTCGAGTACGTCCGCCGGCTGGGTCACATCGTCGATCTCACCGCGCCTTCGCGTGTGCTCCACCTCGGTGGTGGCGCTCTCACGCTAGCGCGCTACGTAGCCGATCTACTGCCTCGGGCGTCTCAGCAGGTGGCCGAGATCGACGCGGGCCTGATCGCGTTCATCCGCCGCGAGCTCCCGCCGCCCCCACGAGTGAAGATCACCACAGGTGACGCCCGCGCCGTGCTGGTCAAGGCACGTCCCGGCTCGTTCGACCTGATCGTGAGCGACTGCTTCGCGGGAGCCCGCACGCCCGCGCACCTGACGTCGGTCGAGTTCGTGAAGCAGGCGTCCACGGCGCTGGCCGACGACGGCATCTACACGGCGAACATCGGCGACGGCAACGGCCTGCAGTTCGCACGGTCCCAGTGCGCGACCGTGCGCTCGGTGTTCGAACACGTCTGCGTGCTCGCCGAACCAGGCGTCTTCCGGGGCAGGCGCTTCGGCAACTTCGTGATCATGGCCTCGCACAACGGCCTGCCGATGCAGCAACTGACCCGCGCCACCGCCGGAGACCCGTTCCCAGGCCGGGTCGAACACGGCACTGGGCTTACGAAGTTCATCGGCGGCGCGCCCGTCACGACCGACGCGACCGCGATCCTGTCCCCCGCACCGCCCTCGGGCCTCTGGGGCACCTGAGAGGGCGGCGCCGTCGGGGACTTCAGTCCAGCGAGGTGACGAACTTCGAGACGGCGTCCGGATGGAGCTTCTGCGCCATCCGGCCCGCCGGGGCCAGCGAGCCCAGCCGGTACAGCGGCCGTTCCGCCGCCGCCATCCCGCGCGCCTCGGCCCGCAGCTGGGCCACGAGCAGCTCCGAGAACACCAGCCCAGGCGTGTCACCCCGCGCGGCGAGAGCGTCGGCCAGGCGGCGGAGCTGGTAGACGCCCAGCTCGCGGCCGCCGGTGCCCGCGTACATCGACAGGGCGATGTTGATCGCCTTCTTGTTGCCGCGCACGAACAGGCCGACGGTCCGCGCGCCACGCAGGTCGGTGACCAGCAGGTCGAGACCATCGGCGACGGCCAGGTCGACCTTGCGGGTGCCGAACGCCCGCACGTAGACCGTCGTGCCCTCCAGCCACACCGTGCGGCGCGCCTCGGACATCGCCAGCAGGATCACCGGCACCGACACGATCAGCCCGGCGATGACACCGGACCAGCGGCCGCCGATGAAGCCCACGATCGCGCCGAAGGCGAGGGCGACCATGAGGCCGCCGATCGCCACCATGCGCGCACGCTTGCGGACCGTCACCTTGTCGAGCAGGTCGAGAACGAGCTTGTCGTCGCTCACGGAGTCTCTTGCACCGCCTCGGCCGCCACGGCTCCCGCGTCCGAAGCCAGTCCTTCAACACCGCCCGGCACAGCGGCCACGAGCGCGGCCGGCTTGAGCGCCGCCTGCACCGCCTCGATCACGTCCGCCAGTGCCACCGTCACCTGCTCCCCCGTCGCCAGCGTCTTGACGCCGATGTTCCCGGCCTCCAGGTCGCGCTCACCGAGCACGAGCGCCAGCTTCGCGCCCGACTTGTCGGCGGCCTTGAAGCCCGCCTTCATCGACCGGCCGCCGTAGACCAGGTCGGTCCGCACGCCCGCGGCACGCAGCTCACCGGCGATCGCGACCAGACGGGCCCGCGCGGCCTCGCCCAGCGGCACGCCGATCACGTCGACGCGGCTGAACTCCGGCAGCACGCCCTCGGCCTGGGCCGCGAGCAGCGCGCGGTCGACGCCGAGACCGAAGCCGACGCCCGACAGCGACTGACCGCCGAGCTGCTCCATCAGGCCGTCGTAGCGACCGCCGCCGCCGATGCCCGACTGGGCGCCGAGACCGTCGTGGACGAACTCGAACGTCGTCTTCGTGTAGTAGTCGAGGCCGCGGACCATGCGCGGATTCTCGACGAACTTCACGCCCAGCTCGGTCAAGTACCCCTTGACGAGCTCGTAGTGCTCACGGCAGCCGTCGCACAGGTGATCCACCATCAGGGGCGCCTCGGCGACCAGCGCGCGCACCTCGGGGCGCTTGTCGTCCAGCACGCGCAACGGGTTCAGCTCGGCGCGCTTCTGGGTCGCCTCGTCCAGCGGCAGCTTCGCGAGGAACGCCTGCAGCAGCTCGCGGTAGGCCGGACGGCAGTTCGCGTCACCCAGTGACGTGAGCTCCAGCCGGTAGCCGGTGAGGCCGATCGCGCGGAACCCGGCGTCACCGACGGCGATGACCTCGGCGTCGAGCGCCGGGTCGTCGATGCCGATGGCCTCGATGCCGACCTGGTGGAACTGCCGGTACCGGCCGGCCTGCGGCGCCTCGGCGCGGAAGAACTGGCCCGCGTAGTAGAGCTTCGCCGGCAACGAGCCGCGGTCGAGGCTGTGCTCGATCACGGCCCGCATCACGCCCGCGGTGCCCTCGGGGCGCAGCGTGATGGAACGCTCACCGCGGTCGAGGAAGGTGTACATCTCCTTCGTCACGACGTCGGTCGACTCGCCGACACCGCGCGAGAACAGCGCCGTGTCCTCGAAGACCGGCAGCTCGATGTAGCCGTAGCCCGCGAGCTCGGCGGCACGGGTCAGCGTCGACCGGACGTGCGCGAACGCGGCGGACGTCGGCGGGATGTAGTCGGGAACGCCTTTGGGTGCGGAAAACACGTGTCTCAGAGTCCTCGGTGCGGGGCGGCCGGAGCGTCCTGCAGCTGGAGCAGGTAGGGGTTCGTCGCACGCTCGCGGCCTATGGTCGTCGTCGGGCCGTGGCCGGGCAGCACCACTGTGTCATCGGGCAAGGTCATGACCTTGCTCTGCAGAGACGACAACATGCGTGAGTGGTCACCGCCAGGCAGGTCGGTGCGTCCGATGGAACCGGCGAAGAGCGTGTCGCCCGAGATCACCAGGCGACCCCCTTCCTGCACGCCGGAGCGGAACATCACCGACCCGCCGGTATGGCCCGGCGTGTGGTCGACGGTGATCTGCAGCCCGGCGAGGTCGAGCGCGGCGCCGTCGGTGAGCTCGCGCACCTCCGAGGGCTCGCGCATCTCCAGCTTGCCGCCGAAGAACGCGGCCGTCTCGGCGCTGATGCCCTTCAACGGGTCGGCGAGCATCGCTACGTCATCCGGGTGGATGTACGCGGGGATGTCGTTGCCGTCGCAGACGGGCGCGACGGAGAAGGTGTGGTCGAAGTGCCCGTGCGTGAGCAGCACGGCGACAGGCGCGAGACGGTGCTGGCGCAGGGCCTGTTCGATCGGCTCGACCGCGTCCTGACCGGGGTCGATGATCACGCAGGGCTCGCCCTCACCGGTCGCCAGGACGAAGCAGTTCGCCTGGAGCGCACCAGTCGGGAACCCGATCACGAGCACGAAAATGACCTCCCTGTTCAACGACAGCCTAACCACCACACAAAGCTCATATGCCCAGGCCCTAGACTGCCGAGCCGACCGCCCTATTCGCATGAGTCCCTGGGGAGGGAGCACGTGCCCACCAACGAGCAGCGACGCGCGGCAGCCAAGCGCAAGCTTGAGCGTCAGATGGTCTACCGCCAGGAGCGGGCCAAGAAGCGTCGCATCATCGCCGTCGTCTCGACGGTCGTCGTTGTTGCTCTCGTCGGAGGTGGCGTGTGGTTCCTCGCGACTAACGACGTCTTCGGTAATGGTGACGCCGCCGCGTCGGAGACTCCCACCCAGGAGTCGGTGGACAAGGCGGAGAACATTCCCACCGCGCTGCACCAGATCCCGAAGCGCCCGGCCGCGCTTCCGGAAAAGGTGAACTGTGAATACACGAAGGGCCAGGAGCCGGCGGCCAAGGAGAACACGCCGCCCGCGAACGGCGAGCAGCCCGCCACCGGCACGGTCGGCGTCACGCTCGGCACCTCGATCGGTGACCTGAAGTTCAACCTGGACCGCGCGCTCGCGCCGTGCACGGTGAACAACTTCGTGAACCTCGCCAAGCAGAAGTACTTCGACGGCACCACGTGCCACCGCCTCGTCGTCACCGGCATCCAGGTCCTGCAGTGCGGCGACCCCGGCGGCAACGGCATGGGCGGCCCGGGCTACTCGTTCAAGGACGAGGTCTACCCGGAGCTCACCTACGGCCGCGGCGTGCTCGCCATGGCGAACTCGGGCCCGGACACCAACGGCTCGCAGTTCTTCATCGTCTACGGCGACGGCGCGAACCTGCAGGCGAAGTACACGATCTTCGGCACGGTCGACGAGGAGTCGCTGAAGAAGATCGACGAGGTCGCGAAGACCGGCACGATCTCGCAGCAGCCCGGCCAGGGCGACGGCAAGCCCAAGACCCCGGTCGACATCAAGTCGGCACTGGTCGCGAGCTAGATCTCACGCAGAAAACGGGCCCGGGGCTTTCGCTCCGGGCCCGTTTCGCATCCTGCCCCAGTTTTTACGACGCCGACGTCACGCGGTACACGTCGTAGACGCCCTCAACGCTCCGCACAGCCTTCAGAACGTGGCCGAGGTGCTTCGGGTCGCCCATCTCGAACGAGAACCGGCTGACGGCCACCCTGTCGCGTGACGTCGTCACCGACGCCGACAGGATGTTGACGCGCTCGTCGGCCAGCACCTTCGTGACGTCCGAGAGCAGCCGGTGCCGGTCGAGCGCCTCCACCTGGATGGCGACCAGGAAGACGCTGGAGGCCGACGGCGCCCACTCGACGTCGAGGAGCCGTTCCGGCGACTTCAGCAGCTCGTCCGCGTTCGTGCAGTCGGTGCGGTGCACGGACACGCCGCCGCCCCGCGTCACGAAGCCGAGGATGTCGTCGCCCGGCACCGGGGTGCAGCAGCGGGCGAGCTTCACCCACACGTCGCCCGCGTCCTTGACGATCACGCCCGCGTCGCCGGTGGGGCGGCGCCGGGTGACCGTGGACGGGGTGGCGCGGTCGGCCAGTTCCTCCTCGGCGTGATCGACACCGCCGAGCTGCGCGACGAGCCGTTGCACGACGTGGCGGGCCGAGGTGTGCCCCTCGCCGACCGCCGCGTACAGCGCGCTCATGTCCGAGTGGTGCAGTTCCTTGGCGAGGGCCTGCATCGAGTCGACGCTGACCAGACGCTGGATCGGCAGCCCGACGCGCCGGACCTCCTTGGTGATCGCGTCCTTGCCCTGCTCGATCGCCTCTTCCTTGCGCTCCTTGGCGAACCACTGCTTGATCTTCGCCTTGGCACGCGGGGACGCGACGAAGCTCAGCCAGTCGCGGGACGGACCCGCGCCCTCCGCCTTGGAGGTGAAGATCTCGACGACCTCACCGTTCTCGAGCTTGCGCTCCAGAGCGACCAGGCGACCGTTCACGCGGGCGCCGATGCAGCGGTGACCCACCTCGGTGTGCACGGAGTAGGCGAAGTCGACGGGCGTGGACCCCGTCGGCAGCGTCTCCACATCGCCCTTGGGGGTGAACACGAAGATCTCGCGCGCGGCGAGGTCCCAGCGCAGACCCTCCAGGAACTCACCGGGGTCCGCGGCTTCCCGCTGCCAGTCGAGGAGCTGACGCATCCACGCCATCTCGTCGATCTCGACGGACTTGCCGTTGTGCGTGCCCTTGGTCTCCTTGTAGCGCCAGTGCGCCGCGATGCCGTACTCGGCGCGCTGGTGCATCTCGGAAGTGCGGATCTGCACCTCGAGAGGCTTGCCATCGGGACCGATGACGGTCGTGTGCAGCGACTGGTAAACGCCGAACCGCGGCTGCGCGATGTAGTCCTTGAACCGGCCCGGCATGGGCTGCCAGGCGGCGTGGACGACACCCATGGCGGCGTAGCAGTCCCGCACCTCGTCCACCAGGATCCGGACGCCCACGAGGTCGTGGATGTCGTCGAAGTCCCGGCCGCGGACGATCATCTTCTGGTTGATCGAGTAGTAGTGCTTCGGCCTGCCCTCGACCTTGGCGACGATCCGCGCGGTCTCGAGCTGCGAGTTCAGCTCCTGGACGACGGTGCGCAGGTACGTGTCGCGACTCGGCGCGCGCTTCGCGACCAGGCGAACGATCTCGTCGTACTTCTTGGGCTGCAGGATCGCGAACGCGAGGTCCTCCAGCTCCCACTTGACCGTCGCCATGCCCAGGCGGTGAGCGAGCGGCGCGAGCACTTCGAGCGTTTCGCGGGCCTTGCGGGCCTGCTTCTCCGGCGGCAGGAACCGCATGGTGCGCATGTTGTGCAGCCGGTCGGCGAGTTTGATGACCAGGACGCGGGGGTCCTTCGCCATCGCGATGACCATCTTGCGGATGGTCTCGGCCTCGGCCGCTGCCCCCAGCTTGACCTTGTCGAGCTTCGTGACGCCGTCGACCAGCCGGGCGACTTCCTCGCCGAAGTCCTCCTTGAGCTGGTTGAGCGAGTAGTCGGTGTC
This sequence comes from Lentzea sp. NPDC020367, assembly GCF_044387305.1. Taxonomy (NCBI): domain Bacteria; kingdom Bacillati; phylum Actinomycetota; class Actinomycetes; order Pseudonocardiales; family Pseudonocardiaceae; genus Lentzea; species Lentzea sp. NPDC020367. The sequence goes on along the minus strand of NZ_JBIRVV010000006.1, from coordinate 166,382 downwards.
TTCCACGGTGTCGTGCAGCAGCGCGGCCACCAGCGTCGTGGTGTCCATGCCCAGCTCGGCGAGGATCGTCGCCACGGCGAGCGGGTGGGTGATGTACGGGTCGCCGGACTTGCGGCGCTGCGGGCGGTGCTTCTCCTCGGCAACGTCATATGCGTGCTGCAGAAGCGCCAGATCGGCCTTGGGATGGAGGTCGTAGTGCGCGGCGGCGAGAGGTTCGAGGACCTGCTTCACCGGGGCCGCACGTTGGGCGGTGATGCGCCGCGCAAGGCGGGCGCGCACACGCCGGGTCGCCGACGGTTGAACAACCGTCGCAGCGGGTTCGGTGTCTTGACTCAACCCCACGCTCCTCGGGTCTCGCGAGTACCGAGGATAACGCGTTTACGATGCGGAAACTTCCGATGACGCGTTGAGCGGCACAGCTCACACGGTGAACGCACCCCGAACTTTTGCTGGGCCGATCAGGCGACACGCCCCTGGCACACCCCCGGCAGGCGTCAGCCGTGAGGCCCGCCGCTCACGTAGAGCACCTGCCCGGTGACGTAGTCGGCGTCCTCAGCGGTGAAGAACAGGACGGCCCGCGCGATGTCGTGCGGCGTCCCGGTACGTCCCCGCGGAATGCCCTTCGCCTGGTGCCTGACGTGCTCCTCGAGCGTCCGCCCGGCCCGCGCCGCACTGACCTCGGTCATCCGCGTGACGACGACCCCGGGCCCCACCGCGTTGACCGTGATCCCGACGGGCGCGAGATCGAGCGCCGCCGCCCGAGTCAGCCCTTCCAGCCCGGCCTTGGCCGCGACGTAGTTGACCCGCTCGTCGTCGACGATCGCCGAAATGCTCGAAATGTTGACCACGCGCCCCCACCCCGCCGCCCGCATGGCCGGCGCCGTGGCCTTGAGGAACAGGAACGCACCCCGCAGGTGCGTGTCGACGACCGCGTCCCAGTCCTCGAGGGGCATGTCGAGCACCAGGTTGTCCTTGGCGAACCCGGCGTTGTTGACCAGGATCTCCACGGCCCCGAACGCCTCACCGACCTCACCGACGGCCCGCTCGACCTGCCCGGGATCGCTGACGTCCGCCCAGACCGCGACAGCCTGGCCACCCTTGTCCCGAATCTCGCCGGCCACCGCCTCGGCGGCCTCCTCGAGCCGGTCCAGCACGGCGACCCGATGCCCCTGGGCGGCCAGCGCGAGGGCGATCCCCTGCCCGATACCCGAACCGCCACCCGTGACGAGCGCTACCCGCGACCGCACTTCACCGCTCAGTTGCACAGCGGCTAGACCCGCGCCTGCGCCACGAACGCCCGCCAGGCGGAGAGCGAGAAGGCGAGAACAGCGCCGCCCGAGGCCTTGGAGTCCCGCACGAGAGCGGCTTGGCGTAGCGACACCTCGACACAGGCGCTCTCGATCGTGTCGTTGCTGTAGGAGCTCTTACGCCAGTGCCGGTCGAGTGACACTTCAACGCACGAGCCACTCGCCATTTCTCCGCTGTAGGTGCTCTTACGCCAGGTCCGCTCGCCGGTCATGAGAGTCCTCTCGCAGTCCGCTGACGTAGTTCGCCAGCAGGCTCCGCGATTGTCCCTCATCCAAAGCGTGCTCTTCCAGCCACTTAAAGAACTCACGGCTGCCCCGGATGGCATCACCATCGTGCGCGAACACCTGGCCGAGCCCGTTCTCGCTGTATGCCACTGGAGGGTGCTTCTCGAAGCTGAATAGCATGCGCGCCGATTGCCTCACCGGAGCGGTGCCCGCCGACATCGGCACGATCCGCAGGATGTGCGTGTGGAAGAGCAAGCGCAGGTACTGCTCTTCCATGACCTGGTCATCGCCGACCCTCAGTTGCAATGCGAGTTCGTGCACGTAGAAGAGGCACTCCGGAGGAGCCTGACGCCTCATGATCGTTTGGCGCTCGGTACGCAACTGGACAGCCTTTTCGATCTCTGCCGGGGTGACGCGACCACCGTCGACGAACAGCGCTCGCGCGTACTGCGGAATCTGGATGAGGCCCGGAATGGTGTGCACGTCGTAGCTGGTGATCTTCTTCGCCCTCGCTTCGGTCATCGCGAGGGTGCGGATGTTGTCGGGCACCAGCACGACATACGGGTCGAAGGCGTAGCGGTAGCGGGCTCGGAAGGCCTCGAAGTAGTTGCTGTCCCGGCCGCACGTCATCAGGTACTGGACGAGGTCGATCTCGCTCGCTCGGGCTTTGCCGTTTTCGATGTTGGAGACCTTGCTCGGGTCCCAGCCGAGTTGTTCGGCGAAGCCGAAGCCCGTCAGCCTGGTGTGCTTCTCGCGCAGGCGGCGCAGTTCGTCGCCCAGGTCGCGGCTGTAGGCGGTGGAGGTGATCGCGGTCATTCGTCCGACGGTAGGCATTGACCCTCCTCCACGAACCTGCTCATTCGGGTGAAAACGGTTGCTTGCGCGCTGGTGCCGCTAAGCGACTTGGCGGCGGTCGGGGCGGGTGTTCGTTCTGGGGGTGCGGGTGGGGTCGAGCCAGGCCGGCGGGGTGAACGTGGGGGTGCCATTGAGGAGCCTTACCTCCCATTCGCTTTGGTGGATCAGGGTGTGGTGGTGGCGGCACAGCAGGGCCGCGTTCTGGACCGAGGTGCCGCCGCCCTCTGACCAGAATCTGATGTGGTGGGCGTCGCAGTGCTTGGGCGGGCGGTCGCAGCCCGGGAAGGAACAGCCCTGGTCTCTGGCGACCAGGAGGCGGCGGATCGAAGCCGGGAAGGTGCGGGTCTTGCGGCCGATGTCGACGTGCTCGGACCGGCCGCCCAGCACCACCGGGATGACGCCGGCGTTGCAGGCCAGGCGGCGGACCAGCTTGGCCTGCATGCGCTCGCGGGTGTCCAGGGTGGCGAAGCCGGTCTGCTCGGCCAGGTCGCGGTAGGCCATCGTCAGGGTGAGCGTGACCGGCTCGCCGCCGTGTTCGGGGAGGCGGTCGGCACGCAGCATCAGGTCGATCAGGTCGGCGAAGGCGTCACCCTCGCGTTCGGCGCGCGTGCGGGGGTCCGGGCCTTCATCCGGGGTGGTGGGGCGGGGCTTGGCCAGCGGGTCGATCATCGCCTCGAACTTGACGCCGGCGATCTTGTCCAGCTTCGCCGACACCTCCAGCTGGTCGCCCTTCCACTCCATTCGCAACCGGTTGACGGGCGGCGCCGGCTCGACCTCACCCGGCTCCGCGTCCTGCTGGTAGAGCCGGTACGCCAGCTCCTTGCCGAACGAACGCACCGCGCTGGGTTCGTGGGCCTGCGCGAACTCCACCACAGGCCCCTCTGCCTCAGGCGGCAGGTCCTTCATCACCTCGGCCACCGCCGAGATGTGCTCCCCGGACAACGCACCTTCCGCCACCACGGCGGCGGTGACCGGCAACTCCGGCTCCAGGAGCGAGCCCGTCGGCGTGAGCTGATGGGCCAGCGACTCGGCTCGGGCGACCCACTGACGCGCGGTCTTCAAGTCCCACCGCACGGCATGACGCAACACGTGCGCCACATTCCTGTACCCCAGCTCGGTCGCCGCACCACGCCGCTCCAACTCGGCGATCTTCTGCATCATCACATTCTCAAGAACGCGAATTTCCACCACGTCTCCGACGACTGCGGCAAGCAGTTCGTCGGTGGACAGAAGGCGGAAGTCTCGTTCGCTCATGCGTTCGACACTACCGCAAGATCACGACATAAAAGCACGTCAGCAGCCACACGTTCGGGTGAACACACTAGCCAACGGTCATAGGTTCCGTTAGTGCACATCTCTCTAGACGCAACGCAACCACTAGCAACCACGCACGCACAGAAACGCGAACAAAGCACACCAACCACGCCCCGCAACCACCACCAAAAACAAACCACAGAAATGCAGTCCGGCACACGCCCGACGAAGGAGGGCATGTGCCGGTTCGGCGCAGCCGTGCCCTCCTGGAACACTCGACGAGGTGAGGACTCTGATCTGGTGCGCCACGATGACGTTCGTGTGGCTCGGCACGATGGCGTACCTGGCCCTCGACGACCCCAGCTACATCGACCAGCGGTCGATCATCGGCTCAACGGTCGGCTGGCTGGTGGCAACAGCACTGAGCTGGCTCGTGCTACGCCGAGCAAAGTCCCCAAAACTGTGGGAGATCGCGGTCGTGACAGCACCGGCATCGCTCGTCACGCTGGTCTTCGTGAGCATCGGCGCCGCCTTCGTGGCCCCACCGCCGATCGCCTGAAGCCGCCAGGCTGAAAAACTGAGCGCATGCACGAGCACCGCCCGATCTGGCACTGCCTGGCGTTCGCGGGCATCTGGTACGCCGCGATCGTCCTGCTCAACCTGGTCACCAACGGCGGCAGCGAGGCACTCCGCGCGGCGACGCTGGGCGTCGTCCCCTGGCTGGGCGCCTCAGCAGCCCTGATGCGGGTCGGACACGGCGACATGAAGGCCTGGCGCCTGATCCTGCTGGGCTTGCCGATCTTCTACTTCCTGTGGGCGATCACGGTCGTCGTCGCGTACAGGTTCGTGGTGCCGGCCGAAGGCTGACATGCAAAAGGGACCGGCGACAACGTCACCGGTCCCCCTAAGCACGAAAGTCCTTCTACACAGCCATCAACGCGCTGACCTCGCGCCCAGCGAGCCGCGAACGGCCGCCCAGAGCGGTGATCTCCAGAACCACGGACACGCCGGTCACGATCCCACCGGCCCGTTCGACCAACGCACACGCGGCCTCAGCGGTCCCACCGGTGGCCAGAACGTCGTCCACCACCACGACACGCTGCCCAGGCAGGATCGCGTCGGCAGGCAGCTCCAGAGACGCCGAGCCGTACTCCAACTCGTACGACTCCGAGTCAGCGACCACGGGAAGCTTGCCCGGCTTGCGCAGCGGCACGACGCCGTAGCGCCAGCCGTAACCCAGAGCAGCACCCAGGAGGAAGCCGCGCGACTCGATGGCGGCGATCACCTGGGTGCTGTCGTCGATCTTGTCCTGGAGGGCGTCGACGACGGCGCGCAGGGCGTCCGGGTCGGTGAGAACCGGCGTGAAGTCCCGGAAGACGACCCCTGGCTTGGGGAAGTCCGGGACTTCACGCATCAGTCCCAGAGCACGATCCAATTTCAACGCTGACGCTTTCCGGTCGGACGGCGGCGGGCGTCGCCTGCCTTGGCGGTGCGGTGAGGCACCGAGGCAGCGGCGGCGTACGCCTCTTCCTTGCGCAGGTCGGCGTTGAGGGCGTCGTCGTCGACCGACTCGATGCCCTCGGCGACCTGCGGGCCCGTGGCCTTGGCGCGGCGGGTGGCCACGCGCTTGGCCTGCGCGATGAACTTCGGGTCGCGCATCTTCAGGTCCACCAGCACCGGGGTGGCGAGGAAGATCGAGGACAGGGCGCCGATGAACATGCCGACGAGCTGCACGAGCGCGAGGTCCTGCAGGGTGCCGACGCCCAGGATGCCGACGCCGACGACCAGCAGGCCGATGACCGGGAGCAGCGCGATCAGCGAGGTGTTGATCGAGCGCATCAGGGTCTGGTTCAGCGCCAGGTTCGACGCCTCGGCGTACGTGCGGCGGGTCAGGCCCAGCAGGCCTCGGGTGTTCTCCTTGACCTTGTCGAACACGACGACCGTGTCGTACAGGGAGAAGCCGAGGATGGTGAGCAGACCGATCACCGTCGCCGGCGTCACCTCGAAGCCGATGATCGAGTACACGCCGGCGGTGATGATGACGTCGTGGAACACGGCGACGAGCGCGCCGACGGCCATCTGCCACTCGAAGTAGAACACCAGGAAGACCGTCACGGCGATGAAGAACCAGAACAGGGCCCACAGGGCCTTGCCGCTGATCTCACCGCCCCAGGACGCGGAGACGGCGCTGTCGGAGATCGCCGTCTGGCCGCCCTGCGGGTTGGTGTCCTTCGCGAGAGCCGTCTTGAGGGTCGCGACCTCCGCGATGTTCAGCGCGGGCGACTTGAGCTGGATCGTCGCGCTGGCACCGGAGCCGACGGCCTGCACGGCGTTCGGCTTCTTGCCGGGCAGGGCCTTCGAGTAGACGTCCTCGACGGTGCCCGTCGTGATGGTCTGGCCGCTGGCCGACACCGACGGCATCGAGATCTTCGTGCCACCCTCGAAGTCGATGCCGAGGTTGAAGCCGTTGAACACCATCGAGCCGATGCAGATCAGCAGGATGATGGCGGAGGTGATGTACCAGCGGACGCGCTTGCCGACGATGTCGAAGGCGCCGTTGCCCACGTAGAGGCGTGAGAACACGCTGCTCATGTCAGGCCTCCTTCACGGCGGTCGTCTTGCCGGTCGAGGTGGCGCGGTGCGAGGCGCCCTCGCGGGCCGCACCTCCCAGGCCCGACAGGCTCGAGTTGGAGAGGAGCTTGGACTTCGACGCGATCGCGACCAGCGGGTGCGTCACGAGGAACACGACCACGAGGTCGAGGACCGTCGACATGCCCAGGGTGAACGCGAAGCCCTTCACCTGGCCGACCGCGATGATGTACAGCACGGCGGCGGCGATGAAGCTGACCGCGTCGGCGGAGAGGATCGTGCGGCGCGAACGGACCCATGCGCGTGGCACGGCCGAACGGAACGTGCGGCCCTCACGCACCTCGTCTTTGAGTCGTTCGAAGAAGACGATGAACGAGTCCGCCGTGATACCGATGGCGACGATGAATCCGGCGATACCGGCCAGGTCGAGCGTGAAGCCGATCAGGCGGCCCAGCAGGACCAGCACCGCGTAGATGACGACCGCGGACAGGACCAGCGACAGGATCGTCAGGATGCCGAGCAGGCGGTAGTAGAACAGGCAGTAGACGAAGACCAGCGCGAGGCCGATGCCGCCGGCGATGAGACCCGCCTTGAGCGACTGCAGGCCGAGCGTCGGGGAGATCGTCTGCGCCTCGGACGAGTCGAAGGACAGCGGCAGCGCGCCGTACTTCAGCGTGTTCGCGAGGTTCTGGGCTTCCTTCAGCGTGAACTTGCCGCTGATCTCGGTCGAACCGCCCGCGATGGCCGACTGGATGGTCGGCGCGGACATGACCTCGCCGTCGAGCACGACCGCGACGGCCTGCTGGACGTTGGCCGCGGTGAACGCGCCCCACTTGGTGCCGCCCTCGGACTTGAAGTCCAGGTTGACGACGTAGCCGGTGCCGTTCGGGTTGTTGTTCGCCGCGGCGTTGCTGATGTCCTCACCGGTCAGGCGGGAGTAGTTCGTGTAGTCGTCCGCCTTGGTCTCGGTGTCCTCCTTGGGAGGGTTGACCGGGGCCAGCGTGTACTTGAACTCGCCCTTCTCGTCACAGGTGACGAGGGGCTTGTCCAGGTCGTCGTTGCCGCGCAGCGGGTCGGGCTGCGAGCAGTCGAGCATGATCGCGGCCTGCTGCAGGATCTGCGGGTCGGTCGCCTGGCGGAGGGCCTTCGCGTCCTGGATCTCCTTCGCGACCTTCGGGTCGACGTTGGAGGGAGCGGACGGAGTGCTCGAAGGCGCGCTGCTGGACGGCGCGGTGCTGCTCGACGGCGGAGTGCTGGACGGCTGCGCGGCCAGGTTCGGCGCGGGGCGGCCCTGCGGAGCACCGCTCGACGGCGGCGGGCTGCCGGCGCTCTGGCTCGGCGGCGTCGACGGAGGCGTGCTCGCGCTGCCGGACGGCGGCGTGCTCGTCTGGGTCTGCGGCACGGCGCCCGCGGGCACCGGCTGGCCGATGACCTTGCGGAACGCGAGGCGAGCGGTCTGGCCGAGGCCCTTCGCGCCTTCGCTGTCCGCGCCCGGGACCGTGATCACCAGGTTGTTGCCGTCTCGCACGACCTCGGCACCGGAGACGCCGAGACCGTTCACGCGGACCTCGATGAGGTCACGTGCCCGGTTGAGCGCTTCCTCGCTCGGCTGTGCGCCGTCTTCCTGCCGAGCTGTCAGGGTGACGAGGGTGCCGCCCTGGAGGTCGATTCCGAGCTTGGGTTTGGCCGAACCGTTCCCGGTGAGAAACACCAGGGCGTAGAGCGCGACCACGATGAGGACAAAACTCGCCAGATACTTCGCAGGGCGAATTTGCCCGGCCGGAGGTGCCACGATCCGTCCGTCTCCTAGTAGCTATGGTTTCCGAGCGCGCAGCGTAACGCGCGCCGCGTGAGCTGCGCGTCACTACCTGGAGTTGGCGGTGTTCACAGTTGCCAACTCCAGGTGTCACGAGCTTGTTGGTTACTTCTTGGCGCCGTGGTCCAGGGGCTCGGCGACCTGTGCGGTGGTCGCGGGCACCTCTTCCTCGACGTCGTCGGTCTTCTCCTCGGCCACGAACTCGTCGGTCTCGGCGACCTTCTCGCGAATGGCGGCACGCAGCCAGCGCGTGACGACACCCTCGGAGATCTCGATGTCGATGGTGGTGTCGTGGCTCGCGTCGGCAACGGTGCCGTACAGGCCGGACGTCGTCATCACCTTGTCGCCGGGGGCGAGCGAGTCCTGCAGGTTCTTCTGCTCGGCCATCGCCCGCTTCTGCTTGCGCGCGCTGAGGAACAGCGGCACCGCCAGCAGAACCAGAAGCAACGGGAACATCAAAGACGAAAGGTTGCCCATCATTCTCCGATCAGGTGGACATGCCTCGACGCACGTCCGATATGTCCAGGTGCTTTCACCGATTGTGCCAGGTCACCACAGTTGATCACCGGCGGGCGGTTCGAGCCCCAGGTGGTACCACGCGGCGGGCGTCGCCACTCGGCCGCGCGGTGTCCGGGCCAGCATGCCAGCCCGCACCAAATACGGTTCGCACACCTCTTCCACGGTGGTCGGTTCCTCACCGACCGCGACCGCGAGGGTGGCGACGCCGACGGGGCCGCCGTTGAAGCTCTTGACCAGGGCGTTCAGCACCGCGCGGTCGAGCCGGTCGAGGCCCAGTTCGTCGACGTCGTAGACCACCAGGGCCTGCTTGGCGATGTCCTCCGTCACCTTTCCGTCGGCCCTGACCTCGGCGAAGTCGCGCACCCGGCGCAGCAGGCGGTTCGCGATGCGGGGGGTGCCGCGGGAGCGACCGGCGATCTCGATGGCGGCGTCCTCGGCGAGGTCGACGCCGAGGATCTTCGCGCTGCGCTTCACGATGAGGTCGAGCTCTTCCGGCGTGTAGAACTCCATGTGCCCGGTGAAGCCGAAGCGGTCGCGCAGCGGTCCGGTGAGCGCACCGGACCTGGTGGTGGCTCCCACCAGCGTGAACGGCGCGATGTCGAGCGGGATGCTGGTCGCTCCGGGGCCCTTGCCGACCATCACGTCGACGCGGAAGTCCTCCATCGCGAGGTACAGCATCTCCTCCGCGGGCCTCGCCATGCGGTGGATCTCGTCGATGAAGAGGACGTCGCCCTCGACGAGGTTCGACAGCATCGAGGCCAGGTCGCCGGCGCGTTCCAGGGCGGGGCCGCTGGTGATGCGGATGGCGGCGCCGAGCTCCTTGGCGATGATCATGGCCAGCGAGGTCTTGCCCAGGCCGGGAGGGCCGCTGAGCAGGACGTGGTCCGGGGCCGTCCCCCGGCGCATCGCGCCGTGCAGGACCAGTTCGAGCTGCTCGCGGACGCGCTGCTGGCCGACGAACTCGTGCAGGTCGGCCGGGCGGAGGCTGGTCTCGAGGTCGCGTTCGGCGGGGGCGACGTACGGGCTGAGCTCGTCCTCGGTCACTTGCGCCCCAGGGTCGCGAGCGCACGGCGCAGGACGGCCGACGTGGACTGGTCGGGGTTCGCGGCGAGGACGTTGTCGACCGTGGTCTCGGCCGACTTGGCCGGGAAGCCGAGGCCGAGGAGCGCCTCCACGACGTGGTCACGCGTCTGGCTGTGCGCGGGCGTCGTGGGTGCGGAGAGCTGGCCGACCTTGTCGCGCAGCTCGATGATGAGGCGTTCCGCGCCCTTCTTGCCGATGCCCGGGACCTGCGTGAGCACGGTGATGTTGCCCTCGGCGAGCGCGTGACGGAGCTTGTCCGGCTCCAGGACCGCGAGGGTGGCCAGTGCGATCCGCGGGCCGATGCCGCTGACCGTCTGGAGCAGGCTGAACAGCTCGCGGGCCTCGGCGTCGGCGAACCCGAACAGGGTGAGGCTGTCCTCGCGGACGATCAGGGTGGTGGCGAGGCTCGCCTCCTCGCCGCGGCGCAGGGTGGCGAGCGTGGTCGGCGTCATCTGGACGGCGAACCCGACGCCGCCCACCTCGACGACGGCGTGGTCGAGGCCGACGTGCTGCACCTGGCCGCGCAGTGACGAGATCACCTGGTTCCTCCGGACTTCACTTGCTGGACCTTAGTTAGTTCGCTTGGCTGCTTCGGCCAGCTTCGCCCTGTGCACGCGGGCGAGTTCCGCCGCGCGGGCCTGCGCCTCTTCCAGCCTGTTGCGCATCGGCGCGCGCCAGTGGTGGCAGATCGCGAGGGCCAGCGCGTCCGCCGCGTCGGCCGGCTTCGGCGCGACCTTCAGGCCGAGCAGCTTGGTCACCATGGCGGTCACCTGCGCCTTGTCCGCGCGGCCAGAGCCCGTGACGGCGGCCTTCACCTCGGAAGGCGTGTGGAACTCGACCGGCAGGTTCCGTTGCGCGGCAGCCAAAGCGACGACGCCCGACGCCTGCGCGACCCCCATCGCGGTGCTGACGTTGTGTTGCGCGAAGACGCGTTCGATGGCGACGACCTGAGGTTCGTAACGGTCCAGCCACACGCAGACGCCGTCGTACAGCTCATGAAGGCGCACGGACAGCGGAGCGTCAACGGGCGTGCGCAGGACATCGACGGCCACGGCGCGCACGACTCGGCCTGGTCCGCCGTCGACGACGCCGAAGCCGCACCTGGTCAGACCGGGGTCGACCCCGAACACCCGCACAACAGCTCCCCGGATCGCTGAACGAACAACAGTTCGAACCATATCCGGTGCACCGATAGGGGACTTGCACCGACACGGGCTGACGCGGTTCGACAAGTCCACACCGCCGTTACTACGGTGGTCGGGTTTCGATCATCGGGAGTCACGGTGAAGAGGTTCTGGATCATCGCGGGGTGCGTCGGCACTTTCATCGCGATCGCCATCCTCACCGCCCTCGCCGCGCCGCGCGATATCGGTATCGCAATCGACAAGCTCGTGCAGCTGGTGTTCGCCATCGCGGCGTTGGTCGTCTACGCGCGAGCACGTGACCGCTGGATGACGGCGGCGATGATCAGCCTCAGCGTCGGGTTGTCCGCGTGGATCTGGGGCCAGCAGATCATGGGCGTGCAACTGCCGTCGTCGACGATCGCGCCGATCGGGTTCACGATGGTGCCGGTGCTGTGCCTGGCCGCCGTGATCGCGAAGGCGCAGAAACGCCGTTCCGACGACCTGTTGCCGAACTACCGCAGCCGCACGGTTCTCGTGCTCGACGGGCTGATCGTGATCGGGTCGCTGTTCGTGCTGACGTGGGTGTCGGCGCTGGAGTCTCTGACCAGGGCGTGGGCGACCGAAGGTCCCGGGTTCGCCACCGTCATCGCGCATCCCGCCGCGTACCTCGTGCTGCTCGTGGCGATCGTGGTGATGTCGTGGACGCATCAGGCCGTGCGTCAGTGGCCGATGCTTTTCGTCGCACTGGCCGGTATCGCGCAGTCGTCGTCGGGCTGGGTGTTCGCGTTCTACATCTCCAAGGGCAACACGGCGATCCCGGCGGCCGCGGACATCGGTTTCATGCTGTGCCCGGCGTTCTTCCTGCTGAGCGCGCTGGCACCGGCCCGCAACCTCGAACCCACCTCTGGCCGCATGCGCACGGCCGACCTGCTGCACCTGCTCGTGCCGTACCTGCCGCTCGCGATCACCGGCCTGTTCGTCATCTGGAACACCGCGACGGGCGGCCGTCTCAACCCGGTCGAGATCTACGTCGGGCTTCTGGTCGTGTGTCTCGTGATCGTGCGTCAGCTGCTCACGATGATGGACAACGTACGGCTGATGGACCAGCTCCGCGTCTCTCGCGAGGAGCTACGGCACGAGGCGACGCACGACCCGTTGACCGGCGTCGCGAACCGCTCGCTCTTCCGCGAACGGCTGGAGCGCGCGCTCGCGGTCCGTGACCGCGCGAAGCCGCTGATCCTGCTGTTCATCGACGTGGATGGCTTCAAGGCGGTCAACGACAACAACGGGCACGCCGAGGGCGACATCGTTCTGCGCAATGTCGCCGCACGGCTGGAGAACAACGTCCGGCCCGAGGACACCGTGGCGCGGCTCGGTGGTGACGAATTCGGCGTGCTGATCGACGGCGGCGACGCGGACGAGATCGGCACACGGCTGCTGGACGCGCTGGGGCATCCGCACGAGGTGCACGGCCGGGTGCACCGGGTGCACGCCAGCATCGGTGTGGCGCAACGGTTCTCGTACGATCCCAAGATCACCGCCGACGACGTGCTCGGGGCCGCGGACGCCGCGATGTACACGGCGAAGCGGCTCGGCAAGGGCATGGTCGTCGTGCACGGTTCCCCGCTTCCGGAGATGACGTGACCCCAGAGCAGTTGATCGCCTCGTTGGACATGCAGGAACTGCCCGTCGAGGGCGGGTACTTCGCGCAGACGCACCGGTCCGACGAGGTGTCCGCGATCGCGTACCTGTTGCGCAGCCCGGACTTCTCCGGCATGCACGTGCTGAAGCACCTGGAGATCTACCACTTCCACGCCGGGTCGCCGTTGCGGATGCTGCTGCTGCACCCGGACGGCACGGTGACCGAGCCGGTGCTGAGCGAGTCGAATCCGCAGGTCGTGGTGCCCGCGGGCGTGTGGCAGGGCAGCACTCCGGCCGGTGACTGGTCGTTGGTCGGCACGGTCGTGGTGCCGCCGTACACCGATGACATCGTGTCCTTCGGGCACGCGGACGAGCTGTGTGCGCGTTATCCCTCACACGCTGCGGTGATTCGGCCCCTGTGCCGGTTCTAGCTATCTAGGATCTTGCGCATGGCGCTTGTCCCGCTCAACGGCATCGAGCTCAACGTCCAGACCGAGGGTTCCGGTGACCTCGTCGTGCTCGTCATGGGCACCGGCAGTCCCGGCAGGGTCTGGCGCTCCTACCAGGTGCCCGCGCTGGTCAAGGCCGGTTACCGGGTCGCGTACTTCGACAACCGCGGCATCAGGCCGTCGTCGGAGTGCGCCGGGGGTTTCACGCTCGACGACATGGTCGCCGACACCGCCGCGCTGATCGAGCACCTGGGCGGTCCGGCGCACGTGATCGGCACGTCGCTGGGCGGGCGCATCACCCAGGAACTGGCGCTGGCGCATCCGTCACTCGTGCGCAGCGCGGTGATGATGGCGACCGCCGGCCGTCCCGAACCGGTGCAGCAGGCGTGGTCGCAGGCGCTGTGCGACCTGCACGACAAGGGTGTCGAGATCCCGCTGGCGTTCTACTCGGTGGCGTCGGTGGTCCGGAACCTGTCGCAGACGACGCTGGCCGACCCCGTGGTGGCGCGCGACTGGCTGCAGATGTACGAGTTCGCCGGGTCGTCGCTCGGTGCGGGCGAACGGATCCAGCTCGGCCTGGCCGAGTACGACACGCGTCTGGAGGCCTACCGCGCGATCGCGGTGCGGTCGCTGGTGATCGGGTTCGCCGACGACGTCGTGCTGCCGCCACGGTTGTCTCGCGAGGTGGCGGACGCGATTCCCGGCGCCCGGTACGCCGAGGTCGCGGACGCCGGGCACGTCGGGTACCTGGAGCGGCCGGACGAGGTGAACCGGCTGCTGGTCGAGTTCCTCGCCGGCGCGTGAACCCGCAGGAGCACCCGGAACTCGACGCGTTCCTGACCTCGCCCGAGCCGGCGACGCGGTCGACCCCGTCGTCACCGAGATCGACCGCGAGCGGCGCCGGGTGACCCCGGCTAGCGGTCGAGACTGAACTCGTCCGTCGTCTCCCCCTTCACGAGCAGGTCGACGCGGCCACTGAGCACGTAGGTGCCGTGCGGTGTGCGGGCGGCCGTGGTCGGTGCGGTCTTCCAGTCGCGCTGGGACTTCACCTGCCACGTGCGGGTGTCGAGGAGCGTCACCGCGTTCTTGCCCGGTGCGGCCAGGCTGTTCGTCACGACGACCAGGCCCTGCGGGGTGAGCGTGAGGCCGTCCGCGCCCGGCAGCCTCGGTGCGGGCAGTTCCTCGACGCGGTTCTGCGTGACCTTGAACAACGTGCCGTTCGTGTAGTGGCCGGTGACGAGGAATCCCCTGGGGTCCCAGACGATTCCGTTGTTGCCGAACGACGTGCCGCCCAGCCGGGGGTCGCGGGCGAACGGCGTCGCGGTGCCGTCGCGGCCGACCTTCCAGATCGTGTCGCCCATCGTGCCGGTGACGTAGGCGTTGCCGAGTGGGTCGAGCGCGACGTCGTTGGCGCCGCCGGGGACGTCGACGAACTTCAGCGCGCGGCCGGTGCGCAGGTCGAAGATGCCAAGACCGGACTGGCCCGGCACCGATCGTTCGCCGAGGCCGATGTCCCCGTAGGTGACGAGCAGGCGGCCGCCGTCCACCTGGAGGCCGAACGTGGACACCATGTGGGTTCCGGTGACGAGCGGGCGGACCCGGCCGTTCGTGCCGACGAGCGACACCGTGCCGTGGCGCAGCGAGCCGACGAGGAACTGGCCGCGGCTCGAGTCCCAGGCCACGCCCTCGGGGTGCAGCGACGGTGAGCGGGCCTCGACGTGTCTCGGCGTGGCCTGGGCCGTGCCCGTGAACAGCACCAGCACCGTCAAGACGGTGAGCAGGACGCGCATGACTTCCCTCCAGTACGAGCACTGATGAATATCAGAACTCTGATACTCATCCATACTCTTATCACACTCTTACGATGGGGGGATGCGCAGCGGTGATCGGATCGGCGGAGACATCAAGCGCGCCGAGCAGGACCTGGTGGCCGCGAAGTCGGCGGCGGTGAAGCCCGCGGGGCTGACCGTGCCGCAGTACTCGGCGTTGCTGGCCCTGAGCGAGAACCCCGGCGCGCCCGCGGCGACGCTCGCGCGGTTGTGCCTGACGACGCCTCAGACGATGACGACGATCCTGCAGAACCTGGTCGCGCTGGGTCTCGTGGAGCGCACATCGCACCAGTGGCAGCGCAACGTCCTGGAGAACCGGCTGACCGAGACGGGTCAGGCGAGGTTCCACGAGGCGGACAGGGCCGCGGTGGCGGTGGAGCAAAGGCTGGCGGACGCGTTCAGCACCGAGGAGCGCGCGCAGTTGCGCGCGCTCCTACAGCGATGTTCCGACGTGCTCAGCGAGAGCTGACGAACTCGTAGGTCTCGTCGACCATCCGCGCGAGGAACCGGTCGCGGTCGAACTCCGGGTCCTCGTCCATGCCCGGCGGCGGCACGTGCACGAAGCTGAAGTGGCCCGCCTTCGGCACGACCCGCAGGTCCACCTCGGCCGGCGCGGTCTTCAGGACCTCCACTTCGGAGGCCGGGACGAACGTGTCCAGCTCGCCGACGTAGGCGAGGATCGGCACCTTCACCGCGTCCAGCGCGCCGGGAGCCGCGAACCAGCCGGCGGGCGGGGTGTAGAGCACCAGGCGGCTGACGCGCGAATCCCTTGGCACGTCGAGGGGCTCGCGTTCCTTGCTCCACGGCGTCGCGCCCGCGAGGCACAACCCCGCCCAGGCGCCGATCGAGTGGCCGACCACAGCCACCTCGGCGTCCGGGCCGACGTCGCGCAGGGCCTCGACCAGGCCCAACGGCCGCGCCAGGTAGTCGTCCCAGGTCGCCTGCCGCGGGTGCAGGCGCGGGAAGGACGGCGCGATGACCTGGTGACCCCGAGCGGTGAAGTGGTCCAGGAGCGGGCGGTGCCGTTCCGGGTCGCCACCGCCTCCGACAGCGAAGAGCACGATCAACGAAGTACCCCCGTCAGCGATGCGCAGCCTGTCCGGTCGGCCGCAGCAGGATCTCGTACACGTCCACAGTGGACGGTTGGGACACGGCGTAGAGCACCGCCCTGCCAACGTCTTCCGGTGCCAGCTTCGGGTCATCCACACGCGACGCCGGAATGGCGTCGGTGTCGACCAGGCCCGGCTGCACCACCGTCACCCTAACCCCGGTGGCCACCGCTTCGGCGCGGATCGCCTGCGCCAGACCGGTGATCGCCCACTTCGTCGCCGAGTACAGGTTGCCAGGACGCACGCCACGACCGGCGGCGGACCCCGTCATCACGAAGTGGCCGCCGGAGCGGATCAGCGCCGGCATCGCGGCACGGGCGGTGAAGGCGGGCCCGCAGACGTTCGTGACGACCATGCCGGTCCACTCCGACGGCTTCGCGCCGGCGTCGGAGACGAACGACGTGTCGACGGAAACTCCAGCGTTCGCGAATACAACGTCGATCCGGCCCCAGCGGGACTCCACTCGGGACATGAGATCCTGCACGGAATCCCAGGAAGAGACGTCGCATCGGGCGTCCCAGCCGCGATCTCCGACAGATTCTTCGGCGCCGCGCGAGGCCCTGACCACGCGATACCCCGCCTGAGCTGCGAGAACGGCGGTCGCCGCCCCGATTCCGCGGGAAGCGCCGGTCACCACGAAGACGTTTTCCATGATCCGGAACCCTAGTCAGGGAAACGTCAGTGCCGCCTGTTTTGATACCGCTCATGACTTTGAACCGCAGGTCCGTGTTCGGGCTGGGAACCGTCGCGGCCGCGACGGCCGTGCTCGGCTCCAACGGTGCAGCACAAGCCCAGGAAGACGCGGAGGTAGAGATCGAACGCTCTCCGGCGACGGCCGACCGGTCGCGCAAGCGCGTGGCCCAGATCTACAAGCGGCAGGCCCGCAAGGCGAAGGGCAGCTGGTCGTCGCTGATCACGGTCGCCGATCTCGACGGGACGACGAAGCCCGCCGTCGACGAGGACGCCGACAAGGTGGTCGAGGCCTACAGCGTCAACAAGATCGCGGTCGCGGTCGCCGTGCTGGACAAGGTGGACCGCGGGCTGATCAAGCTCGACCAGACGGTCACCGTGTCGGCCGCCATCGTCATCCAGGACACCGACGGCATCTTCGCGCTCGACGGCGCGTACCCGAGCGAGGTCACCGTCGGCCACGCGCTGGCGAACCTGCTGACGGTCTCGGACAACACCGCGGTCCGCCTGTGCGGCCTGGTCGTGCCGGCGTTGGAGCTCAACGAGATCCTGCGGTCCAAGGGCTTCGTGCACACGCAGGTCGTCCCGGTCGCGAACCCGAACCGGTTCTTCCTCGGCACCACGACGGCGCGTGAGACGCACACGTTGCTGCAGAAGCTGGTCGACGGTCAGCTGCTGTCCGCCGCGTCCACCGCGTACCTGCTGAACATCCTGCGCGCCACGGCGAGCTTCACCGACGGCGTGCGGCTCAACCTCACGACGAACGAGCGTCTGCGCGTCGCCACGAAGGCCGGTTGGTTCGAGGACGGCCGCAACGAGGCCGGGATCATGTTCAGCGCGGACAACCGGGCGATCCTGATCTACTCGATGTTCGCGTCGGGCGCCTTCGCCGGCGACAAGGCCGTGAACGACGAGGACTTCAGCACCACGCACCCGGCCGTCGCGGCCCGCGCGGAGCTCGGGCGGTCCATGTTCGACGCCGTCATCAAGATCACGACCGCGAAGCCGAAACACGGTGCAAAGGTTTACAGGTTCGTCAACGGTGGCTGATTCCTGAGATTTATCTGGAATCTGGACCAAAGAACGCTGGTTTTCAGATATATAGATACCAACGCCGGGGTCGGTCGTCGCCGCCGTCGACGACCGGCTTCCCCGCGTTGGTCAGAGCGCCGGTTCCACAATGTCGTGGTACCTGCGCGTCACCTCTTCGATCACCTCGTCGAAGTCCGCCGCCCAGATGGCCGCGTTGAAGATCTCCACTTCGACATCCCCCGAATATCCGGTCGCCGCGACGTGTCGCGTCAGACGGTCCAGGTCGATGTCGCCGTCACCGGGATAACCGCGTCCGAGCAACACATCGGCGGGCACGGGCGTGAGCCAGTCGCACACCTGGTACGACGCGATGTGCGGCCCCGCGCGCACGATCTGCGCGTCCAGATCGGGGTCCCACCACACGTGCAGCGCGTCCACGACGACGCCGACCGACTCGTGCCGTTCGGCGATGTCCAGCGCCTGCGCCAACGTCGACAGCACGCCGCGATCCGCGCAGAACACCGGATGCATCGGCTCCAGCGCCAGGACCACGCCCGCCTGCGCGGCGTACGCCGACAGTTCCGCGATGGCGTCCGCAACGCGCTGACGTGCGCCGATGAGGTCCTTGTCGGCCTGCACTCCCCCGACGACCATGACCAGCGTGTCGGTGCGCAACGCCGCCGCCTCGTCGATCGCGCGGCGGTTGTCGTCCATCGCGCTTCGGTTGTCCACGGCCGTGAGGAACCCGCCGCGGCACAACGAGGACACGCGCAGTCCGGCGTCCGCGACGAGTTTGGCGGTGCGTTCCAGGCCGTGGTCCGCGACGGGTTCGCGCCACAGTCCGATCGATTCGATGCCGTGCCGCGCACAGCCTTCGACTGCCTCCGCGACCGTCGCGCGTTTGATCGTGGCCTGGTTCAGCGAGAGGCGAGCCATTGGCGCCACCGCCGTTCCGCGAACTCCGGTTCGATCACGCCGGCGATCTCCGCGAGACGTTTCGCCTCGGCGAGATGTTCAACGGTGCGTGCGGATTCCAGGCCACCGAGGAGCTGGAATCGTTCCTGATGTCCGGCCAGCCACGCCAGGAACACGACACCTGTTTTGTAGTAGTAAGTCGGCGCGCTGAACAGATGGCGGGACAACGGAACCGTCGGCGCCATGATCCGGTGGAACTCCTCGGTGTCGCCCTCCGCCAGCTTGGCCAGCGCACGAGCGGCCACCGGGGCGATCGGGTCGAAGATGCCGAGCAGCGCGTGGCTGTGGCCCTGCTCGTCGCCCGCGATCAGGTCCGGGTAGTTGAAGTCGTCGCCGGTGTAGCAGCGGACGCCGTCCGGCAGCGCGCGCCGCAGCCCGATCTCGTGGTCGGCGTCGAGCAGCGAGACCTTCACGCTGTCGATCTTGTCCGGCCGCGAGTGGATGATCTCCAGGAAGTTCCGGGTGGCCTGCGGGATGTCGCCCGTACCCCAGTACCCCTCCAGCTTCGGGTCGAACGCGGTGCCGAGCCAGTGCAGGATCACCGGTTCGCTGACGCGGTCGAGCAACGTGCCGTAGACCTTCTCGTAGTCCTCGGGACCACGTGCGGCCGCCGCGAGCTGACGCGAACACATCAGCACGGGCTGCGCGCCGGCCTCCTGGACGACGTCGAGCTGCTCCAGGTAGGCGTTCAGCACGTCGTCGAGCCCAGGTTCACCGGCGAGGTGGTCGGTCGCGACGCCCGCGCAGATCCGTCCCGCCTTCTCGGCGGCGCTGCGACGGATGAGCTCGGCGGCCGTCGGCCAGTCCAGGCCCATGCCGCGTTGGGCTGTGTCCATGGCTTCCGCGACACCGAAGCCGTGCGACCACAGGTGGTGCCGGAAGGCGAGAGTCGCGTCCCAGTCGACGCTGTGTTCGTCCTCGGCCACGACGTGTGCCGCGGCGAACACGATCCGGTTAGACATCGGCGATCTCCACTCGGCGACCCTCCGAAGAGGACTGCAGACCGGCCGCCGCCAGCGCGACACCTCGTGCCCCGGCGCGGAAGTCGTGCGGGAACGGCGTGCCGTCGTAGACGTGCCGCAGGAACTCCGCCCACTGCACCTTGAAGCCGTTGTCGAACTCCTCGTTGTCCGGCACCTGCTGCCACTGCTCGCGGAACGGGTGCGTGACCGGCAGATCCGGGTTCCAGACGGGCTTCGGCGTGACGGCGCGGGTCTGCACGAAGCACTCGCGCAGACCCGCGACCGCACTCCCCTCGGTGCCGTCCACTTGGAACTCGACGAGCTCGTCGCGGCGCACGCGCACGCACCAGGACGAGTTGATCTGGGCGATGACGCCGTTCGCGATCTCGAAGATCCCGTACGCGGCGTCGTCCGCGGTCGCCTCGTAGGCGTTGTTCTGCTCGTCCCAGCGGGTTGGAATGTGCGTGACGGCCTTCGCCGTGACGGCCTCGACCCTGCCGAACAGGTCGTGCAGCAGATAGCTCCAGTGGCAGAACATGTCCGAGACGATGCCGCCGCCGTCCTGCGCCCGGTAGTTCCAGCTCGGGCGCTGCGCGGGCTGCCAGTCGCCCTCGAAGACCCAGTAGCCGAACTCGCCGCGCACGCTGAGGATCCGGCCGAAGAAGCCGCCGTCGATGAGCCGCTTGAGCTTGCGGATGCCCGGCAGGTACAGCTTGTCCGCCACCACGCCGTGCCGGAGGTTCAGCGAGTCGGCCAGTCGCCCGAGCTCCAGCGCCTGCTCGACGGTGTCGGAGACCGGCTTCTCGGTGTAGACGTGCTTGCCCGCCCGCAGCGCCTTCGTGATCGACTCGACATGCCTCGACGTGACCTGCGAGTCGAAGTAGATCTCCACGGACGGGTCCGCGAGCGCCGCGTCGAGGTCCGTCGTCCAGTGGGCGAGGTCGTGCCGTTCGGCGATCTCCTTGAGCTTGTCGGCGTTGCGGCCCACGAGGACCGGTTCCACCTTCAGCACGGTCCCGTCCTGCAACCGCACGCCCTCGTCGCGCAACGGCAGCAGTGAACGGACCAGATGCTGGCGGTATCCCATCCGCCCCGTGACGCCGTTGACCGCCACGCCAATGGTCCTGACCGCCATCGCACCTCCCTGGTAGCAGCGCTGGAAAGCGCTTTCCCGCCACGCTAATCGCGGTCCTTCACGGCCGTCAACCTCCTCGCGAGTTAGTCTCAGCGCTCACATGCACGTTGACGGAGGTGGTCGTGTCCGCCCGACAGGTGACGCTCGCCGAGGTGGCGAAGCAGGCGGGTGTGTCGCTGGCGACCGCTTCTCGCGTGCTCAACGGCAGCACGCGGCAGGTGAGCGAGGACCTGAGCGAGCGGGTCCTGCGCACCGCGGAGGAGCTCGGCTACGTGCCGAACGCGTCCGCCCAGGCGTTGGCCCGCAACTCGAGCTCGCTGGTCGGGCTGGTGGTCCACGACATCACCGACCCGTACTTCTCGTGCATCGCGGCGGGGGTGACGAGGGTGGCCGAGGCCGCCGGGCTCTCCGTCGTCCTCGGCACGACCGGGCGCCGTCCCGAGCGTGAGGCGGAGCTGCTTTCTACTCTGCGTGCGCATCGGGCCCGTGCGGTGGTGCTCGCCGGTTCCCGCACCACGGACCGTGCGGCGCAGTCGCGGCTCGCGGCAGAGATCGACGCGTTCACCGAGCAGGGTGGGCGTGTCGCGTGCGTGTCGCAGGCGAAGCTCGGCACCGACACGGTCGTTCCCGGCAACCGTGCGGGTGGTCGCGCACTCGCCCGTGCGCTGGCCGAGCTCGGGCACAAGAAGTTCGCCGTATTGGGTGGACCGACCGAGCTCGTGGTGGCCCGCGACCGGCTCGCCGGGTTCAAGGCGGGACTCGCGGACGCCGGAATCGCGCCTCCGACGGTGATCAACGGAGCCTTCACCCGTGATGGCGGATACGCCGCCGCGATGGAGCTGCTGGGGTCGAAGTCGCGCTCTACCTGCGTGTTCGCCGTGACCGACGTGATGGCGATGGGCGCGATGGCGGCGCTGCGCGAACGGGGTGTGCGCATCCCGGAGGACATCTCGATCGCCGGGTTCGACGACATCCCGACGCTGCGCGACACGGTTCCGGCGCTGTCCACCGTGCGCCTGCCGTTGGAGGAGATGGGCGAGATCGCCGCAGGTCTCGTGCTGGACGCCGGGGGTGACGAGGCCCGCACCGTCCGGGTGGCGGGTGAGGTGGTGCTCAGGGCGTCCACTGCCCACAATTAGACTCGTCTGGCTATTCACGTACTTAGTCATGAGGAGTTGAGCCGTCCCCATGGGGTCTGGCCCTGGCTGGCATACCAACCCGGTCATCCGCTCGCTTGGAGCGCGTAGGTGACCGGAATACTTCTGAGCGTGCTCGGTCTGGTCGCCGTCGTGGCGCTGACCGCGGGCACCTTCATCGCGGTGGCGGCGGAGTTCTCGCTGACCGCGCTGGAACGGAGCACCGTCGAACGCCATGTCGCCGAGGTCGGTGACGCGAAGGCGCGAACCATCGACCGTGCGCATCGCACTCTCTCGTTCCAGCTCTCCGGCGCACAGCTCGCCATCACGCTGACCACGCTGATCACCGGTTACATCGCGGAGCCCGCGATCGCGAACCTGATCGAGCCCGGGCTCACCGCGGTGGGCGTGTCCGAACCCGTGGCCGACTGGTTGTCGCTGGCCCTCGCGCTGGCGATCGCCACGGCGTTGTCGATGGTGTTCGGCGAGCTCGTGCCCAAGAACCTGGCGATCGCGAAGCCGCTGGAGACCGCGCGCGGCGTGGTCAGCATCCAGGCGGGGTTCTCCACGGTCTTCCGCTGGTTGATCAACTGGATGAACAACTCGGCGAACTGGCTGGTCCGGCGCCTGGGCGTCGAACCGGTCGAGGAGCTGGCGTCCGCGCGGTCACCCGAGGAGCTCGGCGCGCTGGTGCGCAGTTCGGCGGAGCACGGCACGCTGGACCAGGGCACCGCGGTGCTGCTGGACCGGTCGCTGCGCTTCGGTGACCGGACGGCCGGCGAGCTGATGACGCCGCGCGTGCGGGTCGAGGCGTTGCGCGCCGACGCGTCGGTCGCGGATCTCGTGCTGAAGGCGCGGGAGACCGGCTTCTCGCGGTTCCCGGTGCACAACGGCTCGCTGGACGAGGTGAGCGGGATCGTGCACGTGAAGCAGGCGTTCGCCGTGCCTTCCGCGTTGCGCGTGTCCACTCCCCTGTCGGCGTTGACCCGGCCCGTGTACTCGGTGCCGGAGACGCTCGAGGGCGATGCCCTGCTGGACCGCCTGCGGGCGTCCGGGCTGCAGACCGCGCTGGTCGTCGACGAGTACGGCGGCACGGCCGGGCTGGTGACGCTGGAGGACGTGGTCGAGGAGATCGTCGGCGACGTGCGCGACGAGCACGACCGCGGTGAGGCGGCGCCGGTGCGTTCGCTGGGCAAGGACAGCTGGATCGTGTCCGGGCTGCTGCGCGACGACGAGGTGGCCGAGGCGACCGGGTTCACCATGCCCGAGGGCGACTACGAGACGCTGGCCGGTCTGGTGCTGGCGCGGCTCGGGCGGATTCCGGACGTCGGCGACGAGATTCGCGTCGACGGGTGGAGGGTGACCGTCATGAGGATGGACAAGCACCGCGTGGCCGAGCTGCGGGTGGTGTCGTCCTCATGAACTTCCTCGTCATCGCTTTGCTGCTGGCCGGTAACGCCTTCTTCGTCGGTGCCGAGTTCGCGGTGATCACCGCGCGCCGGGACCGGCTGGAAGCGTTGGCGGACAAGGGTTCTTCCCGGGCCCGTACCGCGATCAAGGCGTCGCAGCAGCTGCCGTTGCTGATCGCGGGCGCGCAGCTGGGCATCACGTTGTGCTCGCTGGGGCTGGGTGCGATCGCCGAGCCCGCGCTGGCTTCTGTGCTGGAGGGGCCCCTCGGCGCCGTCGGGTTGCCGTTGGCCGTGGTGCACGGTGTGGCGTTCGCGGTGGCGTTGGTCATCGTCGTCGCGCTGCACACGATCCTCGGCGAGATGGTGCCGAAGAACCTCGCGATCGCCGGTCCCGAACGGGCCGCGGTGTGGCTGGTTCCGGTGCACTACGGGTTCTCGCGGATGATCGCGCCGGTGCTGGCCCTGTTCAACGCCGTGGGCCGGTGGGTGCTGCGCCGCTTCGACGTGGAGCCGGTCGACGAGCTGGAGTCGGCCTACACGCCGGACGAGCTCGCGTTGCTGATCGGTCAGTCCCGGTCCGAAGGGCTGTTGGAGGACTCGGAGCACCGGCGGCTGGCGCAGACGCTGTCGTCCGCCGCGCGCACGGTCGCTGATGTCCTGGTGCCGTTGGAGAAGCTGACGACGGTGTCGGCCACGCCGACCGTGGGTGAGATCGAGAACGTGGTCGCGACGACCGGGTTCTCGCGCTTCCCGGTGCTCGCCGATGCCGGGCTGATCGGGTACCTGCACGTCAAGGACGTGCTGGACCTGGAGGGCGCGGAGACGTCGGTGCCGCGTGACCGGGTCCGCGGGTTGCCGGAGGTGCCCGTCGACGCCCGTCTGGACGAGGCGCTGGCCGCGTTGCGCCGGGCGCAGTCCCACCTCGCGCGCGCGGTGGGCGCTGACGGCACGGTGATCGGTGTCGTGGCGTTGGAGGACCTGGTGGAGGAGTACGTGGGCACCGTGCGCGACGGCACCCACGTGCGCTGGGTCTAGGTGCTGGGGGCCGTGCGGATTTCCAGCATCGTGCAGCCCTCGTCCGTCCGGTAGGGACCATGGGGCATTCCGGGGCGGCGGCTCGCGAAGTCGCCGGCCCGGAACGTTCTGCCCAGCGTCAGGTCGGTGAGGTCGCCTTCCAGCAGGTAGACCTCCTCGTGGTAGTCGTGGCGGATCACGTCCTGGGTCTCCAGGCCCGGTTCCCAGCGCGCGATCCTCGTGAGGGTCGAGGTGTCCGGGTCGCGGCTCAGGACGCGTTCGGCGATGCCTTTGTCGGCCGGGCGCCAGTCGATCGCCTCGACCGGGAAGAACTCGTGTTCCTCGCGCATCACAGCCTCCGGTTCGCCAGCACGGGCAGCTTCGCGCGGACCTCGTCGACCAGCTGAACGTCCACATCGGACAGGATCGTGCCGGGAGCTCCGCCGAGTCGCTCGCGCACGGAGCCGATCGGGTCGATCGCGGCGCTGCGGCCGATTCCCGTGGGGGCGGAACCGTGGTCGGCGTCGGGGTCGGCCTGACCGCAGGCGAGGACCCAGGACGTCGCGTCCAGGGCACGGGCTTGGACCAGCAGGTCCCACTGGTCGGCCTTGCCGGGGCCCGCTCCCCAGGAGGCGCCGAGCAGGATGACCGGCGCGGTGGTGGCGAGCGCGCGGAAGAGTTCGGGGAACCTGACGTCGTAGCAGGTGGCGAGGCCGATCGTGATGCCGTCGACCTCGAACGTCACCGGCTTCTCGCCCGGGGTGACGGTGTCGGACTCGCGGAAGCCGAACGCGTCGAACAGGTGGATCTTGTCGTAGCCCAGGTGCAGGCCCGTGCCGGTGAGGAGCGTGGTGTTGGCGACCCGGTCTCCCTCACCTGGCGTGAACATCCCGGCGACCACGACGACGTTGTGCTCGTCGGCGATGTCGCGGACCGCCGTCGCCCACGGGCCGTCGAGGGGTTCGGCGATCGGCGTCAGCGGGACGCCGAAGCGGCACTGCGTGGCTTCCGGGAACTGCACGACGCGTGCGCCGTTCGCAGCAGCAGCGGCTACCTCGGCGCGGACGGTGGCAAGGTTCTCCTGCGGATCAGCGGTGGAGCTGATCTGGCAGAGCGCGAAGCGCATGATCCTCCTCTGGTATACATGTTGTATGCAGGGTGCACCTAGAGATGGTGACGGCTTGTCTGGCAGAGAAAAGGCCTACGAGTTCCTCAAGGACACGATCCTCGCCGACCCTGAGATGCAGGGGCGGTTCATCAGCGAGCAGGACGTCGCCAACCAGATCGGCGTCTCCCGCACGCCGATCCGCGAGGCCCTGCTGCTGCTCGCGGCCGAAGACCTCGTCCAGCTCGTGCCGAAGAAGGGTGCGTACGTCGCGCCGTTGTCCTCGCGGCAGATCAGCGAGTTGATGGAGCTGCGCGGCATCGTCGAGCGGTACGCCGCCGAGCGCACGATCTCCGAGGGCACCGTCCCGTTGCGGCAGATGCAGGAGCTCATCGAGCAGCAGCGGTTCCTGGTCGAGGACGCGCGGCAGTTCATCGACGTCGACAGGCAGTTCCACGCGCTGTTGGTGGCGGCGACGGGCAACGAGCTGCTGACGAAGACCTACGAGGGGTTGCGCGCACGGCAGGTGCGCGCGGGTGTGGTCGCGTTGTACCGGGCGCACGGCAGGCAGCAGGCCGTGATCGACGAGCACGACGAGATCGTGGCCGCGCTCGAGTCCGGGGACGTCGGCGCGGCCACCGCGGCGATCACCGCTCACTTGGACACCACGTTGAAGGTGCTGCTCAACGGCTGATCTTGGGGCTGATCCTCGCCGTCTTCCTGGGGATTGCGGCCCAGCTTGAGGCCGACCAGCGTGACCACGCACGCCACCGTTACGTAGAGGCCGACGACCACCCACGTGCCGAAACCGGCCAGCAGCGCGGTGAAGAGCAACGGGGCGATCGCGCCGCCGATCACGCCGGCCAGCGTGTAGGCGAGCGAGCTTCCGGTGTAGCGCAGGCGTTCGCTGAACTGCTCGGAGATGAACGCGGCCTGCGGCCCGTACATGAACGCGTGGAAGGCCAGTCCCACCACGACGCCGAGCACGATCAGCGGCCACGACTTCGTGTCGATCAGCGGGAACAGCACGAACGGCCACACCGCACCGCACACCGCGGCCGCCGCGTAGAGGCCGCGCCGGTTGACCCGGTCGGACAGCCAGCCGGCGAACGGCATCAGGAACAGCTGGAAGCCCGAGGCGATCAGCACGGCGACCAGGCCGACGTTGCGCGGCAGCTTCAGCTGGGTCGTGAGGTAGGTCAGCACGAACACGGTGTGCAGCGCGTACAGCACGTCCGGGCCGACGCGGCACAGCACGGCGGCGATCAGCGGCCGGGTCTGCGTGCGGAACACCTCGCTGATCGGCGCGGTCGGGCGGTCACCGCGGGCCTCGATCGCCTTGAAGACCGGGGTCTCCTCCAGCTTCACCCGGATCCACAGGCCGAAGATCACGAGCACCGCGGACAGCAGGAACGCCACCCGCCAGCCCCACGACATGAAGGCCTCGTCCGACAGCGCGACGCCGAGGAGCGCCAGCACGCCGTTCGCCATCAGGTTGCCGGCGGGCGGGCCGATCTGGGCGGCCGACGCCCAGAAGCCGCGTTGCTTCGGATTGCCGTACTCGCTGGACAGCAGCACCGCGCCGCCCCACTCGCCGCCGAGGCCGACGCCCTGCGCGAACCGCAGCAGCACGAGCAGCACGCCGGCCGCGGGACCGATCGCGGCGTGCGTCGGCAACAGGCCGATGAGCAGCGTCGCGATACCGGTGATCAGCAACGTCGTGACGAGCACGCGTTTGCGGCCGATCTTGTCGCCGAGCCGGCCGAACAGGAACCCGCCCAGCGGCCGGGACAGGTAGCCGACGGCGTACGTCGAGAACGCGAGCAATGTCGCGGTCAGCGGTTCTTCGCTGGGGAAGAACAACGGGCCGAGCACGACGGCCGCGGCGACGTTGTAGATCGCGAAGTCGTACCACTCCAGGGCGGTACCGGAGAGCGAGGCCACGAACGCCCGTACCAGGGCTGAACGAGGTACGTCCTGTGGTGTTGCTGTCGTTGCAGAGTCAGGCGGCATGGCGTAATACTGCCTGTATACAACTCGTATGCGCAAGGAGTACTGGATGTCTACCGCTCGTACACAGCTCGCTACGCTGCAGTTCGATCTTCCCGACGGCAGCACCGCCGAGATCGCCGTGACGACCTTGCTGAACGGCGGATACGCAGGTCGAAGCCAGGACGACGTGGCCGCTCACGTGCGCGAACTCGCCGAGCTGGGCGTGCCGGCGCCGTCCGTGACGCCGAGCCTCTACCCCGTCTCGCCGTACCTCGCGCAGCAGACCTCGACGGTTCCCGCGCAGCACGGCAAGACGTCCGGCGAGGCCGAGTGGGCGCTCGTCGTCCCCAATGATTTCGAAGCAGGTTCAGATGTCCTGCTGACGGTCGCATGCGACCACACGGACCGCGCGCTGGAAGTGCACGGCGTCGCGTGGAGCAAGAACGCCGGCCCGGACGTGCTGGGCCGCAAGGCGTGGCGGTTGTCCGAGGTGGCGGACCGGATCGACGCGATCGAGCTCACCGCGTGGGCGGACGGCGTGGAGATCCAGCGCGGCACCCTCGCCGAGCTGCTGACCCCGCAGTACTGGGTGGAGCGGTTGCGCGAACTCGGCCTGCTCAAGCCCGGCACCGTGCTGCTGTCCGGCACGATCCCGATGCACCACGGTGTCGACCAGTTCGCGTCGAAGTGGCGCGTCGAGCTGCGTGACCCGGCGACCGGTGACGTCCTCGACTGCGACTACGAGGTGACGAGGCTGCCCGACCCCATCGGCTGAGCCCGGTGTGGTGGTCGGCACCCGATGGGCGTGCACACCGTGTCGTTGGAGGACAACGAGCACTTCACGTCGCGCGGCAGGCCATCGACGCGGGGGGGTAATGAGAGCGCCTCCGTCACGCACCTGCGCTACAAAGTGACGCATGAAGCTTCGGAGACTGAGTGACGCCGACGCTGCGGAGCTGCTTCAGGTGATCACGGAGTCGCTCCCGCATCTGCGGCTGTGGATGCCGTGGGCCGTCGGCGACTACGACCTGGCGGCCGCCGAAGGGTTTCTGCGCATCGCCGCGGACGGCTGGGAGCGCGGGACGTTGTTCCACCACGCCATCACCGTCGACGGCGCCATCGCCGGGGTGGCGGGGGCGGAGCGCACCGATCAGGACGATCTCGCGGAGATCGGCTACTGGCTTCATCCGGCGCACACCGGACAGGGCCACGCCACGGCGGCGACCGCGGAGCTGGTCGAGTTCGCGTTCGCGCTGGACGGCGTGCGCAGGATCCAGATCTGGCACGACGAGGCCAACGTCGCGAGCAGCGGTGTGCCGCGACGCCTCGGGTTCACCGAGATCGACCGCCGCACACCGCCGCGCGAACCCGCGATCGGCAACCGGGTCGGGGTGGACGTGGTGTGGGAGCTGCGGCGCTAGGGCACGATTTCGAGCTGCGCCATCATGCCGATCCACGAGTGCTCGAGGAAGTGGCAGTGGTAGACGTAGCGGCCGGTGTAGCCGGTGAACGTCGCCTGCACCTTCACCGTCTCGCCCGCCGTGATCGGGATGGTGTCCTTGAGGCCCGCGTCGCTCGGGTGGGGCGGGCCGCCGCCGCGTTCCAGCACGCGGAACTGGACCAGGTGCAGGTGGAAGTTGTGCTTGACGCCGGTCGGGTCGGAGCTCTTGATGAGCCAGGTCTCGGTGGTGCCGCGTTTGACGGTGAAGTCGACGCGGTCCATGTCGAAGACCTTGCCGTTGATCACGCCGTCGGGCCGGTCGTTGGGCTTGAAGACGTAGAACAGGTCGACCTCGCGGTCCACTGTGGACAGCGGCAGCGCGGGCAGCGGGCGCAGGACGGCCGGCACGCGGCTCGAGTCCGAGGCGCGGCGGACGACGTCGAAGCGGAGGATCTCGCCGCCCACGGAGTCGGTCAGCGTCACCTTCGAGCCCACCGGGTACTTCGAGAAGTCGATGACGACGTCGGCGCGTTCGGCTGAGGAGAGCAGGATTTCCTCGGTCTCCACGGAGTTGGCGTACAGGCCGCCGTCGGAGCCAATGCGGGTGAACCTGTCGCCGGTCAGCCTGAGGTGGAAGACGCGCTGGTTCGCAGTGTTGATCAGGCGGAAGCGGTACTTGCGGGCGGCGACCTCGAAGTAGGGCTGCGGCACGCCGTTGGCGAGGACCGTGGTGCGCTTGCTCGGGTCGTCGAAGACCACGATGTTGCCGCTGTCGTCGAACTGGATGTCGCGCAGCATGATCGGGACGTCGTAGGCGCCGGACGGGAGGTTCAGGCCCTTTTCGGAGTCGTCCTCGATCACGTAGGCGCCGTGCAGTCCTAAGTAGACGTGCGCGGCCTCGGTGCCGTGGCTGTGGTCGTGGTACCAGAGGGTCGTGCCCTGCTGGGTGTTCGGGTAGAGGTAGAGGCGGCTGCGGCCGGGCTCGATGAGGTCCCTCGGGTGGCCGTCGTGCTCGGCCGGCACGTGGCCGCCGTGCAGGTGGACGTTCGCGGCCTCGTCCATCTTGTTCTGGAACAGGATCAGGGTCTTGCGACCCGTCTTGGCCTTGATCGTCGGGCCGACGAACTGACCGCCGAAGCCCATGACCGGCGACTGCAGGCCGGGCAGGATCTCGGCGGTCGTGCGTTCGATCGAGAGCTGGTAGACCTCCTGCTTCGAGGTGGACACCAGCGGTTTGAGCACGGGTGGCACGGGCATCGGGCGTGTCCACGGGACTATTTCCGGTCTGGTGCCCGAAAACGTCTTCGACTCCTGGAACGCCACCGGCTCGTGCGCGGCGTGCGTCGTGTCCTCGTGCCCCTCGGCCGGCGCGAGCAGCTTCGGCACCCCGAACACACCCGCCGCGATTCCGCCCGCGGCGAGCACACCTCGTCTGTTGAGCATCACTGTTCCCCTAAGCGCCCCAGGCGGATGCGATCAGGAGAACGCTCCCGCAGCGGTTGGATGCGGCGGAAACCTACGCCGGGCGCTCAGGGGGAACACCTAGTTCCGAGACGGGCTCACGTGTGCAGGCCGACCGTCTCAAGAGGCCAGTGAGGCCTTCACCGCACGGGTGCGGTCGTCGGCGAGTACTTCCTCATCACCATTCTGAATCGCTTGCAGCACTTGGGAAACGACATCCTCCGGGCTGACCTTCGGTCCGGTCTGGGCCGCCGCCATGTCGGTGTCGATGAAGCCGGCGTGCACTCCGATGACGTTGGTTCCCTGTTCCCGCAACGCTTCCCGCGTCGACCTGGTGAGCGACCAGCCCGCGGCCTTCGACGCCGCGTACCCGCGCCAGGCCGGACGTCCGACCCAGGACAGGATGCTCAGCACGTTGACGAGCGCGCCGCCGCCATTGGCTTTCAGAATGGGCGCGAACGCGTCCGTCGTGCGGACGAGGCCGAAGAAGTTGACCTCGAATTCTGCCTTGATGCTGTCAACGTCCTCG
Source organism: Lentzea sp. NPDC020367 (assembly GCF_044387305.1). Taxonomy (NCBI): domain Bacteria; kingdom Bacillati; phylum Actinomycetota; class Actinomycetes; order Pseudonocardiales; family Pseudonocardiaceae; genus Lentzea; species Lentzea sp. NPDC020367. Next base: position 135,701 of record NZ_JBIRVV010000006.1, on the reverse strand, counting down.
CCCGCGACGAGCACGCCGGCGTTGTTGATGACGATCGAGACGTCCCCGAGCTCCTTCGCGGCGGCCGCGACGGACGCGTCGTCGGTCACGTCCAGCTGGACCGGGATGACGCCCTCGTCCACAACGGACGCCGGATTGCGAGCGCCGGCGTAGACCTTCGCCCCGCGCTTCGCGAACTCCTGCGCGAACGCCCTGCCGAGCCCGCGGTTGGCTCCGGTCACCAGCACCGCTGCGCCGTTGAAGTCCATCGCTACCTCCTAAGTTGGCTTTCCCAACTCACGTTAGCCGGGTAAGTTGGATTTGCCAACTCACTGATAGGATGGTCACATGGCACCTCGAATCTGCTCGGTGGCGAACGCCCTGGAGGTCGTGGGCGAGCGCTGGTCACTGCTGGCGTTGCGCGAGGTCTTCTTCGGCAACACCCGCTTCGACCAGATCGCCGCGAACACCGGCGCCTCCCGCGACGTGCTGACCGTGCGACTGAAGAAGCTGGTCGCGGCAGGCGTGCTGGAAAAGCACCAGTACTCGGACCACCCGCCGCGGCACGAGTACCACCTGACGGACGCGGGACGTGCGCTGCACAACGTGCTGCTGATGTTCAAGGAGTGGGGCGACACCTACGTGACGCAGGGCCCCCTCCCGCTCGTGTACCAGCACTCGTGCGGCGCCGTGCTGGAGCCACGCGTCGTGTGCGCGGCGTGCGGCGAGGAGGCGACGGCGGAGTCGCTGACCCGCGCACCGGAGTCGGCGGCGTGACCGACCTCGCGGCGCGACTGGAAGCACTGAGGGTGCAGGTCGGCGCCACCTGGATGATCGGGTTCGAGAACTTCGACGGCGGTCACCCGTTCATCGAGGTGTCCGAGGGGCCGGTGTACCGGCTCGTGGCCTACGAGCGCGGGCAGCGGCTGTACGCGAGGGAGACCCGCAAGCTCGACGAGATCCTCTACTGGGCCCTGTTCGAGGTCACGCGCAGCATGGCGTACGCGTGGGCGGTGCAGAATCCGGTGGAGGGTGAGGAGCAGCGGTTCACGGCGTTCCGGCGCCAGGACGAACTGCTCGAAACACTGGACCCGCGATGGGTGGAGCGCGCGCGGGCGTCGAGGCCGACCCACTAAGTTGGGCGGCATGAGTGAGGACGACGAGGACGAGTTCGCCGAGGACGACGACTTCGAGGACGAGGAAGACCCGGACGACCTCTTCGCCGTCACGCCTGAGCCGCGCACGGTCTGCCACCTGTGCGGGGGTGCGAGTTACATCGCGGCGCCGACGCTCGCGATCATCGGTGGCGCGCCTCGGACCGTGGACAACGGGCGGGAGTGCCCGCACTGCGCCGGCGCGCGGACGTTCACCGGGCTCGTGCCGCCGCTTTAGCCCTGTTCTCGGCGTGCCAGTCGAGGAACTCCTGGACCGAGAGGCGGGCCACCTCGTCGCCGACGACGTCGAGGGCCAGGTCTGACGCTCGCCTGTAGCGGACGCAGGCCTTGCCCATGTCGAGCTTCTTGCCGGTCTCCGCCCACCTGGCGCGGAACGACTCCTCGAACTCCTCCATCACCGTGGTGAGGTAGACGGAGTGGTAGCGCTTCTGGGCGCCCAGGGCGACGTAGAGGAGCGGCTTCTTGTTGTAGGTCGGGCCGCTCACCTCCAGCGGCACGCCGTAGGTGATCAGTCCCCAGTCCATGGCCTCGACGTAGCCGTCGGGGAGGTTGGCGAGGATGACGTCGCGCACGGCCTCGATCTCGGCACGCTGCTCATCAGGCAGTTCGGCGAGGTACTGGGCGACCGTGGAGGCCTGGCTCTTCACCATGCGCGTACGGTAATCGCTCGTGGAGGTCCTGTCCCGAGTCCAATGGCACGAACTGCGCGATTCGCACATCGCACGCATACGCCGGTTCACGGGGCCACATCAGGAGCGGAAGCTTCGCAAAGAGAAGCACCCGGTGATGGACTTCCTCTTCACCTACTACAGCCATCGGCCCGTGCGGCTCGAACGGTGGCATCCGGGGCCTGGGGTCGTCCTGGAGGACGCCGCGGAGTATCTGGAGTTCCCGCACTACAAGGCCACCGAAGACGGCGTCACGCTCGACGTCGAGAGCTTTGTCGGGCAGCGCGCGAAGACGCTGGAGTTCGTCCAGGCACTGCTCACGGCGACGCTCTCGAGGCCCGCGCGGCTGGGCTGCTTCGGGCTGCACGAGTGGGCCATGGTCTACCGGCAGCAGCCTGAGGAGGTCCGGCACAACGCGTGGCCGTTGCGCCTGGGCAGTGACGGCACGGACCAGGTGGTCGAGGCGAGCCGGATCCAGTGCGGGCACTTCGACGCGTTCCGCTTCTTCACGCCACCCGCTCGGCCGCGTAACGCTCTGCAGCCCACTCGCGACGATCAGTTGCTGAACGAACAACCAGGGTGCCTGCACGCGACCATGGACCTGTTCAAGTGGGCCTACAAACTGGAGCCCGCGACGCCGTCGGATCTGGTCGCCGACTGCTTCGAACTGGCCGCTGACGTGCGCGAACTGGACATGCAAGCGTCACCGTACGACCTGGCGGGACTCGGGTACGGGCCGGTGCGGATCGAGACGCCGGAGGGGCGTGCGGAGTACGCGCGCAGGCAGGCGGAGTTCGCTGAGCAGGCACGACCGTTGCGAGAACGGCTCATCTTCGTTTGCCAGTCGATACATGGAGTGACTTCACTTCGCTGACGAAGTTCACCTGTTAGCGTGATTGGCGGTCGTCGGGGGCCGCTGAGTAGTTGTGAGGGATCGATGTCTCGACACCGCACTCTGCGGGCGAAGGTGAAGCGCGGAATCGCCAAGTGGCCCGTGCTCATCGTCGTGCTCGTGGTGTTGCTTGGCCTCAGCTGGCTCGCACTCTCGTGGGCCGGTGACGTGCTCGACAAGCGCTCGCAGGCCATTGCCCAGAACTGCAGCGAGGGCGACTCGGTGCTGCGCGTCTCCGTGACGCCGAGCATCGCAGAGGCCGTGCGGGACGTTGCGCGCGCGTACAGCGCGACACGGCCCGTTGTGTACGACCACTGCATCGCGATCGAAGTGACTTCCGCGGACTCCTCCGCGGTGCTGGAAGGCCTGACGACGACCTGGGACGAGTCGAAGCTCGGCAAGCGGCCCCACGCGTGGCTGCCCGACTCGACGCTCTGGGCGAACCGGCTGTCCGCGCTGAACGCGAAGCTGGTCGGCGCGGCGCCGAAGTCCGTCGGCACGTCGCCGGTGCTGCTCGCGGCTCCCGAGGCCGCCGCGCCGGTGTTGAAGGACTTCCGCTGGTCGGACATGCCCCAGGTGACGGACTGGAGCAAGTACGGCCAGTCCTGGGGCCGGTTCAGCGTCGCGATGCCCGATCCGGCCGCGAACACGGCGTCCGCGCTCGCGATCCAGTCGGCACTGGCCGGTGGCGTGGGTCCCGTCACGCCGGAGTCGCTCGGGTCGGACGCCTCGAAGTCCGCGCTGACGAAGCTCGCCGCCACGGTGCCGCCGGAGGTGCCGCCGACGACGCGCGACGCGTTGCGGCGTCTGGGCGACAGCGCGACGGTCAACGCGGCGGGCTTCTCGGCCACGCCGGTGTCCGAAGTGGACCTGTTCAAGCACAACACGGGCAAGGAAGCCCCGTCGAAGCCTCTGGTCGGCGTGCTGCCGGCCGGACCGGCACCGGTGGCGGACTTCCCGTACGTGGCGCTGGGCGGCAGCGAGGTCGGTGAGGCGGAAGTGCGTGCGGCGCAGGCGTTCCGCGACTTCATGACCGAACCGAAGCAGCAGGCCATCCTGGCCGCCGGTGGCTTGCGGGTCGAGTCCACTCAGGACCGCCCGTCGCCCTCGCCCGGCGTGTCCTGGTCCCCTGTCACGGAGAACCTCGTCGCCGCCGACGCGACGACCACGCAGCAGATCTCCTCGGCCTGGGCTTCTGCCGACCGCGGCGGGCAGGTCGTCACGGTGCTGACGGACGTGTCCACGTCGATGAAACCCCGGCTGGACAAGGTGAAGGCGGCCCTGCGCGGCCAGGTCGACCGATCGGTGTCGGGCTCGTTCGGGCTGTGGGAGTTCGCCCGCGACCTCGACGGGTCGAAGCCGCACAAGCAACTGGTCGCGACCGGACCCGTGGCGGACAAGCGCGACGCGTTGCGCAGGTCGATCGACGCGCTCAAGACCGCGGAGGGCTCGCAGCTCTACAGCGCGCTCGCGGCCTGTTACGAGACCGCGCACGACGGGTTCGTGGCCGGGCGGGTCAACCGGGTCGTGGTGATCACCGACGGCACCTCGGACGGCGGGATCGACCTGGCGGCGCTGAAGTCGCAGCTGCACGGGACGGACCTGCCGGTCAGCTTCATCGCGATCGGCGGCGACGTCGACAAGGCGGCGCTGACGGACATCGCGCAGACGACCGGCGGGTCGGTGTCGGTGGTGGAGAACGTGGACGGCGTGGAGGCGGCGCTCGGTCAGGTGCTGTCGACGAAGGCCTGACCGAGCGCGGCTCGTCCGGTCAGGCGGCGTTGAAGCGGTCGGGGTCCGGGCCGGTGCGGGTGCCGTTGTCGAGCTCGGTGATCACGAGCATGTCGTCCTGGGCCAGCTCGAAGTCGAAGATGTCGATGTTCTCCTTGATCCGGTACGGCGTGACGGACTTCGGGATCACGACGATGCCGAGCTGGACGTGCCAGCGCAGCACGATCTGGGCCGGCGTCTTGCCGTACTTCTCGGCCAGGCCGACGATGTCGGGCTCGCGCAGCAACGCGCCCTGCCCGAGCGGCGACCACGCCTCGGTGACGATGCGGTGCGTCACGTGCACCTTGCGCATCTCTTCCTGTTGCAGCAACGGATGCAGCTCGATCTGGTTCACCGCCGGGGTGGTCGGGAACTCGTCGAACAACCGCTGCAGGTGCGCGGTGTGGAAGTTGGACACGCCGATCGCACGCACGCGGCCGTCGGCGTAGAGCCGTTCCAACGCACGCCACGTGTCGGCGTACAGGTCGCGCTTGGGCGTCGGCCAGTGGATCAGGTAGAGGTCGAGCACGTCGCGGCGCAGGCGGCGCATGCTCTCGTCGAAGGCGCGCAGCGTGGAATCGTGGCCCTGGTCGGCGTTCCACAGCTTGGTCGTGATGAACAGGTCGGGGACGCCGGCGATGGCGTCGCCGACACCGGACTCGTTTCCGTAGGCGGCAGCGGTGTCGATGCTGCGGTAGCCGGCCTCGATGGCGGTCGTGACCGCGCCGGCCACCTGCTGCTCCGGCACCTGGTAGACGCCGAAGCCGAGTTGAGGGATCCGTACTCCGTTGTTCAACGAGATCAGCGGAACCATGCGGGTAGCTTCGCATCGTTGTAGACGTCGTGCATCGCCTTGATTGCGGCCACCAGTTCGCGTCTTACTTCGTTTGGTGCCAAGACTTCCACGTCCGCACCGAATTTGAGCAGGTCAGCGACGACGTGCCGGTGCGACTCCGTGGGGAAGCCGAACTCCTGTCCCGGCTGCGGTGCCGCGTCTCGAATGACGCGGGCCTGGTAGCCGCTGAGCAGGTACTGGGACTTGTCGAGGCCGGACCGCGTCATGCGGACCGTGACGCGCTCGCCGTACATGCGGGCCTCGAACTCCAGCGACCACTCCGCCCAGTACCGCGCGAGGTCGAAGTCCTTGGGACGTTCGAACTCCTCGGGTGTGGCCTGAAGGGACAGCACGCGCGAGACGCGGTAGGTGCGGCCGCTGCCGACGAAGTACCAGGTGCCCGCCTTCAGCACGAGCCCGTACGGGTCGACCTCGCGTTCGACGGTCTGGTTGCCCCAACGCAGGTAGGTCATCCGCACGCGGCGTTGCTCCCACACGGCGTCGGCGATCGTGGCGAGGTGCTCGGTGGGTTCGTCGCCGCGGAACCACGTCGGGGTGTCGAGGTGGAACCGCTGGCGGATCTGGTCGGCCTTGTCGCGCAGCTCGGTCGGCAGCGCGGCGAGGAGCTTGAGCTGGGCGGCGGCCGCGAACTCCTTCAGCCCCAGCGCTTCGGCGGGTCCGGGGAGCCCGGCGAGGAACAGCGACTGCGCCTCGTCGGTGGTCAGGCCGGTCAGCCGGGTGCGGTAGCCGTCGACCAGCTGGTAGCCGCCGGCCGGGCCGCGGTCGGCGTAGACCGGGATGCCGGCGGCCGACAGGGCCTCGACGTCGCGGTAGATCGTGCGCGGCGAGACCTCCAGTTCGGACGCCAGCTCGTCGGCCGTCATCCGGCCCCTGGACTGCAGGAGCAGGAGGACCTGGAGGAGCCTGCCGGATTTCATTCACCAAACCTGACACGATCTGTCAGGAATAGCCAGCAGAGTGGTCCCCATGAAGGCAACCGGAACCATCGAAGTGAAGAGCTGGGACGAGAAGACCTGGGACGGCCGGTCCTACAAGGAGGTCGAGGGACGCAAGCTGACCGAGGCGCACGTCCAGTTCGGCTACGCAGGCGACGTCAGCGGCGTCGGCAGCTGCCGGTACCTCATGTACTACGGCGACGACGTGGCGTGGACGACCGCGCTGGAGGAGATCGTGGCGGACGAGGGCACGCTGGTGCTGCGGCACGTCGGCGCGTACCGGTCCTCTGTGGAGGGCGTCATCGAGATCGTCGACGGCACCGGGAAGTACCTGAACGCGCGAGGTGCGGTGACGGTGGACTGGGCGGAGGATGGCAGCGGCACCTACACCCTGGAGTACGAGGTCTGAGCATGACCAACGCCCCCATCTACGACGCGGCCAAGGCCCGGATCACCTCACTGGTCGAGGGACGTGATCCGCAGACGCCCGTGGCGGCGACGCCCGGCTGGTCGGTCAAGGACGTGGTGGCGCACCTCGCCGGCGGTCTGCGCGACTTCGTGGACCGCCGGTTCGACGGTGTCGAGTCGGGCGAGTGGGGTGAACGGCAGGTCCGCGACCGCCAGGACAACTCGCTGGAGGACGCCTTCGCCGAGTGGGAGGCGAACCTCGCGCTGGCGCAGCCGTTGTTCGACACGCCGATGGGGCCGATCCTGGTGTCCGAGGTGATCGCGCACGAGCACGATCTCCGTGCGGCACTGGGGGTTCCTGGCGATCGGGACGGCGTGGAGGTGCGGTCGGCGCTGGTGCGGCCGTTGCAGCAGCTCGACCAGCGGATGCGGGAGAACGACGTGCCGGCGTTGCGGATCACGCTGGAGCACGGGGACCGCGTGCTCGGGCACGGCGAGCCGGCCGGGACGTTGCGGACCACGTCGTTCGAGCTGATGCGGGCCATCGGCGGGCGGCGGTCGGCCGACCAGATCAAAGCTCTGGACTGGGACGGCGATCCGGACGTGTGGATCGCCGCGCTGGCGTTGTTCGGGCGGCACCGGCCGGAGCCGTTCGAGGAGTAACTTCCCTCGGCGTGAGCGACTGGCTGGCGGACACCCGCGACTCCTACGACACGGTCTCGGTCAGCTATGCCGAGCAGACGCACCACCTCCTGGACGGCCTCCCGCACCTGCGGGCGGCGCTGCGGTTGTTCGCGGAGGAGGTGCGCGGGCCGGTCGCGGACGTCGGCTGCGGGCCCGGCACCATCACGGCGCTCCTGCACGGCCTCGGCGTCGACGCGTTCGGGATCGACCTCTCCCCCGCGATGATCGAACTGGCCAGGCGCACCCACCCCGGGCTGCGGTTCGAGGTGGGGTCGATGACCGAACCGCTCGGCGAGCAGGTCGGCGGGATCATCGCCTGGTGGTCGCTGATCCACGTTCCCGACGAGCTCGTGCCCGTGGTGTTCGGGCACTTCCGGGACGCGTTGCGGCCGGACGGGTTGCTGCAGGTGGGTTTCCACGTCGGCGACGAGACGCGGCTCAAGACGCAGGGCTACGGCGGGCATCCGATGCGCGTGCACGTTCATCTGCGCAAGCCCGAGCGGGTGGCGGAATGGCTGCGGGAGGCCGGGTTCACCGTGGAGGCGCAGTGGTTGCTCGGCGACGACGGCGCGGTCCTGTTCGCACGGCGCGGGTGAGACCATTTGCGCGTGTCAGAAGAACAGACGTGTCAGCGGTGTGGCGAGACGGTCGAGCTGGAACGGGAAGACTTCGAGCTGTTCGAGCGGATGCATCCCGACTGCTTCCACTTCGCGTTCGAGCACGACGTGAACAAGCCCGGCATCAGCGCCGACGAGAACTGCGGCGACGAGGCCTGCCCGGTCGGAGCGTAGAAAAACGGGCGCACCCCCGAGTGCGCCCGTTTCACCAGCCCTAGATCAGCTGCTGTACGCCTCGAGCGGCGGGCAGGAGCAGACCAGGTTGCGGTCGCCCTTCGCGCCGTCGATGCGGCGGACGGGCGGCCAGATCTTCGGAGCACCGGTACCGGCCGGGTACACGGCCTCCTCGCGGGTGTACGGGTGGTTCCACTCGCCGACGGTCACGCAGGCCGCGGTGTGCGGGGCGTTGCGCAGCGGGTTGTCCTCGACGGGCCAGTCGCCGGCGCCGACGCGGTCGATCTCGTGCTTGATGGCGATCATGGCGTCGATGAACCTGTCGATCTCGGCCAGGTCCTCGGACTCGGTCGGCTCGACCATCAGGGTGCCGGCGACCGGGAACGACATGGTCGGGGCGTGCAGGCCGTAGTCGGCGAGACGCTTGGCCACGTCGTCCACCGTCACGCCGGTGGCCTTGGTGATCGGGCGCAGGTCGAGGATGCACTCGTGGGCCACGAAGCCGCCCTCGCCGGTGTAGAGGACCGGGTAGTGCTCGTCCAGGCGCCGTGCGACGTAGTTGGCGGCCGCCACGGCGGTCAGGGTGGCGCGGCGCAGGCCGTCGCCGCCCATCATGCGCACGTACGCCCACGAGATCGGCAGGATCGACGCGGAACCCCACGGGGCGCCGGAGATCGGGCCGACACCGGTGGCCGGTCCCGCGGTCGGCTGCAGTGGGTGGTTCGGCAGGAACGGGGCGAGGTGGGACTTCACGCCGATCGGGCCGACGCCGGGGCCACCGCCGCCGTGCGGGATGCAGAACGTCTTGTGCAGGTTCAGGTGCGAGACGTCCGAGCCGAACTTGCCGTAGCGGGCCAGGCCGATCAACGCGTTGAGGTTCGCGCCGTCGACGTACACCTGGCCGCCCGCGTCGTGGACCAGGCCGCAGACCTCGCGGACGGTGTCCTCGTACACGCCGTGGGTCGACGGGTAGGTGATCATGATCGCGGCGAGGTCGTCGGCGTGCTCGGCGACCGTCGAACGCAGGTGGCCCATGTCGATGTTGCCCTTGTCGTCGCACTTCACGACGACGACGCGCATGCCGGCCATGACGGCGGACGCGGCGTTGGTGCCGTGCGCGGACGACGGGATCAGGCAGACGTCGCGGTCGGCGTTGCCGTTGGCGCGGTGGTAGGCGCGGATCGCCAGCAGACCGGCGAACTCACCCTGCGAACCGGCGTTGGGCTGCAACGACACCGCGTCGTAGCCGGTGACCTCGGCGAGCCACTCCTCCAGGTCGGACACGATCTTCAGCAGACCGGCGGCGTCCTCGGCGGGCGCGAACGGGTGCAGCGTCGAGAACTCCGGCCACGTGATGGACTCCATCTCCGCGGTGGCGTTCAGCTTCATCGTGCACGAGCCCAGCGGGATCATGCTGCGGTCCAGCGCGACGTCCTTGTCGGACAGCGCGCGCAGGTAGCGCAGCAGCGCGGTCTCGGAGCGGTGCGCGTGGAAGACCGGGTGCGTCAGGTAGTCCGAGGTGCGGCGCAGGTCGCCCGGGATGCCGTCGGCGGTGTCGGCGTCGATCGCGTCCACATCGGACCCGGTGACACCGAAGGCGTTCCACACGGCGACGATGTGCGCGCGCGTGGTCTTCTCGTCGCAAGCGATTGCCACGACGTCGTCGTCGACCTTGCGGAGGTTGATGCCGGCCTCACGCGCCTTCTCGACGACAGCGGCGGCCTGGCCCTCGACGCGGACCTGGACGGTGTCGAAGAACTCGCCGTGCACGACGTCGAGACCGGCCTCGCACAGGCCCGTGGCGAGCACGGTGGCCAGGCGGTGCACGCGGGTCGCGATCGACCGCAGGCCCTCGGGACCGTGGTAGACGGCGTACATGGACGCGATCACGGCCAGAAGAACCTGCGCGGTGCAGATGTTCGACGTGGCCTTCTCACGGCGGATGTGCTGCTCACGCGTCTGCAGCGCGAGGCGGTAGGCCAGCGAGCCGTCGGAGTCGACGGAGACACCGACCAGACGGCCGGGCAGCTGACGCTCCAGGCCGGACCGGACGGCCATGTAGCCGGCGTGCGGGCCACCGAAGCCGATGGGCACGCCGAAGCGCTGCGTGGTGCCGACGACGACGTCCGCGCCGATCTCGCCCGGCGCGCGCAGCAGCGTCAGCGCCAGCAGGTCGGCGACGACGACGGCCTGCGCACCGGCGGCGTGGATCTCCTCGATCAACGCGGCCTGGTCGCGCACGACACCGGAGGCGCCGGGGTAGGACAGCAGTACGCCGTAGAAGTCGCCGCCGAGGCCCAGGCCCTCGATGCCCTGCGACAGGTCGGCGACGACGATCTCGATGCCCAGCGGCTCGGCGCGCGTCTCGATGACGGCCAGCGTCTGCGGCAGCGTGTCGGCGTCGATGACGAACTTGTTCGACTTGGACTTGCCCGCGCGGCGCACCAGCGTCATCGCCTCGGCGGCGGCGGTCGACTCGTCCAGCATGGACGCGTTCGCGGTCGGCAGGCCGGTCAGGTCGCCGACCATGGTCTGGAAGTTCAGCAGCGCCTCGAGACGGCCCTGCGAGATCTCCGGCTGGTACGGCGTGTACGCGGTGTACCAGGCGGGCGACTCGAGCACGTTGCGCAGGATCACGCCCGGCGTCACGGTGTCGTAGTAGCCGAGGCCGATCATCTGCGTCATCGGGCGGTTCCGCGAGGCGAGCTCACGCAGTTCGGCCAGCGCCTCGGTCTCGGTGGCCGGGTCGGGCAGGTCCAGCACGAGATCGCGCTCGTGGATCGACGAAGGCACCGCGTGCTGCGCCAGCTCCTCGAGCGACCCGACGCCGATGACGTCGAGGATGCGCGCGAGTTCGGCGGGGCGCGGACCGACGTGGCGGTCGGCGAACGGGGTGCCGTGCTCGAGAGCTGCGAGCGGAATGCGGTCCTGCGTCATCAAACGCCTCCGGGGGCTGCGGGCACACGTGTCCTGGTGCCCTCCCCGCTCTGTCCGTACCCCGAAGGGCGCCTGAGAGGTTCACCCACCGGTAAGGATGGGCTTTCACCGTCGGCGGGATCCCCAGAAAAATCCTGGTGATCCACTTTCCAGAGGCGTCTCGCTCGGCGGTCCTGGATGCCTGAGAGGTTCCCGGGGAGGGACTTGCTCCTTCGGCGCCGGGCTCGAAACCCGGTCTCTCCCGCCTGAGTTCAGCGACTACCCGAGAAGAATACCCGCAGGCAGCCCCGCTAGTCCCCAGGGACGCGACCTACATCTCAGTGCCAAGACCGGCGAGCACCTCCGCAACGGGGTCCGCCGGGTCGTCGCGCAGCGCCACGAGCAGGTGCGCGGTGCCCACGACCGCGTCTCCGCGCCGGGCGGCGACGAGCTTCGCCCGTTCCATCGCACGCTCCACCTTGCCGCCGCTGACGGGCAACGCGGCCAGGTCGATCCCCGCCTCGCGCAACGCCGCCGCCCCGCCCGACTCGAACTCCGGCTTCAGCCTCCTGCCTGCCACCGTCAACTGGCGGTCGACCGCCAGCACCGCCTCCACCAGGTCGCGAGACGACACTTCTCGCCTCGCGGCCACGGCCAGCCGTCCGGCCTCGTTGCGCACGACGGTCAGCACCGGCCCGCCCAGCCCCTGGCCGCGCGCGACCCACCGCACCAGCCAGCGCACGTACCCGCCGCCGGACTCACCCTCCAACGCTCCCGCCTTGCGCAGCAACCGCACGGCGGGCGCTTCCTCGACCTCCGCGTGGGTTCGCGCGGCATCCGCCCGCACAGCGGCGGCCATCGCGTCGACGTCCACTCCGCGCAGCACGAACAGGTCGGCGGCACGTCCGGAACCCTGCTCCAGCAACGCGAGGGAGAGGTGGGTCGTGGTCAGCACGCCGTCGCCGGCCCGGGCGGCCGCCGCGAGCAGACACTCCTCCAGCGCACGGCTGACGGGCGGCACGGTCTCGATGACCAGGCGGTCGCAGGCGACGTTCAGCAACGCCGTGACGTCCGGATGAGCCTCGGGAACGACGCCACCGTCGTCGTCGGCCCAGTGCTCGGCCCCCCGCGCCATCGCCTGGGCCCGCAGCGACTTCACGCCGAGCTTGCGGCCGGGTCCGATGGTGTCGATCAGCGAGATCAGCAGGTTCTCGGTGCCGAGGAAGCCGAACTCCAGCCGAAGCGCGCGCTGCGCCGCCGCTTCCAGCACCTTCACGACCTGGTAGGAGGGGGTGATCGTCATGCGGGGAACGCTAGGGACCGATGCGGTCTGGTCGCTGCCGCCGACCGGCCATCCCACGGCGCCAGTCGGCCACGTTTCCCAAACCGGTCAGCCGGTGGCGCGCTCGCGACGCCGGCGGGTCAGCTCGTCCTCGGTCATCGGGGCGATCTCGACGCCGTCCGCACGTTCGGCCGGGAACTCGTGGATCGTGCCGGAGATCTCGCGCATCGCACCGCTGACCGCGATGCCGAACACGCCCTGACCGCCCTGCAGCAGATCGACGACCTCTTCCGGCGAGGTGCACTCGTAGACGGTGGTGCCGTCGGAGAACAGCGTGATGCGCGCCAGGTCCTGCACGCCGCGGCGCCGCAGGTGGTCGACCGCGACCCTGATGTTCTGCAGGGAGACACCGGTGTCCAGCAGCCGCTTCACGACCTTGAGCACCAGGATGTCCTTGAAGGAGTACAGCCTCTGGCTCCCGGAGCCGTGCGCCATCCTTATCGTCGGCGCGACCAGCCCGGTCCTTGCCCAGTAGTCGAGCTGCCGGTACGTGATCCCCGCGATCTGACACGCCGCGGGTCCTCGGTAACCGACGAGCTCGTCCGGCAGCGAGGAGTCCGGGAACAGTTCACCCTGCAGCCCGGATTCGGCCCTCAAGGGCGCTTCCTCGACCACGCCTGCCTCCCCTCGGAACGGCCACGAAACTCATGACCGTCAAGCCGCTACGTCAGCTCGCGCGAACCAGCGACGTCCACTCGAGTTCGACGGTAGGACCGGTCCGAGGGCAGGTCAACGCGACGCGCGGGGAGAGGCGACCCTCAACCTCAAGTGGAGAGTCATGCCGTCACCCGAAACGGGACGTTCAGGTGACGTTTAGTGATCGTTTAGCGATTAAAACGACCGTAAGTAGTCCGATCGAGGGACATCCAAACGAACTGACTCACGGTCCATACGAGACGGAGTGCGACACCCTTGAAAACTCAGGTGTCCGCGCCTCTGAAGTCTTCAGGGGACACGGAGTCGAGGAACTCGCGGAACTTCTCCACCTCGTCCTCCTGCTCGTCCGGGATGATGAGGCCCGCCTCGGCCAGGACGGACTCCTCGGCGTGGATGGGCACGCCGACGCGCAACGCCAGCGCCACCGAGTCGGACGGCCGCGCGGACACCCGCACGTCGCCGTCGAACACGAGCTCGGCGAAGAAGGTGCCCTCCTGCAGGTCGGTGATCCGCACCTGCTCGAGGTTGCGTCCCAGTGCTCCGATGACGTCCTTGAGGAGGTCGTGCGTGAGCGGACGGGCAGGACGGACACCCTGTTGTTCGAGTGCGATCGCCGTGGCCTCCACGGAGCCGATCCAGATCGGCAGGTACCGCTCACCCTCGGTTTCACGGAGCAGGAGGATCGGCTGGTTCTGGGGCAGCTCCACCCGGACGCCCACGACGCGCATCTCACTCATCGGGTCTCGCCTCCCTCTGACTCGTTGGGGAGTACCCGGTTCGCTCCGAGCATCCCCCGGCGTATGCGTTCGACGCTACCCGCCAAGCGGGCCGTGTGCTCAATTGTTGCGGGCAGAAAGTGATCAAGATGATTGCCGCAAGCCCGCTCTCACCAACAACGTGTGCAACGAGGTGAACAGGTCAGCCAATTCCCGAACCGTCTCGGGATCTGAGAAGGACTTCAGCACGACCACCTCGTGGTCCGCTGCCGCGCGAACCGCGCGCAGGTGTTCGCGCTCGACGCCGAGCCCGGTCATCGTCCGGATCGTGCGGAGCGCGGTGATGTCCTCGGTGGTGAACCGGCCGCCGGGGCCGGGGCGCAGCAGACCGTCGCGTTCCAGCTGGGACAGTTGCTCGGCGGTGAAACCGGTCTGGGACAGCAGATCGATCCGCGACAGCGACGTGGCGTCCTCGGGGACGGAGTCGAGCTGCTCGCGGATCACTTTGAGCGGCAGGTACCTGTCCCGTTGTGCGGACAGCACGAACCGCAACCTCTCGACGTCCGCCACGGCGAACTGGCGGTAGCCGGAGGCGGTGCGTGCCGGGCGGACCAACCCCTCCGCTTCCAGGAAGCGGATCTTGGAGATGGTGACGTCGGGGAACTCGGGACGAAGCTGTGCGAGCACAGCTCCGATGCTCAAGACCCCGCGTTGTGGCCGCCCGGCCGTCACGCGTCAGGCTCCCGCGGAGCCAGGACCCGTCAGGAAGACGAGACGGAACTTGCCGATCTGAACCTCGTCGCCGTTCGCGAGGACGGCCTGGTCGACCGGCTCACGGTTGACGTAGGTGCCGTTGAGGCTGCCCACGTCGATGACGACGAACTCACCGCTCTCCCGGCGGAACTCGGCGTGCCGGCGCGAAACCGTCACGTCGTCCAGGAAGATGTCGCTGTCGGGGTGGCGCCCCGCACTCGTCGTGTCACGGTCCAGCAAGAACCGGGAACCGGCGTTCGGGCCGCGCTTCACCACGAGCAGCGCGGAACCGGCGGGAAGGGCGTCAACACCGGCAACAGCCGGCTCCGGGGCGGGGGTGCCTTCCATCTCCTGGAGGAAGTCCGCCCGGAAGACGGAGGTCCGCTCCGGGGACTGCTCCGGCGGAACGCCTGGGCCGTCGTTCGTGCTCACCTGAGCTCTCCTCCTGCTGCTGGATCCGTCACTTCCGGTAAAACCTATCGCGTTGGGGTCACCGCCTTCAGCGCGGCTCCCCTTCCGGCCGAAGATCCGGCGAAAGATCGACGTCACTCCTTCTCCACCAAGGCCTTGTACGCCTCCGCGTCCAGCAGGCCTTCCAGCGCCTCGGGGTCGTTCAGCCTGATCTCGACCATCCAGCCCTCGCCGTACGGATCGGTGTTGACGGAGTCCGGCGTCTGGACCAACGCGTCGTTGATGGCGACGACCTCGCCGTCGAGCGGCGAGTAGAGGTCGGACACGCTCTTGGTGGACTCGACCTCGCCGAACGTGTCGCCGGCCGCCACGGTGTGGCCGACCTCGGGCAGCTGGACGAAGACGACGTCACCGAGCTGTTCCTGGGCGTAGTCGGTGATGCCGACGCGCACTGTGTTCTCGCCGCTGGCGGCGATCCACTCGTGCTCCTCGGTGTAACGAAGCTCCTCGGGAATCAACTGACTGCGCTCCTCGTGCTGAACCTGTATGGGGTGATCTTTTCACGCGACCGTGCGAGGTGTGCCCCGCAGGGCCAGGAAGAACTGGTAGACGTACAGCAGCGCCGACCACAGGTAGAGCGCCCCGCCCCACACCGTGAACGCGTAGGCGACCGGCTGGGCGGCCTGCGCCCACGCCGAGTCGCCCTGCGCGAGCAGCAGCAGGGGGAAGGCGTACAGCAGGTTGAAGGTCGCGGCCTTGCCCAGGTACGTCACCTCGAACGGGCCCCAGCCCCGTTGCCGCAGGATCAGCAGGCAGATGCCGACGACGATCTCTCGCCCCACGAGCACGAGGGCGACCCAGAGCGGAACGATGTCCCTGATGACGAACGCCAGCAGCGTGCAGAACACGTAGAGGCGGTCGGCGGCGGGATCGAGCAGCGCGCCGAGGTTGCTCATCTGGTTGAGCCAGCGCGCGAGCTTGCCATCGAGCCAGTCGGAGAAGCCCGCGAAGACGAGGACGAGGATCGCCCAGCCGTCTTCGCGGGGTCCCAGCAACAGGTAGAGGAAGAGCGGAACACCGGCCAGCCGCAACACGCTGAGCAGGTTCGGAATCGTCAGCAGGCGATCAGCCGGATCACGCACACCCGCACTCTAAACGAGTGACTGCGCAAGGGCTGCCGGATGGCGTCACGGCACGCGGTGCGACTGGTTGCGGGTGGTGCCCGATGTTCGATCTCACTGTGTTCGTTTCGTGCGGGTAAATCTCAGGCTGTCCGGGTGAACGTCCATCCTCGGCGCTGCATCTCGGCCCCGGTGATGGCGTGCGGGCGGCCCCGGTCGTCGCGGCCCACCCAGCGAGCGCGGAAACCCTCGAGCACGTAGGCGTGACCCCGGCTCCACACCACGCTGCAAGGCGTGGTCGGCAGCGCGGAATCGCAGTCTGCGTCCTGCATCGGCTGGGTTTCCATGGCGGTTCTCATTTCAGTCCCTCCGTGACATCAGGGATGTCGCGCACCGGGGCTCCGGCGTTATCCCTGGAAACGAATTCTGTCGGACTGTGGTTCAGAACACGTGTCCTGTTTGGGTCCTAAGCGTTAACTGGATCGAACCGCGCGCCGAGCTGTTCGGGCCCGAAGCGCAGCGGAAGAGCGGGTCCTTGCCTGCGCAACCGTTCGTCGTACGACGATGACCGCACGGCTCGTCCAGTTCATCGGCCGGGCCTAATCTCAGCGCGTGAACCAGGTGAAATTCGGTGCGGAACTCATTTCGCGGGTGATGGACCACCTGTGCTCGCAGCTCGACGGCTGCGAAGGCGTGGGCCTGAGCGTGTGGCCGGACGGCAAACTGCTGAGGGCCCTCGGGGTGGCCGTGGAGCTCGACGCCGAGCAGCTGAGCAGCGGCGCGGGACCGCTCGTCGAGGCCTCGCGCGACGAGCGGCAGGTGTCCGGGAAGGTCGGCGGCGTGGACGTGGTCGCGGTGCCGGGCAGCTGGGGGGACAGCGGGCCGGTGGTGCTCACCGTGTACCTCTCGCACGCGCCCCAGGTCGCGGATCTGAAGGCCATCGAGGAGATCGAACCGCTCATCGCGACCGCGGCGGCGGTGGTGGAGTTCTGCGCGGGCGAGGTGATGCGCGCCGACCAGATGGTCCGGATGGTCCAGCACCGCCGCTACATCGAGCAGGCGAAGGGCCTGGTGATGGGAGCGCGGCCGAGCGCGCCCGGTGAGGCGTTCGAACTGCTGGTGCGGGCGAGCCAGCACGCCAACGTGAAGCTGCGGGACGTGGCCACCGCGTTGGTGCTGGTCGTGGGCGGAACGCTGGAGGACAGCGCGGAGGAGGTCGTCGAGCCGCCCGCCGCCGCGTTCGAGGTGGCGCGAAGACTCTGGGAGGCGCTGCGTGTTTGAACCGACCATTGTCTGGGTATGGACATCTCGATCTGTCCTGTCGAGCGGTCACTCCCGTACGGTGGTGCCCGCAGCGGTTGAGCCAGCAGCCGCACAGGAGCCGCTGCAATGGCGGCTCCCTTGTATCTGTTTATCGCGAGAGGGAGTACATCGGTGACTGTGCAGGACCCGCGTGCGGAGCAGACCATCGCGCTGTCGGTGAGGCAGCCGGCGCCCGGTGCCACGGTCCTCGCCGTGTCCGGCGAGGTCGACATGGTGTCCGCGCCCACGCTGCGCGACGCCCTGGTCAACGGCATCGCCGACGGCGGCACCTTCGTGGTGGACATGACGGGCGTGACGTTCCTCGGCTCCGCCGGTCTGGCGGTGCTCGTGGAGGCCGCCCGGCTGGCCCAGCGGGAGAACGCCGCTCTCAAGGTGGTGGCGACCGCACGGGCGGTGACGCGCCCGTTGGAGGCGACCGGGCTGGGCGAGGTCTTCAGCCTGCACGACTCCGTCGACTCCGCCCTCGGCTAACGCATCTTCACGGTGAGACGGTTGCCCGCGGCCGTGAGTGCCTCGGCGACGTCGTGGAGAGCCTGTTCCACTCCGCTCTTCTCGACGCCGAGCCCGCTGAGGTCGACGGTCAGCGGCACGGTTCCACCTCGTGCCGCCGTGGTCAGCGTGCGGCGCAACGACGGGCCTGCCTCGGCCGGCACGTTTCCGCGCACGACCGCTACTACGCCGGAGGAGGTCTCGTGGACCTGGACGTCGCATTCAGGCGCGGCCCGGGCCACGGGCAGTGCGGGCGAACGGGCTCGACGCAGGCGCACGGTCGTGCCGCTCGCCCTGCGGTCGATCTCGACCTCGTCCACGCTCTCCCGCATGAGCAGAAGTCCCCGGCCCCGCGTGGTCAGCGCGGGAGGCGGTACGCGCCACTGGCCGTGGTCGGCGATGTCGACGCGAGCCGAGCCGTCCGCGTCGACGCGGGCACGCACCTCGATGGTGCCGCCCGCCAGGCCGGGGTAGGCGTGTTCCACGGAGTTGTTGACCGCTTCACTGACCGCGAGAACGAGGTCGCCGGCCTCGTCCTCACCGAAGCCGCTGCCCCGCAGCCATTCGCGAAGCTGGTGCCGCACAGGCGCCACCTCGTGCGGGTCCGCCGGGAATCTGAGGGCAAGGAAGTCCTCGTGCACAAGCACAGCGCTCCCTCGTGTTGGTTGCTTCTGCCAGGTGATTTCCCAGGCCACGGCACTACTACACGTGTGAAATGAGATCGATTCGGGTACGGCGTTGACGTACCCGCCTTCAGCAGAACGGACTACGAGGTGGCTGTGACTCAATTGTCAGGCGTCGAGCTTCGGATGGCCGCGGATCCCACGCAGCTGTCCATCGTGCGTGCGGTCGCGGCGGACATCGCGATGCGCCAGGACTTCGACCTCGACTCGATCGAGGACCTGAAGCTCGCCGTGGACGAGACGTGCTCGACGCTGATCACCCTGGCGGCCCAGGACGCGGTGCTCAGCTGCCACTTCGCGGTGGACGACAAGGGTGCCGTGCACGTCTCCGCGAAGGTGTCCGCGAAGTCCGCGGCCGGCCCGGACGAGGCCAGCTTCGGCTGGCGGGTGCTCACCGCGCTCGTCGACTCGGTGCAGACCGCGGTCGAGGAGACCGAAGGGTTCGTGGTTCACATCGACCTCGTGAAGTCCACGGCAGGGGCGGTGGATGCGTGACCGGGGCGGAAGAGGCCACCAAGACGGCGGAGACCGCGCCGCAGGAGTCCACACCGGAGGAGACCAAGCCGGAGGGCAAGTCCTCCCGCTCCGGTGACTACGACCACCTGGCCCCGTTGTTCGCCGAGCTCGCGGTCACCCCCGCCGGGCCGAAGCGCGAGACGTTGCGGGACAGGCTCGTCACCGAACACCTCCCGGTGGCCCAGCACATCGCACGCAGATTCGGTCACCGCGGCGAGCCGCACGAGGACCTGGTGCAGGTCGCGACGGTGGGCCTGATCAACGCGGTCGACCGGTTCGATCCCGACCGCGGCAGCGACTTCCTGTCGTTCGCGGTGCCGACGATCATGGGTGAGGTCCGGAAGTACTTCCGCGACTCCAGCTGGTCGGTGCGGATGCCGAGGCGGCTCAAGGAGCTGCACCTGGCGATCAACGCGGGCACGTCGAGACTGGCGCAGTCGCTGGGCCGCGCGCCCACGCCGTCGGAGCTCGCCGAGCACCTGGGACTGTCGCGCGAGGAGATCCACGAAGGACTCGCGGCCGGAAACGCTTACCAGAGCGCGTCCTTGGACGACATGCTGATGTCGGAGGACTCGTCGATCTCGCTGGGCAGCACGATCGGCGAGGAAGATCCCGAGATCGCGATGATCGAACAACGCGAGGCGCTGCACCCGTTGCTGGAGAAGCTGCCCGAGCGCGAACGCAAGATCGTGGTCATGCGCTTCTTCGGCAACATGACCCAGACCCAGATCGCGCAGAAGGTCGGCATCTCCCAGATGCACGTCTCGCGTCTGCTCGCGAAGACGTTGCGTCAGCTCAGGGACGTGCTGGAGGAGTAGGCACGGACACGGCGCCGGGCCGCGACGACGATCTGGCGCCGTTCGTCCTCTCCCATGCCGCCCCACACGCCGTACGGCTCTTGAGCCTCCAGCGCGTGGGAGCGGCATTGTGCCAGCACGGGGCAGGTCTCGCAGATCGCCTTGGCCTTCTCCTCCCGAGCCGCCCGCGCGTAGCCGCGTTCGTTGTCGGGGTGGAAGAAGACGGCGCTGTTCTGCCCGCGGCACAGACCGTCCATCTGCCAGTCCCACACCTCGGTGACCGGCTTGGGCAAACGGGTGGTGCAGGTCATCGCGAACTCCCGGTGGGCTGGGGAATGAGTTGCGATCACTGCGTACCCGTGGTCTGACCAGGGATAAACCTGCTACAGCCGTTCGGGTGCCCCGATACCCAGAAGTGACAGTCCGAGGGTGAGCACCCGCGAGGTCAGCGCGAGCAGTTGCAGCCGCGAGTCCTGCAACTCCTGCGTCTCCGCCTTCACGACATGACATGCGTCGTAGAACGTCGAGAGCGCCGTGGCCGTGTCGAACAGGTAGCTCGTGAGCTTGTGCGGTGCGAGTTCGTCGATGGCCGCATTGACGGCCGTGGGCAACTGCAGCAGCTTCAGCGCCAGAGCCTGCTCGGCCGGTTCCTGCAGGAGGAGCGGGGCGTTCGCGTCGGGAACGCGTCCGACCTTGCGCGCGATGGAGATGGTGCGCGCGTTCGCGTACTGGATGTAGACCGACGTGTCACCGGTCTTGGCGAGCATCTTGTCCCAGGTGAAGACGTAGTCCTTCTCCCGGTCGCTGGAGAGGTCCGCGTACTTCACCGCGCCCAGCCCGAGCGTGTGGGCGAGGGCGACCTTCTCCTCACCCTCCACTTCAGACGTTTCGGGCATCACCTTGTACGACTGCTCGATCGCCTCGGTGAGCAGGTCGATCAGCTTGATCGTGCCGCCGGCCCGCGTCCGGATGGTCTTGCCGTCGGAGCCGAGGATCGTGCCGAACCCGGTGTGCACGGCGGTGTGCGCGTCGTCGAGCCACCCGGCCTGCTTCGACGTCGCGAAGATCATCTGGAAGTGCTGCGACTGCGGCGTGCCGACGACGTAGATGAGCTCGTCGACCTTCCGGTCCCGCACCCAGTACCGCACCGTCGCGAAGTCCGTGGTGGCGTAGCCGTAGCCGCCGTCGCTCTTGCGCACGATGAGCGGCAGCCGGTCGCCCTCGCGGTTGCTGAAGCCGGGCGGGAACACGCAGAGCGCGCCGTCGCTGGTCTCGATGAGACCCTTCTGCTGCAGCTCGGTGATCGTGTCCGCGAGGTAGGGGTTGTAGAAGCTCTCGCCGTAGTTGTCCCCGGCCGACAGCCCGATGCCGAGCAGTTCGTAGATCTGGTTGAAGTGCCGCTGCGACTCCCCCACCAGCTCGTGCCACAGCTTGAGCGTCGCCTCGTCGCCGCCCTGCAGCAGCACCACCCGGCGCCGCGCGCGGTCCGCGAAGCCGGGATCGCTGTCGAACTTCTGCCGGGCCTGCTGGTAGAACGCGTTGAGGTCGCTGATCTCGTGCTCGGCGCCCTGGCCCTCGTCCGTCAGGTGCTCGATGAGCATGCCGAACGGGGTGCCCCAGTCACCGAGGTGGTTGTGCGGGATGACCTCGTGCCCGGCGAACGTCAGCAGCCGGCAGAACGCGTCCCCGATGATCGTCGACCGCAGGTGCCCGACGTGCATCTCCTTGGCCACGTTGGGACTGCTGTAGTCGATGGCGATCCGCCGGGGCTCGTCGGTCTTCGGCACGCCGAGCCGCTCGTCGGCCACCAGGTTCGCGGCCTGGGCCTCGAGCCACTCCCGCCGCAGCTTCAGGTTGATGAAACCGGGCCCGGCGATCTCCGGCGTCTCGATCGCGTCCTGCGCGTCCAGGTGCTCGACGATCAGCGCGGCGACCTCGCGCGGGTTCTTGCCGATCTTCTTGGCCAGGCTCATCGCGACGTTGCACTGGTAGTCGGCACCGTCCCGGTTGGACGGTCGGATCAGCGCTTCCTCCGCGGTGATGTCCACGTCCAGGGCGGCGCGCAACGCCCGCGCGACCCGCTGGCCCAGTTCGAGCCCGACATCCCCACGCAGCACTGAGCCCACCTCTCCACCACCGGCTTGTTCGCACAAGTATTTCACCCGCGCCAAACCAGTTGTGACAGCGCCCGCCGAAGGCCGCGTCACCACCGCCCGAGCAACAACGCCCCGCCACCCACGAGGGCGGCCGCGCTGACCACCCCGAACACCGTCACCCATCCCAGCGCGGGCACCCCGGTCAGCCAGGCCAGCTGGTCGGCGTCCGAGCGGGGGGCCTGCCGCCGCCACCGCTTGACCTGCAGCTCCCACACCGGCCGAACCCCGCCCAGCAACAGGAACCAGGCGAACACGTACGCGGCCGCGTCCCGCACCTCGGCCGAGGCGTAGAAGGACACGAAGAAGAACACCCCGCCGGTGACGATGATCGACAGCACGCCGAACACGTTGCGGATCATGATCAGCATGGCGGCCAGGAACCCGATGCTGATCCACAGCATCAGCTGGATCTGCTCGTTGGTGATCAGCACGGCCGCGCCGAAGCCGAGCAACGACGGCGCCACGTACCCGGCGAGAGCCGTCAGGACCATCCCCAGCCCGCGGGGCTTCCCGCGCGACACGGTGAGCCCGGACGTGTCGGAGTGCAGCTTGATCCCGCTCAGCCGCCGCCCGGTCAGCACCGCGAGCAACGCGTGCCCGCCCTCGTGCGCGATGGTGATGACGTTGCGGGTCAGCCGCCAGAGCCCGTGCACGGCGACGGCCAGGAACGCGGCCAGCGCGGTCCCCCACGTGATCAGCACTTCGTCGGTCAGCAACTCGGAAGGCATCGCGACATCGAAACAGACGCGCCGTGTGAGCCGTATGTGGGCTCGCACGACGCGTCTGTGCCGGACAGGGGGTTCGTCCGGGTTTCAGTGCTGGACGGGAATCAGTGCTTGATCTTGTCCTTGCTCACCCGCTCGGTCTTGGGGTCGACCACCGCCTGCTCCTGGGTGATCGGTTCCCTGCGGGCCGAGCCGGTCGGGAGCGGCTCGGTGATCGGTGCGGTCGGTCCGGTGCTCACGTGCGGGTCCGTCTGCTCGATGCGCGGCGAGTCGTCCCGTTCGTCGTGGAACGCCTCCGAGCGCGGCTCGGGCACGATCGGCTCCTCGTCCTCGACCAGCTTGCGGCGCGCGGGCATCACCGCGAGCAGCAGGCCGAACACGGCGAGGCCGAGGTGCAGCCAGTTGTCGTTCGCGTTGACCGCCAACGGGTTGCCGTACTGCTCGGCCGGGTTCTGGGCGAGGATCCCGGTGATCATCAGGTCCCACACGAAGAGCGCGGCGAAGCCGGCGAACAGCAGCCAGCCGTAGAGCCGCGAGAGGCCCGAACCGAGAGCCATCAGCAGGCCCAGTACACCGACGGCCACGAACACCGTGTTGTGCAACGGGTTCACC
Organism: Lentzea sp. NPDC020367; assembly: GCF_044387305.1. Taxonomy (NCBI): domain Bacteria; kingdom Bacillati; phylum Actinomycetota; class Actinomycetes; order Pseudonocardiales; family Pseudonocardiaceae; genus Lentzea; species Lentzea sp. NPDC020367. The sequence continues at coordinate 112,326 of NZ_JBIRVV010000006.1, read as the reverse complement.
GAGAACCCGAGCACGAACGAGCTGGCGGCCCAGTCGCCGACCCCGGTACGGGTGAAGCCCACGATGCCGAACACGATGAACGCGATGCCGGCCAGTCCGGCCAGCAGCTGCACCGGCTGCAGACCGGCGACCTTGATGCGGTGGGTCATGTCGCCCTCCAGGCTCCGTGTCTTGTCGACCGGCGGACTACCCCGCCTTCACAGAGACCAAACGCCGGGCGTCAGTGGTGGCCCTTGCGGCCGATCCCCGCGTACGCGCCGGGCACCACGGCAGGCGCCTCGATCGACAGCCCTTCCATGAGCTGCTCGACCGGCGTCGGATGCGAGACGACGAGGAACCCGCCGGCCGGGAGCGCGTGCCGATAGCGGCGCACGACGCGGCCGGGGCCGGTGACGTCGTCGACGTACCGCAGGACGTCGACCATCAGCACCGCGTACGGCTCACGCAGGTCGAGATGGGACAGCACGCCCGGATGCCGGAGCACCTGATCGGGACGGCGCAGGTCCGCTTCCACGGCGCACGCCCGCGGGTCGCCGCGCAACAGTCCACGTGAGAACGCGACCGTGACCGGATCGGAGTCCACGTAGACGACACGCGCGTCGGGCAGCGTCTGGTGCGTGGCACCGCACGTCGGTATGCCCGAGCCGAGGTCGAGGAACTGGCGCACGCCCGCCGCCCAGCAGTGGCGGACGGCATGGCGCAGGAACGACCGCTGCGCTCGGGTCACGAGCGGCAACTCCGGGTCGATCCGGACTGCCTGTTTGGCGAACGCACGGTCGGCGGCGTAGTTGTGCGCGCCACCGAGATAGAAGTCATGGATCCGTGCGGCGTTCGGCCGACGTACGTCGACCTCGTAGCGTGCGAAGGCGGGGACCGCAGCCATTCGCAGAGCGTAACTGGCGCCTAGACCATTCGGGCGAAGTTTTCGAAGATTCTTTGGGTCCGTCTGACATGGACACCTCTGCGGGAGGGCCCGGTCCACCCCACTGAGACCGGGCCACGTAGCGCGTACGGGGATCGAACCCGTGTTTCCGGATTGAGAATCCGACGTCCTGACCACTAGACGAACACGCCAGGAACGAGCATTGACACAAAAATGCTCGCAGAATTAGAAGAAAGTGAACTAGCAGGTCACAGCTTGGAGGGCGCTCCGGCCCATTCATCTGCTCGGATCATGGAACAATGATGACCGAGAACGCGCACCCACCGCAAAGCAATTAATCGAGCCACGTCAGGGCGAGCCACAGCGAAGCCCGCGCGTCAGCCGTTCCAAGATCACGACCGAGCAGCCGTTCGACGTGTGAGATTCGGTGCCGAACGCTGTTGCGGTGCACGCCGAGCACTCCCGCGGCGCGGTCCCAGCTGCCGTGCTGGCCGAGCCAGACCCTCAGCGTGTCGATCAGTTCTGGACGGCCGAGCAGTCCCGCGAGCTCGCGGCGGGCGTACTCCCGCGCCGCCACCGGGTCCACCAGAGAGGACAGGTCGGACGCCGGGAAAGCGGGCTCGCCGGTGGCTTTGGCGCGCGCCAGCAACGACGAGGCCTCGGCCGCCGCGGCGTCGATTCCGGACCCGTCCACCGGGGACGACACCCCGACCGGCCCGGACGCCTCGAAGCCGGCGGGCACCAGCGCCAGGAACCCGCCGCCCTCCTTGGACACCAGCGGCCCGTACCGCTGCGCCAGCACGTCGTAGTCCGCCTTCGACTCCCCCGCCACCACCCGGTGGGGGCCGGGTCCGAGCACCTTCTCCACACCGGACACCTCCGGCCGCAGCAACGCGGAGGCGGCGAGCCGCGCGATCTGGCCGCGTTCGCTCTCCAGGTCGCGGCGCAGCAGCCCGAGCAACGCCAGCGCGACCGCGACGACGGCCCGTTCGGCGGGCGAGAGCGGGGCCGATCGGCGCACCACGAGCACGGCGGACTCGACGGGATCGAGCGTGACGTGGTCTTCACCCACCTGGGTCGAGGCCGAACGGGGTCCCCGGCCCGACGCGACCCGCACGGCGAGCGAGGCGACGTCCTGCGGCGCGGACGCGGGATCCACGAGATCGGCCCGGCAGTGCAGCACCACGGCCAGCGTGGTCAGCACCGACTCGACCGGACGGACGCGGGTCGCGGCACGGGTCAGGGCGCGCTGGCTGTCCGCGAGCATCCGCTGTTCCCGCACGGCGATCTCCGCGAGCAACGCGCCGAGTGCCTGCGAGACCGCCAGGAACGGTGTCGACGGCGGCACCTCCAGCAGCGGCATCCCCTGTGCCGCACAGGCTTCCACCAGCGACGACGGCACCGTAGGGAACTCCGGCTCGACGCCGAACCCGATCGCCGAGACGCCCTGGGACAGGAGCCCGGCGACGTACGCGGGCACGTCGGACGGGAACCGCACGCCGGCCGTGAGCAGCAGCTCCTCGCCGACCAGGTAGGGCGTCGGGTCCTCGAGTTCGGACACGTGCGCCCAGCGGATCGGCCGGTCCAGCGCGTCGGCTCCACACAGGACGGTCAGCCCGAGATCGACTCGCGCGACGAGATCCTTCAGTGGGACGGTTTGCACAACCATGGTCCGCCGATTGTGCACAACGACCACTTACCAGCGCCAGTGCGCGTTCCTACTGTGACCTGCAACCCAAGGAGGTCCGACAGTGGCTCTCGACTACGCGGTGATCGCCGCCTACGTGCTCGGCATGATCGGCATGGGCTGGTGGGGCATGCGCCGTGCCACCAGCAAGAGCGAGTACCTGGTCGCCGGACGCAGGCTCGGCTTCACGATGTACTCCGGCACCATGTCGGCCGTCGTGCTCGGCGGCGCGTCGACCATCGGCGGTGTCGGGCTCGGCTACAAGTTCGGCGTCTCCGGCGCCTGGATGGTGTTCGCCATCGGCCTCGGCATCCTGCTGCTGAGCGCACTCTTCGCGCGCCGGATCGTCAGGCTGAAGGTCTACACCGTGTCGCAGATGCTCGATCTCCGGTACGGCGGCAACTCCAGCCTGATCTCCGGTCTGGTGATGGCGGCCTACACGCTGATGCTGACCGTCACGTCGACGATCGCCTACTCCACCATCTTCAACGTCCTCTTCGGACTGCCCAAGTCCGTCGGCGTGATCATCGGTGGCGGCATCGTGGTGCTGTACAGCGTTCTCGGCGGCATGTGGTCGATCACGCTGACCGACATCGTGCAGTTCGTCGTGAAGACGGTCGGCATCCTGTTCCTGCTGCTGCCGATCAGCCTCGCCACCGCGGGCGGGTTCGACGGCATCCAGGCGCGGCTGAACGACCCGGCGATGTTCGAGGTCGGCAACATCGGCGTCAGCACGATCGTCACCTACCTGCTGATCTACGTGTTCGGCCTGCTGATCGGGCAGGACATCTGGCAGCGCGTGTTCACCGCGAAGTCGCCGAAGGTCGCGACCTGGGGTGGCATCACCTCAGGCCTCTACTGCCTCGTCTACGCGGTCGCGGGCGCGTTGATCGGTCTCGCCGGCAAGGCGCTCTACCCGAACATCGCCAACAAGGACGAGGCGTTCGCGACGATCGTGGAGAACCTGCTGCCGACCGGGGTGCGCGGGCTCGTGCTCGCCGCCGCGCTGGCCGCGATGATGTCCACCTCGTCCGGTGCCCTCATCGCCTGCGCCACCGTGGCTTCCAACGACATCTGGCGCCGGAAGACCGATTCGGACGTCCACAACAACCGCATGTTCACGCTCGTGATCGGTGTCGTCGCGATCGGCATCGCGGTGGCGTTGAACGACGTCGTGGCCGCGTTGACGGTCGCCTACAACATCCTCGTCGGCGGGCTGCTGGTCGCGATCATCGGCGGTCTGGTGTGGAAGCGCGGCACCCGGCTCGGCGCGATGGTGTCGATGGCGGTCGGGGCGCTGACGGCGATCGGGTTCATGGTGTTCGTGGACGTCTACGCCAACGAAGCCATCTACTACAGCCTCGGCGCGTCGTTCGTGACGTACGTCGTGGTCAGCCTGGCCACCCCGGCCACCTCGCCCGAGGTGCTCGCGAACTGGGACCGCCGGGTGGCCGGTGACGCAACCGAAGAGGAACTGGTGAACGCATGATCGGCCCCGTCGACTCCTCGAAGGTCCCGCGCTACGCGGGCCCGGCGACCTTCGCCCGGCTGCCGCGCCTCGACCAGGTGGCGCACGCGGACGTCGCGGTGGTGGGAGTCCCGTTCGACACCGGCGTCTCGTACCGGCCGGGCGCGCGGTTCGCGCCCACGGCCGTGCGGGAGGCGTCCCGGCTGTTGCGGCCGTACAACCCCGGTCTGGACGTGTCGCCGTTCGAACGCGTGCAGGTCGTGGACGGCGGGGACATCGCGGTCAACCCGTTCCACATCGGCGAGGCCATCGAGACGATCGAGGGCGCCGCCACCGAGTTGCAGGCCGAGGGCACGAAGTTGGTGACCATCGGCGGTGACCACACGATCGCGCTTCCGTTGCTGCGGGCCGTGTCGCGGATCCACGGGCCGGTGGCGTTGCTGCACTTCGACGCGCACCTCGACACGTGGGACACCTACTTCGGTGAGCCGTACACGCACGGGACGCCGTTCCGGCGCGCGGTCGAGGACGGCATCCTCGACACCGAGGCGATCTCGCACGTCGGCACGCGAGGACCGTTGTACGGCAAGAAGGACCTGGAGGACGACCGGCGGCTCGGGTTCGGCATCGTGACGTCGTCGGACGTGATGCGGCGGGGCGTGGACGAGACCGTGGACGCGTTGCGGCAGCGGATCGGCTCGCGCCCGTTGTACGTGTCGATCGACATCGACGTGCTGGATCCGGCGCACGCTCCCGGCACCGGGACGCCCGAGGCCGGCGGGATGACCTCGCGCGAACTGCTGGAGATCGTGCGAGGGCTGCGGGGACTGAATCTTGTGGGCGCGGACGTGGTCGAAGTGGCGCCTGCCTACGACCACGCGGACATCACTTCTGTGGCAGCCTCGCACGTGGCCTACGACCTGGTGAGCCTGCTGGCACTGAAGGAGGGCGTGTGACCCGCAACGGTGGCGATGTCGTCGTCGAGACCCTGGAGGCGCTCGGCGCGCACACCGTGTTCGGCATCCCGGGGCAGCACGCTTTGGGACTCTTCGACGCGCTGCGGCGATCGGAGCTGCGGTACGTCGGTTCGCGGACCGAGGTCAACGCCGCCTTCGCCGCCGACGGGCACGCGCGGATCACCGGCTCGGTGACGCCGCTGCTGGTGTCGACCGGGCCCGGCGCGCTGCAAACCCTTGCCGGGCTTCAGGAGTCGGCCGCGGGCTCGGCCCCGGTGCTGGGCATCTCGTCGCAGATCCCCTCCTCCGGCCTCGGTGGTGTGCGCGGCGGGTACCTGCACGAGCTGACCGACCAGTTGGCGTCGTTCCGGGACGTGGTCAAGCACGCCCGCGTCGTCCGGCACGCCTCGCAGATCCCGTCGGCGCTGGCCGAGGCGTGGGAGATCGCGCTGACCGCGCCGTTCGGGCCGGTGTGGGTGGAGATCCCGCAGGACGTGCTGCTCGGGCCCGCTTCCGTGCCGCCGGTGACGTCGGTGTCCTGGTCGCCGCGCGAGCTGCATCCACGCGCGGAGCTGGTCGAGGAGGCCGTGCGGTTGCTGGACGGCGCTGCCCGGCCGGTGATCCTGGCCGGCGGTGGCGCTCTGCACGCGCGCGACGAGTTGCTGGAGCTGGCGGAGAAGCTGCGCGTGCCGGTCGTGACGACGTTCGGCGGCAAGGGCAACTTCCCCTGGGAGCACCCGCTTTCCGCGCGGTCGTGGCTGGAGGACTGGCACACCACCGAGTTCCTCGCCGACGCGGACGTGCTGCTCGTCGTGGGCTCGGGGCTGGGTGAGCTGTCCAGCAACTACCGGACGTTCGCGCCGCGCGGCACGGTGATCCAGATCGAGGCCGACCTCGGCAAGCTGGAGTCGAACTACCCCGCGCTCGGCATCCACGCCGACGCCCGCCACGCCTTGCGCGCCTTGACTTCCGGCGTCACGGCCCGCGCTGCCGACGACGTCGCGGAGGGACGGGTGATGGCGCTGCTCGCGAGTGTGCGGGAACGATTCGCGGGGCAGGAGCTCGACCTGGAGTGGCAGGTTCTCGCGGCACTGCGGGCCGCGGTTCCGGACGGCACGCCGACCTGCTGGGACATGACGATCCTCGCGTACTGGGCCTGGTCGGCCTGGGATCCGCGTGGTGGCGCGCAGTTCTCCGCCCAGGGCGCCGGCGGGCTCGGCTACGGCTTCCCCGCCGCTCTCGGAGTGGCGGCGGCGGTCGACGGGCCGGTGCTCGCGGTGTCCGGTGACGGCGGCGCGATGTACGGGATCTCCGAGCTCGCCACGGCCGCGCAGCACGGGTCGCGGGTCGTGTGGCTGATCGTCGACGACGGCGGCTACGGAATCCTGCGCGAGTACATGACCGACGCGTTCGGGCAGGCCACCGCCACCGAGCTGAGCCGCCCGGACTTCGTCGCGCTCGCCGAGGCGTTCGGGGTGCCCGCCACCCGCAGCACGCCCGAGTCGCTGCGCGAGGATCTCGCCAAGGCGTTCGCCGGGGACGGCCCGCACGTGGTCGTGCTTCCCGCGGTGTTGCGCATGTTCGCCCCCACGCATCTGGAGCACCTGTGATCGTCGCGAACTTCGTCAACGGCACCTCAGTCTCCGCTGCCGGCACCTCACCGCTCATCGATCCGGCGACCGGCGAGGAGTTCGGCCGCGCGGTCGTGTCGCGTGGCGCCGAGGTCGACGCCGCCGTCCAGGCCGCCGCCGACGCCTTCCCCTCGTGGTCGCGCACCACGCCCGGCGAACGTCAGCACGCTCTCCTCAAGCTCGCCGACCTCCTCGAGGCCAACGCCTCGGCGATCGCCGACGCCGAGGTCCGGGAGACCGGCAAGGTCCGCTCGGTGCTGCTGGACGAGGAGATCCCGCAGTGCGCGGACCAGATCCGGTTCTTCGCCGGTGCCGCCCGTGCGCTGGGCACCGCCGCCGCGGGCGAGTACATCCCCGGCCACACCTCGTACCAGCGGCGTGAGGCGGTCGGGGTGATCGCGCAGATCACGCCGTGGAACTACCCGCTGATGATGGCCGTCTGGAAGATCGCGCCGGCACTGGCCGCGGGCAACACGGTGGTGCTCAAGCCCGCCGACACCACGCCTTCGTCCACCGTGTTGCTCGCGTCGCTGGCCTCGGAAGTGCTGCCGGCCGGCGTGTTCAACGTCGTGCTGGGCGACCGCGACACCGGCCGGTTGCTGGTCGAACACCCCGTGCCCGCCATGGTGTCGCTGACCGGTTCCACCCGCGCCGGCGTCGAGGTGGCCCGCAGCGCCGCCGCGACGGTGAAGCGCACGCACCTCGAACTCGGTGGCAACGCGCCGGTCCTGGTGTTCGACGACGTGGACGTGGCCGCCGCCGCGGAGGGCATCGTCGGCGCCGCGTTCTACAACGCGGGCCAGGACTGCACGGCCGCGTCACGCGTGCTGGTGCACTCGGCCGTGCACGACGAGTTCGTCGCGGCACTGGTGAAGGCGGCGTCGAGCCAGGTTCCCGGCACCGACTTCGGGCCGTTGAACAGCCACGCCCAGCTGGACCGCGTGCTCGGCCTGCTGTCCCGCTCCACCGCCACCGTCCACTGTGGAGGCAAGCGGCACGGATCGGCCGGGTTCTTCCTGGAACCCACCGTGGTCTCGGGCCTCGCGCAGGACGACGAACTCGTCCAGGAAGAGGCGTTCGCCCCGCTGATCACCGTGCAGTCGTTCGCGGACGACGACGAGGCGGTCTCCTTGGCCAACGGGGTTCCGCAAGGGCTCGCGTCCTCGATCTGGACCCGCGACACCGGCCGGGTGGCGTCACTGACGTCCCGGCTCGACTTCGGCATCGTCTGGGTCAACACGCACGGCCTCGTCGCGTCCGAGATGCCGCACGGCGGTTTCGGCGCCTCGGGCTACGGCAAGGACCTGTCGATGCACGGCCTGGAGGACTACACGCGCGTCAAGCACGTGATGATCGCGCACTGAGCATCGCCTGGTACGGCATCGGGTAGTGCAGCAGGCTGGCCGGGACGAACGCGGACACGAGCCGGATCATCCGGATCCACCGGCGCAGCCTGCGTTCGTCCCGGTCCGTCCACTCCAGACCGAGTCTGTCCCGCAACGCCTCCGGCAGCGTGCCGACCGCGAAGTCCGGCAGCACCCGCGCCGCGACCGGCCGCACCAACGGCCAGAGTGCGCTCGGCAGATGCTCGGTTCCTGGCGCCTTGCCCGACCGCAGTTCGAAGGCCTCCAGCAGGCTCTGCACCCCGTCGGTGCACGCCAGCTGCGTGGCGACCACGTCGTCGAGGTAGGCGCGCAACGCGGTGAGATCGCCCGGCATCGTCCTGATGCCGAGCGTCTCCCCGGTCTCCCGCCACTCCCGGTACAGCCGCTCCTCGTGGATCGCGGGCATCCTGGGCCGCAGCAACCGGTACGCCGTGAGCAGCGAGTCGAAGCTGGTCGCGTGCACCCAGCGGAACAACTCCTCGTCCGCGCCGGGAATCAACGCGTGCGACCGCACCAGCCGTTCCGCTTCCTGCGCAGCCAGTTCACCGCCGAACAACCGCAGCTGGGACGAGGTGATGGTCCTGGTCAGCCGTGCGAACGGGTCGGCGCGGTAGCCGTCGCGCACCGCGGCCGCGATCACCGGGTGCGCGACCTGCATCAGCACGGCACGGCCCAGCACCACCAGCTCGAACCGGGTGTACCAGCCGAGCCGCCACGTCACCGACTCCGGTCCCAGCGTCACGACCATGATCATTCCGCGCTTCCGGTCGCCCGCCGGAGATCAACACCCGAAGGTGTTACCAGCCGTCGCCGCCGGCTGCTGTTGACCTCCAGTTAAGTGGAGTTCGTAGCGTCACGGGCATGTTCGCGATTCGGCAGTACGAGTTCGGCCCGGCGGAGAACCTCAGGTTCGAGGAGGTTCCCGACCCGGAGCCCGCCGCGGGCCAGGTCCGCGTCACCGTGGCCGCTGCCGGCGTCCACCTCGTCGACACCACGATCCGCAAGGGCGGCTTCGGGCCCGTCGCCTTCCCGATGACGCCGGGACGTGAGGTCGCGGGCGTCGTCACGGCCCTCGGCGACGACGTCTCGAGCGACTGGCTCGGCCGCCGGGTCGTCGCACACCTCGGCCAGGCGAACGGCGGCTACGCCGAACTCGCGGTCGCCGGCGTGAGCGCCCTGCACGCGCTGCCCGACGACGTGTCGTTCGAGGCGGCGGTCGCCATGATCGGCACGGGCCGCACGGTGGTTGCGGTGCTCGACTCGGCGAAGCTCACGAAGGACGACGTCGTGCTCGTGACGTCGGCGGCGGGCGGCATGGGCGCGTTGTTCGTGCAGGAGGCGCGCAACGTCGGCGCGCAGGTCATCGGCCTCGCGAGCACCGAGAAGCTCGACCTCGTCATGGACAACGGCGCGGACGCCGCCATCGACTACACCCAACCCGGCTGGGCGGACGGACTCAAGGACATGACCGTCGTGCTGGACGGCGTCGGCGGCGAGGCGGGCGCGCTGGCGTTGAAGACGCTCGGCGTGAGCGGGCGGCACGTCATCTACGGCTGGGCGTCCGGCGCCATGACCCCGATCAGCACGGAGGCGTTGTTCCCGAACAGCCTCACCGCGACCGTCGCGCTCGGGCCCGGCCTGATGCGGCGCGGCCTGCGGGTGCTGGAGGAGGAGTCGCTGGCGGGGCTGGCGAGCGGCCGGTTCGTGCCCGCGATCAACCCGCCGTTCGCGCTCAAGGACGCCCCGACGGCGCACGAAGCGCTGGAATCCCGTGCCACGGCGGGAAAAGTCGTGCTCAAGCCGTGAGAAAAGGGGCCGCCCCCGCACTGCGGAAGCGGCCCCTCGTCCCCTCGGTCACGCCTGAACCGGCACCTCGACGAACTTCTTGCCCGCGAAGTTCTCGACCACCACGGACTGCACGTCCTTGGGGTCGACCAACGCGGAACCGTCCAGGTTCGTGCCCTCGGCGGCGCCCTTCTTGGACACCACCCAGGAACCAGCCTCCTGGCGGCTGCCGTCCTTCGAAACCACGAAGATCCGGCACTTCTCGCCCTCGGGAATGCCGTTGATCGCCATGTTCGTGCGAACCCATCCGGCGGCGGGGACGACCTTCACCGTCATCGACGCCTTCGTCACCGGGTCCGTGAACGTGGCGAGCTTGGTGCCCGCCGGGTCCGGTGCCACCGTCGGTGTGGGAAGGGCCTGATTCACTTCGGGTGAAGTGGCCTTACCGACGAAGACTCCGGCGCCCAGCACCAGCGCGGCCACGACGGCCGCCGCGGCACCAAGCGTGAACTGACGACGCCGTGCGACGCCACCTCGTTCCGAACGCACCTGGCGCAGGGTGCGCTGCAACAACAGATCGCCGCCCTCGGGCGGCCCGTCCAGCATGGCCTCCGGCGGCACCTCGCCGAGGAAGGCCTCCATGTCGCGGAGCTCTCCGAGTTCACGCGCGCATTCAGGGCAGGACGCCAGGTGCTCGTCCATCTCACGCACCTCCTGCTCGTCCAGTGCTCCAAGAACGTAAGCACCGAGCAGTTGCGGGTCGTGCTGCGTGGTCATCCGGCCACCCCCTTCAGTGCGACCTTCTGACCTCCGAAGGTCTCCCTCAAGGCTCGCAACGCGTAATACGATCTTGATTTCACCGTTCCCGGTGGCACCCCGAGCGCTTCCGCCGCCTCCGTCACGCTCCGGCCGCGGAAGTAGATCTCCATCAGCACGTCGCGGTGGTCGGAGGACAGCCTGTCGAGCGCTTCGAGCACCACCACCGAGTCGACGACCTGGTCAGCGTGGTCGCGTTCGATCGGTGGCGTCGTCGGGGACTCCGCCACCTCCTGAGGGCGTGCCGCCTTCGCACGCACCCTGTCGGTGACGATGTTGCGCGCCACCGTCAGCAACCAGCCGCGCACCGATCCCTTGCCGTTCACGAGGGCGTCGGGATGGCGCCACGCTCGGACCAGGGTCTCCTGGACCACGTCCTCGGCAGCCGCCCGATCGCCGGTCAACCGCGTCGCGTACGCCAGCAGCGCCCGACCGTGCTCCTCGTAGAGCGATCGGATCAGTGCCTCGTCGGCCGCGGTCTCCCGTTTGCGGGAGAACAAAGCCGCCATCCACCCACTCCTCCCCGCCCGCGAACACCTCTTGCGGGCGTCCTGTTCAAGACCTCAGCCGACACACGAGCGACAGAGAGCTTCGGTTCAACGGGTTTCAACTAAAAAATGGAATGCCGGATGTTAGCGGGACCGGTTGAGCGTCCCGACCAGCTCCGCCATCTGCGCGTCCGGCATGACGTTGATGTACATCCCGTGGTCGGTCGCCGGGTCGCGCAACTCCTCCTTGAAGCTGTCGATCGCGAACGGATGACCTGGCGGGACGTCGTAGCCCACGGTGACGTGCAGCCGCGGGATGGGGAACGTCTTGGCCGGGCACATCCCGCCGGCCAGCGGGAACACCACGTGGGTGCGGTGTGAGGCGCTGTCGGTGTTGTTGCCGTCCCAGCAGCTGCCGAAATCATAGTTCCGCAACGTGGTCGCGTTGCCGCACAACGGGTATTTCGTCGTGTAGCGGCCCGGCTGGTCCGAACAACCCCACCGGGCTCGCGTGTTCGGGCCGTAGTCGTTGGTGAACGCCGACGGATCGCCGGTGATCAGGCGCAGGAACCGCGGCATCGGTAGCACTGGGCTCACCGGGCTGCCGTCGTACCGGATCTCCACGCTCTTCGGCCTGAGCACCTCACCGGTGTTGCCGTGCAGGCCGCCGCCGTCCGCGTGCGCGTCGTGGCCGGTGCCGTCGGTCAGGCGCAGCACGGGCCAGTAGTAGGTCGAGAGGTCGTCCTTCTCGCACGTCGTGGACGCGGCCGCGAGAGAGTCGTCGGTCGACTTGGCGTCGGCCGATCTGTTGCCGACGTACTCGTGCGTGTGGTGCGCGCCGAACGGGATGCCTGGCGAGACAACGGGGTTGTCCGCGTTGAGGTGACGTTCCTCGTTCGCACCGCACCGGATGACGACGTTCGGCGTCTTCGGTTCGGTGAGCACCTGGTCGAGCTCGCTGACGTACTGGTCAGACGACGGCGCGCCGTTGGACGTGCCGTTGAGCAGGACCGCGGAGCCCGCGACGACGAGGACCGCGACCACCGCGACCGCGAAGGTCGCCGGTTTGTTCCGGGCCACAATCACAGCCTGCCAACCCGTTCGGGCAAACCAAAGTGGTCTGTCTCAATTGGACCGGTCACCGCTGCTCCACGAGTTTCGCGTACGAACCGCGCAGGTGTTCCTCTGCCGCGTGCGCTGCCTTGGCGGCGTCACCGGAGCGCAGAACCGCGATCAGACCGGCGTGCTCCGGCACGACGTTGCCCTGGTAGGAGGGGTCGCCGACGATCCGTGCGAGCAGGAACAGGTGGACCTGGCTGCGGATCGCCTGCCACGCCTCCGTCAGCCGCCGATGGCCCGTCGCGGCGTACACGGCGTCGTGGAACTCGATGTCGAGCGCGACCCGTTCGGCGTCGGTCCTGGCCAGTTCCATTGCCCCGACAACCGCGTCCAGAGCGTCGAAATTCCGGGCCTTGACCGCCGCCGTCCGCATCGCGAGGACGTCCAGCGCCGTCCGCAGCGTGTAGAGCTCCTCGACGTCCTCCGGGTCCAGCGGACGCACCCACGTGCCGCGGTGCCACTCGGAGACGACGAGACCCTCGCCTTCCAGCAGTACAAGGCCCTCTCGCACCGAACCGCGGCTGACGCCGAGCTGGCTCGCGAGCTCGACCTCCTTGAGCGCGCTGCCGGCGGCCAGTTCGCCGCTCAGGATCGCGTCTCTGATCCGGTCCGCGGCCTCCCCCGCGACACCTTTGCGCAGGACCGGCCGTACAGCGGGGAGGGGCATGTCCGAATGTTGACATCGCGGAAACAGGAGGGTCAAATTCCTGGGTCGAGTGTGGAAGGAAGTCATCACGTGACCCAGACCATCCCTCGTTTCCACCTCGCGGTGCCCGTCACCGACCTGGGGCAGGCCCGCGCGTTCTACGGAGGTGTGCTGGGCTGCCCGGAAGGCCGGTCGAGCGACAGCTGGATCGACTGGAACCTCTTCGGCCATCAGTTCGTGACGCACCTGGTCAAGGACCCCAGACCCGTGGCGGCGCACAACGCGGTCGACGGCCACGACGTGCCCGTGCCGCACTTCGGGGTGCTGCTCGGCGTCGAGGCGTTCCTGCTGCTCGCGGACAAGCTGCAGGCGGCGGGCACGGAGTTCGCGATCGCGCCCTACCGCCGGTTCGCCGGACTGCCCGGCGAGCAGTGGACCATGTTCTTCCGCGACCCGTCGGGGAACGCCATCGAGGTGAAGGCGTTCGCCGACGACTCGCAGGTCTTCGCGACCTGAGTCCTGCTCCGCGTCCTGCTACCGCGCCTGTTCCTACTGGGCGGTCACCAGCGGCAGGCGGTCGTGGTTCACCACGCTGACCCCGGCCACGTCCCCTGCCCGCACCATCGCGGACCCGGCCAAGGTCACCTCACCGTCGTGCGCCCTCCACGAGCCGGCGGTGAAGGTTCGTCCGTCCTTCGTGTGCACGACCAGCCAGCAGGCTTCCCCGTCCTGCATCCCGTCGACCGTCGCGACCAGCTTCAGGCCACCCTCGGTGTCGGTGACCTGCACGGCCATGTGCGCGCCCGTCGACGAGGTCCCCTGCAAGAGCGCGTCGGCGGTGCCACCCACCCCCGAGCCCTGGCCCATCCAGACGCCCCCAGCGAGCACTCCGGCGACCACGAGGGTCGATGACAGGGCCGTGATGCGCCCACGGCGACGCACGGCCCTATGTCTCTCATCGCGGACCGTGCCCAGCGTGCGCTGAAGCAGGTGGTCCGCGTTCGGTGGAGGTCCGTCAAGCATGGCCTCCGGTGGCAGTTCTTCCATCAGCATGTCGTTCTCGTTCAACTCGTTGGTGCCCAGGACGTTCGGTGCCATGCGCTGGCGGACGCGGCAATGGACACGGTTACGCGGAACGATGCACTCAAATTTCTCCTTCTCCAGTCCCGCGTGCAGCGGTGACCAACACCTTCAAAACGAGCCGAAGAGGAAGTTGGTTCAACCCAGATACAAGGACGTTGCGCAGCCCACACAAGACGGTTGACCTGGGCCTCCAGCAGCTCCTAGGCTCTCATATATGATGTATGACCGGGCTGGAGCACTTCCGGCGTCCCGGACGGACTTCGTTCTGGAATCGATCAAAGAAGCGATTCTTTATGGAAAGCTGAAGCCCGGGCAGGCGCTCGTCGAAACCGATCTCGCCGCGACGCTCAACGTCTCGAAGACGCCCGTACGTGAGGCGCTCAAGACGCTCGCCGGGTCGGGGCTCGTCGTGATGAGCCCGTACAAGGGGGCCACGGTCCGCACGGTCGACGCCGAGATGGCGTCCTCCGTCTACGACGTGCGGATGCTGCTGGAGCCCGAGGCGCTGCGCCGTTCCGTCCTGGCGGGGGCCGACTTCACCGAGGCCCGGTCGGCGTTGGACGACACCTCTGACCTGGCACGACGCAGTCTGGCGAACCGCCGCTTCCACCGCGCGCTCTACGCGGGGTGCGGCAACCCGTTGATGGTCGAGATCCTCGACGGGCTGCGCGACCAGGCCGCGTTGATCACCGTCGCGGGCTGGGGCATCAGCCCGACCTGGGACGCCGAGGACGCCGAGCACCGGGCGATCCTCGTCGCCGCGGAGGAGGGGTTCGGCGACGCCGCGGCCGACCTGCTCCGCCGCCACATCCAGACCTTCGCCGACCGAGTAGTCGAGGAGCTTCCCGATGTCGTTCGATGACCTGTCCGACCAGCTGGCGTCCGTCGTGGCGATCACCGTGACCCCGTTCGACGCGGACGGGGCGATCGACGAGAAGAACTACGCCGCGATCGTGGACCGGATGGTCGAGGGCGGCGTCTCGGTCGTGACGCCGAACGGCAACACGAGCGAGTTCTACACGTTGTCCTCCGACGAGACGGAGCGCGCGCTGCGGATCACCGTGGACGCGGTCGGGGACCGGGCCGCGATCGTCGCCGGGGTCGGGCACGACCTGACGTCCGCGGTCACCGCCGCCCGGTTCGCGGATCGGGCCGGCGCGCGGGGGATCATGATCCACCAGCCGGTGCACCCGTACGTCTCGTTGGACGGATGGGTCGACTACCACCGGGAGATCGCCTCGGCGGTGCCCGAGCTGAGCGTGATCCTCTACGTGCGGAACCCGCGGATCGGCGGTGCGCAGATCGCCGCGCTGGCGGACGCGTGCCCGAACGTCGTCGGCGTGAAGTACGCGGTGCCGGACCCGGTGCGGTTCGCGTCGGTCGCGCGGGACGCCGGGCTGGAGCGGCTGACGTGGGTCGCGGGGCTGGCCGAGCTGTCGGCGCCGGGCTACTTCGCGGTCGGTGCCTCCGGGTTCACGTCGGGACTGGCGAACGTCGCGCCGCAGTTGTCGGTGCAGATGTTCCGCTGCCTGCAGGCCGGTGAGTTCGGCGCGGCGATGGAGTTCTGGGAGTTCATCCGGAAGTTCGAGGAACTGCGGGCCGCCT
Organism: Lentzea sp. NPDC020367; assembly: GCF_044387305.1. Taxonomy (NCBI): domain Bacteria; kingdom Bacillati; phylum Actinomycetota; class Actinomycetes; order Pseudonocardiales; family Pseudonocardiaceae; genus Lentzea; species Lentzea sp. NPDC020367. The sequence continues at coordinate 96,774 of NZ_JBIRVV010000006.1, read as the reverse complement.
CCGAGTCGGCGAACAACGTGTCCGTGGTGAAGGAAGCGTTGGCGCAGCTCGGTTTGTGCCGTCGGGACGTGCGTCCGCCTGCCAGCGTTTTGAGTGAGGCTGATCGTTCTGCCGTGGGTGTGCTGCTCAACTCGTGGAGTCTGCTGTGACGTTCGCCCAGAAGAAGCTTCGGAGTGCGGAGTGGTTCGAGGGTGAGGGGCTGCGGGCGTTCTCGCACAACGCCCGCATGCGGCAGCTCGGCATGAATCCGTCCGAGCACCTCGGGAAGCCGGTCATCGCGATCCTGAACACGTGGAGCGGCATCAACCCGTGCCACATGCATCTGCGCGAACGGGCCCAGCAGGTCGAGCGCGGAGTGTGGGAGGCGGGCGGCTATCCGTTGGAGTTCCCGGTTTCCACGTTGTCGGAGACGTACCAGAAGCCGACTCCGATGATGTACCGGAACATGCTGTCGATGGAGACCGAGGAGATCCTCCGCTCCTACCCCGTCGACGGCTGCGTGCTGATGGGCGGCTGCGACAAGACGACGCCCGCGTTGCTGATGGGGGCGGCTTCCGCCGGGCTGCCCACAGTTTTCGTGCCGGCCGGGCCGATGCTGCGCGGGAACTGGCGGGGCCAGAAGCTCGCGTCCGGCACGGACATGTGGCGGTTCTGGGACGAGAAGCGGGCGGGCACGATCTCGTCGTCGGACTGGGCCGAGATCCAGTCCGGGCTGGCCCGCTCCCCCGGCACGTGCATGACGATGGGCACGGCCTCGACCATGACGGCCGCCGCGGAGGCGTTGGGGCTGACCTTGCCCGGTGCGTCGTCGATTCCGGCCGTCGACTCGGCGCACCACCGGATGGCGGCCGCGTCGGGCATGCGCGTGGTGGACATGGTGCGCGAGGGGCTGACGATCGACGACGTGGTGTCGGCGGAGGCCTACGAGGACGCGATTCGGACCGTGCTGGCGCTGGGCGGGTCCACGAACTCGTACATCCACCTGATCGCGATGGCCGGGCGGTCGCGGATCTCGTTGTCGCTGGACGACTTCGACCGGTTGTCGCGAGAGGTGCCGGTGCTGGCCTCGGTGCAGCCCGCCGGCGAGCACCTGATGGAGGACTTCTACTACGCGGGCGGGCTGCGCGGGCTGCTGTCGCGGTTGCGGGAGTCGTTGCACCTCAAGCGGATCACCGTCACCGGGCGGACGTTCGGCGAGGACCTCGAGGGCGCCGAGGTGTACGACTCGTCGGTGATCCGGTCTTCGGACGACCCGATCTCGGCTGAGGGTGGACTGGCTGTGCTGCGGGGCAATCTGGCTCCTGACGGCGCGGTGATCAAGTACGTGGCGGCTGATCCCGCGTTGTGGCGGCACACCGGACCCGCCGTGGTCTTCCACGGCTACAAGGATCTACAGGCACGGATCAATGACGCTTCGCTGGCGGTCACGAAGGATTCGGTGATCGTGCTGGCCGGTGGGGGCCCCAAGGGCGGGCCCGGCATGCCGGAATACGGGATGCTGCCCATCCCGGACAAGCTGCTGCGCGAGGGTGTCCGGGACATGGTGCGCGTGTCGGACGCGCGGATGAGCGGAACTTCTTATGGCGCATGCGTTCTGCACGTGGCCCCGGAGGCGCACATCGGTGGGCCGCTGGCGCTGGTGCGGGACGGCGACCTCGTGACGCTGGACGTCGAGGCGCGGGTGCTGCGCGTGGAGATCTCCGACGAGGAGATGGCGCGTCGCCGGGACGCGTGGACACCGCCGCCGCCGAAGTTCGAACGCGGGTACGGCGCTTTGTACTACGAGCACATCACGCAGGCCAACGAGGGCTGCGACTTCGAGTTCCTGTCACGGGCAGGGACGAACCCGGAGCCCAACGCCCACTAGCTCTTGGACTCGACGCGGCCCTGTTCGGTGACCACGTCCTGCCAGTCGGTCGTGCCGAGCAGCTGACCGCGCAGGTAGGCCGTGGTGAGCTGCTGCACGGCCGCGACCCGTTCTGGGCTCTCGTCCGTGGTCTCGGCGACGTCGTACCCGGAGACGCCGCCGAACCCGTGCTCCGCGCCGAACAGCGTGAGCAGGTCCTTCGGGCCGGGCGAGAGGTGGTAGGGGTCGGCGTGCCAGGCAGGCCCCATGGTGGTGAGGTGCTCGGAGGCGTCCGCGTCACCGGCGACCACGAGCGCGGGCGAGGTCATCTCGCTGAAGTCCGTGGCCTGCATGAAGGAGTAGTTCTCCTTCACCACGTCGGTGACCGCGTCACCCCGGCCGGTCGAGCCGAGCAGCACGCCCGCCCTGATCCGGTCGTCCTTCAGGCTCACGCCCTCGGTCTTCATGCCCAGCAACAGGCTCGCGGTGTGACCACCCATCGAGTGGCCGACGACGGCGATCCTGGTGCGGTCCCAGCGGTTCTGCAGCTGCGGCACGGCCTTCTCGATCTCGTCGAGCCGGTCGATGAGGTGCGACATGTCCTCGGCGCGTTCCCGCCAGAACATCGGCGCACCGGGCGTGGTGGCGGGCAGGTTCAAGCTTCGAGAGCTCAGGTGGGTCGGCTGCAGGACGACGAAGCCCTGCTCGGCCCAGTGGTTCGCGAGCGGCGCGTAGCCGTTCAACGAGGACAGGTGGTTCGAGTAGCCCTGCCCGTGCGAGAGCAGCAGGATCGGCAGGCCGACGCCCTCGGTGGGCGCGGAGACCTTCACCTGCAGGTCAACGGGCCTGCCGGGAATCTCGAGCACGACAGGACTCACCGTGAAGACGGTCATCAGGTTCCCTTCGAGTACAGTCCACTAAAGCGGAGCGACGTTCCGGAACGATACGGAGCACTGTTCCGCTTTGTCAACCGTCCGCGAAGGGAGCGCGCGTGCCACCACGCAAGCGAGCCGACGCCGTGCGCAACGAGCAGACCCTGCTCGCGGCCGCGGCCGAGGTGTTCGTCAGGTCCGGCGTCGACGCGCCGATCCGTGAGATCGCGGCCGAGGCCGGCGTCGGCATGGGCACGATCTACCGCCACTTCCCCACCCGCGCGGACCTCGTCGTGGCCGTCTACCGGCACCAGGTCGAGGCGTGCGCGGAGGCCGGTCCGGTCCTGCTGTCCACTTCGGACTCACCGTTCGCGGCCCTGCGGGCGTGGGTCGACCTGTTCGTGGACTTCCTGGTGACCAAGCACGGGCTCGCCGGCGCGATGCAGTCGGACACCAGCGGGTTCCAGTCGTTGCACGAGTACTTCCTGGACCGGCTCGGCCCGATCTGCGGCTCGCTGCTCGACGCGGCGATGAAGCGCGGCGAGATCCGCGACGACCTCGCGCCGGTCGAGCTGATGCGAGGCATCGGAAACCTCTGCATCGGGCGGGACGATGACCCGCGCTACGACCGGCGCAAGATGGTCGGGGTGCTGCTCGACGGTCTGCGTCGCTAGTTCAGCGCCACCTTCAGCAACTTGGTGGAGCTGTTGCCCGCCGTGGAGTCCTTGTCCCCGTTGGACGTCGTGACCCACAGCGACCCGTCCGGCGCGGGCTCCGGGGTGCGGAGCCGGCCATAGGTGCCCTGGAAGTGCGACGTCGTCGTGCCGACCGACGAGCCGCTGATCTGCATGCGGTACAGGCGTTCGCCACGCAGCGCCGCGAGGAACAGCACGTCGTTCACGATCGCGAGACCGGACGGGGACGCGGACCCGACCGAGAAGGTCTTCTTCGGTGCCACGTAACCGCCGCACGAGCCGGAGGTGCCCTCGCAGGACGGCCAGCCGTAGTTGCCGCCCTTCTGCAGCAGGTTGACCTCGTCCATGTTCGAGTTGCCGAGTTCCGCCTGCCACATGCGGCCCTGCGAGTCCGTGGCGAGGCCCTGGACGTTGCGGTGGCCGTAGGTCCAGACGTAGCGGGCGTTGCCGCCCTCGCTGAAGAACGGGTTGTCGGACGGCGCGGAGCCGTCCGGGTTCAGGCGCAGGACCTTGCCGCCCAGGTTCTGCTTGTTCTGGGCGTTCGCGCCGTTCTGGCCGTCACCGGTGCCCGCGTAGAGCTTGCCGTCGGCGCCGAAGCGCAGCCGGCCGCCGTTGTGGAACTTGTTGCGCGGGATGCCGGTCAGCAACGTCGTCCAGCCCGTCAGGGTGTTGCCCTCGATCTTGGCGCGCACGATCCGGTTGTCGCCGGAAGCCGTGTGGTAGACGTAGATCAGGCCGTCCGCGACGAACGTCGGTGACAGTTCGATGCCGAGCAGGCCGCCTTCGCCGTTGGTGCCGGAGACGCCGGGGACCTTGCCCAGGGTCGTCTTGGTACCGGAAGGCGTGATGCGCACGATGTCCTGCGCGTCGCGGCGCGAGTAGACGCCGTCGCCGTTGGGCAGGAACGCGAGGCCCCACGGCACGTCGTTGTCGGTCGCGATCTGCGTGACGGCGCCGACCTGGTCGCCGCCGGACTTGGTGCGAGCGGTCAGTTCGTTCGACGCGGGTGAGGCGTTGCCGACCGCGTCGAAGGCCTTGACCGTGAACCTGTAGTCGGTGTTCGCCTTGAGGCCGCCGATCGTGGCCGACGTCGAGGTCGAGTCACCGACCTTCGCGCCGGCGCTGTAGACCTCGTAGCGCGTCACGCCGATGTTGTCGGTCGACGCGTCCCACGCCAGCGACACCGAGTTCGCGGTCTGCGCCGGGGAACGCAGGTTCTTCGGCGCGGTCGGCGGGATCGGATCCTCCTGCGCGGGCGGGGTCTTGAACTCCGCCGTGTTGGAGGCCTGCGAGATGTTGCCGGCGGCGTCCTTCGCGTTGACGTAGAAGCCGTACGTGGTGTTCGGCTTCAGGTCGGTCATCGTGGTGGACGTGCCGGGCACGGACTTCACGAACTGGCCCAGGTTGTAGATCTCGTACGACGTCACCGCGACGTTGTCCGTCGACGGCTCCCACGTCAGCTTCGCCGAGTCCGGCTTGACGTCCGACGCGACGAGGTTCGCGGGCGCGGACGGCGGTTCACCGTCGACCGGGCCCGTGTTGCCGAAGACCTGGAACTCCTGCAAGGAGTAGCCGTACGACGTTCCGGTGCGGCAACGCGTGGTGCCGTACACGCGGACGTAGCGGCCGCGGCCGGTGACCGTCAGGTCCTCGACGCCGCCCTTGCCGTCGGCGGTCGTGTGGATCGACGTCCACGTGGAGTCGTTGTCCGAGGTCTCGACGCGGTACGCCTTGGCGCACGAGAGGTCCCACTGCAGCCGGACGCGGCTGATGGTCGCGGACGTGCCGAGGTCGACGCGGATCCAGGCCGGATCGGTGTTCGACTTGCTGGCCCAGCGCGTCGCCGAGTCGCCGTCGACGGCGTTGCGAGGTGCGTAGTTCGCGCCGCCGGACGCCGACTCGGTCGCCGGTTTTCCTTGGGACAGCAGGACATCCGCGGCGGCGGCTGGGGGCGCGGCGGAGACGAGCGAGCTCACCGCCACTGCGAGCGCGGTGGCCAGGATGCCGGTTCTCGCCGGCAACCGCCGTGAACGGGGTGCCACAGGTGCCTCCTGCTTTCGTTGGGAACAGGTGGTGCGGCGGCGGCATTGCGTTCGACCCGGCGGCGGGTGTACGAGTGTTACAGAAAAACCGTAAACGTTTTCGCGCGCCAGGTCCAGAGTCAGTTAGGGAGCCATGAGATGCGCTGGACAATGAAGTTGCGGCTCGTCATCCCCGCCCTCTTACTCGTCACGGCGTGTGGTGCGCCGGAGGTCCCACAAGCACAGGACACGCCCTCGTCCGTCCCCGACAAGCCGTCGAAGCCGGTCGAGCTGAACGTGCTCGACGTGGCCGGCAACCTGCAGCTCACGCAGGGCATGATCGACGATTTCGTGAAGGCGCACCCCGATTACGTGTCGAAGGTGAACGCCACCAAGGCGACGGCACCGGACATGCCGGGCAAGCTCAAGGCCGAGCAGAACTCGGGCACCTCGCAGACCCACCTGGTGCTCACCGGAACCGACGGCCTGGCGAGCGTCATCGAGCAGAAACTCGTCCACACCGTGCTCCCCGAATATTCGGCGAGGCTCCCGAAGCTCGAGGACGTGTACCTTCCCGCCGCCAACGAGATGCAGAAGCTCGCGCAGAACCAGGGCGTCGCGATCACCTACTACCCGGCGGGCCCGCTGCTCGAGTACGACCCGGCGAAGGTGCCCGCTCCCCCTTCGTCTCCCGCCGAACTGCTGGAGTGGGCGAAGGCGCACCCCGGCAAGTTCCAGTACGCGCGGCCGGCGAACTCCGGTCCCGGCAGGACGTTCCTCATGGGACTGCCGTACCTGCTGGGGGACAAGGATCCCAAGGACCCGGAGAACGGCTGGGACAAGACCTGGGCGTACCTGAAGGAGCTCGGCCAGTACGTCGACAACTACCCCGGCGGTACGACCGACGTCATGAAGAACCTCGCGAACGGCACGTCGTGGATGGTCGCCTCGACCACCGGCTGGGACATCAACCCGCGCGTGCTCGGCTCGGTGCCGGAGGGCATGAAGATCGCGACCTTCAAGGGCTTCCACTGGGTCACCGACGCGCACTACGCCGTGATCCCCAAGGGCGTCTCCGCGGACGTGCTGTCGGCGAACCTCGCGCTGATCAAGTTCATGCTGGAGCCGCAGCAGCAGGCCAAGGCCTACGACAAGGGCTACTTCTACCCCGGGCCCGCGGTCAAGGGCGTCACGCTGGACATGGCGCCTAAGGAGTCGCAGGAGGCCATCGCCAAGTTCGGCCGCGCCGAGTACGACCGGCTGATCGAGGAGAACCCGAAGGAGCAGTCGCTGCCGGCCACCGCGCAGGTGAAGGCGTTCCAGCGGTGGGACCGAGAGATCGGCAAGAAGTGAGGTTCGCGGAGCTGCACCTCGACCACGTGCGGCGGGCCTTCGGTGACACCGTCGCCCTGCAGGGCATGGATCTCACGATCAAGGGCGGCGAGTTCGTCGCCCTGCTCGGCCCGTCCGGGTGCGGGAAGTCGACGGCGCTGAACTGCCTCGCGGGCCTGCTGCCGCTCACCGGCGGGCGAATCACGCTGGACGGCAAGCGGATCGACGACCTGCCGCCGGAGAAGCGCGGGTTCGGCATGGTGTTCCAGAACTACGCGCTGTTCCCGCACATGTCGGTGCGGCGCAACATCGCGTTCGGGCTGTCCATGCGCAGGACGCCGAAGGCCGAGCTGAACCGGCGCGTGGACGAGGCGGTGCGCCTCGTCCAGTTGGAGGAGCACCAGCACAAGTTCCCGGCTCAGCTCAGCGGCGGCCAGCAGCAACGGGTGGCGATCGCCCGCGCGATCGTGCTCGAACCACCGCTGGTGCTGATGGACGAACCGCTGTCCAATCTGGACGCGGCGCTGCGGCTGGAGATGCGCACGGAGATCCGGCGGCTGCACCAGTCGCTCGGACTCACCACCGTCTACGTCACGCACGACCAGGAGGAGGCGCTGGCACTGGCCGACCGGCTCGTGGTGCTGCGGCTCGGCGAGGTGCAGCAGGTCGGTTCACCGGAGGAGGTCTACGCGCATCCGGTGAACCGGTACGTGGCCGGGTTCATGGGCTACCGCAACATGATCCCGGTGACGGTCGCCTCCCAGGACGGCGAGCGCACGACCGTCCACACCGGAGACGGGGTGAAGCTCGTCGGCGTCAAACGGGAGGAGCTGGGACCTGAGGCCGTGGCGGCGGTGCGGCCGGAGGACTTCACCGTCGGGGAGTCCGGGGACAACACGCTCGAAGCGGTGGTCGAGATCGTCGAGTACCACGGGCGCGAGCAGGCGGTGGAGGCTCGGCTGCGCGACGGTTCGCCGTTGCACGTCCGCACGAACTCGCGGCTGGCGCCCGGTGACACGATCATGCTGACGGTGCCGGTCGAGCGCGTGCTGGTGTTCTCGTGACGGCGACACTCGAGCGGGCCTCGCTCAAGCACCGGCTCGCCGAGAAGGGCGTCGACCGCGTGCTGTGGCTGCTGGTGCCGGGCGCGGTCTTCGTGGTGCTGCTGTTCGTCTACCCGTTCCTGTACGGGTTGCAGCTGTCGTTCCAGCCCAAGGGCGGCGGCAGCCCGTTCCGGAACTACATCACCTTCTTCTCCGACCCCTACCTGGCGGAGACCGTCTGGATCACGCTGCGGCTCGGGCTGCCCGCGGCGTTGTTCAACGTGCTGGCGGCCATCCCGATCGCGTTCCGGATGCGCGGCCGGTTCCGGGGGAAGCGGGCGCTCACGACGATCCTGGTCGTCCCGATCACCCTCGGCACCGTGCTGACGGCGGAGGGGCTGCTCGCGTTCTTCGGACCGGCGGGGTGGTTCAACCGCGTCTGGCTGGCACTGGGAGCGGACGAACCGGCGAAGCTCACCCACAACTACTGGGGCGTGCTGTTCAGCCTGGTCATCACCGGGTTCCCGTTCGCGTTCCTGCTGACGCTGTCGTACCTCTCCGGCATCGACCCGACGCTGGAACAGGCCGCGGCGACGCTGGGCGCCTCACGCCGGCAGCGGTTCCGGACGATCACCATGCCGCTGCTGGCACCGGGACTCGCCGTCACGTTCTGCCTGAGCTTCGTGCTGGCCTTCAGCGTGTTCCCCAGTGCGGTCATGGTCGGCGACCCGGTCGGCGAAACGCACGTGATGTCGATCGCCGCGTACGAGACGGCGTTGCGGGACAACGACTTCGCGCTGGGATCGGCGATCGCGATGCTGATGGCGCTGGTGATGCTGATCGTGATCGGCCTGGTGCTGATCTGGCGCACGACCCTGTACCGCGGCGCGACGGGAGGCAAGGGATGAGGCTCACCGCTCGCCCGGTTGTATGGCTGACGTGGGGCGCTCTGGCGTTCTTCATGCTCAACCTCGCCGGCATCGTCGGCGCGGTCGTCACGAACTCGTTCGCCGAGACGTGGTTCGGTTCCTGGCTGCCCGACGGGTACACCGGCAAGTGGTACGGCGAGGCGTGGCGCGACTACCGGCTGCTGGACGTGCTGGTGGTGACGTTCCAGGTCGCGCTGTCGGTCGTCGCGATCTCCGTCCTCATCGGAGTTCCCACGGCCTACGCGCTGGCACGACGTGACTTCCCCGGCAAGAAGCTGCTCAACGTGCTGTTCCTGCTGCCGATCCTGATGCCGCCGATGACGTACGGCATCCCGCTCGCGACGGTGCTGTACAAGTTCCACCTGGCGGGCAGCATGGCCGGGGTGATCGCGGCGAACCTCGTGCCGGCCGTGCCGTTCGTCGTGCTGACGATGACGCCGTTCATCGAGCAGATCGACACGAAGATCGAGTCGGCGGCGCGGATGTGCGGCGCCTCGACGTTCGCGATCTTCACCCGCGTGCTGGCGCCGTTGCTCGTGCCGGGTGTCCTCGCGGCGTCGATCCTGGTGCTGGTGAGGACGGTGGGCATGTTCGAGCTGACGTTCCTCACGGCGGGTCCGGCCAGCCAGACGCTGGTGGTGTCGCTGTACGAGGCCATGTCGTCGGCGGGCATCCGGCCACAGCAGATGGTCGACTCGATGGCGGTGATCTACACGGGGTCGATGTTGGTCCTGCTGGTGATCGCGCTTAGGTTTGTGAACCCGACCCAGCTCGTGACCCGACTCAAAGACCCCGCTTAACACGTCACCCGTCATGATTGTTTCAACCGGCTGTTGAGGGTGAGGTATCAGTGGCAGTCACCATCCGCGACGTGGCTCGCAGGGCGCACGTATCGGTAGCCACCGTTTCGCGTGCGCTGACGTCTCCTGAGCTCGTGCGCCCGGAGACCAGATCACGCGTGCTGGCTGCCGCGACCGAGCTCGGCTACCAGCCCAACCGGGCGGCCCGCGGGCTCATCACGGGCAAGACGGGCAACATCGGCATCGTCGTGCCCGACCTCGACAACCCGTTCTTCACGGGCGTGCTCAAGGCCGTGCAGGCGCGGGCGATGCAGGCGGACTACGCGGTGTTCGTGGCGGACAGCGACGAGGACCCGGTCGCCGAGGCGAAGCTCGTGCACGCGATGGCGAAGCAGGTCGACGGCGTCGTGCTGTGTGCGCCAGGTCTGGAGGACTCGCAGGTCTACGAGGTGGCCGGGGCGACGTCGCTGGTGCTGCTGAACCGGCGCCTGCCCGGCGTGCCCGCCGCGTTGATGGACTCGGCGGGCGGGATGCACGCCATCATCGACCACCTCGTCGCATTGGGACACCACCGGATCGCTTACCTCAACGGGCCTCGCACCTCGTGGTCCAACCAGGAGCGTCGCCGCGGGCTGATGAAGGCGGTCGCCCAGCACAAGGTGGACCTGGTCGACCTCGGGCCGTTCGCGCCGCGCTACGAGGGCGGCCTGCAGGCGGCCGATCTGGCCGTGGCGGCCGACACGACGGCGATCGTGGCCTACAACGACATCATGGCGCTGGGCGTGCTGGCACGGCTGCGGGATCGCGGCATCTCGGTGCCCGGTGACGTGTCGGTGACCGGGTTCGACGATCTCACGTACGCAGCGCTGTGCTCGCCCGCGCTGACAACGGTGGCAATGCCGGTGGCGCAGGCCGGCCGCACCGCCGTGAACCTGTTGCTCGACTGGCTGGACTCGGACAACACCGAGGTGCCGCAGATCGTGGCCGAGACCCAGTTGATCGTTCGGGGAACGACGACTCCTCCCCGGAAGTGAGAAGTGCCGTGGCCCGATTCGGGCCACGGCACCGGAAATGCAAGGCGGCCCCGGCTGGGCGTCTGGGGGGAGTACGCCTTGAGCCGGGGCCGCGAAGCGGCTGGGCCCGAGGGGGGAGGGGGCCTAGCGCCGCTTGGTGTCCCACTCTGCCCTGAGCGGAAGAATTCCGCCAGGGTGGATGTACCTGTTTTTGGATTTCTCGTACGTACGGGTTACTCGTAGAGCCCTTCGTACAACCCAGAGTGAAGGCGATGTACAACGTTGCGTTTGACCTTCAACGTTGGCGTGAGCTCCCCTTCCTCCTGGGACAGGTCCCTGGTGAGCAGCACGAACTTCTTCACCTGGGAAACACTGGCGAAGTGCGAGTTCGCTTCGTCGACAACTTCCTGCACGAGCGTTCGCACGTCCGGGTGACCCACCAATGATTCGACGTCGGACGGCAATCCACGCGCCGTCGCCCACGGCACGATCTCGTCCGCGTCCAGTGTGATCAGGGCCACGCAGTACGGCTTGCGGTCGCCGAACAGCACCGCGTGCGAGATCCAGCGGGACTGGCGCAGCACGTTCTCCACGTTCGCCGGCGCGATGTTCTTGCCGCCCGCGGTGATGATGATGTCCTTCTTGCGCCCGGTGATGGTCACGAAGCCGTCGGCGTCGATCTCGCCCAGGTCACCGGTGTGCAGCCAGCCGTCCCGCAGCGTCTCGGCGGTGGCCTCGTCGTTGCGCCAGTAGCCCGCGAAGACGTGCGGGCCGCGCATCAGCAGCTCGCCGTCCTCCCCCACGGTCATCTCCAGGCCCGCCACGCCGGACGCGCCGACCGAGCCGAGCTTGAAGCGGCCGAGCGTGTTGATGGTGCCGACCGCCGTGGACTCGGTCATGCCGTAGCCCTCCAGCACCGGCACGCCGGCCGCGTGGAAGAACTGCAGCACCTCACGGGAGATGGGCGCGGCGCCGGACAACGCCTGCACGAGCCGGCCACCGAACGCCGCGCGCACGTTCGCGAACAGCGCGTCGACCTGTTCGAACGCCGCCGCCATTTCCGGCGGCACGGATTCGCCTGCCGAACGCCGGCGCCGCACTTCCAGACCGAGCGTCACGGCCTGCGCGAGCTGCTCCGCGGGCACGTTAGACGTGACGAACGTGTAGATCTTTTCGAAAATGCGCGGGACCGACGGCAGGAACGTCGGCCGGACCTCGGACAGCTCCGGCACGATCGCCTTCATGTCGCCACCGAAGTAGGCCAGTGCGCCGCCCCGGTACATCGTTCCGAACATGATGATCTGCGCGAAGACGTGCGCGAGCGGCAGGAACAGGTAAACGGTGCCGGTCATCGCGTCGATCCGGGCCTCTTCCGCGACGCGGCAAAGTGCGACCCAGTTCGCATTGGTGAGAATGCAGCCCTTGGGCGGGCCGGTGGTGCCCGAGGTGTAGATGATCAGGCTCGGGTCCTCCGGCCTGATCGCGGCGCGGCGGACGTCCAGCACGTCGGCCAGCGGCGAGGTGCGGCCGGTGTCCTGCAGCTCGGCGATCCTCGGCCGGTCGCCGGCGGGGTCGATCGAGAACACCGAGCGCAGTTCGGGCAGCTCGGGGCTGACGACCTCGACCTTGACGCACTGCTCCTCGTTCTCGGCCACCACGATCGCCGCGCCGGAGTCGCCGACCACCCAGGCGATCTCCTCGGCCGTGCTCGACGGGTAGATCGGCACGATGATGCCGCCCGCCGCGAGCACGGCCAGTTCGACCGCCGTCCACTCAGGACGCGTGTTCGCGAGCACGCAGACCCGGTCGCCCGCCTTCAGTCCGGCGTGGACGAACCCGGACGCGAGGTCCAGCACCAGTTCCGAGATCTCGGCGTAGGTCTGCTCGCGCCACTGTCCGTCCTGCTTGAACCGCCACGCCACCGCGTCGCCGTACGCCTGCTCCGCGAGGAACGGCAGGTCGGCTATCCGGCGGATGGTCTGCACCGCGTTCGGGATGGTGACACCTGCGGTCATGGCGGCTCCTAGACGCTCTTGAGTGGCTTCAGGCGGGCACGACCTGCACGCGGGTGCCGTTCAGCACGGCGGTGCCCGAGAGCGGGTCGATGCGGAGGTCGTCGGTGAGGAGGTTGACGTTCACGCCGGCGTGCTCACGGGCGACGGTCAGCCGCGTGCCGGGCTGGTCGTGGCCCCAGCCGTGCGGCATCGAGACGACGCCGGGCGCGATGTCGGCGGTGACCTCGACCAGCACCTCGATCTTGCCGACGCGCGAGGTCACCTGGGCGGTCGCTCCGTCGGTCAGGCCGATGCGGGTGGCGTCGCCGGGGTTGACCAGCAGCGTGCACAACGACTTGCCCTTCACCAGCGCGGGCACGTTGTGCATCCAGGAGTTGTTGGTGCGCAGGTGCCTGCGGCCGACGAGCACCAGGTCGGTCTCGCGGGCACTCAGGGCGTCCCGGACGCGCGGCAGGTCGTCCAGGATCGGCTGCGGGGTCAGTTCGACCTTGCCGGACGGCGTGCGCAGGATCTCCGGCAGGCGCGAGGTGAGCGGGCCGAGGTCGATGCCGTGCGGGTGGTCGAGCAACTGCTGGAGCGACACTCCATATGCGCCGGTGCGGAGTTTGAGGTCCAGCAGGCGTTCCTCGCGCGTCTCGCCCTCGGGTTCGAAGTCCACACCGGACTTCTTCCTGAGGTCGGCCAGCTGGAACGCGGCGATGGCGTCGAGAGCCGCCGCCGGGCCGAGTCCGCCCAGGATCGTGGCGAGCCGGAAGAAGATGTCCGTCTCGTCGACCCTGCCCTCCTCCAGCGGGATCGCGGCGCGCGAGTACTTCGCGACGTTGCGCACCGAGTTGTTGAGGAACGCGATGTCGTAGTGGTCGCGGCGGGACGGCGGTGGCGTCGGCAGGATGACGTCCGCGTGCCTCGTCGTCTCGTTGAGGTACGGGTCGACGCTGACCATGAAGTCCAACGAGGACAGCGCGTCGTTCACGCGGGCCGAGTTCGGCAGCGACAGCGCGGGGTTGCCGCCGATCGTGAACAGCGCCCGCACCTGGCCCTCGCCGGGCGTCTCGATCTCGTCGACCATCGTGACGGCCGGGTACTCCCCCATCACCTCGGGATGTCCCTTGACCCGGCTGTGCCAGCGGCCGATGCCGAACCCCTTGCCGGTGCCCGTTCCGCGCCTGCTGTGCGCGGGCAGCGGCCACATCACGCCACCGGGCCGGTCGAGGTTGCCGGTGAGCACGTTGAGCGTGTCGACCGCCCAGGACGCGACCGTGCCGAACTCGACGGTCGTCGTGCCGATCCGGCCGTAGACCGCGGCGCGTTCCGCCTCAGCCAACTGCCGTGCGAGCGCACGGATCGTGCCGGCGTCGATGCCGGTGCGTTCGGCGACGACGTCCGGGCTGAACGCCTCGACGTGCGCGCGGATCGCCGTGTGGTCGGTGACGTGCCCGGCGAGGTCCTTGAGATCGACCAGGTCCTGCGCGAACAGCTCGTGGATCAACGCCAGCAGCAGGAACACGTCGGTGCCCGGCCGGATGACGACGTGCTGGTCGGCGGCCTGGGCGGTGCGGCTGCGGCGCGGGTCGACGACGACGAAGGCGCCGCCGCGTTTCTGCAGGTCCTTGAACCTGCCCGGCACGTCGGGGACCGTCCACAGGCTGCCGTTGGACGAGAACGGGTCCGCGCCCAGCACCAGCATGAAGTCGGTGCGGTCGATGTCGGGCACCGGGATCGAGAAGATGCTGCCGAACATGTGGCCGCACTGGACATGCTTGGGCATCTGGTCGACGGTGCTGGCGGTGAAGACGTTGCGGCTGCCCAGGGCCTTGCGCAGCGGTCCGGCGTAGAGGCCGCCGGCGAGCGAGTGGACGACCGGGTTGCCGAGGTACATGGCGACCGAGTTGCGGTCGGGGAAGTCCTTCAGGCGCTCGTCGACGTACGCGAAAGCCTCCTCCCAGGTCGCTTCCTGGAACTCGCCGTCGCGCTTGATCAGCGGGGTGGCGAGCCGGTCGGGGTCGGCGTCGAGCGTGCCGAGTGAGGCTCCCTTGGGGCAGAGGAAACCCCGGCTGAACTCGTCCTCGCGGTCGCCGCGGACCTTCGTGATGCGGTCTCCCTCGACCGTCAGCTCCAGCCCGCACGTCGCTTCGCAGAGCGGGCAGGTCGTGAACACGGTCCTCATGGGTCCCCTTAAGCGGCTTGTTACCAACGAGTACTAGCTGTCTGCCATCGGACGCAATCGCCCAGCCGAGGTCAACCCGAACAGCTCACTGACAGCCCTCGCGATCATGTCCGGCCGGTCGAGGGTGTGCTCGAATCGGAACCCGATGACCGCGCGCGAGCCGCCGAGCAGCCCCGTCAGTTTGATGGATTCGTCCTGGTCAGCGCCATAGCAGACGATCCTGCCGAACGGCGCCAGCGCGTCCAGTGAGGCCTCCAGGGCGCCACCGGGATCGAGCACGACGTCGACCTGTTTGCCCTCGTTCGCCCCGATCACGCGCTGTGCCAGACCGTCTCGACCGGAGTCGACCGCGATGTCGGCGCCGAGCTTCACGGCCCTGCGCCGGCGGGCCTGGCTCGTCTCCGTCGCGATGACCCGGCCGGCCGCGAAACTGCGGGCGAGTTGCACCGCGATCGCGCCGATCTCGCTCGCGGCGTCGTGCACCACGATCGACTCGTCCGGCCTGAGGTGCGCGCACGTGCGGAGGAGGTGCCACGCCGTCGTGCCCGCTCTGGCCAGCGTCAGTGCCTGCGCGTCGGTGACGCCCGCGGAGACCGGCAGGCGCAGGCGGCCGGCGACGACCACCACGCGACGTCCGCCGTCCTCCACGCGGACCTCGTCGGCCGCCTCGGCTGTGCGCATGCCCTCCATCTCACGACGTCGTGGTGACGGGCTGTAGTGCGGCTTCCACAACAGCTAAGAATCCGGCCGTGGGTCCAGGTGGGTACGCCCTGCCGCGAGGTCTGGCGATCGGGTGTGCGCCGGTGCAGCATGTGGCGGTGAACGCCACTCTCCGCACCGCGGTCACGATCGCTCTGGTGGCGGTCGCTTACTACGCGACGGCGAAGGTGGGCCTGGTCCTGGCGCTGGTCAAGGGGCAGGTCACCCCGTTGTGGCTGCCGACCGGCATCTCCGTGGCCGCGTTGCTGATGACCGGTCGCAAGGTCTGGCCCGGCATCGCGCTCGGCGCGCTGTCCGCCAACCTCGCACTCGGCGCGGGCCCGCTCGCGATCGCGATGATCACCGTGGGCAACACCCTCGCACCGCTGACGGCCTGGTACCTGCTGACGCGGTTCGGGTTCCGGCCGGCGCTGAGCCGCCTGAAGGACGCGATGCTGCTGGTGTTCGCGGGCGCGCTCGGGGCGATGCTCGTCAGCGCGCTGGTCGGCGCGGCGGCGTTGAAGATCGACGGCGTGGTCCCGTGGAGCGAGGTGCCCGCCGTGCTGGCGGTGTGGTGGACCGGCGACGCCATGGGCGTGCTGATCTTCACGCCGTTGCTGATCACCCTGCCCGGCCGCGGGACCGTCTCCCGCCGCCGGCTCGCGGAGGCCGGGGCGCTGCTCGTCGTCACGGCGGTCCTCGCGGCCTACGTGACGACGTCCGAGCTGCGTCTGCTGTTCCTGGTGTTCCCGATGCTGATCTGGGCGGCGCTGCGGTTCCAGCACGCGATCGCCGCACCGTGCGCCGCGATCATCTCGGTGGCCGCGGTGATGTCCGCGGCCTCCGGGCAGTTCTCCACCGCCGGGCTGCTGACCACGATGATCGTGCTGCAGGCGTTCAACGGGTCGGTGGCGCTGACCGGGCTGATCCTGAGCGCCATCACCAGCGAGCGCAACGAGGCCCGCAGGTCCATCGAACGTGCCTGCGAGCAGCTGGCCGACACCGTTGCGCGCTACCAGCAGGACGGCGTGCGCAAACGGCTCGGCCGCGTCGTGCCGCCGGGTTAGCGGAACCAGGTGCCGCCGCCGGTCCGCCGGTACCCGAGCGCGCGGTAGACGGCGTCCACGAGGGACTGACCGCGCTCGTTCACGCCCAGGCCCGGGCCCTGCCGGTTCATCGCGTAGCCGAACGAGAGCCGCGCTCCCGGGTCGGCGAACCCGAGCGAGCCGCCCATCCCGTTGTGCCCGAAGGCTTCCTCGGAGATCAGCAGGCCCTCGCGGTCGTTCGGCCGCAGGTGGGTGTTGTCGGTGGCCTTCTGGAACCCGAGCGCGAACCGCGACGGCACCAGGACGACCTCGTCCAGTCCGGCGACGGCCACGTTCGACATCTGCGGGAGCTGGTACTCCTCGACCAGGCGCACGCCGTTGTAGGCGCCTCGCAGAGCGAGCGGCCGGTACATGCCCGCCAGGCCGCGGGCGTTCGAGATGCCGCCGATCGCGCCCATCTCGGCGGTGTGGGCCTGGCGGGAGTCGGACTCGCCGGGGGCCATGTAGCCGCCGCTGTTGAGCAGCATCAGGCCCGGCACCGACTCGGGCTGGGTGATCGCGGTGACGAACAGCGACGGCAGCAGGATCCCCGGCTGGGTGGGGTCGACCGGGATGGTGGGGGCGACGTGCGGTTCGAGGTCCTCCGGCAGGCCCATCCAGAAGTCGAGGCCGAGCGGGCCCGAGACCTCCTTCTCGAAGAACCGGCCGAGCGACAGGCCCGTGACGCGGCGGACGATCTCGCCGACGAGGAAGCCGAACGTCAGTCCGTGGTAGCCGTGCCGCGTACCCGGTTCCCACAACGGCCGCTGCGCGGCGAGCGTCGAGGTGATCAGGTCCCAGTCGTAGAAGGCGCCGGCGGGCAGCGGTGTGGTGACGGCGGGCAGGCCTGCCTGGTGCGACAACACGTGCCGGACGAGCGTCGCGTCCTTGCCGTTCGCGCCGTACTCCGGCCAGTACTTCACGACCGGTGCGTTCAGGTCCAGCTCACCGCGCGAGGCCAGGATGTGCGCGCACAGCGACGTTGCGGCCTTGGTGCACGACCACACGTGAACGATGGTCTCCTCGGACCAGAGGCGGCCGGCGGCGGGATCGGCGACACCGCCCCAGAGGTCCACGACGGGCTCGCCGTCGAGCGTCACGTGCACGGAGGCCCCGACCTCGCCGCGCTCGGCGAAGTTGCGTTCGAACTCGGTGCGCACCTCTGCGAACTGCGGGGCGCAGGTTCCCTGGATCGACATTGACCCTCCTAGGCGGGCGGCGGTGGCCTCAAGGGCATCATCCGGCGGAACCACGGGTCAGTAGGGAACCCTCATCGGCTAACGCGTTCAGCCTGGTGGCGCGCACGTGGAGTGACTGATCCGGCGCGGAACGCGGCGTGGAAGACTCCGGAGCAGCCGAAGTCCGGGAGGCCGTCATCGCCGACACTCCACCGCGCGCCACGCCGCTCGTGGGCCGCGAACCGGAACTGCGCGCCGTGCTCGACCGCGTCGGCCAGGCGCCCGCGACCGGGCTCGTCGTGGTCCAGGTCAGCGGTGAGCCGGGGATCGGCAAGACGTCGTTGCTCGCGGAGATCGCGCGGCGGTTGCGGGAACAGCAGTGCGGGGTGCTGTCGTCGGCGTCGGACGTGCTGGGCAAGCGCATCCCGTACGGCGCGGTGGCGGCGTTGATCCGGTCGTTGCCGCCGGACCGGATCCGCGCGGACGCCCTGGCGGCGTTGGAGATCTCGGGCACCGAGGACTCCGGGGCGTGGTTCGGGCGCGCGTGCGACCGGGTGGTGCGGCTGCTCACCGAGCTCACCGCGACGCGTCCGGCGGCGTTGCTGATCGACGACCTCGACCACGTCGACGACGACTCCCTCGCCCTGCTGACGCTGGTGCTGCGGCGGCTGTCCTCCGCGCCGCTCGTGCTGGTCACCGCGAGCCGGTCCGCCGACGCGGTGCTGCTGGACCGCGTCGAGCCGTATGCCGAGGTCGTGCGCCTCGACCTGGCGCCGCTGTCGGGCGCGGACGTCGCGCGCATCGTCGAGGCCGTCCTGCAGACCTCCGTGGACGAGGGTCTCGCCCGCGAGGTCCAGCAACGCTCCGACGGCAATCCGTTCTTCGTCACGGAGATCGCGCGTTCGTTGCGGGAGCTCGACCTGCTGACGGTGGACGGCAACCGGGCCCGGCTCGCGGTGTCGCCGGACGCGATCCGGCTGACTCGGCGTGAGGCGTTGCTGCGTCGTGTCGCGCCGCTGGAGAACGACACGCGGCTCGTCGCACGGGCGGTGTCGGTGTTCCGGCGCGTGCGGCTCGACCAGATCTCGTTGCTGGCACGCGTGGCGTCGCTCCCGGAGGAGACGGTCGTCGCGGCGTTCGACGAGTTGCTGCGCGTGCACATCGTGGTGCACGACGACAACGGCTACCGCTTCTCGCACGCCCTCGTCGGGGAGGCGCTCTACCACGAGGTCGGCCCCGCGCAGCGCCGTCACCTGCACTCGCTGATCTCGGCGCGGCTGCTGGACGACCGCGCGCAGGGCCTGCCCGTGGACCTCCTCCAACTCGCCTGGCACCTCGCCGAGTCCGCCGCTCCCGGCGACCGGGTGGCCGTGCGAGTGCTCGCCGAGGCTGCGGCTCACGCCCGTGCGTCCGCGCCCGAAACCGCTGCCGCGTTGTGCTTCAAGGCTCTTCAGTTGTTGCCGCGCAACGCTCCCGAACGTGCCGAGCTGCTGGCGCTGCAATGCCGTGTCCTGGCGCGCGCCTCCCGCCCGGCTCTGGCGATCGACCCCGGGCTCTCTGCCTTGGAGTCCCTCCAACCAGGCTCCGAACGCACGCGCGTCGCCACGGCCGTGATCTCGTCGCTCTTCTCAGTCGGTCGCACGGCCGAAGCCATGGCACTGGCAGACGTCGAGGTCGCGCGCGGTGACGCGCCGGCGTCGCTGGAAGCCCAACGCGCCGTGCTCCTCGTCTACAACAACCGCCACGACGACGCCGTCTCCGAAGTGGCCCGCGTCGAGGCGTTGCCGATCAGCTCCCCGGCCGAGGGCGTGATCGTCTTCGAGCACCTCGCGATGCTCACGTCCCTGTTGTTCCAGCACGATCGCACCGTCGAGTACGCGAACCGCGCGCTGGCGTACAGCGACGGGCAGCCGATGCTCGAACTGCAGGCGCTGTCCGTCTGCGCCTCGATCACCGCGCTGGCCGGTCTGGTGCACGACGCGTCCTGGCGCGTCCGCCGGGCGGAGGACCTCCTCGACCAGGTCGGCTCGCACGGCTTCCGCGCCGAACGGGCCGCCTCGCGGGTGGCGCTGGACTGGCTCGGCGGCCGCTGGGACGCGGCCCTCGACGGCATCGGCCGCTGGCTGCCCGACGTCGAGGCCGCGCAGGCCGACCAGGCACTCGGTGTGCTGCAGGCAATCGAACTGTCCATCCGCACGTGGCGCGGCGAGCTCGACGTCGCCGCGCGGCTGGCCTCGTTGCCCGCGCCGCAGTCGGTGAACATCTCGCGCCTGCACGCGGTGTCGCTGGCCGAGTACCTGGTCGCGCGGGGCGAGGCCGACGAGGCGTACGCGTTGCTGGACGACAACGTCGGCTCCGGTCTGGAGGCCGCCTACTCGTGCGTGCTGGTGGCGCGGATGATCGAGCTCGACCTGGAACGCGGGCACCCGGAGGCGGCGGAGAAGGCGCTCGCCCGGCTGTCCGACGTGTCCGCCACGCGGGTGTCGCCGTGGTCGCGCACCACGCTGCGCCGTGTCACCGGGGTCGTCCGCCGGGACGCGGAATCGTTGCGGGAGGCGGTGTCCGAGGCTTCTTTGGGCGGGCTGGAGTTCGAGAAGGCACGCGCGCAGCTCGCGTTGGGCGAGGTCTCCGACGACGAGGTGCCGGTGCTGGTCGAGGCCTACACGGCGTTCCAGCGACTGGGCGCGCACGGGTTGCGGCGGCAGGCGGGCACCCGGTTGCGGGCGCTCGGCGCCAAGGTGCCTCGCGCGCGGTCGAAGGCGCCGGGACTGCTCACCGAGGCCGAGGAGAACGTGGCCCGGCTGGTGCAGCAGGGCATGCGCAACCGGGACATCGCGGCGGCGCTGCACTACAGCCCGCGCACGATCGAGGTGTACCTGTCGCGGATCTACGCGAAGCTGCACGTCTCGTCGCGGCTGGAGCTCGCCCGCGTGCTGGACGCGATGCAGCAACGCTGACGCAGGGGTCCCCCCGAGCTGGGAACCCCTGCGTCATAACGTACTCAGCAGGTCTGACAAGATCGTTCAGGCGTCAGAACGGCCCGGTCAGAAGGGCTTGGTCTCCGCCGCGATCTCGCCCAGGATGTCGCTCAGCGGACGGGCCGACTGCGCGCCCAGCGACGCCGCCGCGCCCGGAGGCACGGTCTCCGCGATGTCCGTGCCGGCGCACGTCACCCGTGAGGCCGGCAGGATGCCGGACACCAGGTACTTGTTGACCAGCGTGTCGACGCAGGTGTTGCGACGCAACGCGTAGTGGCCGTGCTGGCCGTCGTTGGAGACGCTGATCAGCGGCTGGCTGAGGTGCTCCGCCATGACGCGGCCGTTGGCCAGCGGGGTCTGGGTGTCGCCGTCCGAGTTGACCACGAGGCCCGCCGGGTACTTGCGGGTGATGGCCGGGATCTTCTCCGGGCGTTGGAAGGCGCGGAACGTGCAGTTGGTCGGCGCCATGTAGTCGACGGTGCCGCCGTACGGGTTGGTGTCGCGCCAGCGCTTCATGTCGTTGTAGTAGGTGTTGACGTCGGAGAACCAGTCCCACTCGCACACCACGGCCTGGAAGGTGCCTGCCGAGGTCGGTTCGATGTCGCCCTTCTTCAGCGCCGCGACGATCGCGGAGGCCTCCGCCGGGTCGGCCACGCCCGCCTTGATCGAGGCGATGTGGCGGGAGAACGCGGCCCAGGAACGGCGGTAGCGGGTGGAGCCGACGGCGTAGTCGAAGGAGGTCACATCGGAGTAGCCGCCGTACGGGGCCGTCTTCAGCTTCTCCGCGATCTTGTCGAGCTCCGCGCGCACCGCGGCGGGCGTGGTGCCGAGGCCGTAGGTGCCGTTGCGGGCGGCGGTCCACTCCGTCCACTTGCGAAGGTTGTCGGTGATCGCGTCCACCACGTCGACGTCCTGCTCGTGCCACGTCTTCAGCGGGTCCAGCGCGGAGTCGAGCACGCTGCGGTCGAGGAACTTCGGGAACATCGAGCCGTAGACGGCGCCGAGCTGCGTGCCGTAGGAGTAGCCGACGTAGGAGATCTTCTTCTCCCCCATGGCTCCGCGGATGACGTCCATGTCGCGGGCGGTGTTCATGGTCGAGATGAACCGGCGCATCTCACCGCCGCCGCGCTGGCAGTTCTCCTCGACGGCACGGGCGTAGTCCGACCAGTTCGCGAGCTGCGCATCCGTTGGGCGCGACGGGAACTCGTCGTCGGACGGCGTCGAGATGCAGCGGATCTGCGTCGACCGGCCGACACCGCGCGGGTCCATGCCGATGACGTCGTAGATCTTCAGCACGTCGGTTTGCGCGTTGAACCAGTGCACGGCACCGAGACCCGAACCACCGGGGCCGCCGGGGTTCGTCATCAGCACGCCTCTGCGGCGCGCGGGATCGGTGGCCTTCTTGCGCGAGATGGCGATTTCCAGGTTGCCGTTGCCCGGGTTCTTGTAGTCCATCGGCACGACGGCGGTGGCGCACTCGACCCCCGTCGAGGGCGTGACCCACCCAGCAGGGCACTCGGCCCAGGCGATCGTCTGGCTGTAGTACTCGTCCAACGGACCCGGCGCCGCCTGAGCCGTTCCCACCAGTGACATGAACAGCGGAGCGACCAAAGCCGCCGCACCCCAACGCTTCCTCACCGCGTACCCCTCACGATCGTCGGCCAGCGACAGAACGCTTCCGCAGTCGCCGACTCGATCGACACCCCCGAAGGTCGGGTGAAATTCACCGCACCTCGCACACCTCGTAGGTCAGCACGAGACCGTCCAGAGCGCCCTTCGCGACGGCCTGCACGCGGTTCAACCAGCGGTAGCGGTCGTCGCCGGTCTCGAACAACGGGGCCGCGTACAGCGGCGCACCGAAGCCATTCGAGACGTCAACCCGCCCTGAGTAGTGCAAATACACGAGCGCGTCGTCGTGGGTGCGCAGCACGGAGCGCACGTCGAGGGTCGCGGTGCCGTCCGGGCCGATGGTCAGCCAGTCGGCGCTCGACGACCCGTGCAGGACGCCCGACAGCCGGTCGCCGGCGAACGTTCCCGACTCGACCTCGTAGATGAAACGGTCACCGACAGGCGTTTTCGGGAGCCTCAAAGGCTTTCGCAGCTGCGCGGTCATGACGCCCAGGGGCACGAGTTCCATGGCCGCGAAATTATTCGACACGGTGTCGAGAAACAACGACCGCGGCTTATCTACTGCGAAACCCCGTACACCGAACGCAGCCACACCGCGGTCAGCGTCTCGACCACCTCGCGGTCGCGCGCCGCCGACCTCCGCGAGAGCGAGAGGCTGTAACACATGGACTCGTTCATCGTGACCAGCACGGTGGCGAGGGCACGCGCGGTCGGCGGTCCCGGCACCGCGATGCCGGCCTCCCGCTCGATCTCGATCTGCTGCGCCGTCGAGTCCACGAACCGCCGCGCCACCCCGGACCAGAACCCGCGCACCAGCTCGCTCGTGTCCCGCGCCCGCACCGCCGCGCGCAGCACCGGGCCGTGCGCCCGCCACAACGCGACGGTGCCCGCGATCGCGCGCCGGATCGAGTCCTCCGGCGGTTCGCTGCCGCGCCGTAGCCACAGCGCCGCCGAGTCGTAGAGGCCTTCCGCGACCCGTTCCGACAGCGCGTACAGCACGGCCTCGCGCGACTCGTAGTGGAAGTAGAAGGTGGAACGGGAGATTCCCGCGCCGGAGGTCAGTTCGTCCACGGCGATGTCGTCGAGCGACCGCGTCTGCAGCAGGTGCTCCGCGGTGTCGAGAATGGCCTGCGAGGTCAGGTCGCCCTTGCTCCGCTTTCGCCGTGAACCGGCTCCGGTCGCCGGTGGCGCACCGGCCGGACGTGGGGACATGGCGGACATCATGGTTGATCTGCCGGTCTCCAACAACAAAAACCGCGCAACGGTTCCGGATGGGGTAGGAAGAGGTATGGATCCGGTCAAGGCGTTGAAGCAGGTGGCCTTCCACCTGGAACGAGCCGGCGAGCCGACCTACCGCGTCCAGGCGTTCCGCAACGCCGCCGCCGTCCTCGCCGAGCTGGACCCCGCCGACGTCGAGAAACGGGCGAAGCTCGGCACGCTCACCGATCTCAAGGGCGTCGGCAAGTCGACGGCCGGTGTCGTCGCGGACGCGCTGGCGAACCGCGAGCCGGCCTACCTGGCGAAGCTGCGGCACGTCGACATCACCGGCGGCGAGGAGTTGCGGGCGAAGCTGAGGGGCGACTGCCACGTCCACTCCGACTGGTCCGACGGCGGCAGCCCGATCAGGGACATGGCGGAGGCCGCGCGCGATCTCGGCCACGAGTTCATGGTCCTGACGGACCACTCGCCGCGGCTGACCGTCGCGAATGGACTGAGCAGGGAACGGCTCGAGAAGCAGCTCGACGTCGTCGCCGAGCTGAACGCCGACCTGGCGCCGTTCGTGATCCTCACCGGCATCGAGGTCGACATCCTCGACGACGGCTCGCTCGACCAGGACGAGGACCTGCTGGCACGGCTCGACGTCGTGGTCGCGAGCGTCCACTCGAAACTGAAGATGCCCCGCGCCGAGATGACCCGCAGGATGGTCAACGCGGTCAAGAACCCGCACGTCGACATCCTCGGCCACTGCACGGGCCGGCTGGTCGTCGGCAAGGGCCGCCCGGAGTCCCAGTTCGACGCGGAGAAGGTCTTCGAGGCCTGCGCCGAGCACGGCACCGCGGTCGAGATCAACGCACGGCCGGAACGGCTCGATCCCCCGCGCAGGCTCCTCAGCCTGGCGGTCGACGCCGGGTGCACGTTCTCCATCGACAGCGACGCGCACGCGCCCGGCCAGCTGGACTGGCTGAACTACGGCTGCGCGCGGGCGGAGGAGTGCGGTGTCGACCCCGACAGCGTGATCAACACCCGGCCCGCATCCCGTCTGCTGTCCGGGTGAGGTGCTCGTACCAGGACACGAGCGGCCCGGTGTCGGCCAGCGCACGGGTCAGCGCCACCCGGCACAGGTCGCGGACCGGTTCGGGATCCCACGCGGCCACCAGGTCGTCGAGCGACCCCAGCGACCCGAGCGCGTACCGCTCCAGGCCCGCGCAGATCGGCACGACCGTCCCGTCGGCCGTGACCACGAGCGGATCGACCCGCACGAACGCCGCGGGGTCCGCTCTCAGCAGCGCGGCGGACGTGACGTCGAACTGGACCTCGACGGCGTCGTCCTCGGCGACCCGGTTCAGCTCCACGGCCGCGTAGACGAGGTCGACCCGATCAACGCCGTACGGCCGCACGCGCACCTTGCGTGCGCCCTCCCCCACGGCTTCGGCGGCCAGGCCACGCAACATGAACACGTTGTCGGGCACCAGATCGATCAACACCGTCACCCGGTGCCCGTCGGCGGCGTGCTCTCCCACCTCGTCCAACGCGACCACGAGCTCGGCTCCCGGCACGGCGGTGAGCCAGCGAGGGTCGTGGACCTCGACTCCCATACCTGTACTGAGCGTTTCCCCGCGGCGGAAATACCTCCGCACGACAGCCACCCCTGAGGGGGATTTTCCGGCAGTTCACCAAGTGGCCGCCAAACGATCACCGCGTGCGGCTCATTTGAGCCCTACCCTTCGCGACGGCCCATGTCCGCCCACCACCACAAGGACAGGCATGTCACGTCGCAGGGCTCCCCTAGCCGTGCTCTCCACCGTCATCGTCACGGCGGCCACACTCACCGCCTCCACCGCAGCTCACGCTGCCACGACCACGTTCACCCCCACCGCCGACACCTACGTCGACAACGGGTCGACCGGCACGAACTACGGCACGTCCGGCCAGCTCGGCATCGACAACTCGCCGGTCAAGCGGACGTTCCTCAAGTTCACGGTCTCCGGGATCACCGGCGGCGTCAGCAACGCCAAGCTGCGCATCCACACCGACGACGTCTCGGGCGCGGAAAGCCCGAACGGCGGCACGTTCCGGGCGATGTCGACCGTCAGCTGGACCGAGACCGCCGTCACCTGGGCCAACCAGCCCGCGATCGACGGCGCCACGCTCGGTTCCCTCGGCTCGGTCGTGCGCAACGCCTGGTACGAGGTCGACGTCAGCAGCTACGTCACCGGCAACGGCACGTACAGCATCGGCATCACGTCCAGCAGCACGGACGGCGCCGACTACGACTCGCGCGAGAGCGGGTCGACCGCCCCGCAGCTCGTCGTCACCGACGGCACGACGCCGCCTCCCGGCGACCCGGTCTGGGTCGGCGCGGGCGACATCGCCGACTCCGGTTCCGGTGACACCGCCACGGCCGCGCTGCTGGACAACATCCAGGGCACGGTCTGGACCACGGGCGACAACGTCTACACCAACGGCACCGCCTCGGAGTTCGCCAACTACTACGAGCCCACGTGGGGCCGGCACAAGGCGCGCACCAAGCCTTCGCCCGGCAACCACGACTACAACACCAGTGGCGCCACCGGTTACTACAACTACTTCGGCGCGCTGGCCGGGCCGTCGAACCGGGGTTACTACTCCTACGACATCGGCAACTGGCACGTCGTGTCGCTGAACTCCAACGTCAGCATGTCTGCGGGCAGCGCGCAGGAGCAGTGGCTGCGGCAGGACCTGGCGGCGAGCACGAAGCCGTGCACCGCGGCGTACTGGCACCACCCGCTGTTCACCAGCGGTGCCAACCACGCGCCCTCGACGGCCACCAGGCCGTTGTTCCAGGCGCTGTACGACTTCAACGCGGACGTCGTGGTCACCGGCCACAACCACCAGTACGAGCGGTTCGCCCCGCAGAACCCCAGCGGCGCGCTGGACAACTCGCGGGGCATCCGGTCGTTCGTCGCGGGCATGGGCGGCGCCGGTGCCTACGGCTTCGGCACGATCCAGCCGAACAGCGAGGCCCGCAACACCGGCACCCAGGGCGTGCTGAAGCTGACGCTGCACAGCGACAGCTTCGACTGGCAGTTCGTCCCCGTGGCGGGCAAGACCTACACCGACAGCGGCACGACCAACTGTCACTGACGGACCGCTGGAGGCCGGCGATGTATCTTTCCACGATCGACAAACCGAAGTCAGCGAACTGGAAAGGGCTGAGCGGCAACGTCTTCGCGCTCGGCACGGTCAGCCTGATCACCGACGTCTCGTCGGAGATGGTGGCCGCGATCCTGCCGCTGTACCTGGTCGTCGGCCTCCAGCTCAGTCCGGCCGCGTACGGGCTGATCGACGGCGTGTACACCGGCGCCACCACGCTTCTCAGACTCGCGGGCGGCTATCTCGCCGACCGGACGAACAAGCGCAAGGCCGTCGCGGGCTTCGGGTACGGGCTGTCCGCCGTGGCCAAGCTCGGACTCCTGGCGGCCGGCAACTCGCTGACCGCGCTGGGGTTCGTGATCACCGCCGACCGCGCGGGCAAGGGCCTGCGGACCGCCCCGCGCGACGCGTTGATCACGCTCTCCACTCCCAGCGGCGATCTCGGCCGGGCGTTCGGCGTGCACCGGGCGATGGACGGCATCGGCGCCTTCGCCGGGCCGCTGGTCGCGATGGCCGTGCTCGCGGCCTCCGCCCAGTCGTTCGACGCGGTGTTCGTGGTGAGCTCCTGCATCGCCGCGTTCGGCGTGCTGGTCCTCGTGCTCTACGTGCGGGACCGGCCGGAACCCGTGCAGCGCAAGGAACCCCTCAAACTCGCCCTGCTCAAGGACCCGGCCGTCCGGAAGATCGTGCTGGCCGCGTCGCTGCTCGGCCTGGTCACCATCGGCGACGGGTTCGTGTACCTGTTGTTGCAGAAGCGCGAAGGGCTGGCGTTCGGCTGGTTCCCGCTGCTCGCCGTCGGCACGAGCCTGGTCTACCTGCTGCTCGCCGCACCGCTGGGCGCGCTCGCCGACCGCGTCGGCAGGCTCAAGGTCATGCTGGCCGGCTACGGCTCGTTGACCGTCGTCTACCTGCTGCTGCACGGACCTCTGGGCGGCTGGCCGCTGCTCGTGCTGGTCGTGCTGCTGTACGGCACCTTCTACGCCTGCACGGACGGCGTGCTGATGGCGCTCGCGGGCCCGGTCCTGCCGGAACGCCTGCGCACCACCGGCATCGCGCTGATCCAAAGTGGACAGGCGCTCGCCTACCTCGGCTCGTCCGTGCTGTTCGGCCTCGCCTGGCAGTTCTGGAGTCCCGAGGCCGCCACCAGGATCGCCGCCGTCGCGGTCCTCTGCGCCCTGATCGCCACCGCCGCACTGCTGGGACGCCGCACATGAACAACCGCCTGCTGATCACGCTGACCGCCGCCGTCCTGCTCGGCGGTGTCGCCGTCGGCTACACCGCGCTGTCCGGTGCCACCCCCGACGGCGCCGCGCAGTCCGTTGCGACCGGTGCCGGGCCGCGGTTGATGGTGCTGAGCAACGGCAAGCTCTCCACGGTGTCCCGCACGGATCCGGCAGGCTCACGGGAGGTCACCGAGCAGCGCTGCGACCGCGCGTACTCGGCCGCGGGCACGATCTCCTGCCTGCGCCCGGCCGGAGCGTTGAAGGCCAGCGAACTCGCCGTGCTCGACAACGACCTCAAGGAACTCAAAACGGTTCCGCTGACCGGTTTCCCGAACCGCACGCGCGTCTCGGCCAGCGGCCGGATGGTGGCGTGGACGCTGTTCGTCGACGGGCATTCCTACGCCGCCAACGGGTTCTCCACCAGCACGGGCATCCTCGACACGAAGACCGGCGCGCTGGTCACGTCCCTGGAGGAGTTCACCGTCGAGGGCATGCCGCAGCGGCCGGTCGACACGAACTACTGGGGCGTCACGTTCACCTCGGACGACAACCGCTTCTACGCCACCATGTCCACCGGCGACCACCGCTACCTGCTCGAAGGCGACTTCGCGGCGCGCAAGGTCCGCCCGCTGACCGACGCGGACGACGTCGAGTGCCCCTCGCTGTCCCCGGACGGCACCCGCATCGCCTACAAGAAGGCCGTCGACGGCGACCCGCAGAAGGGCTGGCGCGTGTCCGTGCTCGACCTCGCGACCCGCAGGATCACCGAACTCGCCGAGACCCGCAGCGTCGACGACCAACCGGCCTGGGTCGACGACCGGACGGTCGCGTACGGCATCCAGCGCGACGACGGCCTGAACGACGTCTGGGCTGTTCCGGCGGACGGCACCGGAACGCCCGCGGTCCTCGTCCCGGAAGCCAGCTCACCGGCGCCCATCAGCTAGATCGGCAGGATTGGGCAAGAGCCCGGCAGCATCGATCTCCTGTCACCCCTGTTCAAGCTGATCTGATGAGTCCATCGCCAGAACAGCGCAACGAACAGAAGGTAGGAACAGATGAGCGTCGAACACGGCTTCCACGCCACCCTGACCGCCCAGCCCGGCAAGCGCGACGAGGTGATCGAGTTCCTGCTCGACGCGCCTTCGCTGACCAACGACGACTGCGTGGTCTTCCTGGTCAGCCGCTCGACCGGCAACCCGGACGTCGTCCACGTGACCGAGGGCTGGACGACGGCCGAGGCGCACAGCGCGTTCTTCGCCACCGAGGCGGCCCAGGCTCTGGTCGCCAAGCTCGGGACTCTGCTCCAGGGCGAGTCCACGTACTCCGACGAGCTGCCCGTCGGCGGCAAGGCGGCGTTCTGATGTCCCGCCCGGCCCTCGACCCCGAACTGCGCGCGCTCCTCGCCGACCTGCCGCTGGGAACCGAACTCACCCACGAGCTGGTCCAGCAGATCCGCCAGATGCCGTCGCCGCCGTTCAAGACCGACGCCGAACGACACGACGTGACGCTCGGCGAGATCACGCTGACCGTTTTCCGCCCCAAGGGACTCACCGAGCCCGTGCCGTGCGTCTACTGGATCCACGGCGGTGGCATGGTGATGGGCGACCGGTTCTCGCAGATCGACATTCCCCTGGAGTGGCTGGAAGAACTCGGCGTCGTCGTGGTCACCGTGGAGCACCGCCTCGCACCGGAGGCGACCGGCACGACGCTCGTCGAGGACTGCTACCGAGGTCTGGTGTGGACGGTCGAGAACGCGGAGTCGCTGGGCGTCGACAGGATCGTCGTGGCGGGCATCAGCGCCGGCGGCGGTCTGGCCGCCGGAGTCACGTTGATGGCCCGCGACCTGGACGGACCGGAGATCGCGGCGCAGGTGCTGATCTGCCCGATGCTCGACCACCGCAACAACACCACGTCCAGCAGGCAGTACTCCGGCGAGCCCGGGGTGTGGACGCGCGAGATGAACGAGTTCGGCTGGCGGTCGGTGCTCGGTGATCTGGCGGACGTTCCCCGTTACGTGTCACCGGCTTTGGCCGACGACCTGTCCGGGTTGCCGTCCACGTACGTCGACACCGGCACCGCGGAGGTGTTCCGGGACGAGGACGTCGACTACGCCACCCGCATCTGGGCGGCGGGCGGAGACGCCGAACTGCACACCTGGGCAGGCGGGTTCCACGGCTTCGACGCGCTCTACCCGGACGCGCGGCTGTCCAGCGCGGCCAGGCGAACCCGCACCGAGTGGCTCGCGCGCAAACTCGGTTAGGCGGGCAGGGGCCTCATCCGGTCCGGCATGTGCGCGCGCAGCGTGTCGTGCAACGCGCACACTTCGTCGGCGTCCAGCAGCACGGACCCCGTCTCGCACGCCAGCACCGCCTCACCGGTGCGCTGGTCGGGCACGTACCGCAGTTCCACGTCCGGCACGGTGCACGACTCCGCCTGACGAATCGCGGCCAGCAACTCCGACACCCGTTCGTACCCCAGCCGCGCGCTCCAACGCGACGCGGCCAGGGGACGAACGAATAACCGGAGCCCACCAGCGGATCGGCGAACCTCGACGCACGACAACACCGCTAACCAACCTCCCACAACAAGCTCACCAGCGAGCCTAGTCAGCGATGTCCGTTTTCAGCGTCGGGTGTCACCCGTTCGGTTCATTGGTAGCAGGGCTTCTCGAACTTGAAATCTTTTGCCGTGGAACCGGTGAAGAAGTCCTCTACCAGCGTCACTCCGGTCGGAGCGGCGTCGTCGGGCTTGTAGAGGGTCGACTGACGGAACAGTGCGTCCTGGGGCGAAGCGGAGAAATTACCTGCACCCGAAGGAAGCATGCCCTCGTAGTCCACAGAGGTGAGCTGGCGCACAGCGGCGAGCACGCCGGCACGCGTCAGGTCCTTGTTGGAGGCAGCCTTTTCCAGCGCGGCCTTCAGCGGGTACGCCCACACCCAACCGGCGGTGTAGCCGTCGTTCGGCGTCACGCCCGGCAGCGCGGCACGCATCGCGGTGTGGCCCACGGACTCCGTGTTCCACGCCTTCCACGGTGCCGACTGCATGTACAGCGCCTTGATCGCGGGAGCGGCCGGCGACTTGAGCAGACCGGGATTCCACGTCGGCGAGGTGCCGATGAACTTGCCCTTGAAGCCACGGGCCGCGGCCTGTCCGATGATCACGGCCGCGTCGGTCGGGCCGGTCGTCAGGATCACCAGGTCCGGCTTCTTCGACACCACCGCGTCGATCGCGCCGCCCTGGTTGTCCTGGCCGGCCGTGGTCGTCACGTTCTCGAACGTCAGTCCGCGCTTCTCGGCCGCGATCTTCGTCCCGGCCGCCGCGTCGTCGCCGTAGTCACCGGCGTTGTGCACCGCCATGACGGACTTCACGCCCATCTTCTCGGTGGCGTAGTCGACGGCGTTCATCGACTCGACGCAGTAGTTCGCGCCGGACTCCAGCACGACCTCCTCGTGGCCCCACAACGAGGTCCACGACACCGGCACCGAGACCATGGGGGTCTTCTCGAGGTCCGGCAGGATCGCGACGGTCGTGGGCGAGCCCAGTGTCTGGGTCAGCGCCAGGACGCTGTTCTTGATCTCCTGGTAGACCTGGTTGTGGATCTGCGGGTTGTACTTGTTGTCCTTGACGTACTTGGTGACGTCGATCTCGTAGCCGCCGATGCCGCCCTTGTCGTTCACGCGCTTCCAGAACGCCTTCTGCGAGTCCGTGATCGGCACGGCCAGGGTCTTGAACGGGCCCTCGGTGAGGTCCGAGATGGTGCCGAGGTAGATGCAGCCCTTGGCCTTGTCGACGGCGTTGGGGCAGGCCTCCTTCGTCACGCCGGCGTCGACCTTGATCCCGCCCGCGCCCTCCTGAGGTGCCGCATCACCACCCCCTCGACAAGAGGCGAGGAGCAACGCCCCGACGAATATGACCGCAAGTCTCTTACCAGACATGGGGATTCTCTCTCCTCAGTACGAGAACGGCCAGGTGCGCCAGTAGTTGCGGACGCGGACCCAGATGCCGAACAACCCGCGTGGCTCGACGATGAGGAACACGATGATGAGCACGCCGTAGAGCACGGCCTCCAACTGGAAGACCGTGATCACGCCGGTCGCGTCACCACTGATGAACGGCAGCACCGTGGGCAGTTCCCTGGTGATGCGTGGCAGCAGAGTGATGAAGAGCGCGCCCATGATCGCTCCGGAGATGGTGCCCGCGCCGCCGATGAGCACCATCGCGATGTACTGCACTGACAACAGCAGGTTGAACGAGCCCGGATCGAAGAACCCGTTCACCACGAACAACAACGCGCCCGCGACACCCGCGTAGAACGAGGACACCGCGAACGCCAGGACCTTGTACCTCGTCAGGTCGACGCCGATCACCGACGCGGCCAGGTCCCGGTCCCGCACCGCCGCGAACGCCCGCCCGACCCGCGAGCGCACCAGGTTCCGCGCCAGCACGCCGAAGATGACCAGCAGCACGAACATCAGCAGGTACAGCTGCTGTGCCGCCGTGAACATCCCGTTGTCTTGGTCCAGCCGCACGCCGAAGAGCTCCGGCACGGCCGCGGGGCGACCGACTCCGGGGCCGCCGGTCAGCGACGTCCACTCCCGGAACACGTGCTCTCCCAGGAAGACCAGTCCCAGCGTCACGATCGCGAGGTAGAGACCGCGCAACCGCACCGCCACCGGCGCCACCAGGACGCCGAAGAGCGCGGCCACCAGTCCCGAGGCCAGCAGCCAGATCGGCAGCGACGTGATGCCGAAGCCGATCACCCGCCCGGTCTCGGAGCCGCTCAGGGCCGCGCCCGTGTACGCACCGATCGCGAGGAAGAACGCGTGGCCCAGCGAGACCTGGCCCGCGTACCCCGTGACGATGTTCAGCCCGATCGCGCCGATCGCCGCCACGAACCCGGTGGCGAGCAGCTGCAACAGGTCGTCGGTGATCATGAACGGCAGCAACAGTGCTACCACGACAAGGCCGCCCGTCCACGCGCGTTTCGGACGCGTGTTCAGGAAACCCATGTCCTGCCGATATGAGGTGTACAGCTCTGGCCTGCCCTTGATGGTTCTGGGTCCCTTCACAGCCGTTCCACCTCCTTCTTGCCGAACAGTCCGTACGGTCTGACGAGCAAAACGAGCAGCATCAACGCGTACGGCGCGACCAGCCCGAAGTTCGCCCCGAGCCACGGCGCGAAATCACCCTGGTAGGTGCCGAAGAGCGACTCGACGACACCGACCGCGAGCCCGCCGACCACCGCCCCGCCCAACGACTCCAGGCCGCCGAGGATGATCGCGGGCAACGCCTTCAGCGCCACGATCCAGAGCTGCTGGTCGACGCCCGCGCCCGTCGCGACGAACACGCCGGCCAGCGCGGCGAGCCCGCCCGCCAGCGCCCACGACAGCGCGAACACCGACCCGACCGAGATCCCCTGCGCCAGCGCCACTTCCTGGTCGTAGGCGACAGCCCGCATCGCGAGCCCGATCCGCGAGTAGCGGAAGAACGCGAACAGCGCGACCGTCACGACCGCGGTCGTCGCGATCATCACCAGATACCGCTGCTGCACCTCGGCACCCAGGAAGTTGACCGTGTTCAGGCCCCACGGGTCACCGACCTGCCGGACGTCGAGGCCGATGAACGCGTTCGTCACGACTCTCACCACGACGTCCACGCCGATGGTGATGATCGCGACCACGAACACCGGTTTGCCGACCATCGGCCGCAGCACCGTGCGTTCGACTCCCAGCGCCAGCACCGCGATCACCACGGCGGCGACGAGAACCGCCCCGATGAAAGACACCGCGGGCGAGAGGTACGAGACCAGCACGGCACCGGCCAGCATGAACGCCGGCTGCGCGAAGCTGATCACCTGCGTCGACTTGTAGATGATCACGAAGCCGAGCGCCAGCAGCGAATAGATCGACCCGGTGCCGAGACCCCGGATCAGCGACTGGAGAAACTCATCCATACATGCTCTCCACGAGGTCGTCGAACATCTTGCCCAGCGCGGATCTCTTGACCTTCTGCGTCGCGGTCAGCTCGCCGTCCTCGTGGTCGAGCTCCTTGGGGAACATGCGGAACTTCTTGATCTGCTCGACCGTCGCGAACTTCTCGTTCGCCTCGGTCACGATCTGCTGCACCAGTTCCAGGACCTCGGGTTTCTCCGACAGGTCCCGGTAGGTGGTGTAGGTGATCCTGCGCTGCTGAGCCCAGTGCCCGACCGTCTCGAACTCGATGCCGATCAACGCCACCAGGTACTTCCGCTGGTCGCCGATCACCACGGCCTCCTTGACGTACGGGGAGGTCTTCAGCGCGTTCTCGAGCTCGGACGGCGCGATGTTCTTGCCGCCCGCGGTGATGATGATGTCCTTCATCCGGTCGGTGATCTTGACGTGCGTGCCGTCGACCCACTCGCCGACGTCGCCGGTGTGCAGCCAGCCGTCGTTCAGGACCCGTCCGGTGGACTCGGGGTCCTGCCAGTAGCCCGCGAACGTGCCGCCGTGCCTGGTGAGGATCTCGCCGGTCTCCTCGTCGATCCGGAGCTCGGTGCCGGGCTGCGGCTCGCCGACCGTGCCGATCTTGACGCGTCCCGGCCGGTTTCCCGTTGCCACGGCGGTGTTCTCGGTCATGCCGTAGACCTCGTGCATCGGCACCCCGATGCCCATGAAGAACTTCAGCACGTCCGGTGCGATCGGCGCGGCCCCGGAGGCCGCGTACCGGACGTGCCGCATGCCGATCCTGGCCTTCAGGGCGCGGAAGCAGAACAGCCAGCCCAGCGCGTAGACCAGCCGGCTCTTGCCCGTGTGCTTACCACCGTTGTGCACCAGCGTTTCGCCGATGGACTCCGCGCGCTTGAGCCAGAACCGGGTCGTCGTGCGCTTGAGCCGGGACGCGGACGAGACGCTGATCGTGACGCCCGCCAGCACCTTCTCCCAGATGCGTGGAACGCCGAACAGGATCGTCGGCTGCACCTCGCGGAGATTCGCCTGCACCGTCTCGATCGACTCGGCGAAGTGCACCTGCACACCGCTGGCCGCGCTGAACCACGTCGTGAAGATCCGTTCGGCGACGTGGCACAACGGCAGGTAGGACAGCGTGACATCGGCGGAGGACGGCGGTGGCGAGGTGAAACCGCCGCCCTCCACCAGCACGTGGACGGCGAACTCGACGTTGGCGACGGTGAGCATCGCGCCTTTCGGCGGTCCGGTGGTTCCGGACGTGTAGATCAACGTCATGACGTCGTCGGGCTCGGTGGCGGCCATCCGTTCCGCGAGCTCACCGGAGAACGAGTCGCGGTGCTGTGCGCCCAGCGCCAGGAAGTCCTCCCAGGCCAGCAGTTTCGGGTTGTCGTAACGGCCTTTGATCCCGCGCGGCTCGACGTAGACGATCCATTCCAGGTCGGGGGTGTCCTCCAGCACCAGCAACGCCTTGTCGACCTGTTCCTGGTCCTCGGCGATGAGGATCCGCGTGCCGGAGTGGGACAGGAGGTAGGCGACCTCGGACGCGGGGTTGGTCGGGTAGAGCCCGACCGTGATGCCGCGGGCCGCGACGATGCCGAGGTCGGCGTAGAGCCATTCGCGCCGGTTCTCGGAATGGATCGCGACCCGTTCACCCGGTTGCAGGCCCAGCGCGAGCAACGCGTGCCCGACCAGTTCGACGTTCGCCCAGTAGCCGGACCAGGTGACCTCCTGCCAGATGCCGAAGTCCTTGGCGCGCAGGGCGATCTGGTCCGGCGTGTGCTCCGCCCTGTCCTTCACGCGCGTGACGACCGTCGTGGTCATGGCGTCACGCTCTTGTGCTGCTCGCCGAGGTAGGCGCGGATGACGTCGGGATCCTGCTGCACCTCCGCTGGCGTGCCGGTGCGGATCGGGCGGCCGAAGTCCATGACCATCACCCGGTCGGCCAGGTCCATCACGAGGCCCATGTCGTGCTCCACCATGATCATCGGGATGTTCAGCTCCTCGCGGACGTCGAGGATGAAGCGGGCCATGTCCTCGGTCTCCTCGACGTTCATGCCGGCGACCGGCTCGTCGAGCAGCAGGAGCTTCGGTTCCATGGCGAGCGCCCTGCCCAGTTCGACGCGCTTCTGCACGCCGTAGGGCAGCAGGCCGACCGGGAACCGGCGCCACTGCTCCAGTTCCAGGAAGTCGATGACCTCCTCGACCGCGGCCCGGTTCTTCAGTTCTTCGTTGCGCGCCTTGCCGAGCCAGAAGAACGCCGACAGCGCGCCGTACCGCATGTGGTTGTGGCGGCCGAGCATGAGGTTGTCGACGACGGTGAGGTGGGAGAACAGCTCGATGTTCTGGAACGTGCGGGCGATGCCCGCGGCGGCGACGCGGTGCGGCCGCATGCCGACCAGGTCGTGGTCGCGGAACCGCACGGTGCCCTGCTGCGGCCGGTAGACGCCGCTCAGGACGTTGAAGATGGACGTCTTGCCGGCGCCGTTCGGGCCGATGATGGCGAAGAGCTCGCCCTCCTCGACGCTGAACGACACCCCGTCGACGGCCACGACGCCGTCGAACGCGAGCCGGACGCCGTCCACTTCCAGCACGCTCAAGACAACCACCTCTTCCTGCGCTTGTAGTGCTTGACCGCACGGAACGAGGAGGTGCCGAGGCCGAGGTAGAACTCGCGGATGTCGTCGTCGGCGAGCAGTGCGTCCGCCGGCTTGTCCATGACGACCTTGCCGGTCTCCAGCACGTAGCCGTGGTCGGCGATGGAGAGCGCCATGCTGGCGTTCTGTTCCACCAGCAGGACGGTGGTGCCCTGTTCGTTGATCTTCACGACGAGGTCGCGGATCTGCTGCACCAGCAACGGCGCGAGGCCGAGGCTGGGTTCGTCCAGCAGCAGGTAGGACGGTTCCGACATCAGCGCCCGGCCGATCGAGAGCATCTGCTGCTCGCCGCCGGACAGGTAGCCCGCGCTCTGTCTTCGTCTTTCGAGGAGTCGCGGGAAGAGCTCGTAGCAGCGGTCCAGGTTCTGCTTGAGCCGCTTGGGTCTCGCGTGACCTCCGACCTTGAGGTTCTCCTCGACGGTCAGCTCGGCGAGGATTCTGCGGCCCTCCAGGGCCTGTTTGATGCCTCGGTCGGCGATCTTCGCCGGTGGGAGGCGGTGAATCGGTTCACCGTCGAGCGTGATCGAGCCCTTGGTGACCTTGCCGTCGTGCACGTCGAGCAGGCCGCTGAAGGCCCTCATCAACGTCGTTTTCCCAGCTCCGTTCGCTCCGAGCAGAGCCACGACCTTGCCCTGGGGCACCTTGAGGCTCACGCCCCGGAGCACCAGCATCACGTCGTCGTAGACAACCTCAAGGTTGTTCGCCTCGAGCACCAGCGCCTCCTAGGGCCCCTGACATACCGCGCAGTATGCCGTCCCTGTTACATGGATCACATAGCGATTTGACCACTGTGGGCGAATTCGTGATGCGCAGATGGCGATTGGACCAACACTCAGCGTGACCGTCCACTGTAGACAAGTGTCGGATGTGTAACGCGGCGTGACACGGGTACTCACCTGATGACGACAACCGATCGAGGAGGTTTTGTGACCACCATTGAGAAGTCGGTGGACGTCCTAGTGCCAGTGAGCACGGCGTACAACCAGTGGACCCAGTTCGAGTCCTTCCCGGCGTTCATGGACGGCGTGGAGAAGATCGACCAGGTCACGCCGACCAGGACCCACTGGACGACGAAGATCGGCGGGATCGTCCGCGAGTTCGACGCGGAGATCACCGAACAGCACGCGGACGAGCGCGTCGCGTGGACGTCGGTCGAGGGCCCGCCGCAGGGCGGCGTGGTGACGTTCCACCGCATCGACAACGAGACGACTCGGGTGCACCTCCAGATGGAGTACGAGCCCGAGACCCTCACCGAGAAGGCCGGAGCCGCGCTCGGCGTGGTCGGCCACCGGATCGAGGGCGACCTGAAGCGGTTCAAGGAGTTCATCGAGAACCGCGGTACCGAGACCGGTGCCTGGCGTGGCGACGTCACGCCGCCGCCGCAGGTCTGATCGCGGTGCGCGTTGACGCCGGACCAGCACGCGGCGTTCGAGGAACTCGCCCGCACCTCCCGTGACTCGCGGTGCTACTACGCACTGCGGGACCGGCTCGTGCGCGAGTACCTCCCCCTCGCCCGGCACATCGCCCGCCGCTTCAGCGAACGCGGCGAGCCCATCGAAGACCTCGCGCAGGTGGCGGCGGTCGGCCTGATCAACGCCATCGACCGGTTCGACGTGGGCCGGCAGACGGACTTCCTGTCCTACGCCGTGCCCACGATCACCGGCGAGGTGCGGCGCCACTTCCGCGACCAGTGCTGGGCGGTGCGGGTCCCCCGCAGGTTGAAAGAGCTGTGCGACTCGATCGACGGAGCCACCGCCGAACTGTCGCACCGCACCGGGCGATCTCCCACTCCCTCCGAGATCGCCCGGCACCTGGGGGTGTCGCTCACCGACGTCTACGAGGGCCTGCGGATCGAGAAGAACGTGGCGTTCGCGCCGCTCGACTCGCTGGAGGGCTCGACCGTCGACGACCCGGCGCTGGAAGGCGTCGAGATCCACGAGGCCCTGCAGCCGATGCTGCGGGGCCTTCCCCGGCGCGAACGGACCATCGTGGTCCTGCGGTTCTTCGGCCGGCTCACCCAGACCGAGATCGCCCGCCGCGTGGGCATCTCCCAGATGCACGTGTCGCGGCTGCTCACCAAGTCACTGGAGCAGCTGCGACACGACCTGTTGGCGGAAGAGTGAAATGAGCGAGCGAGAATGTCCGGTTCTGGCGATACTGACCTCATGAACCGGTTGCGGTGGCCCCAGAAGCTGGCGATCGGCACCGGCGCGCTGCTCGTGCTGTGGGGCGTGGCCGGTTTCTTCGTGACCGGCTTCTCCTCCTTCGCCGGCGAATCCGAGACCTGGATCCTCGGCCTGCGCGTCAACCCGTTGCAGAACGTCATCCACCTCGTTTTCGGTGCCGCGCTGCTCCTCGCCGTCCCCCGGCTTAAGGCGCTGAGCGGGACGGGCCTGCTGGTCGCGGTGGCGTTCCTGGTGCTGTTCGGGCTGGGCCTCGCGCGCTACGACGACGAGGTCGTCAACTTCCTGAACGTCAACCCCGGCAGCAACGCGCTGCACCTGTTCGCCGGGTTCGCGTCGCTGGCCGCGGCGCAGGGTGCCGCGTGGTGCCGGCAGTGCGACCGGGCCGCCCTCAAGGCCGCCTGAGCAGCCTGCGCACCGCTCGTTCCGGATCGCCCCGGCCGATGACCTCGCCCCGCTCGAACGCGTCGACCAGGCGCGGGTCGACGTAGGACTTCCGCGCCACCGACGGCGTGTTGCCCAGGTTCCCGGCGACCTCCTTCATGACCAGGCTGACCGCTCGTTTCGACGGCTTGGGCTGCGCCGCGAAGGCCTGGGCGGCGAACACCGTGGCGTGCCAGGTGCGCAGGTCCTTCACGCTGAACTCGTCGCCGACCAGTTCGCGGAATCGCTCGTTGACGTCGTCGGCGGTGAGGTCGAAGACCCGGCAGTCCGGTGACTTGTCCTTGACGAGCGACCGGACGGCCCGCGCGAGCCGCGGGTCGGTGACCTCCTCGTCGACCGCTACGCCGGACTTGGCGGGAAACCGGAACCGGACCCGATCCCCGGTCACCGACAGGTGTTCGCACAGCAGGGTCGAGACGCCGTGCGAGCCGTTCTCCTCCACGTACTCCTCGCTGCCGACGCGGAAGATGCCCAGATCGAGCATCCGCAACGCGATCGCGAGCAACCGCCTGGGGCCGCGCGCCCTCATGTCCTTCTCGATCTGCTCGCGGAACCCGCCGAGCTTCGGGGCGAGCTTCAGCACCCGGACGAACTTCTCCGTGTCGCGGTCGGTCCGCCATTGCTCGTGGTAGAGGTACTGGCGGCGGCCGGCGTCGTCCACGCCCACGGCCTGGATGTGGCCGTTGGGGTGCGGCGAGATCCACACGTCCTGCCACGCCGGTGGGATGACCAGCGCTTTCACCCGTGCCACGTCCTCTTTGGGCAGTGGTGAGCCCGACTCGTCCAGGTAGCGGAAACCGTGGCCGTGCCTGCGGCGGGTCCACCCGGGACCGGCGGTCCTGCTGCGCCTCAGTCTCATCTGGCCACTCCGAGATTGATCACCATGAAACGCGGGTACCCGCTCCGCGATGAATCACTACACGGTCGGCGTGGAACAGGAGTTCCTGCTGGTAGATCCCGATTCGCGGCGGCCGGTGGCACTGGCACCCCGGGTCAGGGAGATCTCCAGCGCGCCCGGCGACCTCGACGTGCAGGGCGAGCTGACGCCGTTCCAGATCGAGGTGGCCACCGGAGTCACCTCGTCCTTCGAGGAACTGACCGACCAGGTGCGGCAGGGACGACGAGTGCTCGTCGACGCCGCCGACGAGGCCGGGTGCCGGCTCGTGGCGACGGGCATGCCGCCGATCGGTGAGGCCGGTCCCCCTCCCGGATCGGATGACCCCCGCTATCACCGGATCGAGTACTCCCACCGAAGACTTGTATCGGGAACGGGCGCGTGCGGATTGCATGTGCACGTGGGTGTTTCATCGAAGTCCGAAGCATTGGCGGCGTCGAACAAGCTGCGGGCGTGGCTGCCGACGTTGCTCGCACTGAGCGCGAACTCCCCGTACTCCCAGGGAGAGGACACCGGGTACGCGAGCTGGCGGTCGATGGTGTGGTCGCGCTGGCCGGTGAGCGGACCGCCGCCGTTCTGGAACGGGCCCGCCGACTACGACCGGACCGTCGACGCGTTGATCAGCTCGGAAGCGTTGATGGACAGGGCGATGGTG
This sequence comes from Lentzea sp. NPDC020367, assembly GCF_044387305.1. Classification (NCBI taxonomy): domain Bacteria; kingdom Bacillati; phylum Actinomycetota; class Actinomycetes; order Pseudonocardiales; family Pseudonocardiaceae; genus Lentzea; species Lentzea sp. NPDC020367. The sequence goes on along the minus strand of NZ_JBIRVV010000006.1, from coordinate 56,120 downwards.
TACTGGGACGTCCGCCCCTCCGCCGATCATCCGACGGTTGAGGTGCGCGTCGCGGACATTCCGCAGCTGGCAACGGAAGTCGCGGTTCTCGCGGAGTTGATCCGTGCCCTCGTCGTGACGGAACCCTCCGAACAGCGGGTGGACGATTCCGTGCTGCGAGCGGCATATTGGCGGGCGTCGCGCGACGGGGTCGACGGACTGGCCGCCGATCCACACACCGGAAAACTCTCCCCCGCGTTCGACCGGGCGATCTCGCTCGTCGAGCACGTCGCGGTCGCACTGCGCGATCGTGGCACTCTGTCTACTGTGGAGCACCAGTTGGACTGGTTGCGCCACAACGGCTGCGGTGCCGCTCGACAACGACGCTGCCCGGACCCCGAGTCCCTTGTGGACATGCTGATCGCCCGAACGCGTGAGGAAACCTGATGCGCCTCCCCGGTCCCCGCGGCCACATGAGCTCCGCCCTGGTCGCAGCGCTGCGACTGCCGCCCCCGCCGCGGCCCGCGCTGCTCGTCAGCGGCGGCACCAGGGACGCGTGGCTCGACGACGACCTGCAGCTGTCGCTGTGGATCTGCTACGAGCTGCGGATGCGCGGCTTCGACGACGTCGCCGCCGGCTGGGAGGACCACCCCGCGCTGGCCCAGTTCCACGCCGCCCTGGAGACGCGCTGGGAAGAGGCGCTGCGGTCGCTGACCGAGGTCACCTCACCCGCCGCGTTGCCGGCGGAGGGACTGGCGGAACTCCGCACGCACCACGCGTTCTGGCAGCCGCGCCGCGAGATGCGGTCGGTGCTGCGCGACATCCAGGGCGACGCGTACGGCACGCGTTCCGAGCGGACGCATTCGGTGCTGTTCACCGTGACGTTGCGCGATCTGGAACCGTCCGTCGGCGTCGACGAAATGCCCGCGCCGACCCTGGCCCTCGCGAACGCGCTGTCGTTGTTCGGCCTGCACCGGCGACTGGTCGGCGCCCTGGTCGGGTTCCTGACCGCGGTCGACACCATCGGCGGTGACCCGTTCGCGCAGCTGCTGCCCGTCCAGTGCCCGCCCGACGACATCCGTCTCGGCTTCACCGCGTGCCACGAACTGCACGCCCGCCTGACCCAGCACGTCCACGTTTCCCAGCAGGCCGGCCGCACCTCGCTGAGGGGTCGTCGAACGCCGGTTTCGAGCCGGGTTAACGTGGGGTGCTGACCGACTGAAGGAGATCGCGTGCCTGACCCCACCGCTCTGGCCACCGTGGTCGCCGACCGGATCGCACCGGACGTCCCCGTGCTGCACGTGTCCGGCGAGCTGGACACCACGTCCAGTGGCGAGTTGACCGGACCACTCGCGGACAACGTGGCGGAGGGCCAGCGAGCCATCGTCGTGGACCTCGGCGGCGTGAAGTTCCTGGGTTCCGCCGGGCTGGAGGCTCTCGTCCTCGGCCAGCAGCGTGCTTCGAACGCCGGCGTCGAGTTCGTCGTGGTGGCGTCGTCGCGGGCCGCGTTGCGCCCGATCGAGGCGACCGGGCTGGACGCGGTCTTCACGATCCTGGGATCGATGGACGAGGCCCTGGAGCGCTACTCGGCGAAGTAACCGCCGGTCGGGCCGTCCGGTCCGATCCGCGTCAGCCGCTCGACGGCACCGGTGTCCTGCTCGGCTGCGTTGATCCGCATCCGGGGGAACGCCTTCGCGTACTGCACCGTGACCACGTTGACCGCGGCCGCGGACGGCGAGTCCTGGGGGCCGCTGACGTTCACCACGACCGGGGCGGCGGACCGTTCCAGCAACGGCAGGTAGGCCTGCAGGACGCGGGCCGCGCCTTCGAGGGCGCCCTCGAAGGTCTCCTCCGCCGCTCCGCCGTGGTTGACCAGCACGTCGAGCGAGTCCGGCGTGGCGGCCGAGGTGATCAGCACAGAAGCCATGCGTCCCACGTTAATCCTGGCCGATGTCCTCGTACCAGAGCTCGGGGCGCTCGGCGATGAACGTCGTCATCAGCTCGACCAGCGCGGGATCCTCGACGACGGTGACGCCCACGCCGTGCTCGGCCAGCCAGTCGTGGCCGCCGTGGAAGGTCGTGGCCTCGCCGATCAGGACGTTCGAGATGCCGAACTGGCGGACCAGGCCGCTGCAGTACCAGCACGGCGACAGGGTCGTGACCATGGTCGTGCCGCGATAGCTGCGCTGACGGCCGGCGTTGCGGAAGGCCGAGGTCTCCGCGTGCATCGAGGCGTCGCCGTCCTGCACTCGCCGGTTGTGGCCCCGGCCCAGCAGACGGCCGTCGCCGTCGAAGAGTGCCGCGCCGATGGGGATCCCGCCTTCGGCGAGTCCCATCCGCGCCTCTTCGACGGCGACGGCCAGCATGTCTTCAGCAGCGGTCATGCGTTCGACGCTACTTCGTCTTGTACAACTTCACCGTCATCGACGTGCCGCTCTGACGCAGAACCTTCAGGCCGACACCGACGGCGGGCAGCTTCACACCCGCGTTCGGCTGCTCGGCGTACCAGAACTGCTTGGTGTCGTCGAACGTCGGCTGGGCCGCCGCGCCGCGGACGTAGGACGCCTTGCCGTTGACGTGCAACGTGAAGGAGTCCGACTTCTGCAGCGAGAACGGCGCGTCGTAGCCGCTGACGGTCGGCGACCAGCGCTGACCCTCCAGGTTGTAGAGCGGCGCCGGGTTGGCGTCGATCGGCAGGATCAGGCCCTCACCGGGGTGCTCGCTGACGTTGTTGTCGAGGAAGCTCGTGTTCCACAACGACACCAGCAGGCCGTCCTGGTACGGGAAGTGCTCCACGAAGTCGGGCTTGTCCGGGAAGCTGTAGCGGTACGGGCCGGTCTGGTTGTACTTGCCGTACGACTCGTAGGTGCGGTTCGAGGCGATGTAGAACTGGTCGAACGCCTTCGTTTCCTTGCCCTCGGTCGTGCGGAAGCCACGCGTGGTCCACAGCCCGGCGGTCTCGCCGCCGTCGGTCAGCACCGGGGCGCCGTCCGCGGTCACCGTGATCTGGTCGGCGAAGAAGCCCTGCAGCGCAAGGGCTCCGTCGGTGCGGTAGGCGAAGCGCAGCTTGGTGTTCTTGCCGGCGTACGCGTCGAGCGACACGTTCACGTCGACCCACTGGTTGTCCGACGAGCTGCTGATCGCGGGCGAGTCGCCGGAGTCGCGCGCGAACGGCTGACCGCCGGCCGTGCCGTCGAGCTGCGTCCAGCTGCCGTCCTCATTGGACGCTTCGACGTAGAGGTAGTCGTAGTCGGCCTCGATGTCGAAGCGGGCCTTGAGGGTGAGTGACGCGCTGGTCTTGCCGCGCAGGTCGAGCGGGGCCGTCATGGAGTGGTCGAGGTCGTTGCCCTTCTCGCTCCACCACATCTTGCTGCCCGCGAAGGGAGCGCCGTAGTCGAAGTTCTTCGAGATGTCCGGCAGGACGACGACGAGCCCCTGGGCCTTGGCGCTGTTGTACTCGTGCGGGCCGAGGTCGAAGACGCGTTCCTGTCCGGCGACCGCGACCTCGTAGTCGAGCCAGCCGAGCTGCAGCTTGTCCCACGCGGAGAACTCGTTGGCGCGCTCACCGGGAGCCTCGCCGGGGGCGTTCACCCGGTTCTGGGCCATGATCGACCACCAGTTGACGCCGTTCGTGCCGCCGTTGGTGTCGTAGTGGTCCGGCAGGCCGAGGTCGTGGCCGAACTCGTGCGCGAAGACGCTCACGCCGCCGTTCTCGGGCTGCACGGTGTAGTCGCCGACCCACAGGCCGGTGTCACCGATCTGCGCGCCACCGAGCTTGTTGCTGCCAGGACCGGACGTGTAGTTCTTGTACGCGTAACCGCGGTGGCTCCAGAGCGCGTCCTCACCCTGCAACGGGTCACCGTCGGCCTGGTCGCCACCGGCGTGCACGATCTGGAAGTGGTCGATGTAGCCGTCGGCCTCGTTGAAGTCGCCGTCGGAGTCGTAGTCGTAGCGGTCCCACACGTCGTACTCGGCCAGCGACGCCTTGATCTGCGCGTCGGTCTTGCCGGCGGCCTTCTGGTCCGCGACCCACTGCGTGACGGCGTCCTTGATGAGCTCACGCGAGTTGTTGCAGATGTTGTCGTTGCACGGGTAGCCGTTGCTGCGGCCGTAGCGCGCCTCGTTGTACTTGACCTTCACCCAGTCCGTGACGAGTCCGTTGACCGTGTAGCGGCCGCTGGACTGCTTGTCGTAGAAGTTCGCGACGGAGTTGGCGTCCTTCTTGCGGCTGAAGTACAGGTCCTGGAAGTACTTCTGGCTGAAGTCCTTGCGCCAGATCGTCGTGTTGTCGACGGCCCGGTTCGGCTCGGGGATCTGGTTGTGCGCAGGCCCGTCGAACCGCTGCGGCCCCGGCGTGGCGGGGTTCGTGTCGCGGTCGGGGTAGTCGGGGTGCCGCTCGTTGCCGAACTCCGTGAGGATCACGAAGATCTTGTCGGTCTTCTCCCGCTTGAGCTCGACGTACTGGTCCTTGTCCTGCTTCTTGCTCTTGCCGACCTTGGCGACGGTGCTGGTCCCCCGCTTCTCCGTCGACTTCTGACCGGTCAGCACGTCGGCGAGCGCCTGCTGCTTCAACGCGCGGCGCTTGATCTCGAGCTCGTGCGGCTGCTCGTCGGACTGCCGCGTCTCCTGCACTTCGGGCTGCGCGGGCGGCGTCGCGGTCGCCGGTGTGACCATGCCCGCGCTGATGAGCGCGAGCGCCGCTGCTCCCGCCAGAACTCTTCGCACTTGTCGTTCCCCTCTCGGAATCCCGAGCGCACGCTACGTAGGGGATTTTCGGCTCGACACGTCCGAAGGTCGGGAGAAAAGGGACAAGCGGCTACGGCTCGGTGCGGCCGACGTGTCCCAGGCACGTGACGGCGAGCTGGGCGAGATCCCGGTCGGCACCACGGGTCACGCCGAGCAGGATGCGCTGCAACTGCTCGCGTTCCGGGTCGTGGCGGACGAGGGCGAGCATGGCCTGGTACGCGTCGAGGCCGCCGGCGCGAAGCTCGCTGTGCCAGCGCACCAAGCACTCGTCGATCACAACCTCGGCCGCCCGGCCCAGGCACTCGTCCAGATCGCCCGTCACCGGCGCCCAGCCGCCTCCCTCGGCGCGCACGACGAGTTCACCGTCCATCACGCCGGCGAGCGCGTCACCCGCCCACTCGAACAACACCCCGCCGGACGTCTCGATCTCACTGATGTCGCGGAAGCCGGTCAGTGCTTCTCGCATCCGTTCGATCACTTCGGCGGCAGCGCTTCCACGAACTCGCGGCACCGCGCGATCCAGTCCTCCAGCGCCTCGTCCTCCGCCACCGCCTCGCCGTCGACGACCACCCAGCCGTTCATCGGCCGGCCGGTGAAGTCGAAGACGCGGGCGCCCGGCTGGGCCAGCGCGTCGGCCTGCGCGTCCGGGCCCACGCGGGCTATCAGGTCCGAGCCCAGCGCTCCTACCAGCATGTTTCCTCGCCACATGAACACCAGGCTGCCGAACATCTTCCTGGTGCTCAGGTCTGGGAGGTCGCCCAGCGACTCGCCCAGGCGGTGGGCGAGGCCCTCGTCGTACGCCATTCGCTGAATACTGTCTCAGCGAGTTGCCAGGCGCCTCTCAGTTTCGTGTGGCTTCATGGACATACAGGACATAAGGAGGCCATCTTGTTCGGCTTGGTCGGATGGATCGTCGGTTGGATCTTGACGCTGTTCATCCTCGTGATGATCGGCCGGATGATCGTGGACTGGGCGGTCACGCTGCAGGCGCGCGGTGACTGGGTGTGGCAGGTGCGGCGGGTGACGCACGGTGTCACGGAGCCCGTGCTGTCGCCGGTGCGCAAGGTGTTGCCGCCGGTGCGGTTCGGCGGGTTCGGGCTGGACCTCGCGTTCACGGTGGTGTTCATCGCGGCACTGATCCTCAGGTCGATCGTGTGGTGAGGACGCCGGGGTTGAGCACGCCCTGAGGGTCCAGCGCGGCCTTGGCACCGGACAGGGCCGCGCCGAAGACGTCCGGCCGTTGGCGCGTGTACCAGGGCATGTGGTCGCGGCCGACGGAGTGGTGGTGCGTGATCGTGCCGCCCGACTCGATCAACGCCTCCGAGACCGCGGCCTTGATCTCGTCCCATTGCGCGGTGAGGCTGCCCCAGCGGCCCGGCGCGTAGATGCCGTAGTACGGCGCGGGGCCGTCCGGGTAGACGTGGGTGAAGCGGCACGTGACGATGCCGATGCCGCACACCTTCTTGAGCGCCTCGGTCGCCGCCTGCGTCACCGCCGCGTGCAGTTCGGAGAAGCGGTCCCAGGTGCAGGCCGTCTCGAACGTCTCGGTGATCATCGCGTGCTGGGCCATCGCGTCGCGCTGGTAGGGCATGCGCAGGAACGACTTCCGCCACCGCCCCGCCGCTCCCTCGACGACCTCGCCGTCGCCGCAGAGCTCCAGCGCACGGGCGAGCAGCGCGTCGACGGGGTGGTCGGCGGACTCGAAGGCCAGCACCAGCACGGACGACGGCGACCCGGCGTTGAGGAACGCCTCCGCCGGGTCCAGCAGCCGGCAGTTGGCGGGGTGCAGCCCGGACTGCGCGATCAGCCGCGTCGCCTCGACGGCCCGTTCCCACGACGCGAACCGCACCGAGGCGCCCGCACGGTGGACCGGCGGCTCCTGCAGCCGCATCCACGCCTCGGTGATCACGCCCAGAGTGCCCTCGGAGCCCAGGAAGAGCCGGTCCGGCGACGGCCCCGCGCCCGACCCCGGCAGCCGGCGCGACTCGGAGATCCCGCTCGGCGTCACGACCCGCAGCGACTCGGTCAGGTCGTCGATGTGCGTGTAGAGCGTGGCGTAGTGACCACCGGCGCGCGTCGCGAGCCAGCCGCCGAGCGTCGAGAACTCGAACGACTGCGGGAAGTGCCGCAACGTCAGCCCGTGTTCCTTCAACTGCGCTTCCAGCGACGGCCCCAGCACCCCCGCCTGGATTCGCGCGGCACGGCTGGTCGGATCGACCTCCAGCACCCGGTCCAGCCCGCCGAGGTCCAGTGTCACGACCCGGTCCAGGTCACGGGGTTCGACCCCGCCGACGACGGAAGTGCCGCCACCGAAGGGGATCACCGCCACATCGTTGGACCCGCACCAGTCGAGCACGTCCACGACGTCCTGCTCGGTGCGCGGCCGGGCGACGGCGTCCGGCAGCGGGCCGACGTCGCCGGCGAGGTTGCGGGTGACGTCGCGATAGGCCTGGCCGCGGGCGTGCGCGAGCCGGTCGACGGGATCGGTCGAGCAGATGTCGCCCGGCGGCGCGATGCGCGACTCGGGCAGGTCCAGCGACGACGGGTCCGGTGGCTCGTGGAACGTCAGGTCCGCGTCCGGCAGCACGGCCCGGACCCGCTCGACCAGCGCACGGCGTTCTTCCGGGGTGACGGCGTCCTCGACGTTGCCCCAGCCCCACCACGACCTCGTTGTCATGACGAGCAACCATAAGCGAAACGCCGTCGTTCTGGAATGCCTGAGTAGAAGTACACGCGCGGGCCAGGCGATCGCGGCGCTACCGTCACGTCATGAAGTTCTGGGGGATAGCACTTCTGTTGCTGGCGCTCGTGGCGACCGCGTTCTTCGCCGGCCAGCCGGACGGCAACAGCGCCACCGACAAGAAGGCGAGAGAGATCGCCGAACGCATCGGCTACCCGCGCGGCACCGACGCCAACGACTACGCCCGTTCCGCGCTGTACGGCAACACCGACCAGAAGTACTTCGCGGTCCTGGAGATCACCGACAGCCCGACCGCCGACCCGCAGAAGGTGCGCGCCAGCCTGCTCTTCCGCGTCTTCGATCCCGGCACCTCCGAGTCCACGGGCTTCCGGCTCTGGGACGAGGACCCGGTGACCGCCTGCTACCGCGCCGACTTCAACCACTACGGCGTCACCGACGGAGGCCCCGACCGCGTCCGCTGCCCCGCCGACGCCAGGCCGATCGTCCCGCCGCCCGCCCAGCGCACCGGCGTTCCGGAGAACTACCCCGAAGCGCTCAAGACGATCCTCACCGCACTGCCGCCCACTCCGACGGCCGACGAGGTGCTCGCGGAGCTGCGCGCGAAACTTCCGCCGATGCCGGTCGACCCGGAGAGCAAGCTGCCCTGGAAGGAGCCACGCCTCGACGCGTTCGTGAAGGACGGCAACGTCGGCGTCGTCGCCACGGGCGGTGGCGACTGCCTCAACGGAGTCCGGCTCGCCAACGGCACGGTCGAGGCCTGGCACCCGCCCCGCGTGCAGACCCAGCCGGGCGAGATCGGCTGCTCAGGCCAGAGCGCGCTGGTCCTGTACACGACGCCGCCACCGCACTAACCCGCGCCGAAGCACACGAACCCGACCGCAGCCGCATAAGCAGCGTCGTCCGCGGAAGCCCGTTGCACCGCAGCCAGAGCCTCCGCCGGAGCCATCCCGGCGGCGAGCTTCTGGTGCAGCTCCACCATGACGGGCGCCGTTCCGTCCGTCGGCACCGGAACGACCGGCGCGATCAACGTCCGGGTGCCCAGGCCGAGCAGTGCCGCGGTGAAGCCCATCAACTCGTCACCAGGCCGGACAGCGGACTGCCCGGTGTCGCAGGCCGACAGCACCACCAGCGTCGGCGGGGTGCGCAGGCGTTCGATGTCGTAGACGGTCAACGGCCCGTCGGCCAGCTCCAAAGCCGAGAACAACGGGTTGTCGACGCGGAACGAGCCGTGCGCGGCGATGTGGGCGAGCGCGGCACCGTCCATTGCGGACGCCACGGCGCTCACGGTCGCCTCGGCGTCGACCAGAACGCGTCCGGCGACATGGGCGCTGATGGCCTTGATCTCGGCAGGAGCGGCGGCCATGCGCGGCCCGGCGGCCAGCACGGCATCACCGGAGGCATCGGGCACCGAAGTGGCGCGCAACCACACCGAGGCCGAAGGCGCGACGGTCACCTGACGGTTCAGGACGGCCCACGGCAGCCCGTTCAGAGCACCGGTCGGCACGACCACCAGAGGCCGGCCGTCGATCCGCGCCGACAGAGGATCGAGCAAACGGCGAGCCAGCAGCGAAGCCGCGTGCGACGCCGACGAGCGGGCCACGGCCATGTTCGGCAGCTGCGGTGGCAACGTCACGAGGCGGTGCAGGGCGAAGCGGAGCAGGCGGATCTCGCGGACCACGCCCTCCACGGCGCCCAGGGAGTGCAGCGAGGCGCGGCCGCCGGCCAGGACGACGGCCATCAGCACGCCGTCGTACTCCACGAACTCGATCAGCGCCGACGACCCCAGTGCGGACCCGAGCGCGCCGACCGGCGGTGGCTTGAAGACGGAGACCTCGCCCGACACCTGACGGGTGAGGTCGCGGACGCGCTGCTCGGCGCGGACCAGCTTGGCGCGCAGGGCACCGGCGGGTTTCCCGGCCAGCACAGCGGATTCCACGTCCGCCGCCACCGCGCGCAACGACGCCAGAGCGTCCTCGAGACGGGGATCGTCCGGCGGTGACACGGACTTCATCCGCAACGCCCCGGCCCGCCAGCTCTCGGTCCACGACAGCACACGCGCCGCGTTCCCCGAGGCCACCGCGAGCCGCAGGCCTTCCAGCGCGAGAGCCTGGCCCTGCACACCGATCGACGCCCGCAGCTCGGCCGCGCCCAGCGACACCCGGTACTCGTCCAGCAGCCCGATCCCCCGGCGCAACGCCGACGAGGTCCCCCGCACGTCACCGGAAAGCTTGCGGCGCAACGCTTCCGCGTACCAGCCGCGCACCCGCAGGCCGGCCGGGCCGCGCAGGCGGGCACCAGCGGCGACGGAGAACTCGGCGACGGCACGCGCCCGGTGACCCAGGTCGGCGGCGACCAGGCCGGCGTCGATGCGGGCCTCCAGGGCGGGCAGCCGCCAGTCCATCGCGTCCAGCTCGGAGGCGACCCGCGACAACGCCAGCCGCAGCGGACGGGAACGGTCCCCGCGCAGCACCGCCGCGTGCAGTTCCAGATAGCGCGCACCGGCCGCCCACAGCAGGCGTTGCTCGTGCCGGAACCGGCGGCGTGCCTCGGCGGCGAACCCGTTGGCGGCGTCGGGATCGTCGTCCAGCAGGGCGATCCGGGCGCGGAAGTACAGGGCCTCCGAGACGCCCAGCGGGTTCTTCAAAGCTTTCAGCTCGGTGATCGCGCGGTCGGCCGCGGCGCGGGCCTCGTCCAGCAACGGCACCGAGACGAGCAGTTCCAGCCGGTTGACCAGCAGCACGGGCCGCATCACGTCGAGGCGCCGGTGCACCTCTTCGGCCTTGTCGAACAACGTCAGCGCGGCGGGCACGTCACCGCTGCGGGTCGCCATGATGCCGGCGTTCCAGTGCACGTCGGCGACGCCGAGCTCCTGGCCGAGCTCGCCCAGCAGGGAGGCCGCCAGCTCGAAGTCGGCCGACGCCTCACGCATGTTCCCCACGTACGCGCGCACGAGGCCGCGGTTGTTGAGAGCGCGCGCCTCGACCAGTTGATCCCCCACGCGACGGGCGCCCGCGATGGCCGCGGTGTAGTCGCGTTGCGCGTCGTCGTAGCGGGTCAGGTAGTGGAAGACGATGCCACGTTGCTTCAGCGCCGCCACCGAGTCGGCGCCCGTCAGCGACGGCATGGCGTCGTCCAGCAGCTTCAGCGCGGCCTGGTGCTTGCCCGTGTAGGCGAGCACCCAGGCCAGGCTCATCTGGGCCAGCGCCTGCAGGCGGGGCAGCGAGGCCTCGGCGGCGATGCGGATGGAGCGGCGCAGGTGCCGGGCGGCGCCGGCGAAGTCGTGCATCTCCCGCAACGCCAGGCCGATGGCGCGTTCGGCGATGGACCATTCCGAACGATCTTCCGTCGCGCGCAGGACGGCGCGGGCCATCTCCACGGCCGCGCGCGGGTTGCGCTGCCTGGCCTCCAGCGCGTCCTCCGCACAAAAGTCGGTCACGGCAACACTTTATCCGCTGTGGTAGCTTGATCAAGCTCGGTCGGGGTGCCCGTCAACGCTGCTTTAGTGAGGCCGTGGTGTCGAAGTCGCCAGAAAGCGCGGAGCTTTACCAAAGAGCTTTCCTGCAGCTCATCGCCGAGGACAAGACCATCAGCTTCCACGCCGAACGCGGGCGTGAATTCCTTTATCGACCCGGCCAGTTGCTCGTCGGGGCCGAGGACCAACAACGTGTGATCGAAAAGCTGCGGGAAAACAACATTGGCGCCCGCCCGGGCGAAGGATTCGCCGGATTGGCGCGATTGACGTTGCCGAACAACCCGGAGGACGTGCCGCGGATTGTTCGCTTGTTGCGCGACCAGCGCACCTGGCCGGGCGAGCGCGTCCCGCTCGTGCAGCCGCACCACGTGCTCGTCGGCCACGGCGGCCTCGTCATGGGCAGCCCCGGCGACCGGCCGTACCCCGCGGACCCGGTCTCGGCGCCGAAGTACGACGAGCGTCTGAAGAACGTCCGGGTCGGCATCATCGACACGGGCATCTCCGCCGACGCGGGCGGCGAGCACCCCGAGTGGTTCGACGGCCGGTACGCCAAGGAGGCCGACGACGTCGACGCCGCGTACAGCAGCGGCGACAACTTCGCGTTGCAGGGCGGGCACGGCACGTTCGTCGCGGGCGTCATCCAGAACGCGGCGCCGGGCGTGACGTTCGACCCGGAGGCCGGCCTCGACCCGAACGGGTTCGGCGACGAGGAGCGGGTCTGCCGCAAGATCACCGAGCTGGGCAAGAAGAAGATCAACGTCCTGAACCTGTCCCTCGGTTGCTTCACCGAGGACGACGTGGCCTCCGAACCGTTGCGCCGCACGATCGAGGCGCTGCCAGAGGACGTCGTGGTCGTCGCCTCGGCCGGCAACCAGGGCACGCAGCGGCCGAGCTGGCCCGCCGCGCTGTGCCGGGTCACCGCCGTCGCCGCGGCCCAGCAGGAACGCGACGGCTCGATCGTCCCGGCCTTCTACTCGAACTGGGGCCACTGGGTCGACGCGTGCGCGATCGGCAACCGCGCGTCCACCTACCTCAAGGGCGAGTGGCAGCTGCCCGGCGAGGGCTCCGCCACCCCGTTCGCGCTGTGGGCGTACTGGTACGGCACCTCCTTCGCCGCTCCCCTGGTCACCGGGCGGATCGCCGCCACGATGGTCGCGGACGGCATCGACGCACGTCAGGCACGTGACAAGCTGCTCACCGGGCCGGACTTCCACCCCGGCTACGGAATTTTCGTCAAATAGTTGTATCTGCGAGGCAACCTCGGCCTCCGCCAGTTGTGACCGCAAGGAGTCGACGTGACCTCAGCCTCCCCGATCGCCGCGCTCGTGAGCGCGGCGGCCGCGGGCGACCAGTCGGCGTGGAACGAGATCGTGGACCGCTACACGCCGCTGGTGGTGTCGGTGATCTACAAGCACCGGCTGCGGCCCTCGGACGCGGCCGACGTGAACCAGACGCTGTGGCTTCGGCTCGTGGAGCAGATCGGACGACTGCGCGAACCGGAGGCGCTGCCGGGCTGGATCATGACGACCACCCGCAACGAGTGCCTGCGCGTGCTGCGCGTGCAGCAGCGGACGCACCTCTACGACCCGCTGTCCGAGTCCGACGCGCTGGAGTCGGAGCAGGTGGACGCGGACGTCGAGTCGGACCTGCTGGCGGTGGAACGGCGGCAGGCGTTGCGCGACGGGTTCGCCGAGCTCACGGAACAGTGCAAGCGGTTGCTGACGAAGCTGATGACCGATCCGCCGCCGAGCTACCAGGTCGTGAGCGAAGAGCTCGCGATGCCGGTCGGCAGCATCGGCCCGACGCGGATACGTTGCCTGGAGAAGTTGCGCAAGACCCCTGCGCTCTCAGCGTTCCTGGGAGCGCCGGCGAAGAGAGGAGGTGTGCTGGGTGCGGCACGACTGGGACAGTGACGAAGTACTGCTCGACGCCTTGCGCGACGCGTTGAGCACACCTTCGGATGAGGTGCCGCCGGAGTTCGTGGAGGCCGCGAAGGCCGCGTTCACCTGGCGGAACATCGACGAGGAACTGCTGCTCATCACGTCGTACGACTCCGTGCTGGACGACACGCTGTTCGCCCGTGCGCGGTCCACGTCGACGGCGCGGCAACTCGTGTTCGACGCGGACGGCGTGATGCTGCAGGTGGAGGTGTCGGCGGCGGGGATCACCGGCCAGCTGATGCCGGCCACCGGACCGGTCACGCTGGTGACGCCGGACGGCGACCACGAAACAGCGGTGGCCGACGAACTGGGGATGTTCGTCATGGGGGTCGCGCCACGAGGACCGGTGAAGTTCCGTTTCGCAAGTGGCTGCACCGATTGGTTCATCCTCTGACTCACCATTCGTGTGATGGGTGAATTCCCTCGTTCGGCCTACGTCTGCGGCCAGTAGGGTTATCGACGCTCAGAATTCGCATCGCGAGAGGTGTGGCTGTGGTCGATCGAGTCAGCTGGGTTCCGGAAGGCGTCAACGTCGAGGTTCCGAGTTCCGCCCGGATCTACGACTACCTGCTCGGCGGCGGACACAACTTCGAAGCGGACCGCGCCACGGCGGAAGCGCTGATCAAGGTTCTTCCGGTGCGGGACATGGCCCGGCGCAACCGCGCCTATCTGCGCCGGGTCGTGCTGGAACTCGCGGAACTCGGCGTCCGGCAGTTCCTCGACCTCGGTTCGGGCATCCCGACCGTCGGCAACGTGCACGAGGTGGCGCACGAGGTCGCCCCGGACTCGAAGGTCGTGTACGTCGACTTCGAACCGGTCGCGATCACGCACGCCGAACTGATGCTGGCGGGCGAGCGGGACGTCACCGCGCTGCTGGGCGATCTGCGCGAGCCGGAGAAGGTCGTGGCGCAGGCTCAGCAGCACCTGGACTTCTCGCAGCCGATCGGTCTGCTGGTCGTGGGGGTCCTGCAGTTCATCCCCGACTCGGACGACCCCTGGGGCGTGTTGTCGCGCTACGTCGAATCGCTCTCGTCCGGTTCGTACCTGGCGCTGTCGCACTTCACCGCGGACAGCATGCCGGCGGCCATGGCGGCCGGTGCGGAGATCTTCGCGAAGACCGCGGAGCCGATCACCCCGCGCACCCGCACCCAGGTGACGGACATGCTGGCGGGCACCGAGATCGTGGAGCCCGGCATCGTGTTCACGCCGCAGTGGCGGCCGGAGACGCCCGAGGACGTCGGCGACGATCCGTCCAGGGCCAACCTCTACGCCGCGGTGGGTCGCAAGCCCTGATGACCACCACGCCCGTCGCACAGCGCTGGGCGGCTGTTCTGATCGAGAGCGCGTATTCGCCGATGTCGCGGCGGAAGCTGACGCAGCACCTCGAGGAGCACGCCGCCCGGCTGCGTGCTGGGCAGGCGGCGGTGGCCATCGGGGAATGGCTGGTGCGCAAGCGTTTCACCGGACCGGACTCGTTGCGCCGCACGCTCGAGGTGCTCGGGCCGGAGTTCCCTCCCGAGGTGCTCGGCGCACTGGCGGCGGGATACGTGCGGGCGACGCGCGACCAGTTGTTCGCCGAGCAGGAGCTGGTCAAGAACGCTCTGCTGAAGGCCGTCGAGGACGCGCAGCGCGACCTGCACGACAGCGAGGCCCGTTTCGCGCAGGTCTTCGCGACGACGGCGGTGGGCATCGCGATCTTCGACCTGGACGGCGCGGTCGTGGAGGCGAACGAGGCGCTGGCCGCCATCCTCGGGCACGAGGAGATGCCCAAGGAACTGTTCGCCGAGCCGGACGCGGCCGCACTGGCTGCGGCCTGCCTGCGCCTGCTCGCGTCCTCTGTGGACACCGACCGGCGGGAGTGGGAACTCGCCCGCGGCAACGGCGACACGGTGTGGGCGAACGTCGTGCTGTCCGTGCTGCGCGGGTCGGACGGGCTGCCGAAGTTCCACGTGGCGTTGATCGAGGACGTCACCGAGCAGCGGATGCTCCAGGAATGGCTGCGGCACCAGTCGCTGACGGACCTGTTGACCGGACTGCCGAACCGGGCGTCGTTCACCGACAAGCTGGAGTCCGCGCTCGCGACCGGCGAGCCGCACACCCTGGGCTACCTGGACGTCGACAGCCTGACGATCGTCAACGACGGCCTGGGGTACGTGGCGGGCGACGCCGTGCTGGTCGAGGTGGCGCGGCGGTTGCGGGTGGTGCTGCCGGACGCGGTGGTGGCGCGGGTCGGCGGCGACGAGTTCGTCGTGCTGATCCAGGGCTCCCCCGACGTCGCGGCGCTGGCGGCGATGATCGACGAGGAGCTGTCCGAGCCGGTGTACCTGCAGGGCGCCGGCGTCGCGGTGTCGACGTCGATCGGTTTCGTGCACACCGCCGGCCCCGGCGTGGATCCCACGGCGGTGCTGCGGCGCGCGCATTCGACGTTGCGCAGAGCGGAAGCCGGCGGCAAGAGGCAGTGGGCGATCTACGACCACGAGGCCGACGCCGCCGACCGCACCCGGTTCGCGCGGATCGCGGCGATGCCCGGTGCCTTCGAGAACGGCGAGATCTCCGTGGAGTACGCGCCGGTGTCGTGGGTCTCGGGACCACTCGCCTTCGTGGAGGCCACGCTGCGGTGGGGCGCCACCCGGCACGACGACGTCGTCGCCCACGCGGACGCTCTCGGCCTGGCCTCGCGACTCGCGCGGATGGTGTTGCAGGACGCGTGTTCGCGCGGCGAGCCGGTGCTGATCCGGTTGTCCCGCGACCAGTCCAGGGACCCGGACCTCGCGGCGCACGTGCGGTCCACGTTGCGGGGCAACTCGTTCCCGGCGTCGTCGCTGTTCCTGGCGCTGGACGTCCGGTCGATGCCGGACGGCGAGGAGAACCTCGAGGTGCTGCACGACATGGGCGTGCACGTGCTGCTGCACGAGTTCGGCGGCGGGTTCGCCGGGCTGTCCACTGTGGACCGCAGTCCGGTCTGGGGCGTCCGGCTGGCCAAGCCGCCCTCGGAACGGCTTGCGCGGCAAGGGCTCGCGCTCATGGTGCCGTTGTTGCGGTCGGCCGGCGTGCACGTGATCGGCGGGCCGGGCGACCCGGACGAGCTTCGGGCGTTGGGCGTGGATCTGGTGGTCTCGCTGTGAGTGGTTGTGGCCGTCAGGGAGACCACAACCACCCACGTGCGTCTTAGGCAGCGTCCTCGAACGTCGTCGCCTGAACCGTCGCGGACCCGCCGAAGTTCCGGACGACCTCCGCCTTCTCCGCGGCGTTCGGGTTGGGGTTCTTGCACGACGTGCCGGCGCTGGCACCGGACATCAGGTCGGTGCACAGACCCGTCCGGCGGTCCGGCAGACCCAGGATGTGGCCGAGCTCGTGCGCGGCGATCCGGACCTTGTCGTGGCCTTCGGTGACCGCCTGGCGGCCCATCCACACCTTGCCGCGGCCCAGGCTCGTCGTCTGGGCGCGGGGCCAGCCGTTGTCCGCGACGATGGTGATGTTCGCGGCCCCGGTGACCTTCTTCAGCTTGAGGGTGTTCGGGAGCTGCGTGTTCCACACGTTCGCGCCCGCGTCGACGGCCGCCACGAACTCGGCGGCGCCGGACGAGTTGTACGTGATCTCACGGGGCGCGGCTTCCGCGGTGCCGATGAGACCGACCGAGAGGGCGGCAGCACTGGCGACCACAGCAATTGTTTTGCGCAGGGACACAGGAATCTCCTCGCAATGCAGGGTAATTGCACCCCGACTGTATCGCTGCGCCGTTGGGGCACAAGAAGAGTCAAGTGTGAACCGACGCTGGCACGGTCAAGAGCGTTCGTAGGTGATCGGACGACCCGGATCGCGAAACTACCGCACGGCAAGGGGAAACAGGCCCTACGACCGGACTTCGCGCGAACTTCCACACCGGACCGGCCGCCGCCGAACGGGCGAATAACTGTTCACACGCGTCTGGCTCTGATGGACCAGAAGGCGCAACGCGAACGGGGCCGGTGCGCGTGGCACCGGCCCCGTTACCGCGGGAAGCGGGTCTAAGCGAACGAAGGCTGACGCAGCGCGTGCTCCACCAGCGCGATCAGGATCTGCTTCGTGGACTGCCGATTGCGGGCGTCGCACGGAATTATCGGCACCGACGACGGAATCGTCAGCGCGTCCCGGATCTCCTCCGCACGGTGGTGCATCAGACCGTCGAAGCAGTTCACCGCGATCACGTAGGGCAGGTCGCGGTCCTCGAAGAAGTCGATGGGCGCGAACGCCTCGTCGATCCTGCGGGTGTCGACCATGACCACGGCACCGATGGCGCCGCGGACCAGGTCGTCCCACATGAACCAGAACCGGTGCTGACCGGGCGTGCCGAACAGGTACAGGATCAGATCCTTGTCCAGCGACACCCGGCCGAAGTCCATGGCCACCGTGGTGGTCACCTTGTCCGGCACCATCGACAGATCGTCGACTCCTACCGATGCCTGGGTCATCACGGCCTCGGTCGTCAGCGGGGTGATCTCGGAGACCGACCCGACGAACGTCGTCTTGCCGACACCGAACCCACCCGCGACGACGATCTTCGACGACACCACGTTCAGGTCGGCCCCAGGTGACCCCGGACGACCCGGAGCACCGTTGCTCATGGGAACTTCTCTCTACTCAGGCTCTCATGGAAACGTGCAGCTGGGCGCGGATCTCCGGCGTGAGCTGGAGACCGACCCGCTCCACCAGCCGGGTCATCGCGTAACCGATGAGGCCGATGTCGCAGTTGGGTGCGGCGAGCACGGCGAGGCACGACCCGTCGCTGATGGACATCAGGAAAAGATAGCCCCGTTCCATCTCGACGACGGTCTGTTTGACCTCACCGGCCTCGAAGCAGCGCGCCGCGCCGAGGTTCAGCGAGACCAGTCCGGACGAGACGGCGGCGAGCTGCTCCGCGCGGTCGTGCGGCAGACGGTCGGACGAAGCGAGCAACAGACCGTCGGCGGAGACGACGATCGCGTGTGCGACACCGGCCACCCTGCTGACGAAGTCCTCGACCAGCCAGCTGAAGTTGTCCAGTTCCTCAGTCGCGGTGGTCACTGGCGTTCCCTTTCTGCGATCACGGGGATGCCTCCGACGGCCGAGTCGAAGAGCGACTCACGGCCCATCTGGACACCCTTCTGGTACGTGGCGAACCGCTGACGCAACCGGTCGGCGGACCGGCCGGGGATGGCGGCGGCGCCCGCCAGCTGGGGTGCCGGGGACGACGGCTTCGGCAGCGAACCGGGGACCAGGCGCGCCTGGGGGACGCGCTTGGGCAGACCGTTCTCCGTCGTCTGCGCCGTACCACCGTTGCCGAGCGCGCCCGCGGCCTTCCAGCCTTCGTCCGCCGCGCCCCAGTCGGAGTCGGCGTAGTCGGCGACCGCGCGCGGCACCGCCGTAGGTGCCTCGATCTTCACGGTGTCCGCCGCCGCACGCTGCCGCTTGGGCAGGCCGTTCACGGTGGAGGGCTCCGCGTCGTGCTCAGCTTCGACGAGCTCGGCACGTTCCGGCTCCGCTGACGGAACGTCCTTTGTAGAGGGTTCGGGCGCAGAGGGGGTCTGGAACCACCTCGACAGGTCGTCGTGCGAGATCAACGGCTCGTCGACGATCGCGGGGAAGATCTCCGTGGCGGGCTCTGCCGGACGTTCGACCGGCGGCTCGTAGGAGTACCCGGCCTCTGCCGCCTCTTCGTCCGCCTCGATCCGCGCGGTGAACAGGCCGTCCGCGGACGTCTGCTCGATGCGGTGCCGGCCGGAGTTCTCGTCCTCGACGGCGGACCCCGGCACGACGACCGGGTGCTCCGGCGTCCACTTCGGCACACCGGACAGGCCCTCGCCGGCGGAGGTGGACTCGATCGCGGCCATCTGCGGTGCGGCCGGCAACGGCAGCGCCGGCGCGGCTCCCTTGTGCAGCAACGAGATCGGCAGGATCACCTGGGCGGTGACGCCACCCTCTATGTCGTCGTTGTTCCCGAGCGTCACGCGGATCTCGTGGCGCTTCGCGAGCTGGCCGACCACGTACAGGCCCATCTCCCGGGCGACCGAGACGTCGACCTCCGGCGGATCGGCGAGCTTCGCGTTGAACTCGACGACGTCGCTCTCCTGCATGCCGACACCGCGGTCGTGGATGCGGATGGCGACCTCGCCCTTGCGGGTCTCTATCGTCCGCACCGTCACCTTGGTGGTGGGCTTGGAGAACGCCGTCGCGTTGTCGAGCAGCTCTGCCACGAGGTGCGCGAGGTCGTTGACCACGCGGCCCTGCACCATGAGCTCCGGCGTCGGCGCGATCTGGACGCGCGCGTACTTCTCCACCTCGGACACCGCGGCGCCGAGCACCTCGGCGATCGCGACCGGGCGGGTGACGCGGCGGTTGACCGTCGTGCCGGAGAGCACCAGCAGGTTCTCGCTGTTGCGCCGCATCTGCGTCGCGAGGTGGTCGAGCTCGAACAGCGACGCCAGGTGGTCCGGGTCCTGCTCGTCCTGCTCGAGCCGGTCGATCACGCTGATCTGCCGTTCCACCAACGCCTGCGAGCGCCGCGACAGGTTGATGAACATGTCGTTGACGTTCGCGCGCAGTGCCACCTGCTCGACGGCGAGGCGGACGGCTTCGCGCTGCACTAGGTCGAACGCCCGTGCCACCTGGCCGACCTCTTCGGTCGTGTTGAGCGGCACCGGGACGATCGCCTCTTCCGCGGCCCGTTCGGGGTCGCGGTGCGAACGAATGCGGCGAATCGCGTCGGGCAGCTGGTTGCGTGCCACATCCAGCGCGCTGCGACGCAGCACTCGCAGTGGCCGCAGCATCGACTGCGCGACCATCGCCATCAAACCGAACGCGATCAGCAGCGAGATGGCGACCAGTCCGGCGTCACGCCACGCGGAACCCCGTGCCTCGTCGGCAAGGCGCGTGGTCGTCGCGTCGGCCTGGCTCTCCAGCTCGGTCGCGACCTCGCGAACCAGGTTCGCGGTGTCCTGGCCGATCTTGAGCACCTCGGCGTCCGTGATGGACACGGGCTTGCCTTCGGCGTCCTGCGCGAGCGCGAGCCGCACCAGCCGGTTGCGACCGTCCACGGCCGAACCGGAGACGACGTCCTGGAACTTCTGCTGGTTGCCGGCCGACGCCACGTTGTTGAACTCGTTGAACGCCGCGTCCAGCCGGGACTGCGCGGACCGCAGTTCGTCCGCGGCGCCGGGCGCGAAACCCTTGCGCAGCGCGGTGGACGTCAGCAACGAGTTCTGCTGGCCGAGCTGCTCCTGCGCCGTGTAGAGCGCCTGAGCGGCGGTGACCAGCGGAACGATCTCCGGCTCGCTGAGGCTCGACACCGCGGCACGGTGCACCTGGCTCAGCGAGGCGATGATCTGGTTGTACGCGCTGATCACGGCGACGTCGGGGTACTTGGTGCTCAGCAACGTCACGCGCAGGCTGCCCAGTCCCTCGAGGGACTGCACCGACTTGGTGAACGACTCCTGCAGGGGCGCGCTCAAGGCCGTGGCCGTCGCGCCTGAATCCTTGTACTTGCTCAATTCCACATCGGTGAGACCGGTGCGGGCGGCGTGTTCGGGACACGCGTTCTGCCTGCCTGCGGCCACACACTGCACTGCCCAGTCACGTTCGACCTGTAGAGCGTTTTCCACCTTCGCGGCCTGGTGGCTCACGGCTAGCTCGCGCTGGACGCTGCCGAAGAGTTCGACGTCGTCGAGCTGGGTGTTGAGCCTCAGACCCGCGAGAGTCGCGGTAGTCAGGGCTGGAACTAGCAACACCACCGCGAGCTTGCTCCGCAACCGCCAGTTGCGTAGGCGGAACCGGTCGATGCCTCGCTGGTCCTCACGACCGCGCACCGTCAACACTCCCCGCCCCGTTTAATAGCAGCAAACCTGGTGGATCTTGGAGTAAAACACGCTGTTCTCATACCGCCGTTCGGACGACAAAACAGCTGGTTCGAGAATCAACAACTTGAACTGGGCGACTAAACGGCCCCTAAGCGATAATTCATCTGGTGGAAACGTTCGCGCGGGTGACCGTGATCACGGCCTGATCACAGCCACCCGCGCTGTTCGTCAACTACCGGAGGGCTGGATGAGCATCGGCTTGACGTCGAGCTCCTTGTCCAGCATCTGGTACCGCTGCATCAGCTGGACGACCCGCTGCAGGCGCGTCGCGTCGAGCGTGGTCGGGAAGGCGCCGAAGTGCACGAGACCCGCGGTTTCCTTGTCGACCTTGGCGTACTCGACCAGCAGCGGCTCGACCGTGGGACGGTCGGTCGCGTCGGCCTGACCCTTGGCCATGGCGCGCTGGAAGGCGGCGATGGTCTTGGGGTTGTTCTTGGCGAACTCACCACTGGTCGCGTAGCCCGCGATCGGGATGTTGTCCGTCGGGCCGGACGCGGCGTCCAGCACCTTGATCTGACCGGCGGCGCGCTGAGCGCGGGTGATGAACGGCTCGACCATGAAGGCCGCGTCGACGGTCTTGTTCTGGACAGCCGCCTGCATGTCCGGGAACGGCATCTCCTTGAACTTGACCGAGTTCACGTCCACGTTCGCGGCCTCGAGCGTGGCCTTCGCGGTGAGCTCCGCGATGTTCTTGAACGTGTTGATCGCGATGGTCTTGCCCGCGAGGTCGGCCGGAGTCTTGATGGCCGAGTCACCGGCCGCCAAGATCAGGAACATGTCGGGTTTCGCCTGGTAGCCGTCGGCGATGAGCTTGATGCCGTCGACCGCCTTGGCCGCGTCCTTCGACTGGGCGGCGAAGAACGAGACCCAGTTGCCGAACGTCATGTCGAGCTCTTTGTTGATCAGGCCGGGGATCGCCTGAGCACCACCCTGGATGGTCTTGACCTCGACCTCGAGGCCTTCAGCCTTGAAGTAGCCCTTCTTGATCGCTACGTGGACAGACGCCACGTCGAGAACCGGGATCAACCCCAGGGTGATCTTGGGCTTCTCGACCGGACCACTGCTGTTCGCACTGGACGCGGGCGCCTGCTCTTTGCCGCCGAGCAGTCCACAGCTCGCCACGGTGGCGAGCAGCGTGGCAAGGGCGATGCCACGGACGGCCATACGGCGGACTCTTCGAGTCATCGGGAGCACTCTCCTGTCGGAGCGGTGTCGTCGTTGCGGGGAAGGATCGCGACGGTCAACCACTCAGAGTAATGACGCTGCTCCAAAAGACCCCAGTTGACCGACACGAGCAGGTTCCAGTCAACTACCTGCGGTGAGCATCTAAGCACAGCAGGTCTAGGGCTAGGAGAACCCCAGTTGAAGCGCTCCGTGACCGTTGTCGGCGCAGGGCCGGCCGGTCTGACCTTGGCAAACTTGATCCAGCAGTCAGGTATCGACTGCGTGGTGCTCGAAAAAGCTAGTCGAACCCATGTGGAAACCCGGGCACGCGCGGGAGTCTTGGAGCACCGCTCTGTAACCATGTTGGAGTCACTCGGACTGGCAGATCGTTTGCTGATGGAAGCAGACCGTCACGGTACGTGTGAATTCCGCGTGAGCGGCCAGGCGTTCCAGGTGTCCTACAGCGACCTCTACGGTGGCCGCGAACACTACGTCTACCCCCAGCAGGAAGTCGTCAAGGACCTCATCGGGGGATTTCTGGACACGGGTGGGGACATCCGGTTCTCGGTCAGCGACGTGGAGTTGCACGACCTGACGTCCTCGTCCCCCTCAGTGGCCTTCACCAGCGAAGACGGCACCCGCGAGACCATCACGAGCGATTTTGTGGCAGGCTGTGACGGATTTCATGGCGTGAGCCGGCCGTCCATTCCCGAAGGGGTGCTGACGGAGTTCACGCATCAGCACGGGATCGAGTGGCTGGCCATTCTCGCGGAAGCCCCTCCGTCGACTAAAGCCATCATTTACGCGCTGCACGAAGATGGATTCGCCGGGCATATGTTGCGGTCGCCGTCGATATCCCGATTCTATTTGCAGGTGCCGGTCGGAACAAAGGCCTCTGATTGGTCCGACGAACAGGTCTGGGAAGCGTTGCACAAACGTTTCGCACTGCACGACTCGTCGTGGGGACTGACCGAGGGAAAGATCATCGAGAAGCGCGTTCTCGACATGCGCAGCCACGTGGTGGAGCCGATGTCGTACGGCCGGCTCTTCCTGCTGGGTGACGCAGCACACATCATCACCCCGGTCGGCGCCAAGGGCATGAACCTCGCCATGAACGACGCCGCAACGCTCGGACGTGCGCTTATCGACTTCTACGGCACCGGATCCGAGACCGGTCTCAAGACCTACTCGGAGGACTGCCTGCGCCGCGTCTGGCGGGCACAGGAATTTTCACAGTGGATGGTCAACATGATCCACACCGACGTCAGCTCCCCGTTCTTCGGACGGTTGGCGCAGGCACGGCTGGAGCACCTGGCCGAGTCCCCCGCCTACCGCGCCACCTTCGCGGAGAACTACGTCGGACCCTGATGGCGAAAAGTCGACCCTCAAGGGTGAAATCCCCGGCCCCCTAACGGGTGACACCCTCCCCCTAGGGATCTCAGTACGTCACAATCTGGGGCCAACTCCCGATGCCGGGGGATGTCGTTCATCCATACGGTTCAACACGACATCCCCCGATCCACCCCACAGGGAGCTCGAGTTCCATGGCCACCCAGACCACGCTGCACGACTTCACCCTCACCCTCCTCGGCGACCTGGACGCCCGTGAGGCGTTCCAGCTCGACCCGGAAGGCACCCTCGAGGCCGCGGGTCTGGGCGACATCTCCCCGGTCGACGTCCACGAGATCCTCCCGCTGGTGCTCGACAGCGCGTCCGTCGTGCAGGTCGACGCGATCGACAAGGTCCTGGTCGAGGCGGGCGACCTGACCGCCGTGGACAGCCTCAAGCTGATCACCGGCAACCTCGAGGGCGTCACGGGCATCGCCGACGTGGCCGCCCCCTCCGCGATCACCGCGCTGGTCACCGACTTCGGTGGCGTCAGCGACGTGACGAACACGCTGGACCTGGTGCACGCCAACGAGGTCGTCACCACGGTGACCGACGTCGCCGACGTCTCCGCCGTGCACGGTGTGACCGACGTGGTCGTCAAGGACCTCGACGCCGACGTGCTCGTGAAGGACGTCGTGGACACCGACGTGCTGGTCAAGAACACCGTCGGCGCGGTGGACGTCGACGTCAAGGACGTCCTGGACGTGACCGACCACATCAGCGGCGACGTCACCGGCAACGTGGTGCAGGACGTCGCCCAGGTCGGCGACCTCCACAGCGACCTCGGCCAGGTCGTCGGTGACGTGCACGTCGGCGACATCAACGTGCTCGACGGCGGCATCGGCAACGGCGCCGACCTCGACATCCACTTCTGATCTTCAGGTCTTCTGATTGGCCCTGCGGGGCAAGGGGAACCTCACGACGGGCGCTCAGCGCTCTGCCCCCGAGCGCGGGCGTCCGTCTCGCCACAACAGTGCTCACAGCCTCCAGTGGGCACTGAGAACGCAGCAGAGCCCCGGACCGCGGTGGTCCGGGGCTCTGCTGTCTTGAAGCTGTTTTGGAACGTCTGTCAGGAAGACACGGTCTCGCTCAGCGATTCCCGTTCCGCCGCAGCCCACTTCTCGACGTCCAGGGTCTGCTTGCCACCGACGTTCAGCAGCCGCGCCACCTTGGAGCGCAACGCCACGAAGGCCTCGTCGGTGCGCGTGGTCACCTGGTCGCGCTCCGCGGGAAGCGGCACCTCCAGGTCGGCCACCAGCTTCGCGGGCGAGCCGGACAGCACCAGGATGCGGTCTCCCAGGTACACCGACTCGTCGATGTCGTGCGTGACCACGAGAACGGTCGTGTCGTGCTCACGGCGCACTCGAAGCAACAGGTCCTCCAGTTCGAACCGGGTCTGCGCGTCCACCGAGGCGAACGGCTCGTCCATCAACAACAACGCCGGCCGGTACGCCAGAGCGCGCGCGATCGCCACACGTTGTTGCATACCACCGGAAAGCTGCCACGGCCGCTTCTTCGCGGCCGCGCCGAGACCCACCCACTCCAGGGCTTCCGCCGCTCGTTTGCGGCGCTCGGCACGCGGCAGGGAGCGCAGCGGGAACTCGACGTTGCCCTGCACCGAAAGCCAGGGGAACAGCGAGCGCTGGTAGTCCTGGAACACCACCGCGAGGTGGGAACCCTTCAGGGACACGTCACCGCGGGAGGGTGTGATGAGTCCCGAGATCGTGCGCAGCAGTGTGGACTTGCCGCAGCCGGATGGCCCGACCACGCACACCAGTTCGCCGGCGCGCACGGTGAACGTAAGGCCGCCGATGGCCTCGTAGTCGCCGTAGGTGTGGCCTAGGTCCGCCACCTCAAGCATGTTGCTCATCCCGACTCCTCGGTTGCCACGCCAAAGCCCTGCGTTCTACCGCCAAAAGTGCGGTGTTGAGTCCGTAGCCCAGCACGCCCAACAGGACGATGCCGGCCCACATGCGCGTGTAGTCGAACTCGCGCTGTGCCTGCATGAGTTGCGAACCGATGCCGTTGTCCGTGCCCACGAGCTCGGAGATGACCATCAGCACCAGTGACAAGGAGAGCGACACCCGCAGCCCCGCGAAGATCTTCGGGGAGGCGGCGGGCAGCACGACGCCCAGAATCCATTGATGGCGCGGGATCTGGAAAACCGCGGAAGTGTCCACTTTGGTCACGTCGACGGAACGGGCACCGTCGACGCTGTTGAGCAGCACCGGCCAGATGACGCCGAACACGATCGTCGCGAGCTGCATCGTCGTGTCGCCGCGGAACAGCAGCAGGAACACCGGCACCAGCGCGGGCGGCGGGATCGAGCGCAGGAACACCAGCAGCGGTCCCGCGTACTCCATCGCCCGGTCGGAACGGCCGAGCAGCAGCCCCAGCGCCACACCGATCACCGAGGCGATCGCCCAGCCCGACAGCAGCCTGCCGATCGACGGCAGGACGTGCTCGGTGACGTTCTGCGGCTCCAGCACCCACCACTCCCACGCCGCCGTCACGATGTCGGAGGGCGGGGGGAAGAACGGGTCCTCGGCGAGCATGCCGAGCAACTGCCACACGACGATGAGACCGGCGAAAACGGTCCACCGTTGAAGAAACTTGTTCACCAGGCCACCCAACGCCGGCGGACGCGCTCGAGACCGCTGTTCAGCAGGACACCGATCGTGCCCGCGACCACGGTGCCGACCAGCACCTGGTCCATTCGGCCGGGTCCGCTGCGGGCCTCCATGATGAAGTAGCCCAGGCCGACCTGGCTGCCTGCCATGAGCTCGACGCTCACCATCACGATCAGTGCCGTGGTGGCCGCGAGCCTGATTCCGGTGAGGACGAAGGGCAGCGCGCTCGGCAAAGCCACGCGGAACAGCACGCCGACACGTCCGGTGCCGAAAACCCGTGACGTCTCAACGAGCAACGGGTCCAGTTCGTCGAGCGCGTAGATGGTGTTGAACAAGATCGGCCACAGCGCGGCGTAGACCGCGAGCGTGATCTTCGTTTCCGGGCCGAACCCCAGCATCACCAGAGCGAGCGGAATCAGTGCCACAGAAGGGATCGGGCGCAGGAACTCGATGATCGCCCGAGTCGCGTGACGCACCGCGGGGACGCTGCCGAGCACCAGTCCACTCGGCACCGCGATGGCGATGGCGATCACGATCGCGATCAGCACCGCCAAGACCGTTGCCACGACATGACTGATGAACGCAGGCGAGGTCAACTGCGTGACGAGCTCACCGAACACGACGGACGGTGGCGGAAGCGCGTCCGCAGGTAGAAGGGGAGAGCGTCCTAAGAGCTCCCAGAGCGCGAGGAACCCGGCAATGCCGAGTAGTCCCCTTGTGAACGCACGCACTCGGTCACCCTAGAGAGTGGATCTCTGCTTCACAATGCGTGGTTGCTCAACTCCGGGTTGTTTCCCACACATCGCGGCGGTTCAGCAGACCTCTACGCGCTCCACTTCGCCGAAGCTCTTAACCCATTCGGAGTCCGTGAGCCGTGCGCCGTCTTTTTCACACATCCGCTTGATGATCGAACCGGTGTCGAGGTCGTACGGCAGCAGCTCGGGATCCTGACCTCCGCTGCGGACGAGGAAGTCGCGGTTCTGCGGCCGGTACACCGCGCGCGTCGAGCTGCCGTGCCCGACGACGTAGGCGAGCCGGTCCGCCGCACGGTCGTTCGGGTAGAGCTGGTGCACCTCGAAGATGTTGTCGCGCACGACGGCCACGCGACCGTCATCGGAGAACGTGACACGGGCTCCGGCACGCAACGCGGTGTCGAGCCGTGCGCGCAGCACGGGCGTTCCGCTCGGCACGCGCTGCCACACCTCGACGACCGACTCGGGTGACGAGTGCTCGACGGCGAGCCAGCGCCCGTCGCCGCTGTAGGTGATGCCGCGGACGTAGACGTGCTGGGACAACGGCGGTCCCGCGGACTCGACGGTGCCGCCGATGCTCCAGAACTCGATGGTCGTGGTGCCGGTGGCCGGGTCCCAGAGGCCGGTCGCGAGCTCACGGCCGTCCTGGCTCAGCGCCACGGTCTCGGGATCGCGCACCGGCATCGGCAGCTTGCGGGGGTTGCGCGGGTCGCTCAGGTCGTAGAGCTCCGCGTGCTCGGACTCGTCCGGTGTCGGGAGCCCGACCTCGACCGCGTCGCCGACCTTGCCGACGATCCGCGAGCCGTCCGGGCTCAGGTCGAGCGTGCGGAACCGCCTGGGCAGCGCCGTGAGATAGGTGATCTCGCCCGCGTCGTTGACGGCCCACAGGTGTTCCTGGCCGGTGAAGTCCTTCGTGACGGCACGGCGTTCGGCGAGCTTGACGACCCGGTGGCGGTCGGCGAACTTCTTGCCCGGCACCGCCTTGTCCTCGTCGATGCTCCACATCCGGTCGGTGCCGTCCTCGTCGGTCACCGCGGCCATCTCCCCGCGCGGGGCGACGACCACGTCCGCGTCGTCCTTGGGCGTGCCGGTGAACGGGATGCCGCGCGCGACGGCGCTCGCGAGCCGCAGCACCTTCTCGGCCTCGGCCGACGGGCTGACCTCGTAGCCGACCAGCGCGAACTTGTCCGCGTACGGCCGACGCTGCTCCAGCAACGCCTCGGACTGCGACAGCGCCTTGCCGCCGAGTTCGCGGTCGTTCATCTCGGTGATCTTGCGTTCGTTCGCGAGCGCGTAGACGACGGTGCCGGGCACCAGCGCGAGCAGCACCGCCACGACCGCGATCAACGCCGTCGAACGGCGTGTTTCCCGCTTGATGCTCCTGTCGACGAACTGGCGCTCCTGCACCGTCAAGAACTCGCCGAGCTCCTTGGCCTTGCGCAGCCGCGGACCTCGGTAGAGCGCCAGTGGATCGCGGTCGCTCGCCTCCCACAGCTCGATCGCGGTGACGAGCTGCTGGTGCGTCCTGAGGTTCTCGCGGTCCTCGTCGATCCACCCGGCGAGCCTGGGCCAGCGCAGCACGGCGTCGTGGGTCAGCTCGACGCCGTCCTCGGTGAGCGTCACGAGCCTGGCCTTCGCGAGGAGGTCCAGCAGGCGCGTGCCGATGTCCAGCCTGCGGGCGCGGCGGTGCGCGACCCCGTTGCGCTGCACGGAGACGAGTCTCAGGAAGATCTGCCTGGCCGCTCGCTGGTCGTCCTCGGCGAGGCCGGTGAAGAACGTCTCGGCGGCCTGCGCGGCGACGTGTTCGATGCCGCCGGACTCCTCGAAGCCCGCGAGCGACAACGTCATGCCGCGCTTGCGCCGCCACGTCTCGAGCAACGCCTGCTGCACCAGCGGCAGCGCGTGCTGGTTCGCGGCGTCGGCCACCAGCCGTGCGATGACCGCGGTCTCGACGGTGGCGCCGATCTTGGCGGCGGGTTCGGTGATGGCTCGGCGCAACTGGTCCGCGCTCATCGGCTCGATGACGATCTCGGTGCCGCTGATGCCCTTCTCGCGCCAGCGCTGCTCGTGGTCGGCGCGCACGGAGAGCACGACGTGGGGGCAGCGGGTGACGGCGGCGACGAAGTCCTCGGCGTCCAGTGCCTTCTCGAAGTCGTCGACGAGCAGCACGAGGCCGGGGCGGTGCTGGCGGATCCGCAGCCGCAGGTGGTCGGGGTCCTCCCGGAACTCCTCGGCCAGGCGGTCCGCGGTGGTGTTCTCGAAGACGTCGGCGAGGGCGGCGGCCAGGTCCTGGATCGGGTCCTGTCCCGGCGTGATCACCACGGCGTCGTCCAGAGCGGGGTGCAGACCGGCCCGCAGCAGCGACGTCCTGCCGGATCCGGAGGCGCCGAAGACGACGGTGAGGGGCTTGGCCTTGACCGACTCGACGACCTGCTCCACGAGGCACTCACGCCCGAAGTACCGCTTCGCGTCGTCCTCGGTGAACGGGGCGAGGCCGGGGTACGGCGTGTTCGGGTGCAACGGCTGCGTGTGCTCGGCGGCCAGCTCACGCCAGCGCCTGGTCCAGGAGGCGGGATCGGCCTCACAGGCACGCACGAACGCGAGCGTCAGCGCGAGCGACGGCAGCTTGCGCCCACCGGCCGCGTCGGACAACGCGGTCGGCGAGTAGTTCGCTCGCCGGGCCAGCTCGCGGTAGCTCGGTTTGCCTGCCTGGTCACGCAGTCTGCGCAGGTCACCGGCGAACCGCAGCAACGCGGTGTCCTCCGGCCCCAGCGGACGTTCCCCTCTTGGCATGCCGCCTCCTGGCGGGATTGTCCACCAGAGGTTCGTCCTCCGTCTAACGGCCTGCTAACCGCTCATCGTCCTGACGTGCGCTTCGTGATCGTTCCACCCGCCCGGTGCTGGGACTTTCAGTCGCGGCACGGCGGGGTGAAGTCGAGATCGCCGAAGTACTGCCGCCACTCCTCGCGGCTCATCCGCGGAATGGCCTGCTCGCAGATCCTGACCGCCGGGTCACGCGGGTCCGCGTTCCACAGCCGCACCGCCCGGTCCGCACCGCCCGTCACGACCTCGTCGCCCTGGGGCGTCAGGCCGACCGCGGTGACCGGTCCGGCGTGCCCGCGCAGCAGGGCCTGCTCCACGGGTTCGCCGGCACCGAGCCGCCAGAGCCGCACCAGCCCGTCGTCGGTGGCGATCGCGACGTGACCCGCGCCGAGCCAGGCCGAGGTGACCTCGCCGCCGCCGGAGGGGATCCTGGCGCGCAGGACCGGGGCGCGCGGGTCGGTGGTGTCCCAGAGGTGCACGGCCGTGCGGGCGGCGGTCATCAGGTCCCCGGCACCGGCGAACTGGGCGGTGCCGGCGAACTCCCTGGTCAGCGACAGGAGCTTGACGTCGCGCGGGTCGGTGACGTCGACCAGGTGCACGGCGCGGCCGGTGGTGACGGCGGCCAGGACCTGGCCGTCCGGGCGGAACGACAGCCCCGCCAGCGGCCCCAGGCCGAGCTGGGCGGTGGTCAGGAGCCTCGGGCGTTCGCCGCGCAGGTCCGTCCAGAAGCTCAAGGTGCCGGCGTCGTCGGTGGTGACGAGAGTGGTGCCCTGCCAGGCGATCGCGATGGCGCGCACGGGAAGCACGGCCAGTTCGCGTGGTTTGCCGAGCGAGACGTCGACGACGTGCACGGTGCCGTCGTCGCCGGCGGAGGCGACCAGGCCGCCGGTCGAGTCCATCGCGAGAGCGGTGACGGCACCGGAATGCCTGGTGGCGTCATAGGAGGCACGCGGTGCCGGCAGGTCGGCCAGGCCCGTCAGCACGACCGTGCCGTCGCGGTGCCCGGTCGCGATCTGCTGCAGGGTCGGCCCGACCACGAGCGCGGTGACCTCGGACTGGGCCTCGCGCAGCACCTGGGAGGGCACGTCCTCCTGCCGCAAACCGTTGCGCGCCTGGGGTAACGGCACGAGCTGATAGGCGGCGAGCGCGACCTGCTGGGCCAGGGCGGGGTTCGTGGAGCGCAGCGCGGCGGCCTCGCCCACCGCTCTCAGCACGGCGGCGTTGGCACGTTGTTCGTCGGCGGCTTTGCCTGCCTGCAGGGCGAAAACGGTCGAACTGGCGGCGACGACCACGAGTGCCGCGAGCGCGGCGAGCAGCTGGCGTTGGCGGCGGGTGCGTCTTCGGGCACTCGCCGAGACCTCCTGTTCCGCGGCCAGGCTCGCGGCGAGGAAGGCGCGTTCCCCGGCGTTGAGGGAAAGTCCCTCGGGAACGTTCGCCAGGCGTCGTCCCCGCAACAGCGCGCCCGCGTCGCGGTCGAGCGACTCCCAGGTCTGCGTGGCGAGCGTGAGTTCGCGCTGTGCCTTGATGTTCTCGCGATCTTCCTCCACCCAGCCCTGGAACGTGGGCCAGCCGCGGATCAACGCCTCGTGCGCCAGTTCGACGCCGTCGCGGTCGATCACCACGAGCCGCGCCGCCGCCAGCGCGAAGAGCACCTCGTCGTCGGCTTCGAGCTCGGCCTGGTGCGCGCGGCGTTTCGTGTTCTCCGCGGTGACGAGCCGCAGCAGGATCCGTTTCGCCTGCTCCCGCCCCGCCGGGGAGAGCTCGTCGAAGACCTCCTGCGCGGTGCGGGCGACGGCGTGCTCGAGGCCGCCGACCTCCTCGTAACCGGCGAGCGTCAGCGTCATGCCGCGCCGGTGCTGCCAGGTTTGCGCGAGCGCGTGCGACAACAACGGCAGCACGGCCGCCTGCCCGACCGCATCGGCCATGAGCCTCGCCAGCAACGCCGTTTCGACCTTGGCTCCCACGACCGCGGCGGGTTCGGTGATCGCGAGGCGGAGCTCGTCCGGCGTCATCGGGCCGAGCAGGAGCTGGGAGCCTTCGAGCGCCTCGACCAGCTCGGGGTACTGCGCGCAGTGGCCGTAGTAGTCGGCCCGGATGCCGATCACCACTTTCCGGCAGCCGGTGAGCGCCGTGATCAGCCACTGGCGGAGCTCTTCGTTGCGGCACAACGTGAACAGCTCTTCGAACTGGTCGACGACCACGAGGTGCCCGTGGCGGTGCTGGAGTTGCCGAGGGTCTTCGAGTTCGTCGGCGAGTTCGACCGCCTCCCCGCCGGTGAGCCGGGCGAGCGCGAGCGCGCACTCCTCCACGGGATTCGCGCCAGGTGTGAAGAGCAGGACGGGTTCACGGGTGCGGGCGATGAGACCGGCCCGCAGCAACGACGACTTCCCCACCCCGGACGGCCCGAACACGCCGGTGAACCGCTTCCTGGTGGCGAGCAGCTCGGCCGTCAACCGCTCCCGCCCGAAGAACTTCGGCGCGTCGTCTGGCTGGAACATCGCGAGCCCGACGTACGGACTGTCGTGCGCCGCATGCGGTTCGGACTCGACCACGGCCCGCCACCGCCGCGCCCATTCCTCCGGATCGGCGTCGCAGGCCTTGGCGTACGCCTTGGTCACCGCGAGACTCGGCAACTTCCGCCCGCCCGCCGCCTCCGACAACGCCGCGGCCGAGTAGTGCGCCCGCCGGCTCAGCTCCCGGTAGGTGGGGCTGCCCGCCCGCTCCCGCAGCCGGCGCAGTTCCGCCGCGAACCGCAGGACACCGCTCTCGCCCTCCTCGAGAGGGCGTTCCCGTCTCGGCATCCCGTCATTGTTCAGAGAACTTTGTTCAGCGGCGAACACATGACCGTGAACAACCCGTTCGCCCTAGTGTCGAGGTAGACGAACTACCACGGGGAAGACCCGGTGCTCGCGCCCCGAACCGGCGCCGGAGTGGCCGTGGGTGGCCCGCGCACGAGCCACCCACGGCTCACGCAGTTCCGCGCAGTCCTCGCAGAAGTCCCGCGCGAGGTGCCGGTGAACCGCCCTGGCAGATCGGCCCGGTGGACCGGGCTCACCGCGGTTCGTCCCCCCGGCTCTGGGGCCGGAGGGACGAGCGGGATTTCAGGGTCTGGTCAGAGCCCGACGAGCTTGTAGAGGCCGCCGACTTCCTGGCGGTTCAGCACCCGCATCGAACCGGGACGCTGGTTGCCGAGCGACACCTCACCGACGGCGACGCGGACCAGCGACTGCACCGGGTAACCGGCGGTCTCCATGAGGCGGCGGACGATGTGCTTGCGGCCCTCGTGCAGCACGATCTCGACCAGCGCCTTGCCGGGCACGGCGCTGATGAGCTTGAAGGAGTCGACCTTGGCCGGCCCGTCCTCCAGCTCGATGCCCGCCTTGAGCTTCTTGTTGAGACCCTTCTCGACCGGGCCGGGGACCTCGGCGAGGTAGGTCTTCTTGACGTTGTAGCTCGGGTGCATCAGCCGGTGCGCGAGCTCGCCGTCATTCGTGAGCAGCAGCAGGCCCTCGGTCTCGGCGTCGAGGCGGCCGACGTGGAACAACCGCTCCTTGCGGTTGCGCACCAGGTCGCCGACGCACGGGCGGCCCAGGTCGTCCTCCATCGTGGAGAGCATCCCGTACGGCTTGTTGAGCGCGATCGTGACGACGTCCTCGCGGATCTGCACCCGCAGCCCGTCCACGTGCACCACGGCCGTCTCGGGGTCGATCCGGCGGCCCTGCTCGCGCACGACCTGGCCGTCGACCT
Source organism: Lentzea sp. NPDC020367 (assembly GCF_044387305.1). Classification (NCBI taxonomy): domain Bacteria; kingdom Bacillati; phylum Actinomycetota; class Actinomycetes; order Pseudonocardiales; family Pseudonocardiaceae; genus Lentzea; species Lentzea sp. NPDC020367. The sequence continues at coordinate 22,906 of NZ_JBIRVV010000006.1, read as the reverse complement.
GCACCCGTCCCTGCTCGATCAGCTCTTCGGAAGCGCGGCGCGAGGCGATACCCGCCTGCGCGAGCACCTTCTGCAGGCGCACGCCCTCGTTGTCAGACATCGTCGATCGCATCCACTTCGGGCAGGAGCGGGGCGATTGGCGGCAGGTCGGCAAGCGACGACAGCCCCAACCGCTCCAGGAACAGTTCGGTCGTGCGGTACAGGATCCCACCCGTGTCGCTGTCGGTGCCCGTCTCCTCGATGAGCCCCCGTGCGACCAGGGTCCGGATCACGCCGTCCACGTTGACGCCGCGAACCGCCGCGATCCGCGCCCGCGTGACAGGCTGCCGGTAGGCGATCACCGCGAGCGTCTCGAGGGCCGCGCGGGTGAGTTTCGCGCGCTGACCGTCGAGCAGCAGCTTCTCCACGAACGGGGCGAACCGGTCCCGCGTGTAGAACCGCCAGCCGTCCCCCGCCCTGCGCAGGTCGATGCCACTGCCGGACTCGGTGTACCGAGCAGCCAGTCTACGGAGTGCCGCCTTGATTCGCTTAACCGGCTGCTCAAGGGCGCTGCTGAGCTGGTCTTCCGGGATCGGGCTGTCCACCACGAGCAGCACCGACTCGAGCGCGGCCTCGAAGACCGCGTCGTCGGTGAGGTCCGGGAGGCCGCTGTCCTCGATCGCCTCCTCGGGGGCGGCGGCGAGGAGCTGGGCTTCGAGGTCGGCGGCGTCTTCGGCGTCGGCCGGGTCGGCTTCAGGCTCGGGTTCAGGCTCGGGTTCAGGCTCGGGTTCGGCGGGCTCTTCCAGCACGACGGGGGCGGGAGCGGCGTCGTCGAGAGCGGCGTCCGGCTCGGCGGCCTCCGTGGCCTCGGGCTCGCCCCCGTCGAACGCCGGCCCCGGCTTCTCGATCTCCGCCGCGTCCGGTCCCACCAGTGGCTCGCTCATCCGCCGTAGTCCTCATCCTCGTCGCCGGCGTGCACCTGCGCCTGCGCGTCCTGCAACGTCCCGCCCACCCACGTCACCTGCAGCGGCCCGAGCGCGTCCTCCTGCTCGAAGGCCAGCGACTTCTCCCGGTACAGCTCCAGCAGCGCGAGGAACCGCGCCACGACCTCCATGGTCTCGGTGCAGTCGGCGACGATCTCCGAGAACGACGCGGTGCCCTTCTCGATCAGCATCGCGCGCAGCACGTCCGCGGTCTCGCGGATCGACACGCGGTGCTGGTGGATGTGGTCGACCGACAGCGTGCGCTTCTGCTTCGGACGGAAGGCGGCGGCCGCGATCAGGGCGAACTTGCCGGGCGTGACGCCGAGCATCACCTCGGGCAGCAGGCCCTCGAAGCGCGGTTCCAGCGACACCGAGCGCGGGTAGCGCCGGAACGCGCCCTGTTCCAGCTCGGCGAAGAGGGCCGCCACCTGCTTGTAGGCCCGGTACTGCAGAAGGCGGGCGAACAGCAGGTCGCGCGCTTCCAGCAGGGCCAGGTCGTCCTCGTCCTCGACGTCACCGGTGGGCAGCAGCCGGGCGGCCTTCAGGTCCAGCAGCGTGGCCGCGATGACCAGGAACTCGGTGGTCTCGTCGAGGTCCCACTTGTCGCCCATGCCGCGCAGGTGCGCGATGAAGTCGTCGGTGACCGTGTGCAGGGCCACCTCGGTCACGTCGAGCGTGTGCTGGGAGATCAACTGCAGCAGCAGGTCGAACGGACCCTCGAAGTTCGTGAGCCTGACCTTGAACTTGCCATCGTCCGGAGCAGCAACCTCAGCAGGGGCTTCCTCGGTCACTGCTCGCGCAACCTGCGTACCAGCAACGACGCGTCACCGTGCGTCTCGAGGTCGTCCAGCACGATGGCGATCGCCTCACGCACGACACGACCTCGGTCGACGGCGAGCGAGTGCGAGCCGCGCAGCACGAGCCGCGCCTGCTCCAGGGCCAGCAGTTCCTCGTCGGACACGTAGACCGTGATCTTCGTGGTGTGCTTGGTGCGGCCGGAACCACGGCGCTGCTGCGGGGTGACCTCGTCCGAGGAGACCTCGGGCGCGGGCGCGGCAGAGGTCAGCCGGAACAGTTCCGCCGCCCCAGGCAGTGAAGGGCGACGGTTCACCGGGCGATCACCTCGCGAGCCAGGCCGCGGTACGCGTTGGCGCCGGCCGAGCGCGGTGCCCAGCGGGTGATCGGCTCACCGGCCACGGTGGTCTCCGGGAAGCGCACCGTGCGGTTGATGACCGAGTCGAACACGATCTCGCCGAACGCCTCCACGACGCGTGCCATGACCTCACGCGAGTGCAGCGTGCGCGGGTCGTACATCGTGGCGAGGATGCCGGTGATGTTGAGCTTCGGGTTCAAGCGTTCCTTGACCTTCTCGATGGTGTCGATGAGCAGCGCCACCCCGCGCAGCGAGAAGAACTCGCACTCCAGCGGGATCAGCACACCGTCCGCGGCCGCGAGGGCGTTCACCGTGAGCAGGCCGAGCGAGGGCTGGCAGTCGACCAGCACGTAGTCGTAGTGGTCGATGACGGGGCGAAGGGTGCGCACGAGCGTGTGCTCGCGGCCCACCTCCGACACGAGCTGGATCTCTGCTGCCGACAGGTCGATGTTGCTCGGCAGCAGGTCCATGTCCTCGACCATGGTCTTGCGGATGACGTCGGGAACGGCGGTGTCGTTCTCCATGATGACGTTGTAGATCGTGGTTTCCAGCTGGTGCGGGTGCACGCCGAGGCCCACCGACAACGCGCCCTGCGGGTCGAAGTCGACGAGCAGCACGCGGCGGCCGTACTCGGCCAGCGCCGCGCCCAGGTTGATGGTCGTCGTGGTCTTGCCGACGCCACCCTTCTGGTTGCAGACAGCCAGGATCTTCGCCGGGCCGTGGTGCAGCAACGGCGGCGGGTCTGGGATGTGACGACGCGGTCTGCCCGTCGGGCCGATGCCGTCGACCTGCTCCGTGGCGACGTCGTCCACCGGCGCGGCGTGCGGAGCCAGGCTCAGATCGGCACGGGGCGCGAAAGCGTGCTCCGGTGTCGACATGGCTGGCGTTCCCTCACTGGTCGTAGTCGTCTCTCCGGGCGCAGCCTAGGCCGCACCCGTGCGAGCGGCAACGCGCCTCGCCGGGCTTGTCAAGAGTTGCTCAGACAGCGACATCCGTTCGTGTTCGCCGATCGGCGGCGGAAAGCACCACGTCCAGCAGGCCCGGAAAGAGGTGGTCCAGGTCATCGCGGCGCAGTGACACCCACCGTTGATTGCCTCGGCAGCGTGTTCGTGTGATGCCCGCTTCGCGTAATACCCGCAGATGCTGGGAAAGGGTCGACTTCGCGACGTCGACCTCGAAAGCCCCGCACAGCCTCTCACCGCTCAACTGGATCTGGCGCACGACCGCGAGCCTTGTCGGGTCACTCAGCGCGTGCAGCACAGCGGCTAGATCAATGGCCTGTGGGGACGGCTCGTCCAAGTTCGGCACCTGCCCACCGTACCCGTGGAAGCCTCATGTTCCAGTGGCTCGAGGGTGAGCAGTTGCGTAGACCTCCCTCAAAGTCGTAACGGTTACCAGTGTGTACACCTGAGTGGTCGTAACGGATGCGTGCCCGAGGAGTTCTTGCACCACCCGAACGTCAGCACCCCCTTCCAGCAGATGGGTGGCAAACGAATGCCGCAACGTGTGAGGAGACACGACCGCGGTGATTCCAGCCTGCTCCGCGGCGGTCTTCAGAACGGTCCACGCGCTCTGCCGGGAGAGCCTTCCACCCCTTGTATTCAAGAACAATGCAGGTGTGCCACGCCCCTTCGCCGCCAACGCGGGACGCGTCCGCACCAGATAGGCGTCGACCGCCGCCAACGCCGGCCGCCCGACCGGAACCAGCCGTTGCTTCCCTCCTTTCCCGTCCAGCAACACCGTCCGCTCGGAAGCGTCGATGTCATCCACGTCCAGCCCGACCACCTCGGAAATTCGCGCTCCCGTCGAGTACAGCAACTCCAGCAGCGCTTTGTCCCTGAGGTTTCCCACAGTTTCCAGGAGGGTGAGAACCTCATTGATCGGTAAGGCCTTCGGCAGCCTCTTCGGCGGCGAAGGCGGATGCACGGCACGTGCGACGTCTTGCGGCACAACGCCTTCACGGTGCGCAAAGCGGTGCAACCCGCGCACGGCGACCAACGTCCGTGCGGCAGAAGACGCCGCAAGCCCGCTCTCGCGCAACACGGCCAGGAACTCACTCACCTGAAGCTCCGTCACCGCACCCAAATCCGTGACACCCAAGGACTCCAGGTGTTCGGAGTAGCGGCGCAGGTCGCGGGTGTAGGAGTCGAGCGTGTTGCGGGCGGTGCCGCGTTCCACGGCGAGGTGGTCGAGATAGGTCGCCACCAACTCTGCAATCACGCGAGCCCTTCCAACAGGATCTTCCCGTCACGCGCGTTGACGCCCTTGGCCAAAGCCGGATCCGACGCCACCGCAGCCTCAAAACCCTTGTCCGCCAACGCGATGACGTACGGCAGCGTCACGTTCGTGAGCGCGTACGTCGACGTGTTCGGCACGGCACCGGGCATGTTCGCGACGCAGTAGAACACGGAATCGTGCACACGGTACGTCGGTGCGTCGTGAGTGGTCGGCCGCGTGTCCTCGAAACACCCGCCCTGGTCGACCGCGATGTCCACGAGCACGCTGCCGGACCGCATCCGCGACACCAGGTCGTTGCTGACGAGCTTCGGCGCCTTCGCACCGGGCACCAGCACGGCCCCGACGACGAGATCCGCCCAGCGGCAGGCCTTCTCGACCTCGTAGGCGTTCGACGCGATCGTCTGGAGGTGCCCGCGGTAGGTGAAGTCGATCTGCCGCAACCGGTTGACGTTGTTGTCCAGCACGATCACCTCGGCCTGCATGCCGACGGCCATCGTCGCCGCGTTCATCCCCGCCACACCCGCGCCGATCACCGCGACCTTGCCCGCCGCGACGCCGGGAGCACCGCCCAGCAGCACGCCACGGCCGCCCTGGGCCCGTTCCAGGCAGTGCGCGCCCACCTGGGCGGCCATCCGCCCGGCGATCTCGCTCATCGGCGCCAGCAACGGCAGCGACCCGTCCGCCAGCTGCACGGTCTCGTAGGCGATGGCCGTGATCCCGGACGAAGCGATCGCGTCAGTGCACGACGGCGACGCCGCCAGGTGCAGGTAGGTGAACAGCACCTGATCGCGGCGCATGCGGTGGTACTCGGGCTCGATCGGTTCCTTGACCTTCAGGACCAGGTCCGCGGACCCCCACACCTCGTCCGCCGTGGCGACGATCCGCGCACCGGCGGCCACGTACTCCTGGTCGGGGAACGACGAGCCCGCACCGGCGTCGCGCTCGACGACGACGGAGTGCCCGCGACGCACCAGCTCGACCACTCCTGCCGGTGTCATCGCGACGCGGTACTCGTGGTTCTTGATCTCCTTTGGGACACCGACCAGCATCGTCGCAGCGTATTCCCGATATCGATCTGCTGCATCGGATAACGTGGCCAGCCGTGTCAGAAGCATTCGGGCCTGAGCAGCAGCGCATCGGCAACCAGCAGCGCGAAGAGGCGATCACCGCGCTCAACGACCACTTCGCGATGGCGCGGCTCGACATCGGCGAGTACCAGGAACGCGTGAACCGCGCGTCCGGCGCGCAGAGCTACGTCGAGCTCGCGGAGCTGTTCCGCGACCTGCCGCAGCCCCACCCGCCGTTCCTCGCGCCGCCCTCGGTGCCGTTCACCGCCGTGCCCCCGCCGCCGCCCGGCTACGCGCCGCAGCCCACCCAGCCGTACTACCCGCCGCCCACCGGCCCGCAGCCGCAGTACGCGGTTCCGCCGCCCACCGGCCCGCAGTACGCGGTCCCGCCGCCCGGCATGGTTCCCCACGGCGTGGGTTACGACCCCGGCGCTCCGTGGGGCCGCGACCCGTACACGGGCGTGCCGTACTCGGACAAGTCGAAGATCGCCGCGGGCCTGCTCCAGCTGTTCCTCGGCAACTTCGGCATCGGCCGGTTCTACATGGGGGACACCGGAATCGCGGTCGCCCAGCTGCTGACGTGCGGTGGCTGCGGCATCTGGTCGCTGATCGACGGCGTGCTCATCCTGATCAACGGCGGCACCGACGCGGAAGGACGCCCGCTGAAGGGTTAGGTCGTGTCCTGCAAGTTCGTTCGGTGAGAGGCGCGGGCGAGAGACTCGGAGGCGGTGCCGCCCAATGAACTTGCAGGACACGGGCTAGACGCCGGCGATGTTGCGGCCCACGCCCCACACGAGCATGACGGCGAGAGCGGCGAACCCGACCGATGGCGGCACCGGTCGCCGTTCTCCCTTCCATCGGCTCAGCGTCCAGCGCGTGAAGAGCCAGGCCATCAGCGGTACACCGAGCACGAGCAGCACGGCGTTGAAATGCCATGCGGCCACCACGTCGCCGTGCAGCAGTGCGTGCACCATGCGCGTGATCCCGCAGCCCGGGCAGTCGAGCCCGGTGAGCGCCTTGAAGGGGCACTTGGGCAACAGGTTGCCCGGCTGGTTCGGGTCGACGAACAGCAAAAGCACGGAACCCGCGGCGCCGGCCGCGAGCACGCTGAGGGGTCCCCTCATCCGAGAGAGAGAACCCTTCAGCGTCTGCATCAGCCCAACTTACTTCTTGCGCGCCGCGAACCGGGTCGGCTTGTCGCGAAACGGTGCGTCGGCGGGACGCGGCTCCGCCCGTCCCGCCAGCACCTCACGCGCCGCGAGCAGCCCGGCGACCGCGGACGAGTTCACGATCTCGCCCGAGAGCACCATCCGCACGGCCTCGTCGAGCGGGAAGCGGTGGATCTCCAGATCCGCCTCCTCCTCGCCCTGCACCTCGCGCTCCACTTCGGACAGCTCGCGCGCCAGGAACACCCGCACGACCTCGTCGGTGAACCCGGGAGACGCGGCCGTGTCGACCAGCGTGTCCCAGCGTCCGCCGTCGAGCCCGACCTCTTCGGCCAGCTCGCGGCGGGCGCCGACGACCGGCTCCTCGCCGTCGTGGTCGAGCAGCCCGGCAGGCAGTTCCCAGAGGTGCCTGCCCAGCGGGTGGCGGTACTGGTGGATCAGCACGACCTGGCCCGCGTCGTCCACGGCCACGACCGCGACGGCGCCCATGTGCTCGACGACCTCGCGCTTGGCCGTGCCGCCACCGGGCATCTCGACGTCGTCGACCCGCAGCGCGACCACACGTCCGACGTGCAGGTCCTCGCTGGAGACCGTCCGGAAGTCGTGACGCGTCACTTGGAAGCCCCGGCCTTCAGCGGCAACCGGTCGGCGACCCGGTAGTCGATCGCGGCCTTCACGAACGCCGCGAACAGCGGGTGCGGCTTCGTGGGACGCGACTTGAGCTCCGGGTGCGCCTGGGTGGCGGCGTAGAACGGGTGCACGTCCGTCGGCAGTTCGACGAACTCGACCAGGCGGCCGTCCGGCGAGACACCGGAGAACACCAGGCCGGCGTCGGCGAGCTTGCCCCGGTACGCGTTGTTGACCTCGTAGCGGTGACGGTGCCGCTCGGACACCTCGGTCGCGCCGTACGCCTGAGCGACGACCGAACCCGGCGTGAGCTTGGCGACGTACGCGCCGAGGCGCATCGTGCCGCCCATGTCGCGCTGACCGGCCACGACGTCCTGCTGGTCGGCCATCGTGGAGATGACCGGCGTGCCGCCCTCTTCGAACTCGCTGGAGTTCGCGTCCTCGATGCCCGCGAGGTTCCGCGCGGCCTCGATCACCATGCACTGCAGGCCGAGGCACAGGCCCAGCGTCGGCACACCGCGCGTGCGGGTGTACTTCAGCGCGCCGACCTTGCCCTCGATGCCGCGCACGCCGAACCCGCCGGGGATCAGCACCGCGTCCATGCCGGACAACGCCCGTGCCGCGCCCTCGGGCGTCTGGCACTCGTCCGACGGCACCCACTTGATCTCGACCTTGGCGTGGTGCGCGAAACCGCCGGCCCGCAGCGCCTCGGTGACCGAGAGGTAGGCGTCGGGCAGGTCGACGTACTTGCCGACGAGCGCGATCTTCACCGTCTCGGACGGGTTGTGCACCCGCTCCAGCAGGTCGCCCCACACCGTCCAGTCGACGTCGCGGAACGGCAGGCCGAGGCGGCGCACGACGTAGGCGTCGAGGCCCTCGGAGTGCAGCACCTTGGGGATGTCGTAGATCGACGGCGCGTCCACGGCCGCGACGACGGCGTCGGTGTCGACGTCGCACATCAGGCCGATCTTGCGCTTCAGCGCGTCCGGGATCTCCCGGTCCGCCCGGCACACGATCGCGTCGGGCTGGATGCCGATGTTCCGCAGCGCCGCGACGGAGTGCTGCGTCGGCTTGGTCTTCAGCTCGCCGCTGGGCGCCAGGTACGGCACCAGGCTGACGTGTAGGAAGAAGACGTTGTCGCGGCCGACGTCGTGGCGGACCTGACGGGCCGCCTCGAGGAACGGCAGCGACTCGATGTCGCCGACCGTGCCGCCGACCTCGGTGATGACCACGTCCGGAGTGACGCCGTCGGCGTCCGGCTCGGCCATCGCCCGGATGCGGCGCTTGATCTCGTCGGTGATGTGCGGGATCACCTGGACCGTGTCGCCCAGGTACTCACCCCGCCGCTCCTTGGCGATCACCTCGGAGTACACCTGACCGGTGGTGACGTTGGCCTCGCCGCTCAGATCGCGCGACAGGAACCGCTCGTAGTGGCCGATGTCGAGGTCCGTCTCCGCACCGTCGTCGGTCACGAAGACCTCGCCGTGCTGGAACGGGTTCATCGTGCCGGGGTCCACGTTCAGGTACGGGTCGAGCTTCTGCATCGTTACCCGCAGGCCGCGCGAGGTGAGCAACTGGCCGAGACTGGAGGCCGTGAGCCCCTTGCCCAGGGAGGAGGCGACGCCCCCTGTGACGAAGACGTGCTTGGTCGTACGTGCCTGCTGCACCAACGGGGCTCCCGTGAAAATCGTGGGGGCCGAATCCCCCTATCCACGGGCCATAACGCTAACACGCCGCCGGTCACTCAGCGCACCACGACCCGGCAGATCACATCACCCGATCGGCGCAGCGAGGGGTTTTCCCGAACTCCCACGGCACGCGCCGGGATCAGGAATCGTTGTCACGTGACCTTCGACGTGGCAGGGAGCGCCGCACGAGCCATGCACGACCGCTCGGCGGCGTGGCGTTTCATCGAGGGTTTCGCGGCCGCGTGGGCCGAGCCGCTGGAACCGCAGGACGGCTGGAACCGGGCGGATCTCGCCGCCACCGAGGAGCAGCTGCTCGTCCGGCTGCCCGAGGCGGTGAAGGAGGCGCTGGCCCTGTTCGGCAAGCGTCCCGACCTGACCAGCAACCAGGACCGCCTGCTGACGCCGTCCGAACTGCGCGTGGTCGACGACGTCCTGGTGTTCCGCGACGAGAACCAGTGGGTCGCGGCCTGGGGCACCGCGCTGGACGGCGACGACCCGGAGGTCCGGATCAAGCTCGACCTCGTGGACAGGACCGAGGAGCGCTGGGACGCGTGGCTGCCCCGGTTCTCCCTGGCGTGCGTGGAGATGGTGCTGTCCGAGGCGCTGTACCGCGACGGGGCCGAGACAGCGGACAGGGAGACGTCCGAGGCGGACGTCTCCCTGCTCGAAGATCACTTCGCACTGCTGCCGCTGCACAGTCCCGGCACCCGCTGGTTCGCCGCGGACGACCTGATCGTCCGCGAGGACGACCGCCAGTGGCTGTGGGCCCGCGCCCGCACGCCGGACGCGCTGGACCAGCTCCTGAAGGCCCTACCCGGCGAGTGGACGACCGAGCACTAGCCGGCCGTGCCCGGCGACGAGGCCTCTGCGTTGCCCGCGACGCCGTAACGGCCGGAGCGGCCCTCCAGCTGTTCGCGCAACGCCATCACCACGACGACCTGACCCGCCGGGGTGTCGGAGTTGTCCACCGTGGACAGGATCGAGGTCGCGGCGGTGTCCGCGCGGACGACGCCGATCGCACCCGTGCCGTTCGCGGAACCGTTCGCACCGGCCAGCACGACGCCCGCGCCGGACCGGTCGAGCTGGGTGGCGAAGCGCGCGACGGTCGAGGCCCTGTCCGCGGCCGAGTCACCGATCGCGGCACCACCGGCCAGCACGATCGCGAGCTGCGCGGGCTTCACGCCCGAGGTCGCCTTCACGAAGCCCGCGTTGGTCAGCCCGGCGAGCGCGGACGCCGTCTCGTCGGCCGTGGCCTGCGGCTCGTTGTTGGACGGGTTGAGCAGCAGCAACGTCCCGAACAGACCGCCGGCGCGGGTACCGGGGTCCGCGGCCGTGGGCAGCTGGGAGCCGGCGGGCTGCAGCCGTGCCACGAGATCGCGCAACTGGTCGCCGCGCGACGGGTCGGCGAACGCGTCGGTCAGCTGGATCTCGCCGGTCACGGTGGCGCTCGCGGACTTCAGCAGCCCGGCGAGAGCGTCCCGATCGGACGGACGGGCGTCCGACGTGGTCACGATGACGACCGTGCGTTCGGTGAGCCGGTCCTTGACCGCCAGCGGGCCGACGGACGCGGCGAACTTGTCCGCCTCGGTCAGCTTGGCGTTCAACGCGTTGCGGTCGTTCTGCAGGTCGTTCACCTGCTGTGCCAACGAGTTCTTCTCGTCGCTCAGCCCGGAGAGCAGCCGCCCGCTGATCGCGGTCGACCCCAGCACGACACCGACCGCCAGCGCGAGGAACACCGCGGTGATCGAAACTATGTGGTAGCGCAGCGTGATCACGAGAAGAACCCCTTGAACCAGTTGACGACGGATTGCCAGCCGTCGACCACGATGTCGACGTAGACGTGACCGACGCCGGACACCGCGAGGGCCGCCGCCATGGCGACGATCGCGGCGGTCACCAGCAGGACGATCACGCCCAGCGAGACCCTGCTGCGGTGCAACGTCGCGACGGCCTCCCCGTCGACGAGCTTGCTGCCGAGCTTGAGCCTGGTGAGGAACGTGGAGGGGTTGGAACCGGAGTGCCCGCGGTCGAGGAACTCGCGCAACGTCGCGCGCAGCCCCACCGTCACCACGAGGGACGCCCCGTGCGCCTCGGCGAGCAGCAACGCGAGGTCCTCCGCGTTGCCCGACGCCGGGAACGTCACCGCGCCGATGCCGAGGTCCTGGATCCGTTGCAGGCCGGGCGCGTGGCCGTCGGTCTGCGCGGGCACGACCACCTCGGACGCCGCGCGCAACGACGCGGTGCCGATGCCGTCGGGGTCGCCGACGATGATGTCCGGCTTGAGTCCGGCGTCGTGCAGCGTGTCCGCGCCGGTGTCGACGCCGATCAGCACCGGCCGGTACTCGCGGATGTACTTGCGAAGCTTGCGCAGTTCCTCGGCGTGCGACGGGCCGCCCGCGACGACGAGCACCTGCCGGTCGCGCATCGGCACGTACACCTCGGGCACGCCGACGCCGTCGAGCACCAGCGCGCGTTCGCGGCGGAGGAACTCGATGGTGTTGGCGGAGAACGCTTCCAGCTGAGCCGACATGCCGGCCTTCGCCTCGATCATCGCGTCGGCGATGCTTTCGGCGTTCTGCTCGATCCCCTTGGCGAGCTCACGTTCCCCGGCGTACACGACACCTTCGTGCAGCCGGATCTTCGTGCCTTCCTTGATCTCCCGCAGCGCGACGGCGCCGACGTTGTCGATCAGCGGAATGCCGGCCTCGATCAGCAGTTCCGGCCCGAGGTTGGGAAACCGCCCGGAAATCGACGGTGACGCGTTCACGACACCGACGACCTCGGCCGAGACGAGCGCTTCGACGGTCCGCCGATCGAGGTCGACGAGGTCCATCACAGCGATGTCACCGGCACTGACGCGCCGCACCAGGTCGCTCGCGCGCCGATCAACCCGCGCGACGCCCGTGACACCGGGAAGTTCGTGGTTGGTGCGGCTCAGCAGCCCGGAAAGCTTCATGAGCCGATAGTGACTCACGGTGCGCACGCGACAGGTGAGGCACGCCGGGCATTTCTCGCTGGTCAGTCGTCGGGGTGAACTACTACGGCTCCAAACGCGAGAACCACTGCACTTATGAGCACCCAAATACCGTTGCCGAACCCGGCTTGCAGCGCCGGATCGATGGCGATGTTGCCCTCCTGGTGAAAGCTGATGGCGTTCAGCAAATACACGAACAACATTCCGGTGACGCCCGCCAACCCGGCCGCCCCGGCAAAGGCGACTTTCCGCCACCGAACGCCCATCAGCACCACTGCGGCCATCACCACGATCGGGATGCCGAACAACGGTCCGTGTTCATCTTGGGCACCACCGAAGTGCGTGCTCCACCCACTGGTGACGTAGGCGGTCTGCGGCTGCCCGGGAGCAAGCCTGATCAGCAACTCCGAGAACGGCAGGAACGTGGCCCCGACCGCGGCCACCGCGGCGAGCCCGAGCAGCACGACGCCGAGGATCTTCCTCACGCCGCCTCCCGTTGCGCGGCAACAGCTCCGACGAGCCCGACCACCGTTCCCACGACGAGGAACACCAGTCCGAACCCGACCGCGAAGTCGCCCTGCTGCTCGATCGCGTGCCCGCGTTCCGACACGACGAGCGCCGAGACGATCCCCACCGCGCCGAGCTGCCCGGCAGCCCCGGCCAACGCCGCGCGGTTGATCCAGATCCCGGCCACGAGCAACAGGACCGTCACCACGACGGGAACCCCGTACCAGGGCGAGAGTTCTCCCGCGGGCCAGTCGCCGGGCTTGTTGAGAACCTCGGTCCCCCAAGCGCGAACGACGACCTCAACGCCACCGGCGTACGCCGTCGAGTACCACGGCAACACCATCGCCGTGGCGCTCAGCACCACTCCGGCCGCGATCAACGCGATCGCCGTAGGTCTCCCGATCACCGGGTCTCCCGCTCGTCGTCGTCAGGAATCGCAATCCCGAAGGGAGGCGTGTCGTCGTCGTTGTCGAGCTGATGCACGACCACACCGTCCCCTTCGTCCTCGTCCTCCACCACCGGCTCGGAACTCCTGCGCTGGGCGAGCACCGCACCCACGAGCCCGAGGGCGGCCGCGATCATCAGGAGGTAGAAGCCGTCGTGGTATAGCAGCTCGTCCTTGCTCGATCCGCGCTGCGGCTCGGAGTCGATGAGCTCCTTCAGCTCCCGCAACTGGAACGTGTAGAGGAACAGCACTCCGGCCAGCGCGCCGGCCCCACCCATGGCCAGCGGCCGCCCGGCGAAAGCGGTCTCCTGACGCGCCAGCAGCACCACGGCGACCGCCATCATGATCGCCGAGACCACCACGGGCCACCCGGCGGCGAAGAGCGCCGGCTGTTCGACAGCCCCGTCCTGCGGGTTCGACGTGGTGATCCACAGGGTCGAGGTGGAGCGCAGATCGGTCCCGAAGCCCTTGTAGACGGTGCTGAAGACGTCCTGGAGCGACCCGATCACCGCCAGCACGGCACCGAGCGCCAGCAGCACCCACGAGATCTTGCGACGGTCAATCACTCTTGGGCTCCACGATCACCGGGTATCCGTACGGCGGCGTGTCGGTGTCGTCCGCCTCGTCGATCTGGTGGATGACCACCCCTTCTTCAGCGCCCTCGGCCCGAACCGCCCGAGGCAGCTCCTGGTGCAACACGGCCGCCACCACGCCCACCCCGGCCGCGACGATCAGCGTGGTGACCCCGTCTCCCTGCGCCACCTCGATGGTGAACGGCGACTCGAGGTCGGACAGTCTGTCGACCAGCCCCTGCAGCCGGGTGACAGCGGACCAGGCCACGCCGACCAGCAGTCCGGCGCCGAGCAACGACCCGACCCTGGCGGCGGGAACCCGGAAGGCCAGCACCGCGGCCAGGGCCATGACCAGCGCGGCGCCCAGAGCGGGCTCCCCGAACTCGAGGGGCTCCAGAATCAGCACCTCGTGGAAGTCGTCGCGCTCGACCGCCCAGGAGGTGGCCTCGAACCGCAGGGTGCGACCGTTGGCCGCGACCTCCACCGTGTAGGTGGTCAAGAAGGTGGCCGCCACAGCCAGCCCAGCGGCCACGACCACCAGCACGGCCCCGAACACCCGGCGCGTGGTCAAAGATCCGGTAACGGTCACACCCCCATCATGCCGAACAAGGCCACGACGCGACCGCCCAGCTCAACCGCGATGACGAGGGCGAACCCGAGGTCAGCCCTTCTTCTTCCGCCGCCGCACCACGGCCGCGGAGGACTTGTCCGCCTTCGCCGCGGCCAGCAACTCCTCGGCGTGGGCCCGGCCCGTGTCGGTCGAGTCCATGCCGGCCAGCATTCGCGCCAGCTCGACGACCCGCTGCGTCTCGTCCAGCTTCCGCACGGCGGACCGCGTGAACGTCCCGTCGGCGGACTTGTCCACCACGAGGTGCCGATCAGCGAACGCGGCGACCTGGGGCAGGTGGGTCACGACGATCACCTGGTGGGACCGCGCGAGCCGAGCCAGTCGCCGCCCGACCTCGACGGCGGCCCGCCCGCCGACGCCGGCGTCGACCTCGTCGAAGACCAGGGTGGGCACCGGATCGGAGTGCGACAGCACGACCTCCAGCGCCAGCATCACCCGGGACAGCTCACCACCGGAAGCGCCCTTGTGCACGGGCAACGCCGGGGCCCCCGGATGCGAGATCAACCGCAGCTCGACGTCGTCCACTCCGGACGACCCGGCGTGCAGGATCGACCGCCCCACGGCCAGCGCCTGGGCATCTCCGGCCTCGGCGTGCCGGGGCCGGACGGCCAGTTCCACCGTCGCGTGCGGCATGGCGAGCCCGTCGAGCTCCTCGCTGACGGCCTTCCCGAGCTCCAGCGCGGCCTCGACCCGAGCGGCGGTGACCCGCTCGGCCAGCGCGGCCAGCTCGACGGCGAGTTCGTCCCGCCGAGTGGCCAGTGAGCTCAGGGCCTCTTCGGACGTGTCCAGCCCGCCCAGCCGAGCCCTGGCGTCAGCGGCCCACGCGATCACGCCGTCGATGTCGGCCGCGTACTTCCGCGTCAGCGCCTTCAGCTCGGCCTGCCGCTGCAGCACCGACTCGAGCCGGCCGGGGTCGGCCTCGAGGTGGTCCAGGTAGCCGGAGATCTCGGCACCGACGTCGGCCAGCAACGTCGCCGCCTCGACGAGCCGCGGCTCCATCTCCCGCAGCTTCGGGTCCTCGGAAGCCGACAACCGGCGAGCGGCCTCGGAGATCAACCCGAGCGCGCCGGGGTTGTCGGGATCTCCCTCGAGAGACCCGGACACCGCGAACTGCGCGCCCTGAGCGGCCTCACGAAGCTGGTCCGCGTCGGCGAGCCGCCGGGCCTCGTCGTGCAGCTCGACGTCCTCGCCCGGCTTCGGGTCGACGGCGTCGATCTCGCCCAGGCCGTGCCGCAGCAGGTCGGCCTCACGGGCGAGCTCACGCGAGCGCTCGGTGCGCTCCTTCAGTTCGGTGGAGACGCGCAGCCACTCCTCGCGGACGGCCTGGTACGCGCGCAGCGGCTCGCTCACGTCGTCGCTCGCGAAGCGGTCCAGCACGGCACGCTGCTCAGTGGGACGCATGAGCCGCAGCTGGTCGTTCTGGCCGTGGACGGCGATGAGCTGCTCCGCCAGTTCGGACAGGACGCCGACCGGCACGGAGCGGCCACCGACGTGGGCTCGCGAGCGGCCGTCGGCTCCGACCGTGCGGATCGCGATCAGCGACCCGTCCTCGTCGGCCTCGCCGCCGACCTCCTCCGCCACCTTCGCGGCAGGGCTGCCCGCCGGAGCCTGGAAGCGGCCTTCGACCACCGCTTTGTCGGCCCCGGTACGCACCCGCGACGCCTCCGCACGGCCACCGCCGAGCAGGTGCAACCCGGTCACGACCATGGTCTTGCCCGCACCCGTCTCACCAGTCACTACGGTGAATCCGGGGTCCAGTTCAAGGGTGGCCTCGTCGATCACGCCAAGGCCATTGATGCGCATCTCGGCCAGCACAGGGCGAACCTTACTTGTCGGGTCCGACATTTCCGGATGGGTCCTTGCTCTGGGGGCACCATAGCCAGCGAGTGCCGACGCGCCGAGCGGCGCGGTCAGCCTGCCGATGGTCCCCGCCATCCCTTCACCGGCAGGGCGAACTTCTCGACCAGCCGGTCCGTGAACGGTGCCTGGCGCAACCGCACGACCTTGAGCGGCACTGCGCCTTCCACGATCTCGATCCGCGCGCCCGCGGGCAGCTCGAACGTGCGCCGCCCGTCCGCGGACAGCGCCGCCGGGTGGCCCGACGAGTCGATCTCGAACGCCACGTGCGACTTCGGCGAGACGACCAGCGGCCGTGAGAACAGCGCGTGTGCGTTGCTCGGCACCACCAGGATCGCCTGCACGTCCGGCCACACGACCGGTCCGCCCGCCGAGAACGCGTAGGCGGTCGAGCCCGTCGGCGTCGCACAGATCACGCCGTCGCAGCCGAACGCCGACACCGGCCGGCCGTCGACCTCGACGACGACGTCGAGGATGCGTTCGCGGATCAGCTTCTCGACGGTGATCTCGTTGAGCGCCCAGGTCTGCGCGACCACGTCGCCGTTGACCTTCGCGACGAGGTCGAGCGTCATGCGCTCTTCCACGAAGTAGTCGCGCTCCAGCACGTGACCGACGGCCTCGTGCAACGCGTCCGAGTCGGCCTCCGCGAGGAACCCGACCCGGCCCAGGTTGACACCCAGCACCGGCACCCGCGCCGGGCGGGCGAGCTCGGCGCCGCGCAGCAGCGTGCCGTCACCGCCGAGAACGAGCACCAGTTCGGTGCCCTCGGCCGCGTGGTCGTCGGCGGGCACGACCTTGGTGCAGCACGACGGGCCGAGGTCACGCGCCTCGTCGTCGAGCACCCTCGTCGTGACGCCCCCGACCGCGAGACGGCCTGCCACCTGACGGGCGAGATCGATGTTGCTCTGGTGACCGGTGTGGACGACCAGCAGGACTTCCCTCATTGGGGCCCTTCTTCGACGGCGGTGCGCACCATCTCCTCCGCAGGGACGGGTTCACCCTTGCGAAGCCAGAGGAAGTACTCGACATTCCCGGACGGGCCGGGCAACGGGCTCGCGACGACCCCGTGCACGGCCAGACCGAGTTCTGCTGCCGCCCTGGTCACGTCGAGCACGGCTTCGGCACGAAGCTCGGGCTCGCGCACGACACCACCGGAGCCGAGGCGTTCCTTGCCCACCTCGAACTGCGGCTTGACCATGGGCAGCAGGTCGCCCTCCTCGTCGAGGCACGCGGCCAGTGCGGGAAGCACAAGCCTCAACGAGATAAACGAAAGATCGGCCACCACGAGTTCAACTTTGCCGCCGATGTCCTCGGGCGTGAGGGTGCGGACGTTGGTCTTGTCCTTCACCACGACCCGGTCGTCGGTCTGCAGCTTCCAGTCGAGCAGACCCCTGCCGACGTCGGCCGCGACCACCTGACGCGCGCCTTTGCGCAGCAGCACGTCGGTGAAACCGCCAGTGGACGCGCCGGCGTCGAGACAACGCCTGCCGGTGGGATCGATCTTGAAGCCGTCGAGCGCGCCGATGAGCTTGTGCGCGCCTCTGGAGGCCCAGTTCGGGTCGTTGCCGATGTCCTTGACGACGACCGGGTCGGAGGTCTCCACGGCGGTCGCGGGTTTCGTCGCGACGGTGCCGCGGACCTTCACGCGTCCGTCGGCGACGAGTTGGCTGGCGTGCTCACGGGACCTGGCGAGCCCCCTGCGCACGAGTTCGGCGTCGAGCCGCACTCTGCGAGGCACTGTGCATCACACCTTGTCGATGCTCGACAGTGCGTCGGTGAGCGTCGAGTGCACGGCGTCGAACCGAGCCACGTGCTCGTCGAGGGGAACGTTCTCGAGCCCGTCGAGCCTCTCCAGCGCGCCGTCGATGGCGTCAGCCGGGTTGGGCGGAGGTCCGGGCAGGGGGTAGCTCACGGTCTTACGGTAGCCGATGGAGTATCGACAGGTCCGCGCCGACATACGTGGGCCTTTGCTCAGCCGGAAGCGCTTGCGCCTCTTGCTCCGTCGACACACCTGTGAGCACGAGCAGCGAGTCCATGCCCGCGTTGACCGCGCCGAGGATGTCCGTGTCGAGCCGGTCGCCGATCACCAGCGGGCGGTTCGCGCCGAGGTCCTTCGCGGCCTGCTGGAGCAGCGGGGTGGCGGGCTTGCCGGCGACGAGCGGTTCCTGGTCGGTCGCGGTCTTCAGCGCCGCGACGAGGCTGCCGTTGCCGGGCAGGAGGCCGCGTTCGGTGGGCAGGGTGGCGTCGACGTTGCACGCCACCCACAGCGCGCCGTTGCGGATGGCCACCGCGGCCTCGGCCAGCTCACGCCAGCCGAGGTCCATGGACAGCCCTTGCAGGACCGCCACCGCGCCTTCCGCGGTGTCGGTCGGGATGAGTCCGCGCTTGAACACCTCGGCCTCCAGGGCCTTGGTGCCGAGCACGAGCACAGTGGATCGCTTCGGCAGTCGTTCGGCCAGCATGGCCGCGCCTGCCTGCGAGGAGGTGCTCACCTCGTCGACGTTCGTCTCGAACCCGAGCTCGACGAGGTGATCGGCCACCATCTGCGGTGAGCGGGAGGCGTTGTTGGTGACATAACGGATCCCGACGCCCTTGCTTCTGGCCGCCGCGATTGCTTCGGCGGCACCCGGCACGGCCTCGGATCCCCGGTAGACGGTGCCGTCGAGATCGATCAGCAACGCGTCGTACCTGTCGACCAACGTCTCGCTCACTGCTGCGGGGTCTCCTCCTGGGTCAGCTCGAACGCGCGCTCGGCGGCGTCCGTCTCCCCCTCGTCGTCAGCCTCGGCGGCGTTGAGGAACCACTTGACGGACTCCTCGATGCGACCGGCCGCGGCCAGGTTGTCGGCGTAAGCGTAGAAGAGCCGCGCGGAGTAGGGATTGCGCTGCCCCGGATCGAGGTCCGGACCCTGCAGGGCGACGACGGCCGCGTCGAGCTGACCCATGTCGCGACGAGCACCGGCCGCGACGATGCGCAGCTCGATCTCGTCCTCCTGGCTGAGGTCCTTGACCGCCGGGTCCTTGGCGAGGTCGATCGCCCGCTCCGGCCGGCCCAGGGCCCGCTCGCAGTCGGCCATGATCGCCAGGTGGCCCGGTCCGGTCATCATCCTGCGCGCGGCCCGCAGCTCGCTGAGAGCCTCGGCCCACTCGTCCGCGAAGTAGGCGGTGAGACCCGCCGCTTCCCGCACGACACCGACGCGAGCAGCCTTGCTCCGCGCGTACCGCGCGTGCTCCAGGGCCAGCTCAGGGTCCTCGTCGATCAGCAGCCCGGCCGCGGCCAGGTGCCGTCCGATGATCTCCGCGAGGCCCTTGGGCAGGCTGCGCAGCTCGGCCTTGATCTCCGGGTCGAGCAGCGACAGGTCGGCTTCCTCCGGCAGTTCGGGCCGTCCGCCACGGGGCGCGGGCGCCTCGTCGCTCTGCTCCGCGCTGTCGGCGTCGTCCGACTCGGCCTTCGGCTCGTCGTCACGCTTGTCCGCGTCGACGCCGGCCTCGCTGTCCGTCCTGGTCTCGGTCTTGGTCTCGACGACCTCGGCCGCGTCGCCCTCAGCGGCGACCTCGGCCTCGGCGGCCGGCTCACGACCGGCGGCGGCACGGGTGGCCGCGGCGCCGTCGCCCAGGCGGTACCCGGCGCGCTCGGCGGCCGGAGTCACCTCGGCAGAGGCCTTGTCCGTGGTCTCCGGCTCCGACTGACGCTCCTGGAAGCGCGCCGCACGCTCACGGCTGCGCTCGTCACGACGGTCGTCGCGCGGCGGGGCGGAACGCTCGTCGTTGCGACGGTCGCCGGAATCGCTCTTCCGGTAGCCGCCGCGGTCGTTCGAGTCGTCCTTGCGGTAGCCACCCCGGTCATTGGAACCCCGGTAGCCGCCACGGTCGTTCGAGTCGCTCTTGCGGTACCCGCCACGGTCGCTGGAACCCCGGTCGTCCTTGCGGAAGCCGCCACGGTCGCTGGAGCCCTGGCCGCGGTAACCACCGCGGTCACCGGAGTCGTCCTTGCGGAAGCCGGGACGGTCGCTCGAACGCGAGCCGCCACGATCGCTGGACTCGCTCTTCCGGTAGCCGCCACGGTCGCCCGAGTCGCTCTTGCGGAAGCTGGGGCGGTCGCCGGACTCGCTCTTGCGGTAACCGCCACGGTCACCGGAGTCGTCCCTGCGGAAGCCAGGACGGTCGCCGGAGTCGCTCTTGCGGTAGCCACCGCGGTCACTGGACTCGCTCTTGCGGAACCCGCCGCGGTCACCGGAGTCGCTCTTGCGGAACCCGCCGCGCTCGCCCGACTCGCTCTTGCGGTAGCCACCGCGGTCACCGGAGTCGTCCTTGCGGAAGCCAGGACGGTCGCCAGAGCGCTCGCCCCGGTAGCCACCACGATCGCCGCCGCGGTCACTCGAACCCTGGCCGCGGTAGCCACCGCGATCGTTCGAGTCGCTCTTGCGGTAGCCGGGACGGTCACCGGACTCGCTCTTGCGGTAGCCACCGCGATCGCCGGAGTCGTCCCTGCGGAAGCTGGGTCGATCGCTGGACTCGCTCTTGCGGTAACCGCCACGGTCGCTGGAACCCCGGTAGCCGCCACGGTCACCGGAGTCGCTCTTGCGGAATCCGCCGCGCTCGCCCGAGCCGGCCCGGTCGCCGGAGCGGAAGCCGCCACGGTCGCCCGACTCGCTCTTGCGGTAGCCGCCGGACTCGTCCTTGCGGTAGCCGGGACGGTCGCTGGACTCACTCTTGCGGTAACCGCCACGGTCACTCGAACCCTGGCCGCGGTAGCCACCGCGATCGCCCGAGTCGTCCTTGTGGTAGCCGGGCCGGTCGCTCGAACCCTGCCCGCGATAGCCACCGCGGTCGCTGGACTCGCTCTTGCGGTACCCACCGCGATCGCTGGAACCCTGGCCGCGGTAACCACCGCGGTCGCCTGAATCGTCCTTGCGGAAACCGGGCCGGTCGCTGCGGAAACCGCTGCGCTCGCCGGAACCGGAACCCTGCCCGCGATAGCCGCCGCGGTCGTTCGAGTCGCTCTTGCGGTAGCCACCGCGGTCGCTGGAGCCGCCGCGGTCGCTCGAACGGTCACCGCGGTAGCCACCGCGGTCGCCGGAGTCGTCCTTGCGGTAGCTGCCGCGGTCGCTGGAACCCTGACCGCGGTAACCGCCGCGGTCACTGGAGCCGGCGCGGTTGTCTCGACGGTCGCCGCCGCTGGTGCGGTCGCCGGAGCCTTCACCGCGCTTGGAGCTGTTGCTGGAGTTGTTGCTGCTGCTGAACTTGCGGTCGCCTGATGGACGGCCACCGTCGGAATGGCGCGGTCGGTCTCCCTGGCCACGCTGACGGTCGCCGGGACGATCCCCGAACCTGGACACCAAATCCTCCTACTATGGACACGCTGAAAGGGGCCTGTGAGCGAAGCACTGTAATTGTGCCCCGCGATCACAAGCCCCTTCAGGGAAGTAAAGTTCGGCGGCGACCTACTCTCCCACACCGTAACCAGTGCAGTACCATCGGCGCAGAAGGGCTTAACTACCGGGTTCGGAATGGGACCGGGTGTTTCCCCAACGCTATAACCACCGAAACACTATGAAATTACAACCAGCAACCCCGCGGGGTCGCGATCGGTTTCTGGTTGTTCTTCCAGAACCGCACAGTGGATGCGTAGCGTCTTTGTAACAAGTCCTCGGCCTATTAGTACCAGTCAGCTCCAACCGTTACCGGTCTTCCACCTCTGGCCTATCAACCCAGTGGTCTAGCTGGGGGCCTTAACCCACAAAGGGTGGGATACCTCATCTTGGAACGAGCTTCCCGCTTAGATGCCTTCAGCGGTTATCCCTTCCGAACGTAGCCAACCAGCAATGCTCTTGGCAGAACAACTGGCACACCAGCGGTCCGTCCGTCCCGGTCCTCTCGTACTAGGGACAGCCTTCCTCAAGTATCCTACGCGCGCGGCGGATAGGGACCGAACTGTCTCACGACGTTCTAAACCCAGCTCGCGTACCGCTTTAATGGGCGAACAGCCCAACCCTTGGGACCTACTCCAGCCCCAGGATGCGACGAGCCGACATCGAGGTGCCAAACCATCCCGTCGATATGGACTCTTGGGGAAGATCAGCCTGTTATCCCCGGGGTACCTTTTATCCGTTGAGCGACCACGCTTCCACAAGCCATGGCCGGATCACTAGTTCCGACTTTCGTCCCTGCTCGACCCGTCAGTCTCACAGTCAAGCTCCCTTGTGCACTTGCACTCAACACCTGATTGCCAACCAGGCTGAGGGAACCTTTGAGCGCCTCCGTTACTCTTTGGGAGGCAACCGCCCCAGTTAAACTACCCACCAGGCACTGTCCCTGATCCGGATCACGGACCGAGGTTAGACATCCAATACGACCAGAGTGGTATTTCAACGATGACTCCACAACCACTGGCGTGGCCGCTTCACAGTCTCCCACCTATCCTACACAAGCCGAATCGAACACCAATACCAAGCTATAGTAAAGGTCCCGGGGTCTTTCCGTCCTGCCGCGCGTAACGAGCATCTTTACTCGTAATGCAATTTCGCCGGGCCTGCGGTTGAGACAGTCGAGAAGTCGTTACGCCATTCGTGCAGGTCGGAACTTACCCGACAAGGAATTTCGCTACCTTAGGATGGTTATAGTTACCACCGCCGTTTACTGGCGCTTAAGTTCTCAGCTTCGCCCTTGCGGACTAACCGGTCCCCTTAACGTTCCAGCACCGGGCAGGCGTCAGTCCATATACATCGTCTTGCGACTTCGCATGGACCTGTGTTTTTAGTAAACAGTCGCTTCTCGCTGGTCTCTGCGGCCGTCTCGCCCTAGCCTGCAAGAGGCTTCAAGCGCTACGGCCCCCCTTCTCCCGAAGTTACGGGGGCATTTTGCCGAGTTCCTTAACCACAGTTCGCCCGATCGCCTTGGTATTCTCTACCTGACCACCTGTGTCGGTTTGGGGTACGGGCCGCGTGAAAGCTCGCTAGAGGCTTTTCTCGGCAGCATGGGATCACTCTACTTCGCCTCAATCGGCTACGCATCACGTCTCAG